>CAWFYA010000001.1:0-798837 GCA_963819965.1 uncultured beta proteobacterium
AATATTGATCGGTCCCGCGAATCATCGTTGTGCCGGGCGGCCTTGGCGGCAGGCGCATCGAGTTCGTTGGGCTGCAAGCGACCATCACCGACGTGCTCGTACGCGTACAGGCACGCGATGGCGCGCGCTCAACCACGCTCGTTCATCCCTCGCGGCCTTGGTTGGAGATGGTCCCGGCCCGCGGATCTTTCGCCGTCGCCGGCGCGTACCTCGTGCACGGCATTGAGCACATCCTGCTTGGCTATGACCATCTGCTCTTTGTACTTGCGCTCATTCTGATCGTGCCGAACTTGCGCGTTCTCCTTGCGACGATAACCGCCTTCACGGTCGCACACTCGATCACGCTTGCGCTCGCGACGCTCGGGCTCGTGCGGGTGCCGGGGCCGCCGGTCGAGGTCACTATTGCGCTGAGCATTCTCCTGTTGGCCTGCGAGATCATGCGAGCTCGTGGGAGCCAACCCAGCCTCACCGCGCGATGGCCTTGGTTGGTGGCGTTCTCGTTCGGCCTACTGCACGGCTTCGGTTTCGCCGGCGCACTGTCCGAAATCGGCCTGCCGCGCCGTGATATTCCACTTGCGTTGTTCACATTCAATGTCGGTGTCGAGATCGGCCAGCTCATTTTTATCGCCGCGGTGCTCGCCCTGTTGGCCGTGGCACGGCGAATTCCGGACCCTGACGCCTTATCGCGCCAGGCTCAATCCGTCGCGACCTGCGTGATCGGCACGCTCGCCGCGTTCTGGTTCGTCGAGCGTGTTGCCGGATTTCTGCCCTGAACTGGGCCGGAAGGTTACGCGCTCTTTTCGCAACGTCCGCTTTGACGTGATTATGCAGCGCCATGTTTGACCGTGCCGGTGAGCAGGGATCGTGCACGCCGCACATCGTAGGCGCCGACCCCCTCTTCGAACCACTGGTACGCCGACGCGAGCGTGCCACGTAGCGTCGCGTCCCTCGCGAGCGGGTCGAGGAGCTCGCAAAGATCCGTCGCACTTCGCAGTTCCCAGAGCTTCGCCTGCTGCTGCCGCGCCAGGTCGATGGACTGGCTTAACCAGTCCTCGGCCGCGGCAAGGTCGCCTTTCTTCGCGAAGATCATGCCCTTGAGGCGCAGCAACTCGGCAAGGTAGAAGCGCTCGCCCGTCATCTCGCTGATCGCGAGCGCCTGGGCGAGCGCGCCCAGCGCTTCATCCAGGCGGCCGTCGACGATCAGTCCGTTGACCAGCAGCGATATGCCGAAGGTCTGATAGGCACGCGCCGCCATTTCCCGGTGCGCGTTCATGCCCGCCTGTATCTCGTGAAGGCCCTCCGCACAGCTGCCGCCGCGGACCAGCGATGCACCGCGGATCATCTGCGAGATGCCAATCCAGGTAGCGAATCGTTGTTCCCGTGCCATGTCGAGGGATTCGGTGGCCCGTTTCAGCGCCTGTTGCGAATCCGCTTGGACGTGGTGAGCGCTCGCCAGGAAGCACAAGGACATATTCACCGTGTGCGGATCGCCCAGCGCCTGCGAATGACGAAAACCCTCTTCCGCGGCCCGCAATCCGCTCTCCAGGTGACCCATCATGGAGAGCGTCAGGGACAGGTAACACAGCACCGACGACTTCTGATCCTGGACATCGGCGAGCTGCTTGCTCCGGTCCGACGCTTCATCCTGCTCGTAGAGGACGCGCGCCTGCTCGAGGTGTCGCCGGGCCGTCGTGAAATCGCCGGTGAGAAACGACATCGCTCCAATCATTCGATGCCCCATCACGAACGGCGAACTCGATGCCTGTCCCGCCGCCCGCGCCAGACATTCTTCGCCGGCTTCGCGGCATTCCTTGAACTCGGCGCGGGTGATGTGAAATGAACCCAGGCGCGACAGCACGGCGAAGATCTCAGGCGCGTCGCCGAGCGCCCGGCACAGCCCATGCGCCTTCATGTACGCATCGCCGCATTCGGCGGCGGAGAACCCTCGGAATTCGGCGTTGATGTCCCCGAGGGCGATGTACAGCAGCAGCTCCTGCCGCATTCTCGACGCGGACCCTGGCTGCGCTTCGAGGAGGTAGAGCCCTCTTTCCAGGTGCGTGATCGCTTCGACGAATCCGGAGCGTTTCGCCGAAAGTTCCGCCGCCTTGACGAGATACCGCACCGCGTGCTCGGTGTCGCCGGCCGCCTCAAAATGGTTGGCCAGGAGTTCGGGCTGCTCGTTTGCCGTCTCGGGAAACTCGTCGACCAGGATTCCCGCAATGCGCCCGTGCAGCGCCGACTGTTCCTTCTTCAACAAGCTGGAATACGCCGCATCGCGAACTAGCGCGTGCTTGAATCCGTAGACCAATACGTCCGCCGAGCGGCTGCGCAGCAACAACCCCGACTCGACGAGCCGGTAGAGCTCCTCCTTCAGGACCTCGCCGGGAATGTCGGTCAACTTGGAGAGAAGTTCATACGCGAACTCCCTACCGATGACCGCTCCGATTTGCGCCACTCGGCGCGCGTCCCCCAATCGGTCAAGGCGCGCCATGAGCGCGTCGGTCAGCGTCGCGGGGATGACAAACTCCTGGCGCCGCTCCTGCCGGGAAACCGCACCGTCGACACGCTGCAACTCGGCAAGATCGAGCATGTCCCGCGTGAGATCCTCGATGAACAGCGGCAGGCCGTCGGTCTTGTCCGCGATCTGACGGATCGTGGGTTCCGGGATGTCCCGGTTGGCGCACAAGACTTCGATCATGGCGATCGAGTCGTTTCGCTCCAGCGGAACGAGGGGCAGGTGCACGAGCTGAGTCTTGTCATCCCAATGCGATTGGAATTCGGGCCGGGCGGTCAACAGCGCGAAGACGGGCAACTTCTTCAGGCGATCAATGAGCGCACCGATCAGTTCGTCCGTCGAGGGATCGATCCAATGCAGGTCTTCCACCACCACCAGCACGGGGCGCCGCGCAGCGAAGACTTCCAGCAGATGCATGAGCACCTGGAACAACCGATGCTTTTGCCGCTGCACCGACATCTGCAGCGCGGGGTATCGTCCTTCGTAGCGGATTGACAGCAGGCTTGCCAGCAACGGCACGGTTTCCGCCGGATCATCCGCCGTCCGGCGAACGAGAACCCCGAGTTTGCGCAACTTGCGATCGGCGTCGTCGCCGTCCGCAAAGCCCGCGGCAAGCGAGACCTGGCGAATGACCGGTGCAAGGGGAGTGCTCTGCAAGTGCGACGAGCAGTAGTACCAGAGGCGCAGGCACTGGCCGCCGACGACGTGCGTGGCGACCTCCTCGGTGAGGCGGGACTTGCCGACCCCGGGTTCGCTCGACAAAAGCACGGCCCGGCCTTGGCCTTTCCGCACGTCCTCCCAGATCTCGCTGAGGTGCCGCAACTCGGTCACCCGGTCCACGAGCGGCGTCAGGACCGATGCGCGCAGCGCCTGGAAGCGGCTCTGCACGTTGCTCTCGCCCACGACGCGCCACGCCTGGACGGGTTCGCCAAAGCCCCTCAGGTTGTGGCGGCCCATATCAGCGTATTCGAAAATGCCGCCGGTCAAGCGGCGGGTCTGGTCCGAGACCACCACCATTCCCGGTTCGCCAAGTCCTTGCAGGCGAGCCGCCAGATTCGGCGCGGCACCCATTGCCGAAATTTCTTCGACACTTCCCCCATAGCTCGGATCCCCCGTGGGCAGCCGCGCGCTGCCCGACATGTCGCCCACCACGACCACGCCGGTGGCAATGCCGATGTGGACCTGGGAATCCAGCCCCTCCGCTGACAGCTGCGCCGACCCCGCGACGATGTCGAGCGCCGCCCGCAAGGCCCGCTCGGCGTCGTCTTCGTGCGCGCGCGGGTAGCCGAAGTACGCGAGGATGCCGTCGCCCACGTAGTGCGCGACGGTTCCACCATGGCGCTTGATGATGGCCCCGCATCGCTTGCGATACGCCTGGACCAGCTCGGTCAACTGTTCCGCATCGAGCTGCACGGAGAGCGCGGTCGAGCCTACCATGTCGCACATCATCACGGTGAGCTGCCGCCGCTCCAGCGTGAGCTTGTCGCTCACGCGATCCACGAGCGAAGGCCTTCGCCGGCAATGATCGCCAGCGACGATGCGCTTCCGGTCGCCGCGGCGTGCAACGCCTTACGGCTGAGGATGTATGCGCAGCCGGATCTTGAAGTGGTCATAGAGGTACGGCACAGGATCCGTGCCAGTCCGCGGCCCCACCAACTCGAAACGGGCAGCTTTCAGCAACGAGGCCATCGTCGCCTTCAGGAGAAATCGCGCCACGAACTGGCCGGCGCACGATTGGCGCCCGCCGCTGAAGAAGTAAAGGCGCGGCGAGGGATCCGCGGAGCCCTGCCTGGGCGCAAACCGGTTGGCGTCGTTGCCGAAGTACTCGACGTCGCGATGATAGAACCCGGCATGAATCAGGACCTTCTCTCCTTCGTTGACGGTGACCCCGTCAACCACCGGGAACGACCTGCGGACACGGCGCAGGAGGATCGGCACGGGCGTCCAGAGGCGCAGCCCTTCGGCGATGCAGCCTTCGAGGTAATCCAGTCCGTCGATCGCCCGCGCGGCGGGTGCTTGCATGGCGTCGATCTCGCGTTGCACCCGGTCGTACACGTCCGGATGCGAGGCGAGCAGGGCGAGGGTCTTGGCCAAGTTGATCTCCAGCGCGTCCTTGATCACGAAGAACCAGAAGGCGATCTGCGTCGACGCGCTGGTCACCGGCGTCGGGGGATGGCTCGCAAGCAACGTCGCGCTGTCGGCCATCAAGCAGCGAGTGGAGGCCGCATCGCCTTTCGCCTCGGCGCCGTGCCGGGCGAGGTAGCCTTCGAGACGTGCATAAAACGCGGCAAACGCAGCGCTTGCCCGCGGCAGCAAATAACAGTTGCTCCGCTTTACGACTTGCGCGAGTTGCGCAGTCATCTCGGGGTCCACGCAACCCTCCCCGAGCAGGACCTGGTGAGAGATTCGCTCGGCGAGGGCCTCGAAATCTTCCCACCGCAATTCGGGGCCACGCTCTTTCGCGAATCGCGCGACTTCGGCCGTGATCACCTGCGTGAAGGCGTCCGCATGAGGATGCAACCGTTCGCCGAATTGCAGAACGCTCACGTTGAACGCGCGGCGCACCGACCATTCCGGGTCGCACGAAATGACCAAGGAGTCCGGGACGAACTGCGACAGCGTGCGCTTTTTTAGGTCGGGGTCCGCAGCATTGTCGGCGGAGGCCATTACCGCGTCCATGCCCTGCGGGTCCATGACCAGGAGTGTCGCGCTGAAGGGAAACCACAGGCGAAGGTAGCTGGAGCGATACTTTTGCCGGAGCCCCGAAAGAAAACGATTGGTGGCTTCCCCCGCGTTCCACCGGACCAGCAAGCCGACGAGGATTCGGTTGGGCGCGGCCAGACCCCACAGGAATGCAGGCACGCTCACGCGGCATTGGAAGCGCAGCGTGTCCCAGAGCGAGAGCTTTCCGACCTCGAGTGCCATCGACTCTCCCCCTTGGCTGTGCGGCACCCCGCGGCGATGGAGCAGTGAAGGGGTAGCTTAGCGACTCAACCCGCGAAAGTCACGCCCGGCGCCGGCAAGCCAAGCGGGCATCTCAAGGGAGTGCCTCGATCCTTTCGACATAGCCATCGTGCGTGACGAAATTGATCGGCGCATGATCCTTGATCAATGCCGGCGACTCGACAAAGAACGCAGGCAACTCGAAAAAAAAGCTGCGCGCCGTTCGGGGGCGCGCCAGGAACGCCGGTTCGCGCGCCGCCTCGTCCTCCGGCCTGTCGCTGATCGCGCCTCCGCCAAGCAACAGGCGCAACTGACCTACGTGCTCGTAGCGATCCGGCGTGATCTCCTGCTGGATCAGCGACACGGCGAACTGTCCGATGGTGCTTGCGTTCGGGTTCGCCAGCGCGACCTCGAATCGGCTCAACTCCCGTGGCGGCACGTGAGGAACGAGGTCGCGATCGTTGACGCACCGAAAGGTGATGGCGCGCAATGCCTGGTCATAGGCGATAAAACCGACTGAAAGTCAAGAACTACCAACGAATGGACAATATGTCGCATCGATTTTGCGTCGCGCCCATGATGGATCGGAATGATTCGCTTTTAATATCAATCGGCTGCGAAGCGGCATGTGCACAGCGTATGCACGAAGGGACTGCGATTGATTTCGCTCGCGCACGATGCGATCCTCGCGCGGCGCGTGCAAAGCGGCGACAAGTAAGAACGCCTCCGCTACCCTTCGCCACAATAGGTCCACGCAGCATCGCCATCGGCTCTTTACCAGGAAAACGTCCCATCACCACGCGGGCCGAATGGTTCTTCAACGTCAGCGTGGGACCGAAATGCCCGAGCGTGGCGGACCGAAGCGCCAGAGAGAACCGAGAGACTCGCGGCGGACATGCGGATTCTCGCGGCGGATGCACGAATCGACGTGGCCGATAACCTTGGCGGCCGATGTCGCCGTCGAAATTTCCGGTCAGCGGCCATTGACGAGGCGACCCGCGATCCCACGCGGCCGCCCGGTATTTAGTCAACTTAACTAACCGCACGACCTGGTCACGCGACATGAACTCGCTGACGCTCGCGAAACACCCGCACCGGGGCTACCCTGGCCCCGCAGCAACCCGTGATCAAGTCAGTTTCCCGCCGACACGGGCCAGTCACGAAGCGCCACACCGCTCCCGACGACGCGTGTCCGCACCCGCCTCACTTTGCGGCGCAACGGCGTTCCAGCAGGGCGACCAGAGCATTCGCCGCGGGGCCGAGCTCGATGCCGCGTCGGGTGATTAGGCCGGCGTGGCGAACGGCGCGCGTTCCCGGCACGTCGAGCGGCTGAATGCGGCCGGAGCCCGTGCTGGCGAGATGGGCGGCCGCATGGTAGCTGAGATAGTCGCTATCGCGCATGAGGGCGAGTTTCAGTGGGATGACATCTGTCTCGACCGCGGGGATGGGCACCGGAACCCCGGCGGCCCGCAACAGATGGTGCAGGCGGCTGACCATGTTGGTCGACGCCGACGGCAGGATCCACGGGTAGGCGACCAGGTCCTCCGGGTGCACGGCCTTCCGCTTGCGCAGCGGATGGCCGACATCCGCGATCACGCAGTACTCGTCCGCGAGCAGCGGCCGCCAGGCGAGTTCCGGCTCGAGCCGCGGGGTCTCCGGCACCGCCGCAAGGACAAGATCGAGCGCACCGCTCTTCAGCTGCTCCTTGAGCTGGTCGTCCCCGCCACCGGTAACGTGCACGCGAATCCTCGGGTGCTCCGTGCGCAGTTCGGCGATGGCCTCGGGAAGCACGGCATCCTGCCACGAGGGGCCGGCCCCCACCTTGACGAGCCCCGCGCTGCCCGTGCGCAGCGCCTCGATCTCCTCCCAGGCCGCACCGAGCGCGGCCTTCACGTCCCTGGCGTGTCGCAGCAGCGCGCTTCCATACGCCGTCGGAGTGACGCCGCGTGCCCCGCGGTCGAAGAGCGGGACGCCGTACGCGTCCTCGAGCCTGCGGATCGCCTTGGTGAGCGCCGGCTGCGTAACACCGAGCTGCTGCGCGGCGGCCCTGAGAGACCGTTGCGCGACGGCGGTCAGGAAGTAGTCCAGCGTGCGGGAATCGAGCATATGATAACCATTGGTAATCGCTCATCTTCTCATGCTTGCCAGCATTTGGGGAAGCTGTCAAAGTGGTTGCGCGAGCAGCAGACAGCTCGCAATGCGTCCGGCCAAGGAGGAGAAGCGATGGGGAAGCAACAGCGCCGCGCAGTTCTGAAGGGGCTCGCCGCAATGTCGATCGTGGTCGCGAGCCGTAGGGCATGGACGGCCGAAGCGGGGCCGACGATGGCGTCGAAGATCGACATCGAGAAGGCGAAGGCGGAGGGTCGGCTCACGCTGTACACGAGCCTCGATACCAAGATCGTCGACGCGATCATCGGCCCGTTCAAGCAGAAATACGGGATAGCGGTGGAATACTTTCGCGGCGGTTCGGCCGATGTGACCTCGAAGGTCCTGGCGGAAGCGGACGCCGGCCGCATCCGTGCCGACATGGTCGATGCGTCGGATCTCGCTGCGCTCCTGCTCATGAAGGAAAAAGGGCTGCTGTTGCCCAAGCAGTCTGCGGCTGCCTCGGTGATCGCACCGGAACTGCGCGATCCGGACGGGACGTGGATGGCCGATCGCCTTACTCAGGGCGTGATCCAGTACAACGTGAACGAGTTCGGTGGCAACAAGGCGCCGAAGACCTGGAAGGACCTGACCGACCCGGCGATGAAGGGTCGGCTTGTCTACTTCAGCAGCGCCAACGGCGACGGTGCGCCGCGCCTGTACACCATGGCACAGCATCTCGGCTGGGGACTGCTCGAGTCGCTTGCCGCGAATCGTCCGATCCGGGTGGCCACCCCCCAGCTTGTCACCCAGCTCCTCGAAAGCGGCGAGCGCGGGGCGGCCTTCGCGACCAACGACAACATCGCCTGGCGTTCCAAGAAGGAAGGCAAACCCACCGCCTACGTCTATCCGCCCGAGGGCGTACCAACCGAGCCCGGCGCGGTCGGCCTCATCAAGGGCTCCGCGAGCCCGCACGCGGCCTTTCTCTTCCACGAGTACTGGATGGGCAAAGAAGCGCAGGAACTTCTCGTCAAGGGCGGCAAATATTCGAGCCGCACCGACGTCGCGCCGCCGGCAGGCAGCCCGCCGCTGGCGCAGATCAAGCTGCTCACGCTCGACTACGCGGCCTACCAGAAGCGGCGCCCCGACATCCTGCAGCGGATGACTGACGTCTTTGGCGGGGAATGGGGGGTGTGATCCAGAGATCGGTGACGCGGGTCACCTCCGAAAGGCGGCGCTTGTGACGTCGCCACTGGCGACGCGGGGTAGTCTCCACCGCCGTTTCGACCCGAGCATGCTCCCGTTCGGCCTCGCGATCGGGTTGCTGCTCCTTATCGTCGCCTATCCGCTCCTGTGGCTGCTGATGTCGGCCTTCGGAATACCGGACGATTTCCAGCTCGGGCACCTGATCCGTGTGTACACGCGGAAACAGAACTTCGTTCCGCTGGTCAACACGCTGATCCTCGCCGTGGGCGCCGGGGCACTCAGCGTCGTGCTGGGTGCGCCGCTGGCCTGGGCGGCGGCGCGCTCCGACGCTCCGCTCCGCCGCCTGGTCCACGCGCTCGTCGCCGTGGCGTACATCGTGCCGCCCTATTTGACGGCCATCGCGTACATCATTCTTCTTGGTCCGGATGCGGGCTATTTCAACCGCGCGTTGCAGGCGGTGACCGGAGCTGCGCGAGGGCCGATCGACATCTTCAGCATGGGCGGCGTGATCTTCGTCATCGGGATCCACGTCTTCGCCTTCAGCTATTTCATGACCTACACCGCCCTGCAGTCGGTCGACGCATCCTACGAGGAGGCTGCGAGCCTTCTCGGCGCCAGCCGCTGGGCGGTGTTTCTCAAGGTCAATCTGGCCCAGGTAGCCCCGGCGATCACGGGTGGCGCACTGCTGTCCGCGGTGGACTCGATGGCGCTGTTCGGGCCGCAGGCGTTTCTCGGCCTTCCGGCCCAGATCACCTTTCTGCCGACGCGCATCTACGGCGTAATCGGAAGCTATCCGCCACGCTGGTCGGAAGCGTCCGCGCTTTCGCTGACCCTTGTCGTCCTCACCGCCTGCGGCCTCCTGCTCCAGCGTGGTTATCTCGATCGTCGCTCCTACGCCACAGTCGGCGGCCGCGGCGTGCGCGTCGAGACGATCCGCCTCGGCAGATGGAAGTGGCCGCTCGCTGGTTTCTGCCTCTGCGTCGTCTTCCTAAGCTCGATCGCGCCCGTCGTCGTTCTCGCGGTCGCCGCGTTCAGCCGCAGCTGGGTCGACGGGCTCTCGATCGCGAACCTCACGCTCCGGAATTTCAACGAGGCGTTGTTCAACAACCAAATCGCCGTGCGCGGCATCCTCAACAGCTTTCGCCTCGCGGCGGGTGCAAGCGCGTGCGCCGTCATCGTCGGTGCAGCGGTCGCCTATGTCGACCTGCGCACGCGGGCAAAGGGCCGACGGCTGCTCGACTATCTTGCCATTCTCCCGCTTGGCCTGCCGGGCACCGTGATGGCCGTCGGCGTGCTCCTTGCCTTCATTCGCCCGCCGTTTGCAATCTACGGAACGATCTGGATCCTGCTCGTTGCCTACGTCGCGAGGTTCGTGCCTCTCGCCACGCGCAGCGCCAATGCGACGCTGCGACAGATCGACGCCTCGCTCGAAGAAGCTGCCCGAATTGCCGGAGCGTCGCAGCTCGCGACCCTGTGGCGCATTCTCCTGCCCATCGCGCGCCCCGGCCTGGCGGTCGCCTTCCTGCTCGTCTTCATTCCCGCGCTCAGCGAGTTGAGCGCGACCATTCTGCTTTACTCCGGAGGAACCGAGACGATCGCCGTCGCCCTCTTTCGCCTCAATGATCTCGGGCAGTTCGAGGTCGTCGCAGCACTCGCCGTGTTTACGATCGCGGTGACGCTGCTGGTCAGCCTGCCGCTCAACTGGCTCTCCCGTAGCAGCCAGATCGCGGCGCCGTCGACGCCTCGGTGGTTCAGGGGATAACCGCGTGACGCTCATAGAAATCGAGAAGCTGACCAAAGGCTACGACGGCCTACGCGCGATCAGCGATGTCGATATCGCCATCGCGGAGAAGGAGTTCGTCACCTTTCTCGGCCCCTCCGGTTGCGGCAAGACGACCACCTTGCGGCTTCTTGCCGGCTTCCTTGCCCCGGATGGCGGAACGATCACCGTCGCCGGAGAAGTTCTGTCCTCACCCGATCGCGTCGTGCCTCCGGAGCGACGGCGGATGGGGATGGTGTTTCAAAACTACGCGGTGTGGCCGCACATGACGGTCCTGGAAAACATCGCCTTCGGCCTGCGCTACACCGATTTCGATCGCCGCGAGCACAAGGTGCGCATCGAGCGGGTCGTCGCGGCGGTTGGGCTCGAGGGCCTCGAGGACCGGCATCCGACGCAGCTCAGTGGCGGCCAGCAGCAGCGTGTCGCGCTTGCCCGCTCGCTCGTGGTCGAGCCGTCGATCCTTCTCCTCGACGAACCATTGTCCAATCTGGACGCCAAGCTGCGCGAACGCATGCGCTCGGAGCTCAAGGCGCTGCAGCGCCGCACCGGCATAACGTTCATATACGTGACGCACGACCAGTCGGAGGCGATGGCGATGTCGGACCGGATCGTCGTCTTCCACCGTGGAAGGGTGCAGCAGGTGGGGGCGCCCCGCCAGATCTACGAGCGGCCGGCGAACATGTTCGTCGCCGATTTCATGGGTCTCGTCAACAAGCTGGCCGGAACCGTGCTCGGCCGCAACGGCACAACCGCGGTCGTCGGCGTTGGCGAAAATCGAATCGCCACAACTGCTGCAGCCGGCACCATCGGTGCTGCGGCCACCGTGGCGATTCGACCGGAAGCCTTCTCCTTCGCCGCCCCGTCTGGCGGCGCGGCGGCCGGCGAGAACCGGCTCAAGGGAACGGTCGTGGACGCGACGTTCCTCGGCAACATCATCGACTATATCGTAGATGTCGGAGACGGGCTCACCCTTCGTGTGCAAGGGGAGCGGCGCGTTTTCCGCGACGTCGGCAGCGAGGTCGTCCTCACCGTTCCCGTCGAGGACTGCGTGATCATTCCCGGGGAGCCGGATCGCCTCGCGGACGCCGGCGACGACTTTCGAATCAATGAAGAACGGAATCGATGATGAACATGAGAGGACGCAACGTACTTTTCATCATGTCCGACGAGCACAGCCGCCGCGTCGTCGGCGCCTACGGCAATCCTGTCGTGCGCTCTCCGAACCTCGACGCGCTGGCAAGCGGTGGCACGTTGTTCGAGAATGCCTACTGCAATTGCCCCATCTGCGTACCGAGCCGGGCGAGCTTTGCGACGGGTCGCTACGTTCACACGATCGGCTACTGGGACAATGCGTTCCCCTACCACGGCACGCCTCGGTCCTGGGGACATCGGCTGCACGACACCGGTCACGCGTGCGATTCGATCGGCAAACTGCATTATCGCGCCAGCGAAGACCCCAACGGCTTCGACAACGAGATCCTTCCCCTGCACGTTCTGAACGGTGAGGGAGACGTTCAAGGCATGCTGCGGCGACCGCCCCCGCGCCGCGAGAGCACGCGCCAGCTCGCCGGGGATGCCGGAGCGGGCGATTCGACCTATCTTCGCTACGACCGCGACATACGCGACGAGGCGATTGCCTGGCTCCGGACCGTCGTGGGAAGGAGGCCCCCGAAGCCGTGGTGCCTGTTCGTCTCCCTGGTCTGTCCTCATTTCCCGCTGGTGGCCCCGCCTGAGTTCTTCAACCTCTATGATCGCGCCAAGCTGCCGCTGCCGCGGCTGCGCGCACCCGGTGAATTTCCCGACCATCCGGTGCTGCGAAAGCTGCGCGAAGTGCAGAACTACGAGGATCACTTCCGTGACGACGAGCACGTCCGTGTCGCGATTGCTGCCTATTACGGCATGGTCTCATTCCTCGACGACAATATCGGCCGGATATTGAGGGCGCTTCGCGAGACCGGCCTCGGCGAGGACACGGTGGTCATCTATACGAGCGACCACGGAGACAATCTCGGCACGCGAACTTTCTGGGGCAAGTCGAATATGTACGAGGAGGCCGTCGGTGTGCCGCTCATCTTGAGTGGACCGGGAATTCCGGCCGGACGGCGCGTCCGCACTCCAGTCTCGCTGATCGATGCATATCCCACGATCATCGAGGCTGTCGGCGAGCATTCGACGCCGGACGACGAGGGGCGCCCCGGCACTTCGCTCCTGACTCTACTCGAGCGTGATGATGCCGAGCGCAGCGTGTTCAGCGAGTACCACGCCGTGGGCTCGCTGACCGGGATGTACATGGTGCGCTTCGGGCGGTACAAATACGTCCACTACGAGGGCTACCGGCCCCAGTTCTTCGATCTCGAGAGCGATCCGCTGGAGACGCGGGATCTTGTTCTCGAGCCGGGCCACGAAGCGATCATCGCGGAGGGAGAGAAGCGGCTGCGCGAGATCTGCGACCCGGCCGAGGTTTCCGAACGGGCATTCCGCGACCAGGAGCGTCGCATTGCAGAGCTCGGCGGCGCCAAGGCGGTCCTCGAGCGGGGCAGCTATCCCTATACGCCGGCGCCCGGCGAGGTTCCCCGCTTCTCCTGAAGCGCGCGGCGTGCCCGCAGCGACGGGAAGCCGGGATCGTCGGAGGTCGGCGCGAAGCTGCTCCGCCCGCGTGAGGTACGCGCCTCCGCCGCAGAGTCTCTCCATTTCAAATTTCACTATCAGATCGGATGTGAGCACGTCGGACCGATGATGGTGCAAACGTCAGCTTCACTCTGGTTGACAGGCAGCATTCTGGAAATTCGGCGGACAGCAACGGGTCGAGAGCAGAGATACGGTCATGTCGGTCAACAATCGGCCAAGTGCGGCCAGTCGCCGTCGCCGCCCAATTTTCTACTAAGCGGACCTTTAGGATCGCCTCTGCCCATCGCGCGTCAACTGACGCCGCTCGGACATTTTGTCAGCTCGTGATTGCGTATTCACGGCTACGTTCGGGGCCCTTCGCGGCTTCCGTGCCCACTGTCTTGACGTCAAGGCAACTTATTCCCGTTCGCTTTGAATTTTTCTCCAAAATCAGTGAGCTTTCCGCCGCCGGTTGCACTTACATGGCACGCCGCACAATCCTTTCCCGTATCCTTGGCAAATTGGGGTGTCGCATCCGCAATGCGAGAAAATGTCAAGGACGTCATGCCTGCGACAAAAAGCGCGGCTGCCGCAGTAGAAGCAAGAGCAAATTGCGTTTTGGATTTCAGTTTCATGATCGTTTCTCCTGTATTAATGAGGCTGCAACCGCCGCTGAGGACCATGCCGAACATCGCGAGATGCCCGAATATGGCGTTTCCCATGGCAGACAACAGATAATCAATTTCCTAACCGATGTCTGTGCGCAATCGAACACATCACCGATTGGCGGCAAACGCAAAACGAAGCCCAGCCGCGACTAGCGAGCTTCACATGCTCGTCTACAGCGGAGCCGAAAAGAATTGCCGGCATCGGCGCGTTGGCAGTGCCAAGCATTCACCAGGGCTTCGATCGCGTCGTCGGAAAGTGAATACGGGGCCAACGTCGGAAGGCGGCAATTTCCAGCTTTGAACTGTCTCAATACGGGGCCAACGTCGACGAGGACGACCAGCACGAATACTCCAGGCGCCAATCCGAGGGCGGCCATGATGGCCGGTGCGGAGACGCCGATTCCCGTTCCGTTGAGGAATCCCTGAACGACACCAAGCCTTATCGCTCCCTGCCCGAGGAGGTTTCCCCGGGCCAGAAACCTTGATGATTGAACGAGTACCCAACGTCACTTGGCGGAGCTTAAACAAGCGAGACCAATCGAAGGCACAGCGCCTGTTACCCCCGACTGGTTTGGATGCGGGTGAATTACTTGTTGGCCGCGACTTGAACGTGATTCTCAACCGAGGTAACGCCATTCACGGCGCGCGCGATCGACGTGGCCTTGTCCACTGCATTCTGGTTCGAAGCGGTACCGCTGAGAGTTACCATGCCCTTGTTATCGGTATCGACCTTGATGTTCACCAAGCTCGACACCTTCTCTGCGGCAAGCCCTGCCTTGACCTGGGTGGTTATTACCGAGTCCTTGACCATTGTCTTGGCGGAATCGGATTCGGCGGCATAACCCGCAATCGGCAGCATCAACGCGCCGGCCATAAGACAACTTACAGCAAGTTTCATGTTCATGGTGTCTCCAATCATTCTCGGTTAAGGTTTGACGATTCTGTTGCAACAAGTGATGGTTCTGTTGCAACAAATTCACCCATACGACGCGCAACGGGGTTGTCCGATCCATTCGCTCCTGAGCTCGCCCCGGTGCAAAGATACAGGCGGTTCGTCCGCAACTCATCGTCGTAAGCAACTTCCGCTTTGCAAACCGCGCGGTCTGTGCGTCGTCGCACATAGTCGCTGACCGGCCAACTGCTGTCATAGCGCATTGCGCTCGACAGCGATCATTGAGCGCCAATCGCCCTGCCAACGTTGGCTGTCAAGCGCGACCTGCACATGCGCCGGCCGCGAAAGTCTAATCGGCGGGTACGACTACGCTGACAGTGCGTGTCCCAGCGCACAGACTGTGCCGCGTGCGGGTGCTGAAATCCACGGTGCGATGTTAGTGAGACATTATTTCGCAAACAGGAGGCAATATGCCGAAATGTGAGGGGTGCGGCAACGAGTACGACAAATCCTTTCAAGTCGTGATGCGAGGACGTGCTCATATCTTCGACAGTTTTGAATGCGCGATCCACGCGCTCGCGCCTACCTGCGGGCATTGCGGCGTCCGCATCGTCGGCCATGGACTGGAGAAGGAGGGCCGCATGTTCTGCTGCGATCACTGCGCTGAGGGCGAAGGGGTCACCGAATTGCGCGACAGAGCGTGAGAACTCATTGCGCGACCAAGTTTTTTCGAGGGATCGACGGTGCACCATCATTCGAAGGAGAAACATGGACCGGTCAGCGGCCGCTAATTTTGAAAAGAGCGAGTTTTCGGCGAGGCACGCCACCGCAACCCGTTACCAACGCAACGCCCACCCCGCAGATGCCGAAGGCAGATTCACCGGTGTCTGACACGCTGGTGAATGACTGGAAGAAGGATGGATCGATTGGCACCAGCCACCCGCCGACCAAGAAAAAGGCGATCGAGCAGGCCGTTGCCATCGCACTGACCAAGGCCGGAAGGAGCCGCAAGCCGTAGCCACAAAAGCGGGGCCGCGACGCCGACCTTCGTGCTCGGCGCCGAATGCCTGTGAATCGTACCCCAGCGAGTGGGGTTATAAAGCGCCTACAACAGCGTCATATTCGGGCGGTTCGCCGGTTCGGCCGGGATCTGGGAAACGAATACCGCAAGAACAGGTGGCTGCTGCCGCGCCGCGCGTCGATCATGGTCCCCCATAGAGGATCGCCCGGGGCGAACACCTTGCCCATGACCAGGCTGAGCCGCCGGTCACCTGCGTCTCGGCCGGCGATCTGTGGCGCGAGAGTCAGGAACTGCTCGTCGACGAGTTGTTCCGCATAAAAGTCGCCCAGCAATCGCGGCCCGCCCTCGACGAGGATCCGCTTGCCGGGGCGCGCGCGTATAACCTCGGCGAGGATCGCGCTCGCCGAAATCGCGTTCGTGCTGCCACGAATTGCCCGAATGTCGACCGACGCGGACCCGCTTTGCTCGCGTAAACGCCTTGCGCCCGCGGTCGTCGTAATGATCAGCGCCGGTACTTTGCCGGAGGTGAACACTGGCAGCCACAGGTCGACCCTGCCGCTGCCGCTCACAATGACATTCAGCGGCGACACCCGTTGACCAAGCGCTTCGCTTAGCTGTCGATATTCATCCGCAAGCTCCGGAAAGATGGTTGCGGCGGTCCAGACGTGCCGAGGGTCGGCCGAGAGGGTGCCAGCGCCGATGATCACTACATCTGCAACGGCGCGAATCAGCCCCATCACCATGCGATCCTGCGTGCTGAACCCGCTGATGTCGCCACCGCTGGCGTGTCCCTTCGTATTGAGCGAAACGACGCCGTCCAGCGTGGTTACAAAATTGCTGAATACATAAGGACGTGTGCGCGGCAGCGGCATGCGGAGACAGCCGTACAGGCGCGCCAATCTGGGAGGGAGCGGCAGCGTTCTGCCGCGCCTCGTTTCGAAAAGCGTCGTCAGCGGCGCGAGACTGGCTTCCCGCCGCGTCGAAACGCGATCCATGGCAGGGGCGGTCTCAGTGTCGTCCCGAGGATGGCAATTGATGCGTCGCGGATGGCTCAGTACCTGATGCATTGGCATATAGAGCCGAATACTTTCCAGAGTTGTGGTGGTTTCGGCACCATTGCTAGGTTGGCTCGAAGGTGTCCGGGCGAGCGCGACGCTCGCATCCATGACCAATCCCGATATCGATACGGCATCCTGTGTATTAGGGAAGGCTTGACTTGCCTCTCGGGCATTCAGAATTCATGCCCGGATTCAGTCACGTCGAGCGGCTCATCAAGGTCCGGGCCAAAGTCGCGCTCGAATTCCTCACGGTAGACGGTCGCAGCCGCTGCCAATACTCCAGCCCGACGCATCGCTCGGGCTGCCTCGTGGCGTCCCTTGTCCCAATCCGCCTTCGGGTAAAGACGACTCTTTCGCGTTTCGGTCATGGTTTCTCGCGAAGCCTTCTATCGTGGAGTGTGCCTACTTGACCTTCTTTGCGAGAACCGCGTCGGCCTTGTGGTCGACCTTTGCCTTGTCCGCTGCGCTGAGGCGACCCGCATTGAACGCTTGCGAGGCGCGTGCCTTGGCGTCGCGCGCGTGTACCTTGTCCTCCACGGGGAAGCGGCCCCCGGGCAACGCGAAGTCGGATGACGGCAGTTTCTTGCGTGCAGCGGTGGTGAGTTTGCTCATGATGCGGTCACCTTATACGGACCTTTGCAACAGAATACTCTGGGAGCGCCAACTGTCGGCGCTTTGTCTCATCCAGCGCGCGGGCCCGGGTACGCCCGGAAGTGACGTAGTGCGCGTCTCTGTGGCGCCCAGAATTGCGTCGCTGGTGCCATAAATGGCGTCGTTGATACCCCGTTCATCCTGGCCGCTCACCTCGGCGGTAGGATCGGAGCACGACATTTGCTTGAACCAACTCATCTTTATCCCTTTCCCGCTTCTGGGTCTATGTGACGCCTGGACTGAAGGGTGCGCCAGATGCGCCTTGAAGGCGTATCAGCCGCTTCTCTTTCCGGGCGTAAGAATGTCCCAGAAACTGCCAGGTAGCCAATCGAGAGCGCCAAGCGCCCCCCGCGTGCAGATCTACCGAAAGCCGAAAAAGCCCAAGACAAAAATGACGATGACGACGAAGCCAACAATGTAAATGATGCGGTTCATGTGCATTTCCTTTGCGAATCCCTGTCCCGGGCAACGTGACAGGTGAGATTGATAATCCTCGGCCGTTGCTGCAATGTCTGTGCGCTGCCGCACCCGCGTATTTTTCTTTGCATGGGTGGTGACCACGAGGCGACGGCCGTTGCCGGGTTAGCGGTTGCTGGACCCCCAAACCGCAGTCGCCTAGAATCGAGCCCTTACGGCTCGCGGCGGATACGCTCACGCACACGCTGAAATGACCGGAAACCCTGTTACCTGTCTACGCGCTCGTGAATCGCATTGAGCTTCGGTCGTCCCAGGAAGTGTATGACGCCCGCTGCAGGCATTCACCGATGCCGGCCGTAACGAACTACATTCCTTGAGTAAGCGGGCTTGATAACACCATCAAGCGATATCTGGATTTCTATTACCGCCGATAACCGCACACCGCACTGGGCGACCGAACCCCCGACTAGGCAAATTTCACCCAACGGACTTCAAAGAACGCAGCCTGAAAGAGATTCGGGTAACCGGCCGGCGGCCAGCCCGCGGATTCCCCCCACCGCAAGAAATTCGCTTACAAAGCGCAGAAATCTGTATTAACTAACCGAGCCAGCTCTCTGACGGTACTTCAATCCCTGAAGTCGAGGCCGATTCAATTGCCACGACAATTCGATTCACGTCTGCAGTTCGGGTGCAAGCGGCGCGTGATTGAGCAGTGCCACAAGCGCCACGCCGCCGAGAGTATTGCCGTCGACACCGGCCAACCAGGATTCTCCGACGTTGTAGTCAGTGCGCGCGGGATGACCGAAGCGTGTGCGCTACGTGTGCACTGATGACGCTCCTAGGCCAATTCGCTTTCCAATCTGCGAGTACCACGGCGTACTGCATCGAAGGCGGTCGCGCTCACATGGCGATAAGATAGCCAATCGCTCCAATAATTTACTGGATCGACCGAGCATCGAAAGCCTCAAGCGAATGAATGACTTGTCGCACCGATTGTGCGTGGCGCCTATGATGGACTGGACCGACCGGCATTGCCGGTACTTCCTGCGCCAGATCTCGCGCCGGGCCCGCCTTTACACGGAGATGGTCACAGCGCCCGCGCTCATGCATGGGGACGTGCCGCGCCATCTCGACTTCGATCCGGCCGAGCATCCGGTCGCGCTGCAGTTGGGTGGCAGTGACCCTTCGATGCTCGCTCGAGCCGCCCGCTTGGGCGAGCAGTGGGGCTACGACGAAATCAATCTCAACTGTGGTTGCCCATCCGAACGCGTGCAGACTGGCAGCTTCGGTGCCTGCCTCATGGGAGACCCCGGACTCGTGGCCGATTGCGTAAAGGCGATGCGCGATGCGGTGACGATCCCGGTGACCGTCAAGCACCGGATCGGGCTCGACGCTTGCGAAGACTACGGCTTTGTGCGCGATTTTGTCGGCGCGGTGGCGGCCGCGGGCTGCGGCGTGTTCGTGGTGCATGCGCGCAATGCGGTGTTGAAGGGCCTGTCGCCGAAAGAGAACCGCGAAGTGCCCAGGCTGCGCTACGACGTCGTGCACCGTCTCAAGCGCGAGTTTCCCGACCTCAGGATCGTACTCAACGGCGGCCTCATTGGCTGGCCTGCGATCGAGCGCGAGCTGACGCTGGTGGACGGCGTCATGCTGGGCCGCGCCGCCTATCACGACCCGATGATTCTGGCGCCTATCGACTGGCATGCCTTCGGCGACGCGGCGCCGCCGCCGACGCGCGCCGGCGTGTTGCGCGCGATGATTCCATATGTCGCGGCGCAACGCGACCGTGGCGTACCGCTGCGCTCCATCGCGCGCCACATGCTGGGGCTCTATCACGGGCGGCCGGGCGGACGGCGCTTCCGTCAGATTCTTTCCGATTCGGCGCGATTGCGCGACGCGGGGCCCGACCTCCTCGAGGAGGCGCTGGCAGCGGCAGAACCTGCGGAAAGCGCGCTGTTCGTGGACTAGCGGAACTACCCCTTTGGCATGTCGTCGGCGATGTACGCCCGCACGATGCTTGCAAAATCCGCGTCGCCTTGCATGCCCAGCGCCGGACCCAGTGTCGGCGCGAAGTTCGAAGGCCATGTCGCCACGATTCGGTCGATGACGGGGTCATGCTTCCACTTCACCCGGTCCGCGATAGCATCCCCGGAAACCGAGCGCAGCGCAGCGACCATGTCGCCAACGGAAACGCAAATACCGGGCACGTTCACCGACCGCGTGTACCTGAACGACGCTGCCGGCGCTTCGTGACCGATGACCAGGTTTTCGATGACGGCGCGCGGCGACTGCACCCACATTCGTGTCGCGGGGGCCACCGGGCACAAAGCATCGACGCCGGACAACGGCTCGCGAATGATGCCGCTGGCAAATGACGATGCTGCCGCATTCGGCTTGCCCGGCCGCACGGTCACCGTCGGCAGGCGCAGTGAGCGGCCGTCGATGAATCCCTTCCGCGTCATGTCGTAGACGAGGTATTCACCGATCAGCTTTTGCGAACCGTAGGATGCTTGAGGCGTGACGGGGGCATCGTCGGTCACCGGTTCTGGAACCGTGCCGCCATAGACTGCGAGCGAACTGGTAAACACGAACCTGGGTGGGGCCGCCAATGTGCGGCAATGCTCGAGCAGGCGGCGCGTGGCGTCGAGATTGACGCGCATGCCGATGTCGAAATCGGCCTCGGCCTGGCCGCTTACCACGGCGGCAAGGTGGAACACCGTGTCGGTGTCGCGCGTCACCGCCCGGGCGATCACCGCGGGATCGGCCAGGTCGCCTGCGACGGCGGTCAGTCGCGGGTCGGCGGGCACTGCGGCGGGAACCACGTCAAGCAGCACGATTTGCGCGATCTCTCGCGGCCGGCCGTCGGCCCCGGTGAGCTCGCCGCGCTGGAGCAACTTGAGGGCCAATCGGCGACCCAGGAATCCGGCGCCGCCGGTGATCACGATGCGCATGGCAAATCCGCGGGTAGGGGGAAGGCGCTATCATAGCCGCCCCGATGCTCTCTTGACGGAGACCCCGATGAACCGTCCGATCCACTTCGAGATTCACGCGGAAAACACCGACCGCGCCATGACGTTCTATTCCAAGTTGTTCGGTTGGAAGTTTGCGCAGTGGGCGGGTCAGCCCTACTGGCTGGTCACGACGGGCGAGGAGGGAACGCATGGCATCAATGGCGGCCTGCTGCCGCGACAAGGCCCGGCCCCGGCGGCCATGGCGCCGGTCAGCGCATTCGTCTGTACCGTCGGCGTCACCGATCTCGATTCGATGGTCGCCACTGCCGTCGCGGCAGGCGGTGTAGTTGCGCTGCCGAAGATGCCGATACCGACGATGGGCTGGCTTGCGTATTGCAAGGACACCGAGGGCAACCTGTTTGGCATGATGCAGATGGATCCGAATGCAAAATGAGGCACCCAAATGCCATATGAGGAAGAATTCGGGACACGTTGGCCAGGTGAGCGACGCCAGGATGGCATGAGGAATCCGCAGCGACGGGCACGCGACAACTCGCGATGACGCCGCTCATGACGTCTTCCGTCGTACCGCGCCGGCTGCGCATTGCAACCCGTGAATCGGCGCTTGCGTTGTGGCAGGCCGAGCACATCCGCGCCCGGCTCGCCGCGCAATATCCCGGCATGGTGATCGACCTGCTCGGCTTGACGACCAAGGGTGACCAGATCCTCGACCAGCCGCTGGCGGCGATTGGCGGCAAGGGCCTGTTCATCAAGGAGCTCGAAGTGGCGATGGACGAGGGGCGCGCCGACTTCGCCGTGCATTCGCTGAAGGACGTGCCGATGGAAATGCCCCATGGGTTCACGCTGGCGTCCATCACCGCGCGCGAGGATCCGCGCGATGCATTCGTGTCCAACCGTTTTGCCAACCTGGCGGAATTGCAGCCGGGTGCCGTCGTCGGCACGTCGAGCCTGCGCCGCGAAGCGCAGTTGCGCGAGCGCCATCCCAGCCTCAGGATCGAGCCGCTGCGCGGCAACGTCAACACGCGCTTGCGCAAGCTCGATGAAGGCCAATACGACGCGATCATCCTCGCCGCGGCCGGATTGAAGCGGCTGGGACAGGGCATGCGCATCGCCGCGCTGCTGGACCCGGACGAATGCCTGCCCGCGCCGGGTCAAGGCGCTCTGGCACTCGAGTGTCGCAGCGATCGCGACAACGTCGTGACCGCCCTGGCGCCACTCGCGGATTTCGGCACGACGCTGGCCACCAGCGCGGAACGTGCCTTCTCGCACGCGCTGGGCGGCAGTTGCCACACGCCCCTTGCCGCCTACGCCGAATGGGAAGAGGGCGCGTTGTGGTTGCGTGGCCTGCTGGCGGACCGCGACGGCCGGGACATCCTGCGCGGCGAGGTCGAGGCCGAGGTCGGCGACGAAGAGGCGGCAACGGCACTTGGCCAGGAGTTGGCCGACGATTTTCTGTCGCGCGGCGCGGCCCGCTTCATCGCCGCGTGATCGTACGGCATTTGCCTTGAAAGCCCATTCGCTGGAGAAGACGCCGGCGCCGCGCGGCCCCTTGCAGGACGTAGGTGTCATCGTCACCCGGCCGGCACGCCAGGCGGGCGGATTCGCGCGGCAACTCACGGCGCTGGGCGCGACACCGATCGTCATTCCGGCCATCGTGATCCTGCCGCCCGAAGATCGCACCGCGCTCGACCGCGTGCATGCGACGCTTGCCGACTACGACATCGCGATCTTCGTTTCGGCCAACGCAGCGGAATACGGTGTTCCCGCCCCCGACGCATGGCCGGCCACGCTCGCGACCTTCGCACCGGGTCCGGGCACGGCCGCAGCGCTCGTCGCGACCGGCATCGCGGACGTGTGCATCCCGACGACGACATTCGACAGCGAAGGATTGCTGGCGCTGCCGCAGTTGCAGGCTGTCGACGGCAAGCGGATCGTGATCTTCCGCGGCGAAGGCGGGCGAGGCGAACTGACGGAGGGGTTGCGCGCTCGGGGCGGCGTTGTCACCCACGTCGAGTGCTATCGCCGCGCGGCGCCGACGGCGGCGGCAGCAGGCTTGAGCGAAGTGCTGCGCGCAGGACGGGCGCAGGCGCTGACGTTGACGTCGAGTGAAGGCCTCGACAATCTGTGCGCGCTGCTCGACCCGGCCGACCTGAAGCGGTTCCTGCAATTGCCGGCCTTCGTGTCGCATCCGCGCATCGCGGAACATGCGCGGCAACGAGGCTTCACCCCAATCGAAACCGGCGGCGCGGACGCCGGGCTGGTCGCCGGATTGCTAGAATGGTCCGCGAAAAGGCACTGAACACCCGATCGCCTCGCACCATTTGCCCACCCGAGGGAAATTCGCATGGCCCAACCCGAACTCATCGTCACCGCGCCGCTGCCGCCATTTCTGTACGACCCGTTGAAGGCCGATTTCCGTTGCCACGACTATTATCAGTCGAGTCACAAGCCGGGCCTGCTCGCGGCCGAAGGCCCGCGCATTCGCGGACTCGTGCAAGGTGGCGGCACGGTGACGCCGACGACGCTGCTTGACGCGCTGCCCAAGCTCGAGATCATCTCGGTGTTCGGCGTGGGCTACGACGGCGTGCCGGTCGACTACTGTCGGAAACGCGGCATCAAGGTGACCAACACGCCCGACGTGCTCACCGACGACGTCGCGGACGTGGCACTTGCGCTGATCATGATGACGGGGCGCGGCTTCGTGCGCCTGAATCGCTTCGTGCAGGCCGGTGAATGGGAAAAGCGCGGGCCGGACCTCAACACCAAGCTGGCCGGCAAGCGGGTGGGGATTCTTGGGCTGGGACGCATCGGCAAGGCGATCGCCGAGCGTGTGAGCGCGCTGGGCATGCAGGTCTCGTATACCGGGCGCAAGCCGCAGGACGTAAGTTATCGCTTCGTGCCGGATTTGACGGCGCTGGCGGCCGAATCGGATTTCCTGGTGGTGGCCTGTCCCGGCGGCGCGGCGACGAAGAATGTCGTCAACGCCGGCGTGCTCGCGGCGCTGGGCAAGAAGGGCACGATCGTCAACATCGCGCGCGGTTCGATCATCGACGAACCGGCGCTCGTTGCGGCGCTGCAAGCCGGCACGATCAAGGCCGCGGGTCTCGACGTGTTCGCCGACGAACCGCACATTCCCGCGCCGCTGCTGGCGATGGACAACGTGGTGTTGCTGCCGCATGTCGGCAGCGCGACGCATGAAACGCGCAAGGCCATGGGCGACCTGTGCAAGGCCAATCTCGACGCGTGGTCCGCAGGCAAGCCGGTGCTGACGCTGATTCCGGAATTGGCCTGACGCGCTGCGGTCAGGGCGACGGCTCAGTCGCGATGGCGGGAAGTCGCTTCTTCGACCTTGGCTGGAGCAGTACCGTCAAAAGAGAAGCCAGCACGAGCGCGAGCGCGACGAACTCCGCGGCGCCCGGGCGTTCGCCCAGGAACAGCATGCCGGCAAACACGCCGACCACCGGCACCGGCAACGAAGACAGCGAAGAAACCGCCACCGGCAGCGTGCGCGCGAGAGTGAACCACGCCCAGTGCGCCATCGTTCCGGCGAGGAAGATGTTGTAGGCGACGGCGAACCACGCCTTGGCCGAAACCGTGGTCAGGTAAGACGCCGGGTGCGGATCGAAAAACGGCGCGAGGATCGCCAGCGGCAGCCATCCCAACAGCATCATCCAGCCGGACAACGCGTTCTGCGGGATCGGCGGCTTCCACTTGCGCAGAAGTACCGTGCCGCACGCCCACAGGATCGCGGCGACCAGGATCAACAACGCGCCGACCGGCGCCGACCGGATGTGGCGGATGTCGTCGCCCAGCAGGATCGCCATCCCGAGCATGCCCAGCACCAGGCCCAGCACCTTGCGCTTGTTGAGCGGCTCGTTCAACGCGACGATCGAAATCAGCGTGGCCCAGATCGGCATCGTGTAGGCGATGATCGCGGTGCGCCCCGCCGGAAGCTGCTGCAGGCCGAACAGCACGAATCCGTTCCAGCCGCTGATATTGATGATGGCGAGTATGGCCACGCGGCCCCACCATGCCCGAGGGATGCGAATGGAGCCACCGCTCCAGCGCGTGACCAGGAACATCCCCAATCCCGCGAACGGCAACGTCAGCGCGCGAAAGGTCAGCGGCGCGATTTCGCTCACGCCGATTTTCAGCACCGGCCAGTTGCAGCCCCAAACAATGGTCAGAAGCAGTATCGGCACCAGCGCGTGCGCCATCGGATGCGGGTCGTCCCGCGCTGTGGGCTTGCCCATGGCGACCGGCGACTCGCTAGCGCACCGGCAGCGTTTCGCCGTACTTCGACTGGTGCAACTCGCGCGCTTGCGTGACCCAGCCATCGCGGCGGATGCGACCCGGGAACTCCGGCAGCTTGGCGTCGAATTCGTCGATGTCGCGGTCGCTCCACCGCGCGATCTGGCGGTACGTCGCGACACCGAGCCGGTGCAGCATGCGTTCCAGCACCGGCCCGATGCCGACGATGAGCTTCAGGTCGTCGAAGGAATGAGGGCCGTCGAGCAAGGCCGGCAACGCGTTGTTCTCGAGGTCGATCACCAGTTCGCGATAGCGCGCGGTGTCGGCGCGCGCCTGCGCGGCTTCGCGCAGCAGCCGACGCCTGTCTTCCGCAAATGCGGCCAGCTGGAGGCGCCTCGCCTCGTCCGTCGTTGCCACCCGGCGCAACGCGTTGGCTTCCGCAAGCAGGCTGCGCACCAGGCGGGCCTTTTCCGCTGCGACGCGGCCGTCGTGCTCGCGGTCGTGTGTCCCTTCCGCGACGGCATCGCAGTCCTTCGCGGCGGGCGTGGCCGCGGCCGATGACGGCGCGGTGCTGGTCGAAAATGCGGCGGGCGCGATCGCCTGGGCGGAAATCGCCGCAGGGATATTGTTCACCGCTTCGCGCAGCGGGGGCGCTGCCGGCGCTTCCCGTCGACCGCGCATCATGCCCACCCGGTATGCGACGAATACGCCGATTGCCAGTGCAAGCAGTACAAGCAGCGTAAGGCCGTTCACGAGATGGGGTCCGGAGTTGGGCGGGCATTGACGGCGCGACAGCCGAATTGTAAGCGACGCCGCGACCCGGCGGCCAGAATGAGGCCCCGCGTACAGTATAGAATCGGCACTCATTCGGATGCGACACGCGATGGACCCCAACACCTCAGCGGACGACCCGCGGTCTGGCAGTGACCCGATGCGTAAGCGGCCGTCCGGCTTGCCGCCATCTCCGCCGTTCGCGAAGCCGGTTTCCCGAGGTGTCGCCGCGGTGCTCGTCCTCGCCCTCGTGGTGATGATCGGGCTCGCGTGGTTTGATGCCCGCAACAGCGCGCAGGCGATTCGCAGCGACCTCAACCGTCGGCTGGCGGACGAAGACACTGCCATCGCGCAGGCCAAGGCATTCGACGCCGACCAGACCGGCGAATTGCGCGAGGCGGCCGCCAAGCTCACGTTGCTGGAAACGCGCCTGTCGGAACTGCAGTCGCAGCAGGCGTCGCTTGAAGCGCAATACCAGGACATCGCGCCGTCGCACGACGAGATCGTGCTGACCGAGGTGGAGCAGCTGCTGCATCTAGCCAGCCAGCAGCTCGCTCTGGCTGCCAACGTTCCAGCCGCGCTCGCGGCGCTGCAGCTGGCGGACTTACGATTGGCGGGAACCAATCGCACGACGCTGACGCCATTGCGCCACGCGCTCGCTCGCGACATGGACCGGCTGAAGGCGGTGCCGGCTGCCGACGTCCCCGGCATCGCGGTCAAGCTCGACCGTGCACTCGCCACTATCGACACGCTGCCGCTGGCGCGGGACGAGCGCTTGCCTGAACCGGAGCCGGTGCCGCCGTCCCCGCCAACTCAGGACTCCGCATGGCTGGGATTCTTCCGCAGCGCATGGAACGACTTGAAGTCCGTGGTGCGCATCGAAGTGTCGGATCGCGCGGCGGCACCCTTGCTGACGCCGGAGCAGGCGTACTTCCTGCGCGAAAACCTTCGCCTGCGCCTGCTGGCGGCGCGCGTGGCGCTGCTTACGCGCGATGAAAGAAGCTTCAGGGCCGACATCGCGGCATCCAACACATGGGTGAAGCAGTACTTCGATACCCGGGCCAAGGCGGTATTGGCGTTGAGCGCCACGCTGACGCAGCTCGGGCTCACGGCGATGCCCGCCGAGTTGCCGGACGTCAACGAAAGCCTGACCGCGCTGCGCACATTGAGGGCCTCGCACGAACGCACCAGCATCCGCGCCGCGAGCGCCCCTTCCACGCCGCATGGCGCGCCGCCTCGGACGCCATGATGCCTGGCAGCTCCTGACGCGCGGCAGCTGATGCGCGCCTTGTTTGCCTTTCTGCTGCTGGCCGTGCTCGCGGTGCTCGCCGCACTGCTGTTCAAGCACAATGCCGGCTATGCGCTCTTTGTGGCGCCGCCCTACCGCGTCGAGCTTTCCCTCAATGCGCTGCTCCTGTTCCTTCTCGCCACGTTCGTCGTGCTCTACCTGCTGGTGCGCTTCTCGGCGAGGATCGCGCGCCTGCCGCAGGAAGTTCGCGACGCGCGGCGCCGCCGCAACATCGAGCGCGCACGCGGGAAGCAGGACGCAGCGGTCGTCGCGCTTCTCGAGGGTCGCTACGGCAAGGCGCGGCAATTCGCCGATGAATCGCTGGCGATCCCGCATTCATCGGGCCTGGCGGCGTTGGTCGCCGCGCGAGCGGCGATCGACACGCGCGACTTCGATGCCGCTGAGGCCAGCCTCCAGCGCGCGGATGCCGCGGTGGACAGCCTGGCCGTGCCGCGCCTCATGCTGCTCGCGGAAACCGCGCTGGAGCGCGGACAGCCGGGAGAAGCGATCGCCAGGCTGGGCGAGCTCAAGCGCGACGCCGGACTGCATACCGCAGCGCTTCGGCTCGAATTGCGGGCGCTCACGGCGGCAGGGCGCCACGCGGAAATCCCGCCGCTCGTCGATCAGCTGGTCAAGCGCCGCGTCTACGATGCGGCACAGGGCGATCTGGTGCGCGCCGGCGCGCATGCCGAGGCGCTCGCCACGCTGCGCCAGGACGCGGCGGGACTGCGCGCGTACTGGAATCGCCTGTCCGATGCCGACAAGCAGAACGCCAAGGTCGCGCGAGCCGGCGCGACCGGCTTTCTCGCGCTGGGCGGCGATCGCGAGGCCGCCGAGATCATCGTCCGCTCGCTGGAACGCAGCTGGGATTCCGAACTCACGACGCTCTATGCGCAGTGCCGGACACCCGACCCGACGCGGCAGCTGGACACCGCCGAACGCTGGCTGCTGCAGCACAGCCGCGACGCCACGCTGCTCTACGCGCTCGGCCGCCTGTGCGAGCGGGAATCGTTGTGGGGGAAGGCGCAGACATATCTGGAGGCTAGCCTGGCGCTCGACAACCATTGGCGCACGCACGTCGCGCTGGGGGAGCTGCACGGTGGACTAGGACGCGACGAACAGGCCAATGCCCATCTGGCGACGGCGCTCAAGCTCGCGCTGGCCGAACTCAATCGCCGGATGTAGCGCGCGCTTCCGCCTCTGCCGCGTAGGTGAAGCTGTCGGCGTAGAACTCCGACGGCGGCAACCCGTTTTTCTGCGTGAATTCGCGGCGCGCAGCATCGATCATCAGCGGCCCCCCGCATGCGTACACCTGGTAGCCGGAAAGGTCGGGGAAGTCCGCGGCGACGGCGGCATGCACGAAGCCGGTGCGGCCGGGCCACGCGTCTTCCGGCAGCGGGTCCGACAGCACCGGGATGAACGTGAAGTTGGGATGCTCGGATTGCCACTTGCCGGGAAGGTCGGGCAGGTAGAGGTCGCGCAGCGAGCGCACGCCCCAGTACAGCACCATCTCGCGGGGCAGCTGGTGGTGGAGCGCATGCTCGATGATCGCCTTGATGGGCGCGAAACCGGTGCCGCCCGCGACGAAGATCGCCGGCTTGTCGGTGTCTTCGCGCAGATAGAACGCGCCGAGCGGGCCCTCGAACCGCAGGATCTCGCGTCCCTTGTATTGGGTGAACAGCAGGTCGCTGAAGAATCCGTTCGGCACATGGCGGATGTGCAATTCGAGCAGCTGGTCGTCGTGCGGCGCCGTGGCAAGTGAAAAACTGCGGCGCTTGCCGTCCTTCAGCAGGAAGTCGATGTACTGTCCGGCCAGGAATTGCAGCCGCTCGTTCGCCGGCAGCTTGAAACGCACGATGGCGACGTCGGGCGCCGCCTTGACGATCGACTCGATGCGGCAAGGCAGGCGCTTGATCTGGATGTCGCCGGCGCGGCGCACCTCGCGCACTTCGATCACCAGATCGCTCAGGGGCCTGGCGCAGCAAAAAAGTGCCAGGCCCGTACGCTTTTCGTCGTCGGTAAGTGTCGACGCCTGGTGCGGCCCATAGTCGACGTCGCCTGAAAGAATGCGCCCCTTGCAGGTTCCGCACGCGCCATTGCGGCAGCCGTACGGAAGCATCAGGTCGTTTCGCATCGCCGCCGCAAGCACCGTTTCGTCGTCCTCGCACGCAAACGAATGGTCGCTGGGCTTTATGGTAATCTTTTGTGTCATATAAAGTGTTCGCAGCTCAGGTGCGGCACTGCACGGCGCGCAAGGCCGGATCGCGATCAGGGTACGGAATTGATCAGAGTACGGAAATGATTAGAGTACTTATGATCGGATGCGGTGACGTTGCGCTGCGTACCGCCCTTCTGTTGCGCGGCCGTACCCGTCTCTACGGTCTGATTCGCCGCGCGGCGGACGCCCCCAAGCTGCGCGCCCACGGCATCGTGCCGCTCGAAGGTGACCTGGACGACCATGCGACCCTCGGGCGATTGCGCACCGCGCCCTTTGGGGTCCTGCATTTTGCGCCACCGCCGCCCGACGGCCGCGACGATCCGCGCACGCAAAAACTGATCGCGGCATTGGCAGGGGCGCGGATTATACCGCAGCGCCTGGTCTACATTTCCACGTCGGGCGTCTATGGTGACTGCGCGGGGGCGCAAGTGGACGAGACGCGCGGCCGGCGTGCGCAGACCCCGCGCGCGCGGCGGCGGGTCGCCGCCGAGGACCGGTTGCGGGCGTGGGCGCGCGGATATGGCGTGAGCCTGTCGATCTTGCGTGCGCCGGGAATCTACGCGCAGACTCGACTTCCGCTCGACCGGATCCGGCAGGGAACGCCGGTGTTGACCGAGGAAGACGACGTGTTCACCAACCACATTCATGCCGACGACCTGGCGCGGGCCACGGTCGCGGCGCTTTTCCGCGGCCGGCCGAATCGCGCGTACAACGTGACCGACGACGCGCAATTGAAGATGGGTGGCTGGTTCGACGCGGTCGCCGATGCCTACGCGCTGCCGCGGCCACCGCGCGTCACGTGGGAGGAGGCGGAGCATCGGATCGCACCGATGCTGCTGTCCTTCATGAACGAATCTCGGCGACTCGCCAACGTGCGCATGAAACGCGAGCTGCGTGTGCGCCTGCGTTATCCGTCGCCGGCAGCGATGCTCGCGGAGGTCGCGCCGCGCAACCTCAAGAAGCAACTCGCGTTGGCGCTGTGACGCCGGACGTGGACGCACGGCCGCCGCTCACCTGGCGGCAGCGCATCGATGCCTATGAGCGGCTGGTCCGGCTGGACAAGCCGATCGGCATCCTGTTGCTGCTGTGGCCCACGCTCACGGCGCTGTGGCTTGCCACCAGCGGCATGCCGTTGCTGACGCTGGTCATCGTGTTCACCGTCGGCACTATCCTGATGCGCAGCGCCGGATGCGCGCTCAACGACTGGGCCGACCGCGACTTCGATCCGCATGTGAAGCGCACGTCGGACCGTCCGCTGGCGAGCGGAGAAATCGAAGCGTGGGAGGCGCTGGTGGTGGCCGCGGTGCTGGCCGCGGTGGCGTTCCTCATCGTCGCCTACGGCACCAACCTGGCCACGGTTCGCCTGTCCACGCTGGCACTGTTGATCGCGGCCGCCTATCCGTTTACCAAGCGCTTCCTGGCCATTCCGCAGGCGTTTCTGGGCATCGCGTTTTCCTTCGGCATCCCGATGGCGTTCACTGCCGCCAACGGGTTCGTGCCGTGGCTGGGCTGGATGCTGTTCGCCGCCAATCTGCTTTGGGTGATCGCCTACGACACCGAATACGCGATGGTCGACCGCGACGACGACCTGCGCCTCAACCTGCGCACGTCGGCGATCACTTTCGGTCGTTACGACGTGGCGGCCGTGGCAGTTTGCTATGCGTTGTACTTTGCCGGGCTGGCCTGGTTTGCAGTGATACGTTTTCTCGGCCCCATTTTCTGGACCGGTTTTGCTCTGGCGGTGCTGCTGGCGGTGTACCACCTCTGGCTCATTCGAACGCGCGAACGCGCGCGATGCTTTCGCGCCTTCCTTTCCAATCACTGGCTGGGTTTCGCGGTATTTGCCGGCGTCGCGCTGGACTACGCCATCCGGATGCACGCGTGGCCGCTGGTAGGTTGAATGCCGGTCCGTTGCGTGGCCTCCCGCCGGTAGTCGCCGCCGACGCGCGAGTGCTGATCCTGGGCAGCTTCCCCGGGACCGCATCGCTGGCCGCCCGCCAGTACTACGCGCACCCGCGCAATGCCTTCTGGCCGTTGCTGGCGGCCGTGCTGGACGAGCCGCTGGGGACGCTTGCCTATCCCGCGCGCCTGGCACAGCTCAAGGCGCGCGGCGTGGCGGTGTGGGACACCATTGTCGCCTGTGAACGGCAAGGGAGCCTGGACACCGCGATTCGCAATGCGCGGCGCGCCGAAACGCAGCGCATTCGCGCGCGTGCGCCGGCGTTGCGACTGGTCGCGTTCAACGGCGCGACGGCATTCCGCGCGGAGCCCGCGTGGCGCGCGGCCGGATACGCTACACTCGCCCTGCCGTCGTCGAGCCCGGCCTTCACGCGGCCCTTCGCTGAAAAGCTGGCCGCGTGGCGGGCGATTGCCGCGTTCCTCGAGCCTGGCCGCTGATCGTTCCTTGCGCGCACCCCACGCAAGCAAATTTCACCAACGGAGTTCTCGATGGACTTGCAACTTGCCGACAAGGTCGTCATTGTCACGGGCGCCAGCAAAGGCATTGGCCTTGCATGCGCCGAAGCGTTCCTGCGCGAGGGCGCCAGGGTTGCGTTGGTTTCGCGCAGCCGCAAGAACCTCGATGCCGCGCTGGATCGGTTGCCCCAGTCGCCACAGAACCCTCTGGGAATCGTCGCGGACCTGACCCGCCCGGATGACGCGGAGCGCATGGTGACCGAAGCGGTGGGTCGAATGGGTCCGATCGACGTGTTGCTCAATTCCGCCGGCGCGGCCCGGCGCACAGCCCCCGACGACCTGACGGCACAGGCGTGGCACGACGCGATGGACGCGAAGTTCTTCAGCTATCTGCATCCAATCGACATAGTCGTGAAGCAGATGGCCGCACGCGGGCGCGGCGCGATCATCAACATCATCGGCATGGGCGGCAAGGTCGCCAATCCCATTCACATGCCCGGCGGTGCCGCGAATGCCGCGCTGATGCTCGCCACGGCGGGACTCGCAGCCGCGTATGGGTCCAAAGGTGTGCGCGTCAATGCCATCAGTCCCGGCATGACGCTGACCGGACGCGTGCAGGAAGGGCTCGCGGTGGAAGCGAAAATGACGGGAATGCCGGCGGCGGACCTGCTCGCGCGACAACAGGCGAAGATTCCGTTGCGGCGCGCCGGCACGCCCGAGGAAGTGGCACAGGTGGCGCTGTTCCTGGCCTCCGCTGCCGCGAGCTATGTCACGGGCGCGATCATTCCGATGGATGGCGGCACCGCAGCGGTTATCTGACGCGGACGCCGGTCTTTCACGCACTGGGCACGACGAATGGCCTACCGCGATCTCCGTGATTTCATTTCGCAGCTCGAAGCACAGGGTGAACTGAAGCGCATCGCCACGCCGGTCGACCCGAGGCTCGAGATGACCGAAATGTGCGACCGCGTGCTCAAGGCGGGCGGACCGGCGCTGCTGTTCGAGTGCCCCATCGGCGATTTTCGGGCGCCGGACGGCGCCGCGATTCCCGTGCTCGGCAACCTGTTCGGCACGCCGCAACGCGTCGCGCAGGCGATGGGTGTCACGGGGGGCGACTGGCGCGCGAGCCTGCGCGAAATCGGCAAGCTGCTCGCGTATCTGAAGGAACCGGAGCCGCCGAAGGGCCTCAAGGACGCCTGGCAGAACACTCGGCCGGTGTTCATGAAGGTTCTCGACATGGCGCCGAAGGAACGCTCGAACGCGCCGTGCCAGGACGTCGTGTGGGAAGGAGGGGACGTCGATATCGCCCGCCTGCCGGTGCAGACGTGCTGGCCGGGCGACGCGGGACCGCTGATCACCTGGGGGCTGACCGTCACGCGCGGTCCGCTCAAGAGGCGTCAGAATCTCGGCATCTACCGGCAGCAGGTCATTGCCCGCGACAAGGTCATCCTGCGCTGGCTCGCGCATCGCGGTGGGGCGCTGGATTTCCGCGACCACGCGCAGGAATCGCCCGGCAAGCGCTTTCCGATTGCCGTCGCGCTCGGCGCCGATCCGGCGACGATCCTCGGCGCTGTCACCCCGGTCCCCGATTCGCTGTCGGAGTACCAGTTCGCCGGCTTGCTGCGCGGCGGCCGCACCGAGATCGTGAAATGCCTGTCGCACGACTTGCGAGTCCCGGCGTCGGCGGAGATCGTGCTCGAAGGCTTCATCGAGCCGGACGCCGAAGACGCCACGGGCTACGAAACCGCCGCGGAGGGGCCGTTCGGCGACCATACCGGCTATTACAACGAAGTCGAGCGCTTTCCGGTGCTCACCGTCGAGCGCATCACGCTGCGTCGTGATCCAATCTACCACTCCACGTACACCGGCAAGCCGCCCGACGAGCCGTCGATGTTGGGCGTGGCGCTGAACGAGGTGTTCGTGCCGCTCTTGCAGAAGCAATTTCCCGAGATCGCCGACTTCTATCTGCCGCCGGAAGGCTGTTCCTATCGCCTTGCGGTGGTGTCGCTGAAAAAGCAATATCCGGGACATGCCAAGCGGGTGATGTTCGGCGTATGGAGCTTCCTGCGTCAGTTCATGTACACGAAATTCATCATCGTCACCGACGACGACGTGGACATCCGCGAGTGGCGGGAGGTCGTGTGGGCGCTGACCACACGTGTCGATCCGAAGCGCGACACGCTCATCGTCGAATCCACGCCCATCGACTATCTCGACTTCGCGTCGCCTGTGGCGGGCCTCGGCAGCAAGATGGGCATCGACGCTACGCACAAGTGGCCGGGCGAGACGCAACGGGAATGGGGCCGGGCGATCACGATGGACCCGGCCGTGAAGGCGCGTGTCGACGTGCTGATGCGGGAACTCGGGCTTTAGCTCCTGCGCGGACTCGGGACTCAGGACTTGCGGAAGCCGCGCACGATGCGCATGACCGCCATGCCGACGGAGAAGACGCGCATGATGCGCCCCATTCGATACAGGCCGAACAGCGGCACGCCGAACCCGACGAGTGTAGCTGCGATCGACCGCAGGTGACCGCCGCGCGGCGGCGCCAAGTGGGGCGGCGCGACGACTTCCTTGATGTCGTGCCACGCCAGGCGCGCCTGCAGTCGGTGCAGGTGCCCCTGCGCGATCAGCAGGTCCTTGCGCCGGGCGAGTTGTTCGCTGGTCATGGCGCGGGCGGGTCGCGCGTCGCGCCGCCGGCAAGGGCCACGCGATCGCGATCGAGTTCGGCGATGGTCGCGGCGAAGGGCGTCGGCGCCGAATCCGCGAACTCCTTGCGCACCAGGAGCATCAACACGCCGGCGGCGGCGAAGACGGCGGCGACGACGGCAATGGCGGTGAGGCGGTACGTGTCCCAGAAATAGACGACGACCCAGACCGCGACGAACAATACCGCGAACTGGAGCATCACCAGCGCGCCGAACAGTAGCGTCACCTGCTGTGCAATCCGGCTGCGCTCCTCCGCGAACTCGACCGAGGCGAGCTCGAGCCGCGTGCGTGCCAGCCCCAGCAGCGACGCGCCCAGGCGCGCCGTGGCGGCGGACAAGCCACGCGGGCGCGGCGGCTCGCTATCGCTCATCGCGGGCGTCGTTCCTGGCCCGCGCTCAGCGGCGGGCGATCAGCAGCCCGGCGATCATTCCAACAGCGGCAGCTATACCGATGGCCTGCCAGGGATTGTCGTGAACGTAGTCGTCGGTTACACGCGCGGCGTCCTTGGCGCGATCGACCGCTTGGCCCTGCAGCTCCTGCAACTTGAGCTTGGCCGACAGCAGCCGGGCCTCGGCTTGCGAGCGCAGGTCACGGGCCTTTTCGCCTGTTTCGTGTGTGGCCTTGCTGAGAAGGCTCTCGGCTTCCGACAGCACGGACGAAAATTGGTCGACGATCTGGTCGCGGCTCGTTTCGATGGTCATGGGAACCTCCAGTTCATTGGCAATGGAACTCCCTGGACTGCGGGAGACCCATTATAGCCTTCTCGCGTCGGTTGACTTGTAGGCCAACGCAGGCTTCGACCGTAGGTGCCAACGCCACGCCGCCGATTGCCGGCAATCGGCGCTCCGCGGCATCCATCGGCCGCTTCATCCGACGTCTATTGACTGGATCGCCCGCCGGCCCCATCTTTCGCGGCACGGGCGCCGACGCACGGCGCGGCAGGACCATGGAGACTTTCGCGATGGCCGACTTCCCCGCTCCCCAGTCCGCTTCCGCCAGTTCGACCGTGCCGGTTGGCGCAGGCGTCCTCGCTTACGCCCTCTTCGCGATCGGTGCGGTCCTAGACATTGCCAGTCGCGGGCTCGCGTCGCCGTTCCCGCTGATGTCGATCATCGGCATCGTCGCGGTCATCGTATGCTACGTGAAGCGGGACGAAGCCCGGGCGACCTGGGTCGCGTCGCATTTGACCTGGTTGATCCGGACGTTCTGGTGGTCGTTCCTGTGGGACATGGTCGGTGTGTGCCTCTTCGTCACTCTCATCGGGATACCCATAGCGTGGGCAATCTGGGTGATCACTGCCATCTGGGTGATCTATCGCGTCGTGCGCGGCTACATGCTGTACAAGGACAGCAAGGCGATTCCCGGCGTCTGACCGCGGTGCCGGCCGGTCACCGGCCGAATCCGGCCCGCGCAGCGCAGCTTGGCGCCCTCGCGACGCGCGTCAGTGCCGTATCTTCGGGTCCCAGGCCGCAGCGCTCCGATAGACCCACTGCACAAGCGCGTCGAGCGCGGCCTGGCCGCGCCCGGCGTTGGGATGGTTGATGAGGGCGACGACGATCCAGCGCCGTCCCTGCGCGTCGATCACGTAGCCGGCGAGCGCCTTGACGCCATCGAGCGTGCCCGTTTTGAGCAACGCCTGGCCGCCGACATTGCCCGTCTGGAAACGGTTCTGGACGGTCCCGTCGGTCGCCGCGACGGCTAGCGAGCTCGCAAACTCCTCGCGCTCCGCGCTGCGGTCGGCGGCGGCGAGCAATTGCGCGAGACCGCCAGCGGTCACCCGCTCACGGCGAGAAAGTCCCGAACCGTTTTCGAGCACCAGTCCGGGCATGGCGATCTTGCGCTCCTTCAGGAATCGCTGCACCACGTCGGTAGCGAGCGCCGGGGTAGCCGGTGGCGGATATCGCGTAGTCGCCAACGTGAGAAAGATCTGTTGCGCCATCACGTTGTTCGACAGCTTGTTGACGTCGCGCATGATGTCGTACAGCGGCAGGGACTCGAGCGTGGCGAACGGCGCCACGCCGCGCGGCGCACGCGCCTCCTTCAGTCCGCCGTCGAACTGGCCGCCCGCTTCGCGGAAATAGGTCGTGAACATGCCGTGGACGAAATGCGGATGGTCGAGCAGCGCGACGTACCAGTCGCGCTCGCCACAGGACTGCGCGAAGCGTCCCGCGAAGGCGGCCTTCGCCGATGCCCCGGCGTTGCTGAACGTGGCGCCCAGTGCACTGCGCCAGTCCGCGCAATCGCCGCTGGAAGAGAGCACCGGCGGCACATTGATGACGATCTCGGGCAGAGCCGGTTCCACGCGCAGGTCCACCGCGTCGCCGCCCGCGTTGGGCGCGAACACGAACCGGACGGACTTGAAGCTGACCAGCAGCGCGTCGGGTCCGACGTTGTACGGCTTCAGCGGCTCCTGGTCGAATTGCGCGGGATCGTGCGCGGCCGGCCTGAACCAGGTGCGGTCCAGCACCAGGCTGCCCTCCACCCGGTCGAGCCCCTTGGCGCGCAGCGCGGCCATGAAGGACCGCCATTGCTCGATGGTGATCTTGGGGTCGCCGTAACCCTTGAGGATGAGGTCGCCGTGCAGCACGCCGCCGTCGAGCGGGCCACCCAGGTAGGCTTCCGTCTTCCAGCGGTAGTCGCGGCCGAGCAACTCGAGGGCGGCGAATGTCGTGACCAGCTTCATCACCGACGCCGGGTTCATCGGCCGTGTCGGGTCGTGGACGAACAGCGGTCGCGCGGTGCCGACCTCCTGCACCACCAACGACACGCTGTGCAGCGGCACGCCTGCGTCCAGGAACGCCTGGCCGACAGCGCGCGGCAGCTCCGCGCGGACGGCGCCTGCGAGCAGCAGCGCGGCAAGGAGCGCGATGGCGCGCATCAGGCGGCGTCCAGTATTTCGACGGTGCGCGCGCACAGCAGAGCGAATTCGTCGTCGCTGACGACATAGGGCGGCATGAAGTAGACCGTGTTGCCGATGGGTCGCAGCAGCAACTCGCGCTGGATCGCCTCGGCGAAAAACCAGCGCGAGAAATCCTGCCGCGTGGTGTCCACGTCGAAGGCCCAGATCATGCCGCAATGCCGGAAATCGCGGACGTTGCGGTGCCGCGCAACGGCGGCGATCGCCGCAGTCCAGCGCGCTGCCTTGCCCCGGTTGGAGGCGAGTACCTGGTCCTGGTCGAAGATGTCGAGGACGGCCAGCGCGGCGCGGCAGGCGATGGGGTTGCCCGTGTAGGAGTGCGAATGCAGGAAGCCGCGCGCGGTGTCATCGGCATAAAACGCCTGGTACACCTCGTCGGTGGACAGCACGCACGACAACGGAAGGTAGCCGCCGGTCAGCCCCTTGGACAGGCACAGGAAATCGGGGGCGCCGGCGCCGGCTTGCTCCCAGGCGAACAGCGTTCCCGTGCGTCCGAACCCGGTCATGATTTCGTCGGCGATGAGATGCACGTCGTGGCGCGTACAGATTTCCCGCGCCAGCCGCAGGTAGGAAGCGTCGTACATCACCATGCCGGCCGCGCCCTGCACCAGGGGCTCGACGATGAGCGCCGCGGTGGTGGCGTGATGTTGCGCGAGATGCGCGTCCAGCGCCGCGGCGGCGGCATCCGGCGTCACGCCGCGCCGCCGGTCGGGACAGGGCATGACGCTGTTGCGATTGAGCAGCGGCGCGTAGGTGGCGCGGAACTGTGCCACGTCGGTGACCGCCAGCGCGCCCAGCGTCTCTCCGTGGTATCCACCCGCCAGGCTCACGAAGCCCCGCTTCGCGGGCTGGCCGATGTTGTTCCAGTAGTGGAAGCTCATCTTGAGCGCGATCTCGGTGGCGGACGCGCCGTCGGATCCGTAGAACGCATGTCCCAATCCGGCTGGCGCCAACTTGCCCAGGCGTTCCGAAAGCTCGATCACAGGCCGGTGCGTGAAGCCGGCGAGCATCACATGGTCGAGCTCGCAGAGTTGCGCTACCAGCGCCGCGTTGATGCGGGGATTGGCGTGCCCAAACAGGTTCACCCACCAGGAACTGACGGCGTCGAGGTACCGTCTGCCGTCGAAGTCGTACAGCCATGCGCCCTCGCCGCGGGCGATCGGCACCAGGGGCTGCGTCTCGTGCACTTTCATCTGTGTGCACGGATGCCATACCGCGGCGCGGCTGCGGGCCAGCCAGTCGGCGTTCATGGGCGCCGCGCCCTCACGATCGGGCAATGGGAACAAACGGGTATCGGTGGCTGTTTGCCATGCAGATTGGACCTACCGCGAATTGCGTTGCGATACCCCGGCGCAAGAAAGGATCAAGGGTCATGCATCCACGCGCTAGGTGCGAGCGCGGCGTCCGATCGATTATAGCGGCGTGCCGGAAACGGCCGGTTGAAGGGCAGGTATGCGCAGTTTCGTTGAGGCAGGGATGCCCCGGGATCGACGACGCGTGAGCGAGCGTGATAGAAATGGCGCATGACGCAATCCCGGTACACAGGCACGGCCCTGACGCTGCACTGGCTCTCCGCGCTGCTGATTTTCTGCGGTTTCGGCCTTGGGCTTTTCATGACCGGCGTCGAGTTTTCGCCCGCCAAGTTTCGCTATTACTCGTGGCACAAATGGATCGGCATCACCGTCTTTCTGCTGGCCGCTGCGCGCCTGGCGTGGCGCGCCGGCCATCCGGCGCCCGAGCTTCCGGCAACGATGCCTGCCTGGCAGGTTCGTGCCTCCCACGCTTCGCATTCGTTGCTCTACGGGCTGATGCTGGTGATCCCGCTGTCCGGCTGGATCTACAGTTCCTCGACGGGTGTATCGGTCGTCTACCTCGGGGTGGTGCCCCTTCCCGACCTGGTCGCCAAGAACCGCGACAATGCGAGGATCCTGCTCCTCCTGCATCAATCGCTGAACTTCATCCTCGCGGCGGTGGTCGTATTCCATGTCGCGGCGGCCCTGAAGCACCATTTCGTCGACCGGGACGGCATCCTGGCGCGCATGCTGCCAAGGCGCTGACTTCCTCGGCAAAACAAATTGTTACGGATTTCTCTTCCATGCGACTTTTCCGCCCCTTTATACCCTCCCTCGCGATGATGTTATTGGCGTCCTCCGGCGCCGGCGCCCAGGGCGTGCTCATCGACAAAAGCGAGATCCGGTTCATTTCACGACAAATGGGTGCCAACGTTGAAGGCCGGTTCCGCAAGTGGAAGGCCAATGTCGACTTCCGACCGAACGACCTCGCGAAATCGCGTGCGGAGTTCACGATCGACTTGGGCAGCATCGACCTGGCCAGCGAAGAATCGGAGACCGAGGTCATGCGCCCACGCTGGTTCGACACCGCCAAGTTTCCGGTCGCGACCTTTCAGTCCACGCTGATGAAGGGCTTGGGCGGAGACAAGTACGAGATCGCCGGCAAGCTCACGCTGAAGGGAATCGTACGGGACGAGACGATTCCCATCGAGGTCAAGCGCGACCCCGCAGGCAATTCCGTGGCCACCGGGGAGTTCACGATCAAGCGCCTCGACTTCAAGATCGGCGACGGGCAATGGGCCGACCCGAGCGTGGTGGCGGATGACGTGCTGGTCCGGGTCCGGATGGTATTGCCGCGCGCTGTCTGATTTTCCGCGCCGGCCAATCAGATCGGCTGATGTTCCCAAGGGAGGCATCAATGCTGTCGGGTCACAAGGTTGCCGCGGTCGTGGCGGCGGCGGCCTGCGTCGCGGTGCCCGCGCTGGCGCAGGAAGTCTATGTTCTCGATTCCCGACACACCACGCCGGCATTCGAGGTGACGCACATGGGCTTTTCGCAACAGCGTGGGACGTTCACCAACGCCAGCGGCAAGGTGACGCTGGACCGCGCGTTCAGGAAGGGCACGATCGACGCGACGATCATGACGGCGTCGCTGGTGATGGCGCCGGCGCTGGAAATGGTGACGAAGAGCGAGGAATTCCTGAACGTCGAGAAATTCCCGACCATCACCTACAAGTCCTCGGACCTGGTGTTCGATGGCGACAAACTGGTCGGCGCGAATGGCGAGCTCACACTCGCCGGCGTGGCCAAGCCGGTGGCGCTCAAGCTGACCAGTTTCAAATGCGGTCCCCAGCCCTTCAACAAGCGGCCGATGTGCGGCGGTGAGGCGACTGCCGTGATAAGACGTACGGAATTCGGCATCAAGGCGGCGTTGATGGCAGCGAGCGACGAGATCCGGATCACCATTCCGTTTGAAGGCGCGCGCGAATAGTCCAACAACTGCGGCGGCGGCCGACTGGGGGATCGGGGTCGAGCGGGACCGCTGCCGGTCATCGGGTCTTGGGTTGGCTGGTCAGGGGAGGCCGTAATTGCAAATCCCACGTCTCGCCGACGAGCGCCTGACCGAAGCTGCTATGCCGCTCGCGCCGCGTGCACGTGAATCCCGCCTGCTTGTAGACGTGTCGCGCCGCGGCCAGGTTCTGCTGGGTCCATAGCGTCAGCTTGCGGTAGCCGCTGCTCCGCGCGAAATCCACGCAGGCATCGACCAGCAGCCGCCCCAATCCGCGACCGCGCGCGGCAGGTGTCACCAGCAGCAACCGCAGCTTGGCGACCGTCGTCGATTTGCGCACGAGAAAGACCGAGCCGACGCGCTCTCCCTCCGATTCCGCGATCCAGCAACGCTCGCGTTGCGGATCGAACTCACGGATGAACCGGGCGGCGATTTCAGCGACCAGCGCCTCGAAGCGGTCATCCCAGCCGTATTCCTGCGCATACAGCGCGCCATGCTGGCCGATGACCCAGCCCATGTCGCCGGGGAGGTGCGGGCGCAGCACGCACGGTGACGAGGTTGGCGAGGGCAACGATGAAGGCGGGGGCGAATTGCCGAGCAGGGATTGGATCCGGTGCATGGCGCCGATCAGCTGCCGCTGCGACCTCTCGGGCAGCGCGCCCAGCAACCCGGCGATTTCCTGTTGCGAGCGCCGGTCGAGCGGCGCGAATGCCGCGTGACCCTTGGGTGTCAGCCGGAGCAGATGCACGCGAGCGTCGTCGGGCGATCGCGACCGCGTCACCAGGCCGAGCTTGGAAAAGCGCATCAGCATGCGCGAAAGGTAGCCGGCGTCGAGCAGGAGTTCGGATGCGAGTTCGCTAGCGGCGAGCCCATCCCGGCGCGCGAGTTCGTAGAGGATGCGCCCCTCCGCCAGAGAGAAGGGGCTGGCGAGCAGTTTTTCCTCCAGCACGCCGATGCGGCGGGTATAGAAGCGATTGAAGCCGCGCATCGCAGCAACGCGCGCGGAAGGCACCGCGGCCATGGCGAATCCCCGTTGAACCGGATAGTTGCCATCGTCAACCTATTGGTTGACGACGTCAAGTATCTCGCGTGGCCGGCCCGGCGCCGCTAGGGTGCGCCGACTCGCGCCTGCATCCGGCGTGCCGCGGCCACCAGCTCCCGCGTGATCCCGGGTTCCCGCACCGAATGCCCGGCGTCGGGCACGACGATGTACTCGGCCTCCGGCCACGCCCGCGCCAGCGCGTCGGCCGTGACCGGGGGGCAGACGATGTCGTAGCGCCCCTGCACGATCGTGCAAGGCAGGTGCCGAATCGCACCGACGCCGGCAAGCAGCTGGTCCGGGCCCAGGAAGCCCTGGTGCACGAAGTAGTGCGCCTCGATCCGCGCGATGGCGAGCGCGGCGGCGTCGCCGTCGAAGCGGGCCAGCGGGTCGGGCGCCGGCAGCAGAGTCGTGCACGCCCCTTCATAGCGGTCCCAGGCGTGCGCCGCCTGCAGGTGAACCGCCGGATCGGGATCCGTGAGCCTGCGATAGAAGCTGGCCAGCAAATCCGCGCGCTCCGACATGGGCAGCGCCTCCGCGAAGGCGCGCCACGCCTCCGGAAACACGTTGCGCATGCCATGCATGAACCAGTGGATTTCCACTGGCGTGGCGAGGAAGATCCCGCGCAGCACGAGGCCCAGCACGCGCTCCGGATGGGCCTGGGCGTAGGCGAGCGCCAGCGTGGATCCCCACGAGCCGCCAAAGACGAGCCAGCGTTCGACGCCCAGTTCGCGCCGCAGCCGCTCGAGGTCGGCCACCAGGTGAGGCGTGCTGTTGTCGCGCAGTTCGGCCGTCGGCGTGGAGCGGCCCGCGCCACGCTGGTCGTACAACACGATGTTCCAGAAAGCCGGGTCATAGAAGCGGCGATGGTGCGGCAGGCAGCCGCCGCCGGGTCCGCCGTGCAGGAATACGAGCGGCACGCCCTTCGGGTTGCCGCAGGCCTCCCACTGCATGACGTGCAATCCGTCGAGCGCAATGCGCCCCGACGCGTAGGGATCGATCTCCGGGAACAGCGACGTGTCGGACGTCGGCGGGCGGGTGGCGTCGGTGGTCATGGTCGCGATGCAAGGAATGTTGTCGGCAAGTATGCCGCAAAAAAAGCGCGCCCGTCCGACGCGCGTCGCACAATCAAGAGTGGGATCGTGTCACGTCAGCCTGCGCTCCACGGCGTCTTGAGCCGGGTGCATTCGTGGCGATAGATGGCCGTGTCGATGCCCTCGGCCCGGTGCGCCGCCAGTTCCGGCGCGAGTGCTTGGGCGGCATCGCGCACGCTGGCGACGGCGACGCCTTCGATCATGAGCAGCCACGACGGGAGGGGCGCCGCATCCGCGCGCATTTTCGTTTCCGTGGTCTCGATGCGGTTGATCGCATCATCGGCCACGCAAAGGTGCACGCCGCAGACGCCTGCGGCGTAGGTTTGCGGCGGCAGTGCGCGTCGGGTAAGTGCTTCGAGCATCGCGGTGCGTTGCGCCTCGACGACGGCGAAGCGCATCGTCAGCATGACGCCGCCGCTGCCTTCGCCGTGCGTAAACATCACGCGGCAGGTCGATCGCGCGAATTTTCTGAACGACGTCATCACGCGCTGCGACCACGGCGTCGGCGCATTCAGGCGATTCAGATAATCCTGGCCGCCCAGCACCTCCGCGGAGTCCGCTTCGTAAAGGGTAAAGAATTCCGGCCCGCCGCTCAATGCGACGTAACGGCGGCCACGGCGAAAGCCCGGAATGCCCACACGCTCCGGCATGTGCTCGCGGTTGTGCCATTCGCGGTACTCGTCCTGCGACTCCGCAAGCACGTCATGCCAGATCGCGACCACGCCCATGCCGGCCAGGCTCATCGCCACCCCCTGCCAACGCGCCGGACCGGAGCCTTGCTCATTCGGTGCGCCGGAGCTCGACCGCGACGTCGCCCAGATCGCCGTAGGTCACAGTCAGCTGCGGGCCAATCGGCACCTCGATGGCGCCCGCATAGGAACCTGTCGTCACGACCTGTCCGGCGCGCAGCCCTTCGCCGCGGTCGGCCAGGAAATTCGCCAGCCAGTAAAGCGGTTTCAGCGGATGCCCGTCGCCATGGTGGCCATCGTGCGTCGACAAGACGCCGGCCGACGTCCGGATTGTGATCGGGAACCGGCGCAGCACGGGGTCGAATCCGCGCGTGAACGTCGGCCCGAGAAAGAGCCCCTGGTTCTGCACGCTGTCGGCCACCATTTCCGGCCAGCTGACCGCACCCGGTTCGGCGTAGCGCGTTCCCAGGATTTCCAGCACCAGACGCGATTCGGCGACGGCGGCGCGGATCTCGGCCTCGGCATAGGGTGTTGCGCGCTGGGGCAGGTCTTCGCCCATGACGTACGCGACTTCCGGTTCGATCCTGGCGATGGTGCCGGTCGCGACCACCGGATAGGGCGACGACGCGCGAATGGTCGATGCGTAGATGCGCGCCGCGTTGATCGGCCGCTCTGCGGATGGCAACGCGCATTTCCACCCGCCGACCGCCTGGCCGAGCATTTCGAGCACGCGCCTCTGGATCGCAAGTGCGCTCTCCAAGTTGGCCGGACGCAGTTCATCCGGCAAGCGCGCGCCGGGCACTCCCGCTTGGCGGGCCTTGGCCAGGAACTGCGCCGCGCCTTCCAGCTTGTCGTTCTCCATCACCTGCCTCCAGCCGGAGTGAGTCATTGTCCAAACCCGGATTATGCCGTTGCAGCGGCGGCGACGCGAACTCGACGCAGCGCGGCCCATGTCGGGTATTCTGTCGGGCCGCGATCGCCTATTCTCCGCACGTCATGAACGATCGACTTTCACCTGCCGGCATACTTCCCGCCGACCACGCGCGCGCCACGCTGGTGGGACGCGTGCACGTCGCGTCGCTTGAGGGCCCCATGCTGGTACTCGTGCGGGCGGATGGCGTGTACGACCTGTCCGCCGTGGCGGCCACGTCCAGCCAATTGGTCAATCGCGACGACCCGGTCGGCGCGATTCGCGGGGCCGGGCCGTTGCCGCGGCTGGCGTCATTCGACGAAGTGCTGGCTAATTCGGCACATGACGCGCGCGACCCCGCGCGGCCCTGGTTCCTCGCCCCCTGCGACCTGCAGGCGCTGAAGGCCAGCGGCGTCACGTTCGTGTCCAGCACGCTGGAACGCGTGATCGAGGAGCAGGCGCGCGGCGATCCGGCCAAGGCGGAATCGGTGCGCCGGGAAATCGTCGCGGTGATCGGGGACAACCTGGCGAAGATTCGCCCCGGCTCGCCGGAGGCGGCGCGCATCAAGGAAACGCTGATCCGGCAGGGAGCGTGGTCGCAATACCTCGAGGTGGGCATCGGTCCCGACGCTGAAATCTTCACCAAGTCGCAACCGATGTCGGCGGTGGGACCGGGCGCCGAAGTCGGCATCCATCCCAAGTCGGAATGGAACAATCCGGAGCCGGAGATCGTGCTGGCGGTCAGCGGCAAGGGCCAAACCGCCGGCGCCTCGCTCGGGAACGACGTCAACCTGCGCGATTTCGAAGGTCGCAGCGCGCTGCTGCTCGGCAAGGCCAAGGACAACAATGCATCGTGTGCCATCGGCCCGTTCATCCGCCTGTTCGACGAGCACTACACGATCGACGATGTCCGCCGCTGCGAGATCGCGATGCGCGTCGACGGCCCTGACGGATTTGCGATGACCGGCTCCAGTTCGATGGCGATGATCAGCCGCGATCCGCTCGACCTCGTGGGCCAGGCCATCGGCAGCAATCATCAATACCCGGACGGCCTGATGCTGTTCCTCGGCACGATGTTCGCGCCCACCAAGGATCGCCACGGTCCCGGGCTGGGATTCACGCACGTCATCGGCGACATCGTCACGGTGTCCACGCCGACGCTCGGCGCGCTCGTCAATCGCGTCAATCATTCCGACCGGATCGCACCGTGGACCTTCGGCGCTTCGGCGCTGATGCAAAACCTCGCGCGCCGCAACCTGCTCTAGCAACCAGGGACGCATCATGGCCGAACTCTTCAGGAATTATGTCGCCGGCGAATGGCTCGCAGGCGCCTCCGTCACGCTCAACCGCAATCCGTCTGACCTAAGCGACGTCATCGGCGAGTATGCGCAGGCGGATGCCGAACAGGCGCGCGCCGCAATCGCCGCCGCAAAAAAGGCCTTTCCCGCGTGGTCGACCGGATCGATCCAGGAGCGCGCGAACATCCTGGATCGCGCCGGCAGCGAAATCCTCGCCCGCAAGGATGAACTCGGCGCACTGCTGTCACGCGAGGAAGGCAAGACGCTGCCCGAGGGCATCGGCGAGGCGATGCGCGCCGGCCAGATCTTCAAGTTTTTCGCCGGCGAAGTGGTGCGGATGGCCGGCGACAAGCTGGCGTCGGTGCGTCCCGGTGTCGACGTCGAGGTGACGCGCGAGCCATTGGGCGTGATCGGCCTCATCACGCCGTGGAATTTTCCGATCGCCATTCCCGCATGGAAGATCGCACCCGCGTTGGCGTACGGCAACACGGTCGTGTGCAAGCCGGCCGACCTCGTGCCCGGATGCGCGTGGGCGATCGCGGACATCCTGGCTCGCGCCGGGCTGCCAGCGGGCGTCTTCAACCTGGTCATGGGACGCGGTTCGGTGGTCGGCGAGATCATCGTCAACAGTCCCGACATCACGGCGGTCAGCTTCACCGGTTCCGTGGGCACGGGCCGCGCCATTGCCGCGAAGCTGATTGCGCGCATGGCCAAGATGCAACTCGAGATGGGCGGCAAGAACCCGCTGGTGGTGCTCGACGACGCGGACCTGCCGACGGCGGTAAACGTTGCCGTGCAAGGTTCCTATTTCTCCACGGGCCAGCGCTGCACGGCGTCGTCGCGGTTGATAGTCACCGCCGGCATCCACGACCGGTTTGTGGCGGCTGTCTGCGAAAAACTGAAAACGCTGAAGGTCGACAACGCCTTGCTGCAGGGCACGGACTTGGGCCCCGTCGTGGACCCGAGCCAGCTCGAACAGGACATGAAGTACCTCGACATCGGCAAGGGCGAGGGGGCGAAACTCGTGACCGGCGGCGAGAGGCTGAAGCGCGCGACCGAGGGCTACTACCTCTCGCCGGCGCTGTTCACGGAGACCACCAACGCGATGCGCATCGCGCGCGAAGAGATCTTCGGGCCGGTCGCGGCGGTCATCCGCGTCAAGGATTACGACGAGGCGCTGGCCGTCGCCAACGATACCGAATTCGGACTGTCGTCGGGCATCTGCACGACGTCGCTCAAGTACGCGTCGCACTTCAAGCGCCACGCGCAGGCCGGGATGGTGATGGTCAACGTGCCCACGGCCGGTGTCGACTATCACGTGCCGTTCGGCGGCCGCAAAGGCTCGAGCTACGGTTCGCGCGAGCAGGGTCGCTATGCCGCGGAGTTCTTTACGACGGTGAAGACGGCGTATACGGCACCGTAATCATGTCGTCGTCCCCGCGCACGCGACAACGACGAGTCGTTCATGGTGGCAACGAGAGTCAACGCCGCCGAATTCCTGCTCGGGTACCCAACTGAACGGGAACGACGTTTTGCGTTGGGCCCTCAGCGCTTGCCCTTGAACGCCACGACCTTCTGCTTCTGCTCGCCCAGGCCGTCGATGCCGAGCGTCATGACATCGCCGGGCTTCAGCCACACCGGCGGCTTCATGCCAAGACCGACGCCGGGTGGCGTGCCGGTGGTGATCACGTCGCCGGGAAGCAGCGTCATGTAGCACGACACGTCCGACACAAGCTTGGCGACACTGAAGATCATCGTGTTCGTATTGCCACGCTGTCGCTTCTCGCCATTGACGTCGAGCCACATCCCCAGCTTCTGCGGGTCCTTGATCTCGTCGGTCGTAACGAGCCATGGCCCGAGCGGGCCGAACGTGTCGCAACCTTTGCCCTTGTTCCACTGCGTCGCGCTTTTCTTCATCTGGAACTCGCGCTCGGATACGTCGTTGATCAGGCAATAACCGGCGACGTACTTGAGGCCATCCTTCTCGTCGACATAGCGCGCGGTACGGCCGATCACCACGCCCAGCTCAACCTCCCAATCGAGCTGCGTGGACCCGCGCGGCACCATCACGTTGTCGTTGGGGCCGACGATGCAGGTCTGCGACTTGAAGAACACGACGGGGTGTTCGGGGATCGGGTTGCCCGATTCCTTCGCGTGATCGCTGTAGTTGAGCCCGATGGCGACGAACTTCGACGGCGTTGCGACGCAGGGACCGATGCGCGGCTTGCCCTTGACCAGCGGCAGCTTCTTTGGATCGAGCTTCCTCAGCTTGGCTAGTTCGGCGGGCGCGAGCGCCGCGGCGTTGATGTCCTTGACCTTTCTCGAAAGGTCGCGCAGCTTGCCGTCGGCGTCGATGAGGCCGGGTTTTTCTTTTCCTGCAGGACCGTAGCGTACGAGTTTCATGATTACCTCCGGAGATATTGAAGACCAGGAATTTAGAAGACGGGCCGGCCGCGCCGGCCCATTTTCACGAAAAATTCTAAATCGTCATTCCGCCGTCGACGGAAAAGGTCTGTCCCGTTGCGAACGCGGATTCGTCGGAGGCGAGGAAAAGCACGATCGGCGCGATCTCCTCCGCCTTGGCCAGCCGTCCCATCGGCTGCCGCGCGATGAACATCTTGCGCGCCTCGACCGGGTCGTCGAACGCATTGATGCGGTCGCCGAGCGATGGCGTATCGACCGTGCCCGGCGCGATCGCATTGCAGCGCACGCCTTTTTGCACATAGTCGGCAGCCACCGCCTTGGTCAGGCCGACCACCGCGGCCTTGCTCGCGCCATAGGCGAAGCGATTGGGAATGCCTTTGATCGAGCCCGCGACGGAGGCCATGTTGATGATCGACGCCCAACTGCCCGTCTTCTGGTGCTTGTCCAGCATCCTGGGCAGCGCCGCCTTGATCGCGACGTACATGGCGCGGACATTGAGGTTGAAGCTGAAGTCCCAATCCTTGTCGGTGCATTCGAGAATGGTGCCGGCATGCACGTAACCGGCACAGTTGAACAGCACGTCGAGCGCAGGCAGTTCGTCGATCAGCTTGACCACGGCGGCGTCGTCGAGCACGTCGAGGACCCGTGTGTGTACGTTGGCCACGCCGGAGTAATTCGACAGCAGCGCAGGCTTCACGTCGGTCGCATAGACGGTGGCGCCTTCGCGCGCCATCTGGATGACGCTGGCGAAGCCGATGCCTTGTCCCGCCGCAGTGACCAGCGCGGTTTTTCCGGTTAAACGTCCCATGGTGAAAACTTCTCCTGTAAAACGTCTCGTGTTTAACGAGGCCCGCGGATCCAAAGACCCGCGCCTCGGCTATTTCAAGGAAGGGCGCAGCGAAACTGCCGGATCGGCCCAGCGGGCATTCGGCACCAGGGGGAACCAATCCGGGCGACCGGGATCACGGTCATAAGGGTACCCGCCGAGATCCTTGTACAACTCGTGATATTGCCGCATTTTGTCGCGGTCGAGCGCGACGCCCAGGCCGGGCGCGTCGGGCACGCGAATGGCGCCGTTCTCGTAGCGCATTGGGCCACCGGCGATCACGTCGTCGCCCAGGTGGTGGTAGTGCGCGTCGGCTGCGTAGCCAAGGTTGGGCAGCACCGCGCCCAGATGCAGCATCGTCGCGAGCTGGATGCCAAGCTCGCCGGAACTGTGCACCGCCACGCCCAGCCCCATCGTCTCGCACACGCCTGCAGCCTTGATGCACGGCCGGATGCCGCCCCAGAACGTCGTATCGAGCAGGATCACGTCGACCGCGCCGGACTGCACATTGGTCGCGAGTTGCTCGAAATTGATCACGACGGAGTTGGTGGCGGTCGGCAGCGGGACGAATTCCTTGAGGCGCTTCAGCTGCGGCATGCCCCACACCGGATCCTCGAAATAGTCGTTGCGGATGTCCAGGATGCCGTTGCCGAAGGCGATGGCATCGGCCAGCGACAGCGCCGAGTTCGGGTCATAGCGGAAGCGTTCACCCGGCAGCGATGCCGCCAGTGCGCGGTAGCACTCGAGCTCGTGCGCCGGCGGATAGACGCCACCTTTCAACTTGTGCGACGTGAAGCCGTGGCGGGCCTTCAACGCCGCGCCTTCCGCGACCAGCTGTTCGGGCGTGCGCACCTCGCCGCGCCCGGTTTCGGGATTGGCGTAGCGGAAGAAGAGATAGCTCGCGAAATCGACCGCGTCGCGCAGCTTGCCGCCAAGCAACGCGTGCACGGGCACGCCGAGTTTCTGGCCCATGATGTCGAGGCACGCGAATTCGATCGCGGCGTGCAGCTGCGTACGGTTGTTGTAGAGGCTCGCCGTCGGATTGCAGACCTTGAAGCGCATGGCTTCCAGCGCGAATACGTCGTGTCCACGCAGATAGTCCTGGAGACCGGCAAAGGCGCGTGTCGCGTCCTCTCCTCCGCCGCCCATTTCGCCCAATCCCAGATAACCGTCGGCGGTCTCGACTTCGACGATGGTGCGTACGAATCGCCCCCAGTGCGCGCCGTTGCTGTGCAGCAGCGGCGCTTGCAACGGCACCGTGACAGGCGTGGCGCGAATCGAGGCAATCGTCGTGGCGCTCATGATGCGGTGCGGGATAGTGGCGTGTGTCCGTGACGGGAATGGAATGCGCATTGGCGCCGCGCAGGGGGCAGGGCAATCATGCGCCGGATTTTACCCCGGCATCGCTGAAATTGGTAATACCACTTGACCAGTTTCCGGGCGAGGGTTAGCCTTCTGGCCCGACCCAAAGACAAATGGCGCAGCTTCATGTGGCGTCATCCGCGCCATGCCGTTCCAGAGCATCGAACCCCGCCGGCTTTACCGGCAGATCGCCGACCAGATCCGCGCGCTGATCCGGAGCGGCGAGTTTCCGGCGGGCGCAAGATTGCCGCCCGAGCGGGACCTGGCCAAACAGCTCGGCGTATCGCGGCCGTCGGTGCGCGAGGCGCTGATCGCGCTCGAGGTGGAGGGCCTGGTCGAGGTTCGCATCGGCTCCGGAATCTATGTGCAGGCTGTCACGTCGAACGGCGACGCAATTGACGAGTTGGGGCGCGGCGCCAGAGGCAGAAGTGGCAAGGCCGGGCACGAGCACGATGGTGGCGCGACCGCCGGTCCGTTTGAGTTGCTGCGCGCGCGCTATGTGATCGAGGGCGAAACCGCGGCGCTGGCGGCCAAGTCGGCGAAGAAGGCGCAGGTGCACGCGATCGAGGAAGCGCTGGATGCCATGCGAATTGAGCTCGAGGGGCACCAGCAGCCGTTGGAAGGCGACCGGATGTTCCATCTGCGCATTGCGGAGGCAACGGGCAATGGCGCGCTGGTAGCGGTGGTCGACATGCTGTGGGTCGATCGCACCGGACCGCTGTACAAGCAACTGGAGCATCACTACGATTCACCGGCGCTCTGGCATTCCGCGATGGCGGAGCACCGCGCGGTCCTCAAGGCCATCTCGGCCAAGGACGCCGCGGGTGCGCGCGCAGCGATGCAACGACACCTGACGCAGGCGTACAAGCGATTCAGTACCGGCTGGGACAGCGTGGCGGGCGGAAAATAGCCGAACAGGCGGCAGGACATTTACGAGGAGACACCATGTTAGCTTGCAGAATTCACGCCAAGGAAGACCTGCGGATCGAACCCGCGGAGACGCCCACGCCAGGTCCGGGCGAAGTGCTGTTGCGCCTGGGCGCTGCCGGCATTTGCGGTTCCGATCTCCACTATTACTTCGAGGGCCGCAACGGCAGCTTCATCGTGCGCGAGCCCTTGATTCCAGGCCATGAGGCATCGGGCGTCGTCGCTGCGGTAGGTCCTGGCGTCACGCGGGTGAAAACAGGCGACAACGTGGCCATTTCGCCTTCGCACGCGTGCGGCCGCTGCGACTACTGCCGCGACGGGCGCGAGCAACTCTGCACCAGGATGAAGTTTCTCGGCAGCGCCAGCCTGTTCCCGCACGTGCAGGGCATGTTCCAGGAATACTTCGTGATGGGCGAACGGCAATGCTATCCCGTCGCCGGCGACATCTCGCTGGGCGAGCTCGCGTTTGCCGAACCGCTTGCCGTGGGACTGCATGCCGTCAATCGCGGCGGCGACCTGCTCGGCAAATCTGTGCTGATCACGGGCGCGGGCACGATCGGCTGCGTCACGGTATTGGCTGCGAAGCTGGCCGGCGCGAAGAAGATCACGGTGACCGACGTTTTGGACCGGCCGCTCGCGCAGGCGAAGCTGGTCGGCGCCGACGTGACGCTGCGCGCGGACCGGGACGGGGAAGCGCTGGCCACGCCGCAATTCGACGTCTCCTATGAGGTGTCGGGAAACTTCAACGCGCTGAAGAGCTGCGTTGCCGCGACCAAGCGCGGCGGTGTCGTCGTGCAGGTCGGTACGCTGCCCCACGAGCCGCTGCCGTTCGTGGTCAACGAACTCATGGCCAAGGAGCTCGACCTGCGCGGCGCGTTTCGCTGGGGAATCGAATTCGACTGGGCGGTGGACTATCTGTCGTCGCGTCGCGTGGACGTGCGGCCGCTGTTGTCGGGACAATACCCGCTGCAGGATGCCGTTGCCGCGTTCCATGCGGCCGCGGATAAGAACAAGAGCACCAAGGTTCAGGTCGTCTGCGCCTGACCGGTTAATCGGAGCCGGCGTCGTACCGGCCACAACAACGTCGTACCAAGGAGGATCCATGCGTTTGCCTGCGAAATTGATATTGGCTGCCGTAGCGGCCGTCGTAACGACTGCCGGGCCTGCGTTCGCGCAGCAGAAATTGAAATGGGCGCACGTGTACGAGGTATCCGAGCCCTACCACACGGAGTCGGTGTGGGCCGCTGCCGAGATCAAGAAGCGCACCAACGGCAAGTTCGACATCGAGGTCTTTCCGGCCAGCACGCTCGGCAAGGAAACCGACATCAACACGGGAATGCAGCTGGGCACCGTGGACATGATCATCAGCGGGCCGTCATTTGCCGCGCGCAACTATCCGCGCCTGGGCATTGCCTACTATCCATTCATTTTCCGCGACGCCGATCACCTGCTCGCGTACTCGAAGAGCGCAGTGTTCAAGGAGATGGTCGATGGCTATCGCGCGAAGACCGGCATTCAGATCACGGCCTACACGTATTACGGGGCGAGGCACGTTACCGCGCAAAAGCCCTTCACCGATTGTGCCGGCATGAAGGGACTGAAGATTCGCGTTCCGGACGTGCCGACCTACATGGCCATGCCTAAGGCCTGCGGTGCCAATCCCACGCCCATCGCATTTGCCGAGGTGTACCTGGCGCTGCAGAACGGCACGGTCGACGCGCAGGAGAATCCACTGACCACGATCGAGGCCAAGAAATTCTATGAGGTCCAGAAAGCCATCATGCTGACCGGTCACATCGTGGACGGGCTCACGACGCAGATCGCGCCACACGTCTGGAACAAGCTCACCGATCAGGAAAAGCAGATCTTCACCGAAGTCACGCAGGAGGCGGCAGCGCGCGCGACCGAGAAAATCAAGAAACGCGAAGCCGAGCTTGCCGATGAATTCAGAAAGAAGGGCCTCCAGGTCGTCGCGGTCGATCGCAAGAGTTTTTCCGACGCGGTGTTGAAGACCACGACGCTCGAGTCTCTGGGTTTCACCAAGTCCGACTATGACCGGATCGTCTCGCTGAAGTGATGCATCGGCGCGGAGGCCGGGTTCATGACTGACACGAAGGAAACCGCCAAGGCCGGCGCCGTCCTCGATGCGGAAGGTCACTTCCACGTCGAGGACGCCCCGATCGACCTGTCCGAATACCTGATCGAGGACTGGATCTCGTTCGGCTTCTTCTGGCTGCTCGGTGCCTGCGTCTTTTACCAGTTCTTTACCCGCTACGTGTTGAACGACTCGGCCGCCTGGACCGAGGAGATCGCGCGCTATCTCCTCATCTGTACCGTTTTCATCGCTATCGCCGCGTCGGTCCGCCGCACGCGGCACATTCACGTGGACTTCCTGTATCACTTGATCCCGCCCAAGGCGGGCCGCGCGCTGTCCACGCTGGTGGACGTGATCCGGATATTGTTTTTCGCCACCGCGGTGGGCCTCACGATAGAGATGATGACGCGCATGGGGCACATGCAGATGACGATCATCGACCTGCCGATGAACCTCGTCTACGGCGTGTGCGCGTTCGGATTCGCGGCGGCGACGGTTCGCTCCGTGCAGGTCGCGATCGAGAACTGGCGGCGCGGCTTCAGCCTGCTCGAGCGTCCCGAGCACGCCATTGACGAGCATATCGAATGAGCGCCGTCGCGAATCGCCCGCAGGGAGGCGAACGTAGTTCGCTTCGGGCGGAGGAGCCACCGCGCCTGCTTCGGGGGGAGACGCCACCGCGCCTGCAGGGCCGCCCCAAGGGCGCGGTGTGCCCCCTCGGGGGGAGGCGAACGTAGTTCGCTTCGGGGGGAAACTATATGACCGGCTGGCTGCTTTCCGGCTTCCTGGTATTGATGGTGACCGGCATCCCGGTCGCCATCGCGATGGCGGGCGCATCGCTCATTTATTTCTACGTCTCCGGAACCTCTCCGCCCATGGTGGTTGTGCACCGGATGATCAGCGGCATCGACAGTTTTCCGCTGCTGGCGGTTCCCTTCTTCATCCTTGCCGGCAATCTGATGAACAACGCCGGCATTACCAACCGCATATTCAACTTCGCGCTGGCGCTGGTCGGCTGGATGAAGGGCGGCCTGGGACACGTCAACATCATCGGGTCGGTGATTTTCGCAGGCATGTCGGGCACGGCCATCGCCGATGCCGCGGGCCTGGGGACCATCGAGATCAAGGCGATGCGCGATCACGGCTATTCGAAGGAATTCTCGGTGGGTGTCACGGCAGCATCCGCGACGCTCGGCCCCATCATCCCGCCGTCGCTGCCGTTCGTGATCTACGGCATGGTGGCCAATGTCTCGATCGGCCAGCTTTTCCTGGCGGGAATCCTGCCGGGCCTGGTGCTGACGGTGCTGATGATGCTCACGGTCACGTACTACGCACACAAGAACAAATGGGGCGCCGACATCAAGTTCCTGTGGAGCCGGGTTGGCAAGGCCATGGTCGAATTGGGGATCGTGATAGCGTTTCCTTTGGTGATCTGGGGCGCCGTCCTGATGGGCGTCAACGCCCCATTGGCGACGACTGTGGCCCTTGTCGCGTTGTTCGTCGCCGACTGGAAATTCAAGTTCGAGGCGGTGCTGCCCATCATGACGCCGGTGCTGCTGGTAGGCGGCATGACCACAGGCCTTTTCACGCCGACCGAAGGCGCGATCGCGGCCTCCGTCTGGGCGTTGTTCCTGGGACTGTTCTGGTATCGCACGCTGAAATTCAAGATGCTGATCAAGGTGTCGCTGGAGACCATCGAGACCACGGCCACGGTTCTGTTCATCGTCGCTGCGGCTTCGATATTCGGCTGGCTGCTTACCGCCACGCGCGTGACCGACATGGTGACAATGTGGGTGCTGGGATTCACCCATTCGCCGTGGGTGTTTTTGCTGCTGGTCAACCTGCTGCTGCTGTTCGTGGGCTGTTTCCTGGAGCCGACCGCGGCAATATTGATCGCGGTGCCGGTGCTGATGCCCACGGTGCTGCAACTCGGCATCGACCCCGTGCATTTCGGGCTGGTCGTCGTGCTGAACCTGATGATCGGTCTCCTCCATCCGCCGATGGGCCTGGTCTTGTTCGTGCTGGCGCGCGTGGCGCGAATGTCGCTCGAGCGAACAACCATGGCAATCCTGCCTTGGCTGGTGCCACTGCTGGGAAGCTTGATCCTGATTACCTACGTCCCGAGCATTTCGCTGTGGCTGCCTAAGATGTTCTTCCGTTGATGGTCGCCGGCTGATGGGCAAGATCACGCGCGTCGAGATCCTCCAGGTCAATCTGCCGCCAAAGGTGGTACGTACCGACGCAATCCAGTCGTTCGTGACACAGGAAACGCCCATAGTGCGGATCACCTGCGCCGACGGCGCGATGGGCACGGGCTACACCTACACCATCGGCACTGGCGGCTCATCGGTGGTCGCGCTGCTGCGCGACCACCTCGCGCCGCGCCTCATTGGTCGCGACGCCGCGCAGGTCGAGGCGATCTGGAAGGACCTGTTCTTTGCCACGCACGCGACCGCCGTGGGCGCGATCACCAGCCTCGCCCTCGCGGCGATCGACACGGCGCTGTGGGATCTGCGCTGCCGGCGTGCCGGCGAACCGCTGTGGAAGCTGGCGGGCGGCGCTCAAGCGAGGGTGCCGGTATACACGACCGAAGGGGGCTGGCTGCACCACTCGCAAAAGCAGCTGGTGGACGAAGCAGTGACGGCCAAGGCGGAAGGATTCAAAGGTTGCAAGGTCAAGGTCGGGAAGCCGTCGATCGCCGAAGACGTGGCGCGGCTGTCTGCCGTGCGCGCGGCCGTCGGCGACAGCTTCGAGATCATGGTGGATGCCAACCAGGCGTTCACGGTTGCGGAGGCGTGCCGCCGGGCGCACGCTTACGACGAATTCATGCTCGGTTGGTTCGAGGAGCCCTTACCGGCGGAGGATCTGGGTGGCCACGTCGAGCTCGCGGCCAAGGCGACCATGCCCATCGCCATCGGCGAGTCGCTCTATCATCCCGCGCATTTTCGCGAGTATCTGCAGCGTGGCGCCTGCAGCGTGGTGCAGGTGGATTGCGCGCGTATCGGCGGCATCACGCCGTGGCTCAAGGTGGCGCATCTGGCGGAGACGTTCAATGCGCCGGTTTGTCCCCATTTCCTGATGGAGCTGCATGTGTCCCTGTCCGCGGCAGTTCCCAACGGAACCTGGGTGGAGTTCATACCGCAGCTCGATGCGGTCACGAACTCGCGAATGGCGATGAGCGAGGGTTACGCCATTCCGCCCGACACGCCCGGACTCGGGATCGACTGGGATTTTGTCGCCATCGACCGCCTTGCAGGCGTGCGGGCGACGGTGCAGTAAGGAGATAGCCATGCTTACCCGCAGCGCACTCACCATCCGCCTCCATCCCAATGACGACGTGGTCATTGCCCGCTCGCAGCTCGTCGGAGGCACGACATTGCTGGACGAGAAGATCACGGTCGTGGGCCTGGTGCCGCCGGCGCACAAGATCGCCACGCGTGCCATCGGCAAGGGCGAGCCCGTGCGCCGCTACAACCAGATCATCGGCTTCGCCAGCAAGGACATCGCCGCCGGCGAGCACGTCCACCTCAACAACCTGGTCATGGGGACGTTCGACCGCGACTACGCGTTCGGCGCCGACATGAAGCCGACCCAGTACGTGACGCCCGCGGCCACGTTCATGGGCATCGTACGCGAGGACGGGCGGGTGGCCACGCGCAACTACCTCGGGATTCTCTCCACGGTGAACTGCTCGGCCACCGTTTCGCGCGGCATCGCCGAATACTTCACGCGCGAGCGGCTCGCGGAATTCCCCAACGTCGATGGTGTGGTGGCGCTGACCCACGGCTCCGGCTGCGGCATGGACACGCACGGCGAAGGCATGCTGCTGTTGCGCCGTACGCTGGGAGGCTACGCGCGGCACGCGAACTTCGCGGGCGTGCTCATGATCGGCCTGGGTTGCGAGGCCAACCAGATCAGCTCGCTGATGGGCGCGCAAAACCTGAAGGAAGGCCCGCTGCTGCGCACGTTCAGTATCCAGGACACTGGCGGCACCGCCAAGACCATCGCCTACGGGATCGGTCTCATCAAGGAGATGTTGCCCTACGCCAACAAGTGACGCGGCAGGCAGTTCCGGCGTCCCACATCACGATCGGCCTGCAATGCGGCGGCTCCGACGGCTATTCGGGAATCACCGCCAATCCGTCGCTGGGCGCGGCGGTCGACCTGCATGGTGCGTCACGGCGGCACGGCCATCCTGTCCGAAACGCCGGAAATCTACGGTGCCGAGCACCTGCTGACGCGGCGCGCGGTCTCCCGCGAAGTAGGCGAGAAGCTAGTGTCGCGCATCAAATGGTGGGAGGACTACACGACGCGCGAGAAGGGCGAGATGAACAACAACCCCTCGCCCGGCAACAAGGCGGGCGGGCTGACCACGATTCTCGAGAAGTCGCTTGGCGCAGTGGCCAAGGGAGGCACCACCAATCTCGTCGCGGTCTACGAGTATGCCGAGCCGGTTGCCGCCAGGGGATTCGTTTACATGGACACGCCGGGCTACGATCCGGTATCGGCCACCGGGCAGGTGGCAGGCGGCGCCAACATGATCGTGTTTACGACGGGCCGCGGCTCCGCCTACGGCTGCGCGCCCGCGCCTTCGCTCAAGCTGTCGACCAATACGCCGCTCTGGACCAAGCAGGAGGAGGACATCGATCTGAATTGCGGCGAGATCGCCGACGGTACTGCGTCGGTCGAGGGGACGGGCGAGCGCCTGTTCCAGCTCATACTCGACACGGCGTCCGGCACCAAATCCAAGAGCGAGATGCACGGCTATGGCCAGAACGAGTTCGTGCCGTGGTATCTGGGCGCGGTGATGTAACCGCACCGGACCGGCCTTCGCTATCAGTCCCGTTTCGACCTCGGCCGCTGCTCAGTTGCCATGCTCAGTTGACACGATCTACCGCCGCCCGTAGGCTGCCAAAGGGCTGCGCGCACAAGACGGCAAAATCCGCGTAACGCAGCATCATTTTCCATGGAGGAGTCGCATGAAGCTGATTAGCCAACTCGCCGCCGCGCTGGTCGCGGTCGGCATGCTCGCCGCCGCCGCGCCGGTGGCCGCCCAGGAGACGCTCACCGTCTGGTGGGTCAAGGGGTTCTACAAGTCCGAGGACGACGCCCTGTTCGCCGCGATCAAGAAGTTCGAGACCAAGACGGGAGTGAAGGTCGAGCTCTCGCAGTATCCGGTGCAGGACATGATTCCGAAGACGGTAGCGGCGCTCGATGCGGGCACGCCGCCCGACGTTGCGTACGCCGACGTCTACGACTTCCAGGTCACCGGCAAATGGGCGTTCGACGGCAAGCTCGAGGACATCACCGACATCATCACGCCGATGAAGGGCGGGTTCCTCAAGAACACTGTCGAGACCACTTACCTTTACAACGACAAGACCAAGAAGAAAGCGTACTACGCCTTTCCGCTGAAGCAGCAGACGATGCACATCCAGTTCTGGAAGGACATGCTCGGCGAGGCGGGCTTCAAGGAGTCGGACCTGCCGAAGGGATGGAAGGCCTACTGGTCGTTCTGGTGCGACAAGGTGCAGCCGGCGTATCGCACGAAGACCGGAGCACGCGTCTATGCGACGGGATTCCCGATGGGCGTGGATTCGAGCGACTCATTCTATTCGTTCCTCACCTTTGCCGACGCCTACAACGTCAAGATGGTCGACGACAACGGCAAGCTGCTGGTCGATGATCCGAAAGTCAGACAAGGACTGATCAGCGCGCTGAGGGACTACACCGAGCCCTACGTCAAGGGCTGCACGCCGCCCTCGTCGACATCGTGGAAAGACCCCGACAACAATGTCGCCTTTCACAACAAGACGATCATCATGACCCACAACGCGACGATCTCGATCGTCGCCAAATGGCTCGACGATGCGAACAACGCCACGCTCACTGCCGAGCAGCGCGCCCAGGCGAAGAAGAACTACGAGGAGCTGATCGCCACGGCGGGCTTCCCGAACAAGCCGGACGGCTCGAAGATGGTCTACCGTGCCGCGGTCAAGACGGGGGTGATCTTCGAAAGTTCCAAGAACAAGAAGCGGGCGAAGGAGTTCGTCGCGTTCCTGCTCCAGGACGAGAATCTCCAGCCGTATGTCGAAGGCTCGCTGGGCCGCTGGTTCCCGGTGACCAAGACCGGCGCCGCCAGCGCGTTCTGGCAAACCGACCCGCACCGCAAGGACGTGTTCGATCAGTTCGCCGCCGGAACAGTCACGTTCGAATTTACAAAGAACTACAAGTTCACGATCCTGAACAACGAAAACGTCTGGGCGAAGGCGATGAATCGCGTGGTCACCGACAAGGTTCCGGTGGACAAGGCGGTCGACGAGATGATCGCGCGTATCAAGCAGGTCGCGGGCTAGTCGACGCCGGTTCGCGCGGTACGGCGCCGCGTTGGGCGGGCGCGCAGCCCGCCCGCATCGGCGCGCCGCGTCGATCGGAGGAGCAACTCGATGGCGACTGTCGCGCTTCCCGACACAAACCTGGTCCCCAGCGGACCGGGACGCCGGGCGCTTTCCCCCTGGCAGAAGTGGGGGATGATCCTCATTGCGCCGTACGTCGTGGTGTTCCTCGTTTTCGTCCTGTATCCGGTCGGTTACGGTTTTTGGATCGCGCGTCATCCGGCCAGCTACACGAAGCTCTTCGCCGACCCTATCTTTGCGCGCTCGCTGCTCAATACGGTCGCGTTCGTGGTCATCGGGGTCAATCTCAAGATGATCGTCGCGCTGGTGCTGTCCGGGTTTTTCATCCAGGCGCGCACGTGGATCAAGTGGCTGTCACTGCTGTTCATCCTGCCATGGGCGGTGCCGTCGATTCCCACGATCCTTTCGGTGCGCTTCATGCTCAACCCGGAGTGGGGGCTCATCAACTCGCTGATCTTCCGCTTCACCGGTGCCGACGGTCCCAACTGGCTCAACGATCCGACGATCGCGCTGTCGATGGCGATGCTCATGCATATCTGGAAGTCGTTGCCGTTCTGGACGCTCATCCTGATCGCGGGCCGGCTCGCGATACCTGCAGAGCACTACGAGGCCGCGTCGGTTGACGGCGCGAGCAACTGGCAGAAATTCAGGTTCATCACCTGGCCGTCCATGCGCACGCTCTATCTCACGTGCACGATACTGTCGATGATCTGGACGATGGGTGACTTCAACAGCGTGTACCTGCTGACCGGCGGTGGCCCGGCTGATCTTACGCACGTGCTGGCCACGCTGGGCATCCGTTACCTGCGCCTTGACCAGGTCGATCTGTCGATGGCGGCGATCATCGTGGCGCTGCCGGCGATCCTTCCCCTCATCTACTTCATGATGAAGCGGCTGTCGAAATGAACCCCCGCGCTCGCGAAATTGCATGGTTCGCCGCCAGCGGAGAGGGTTCCTTGGGACGGCCCGGCAGGACTGACAGATGAAGATCAAGACGTGGCGGCAGGCAGGGACCGAGGCGAAGCTGCTGCTGATCGGCATTCCGGTGCTGATCTGGACCATGCTGCCGATCTATCACCTGGTCCTGTTTGCGATCTCGCCCAGGGACAAGGCGATGAGCGGCAAGCTGTGGCCCGACAGTCCCACGCTGCACAACTTCAAGGTGGTCTTTTTCGAGGAGCATTATTACCTCAACCACTTCTGGCTGCAGATGTGGAACTCGCTGATCATCGCGGTTGCGGTCGGTTTCCTCACGCTTCTCGTTGCCACGGGCGCCGCGTTCGCGATCAGCCGCCTCAAGGTGCGCGGCGGCCGCACGGTGATGAATGCGGCGCTGTGCACCTACTTCATCCCCGCAGCCTTTCTTGCGGTGCCGATGTACAAGACGATGAGTGTCTATGGGCTGCTCAACAGCCAGTGGTCGCTCATCCTGGCGATGACGACCATCGCCGCGCCGTACTCGATCTGGGTGCTGAAGCAGGCGTCGGACAAGCTGCCGTATGAGCTCGATGAGGCGGCCAAGATGGATGGCGCTTCGCCGCTGCAGCTCTTCCGGCTGGTCTACCTGCCGCTGATGACGCCATCGTTGGTGGCGATCGGCACCTATGCGCTGCTGCTCGCCTGGAACGAGTACCTCTACGCGTTCCTGCTGCTGTCGAAGGACACCCAGATCACGCTCGGCGTCGCGCTCGGCAATTTCCTCGCGGCGGACGATTCGCCGTGGGAACTGCTGATGACGACGGGGCTCATCTACGCGCTTCCGCCGGCGGCGATCTATTACACATTCAAGCGGTACATGGTCGGCGGCCTGACGGCTGGCGCGGTCAAGAGCTGAACCCGGGCAGCGTCCAAAGACTTCGGAGCAGAGCATGGCAACCGTATCGTTCCAGAACGTCGAGAAATCCTTCGGCAGCACCAAGGTCATCCAGGGCATCAGCTTCGCCATCAAGGAAGGCGAATTCATGGTCCTGGTAGGTCCATCGGGCTGCGGCAAGTCGACGCTGCTGCGCATGCTGGCGGGCCTGGAGGAAATCACCGGCGGCACGATCGCCATCGACGACAAGGTGGTCAACGACATCGAGTCCAAAGACCGCGACATCGCAATGGTGTTCCAAAGCTACGCGCTGTACCCGCACATGACGGTGGGCGAGAACATGGCGTTCAGCCTGAAGCTGCGCAAGGCGGATGCGAAGATGATGGCCGACCGCGTCGCCAACGCGTCCAAGATCCTCAACCTCGACCCGTATCTCGCGCGTTTTCCGCGGGAGCTTTCGGGCGGCCAGCGGCAACGGGTGGCGATGGGACGCGCGATCGTGCGCGACCCCAAGGTATTCCTGTTCGACGAGCCCCTGTCGAATCTCGACGCCAAGCTGCGCGTCGCGATGCGGGCGGAGATCAAGGCACTGCACCAGCGGCTGAAAACAACCACCGTTTACGTCACCCACGACCAGGTGGAGGCGATGACGATGGCCGATCGAATCGTGGTCATGCACGACGGCCACATCGAGCAGATCGGCGCGCCGCTCGAGCTCTACGATCATCCGGACAACCTGTTCGTCGCGCAGTTCATCGGCTCGCCCGCGATGAACGTCATGAACGGCAAGATCAAGCGCGGCGGCGGCGCAGCCCATGTCGAGGTGGCGGGTGGCGTGCGTTGGCCGTTGCAAGGCGGTCCGGGGAGTGACGGCCAGTCCGTCGCCTACGGCATCCGTCCTGGCGACCTGCGCCTTGCCGGCGCCGATGACGACGGCGCGGTGCCGGCGGAGATCGTCGTGGTCGAGCCGACGGGCGCCGAGACCGAACTGCTGATCCAGGCTGGCGAAGACCAGCTGATCCTGGTAACGCATGGCCGACCCAACGTAAATCCCGGCGAGAAGATCGGCCTTGCCATCGACCCCGCCAAGGTGCATGTCTTCGATCAAGGAACCGGCGCCCGGCTCGCCGCATGAAAGATAATTGAGCAATGAGCAAAAAGGCCAATACAAAGAAACGCGTCCTCCGTTCCCGGACCTGGTTCGCCAGTCACGACCGCGACGCGCTGGTGCACCGGTCGTGGATGAAGAATCAGGGCATCCCGCATGATCAGTTCGATGGCAGGCCCGTGATCGGAATCTGCAACACGTGGTCGCAGGCCACCCCTTGTAACGCGCACTTCCGCGAACTCGCGCAGCACGTGCGCGATGGCATTCTCGACGCCGGCGGCTTCCCGATCGAGTTCCCGGTGATGAGCCTGGGCGAAACGCTGATGCGGCCCACCACGATGCTGTTCCGCAATCAGGTGGCGATGGACGTCGAGGAGTCGATCCGCGCCAATCCTTTCGACGGCGTGGTGCTGATGATGGGCTGCGACAAAACCACGCCCGCGCTGCTCATGGGCGCGGCATCCGTGGACCTGCCGACCATCGGACTGTCCGGCGGGCCGATGCTCAACGGCAAGTTCCGCGGCGAGGACATCGGGTCCGGCACCCACGTGTGGAAGTTCACGGAGATGCTGAAGACCGGCGAAATGAAGATGGCAGATCTCGAGGAAGCCGAGTCGTGCATGTCCCGCTCCGCCGGCCACTGCATGACGATGGGCACCGCGTCGACGATGGCATCCATGGTCGAGGCGCTGGGCATCGGCCTGCCGACCAACGCCGCCATTCCCGCCGTCGATTCGCGGCGCAAGCTTCTGGCAAGGATGTGTGGACGGCGAATCGTCGCCATGGTGCACGAGGACCTCAAGATGTCGAAGATCCTCACCAAGGACGCCTTCGAGAACGCGATCATGGTCAACGGCGCGATCGGCGGATCGACCAACGCCGTAGTGCATCTGCTGGCCGTCGCCGGACGCATCGGCGTCAAGCTCACGCTCGACGACTGGGACCGGCTGGGCCGCGACATGCCGTGCCTCGTCGACCTGATGCCATCGGGCAAGTACCTGATGGAAGACTTCTACTATGCGGGCGGCCTGCCGGTCGTGATTCGCGAGATCGGCAAGTTCCTGCACAAGAGGGCGCTTACGGCCAACGGCAAGACCCTCTGGGAAAACTGCAAGGACGCCATCAACTACAACGAGAAAGTCGTCACGCCCATTGCCAGGCCGTTCAAGCCGCAGGGCGGCATCGCGGTGCTGCGCGGCAACCTCGCGCCCAACGGCTGCGTGATCAAGCCGTCGGCCGCCACGCCCAAGCTGCTGAAGCACAAGGGGCGCGCGGTCGTGTTCGAGAATGTCGACGACATGCACAAGCGCATCGACGACCCCGGGCTCGACGTCGACGCCTCGTGCGTGATGGTGCTCAAGAATTGTGGTCCCAAGGGTTACCCGGGTTTTCCCGAGGTCGGCAACTTCGCGTTACCCGCCAAGATCCTGAAGAAAGGCGTCACCGACATGATCCGCATCTCGGATGCGCGCATGTCGGGCACCGCTTACGGCACCGTGGTTCTGCACACGGCGCCCGAGGCGGCGGCGGGCGGCCCGCTCGCGCTGGTACGCAACGGGGACCTGATCGAGCTGGATGTCGCCAAGCGCAGGATCCACCTGCACGTCAGCGACGCGGAACTCGCGCGGCGCAAGACCAAGTGGAAGCCGTTGCCTCCACACGCCGATCGCGGCTGGGTCAAGCTCTATTGCGATACCGTGCTGCAGGCCGATCGCGGCGTCGACCTCGATTTCCTGGTGGGCAATTCGGGCTCGAAGGTTGGCAAGGTCAGCCACTAGGGCAACGTGGCCCTAGAATGGCGGGGTCATGCCCGATTACCTCAATCCCGATTTGCCGGCGGGCCTGCGCCGGATGCCCATGCCGGTGCTCGCCGCCACCAACGCGGCGCTCGAAGGCTATGGTTTCCTGGTCGACGACCCCCGCGACTGCAAGGTGGAAATCGTGCGCTGGCCCGCGCGTGGCACCCGTCCGGTCGACGAGGACAGCGGCGACGAGGGCGGCACGACGGAGGGCGTCTTCGTCAGCGAATGGCGCGGTGACATCCTGTATGGGCGCAACGAAGCGGTAGGGGGCCACTACATCCTCGCCTATGCCAGCGATCCCACGCAGGCGGACGACACGCATCGGCGCGAACCCGATGTGATGCTGCAGTGGCACGCGAACTATCACCCGGATGGCGGCCAGCTCTTCTTTCCGCTCGAGGCCAAGCCGTTCCTGGTCCCGTTGGCATTGCCCGGCGACGACGTGAGACCGGAGCACTTCGTCTGCTTCCGCTTCGACGGGACGCGCGGCCTCTACATCCACCCCGATATCTGGCACGAAGGGGTGTTCACCTGTGCGGGGACGCAGCGCTTCTTCGACAAGCAGGGTGCGGTGCACGCGCGGGTGTCGGTCGACTTTGCGCGCGAATTCGGCTGCCTTCTGGAGGCGCCGCTACGCCCCGCCACGGCCTGACCAGATGCTCATTCCCCCAGGTCGCGCAGCGTCGACCGCGCCCACGGCTTCTCGTCTTCCGGCAATTGCTCGAACAGCGCCATGGCGCGGGCACGCGTAGCGGCAGACGCGGCGCCTTCTCCGGCCGCACGTTCCGCCGACGCGAGCACCGCCTGAGCGAAAAACTGTTCGAGCGCGGGCGCGTCGTTGTCAGCGCAGATCCGCACACAGCGCACTGCGCTTTCCCGCGCCGGTTGCGGCCTGCCGGCCTCGAGCAGGCTGCGCGCCAGCCGGTATTCGGCACGCTCTTCCTCCAGCCACGTCCCGGCGAGCTTCCAATACGCGAGACCACCTTCGGCCGCGCAAATCATGCCCTCGGTTTCTTCCGCGCTGCGATCGTTCTTCTCCTCGAGCGCCGCGGCGATGTTGTTGCCGCCGACGGCCAGCGCGCGAATCGCCGGCGATCCGGCAGGCAAGCCAGCCTTCGCCAGATCCAGTGCTTCCGTATAGGCGGCGAGCGCCCGCCCGAAATCGGTGCGCCCGGCGAGGGCCGCCGCCGCCGCCGCCAGCACGGCCACGCGATCCCCGGGGGAAAGCGGACCGAGTGCGGCGGGATCGCCATCACAATAGAGCAGGGTGGCCCTGTTTCGGGCCAGCGCCCCCGCGACCGCAATGCTGCCGTCGAACGCCGGCAATGCGCGCACGGCATCCAGCAGTTCGATGCCGCGCCGCCATTGCCCAAGATGCTCGCCGTACACATGCGTGAGCAGGCGCGTGAACGGCGGAATGTGGTCGGACGTGTCCATGAGGTGCAGCGCGCCGGCGAGACGATCCGCGACCTCCTGCGGACGATCGGCATGGTCGTTCCAAGCGGTTTCCAGAAATTTGTCGAGGGTCATGGTGAGCGGGAGTTGAAGATGGCGGAAGGTCGCTGGGGATCACCCGGGACGCTATTCGACGACCGGCGTGCTCTTTTGCGAGGACACGAAAATGATGGCGTCGGAAATGGCAACGACATCATGTTCCTCGCCCGGCGTCGTGAACAGGTAATCGCCCGCGGTCAGTTCGACGCCACCAATGGTGACGATGCCGGACAGCACGACGACTTCCTCGGTGCCGTGGTGGACGTGGCGCGGAAAGCGCGCACCACGGACCAGTCGCGCGACCGACGAGCGGCCGCCGCTGTCGTTGTTGCGGAAGAGGCAGCGCTCGATCCCGTGATAATCGGTGGGCGCCCATTCGCGGGTCGCCGTCTTGTTCACCAGCATATGTTCCTCCCGTGGTTTCTGATGCCGCCGGCGCTCCCTGTGTCGTGGCGCATGCGGATCAGCGAGATGCCGAGCGGCGCGTGCCGGGAAGCTTGCGAGAAGACGTTTGCGCCGACGTTTGGCGCCAACTCAACGCGAGTTTAGCCGTTGCGAACGCAATCCGCATGGCGCACGCCACAGGCTCAATCCTGGTCAGCGCGGCCGGGCGGGGCCGTCGAATTCCACTTCACCCTCGATTTCCACCGGGATGTCGAAGGGCAGCTCGGCCATGCCCACTGCCGAGCGCGAATGCGCGCCCCGCTCCGAGCCAAAGAGCTCCAGGATCAAGTCCGAAAACCCGTTGATCACTGAAGGCTGCGCCGAAAAGCCTGGCGCCGAATTCACCATGCCGAACACGCGCAGCCACGCTGTGATGCGGTCGAGGTCGCCCAATTCGCGCTGCAGGCTGGCCAGGATCGACAGCGCCACCAGGCGCGCCGCCGCATAACCCTGCTCGACGGTCAGGTCGCGGCCGACCTTGCCCAGGGGACGCGCAACGGACCCGTCGGGATTCTGCGGCGCGTGCCCCGAGATGAACGCCCGGTTGCCGCGCACGCGAACGAATGCGAACGGCAGGCGCGCGCCGGGCGGGATGATGATCGGCGCCGGCAGCGCCAGCCCCAGGTCAAGCAGTTTTGCTTCGATCTGCATCCTGTTCCTCCGTGCCGTTTTCGCGCACGTCGAGACGTTCGAGGACGTGCGAGACGAAGCGGCCCGAGACTTCCGTCGCAAGACGAACGGTCCAGTACACCGATCCCGAGATCGTGGTTTCCACGAATTCCACGGTGCGCACGGGAGTACCGATCGGGCCGATGCGCTTCAGCACGGCATAGGGCCGGCGGGCGATGGCGCGGTGGATCTCCTCAGTCCGGCTCACGCCGGCGGCCACGGCGTCCGTGATCAGGTCGTTCAAGCCGCGCAGCTGGCGCAGAGTAGGCTTTGCCATGGTTGCACTTCCGGTCATGCGCCAGCGCAGAGTTGGCGGATGCAGCGATAGATGGACTCGTCATGCGCCAGCGCCAGATGATGGATGCCCGGGAAGACGATGATCTCGGGTGACGACTCGTTTCCTGCGAATCCATCGGCTGTGCGCGGCACGCGAACCAGCGCGTCGCCGAACAGCCTTCCCACCGGATGTTCAGGATCCCTGGTCAGCGTGCCCATGAGCAGATAGTGACGCGCCGACGGGAGCCACGGTGCGGATCCATCCGGTGAGTTCACGTGGCCCGACGCCAGGTCCTTGGCGCCACGGCTGCGCAGATCGAGGATGTCGCCGATGAGCCGCGTCACCTGCGTTGGGATGGCCTGAAGAGCGCCGGTCGTAACGTGGGCGAATCGCTCCAGATCGGCACCATCGTGGGGTGTGCCGATGTAAATCGCGCGCTTGACGCACGCTTGCCACTTGTCCACGCCAAGGCGCGAGGGGTCGCACGCACTGCGCATCAACAGTCCCCCCATGCTATGGCCGATCAGCGTGATTTCCTCGACCGGCTGCGGGTAGACCGCCACGAGTTCATCCAGCAGTCTCGCCAACTGTGCGCCGCTCTGCGCGATCGGCAAACCCGTGTTGTACCGGACATAGAACGGCGTGTAACCCCAATCGCGCTGCATTCGCGTGCCATAGGAGCTGCCCGGCTTGGCCGAATCCGGAAACGTCCACACGCTTTCATTGCAGCAAAAGCCGTGGATGAGGATGCACAGGCGTCCGGTGAGGTCGGCATGGGCCGAGCGCAGCGCCGCTTCCGACAATGCCAGCGGTCGACCACGATGCCGGAAGGACATGGCGATAGCCAGGTCGTTGCCGCGCTTCTGCAGGTAGTCGCCGACCATCCCGTTCAGGATGCTGACACCGCGCTCCGGCCACGCGTCCGCCGGGTCGAACTGGAGTTCCCTGGCGCTCATCGGCCAAATCGTAGCCGTTTTTGCGCGATTGCGGAACGAACACCCGTCGACGGGCGTGTCCGGACAAGTACTGGCAGCTACGGATGAGCGCGAGTGCGCGTGCGGGCCTCTCGGCTATAATTAACGGCTCTCGTTCCCCTCCGCGTCGCGCGCGCGGACCGCCCAAAGCATGGATCTCATCATAGACGCAGCGCCGATGGCAATCGGGTTGTTCGCTGCAATGTTGCTCTCTTTCGAGATCGGGCACCGCCTCGGATTGCGCTTCGGCCAGCAGGACGACGCGGCGGGAGGCTCGGGTGTCGTCGACGGCGCCATCTTCGCGCTGCTCGGGCTGCTCATCGCGTTCACGTTCTCTGGCGCGGCGACCCGCTTCGACGAGCGTCGCAAGCTGATCCTCGATGAAGCAAACACGATCAGCACGGCCTATGCGCGCATCGATCTCCTCCCGGCCTCCACGCAGCCGCCGATGCGCGATCTCTTCCGCCGTTACCTGGACACCCGACTCGCCGCGTATCGTGCGCTTCCTGACATCAATGCGGCCCTCGCGGGGCTCGATCGCGCGGACGCATTGCAGCGTGAGATCTGGTCGACAGCGGTGACGGCCGCTGCGGGATCGCAGCCCGCGACGATGCTGCTGCTGCCCGCCGTGAACTCCATGGGCGACATCGCAACCTCGCGCACTGCGGCTGGCCGCATGCATCCTCCCGTCGTGATCTTCGCGCTGTTGTTCGGCCTCGCAGTCCTGAGCGCCCTCCTGGCCGGGCGCGCGATGGCCTCCCGCGCCGGCAGGAGGTGGCTGCACACTTTGGTCTACGCGCTGGCGATGACCGGCGCCGTGTACGTCATCATCGACATCGAGTTTCCCCGTTTTGGCATCATTCGCGTCGACAGGTTCGATCAGCTCTTGGTCGACGTTCGACAGGCCATGAAGTAGGCAGCCGTGGTCACGCCGCACGGCAGTAGTTGATTCGAGTGACTCCGCGGACCATGCGTTTGTCGTGCAACAGGGGTTGCAGGTAGCTCAAGGCAGCCGGTCACGAAGACCGGCCATCCGGCCGTCCCATCACGAGCCAACCGGCAGGCAGGATGGTCGGGGGGCGCGAAGCTCTAGTAAGTCAGGATGAACTCCTGATGCCCGAGCGACTCGGATTGGGTCGGCTCGCCGTGCGCCACGCGACCGATCAGGTCGTAGCGCTAGAACTTGCCATACTTGTTGTACGCGTCGACCGGGTCCATGCCGCCGACCAATGCCCGCCGCATATCCGTTTCCGTCGACACGACTTCCTCGGTCTTGACGATGACCTCGTCCACCAGCGCCTGGGGAATGATCACCACGCCGTCCCGGTCGCCGAGCAGGTAGTCGCCAGTGCGGATCGTGACGGTGCCTATCGTCACCGGCTCGCCGTATCGGTCAGGAATCCAGCGCTCGACGATGTCCGAAGGGGTCAAAAAGGAACAAAACACCGGGAAGCCCTGTTCCAGCACGAGGTCCGTGTCGCGGGAGCCGCCATCAACCACATAGCCCAGCACGCCGCGCGCCTTCAGCGTTTGCGCCGACAGTTCGCCCATCAGTGCGACTTCGTGGTTCTGCGGCTGGCACACCACCACGTGGCCCGGGGGCGCCTGCGCAAGCAGCGTGCACCAGCCCAGCAGTGTCTCGTGCCGGGTTTTCGTGCGATCGATGTGGCCGGAGACGGTCCAGACGGGTCCGGCGAGCCGGGTACCCGGCGCAATGGCCTTGATCGCGGGTGGCAGTACGATGTTCTCATGACCCATCATGCGCAGCACGTCATGCACGGCGCCGGTATAACACGCGGACAGCCGTTCGGTCAGAGTTGCCATCGCGTGCTCTCGTCCCTTCAGGACTTCTTGCGCCAGCCGCCGATGATGGCGCCGGCGATGGTCAGACCGACCAGCACGTAGCCGGAGTTGATCGTCCAAAGCGCGGTGCCCCGGTTCTCGAATGAATAGTTGAGCGCGATATTGGCCGCGACAAAGCCCAGCGCTACGAAAGCGCCAACCTTAGCGCCACTTGCCAGCGTCGTGTCGCCCAGGCGGTTCAGCAGCGAATTCAGCGTGTAGCACATGACCAGGATCGCGATGAAGCCCAGCACCATCGGCATGGCCGAGCCGCCGGTCTCCGCCTTGAGCTGCGCCATGGTCTTACCTACGCCGGCCGCCCATGGATCGGCCAGGACGGTGTACCAGGCTGCGCCCAACGCGAAGAACACGATGGCCGCGACGATCACGGCCAAATGGTTGGTGGACTTCATGGCATCCCCTCAGGTAGCGAGCGCGTGCGGCGCGCTTCGTGCCGGCAGTCTGCATCCTGCCTCAGGCTGGCGCAAGTTTGGTCCGGGCTGACCCAGGTGCAGAGATTCGTTGCGACGCCGATACATTCTCCGACGCGGTTTCCGCGTGCGCGATCTAATCCATTGACTTGTCTGACGATTGCCCAACACAATCCGATGGACTGTGGTTTGATCACGAGGTTAGGTCCAGGGAGAAGAAAATAATGAACCGGATTTTTGTTGGTTTCATTCTTGCGTTGTCGGCCATGGCCGCCCAGGCGACGACAACGACATTCAGTTACACCGGTGCACAACAGGCGTTTGTGGTGCCGCCCAACGTAAACACCGTGCACATCGACGCGCAGGGCGCGTCCGGCTGGAGCGGCGCCACCAACCGCGGAGGGCGGGGCGGGTCGGCCGTGGGCGACTTGGCAGTGACGCCGGGCGAGACGCTGTACATCTATGTGGGCGGGCAGGGAACTGCAGCGAACGTCGACCAGGTTCCCGCGGGCGCCGGGTTCAACGGTGGCGGCCTAGGCATGACCAATTCGGCGGGCCCCAACTTTGTCGGCGGCGGCGGCGGCGCGAGCGACGTTCGTCAAAGCGGTTTCGCGCTTGGCAACCGCGTATTGGTGGCGGCGGGTGGCGGCGGTGCGACCGAGAATGGCGGGGAACTCGGCGGGGATGGCGGCGGCCTCGTCGGCGGGAATGGCGGAACGTGCTGCGGCGGGACGCAGGCTACCGGCGGCAGCCAGGTTGCCGGCGGCACGATCGGCGGCGCGTTGGGACAAGGCGGCAATGCGATTGTCGGACTGACGCCCTGGATCGGCGGTGGCGGCGGCGGCTACTACGGTGGTGGCAGATCCGATCAGCACCAATCTGGCGGCGGCGGATCGTCCTTCCTGGGCGGCGTCAGCAACGGCTCAACGACGGCCGGGGTCCGGACCGGTGATGGCGTGGTCGTTCTCAGTTATGGAGCCGGGAGCGCCGCCATTCCGACGCTTTCGCAATGGGTCATGCTGTTGCTGGCCGGCCTGCTGTTCGGCGGTGGCGCATTGGCTTTCAATCGTCGCCGAGACTGAGGTCGAGTTGTTGCGGACCCGGCGGCCGCGGCGGCCGGAACCGCGACGTGTCGAGGGGACTGCGGTCCCGGTTCAGGCCCAGACGCTTGCACGCTAGGGCAAAGCGTTTCTCGATCAATTCGGCAAACGGCCCCGTTCCGCGCATCCTCGCGCCGAAGCGAGCGTCGTAGTCGGCGCCGCCGCGCAGTTGGCGCAGCACGCTCATCACGTGCTCGGCGCGCAGCGGGTAGTGCGCGTCGAGCCAGTCGCGGAACAGCGGGGCAACTTCCAGCGGCAGGCGGAGCATGATCCAGCCCGCATGAAGTGCGCCGTTCACGGCCGCGCCTTCCAGGATCGCTTCCAGGTCGCGGTCGTTGAGCTGTGGAATGACTGGCGCCGCCAGCACCCCGACCGGGATCCCCGCGTCGGACAGGGCCTTGATCGCCTGCAACCGGCGGGGCGGTGTGGCCGCGCGGGGCTCGAGTGAGCGGGCCAATTCCTTGTCCAGCGTCGTGATCGAAATGTAGACGCGCGTCATGTTCTTCGCCGCCATCGGCGCGATCAGGTCGATGTCGCGCTCGACCAGCGCCGACTTGGTGACGATCGTGAACGGGTGCTCGTGTTCGACGAGCACCTCCAGGATGCCGCGCGTGACCTTCCATTCGCGCTCGATCGGCTGGTAAGGATCGGTGTTCGTGCCCAGGGCGATGGGATCGCAGACATAGCCTCGTTTGGCCAGCTCGGCGCGAAGCAGTGCAGGCGCGTTCGGCTTGGCAAAGAGCTTGGTCTCGAAATCGAGGCCCGGCGACAGGTCGTGAAACGCGTGCGTCGGACGCGCATAGCAATAGATGCAACCGTGCTCGCAACCCTGGTAGGGATTGATCGACTGGTTGAATGGAATGTCGGGCGACGCGTTGTGCGCGATGATGGTCCGCGCGCGCTGAATGGTGACCGTGGTTTTCAGCGGGGCAGGTTCCTCAGCGGCTGCATTTGCGTCACTCGCATCGGAGGGCGCGACATGCCATCCGTCGTCGCAGGCCTCACGGCCCTCCCGACGGAAGCGATTGAGCGGATTGAAAGTCGCGCCGCGCCCGCGCTCCGGCGCGTCGCCTGGCGCACGCCGCAGAGGGTCGGGCGGCGGCGCAGGCAGATCGTCGGCCAAAGGCTGGTGGCGCTTCATGGCGTCATTTTACGCGCGGCGCGCGTAGAATCTCTCGCCACTGCGAGGATGCCATGAGCAAGCCCAAGACACACCGCTTCGACACGCTTTCGCTGCATGCCGGCGCACGGCCGGACCGCACGACCGGCGCGCGGGCGACGCCCATCTACCAGTCGACGTCCTTCGTATTTCCCGACAGCGACCACGCCGCGGCGCTGTTCAACATGGAGCGCGCGGGGCACGTTTATTCACGCATCTCCAATCCCACCGTGGCGGTGCTCGAGGAGCGCGTGGCGGCGCTGGAGGGCGGCGTGGGCGCGATCGGCACTGCCAGCGGACAGGCCGCACTGCACCTGGCGATCGTCACGCTGCTCGGCGGCGGTTCGCACGTCGTCGCGTCACGCTCACTGTATGGCGGCTCGCACAATCTCCTCGACTACACGCTCCCGCGCTTCGGGATCGAGACCACGTTCGTCGACCCGCGCGACGTCGACGCCTGGCGCGCCGCGATCCGGCCGACGACGCGTCTGCTGTTTGGCGAGACGCTGGGCAATCCCGGGCTCGACGTGCTCGACATCCCGCGCGTTGCGGATGTGGCGCACGATGCGGGCTTGCCGTTGCTGGTCGATTCGACCTTCACCACGCCGTGGCTCATGCGCCCTTTCGATCACGGCGCCGACCTCGTGTTCCATTCGGCGACCAAGTTCCTGTCGGGACATGGCGTGGTCATCGGGGGCGTGCTCGTCGACGCCGGTCGTTTCGACTGGGATGGTGGCGAAGCGCGGGGCAAGTTCCCGACAATGACCGAGCCCTATTGCGGCTTCCACGACATGGTGTTCAGCGAGGAGTCGACCACGGCGGCATTCCTGCTGCGTGCCCGGCGCGAAGGAATACGCGACTTCGGCGCCTGCATGGCACCGTTCACGGCGTTCCAGATATTGCAGGGCATCGAGACGTTGCCCCTGCGGATGGCGAAGCACGTCGAGAACACTCGGCGCGTCGTGGCATTCCTGGCGGCGCACAACTTCGTGGCCCAGGTTGGCTATCCGGAATTGCCCGGCCACCCTGACCACGCGCTCGCGCAAAAACTGCTGCCACGTGGATGTGGCGCCGTCTTTTCCTTCAACCTGCGCGGGACGCGTGCGCAAGGTCGCAAGTTCATCGAGACGCTGAATCTGTTTTCGCACCTCGCCAATGTGGGCGATGCCAAGTCGCTGGTGATTCACCCGGCGTCGACCACGCATTTCCGCATGTCCGCCGGGGATCTCGCGAAATCCGGAATCACGGAAGGCACGATTCGCCTCTCCATCGGACTCGAGGACCCTGAGGACCTCATCGAGGATCTGAGCCGGGCGCTGTACGCCGCGGCGAAGGTCTGAAAGGGGGCCGCCGCATGCGCCTCAATGTCGAAGGCGACGAGTGCTATGCCTATACGGGCTCCCGGCCGATCGTGGCGGACCGACCAACTCTGGTCTTCGTCCACGGCGCGGCCAACGACCACAGTGTGTGGGCACTGCAATCGCGCTACTTTGCGCACCATGGATTCAACGTGCTGGCGGTAGACCTTCCGGGGCACGGCCGTTCGAGCGGCGCGGCACTCACATCGGTTGAATCCATTGCTGACTGGATTCCGCGGGTGCTCAATGCTGCGGGCCTTGCGCAGGCGGCAATCGTCGGACATTCACTCGGGTCGCTGGTTGCGCTGGCCTGTGCCGCGCGCCATCAGGATCGGGTGACGAAAGCGGCCCTGCTCGGCCCGGCGGCGCCGATGCTCGTGAGCGATGAACTCCTTGGCGCCGCGAAGGCGGACGACCACGTCGCGTACGAGTTGATCAACGGCTGGTCGTTTTCGGCAGGCAAGCAACTCGGCGGCAACGCGGTCCCGGGAATGTGGATGACCGGGGGTTCGCTGCGCCTGATGGAGCGGACGCGCCCCGGCGTTCTCCATACGGACTTGACGGCATGCTGCGCTTATGCGGACGGCCTCGCGGACGCCGCGCGCGTGCGCTGCCCCGTGCTCGCAGTCCTTGGCGCGCGCGACGTCATGACGCCGGTCAAGGGTGCGCAGGCTCTGCTTGCCGCGTTGGCCGATCCTTGCGTCGTGACTCTGGCCGACACCGGGCACGCGTTGATGGCCGAACAACCCGATGCGGTGCTCGATGCGCTGCGCGCCTTCCTGTAGCCGATGAACGACGACACCGAAGCCGCGTCGGCGCTGCCCGCTGTCCGCGTGGTCTCCACGGGCGCGCCGTTACGCTGGCTCGCCGCCGGATGGCGCGATTTCCGCGCGCATCCGTTGCCGAGCATGTTCTATGGCGCATGCTTTGCACTGATGGGTTTCCTGATCTATTTCGTGTTCGGGCGCGCGTACCAGTACGTATCCGCACTGTTTACCGGATTCTTCCTGGTCGGCCCGTTCCTGGCGATCGGCCTCTACGAACTCTCGCGTCGCCGGGAGCAGGGATTGCCGGCGTGGCTCGCGCCCACTCTTGACGCGTGGCGTCCCAACGTGGGCGCGGTAGGCACCTTTGCCTTGGTGCTCACGGTCATCCTGCTGGTGTGGGCGCGCGCGTCGCTCGTGGTGTTCGCGTTGTTCTTCACGTCCGACATGCCCGATCTGCACGGCTTCCTGCGCCAGATGCTGTCGTTCGAAAACATCGAGTTCCTGCTCGCGTACATTTGCGTCGGGGGATTTTTTGCCGGTCTGGTCTTTGCGATCAGCGTGGTGGCAGTACCGATGATGCTGGATCGCAACACCGACGGCATTGTCGCCGCGTTGACCAGCCTGCGCGCCTTCGGGAACAATGTCCCGGCGATGGCCGTGTGGGGGCTGCTGATCGTCGTACTCACCGCGGCCGGGTTCGCCACATGGTTCGCCGGCCTCGTCGTCGCGATCCCGGTCATCGGCCACGCGACGTGGCACGCCTATCGCGATCTGGTTGTCTGAGCGGACCGCGGCTGTCTCTCGCGTCGCCAGCGACCCCCCGTATGGCAGAATCGGCGCATGACTGAACCGACCCATGTCGTCCGGCACGACGACCCGCAGGCGTTTCTGACAGCGGCCGCACCGGTCCTCGCGCGCGACGAGGCGCTGGCAAGCAGTTACAACGCGTGGGTGAACGGACTCGTCCGCAATCCCCCCACGGGTTCCGAGCATGTCTATTGCGCGACCTGCAACGTGGCACGCGCAGCGGGCGCGGCCGTGCAGCGAGGTACGAGCGCATTATGGGTCGGGGCCAGCGATCCGCTTGCCGCCGTGGCGTTCGCCGCCGACATTTTCGCGCTGCAACGGGATGGGGCTCCCTCGCCGCAGGGTATCGTGGGTATTCGCACTGCGTGCGACGCCTTCGCGCGAAAGTGGCATGCGCTGACGGGCCGGTCGCACGCGCTGCGCGTGGAGCTGCGCAATCACAAGCTGACGCGGGTCGAGCCAGTGCCACAACCGCCCGGGGCAGCGCGGGTTGCCACGGCGGACGACATCGCGTGGATCAGCGACGCCCAGCGCGATTTCCTGATCGAGGTCGCGCTGCCGGAAGATCCGGCGCGCCTGCTTGCATTGGTCCCCAAGCGGATCGAGCGCGGCCAATTCTGGGTCTGGGACGACGCGGGCCCGGTGGCATTCGCGGGCTGGACCGACGCGCCGCCGGGTGCCGCCCGCATCGCCCCCGTCTACACGCCACCCCAGGCGCGCGGCCGAGGCTATGCCACGGCGCTCGTCGCCTCGCTGTCGCAGGCGCTGCTGGACGACGGTAGGCAGCGGCTGTTCCTGATCACCGATCTTGCCAATCCGGTGTCCAATTCGATCTATGCCAAGATCGGTTACCAGCCGCAGTCGGATCTGTTTCATTTCGATTTCGTGGACTCGCCAAAGGACGCGGACGTCCGGGCATGACGCCGCCGCGCTTCCTTTGCCCGGACGTATTGACGGCCGATGCGGTCGGCAGTGAATACGTGCTGCCCGGTGCCGTCGCGCATCATGCGTTGCGGGTTCTGCGGCTGGCGGTGGGCGACGACCTGACGCTTTTTACCGGCGGTGGCGGCGAATTTGCGGCGAGGCTGGTCCACGCCGACAGGCGGACCACGGTCGTGCGCGTCGTCGGATTCGATCCGGTGGAACGCGAAGCAAGGCTTGCGGTGACGCTGGCGCAGGGAATTGCCGCCAGCGACGCGATGGATCATGCCATTCGCCGAGCCGTCGAGCTTGGCGTGGCCGCGATTCAACCTATCGTCACGACGCGGAGCGCGCGCGTGCCGGAGGGCGGGCGCCGCGAAAAGCGCCTCGCGCACTGGCGCCAGATCGTCGTCGCCGCCTGCGAACAGTGCGGGCGCAATCGTCTGCCCGAAGTCCATCAAGCGCTGCCTCTCGAGCAGTGGCTCGCTGCCAGGCGCCGGGACTTGGCTGGGCTCATGCTGGCGCCGGACGCGGAGGTTGCGATGGCCGACGTCACGCCGCCTGGCAACGCGCTTGACGTGCTGATCGGCCCGGAGGGCGGATTTGCGGCCGAGGAGATCGCGGTCGCGCGCCGCGCGGGCATGGTCGCGGTCCGCATGGGGCCGCGCGTGCTGCGTACCGAGACTGCGGCACTTGCCGCGCTGGCGACGGTCAATGCGCTGTGGGGCGATTTCCGCTGATTTCGGACGACGCCTGACCGCCGCTGGTTGAGTCTTCTTGACGCTCGGGCGCCATCGCAGAGATGATTCGTTTTCGCACCGACTATTGCAACCGTTCAGGCACCCACTATGTCCCGCATGCTCATCGTCGAACCCGACGACACTTCGCAGCCACTGTTGGCGGCCATCGACGGCGCCAAAAAGTCGGTACGCGTGAAAATGTTCCTGTTTTCCGACCCTGGCCTCATCGCCGCCACGATCGCCGCGGCCAAGCGCGGCGTCGACGTGCGCGTGATGCTCAACGCCGCGCGGCGCAGCGGCGAGTCCGAGAACGCGGAATCCCGCAAGCAGCTGGTGGAAGGCGGCGTGACGGTCCTGGATAGCAATCCGGCTTTCGATCTCACCCATGAAAAGTCGATGGTGGTCGACGATGCGACCGCCTTCGTGATGTCGCTCAACTGGGAGACGCGCAACGTCACCGCGACGCGCGACTACGGGATCGTCACCACGCACAAGCACGAGGTCGAGGAGATCGTCGCCTGCTTCGAGGCCGACTGGGACCGCAAGCCCTTTGCCGCGGACGCGGCGGCGCATCTCATCTGGTGCAACAACAATGGCCGTGAGCGCTTCGCCCATTTTGTCGATCGCGCGAAGCACACGCTGTGGCTGCAGAACGAGCGCTACCAGGACGCGGTGATCATCGAGCGGGTCGTGCGTGCCGTCACGCGCGGGGTGAAAGTGCACGTCGTTGCGCGGCCGCCGCACTCCCTCAAGAAGGAGAAGTTGATCGAAGGCGTTGGCGGCCTGCGCATCCTGCAAGACGTCGGGGCCAAAGTGCACAAGCTGAAGGGATTGCGGCTGCACGGCAAGATGATGCTGGCCGACAGCGCGCGCGCGATCGTCGGCTCGGTCAACCTGGCGCCGGGAAGCTTCGACGGACGGCGGGAACTCGCGATCGAGGTCGACGACGATCACGTGATCAAGCGCCTGGAAAAAGTTGCGCAGCACGACTGGGAGCACTCGGTCCTGCTCGACCTTAGCGACGCGGGATTGTTGGCCGATCTGGAAAAGCGCGGCAAAGGCGATGGCGCCGCGGACCTAGTTCTCGACGCGGACGAGGAAAAGCACAAGCACAAGCACGCCAAGCACGGCGGCCACTGAGGCAGTCAACGATGTGAATAGTTTTGGCGTGCGCGACCGCGCTACGCCGCCACCAACACCGGCTTGCCGCAAACGCGCAACGCCACATCGGCCAGCGCGTCCCAGGCGTCGCCTTGGCCCAATCCCTTGGACAGCGCGTCGAGCTTCGCCAGCGCCAATAACAGCGCGGGCAGGGACGACGCGGCAACCCGGCTTACCGCGCGTTCCAGCGCCGACTGGCGCTTGCCCCAGACCCGGGCGTTGCGGATCGCGGTGGAAAGGGGTGTTCCGCCGCGGACCATCGTGTGCACCGCGGCGATCGCATGCACGTCCTCGACCAGCTGCCAGATCGCCGGCACCGGCGCATCGCCTTCAGCCTGCAGCGAATGCAGTATCCGCAGCACTCGGGTGGCGTCGCCGGTGAGCCATGCTTCCGACAGCTGGAACACATCGTAGCGGGCGACATTGGCGATGGCCCGCTCGACGGCGTCGGGCGCGAGCTCGCCTTCGGGCAGCAGAAGCCCCAGCTTTTCGATCTCCTGTGCGGCGGCCAGGAGGTTGCCCTCGCAATGGTCGGCCAGAAATCCGAGAGTCTCGCGGGATGCCCGCTGGCGATGGCGCTTCATGCGCGCCGCGATCCACGCCGGCAGCGCGTCGCGTTCGACCGGATAGACGGCAACACTAACCCCGGCGCGCGATAACGCGGTGAACCATGCCGAAGATTGGGCAGCGCGGTCGAGGCGGGGCAGCGTAATCACCGTCACATTGTCCGGGCTCGGATTCGCGGCATACAGTTCCAGCGCCCCGCCGCCTTCCGCGCCAGGCTTGCCCGACGGGATGCGCAAGTCGACGAGCTTGCGCTCGCCGAAGAGGCCCATGTTGGCGTTGGCGCCCAGGAAGGCGTCCCAGCGGAATCCGGTTTCGACGACGAAAACTTCGCGCTCCGTCGCGCCGGCCTTGCGCGCCGCCGCGCGAATGGCGTCGCCAGCTTCGATCGCCAGCAACGGTTCGTCGCCATGAATGACGTACAGCGGTGCAACGCCGCGCTGCAGATGGTCAGCGAGGTCCTCGGCGCGGACTAGCATGGCGTTGAGCTCCTAGGCTGGTTTCCTCGCCGACTGCAACCGCCGCACGATTTGCTGGATGGCATCGGTCTGCATGTCGCGCTGCAGCCGCTGCTCCTCCAGGTCGCGCGCCAGCGCCTGCGTCTCGTTGAACGTGTAGGCGCGGCGGATCGTGATTTCCCCGGGCGGCATCCATTCGCCGCCGTCGTTGTCGTGCAGGCGGAAGGACACCCGCTTGATGAGCTGGAATTCGCGCACCGCCCCGGCCGACGACAGCGACAGCACTTCCTTGTCGTCCTGCACGATCGGGATGTCGAGAATGACCTGCGCGGCCGCCGCGGTGTCGGCGAGCGTCGCGCTGCCCGCGCTGGCGAGCGCGCGCCGCATTTCATTATTGAATGTCGGCGACGCCTTCGAATTGAGGTACATGCTCGAGAACGCGTAGTTCGCCGAGCCACGCAGCTGGAAGCCGCAACCCGCGAGCCAGACTGCGGCGACCGCCGCGAACAGGCCGAGGCAGGTGCGGCGCATGATGGATCCCCACTTGATTGAGGCGATCATACGACCACGTTCACGAGGCGCCCAGGCACGATGATGATCTTCTTCACCGGCGCGCCGTTGGCGTGCTTCGCCACCTCGGGGCTTTCCCGCGCCGTAGCTTCGATGGCCGCTTTGTCGGCAGAGGCCGGGACACTCAACTTGCCGCGCAATTTTCCGTTCACCTGCAACACGAGTTCGATCTCGTCGCGTGCGAGCGCCGACGCATCCACTTCGGGCCACGGCGCGTCGAGCAGATCACCGTACTCCTGCGCGAATTCGAGTTCCTGCCACAGGACCCAGGTCGTGTGCGGGACGACCGGATAGAGCGCGCGCAGCAGGATGCCCATGCCTTCGCGCCGCAGCACTTCGCCGCCGCGCTGATCCGCAGCAACAGATTCGAGGGTGTTCAACATCTTCATGCCGGCGGACACGACCGTGTTGTACTGGATGCGATCAAAGTCGTAGTTGGCCTGCTTCAGCGTCATATGCAGATCGCGGCGCGCCGCCTTGACGCCTTCGTCGGCGTCGCGATAATCGAAGGAACCGGTCGCGCGCCGGATGGTTTCGGCGTGCGTCTGTCCGAACAGCCATAGCCGCTTCAGGAAGCGATGCGCGCCTTCGACGCCGCTGTCGGACCAGATCGCGGAATCGTCGGGCGACCCGGCGAACATCACGTAGAGGCGCGCGGTATCGGCGCCGTACTTGTCGACCAGGTCCTGCGGCTCGACGCCGTTCTGCTCCGTCTTGCCCATCTTGCCCACGCCGCCATACTCGACGCTCGTCCCGTCGGCCAGGCGGCCGCCGGTGATGTGACCTTGCGCATCGGTGGTCGGCGTGACACGGTCGGGCGAAAAGTATTCCTTGCCGCCCTTCTCGTTGCGCCGGAAGTAGATGTGGTTGAGCAGCATGCCCTGCGTGAACAGGCGCGTGAACGGCTCGTCGATCTTCACGAGTCCCATGTCGCGCATCACTTTGGTCCAGAAGCGCGCGTAGAGGAGATGCAGGATGGCATGCTCGATACCGCCGATGTACTGGTCCATCGGCATCCAGTAATCATTGCGGGCGTCTACCATCGCGTTGGCACCCGGGCTGGCGTAGCGCATGTAGTACCAGGACGAGTCGACGAACGTGTCCATCGTGTCCGTCTCGCGCTGCGCGGGCTCGCCGCACTTCGGGCACGCGACGTCCAGGAAATCCTTGCGCTTGGTGAGCGGATTGCCGCCGCCGTCGGGGATGCAGTCCTCCGGCAGCACGACGGGCAGGTCGCTTTCCGGCACAGGCACCGCGCCGCAAACCCCGCAATGAATAATCGGGATCGGCGTGCCCCAGTAGCGCTGGCGCGAAATGCCCCAGTCGCGCAAGCGGAAAGTGATCTTCTTTTCGCCCAGCCCTTTGGCGGCCAGGTCCGCCGCCACGGCATCGACGGCCTCCGCGTAGTTCAAATCGTCGTACGCGATGGAGAACACGCAGCGCCCGTGCTCCTTGTCGGCGTACCACGGCTGGTAGGCGTCCGCGGAGAATTCCTCATTGGGCACCGCGATGACCTGCTTGATCGGCAGCCCGTATTTCTTCGCAAAACCGAAATCGCGCTCGTCGTGACCGGGAACGCCCATCACCGCGCCATCGCCGTAGGCCATCAGCACGTAGTTGGCGACCCAGACCTCGATCTTCTCGCCCGTGATCGGGTGGCTGACATAGAGGCCCGTCGCCATGCCCTTCTTTTCCATTGTCGCCAGGTCGGCCTCGATGACGCTGCCGTGTCGGCAATCGTCGATGAATGCCGCGAGCTTCGGGTTGGATTGCGCTGCGTGCGCGGCCAAGGGGTGCTCGGCCGCCACCGCGCAGAACGTCACTCCCATGATCGTGTCGGCGCGGGTCGTGAACACGTACATGCGGCCGTTGCCGATGAGTGCGCCGCTGCCATCGCGGATGTCATGCGGGAAGGCAAAGCGCACGCCGACGCTCTTGCCGATCCAGTTGGCCTGCATCGTCCTGACGCGCTCCGGCCAGCCGGGCAAACGGTCGAGGCTGCTCAGCAGTTCTTCGGCGTAATCGGTGATCTTGAGGTAATAACCGGGGATGTCGCGCTTTTCGACGGGCGCGCCCGTGCGCCAACCCCGACCGTCGATGACCTGCTCGTTGGCGAGCACCGTCTGGTCCACCGGATCCCAGTTGACGACCTGTGTTTTTCGATAAGCGACGCCCTTCTCCAGCATCTTCAGGAAGAACCACTGATTCCAGCGGTAGTAGTCGGGATCGCAGGCGGCGAACTCGCGCGACCAGTCGATGGCGAGTCCGAGCGGCTGCATCTGGCGCTTCATCGTGGCGATGTTGTCGCGGGTCCACTTGGCCGGCGCCTCGCCGGCTTTGATCGCCGCGTTTTCCGCCGGCAGGCCGAATGCATCCCAGCCCATAGGGAACAAGCAATTCATGCCCTTCATCCGCAGGTGCCGGTACATCACGTCGTTGATCGTGTAGTTGCGCACGTGGCCCATGTGCAGCCGTCCCGACGGGTAGGGCAGCATCGACACGCAATAGAATTTCTTCCGGTCGGTACGTTCCACGGCACGATAGGCATCGGCCGCGGTCCACGCGGTTTGCGCGGCGGCTTCGATTTCCCTGGGATTGAACGGCTTCATGATTGAACCGAACGGGTCAATTTGGTTGTGAAATGTTAAGCCCTCGATTATACCGGGCGATCGCTAGCGGATCGCCTGCGCGTTCGCGAACATCGGTGCCAGGAGCACCCACGCACCCAAGCCCACGAAGAGCGCCGCGGCCACGAGGCGCACGGCGTGAAACGGAATGCGCTCGGCCGCCGCGTCGCCAATGAGCGCGGTGGGTGCGTCGACCAACAGCATTCCGAGCGTCGTGCCGGCGACCACGGCGAGCAGCGAATCGAACTTGGCGGCGAGCATGGCAGTCGCGATTTGGGTCTTGTCGCCGATTTCCGCGAGGAAGAAGGCGACGAGCGTCACGACGAACACGTTGCGATTCGACGACGGCGGCGCATCGGTCGCGTCGAACTTGTCCGGCTTGAGCGCCCACGCGGCAACCCCGAAGAACGAAAGCGCGAGAGCCCAGCGCAATATTTCCGGCGGCACCGCGTCGCGCACCCAATGTCCGAGCCAAGCCGCGACCGTGTGATTGGCAAGCGTCGCGACCAGGATGCCGGCGATGATCGGCCAAGGCTTACGGAATCGCGCGGCGAGCACGAGTGTTAGCAACTGTGTCTTGTCGCCCAGCTCGCCGACGGCAACGACCAGGGTCGATACGAGGAATGCTTCCAGCATCGCGGCGGCGGGGTCCGTCCCCTCGTTTCCAGCTCAAAGGGGTTTTTTATGCTATTGTCATAGACCGCCCGACGGGATGGGTGCGCGAAGTGGGGCGGCGGGAGGATAATTATAGACGGGCACGGGAACCTCCCCGAATGGAACGCGCCCAAGACGGGACACCGAAAGCACGGGATTCGACCTTGAACGCATTGCCAGCTGTCGCCCGCAATACCTTAGCCATCGCGCTGTTGGCGACGTTCCCCTTCGGCCATTTGCTTGCGGCACCGGTAAAGACGGAGCACGTCGAGGCCGAACTGGTCCCCGAGCGCACCGCGCTCGTGCCGGGCAAGCCGATCACAGTGGCTTTGCGGCTCAAGATGGCCGAAGGCTGGCACACCTATTGGAGCAACCCGGGAGATTCGGGGCTGCCCACGACCCTTACCTGGAAGCTGCCGGACGGCATGGGTGTAGGCGCCATCCAGTGGCCGGCACCGCATGCGTTGCCCACCGGTCCGCTGGTGAACTACGGCTATGAAAAGGAAGTTCTGCTGCTGACTGGCCTTACCGTACCCCGGGACGCTGCGGTTGGTTCGCAGCTCAAGCTGGCCGCGCATGCCGACTGGCTGGTGTGCAAGGACGTTTGCATTCCCGAGGGAGCCGATCTCGACGTCGTGCTGCCCGTGGCGGAGCGTTCGGACCCTTATCCGCAGTGGGGCAATGCCATTGTCGCCGCCCGCCAGGCCATCCCCATTCCGCTGCAGGATTGGCAGGTGACAGCCAAGGGTGACGGACCGAAGGTCGCGGTAAAGTTTGTCCCCCCTGAGGGCGCGCCGGATGCGGGCGCGCTTATGTTCTTTCCGCACGAAGAGGGACGCATCGAGCCATCGGGCAAGCAGCTCCTGCAGCGCGACTCGGCTGGCGCCTACCTGTTGACGCTGCCGGCCGCAATTCAGTTGGCGCCGGATTTCAAGCGCGTCGCCGGCGTCGTCACCGCCAGCAAAGGATTCTCGGAAGGCGGCGGCGACCCGATCCCCGCCGTAACCATCGACGTGCCGCTTGTCGGAACGGTCGCCCCTGGCGCCAAGCCGGCGCTCGCGGCGGCGGCGGGCGCCGAACTTGCCATACCCATCAACGTCGCGTCGAACCCGGAAATCTCGTTCGTGGCCGCACTGCTCTTCGCCTTTGTCGGCGGCCTGATCCTCAACCTCATGCCTTGTGTATTCCCGGTGCTCTCGCTCAAGGCGCTGCACCTGGCCGAGGGCCACAAGAGCGCCCGCGTGCAGAGGCGGCAGGGCGTGGCTTTTGCGTTGGGCGTGATCGCGACGTTCGTCGCGCTGTCCGGCCTGCTGCTCATCCTGCGCGCCGCCGGCGAACAACTGGGATGGGGCTTCCAGCTGCAATCGCCGCCCGTGATAGTGGGCTTGGCGATCCTGTTCTTTGCGCTCGGGCTCAACCTTTCCGGCGTGTTCGAGTTCCGTTCTCTGGTGCCGTCGTCCGCCGCTGGCTGGACCGCGAAGAATCCCTACGTCGACTCAGCGCTATCCGGCGTGCTTGCGGTCGTCATCGCATCGCCGTGCACCGCGCCGTTCATGGGCGCCGCGCTTGGATTCGCGCTTTCGCAATCGGCGCTGATTACGTTGCTGGTGTTCGTGGCGCTCGGCCTTGGCATGGCGCTGCCCTATGCCCTGCTGGCATGGTTCCCGGCGTGGCGCAAGGTGTTGCCAAAACCGGGCGCCTGGATGGAGCGCTTGAAGCAGGTGCTCGCGTTCCCGCTCTACGCCACCGTGGCGTGGCTGATCTGGGTGCTGGGCGCGCAGGTGGACAACGACGCGGTGGTGCGCCTGCTGGTCACGTTGGTGATCGTCGCGTTCGCGCTCTGGTCATGGCGGCTCTATCGCGGCGGCACCGGCCGGAGTTGGGCGGCAGCATCGGTCATCGCGTTGGTGTGTGCAGGCGTGGTCGCCTGGCCGCTGGTGCGTGGCGGCGACGCCGAGGCATCCGGGCCGGTAACCGCGAGGCCCGCGGGACCCTGGCACGCGTTCACGCCGACCGCGGTGACGGATTTGCGCGACGCGGGCCATCCAGTCTTCATCGACTTCACCGCGGCGTGGTGTGTCACCTGTCAGCTCAACAAGCGCATGGTGCTGAATACCCCGGTCATCCGCGACGCGTTCGCGAGCCATGGTGTCGAATTGGTGCGCGCGGACTGGACGCGTCGCGACCCGGTGATCACGCGGGCGCTGGCGGCGCTGGGCCGGCAGGGCGTTCCTGTCTATGTGCTCTATCGCCCCGGCAAGGAGCCGCTGGTGCTGCCGGAAATCCTGAAAAAGCGCACCGTACTGGATGCGCTCGCCACGTTGGGTCCTGTGCAGACTGTGACTCTGAACTGAAGGCGACGCGATAACTGTCCCCGGAAACTGAACACGAGTCTGCCGACATGCCCATTGACACGCGTTCCGCTTCGTTCCTCTCGCTGACCCTGCTCCTGCTGTTTTCGGCTGCGGCCGCATGGGCCAGCCCCGGGCCCGACTTCACACTGACCGACACCAACGGCAAGTCCGTTCGGCTCTCTGATTTCCGGGGTAAGTATGTCGTGCTCGAATGGACCAATCCCGAATGTCCATTCGTCAGGAAACACTACGAAGGCGGCAACATGCAGGCGCTGCAGAAGGAATGGGGCGCGCGCGATGTCGCGTGGCTCGCGCTCAATTCCACCAACCAGTCCAGCGTCGAGTACAAGACACCCCGGCAAATGGGTGAATGGATCAAGGCGAAGGACGCCGCGCCGCGGGCCGCGCTTATCGACGCCACCAGCGCCACCGGCCGCGCGTATGCGGCCAGGACCACGCCGCACATGTTCGTGCTCGGACCCGACGGCAACATTCTCTATAACGGCGCCATCGACGACCGCCGCTCGACCAATACCGCGGATGCGATGACCGCCCACAACTATGTCCGTGCGGCGCTGACCGAGGCGCTTGCAGGCAAGCCGGTCAGCGTCTCCACCACCACCCCCTACGGCTGCAGCGTCAAGTATTGAATCGCCGCACTTGGTGGCCGGGCCTCGCCCCAGGAAAAAGCCAGCCGCCACGGCTGGCTTTTTTGCTGTCAGGAGTTGTAAGCTTCAGAAATAACGACTGGGGAGGGAACGACCGTGAACAGGAATTCGTGCGCATGGCTTTGCGCGGCGCTCGCCGCGATCGTGCTCGGCGGATGCGCAACCACTCCGCCGCCGGGCAAGCGTGAGTTGATGCTGGTTGCCGATGATGAAAAGGTCATGTGGGATGATGCCGGCAAGCTGGTCGTGAGGGCGCCAGGCAAGGATGCCGTGCTCGTGGTCGACATCGGCACCGACCCTCTGGCGCCGAAGATCGTCGCCAGCCTCCCGTTGATGAACACGGTTTTCGGGCCGCCCACGAACCTGCAGATCACGCCGGACGGCAAGCTCGGGCTGGTCGCCAATTCCATGGACTGGGCAGCCGACGGCGCAACCTGGAAGGCGGTCCCCGACAACAAGCTGTATGTCATCGACCTGACGCTCGATCCGCCCAAACTGATCGACACCGTGACCGTGGGCAAGCAGCCATCCGGCATGTCGATCAATCGCGCAGGCAACCTCGCGTTGATCGCCAACCGCGCCGACAATTCGATCAGTGTGATCAAGATTGCCGGCAAATCGGTGAAGCTGATCGACACCGTGGCGATGGGTGAACAGGTGTCGCACGTCGCAATCACGCCTGACGGCAAACGCGCCGTGGCGGCGAAATTTCCCGGCCACAAGGCCGCGCTGCTCGCCATCGACGGCGACAAGGTCACCTACGACAAGCAGGATATCGCCGTGGGCTGGTGGCCGTACAACCTCGACATCACACCCGACGGCAAGTTGTTGCTGACGGCGGACAACGGCCTGTCGGGAGCCTCGGATGGCAACATCGACACGGTGACGGTCGTCGACCTCGAAGCGGTGCCGCCGCGCGTCATCGACAAGGTCGTCGTCGGCGATGGACCGGAAGGCTTTGCCATCAGCCCGGACGGAAAGATGGCGGTGGCGATGATTCTTCGCGGCTCCAATGCCGACAAGAAGGCATTCTTCTACAACCGCAACGGCTCGATCGTGGCACTGAAGATCGACGGCAAGAAGGTCACGCGGACCAATGAAATCGAAGTGCGCGGACTGCCGGAAGGCGCGGTATTCAGCGATGACGGCAAATACGTCTATGTCGGCAACTTCCTCGACGGCGACGTGACGATCCTGCAGGTGGTCGGCGACCAGCTGGTGGACACGGGCAAGCGCATGATGCTTCCGGGGCATCCGGCGTCGATGCGCGCACGGGCGCGTTGACGCTGGTCGGCCCTCCGTTCCGGCGAAAGCGTGCCGTGCGGACGAGCTGGGTAGTCGCCGCGCTCACGCTCGTCGTGGCGGCCTGCGCGCCGCCGGGTGACCGACCACTGCAAGGCTATGTCGAGGGCGAATACGTTCGCGTCGCGGCACCGTTCGCCGGTGCGCTGATCCGGCTGTCGGTGAAGCGGGGCGGCGAGGTGGCGATCGGCACGCCGTTGTTCGCGCTCGAACGCGAGAACGAGGTGGCCGCGCGCCGCGAGTCCGAGCAGCAGCTGCAGGCTGCGAATGCCCGCCTGGAGAACCTGCGCACCGGCAAGCGCCCTCCGGAAGTGTTGACGGTCGAGGAGCAGTTGCGCGAGGCGATGGCCACGCGCGATCTGGCCGTAATCAATCTCACGCGGACACAGAAGCTCTACGCCGACCGCTTCGTGAGCGAGGCCGCGCTCGACCTCGCGCGCACGGAGCTCAAGCGCGACGAGGCCGCCGTTGCGCAATTGAAGGCGGCGGTCGATACGGCGAAGCTCCCCGCGCGCAACGACGAAATCCGCGCGGCCGAAGCCGATGCGCGCGCCGCCAGGGAAGCGCTGGCGCAGGCCGACTGGCGCCTGGGTCAGCGCGCCATTGACTCGCCCGTGGCGGGCCGCGTCAACGACACCTACTACGTGACGGGCGACTGGATCGCGGCCGGCAATCCTGTGGTGAGCTTGCTTCCGCCCGCCAACGTGAAGATCAGGTTCTTCGTTCCGGAACCGACGCTGGGTCGACTCAGCGCAGGGCAGGGCGTCAAGTTCTCCTGCGACGGTTGCGGCCCGCCGATGAGCGCCAAAGTCAATTTCATCTCCGACCAGGCGGAGTACACGCCGCCGGTGCTCTACTCGCGGGAGAATCGCGCGAAGCTCGTATTTCTGGTCGAGGCCACACCGACGCCGGACGTCGCCGCCCGCCTCAATCCCGGCCAGCCGGTCGACGTCACCCTACCCCAATGACCACCGGCACGAGCGCCGCCGGGCCGTCCCAAGGCGCGAATGGCGCCCCCTGGGGAGGCGGCGAACGGAGCGGGCGTGAGGGTCCTTCATCCACCGACGTCGTGATCGACGTACGAGGAATCAACAAGTTTTTCGGCAAGAACCATGTCGTGCGCGACCTGGCCCTGACCGTGCGGCGCGGCGAGATCTTCGGTTTCCTGGGACCGAACGGCAGCGGCAAGACCACGTCGATTCGCATGCTGTGCGGACTGCTCACGCCTGACAGTGGCGAAGGCCGCTGCCTGGGATTCGACATCGTCCGCGACGCCAAGCAGATCAAACGCCAAGTCGGGTACATGACCCAGCGGTTTTCTTTCTGGGAAGACCTGACGATTCGCGAAAACCTGAATTTCATTGCGCGAATGTACGGTATGCACGATGCCGGCGCCAAAGTCGGCGACGCGCTCGAACATCTCGGCCTGACGGCGCGCCAGAACCAGCTTGCGGGCGCCTTGTCCGGCGGGTGGAAACAGCGCCTCGCGCTCGCGGCCTGCCTGCTGCACGATCCGCAGCTGCTGTTGCTGGACGAACCGACGGCTGGCGTGGACCCGAAGGCGCGCCGCGACTTCTGGGAGGAGTTGCACGCGTTGGCCGCGCGAGGCATCACGGTACTGGTGAGCACGCATTACATGGACGAAGCCGAGCGATGTCACAAGTTGGGCTACATCCTCAACGGCGTGCTGCTGGCGCAGGGCACCGCAGCCGAGGTGATCGCCAGTCAGGCGCTCACGACCTGGTCGGTGACCGGGTCGGACCTCCAGTCGCTCGCCGACCGGTTGCGCGCCTTGCCGGCGGTGGAGCAAGTGGCGGCGTTCGGCACCGCATTGCACGTCACCGGCTCCGACGACGCGCGGCTGCGCGCTGACTTGGCGCCCATGATGAGCGATTCCCGAACCACGTGGCAGCAGGTCGAGCCTGGCCTCGAGGACGTGTTCATTCACCTGATGCGCGAAGCCGCCGAGCCGGCCGACACGGTGCGCCGGCCATGAGCAATTTGTTCTCCTGGTCGCGCTGGCTGGGCATCGTCATCAAGGAATTCATCCAGCTGAAGCGCGACCGCCTGACTTTCGGCATGATCGTGGGCATCCCTGTGATCCAGCTCACGCTGTTCGGCTACGCGATCAATTCCGACCCAAAGCACCTCCCGACTGCGTTGCTCGTGGCCGAGCACAGCGAATTCTCCCGCAGCTTCCTGGCGGGCCTGGTCAACAGCGAGTATTTCGATTTCGTGCGTGAAGCCGTCGACGAGCGCGATGCCGCGCACATGCTGGCCACCGGTGCCGTGCAGTTTGTGATCTCCGTTCCCGCGGACTTTTCGCGCCGGCTTGTGCGTGGCGAGCGACCCGCACTCTTGGTGGAGGCCGATGCGACCGATCCTGCCGCCACGGGTAACGCCATCGCCGCGCTCAACCAGGTGGCGCAGTCCGCGCTTGCACATGACCTGATCGGGCCGCTCGCCCCGCTTTCAGGACAGCCGGGGGCGTTCCAGGTGCTGGTTCATCCGCTCTACAATCCGGAGGCGGTGACGCAGTACAACATCGTGCCTGGCTTGATGGGTGTGATCCTCACCATGACGATGGTAATGATGACCGGCCTCGCGATCACCCGCGAGCGCGAGCGTGGCACGATGGAAAACCTGCTGGCGACGCCGGCCACCGCGCTGGAGGTGATGACCGGCAAGATCGTGCCTTATGTGATGATCGGCCTCATCCAGGTGACGATCATCCTGATCCTGGCGCGCTGGCTGTTCGGCGTGCCGATGGTGGGCAGTCACTTGCTCCTGTATTCGGCCGTTCTCCTGTTCATCGCGGCCAACCTGACGCTCGGGCTTACGTTTTCGTCGCTGGCACGCAATCAGTTGCAGGCAATGCAGATGACGTTCTTCTTCTTTCTGCCATCCATGCTGCTGTCGGGGTTCATGTTCCCGTTCCGCGGCATGCCGCGCTGGGCACAGGCGATTGGCGAGGTTCTGCCGCTGACCCATTTCCTGCGCATCGTCCGCGGCATCCTGCTCAAAGGCAACGGACTCGGGGAGATCGCGCTCGAGGCATGGCCGCTCCTCGTGTTCATGCTGGTCGTGATGCTGTTGGGCTTGCGCACCTTCCGCAGCACGCTCGACTAGTGGTGCGTTGAGCGAATCGTCAAAACGCTGTTCCAGCGTCCTTCGTACGGGCTTGCGCGCATCCGGGTCGAAGCCCTCGACCGTGAGCTTTCGATGCAGGCGGGAGTCTGCCGCTGCGCGGGTGCTCCCATCGGAAATGGGTCATGACAATCCACTCAATGCAATGCGAGCGCCAGGCCGAGCGGGATGAAAGCCGCGGACAGCACGTTGCCGATCAGCACGATCGAGGCGACTTTCGCCGGTTCCTGCCGGAACTGTTCCGCCACCATGAAATTGAGAACCGCGGGCGGTAGCGAGCCAAAGATGATCAGCAGGCCCTGCTGCAGCGGGTCGAGCCCGAGGAGCGGACCCAGCAGCGCGGCGATGGCAATGCCGGTTAGGGGGCACACCAGGCCGCCGACGACGCCCAGGTGCCAGTCATCCCAGCGCACCTCGTAGAGGCGAACGCCCAGCGACAGCAGCATCATCGGGATCAGCGCGTCGCCGACCATCTTGATCGCGACCGTTCCCCATTCCGGCATGGGCGGGCGCATCACCGCGAAGGCAAAGCCCGCGAACGTCGACCAGACCATCGGATTGCGCAGCAGCCTGCCGAAGCGGGCATTGTGGTCGATCATCCAAGCGCCCAACGTGAAGTGGAGCAGGTTCGAGATCGTGAACAGCGCGACCATCGCCGAGAATCCGGGCGTGCCGTACGCCAGCATGGCGAGCGGCAACCCGATGTTGCCGCAGTTGTTGAACATCATCGGCGGCACGAAAGTGCGGTAGTCGACGTGGAGCAGTCGCGCGAATGGCCACGCCAGGAGTCCCGAGCCCAGGACAATGCCGATGCTGGCCAGCATCAGCGGGCCATTGGCGGCAATGCTGAAATCCTTGCTGGCGAGCGCCGAGAAGATCAGCGCCGGCGCCAGTATCGTCATGCTGATCCGGTTGACCATCGCCATGTCGGGCTTGACGCGCCGGGCATAGAAATAGCCGACCAGGATGATCAGGAAGACCGGCAGGATGATGCCGAGGATTCGCTCGAACACCAGCGGCTTCTAGAGGATATAGCGCGACAGGTTGTCGTCGCCCGCGATGCCGGCCAGCGTGGCGTCGACGAAGGCGGCATCGATGACGATGGTCTCGCCGGTTCGGCGCGCGGCGTGGAAAGACACGTCGTCCAGCAGGCGCTCCATCACGGTATGCAGGCGGCGGGCGCCGATGTTCTCCTGCTTCTCGTTCACCGCGAACGCAATTTCGGCCAGCCGGCGCACGCCGGCGGGAAGGAACTCTAGGTGCACCTGCTCGGTGCCGAGCAGCGCGGCGTACTGGCGCGTGAGGCACGCGTCCGTTGCCGTCAGGATCTGCTCGAAATCGGCGACCGACAGCGACGCCAGTTCGACGCGGATCGGGAAGCGGCCCTGCAGCTCCGGAATGAGGTCCGATGGCTTGGACAAATGGAAGGCGCCCGACGCGATGAACAGGACATGGTCGGTCTTGACCATCCCGTACTTGGTGGAAACTGTCGTGCCCTCGACCAGTGGCAACAGGTCGCGCTGTACGCCCTGTCGCGACACATCGGCGCCTTGCGCTTCCGAACGCGATGCGATCTTGTCGATCTCATCCAGAAACACGATGCCGTTCTGTTCGGCCGCGGCCAGCGCCTTGCCCTTGACATCGTCCTCGTTCAGGAGCCGCGCTGCCTCCTCGTCGGTGAGGAGCTTCATCGCTTCGGCGACCGTCGTCTTGAGCTGCTTGCGCCGCCCGGTGCCCATCTGCTGGAACATGCCCTGGATCTGGTTGGTGAGTTCTTCCATCCCCGGCGGCGACATGATTTCCATTTGCGGAGACTGGGCCGCGATCTCGATCTCGACTTCGCGGTCGTCGAGTGTGCCTTCGCGCAACATCTTGCGAAATTTCTGACGCGTGGCCGAGTCCACTGGCTTCATGTCGTTGATGTGCACTTCCCTGACCGGCGGCAGCAACACGTCGAGCAGGCGTTCCTCGGCCGCGTCGGCCGCGTGGCCACGCACCTTGCGCGTCTCGTTCTCCCGCGTTTCCTTGATCGCGACTTCGACGAGGTCGCGAATGATCGTATCGACGTCGCGGCCGACATAGCCGACTTCGGTAAATTTGGTGGCCTCGACCTTGACGAAAGGCGCGTCGGCCAGACGTGCCAGACGGCGGGCAATCTCCGTCTTGCCCACGCCGGTCGGACCGATCATCAGGATGTTCTTCGGCGTTATTTCGTGACGCAGCGGTTCGGGCACCTGCTGCCTGCGCCAGCGGTTGCGCAGCGCAATGGCGACGGCGCGCTTGGCGGCTTCCTGACCGACAATGTGCTTGTCGAGTTCGGAGACGATTTCCTCAGGGGTCATATGCGACGACATCGGACAATTGTAGCGCGAAGGGCCTGCGTCCCGACCGGTGGCGCAGGTCGCAGGTGGCGCTTGGCGAAGCGCGTGCGCTGCTTTCCCATTTGGCAGCACGCCGTCAATCGCCTATCATGAATGACCCGTGCAAGCGTCCGTTCCCCAGTGGAGATGAACTTGGTCCGTCGTTTGATGCAGATTGCCGCGTTGTCGCTGGTTGCGGCGTGCACGCAAATGTCGATGGCGCCATCCCATAAGGCGCCAATGAAGGACGGCGAGGCGTTGCTGCCCGCGGACTACAAGTCCTGGCCCAAGATGTTGTCGGCAGTGCAGCGACCGGATGCCAAACAGGTCCGCGAGATCTACGTCGACCCCACGGGCAACCAGACCCGGGCCGGCGATGCATTTCCCATCGGAACCGTCATGGTGATGGAAAATTTTGCGGCGGTGGCCAAGCCGGACGGCACGCTCGAAACCGGACCGGACGGCAAACTCGTCAAGGGCGCGCTGGTGCGCATTTTCGTCATGGAAAAGGCGAAGGGCGCGGGGCAGGATGTGCCGGAAGCGCTGCGCAACGGTGATTGGGTGTACGCATCGTTCGCCGCCGACGGAAAGCGGACCGAGGATCCGTATGCGCCCTGCCGCGCCTGCCATCTGCCGCTCGGAGCAAAGAAGGATTTCGTGCAGCGTTACGACGAATACTTCGCCAAGCGCCCCGGTTGATGAGCGCGCGACGAGGTCTGCTCGCGGCCACCTTGGGCGCGCTGGCCCTGGCGGCCTGCGCCGGCAGGGACACGTCCAGTCCGGCAGCCGCCGATCAAATCGGCAATCTGCAGGCGCCGCTGCGCGGTGTCGGCAGCGGAGCCCAAGGCAAGGTTATCGTCGCCGACACGTCCACAGGCATCATTCTCACGCTCGACGCGGTCAACCTGACGCAGGGCGTCTACCGGCTCGCCTTCCACGTCAATCCGGTCTGCAATTCATTCGGTGGCGAGGCCGCAGGCCCGCTGTGGGGCCCGCCTAATTCGACGGTTCCACCAGGGGAACTGATTCCGGAGGCTTACGCCGGCGAGGCGGGCCAAATCACCTTCACGGCGCGCGTGCCCGGTGTGCACATCGACCGCGAGCCCTCGTTGCGCGGACACAGCGTCGTGCTGCACCAGGGGCCTTTCGTCGACAGTCCCCTGCCCGGTTCTCCCAACAACTACGTGGCCTGTGGCGTATTCGAAAATCTTCCCCCCGGATTCTTCAGCCAATAATTCTCCAGGATGGACCCGAATGGGCTTTCTCGCGAACAAGAAAATTCTCATCACCGGCGTGCTGTCCAACCGCTCGATTGCCTACGGCGTCGCCCGCGCCTGCCAGCGCGAAGGCGCGACGCTCGCATTCACGTACGTCAACGATGACCTGAAGGATCGGGTCGTGAATCTGGTCGCCGATTTTGGCGCCTGCCCGGTGTTGCCTTGCGACGTCACGTCGGACGAATCCGTCGCCGGGCTCTTCGCCGCGCTCAAGGCTGAATGGGGCACGCTCGACGGATTGCTGCATTCGATCGCCTTCGCCCCGCGCGAGGCGCTCGCGGGCGATTTTCTCGACGGCATGTCCCGCGCCGCGTTCACCACCGCGCACGACATTTCGAGCTACAGCTTCGCGGCGCTGGCCCGTGGCGCGCGGCCGCTGATGCAGGGACGCCAAGGTGCGCTGGTGACATTGACGTACCTCGGTTCCACGCGCGTGCTCGAGAACTACAACGTCATGGGTCTGGCCAAGGCCAGCCTCGAGGCCAACGTGCGCTATTTGGCCTCCTGCCTGGGGCCGGAGCAGATTCGCGTGAACGGAGTTTCCGCGGGACCAATCAAGACGTTGGCCGCCGCGGGCATCGGCGGCTTCAACAAGATCCTGCGCTTCGTCGAACGCAATGCGCCGCTGCGCCGCAACGTCACGACCGAAGAGGTCGGCAACGTGGCGGCATTTCTGCTGTCCGACCTGGCCAGCGCCGTCACCGGCGAGATCACCTATGTCGACTGCGGATTTTCGACAGTTGCGGCCGGCATGAGCGAGGAGTGACCGCCAGCGCGCTCTGCTTCGACGCCGTCGTCCTGGGCGGCGGCCACAATGGGCTCACCTGCGCGGCGTATCTTGCCGGCGCCGGCTTGTCCGTGTGCGTAGTCGAACGGCGCGGCGTGCTCGGCGGCGCGGCGGTCACCGAGGAATTCCATCCGGGGTTCCGCAATTCCACTGCCAGCTACACGGTCAGCCTGCTCGATCCGCAGGTCATTCGCGATTTGCGCCTGGTCGAGCACGGCCTGGCGATCAGCGAGCGGCCGATCGCCAATTTCCTGCCGTTGCCCGATGACCGCTATCTGAAAGTGGGTGGCGGAATGGCGGCCACGCAAACCGAGATCGCCAAATTCTCGGCGGCCGACGCGCAGGTGTTGCCTGCGTACTATGCGATGCTGGAGCGCGTTGCCGACGTGCTGCGGGAAATGCTGCCGGTCACTCCACCGAACATCCGCGCCGGCAATGCGGCGGATCTCGCAGCGATCGTCGATATGTTCAAGGTCGGCAAGCGTTTTCGCGCGCTGTCGCTGTCCCAGCGGCGCGACCTTCTGGACCTGTTCACCAAGAGCGCGGGGGACCTGCTCGACAGTTGGTTCGAGAGCGCGCCGATCAAGGCGGCGTTCGGGTTCGACGCGGTCGTGGGGAACTTCGCGAGCCCCTTTGCACCCGGCTCGGCGTACGTGCTGTTGCACCATGTGTTCGGCGAAGTGAACGGCAAGAGGGGCCAATGGGGCCACGCGCAGGGCGGCATGGGCGCGATCACACGGGCGATGGCGACTGAATGCTCGGCGCGCGGCGTCGTGTTGAAAACCAATGCCGCCGTTGCGCGCGTGATCGTCAAGGCCGGCCGCGCAGCGGGGCTGGAACTGGACGACGGCACAGTGATCGAAGGCGCACGCGTCGTCGCCAACGTGAACCCGAAGCTCCTGTTCGAGAAATTGGTCGACCCCGAACATCTGGACGCGGACTTCCGCGCTCGCATCGCCGCCTATCGCTGCGGTTCCGGCACCTTGCGGATGAATGTTGCACTTTCCGAATTGCCCGATTTCTCTGCGTTGCCGGGAAACAATGCGCAGCAACATCACAGCAGCGGCATCATCATGGCGCCGTCGTTGGCTTACATGGAGCGTGCCTACTTCGACGCGCGGACTGACGGCTGGTCGAAGCGACCGATCGTCGAGCTGCTGATTCCATCGACTGTTGACGACACGCTTGCGCCTCCCGGCATGCATGTGGCCAGCCTGTTCTGCCAGCACGCCAATCCGCGCCTCGAAGAGGTTCTGCCGGGCCGCACCTGGGACGACGCGCGCGACGAAGTCGCCGATGTGATGATCGATGCCGTCAACGGCTTCGCCTCCAACTTCCGCGCCAGCGTGCTCGGCCGGCGCGTGCTTACGCCGCTCGACCTCGAGCGGGAATTCGGGCTCGTCGGCGGCGACATCTTCCACGGCGCACTGTCGCTCGACCAACTGTTCTCTGCGCGGCCGGTGCTGGGAAACGGCAACTACCGGATGCCTGTGCGCGGCCTGTACCTGTGCGGCGCCGGCGCACATCCGGGCGGTGGCGTGACCGGGATCCCGGGGCGCAACGCGGCGCGCGAAATCCTGCGGGACGTGAAACGGAAGCGATTCTAGCGGCAAGCTCTCCGCTTAGCGCGGAAGTGCCGCCCTCGCTGTCAGGTACGAATGGATGCCGGCAATTTCCTCATCGGAAAAGTGACTGAAGCGGTCACGGGCCACAACACTCATCAGTCCATGGTCCTTGCCGTCGACGCCAACTCCGGTGCGCAGCAACCGGGTGAACTCGGGCAGTCCGTAGGCGACGGCGACGACCAGGTCGGGGGCATTGCCTTCGCCACCGCCGCCCTTCAAATCACCGGAATGGCATTCACGGCATGCGATGTCGGCCAAGTGGCGCGCAGCGGCGTGCTGCGGGCCGGCATCGGCCGGGTTCTTGCGCCGTTCGACGGCGACGTAATCCACCATCGGTTTGAATGCGCGTGCGCCGTTCAGGAAATCCCAGCGGTCGAGCGGGCCGACGAAGTGTTCCGGCTGTTCGGTCCCGCCCGCGGGAAGCGAGCGCACAAAGGCGATGATGTCCGCCATCTCGGCGTCGGTGAGTCCCACGAAGCCGGAGCTGGGCATTGCGATGACGCTCCTCCCGTCGGGACGCACGCCGGCGCGGACAATGCGCGCGATATCCTCATCCGAGTACTTTGCTGCCTTGAGCGTCAGGTTCGACGCGAAATACTTGCCATGCAGCCAGCCATCGTCCTCGAACAGGCCGCCGCGCAGGTCAGCCTTGTGGCATTCGGTACAACCCAGGCGATCGGCCAGCGCATTGCCCCGGGCAATCGCCTCCGGTCCCGTCGCGGCGGCAATCGGCATGCGGACCACGGGATAGAGGCGCGCAAACATCTGCACCGTCGTCACATACACGTACGCCGCGAGCAGAAAGAATGCCGCGACGAGGCCCAACAACGTGAATGTTGTGTACTTGACGAGCTTGCGCATTGAAGCCTTGCGGTGAATAAAGCCGAAGTCAGCCGATAAGCCGGGTTCTGTTACGGCGCACGCGGTGCGTGCGCTATGACCGTCATTCTTCTAGGCGCATCGTTGCCGGTGCGCTCGAGCCACCTACCCGCGGACTTACGCGAGCAGCGTCGGTGTCCGCCTACTTGGTGTTGCTCCGGATGGAGGTTGCCGCGTTTCACCCGCTTCCTTTTGAGGGGAAGCGACTCGTCTCTGTGGCCCTGTTCCTCGCCTTCATCGGCCGCGCTAACGGCGACTTATAGCGTCTGGGCGTTACCCAGCATCCTGCTCTGCGGAGCCCGGACTTTCCTCCCCCCGCACCGCTTGCACGGCGAAGGCGGCGACGGTCTGGCTGGCTTCGGGCCGCTAGTGTACAGCGATTTGCGAAAGCGCAACCAAGGCCGGCGCCTGCGCTTGCCGCCGGAGCGCAGTACACTTGGCGCCGCGACGGCAACCGCCGAAAGGATCGACGCCAATGCAATCCGACATCGAAATCGCGCAGCACGCGAAGTTGTTGCCCATCGGCGAAATCGCGTCGCGCCTGGCCATCCCCGAGTCCGCGATCGAACCCTACGGCCGGACCAAGGCCAAGGTATCGCTCGACTGGCTCGCCGGACTTGACCATCGGCCCGACGGCAAGCTGATCCTGGTCTCGGCGATCTCGCCCACGCCGGCCGGCGAGGGCAAGACCACCACCACGGTGGGCCTGGGCGACGCACTCGCACGCATCGGCAAGAAGGCGGTCATCTGTCTGCGCGAACCGTCGCTCGGCCCCGTATTCGGCATGAAAGGTGGCGCGGCCGGCGGCGGGCATGCGCAGGTGGTTCCGATGGAGGACATCAATCTCCATTTCACCGGCGACTTCCATGCGATTGGGGCAGCCAACAACCTGCTCGCCGCGCTGATCGACAACCACATCCATCACGGCAACGCACTTGGGCTCGACGTACGGCGCATCAGCTGGAAGCGCGTGGTGGACATGAACGATCGCGCACTGCGCGACATTACCATCGCACTGGGCGGACCTGCCAACGGCTATCCCCGGCAGGACGGCTTCGACATCGTTGTGGCGTCGGAAGTGATGGCCATCTTCTGCCTGGCGACGTCGCTCTCCGACTTGAAGCAGCGCCTCGGCAACATCGTGGTCGGCTACACACGGGAGCAGAGGCCGGTGCGCGCGCGGGATCTCGATGCGCACGGGGCGATGACCGTGCTGCTGAAGACGGCACTTGCGCCCAACCTGGTGCAGACGCTGGAGAACAATCCAGCGTTCATCCACGGCGGACCGTTCGGCAACATCGCTCACGGATGCAACTCGGTGATCGCCACACGGTCGGCGCTGAAGCTCGCGGACTATGTCGTGACGGAGGCGGGTTTCGGCGCGGACCTGGGCGCCGAGAAATTCATCGACATCAAGTGCCGGAAATCGGGATTGCGACCCGACCTCGTGGTGCTGGTCGCGACGCTGCGCGCGCTCAAGTTCCATGGCGGCGTCGAAGTCCCCGACCTGCAGCGCGAGGACCTTGCCGCACTTGAACGCGGCATCGCCAATCTCGAACGCCACGTGAACAACGTGCGCAATCATTACGGGCTGCCGTGCGTCGTCGCGATCAACCACTTCACGCACGACACGGACGCCGAGATCACCCTGCTCAAGCGCAAGGTCGCCCACCATGACGCGCCGATGGCGGTGGCCCGCCACTGGTCCGATGGCGGCGCCGGCGCGGAAGACCTGGCGCGGATCGTGGTAGACATGGTCGAGCGCGTTCCCGGCAATTTCCGCTTCGTCTATGACGACGCCGACACGCTTTGGGAAAAGATGCGCAAGGTGGCGCTGGCAATCTATGGCGCCTCGGAGATCACCGCGGACACCAAGGTCCGCGCGCAGATTCGCTCGCTGCAGGACGACGGGTACGGCCACTATCCGGTTTGCGTGGCAAAGACTCAGTATTCGTTTTCGACTGACCCCAAATTGCGGGGCGCGCCCAGCGGGCATGTCGTCAATATCCGGGAAGTGCGGCTCGCGGCGGGCGCGGAATTCGTGGTGTTGGTGTGCGGCGACGTGATGACGATGCCCGGATTGCCCAAAGTGCCGTCGGCGATGCGGATCGACGTGGACGTCGACGGCAAGGTCGTCGGGTTGTTCTAGCGCGACAGCGGTCAGGCGACGCGCCAGCGCATCGCCTCACCGGCGCGGAGCGGCACGATGGTCTCTCCGCCGAACGCGAAATCCGACGGGAGCGTCCAGGTTTCGCGCTTGAGCGTCACCTTGTCCATGTGCGGCGGCAAGCCGTAGAACTGCGCGCCGAACCGGCTTGCGAATCCTTCCAGGCGGTCGAGCGCACCGGCGTCTTCGAAAACCTCGGCGTACATTTCCAGCGCGGCCGGCGCGGAAAAACAGCCGGCGCACCCGCAGGCATTTTCCTTGGCGTGGCGTGCGTGCGGCGCGGAGTCGGTGCCCAGGAAAAAGCGCGCGTCGCCGGACGTGGCCGCCGCGACCAACGCCTGCCGATGCACTTCGCGCTTCAGGATCGGCAGGCAGTAGTTGTGCGGCCGCAGGAAATTGCCGGCGAAGAGCGCGTTGCGTGAGTAGAGAAGGTGCTGCGGCGTGATCGTTGCCGCGACATGGCTTGCTGCGCGCACGAACGCCGCCGCTTCCCGGGTGGTGATGTGCTCCAGCACGATCCTGAGTTGCGGGAAGTCGCGGACGATGCGAGCGAGCATGGTGTCAACGAAGACTTGCTCGCGGTCGAACATGTCGATGTCCGGGGACGTCACTTCGCCGTGCAGCGACAACACGACGCCCTGCCTCTCCATGGCCGCGAGCACCGGGTAGGCGCGATCGAGCGACGTGACGCCGGAATCGGAGTTCGTCGTCGCGCCGGCCGGGTAGTACTTCACCGCATGAATGAAGCCCGACGCCTTCGCTTCGGCGATGGCCGCGGGCGGCGTGTTGTCCGTTAAATAGAGTGTCATCAGCGGCTCGAACGCCGATCCCGGTGCAAGGGCCGCCATGATCCTGTGCCGATAGGCCCGCGCCGCCGCGACCGTGGTGACCGGGGGTTTCAGGTTTGGCATGACGATTGCACGTCCGAAAACACGGGCCGTATGGGCGACGACGGCCGCCATTTCGGGGCCATCGCGTAGGTGCAGATGCCAGTCGTCCGGCCGGGACAGGGTCAGGACGGGTGCGGCGGGAACGAGGGTCGAAGTCATCGGAAGGCCTTGTTTTTCCGCGATTATACGACCCGGGACTGCATATTTCCCGGCTACCACCGCCTTAGGCGGGTCGGGATTCATGGTGGCAACAGGTGCCGCCCGCGGGCTATAATGCGCAATTTCGTGCGGCCCCCGCAAAATGGGGCCGGAGCGGCTTGGAACCCGGTAGGCGAACTGGGCCGTCAATCGTATTCGGGGTGAACGAAGCATGGCAGTCAAATCCGCAACCGCCGTCAAGAAAGTCCGCGAGCTGACCGAAGAGGAAATCCTCAAGGCACCCGAGAAGGACTACATGAACGAAGCGCAGCTCCTGTTTTTCAAGAAGCAGCTGCTCGAATTGCGCGACCAGTTGCTGCAGAACGCCGACGACACGGGCGAGCATCTGCGCGAAAACGAAGTCACGACCGACCCGTCCGACCGCGCGACGCTAGAAGAGGAATACACGCTCGAGCTGCGCACGCGCGACCGCGAACGCAAGCTTCTGAAGAAGGTCGAGAAGTCGCTGCGCATGATCGAGGACGGCTCTTATGGTTGGTGCGAGGAGACGGGCGAGCCTATCGGCGTGCCGCGCCTTATCGCGCGGCCGACCGCCACGCTGTCCCTGGAAGCGCAGGAGCGGCGTGAACGCGTGCAAAAGCTGTACGGGGACGACTGACTCCGACATAGCCGACAAGTGAGAGTGGCCTGTGAGTTGCGGGCCGCTTGCCGAATGATAGGGGCCCGTGGAGCGGGCCCCTGGCGTTTCCGCCGCTGCCGCTACAACCCGAAAGTGCCGCGGTGCGACCAGCCGCCGGCCATGAAAAACAGCAGCGGCAGCGAGAGCATCACGTTGGCCCGCGAAGCCAGGAAGGCAATCCTGCGCGCCTTGTTCTTCTCATCGTCGGATGCAGGGACCAGGCCTAGGATCTTCTTCTGATTGGGCCAGATCAGTCCCCAGACATTGAGAAGCATGATCGTACCCAACCACGCGCCAACGCCAATCCCCGCCATGCCCTTCGACAATGTGAATGCATTCACGAACTGGCTGCCCAGGAGCGCCGCCCCGGCGAGCCAGGTGACCAGCGATGCCCAGCGGAAATAGAACAGCGCCCGCGGCGCGATGTGCTTGGTGATGCCCGCCGCGGTGTTGTCCGCCGTTGCAGCCTTGAGCGCGGGAACCTGCACGAAATTGAAGTAATACAGAAGGCCGATCCACATCACGCCGGCCAGGAAATGCACCCATCGTGCCAATGCCGGAACGAAATCCATTATGCGCCTCGGATCAGAGCAGGACGGTTTTGACCACGTAGTACAGGATCGCGGTCAGGATAACCCCGCAAATGACCGTTCCCATCAGGGAATCCAGCGGATTTTTCATGCGTTTTCTCCTGGCGGCGGGAAAATGGTGCCAAGCCGCGATTGGGGCTTAAATTCTGACGGTTGCGTAACCGGGGCCGGGACGATTCTATCCCGTCGGTAGACCGGGGGGGCCACGCCTGGAAGATACACCGAAGGGCAGGGACGGGGTGGGTCGACACCTTGTGCGCCGGGTATGACGGGAACATAATCAGCCTCTTACGCGCGAAGTTGTTGCGCAGCCGGCGCTTCGCCGCCCTTTGCGGCGGGGCCAGGTGAATGTTTCATCCGAACGGAGATCGACGAGCAGATGGCGCTGTTCTCCAAACCTCCGCCCAAAAAGCCCGTGGCGCTCAACCTCGAGCCGAAGACGACGGCGCCGATGTTCGCGCGCCCGCAGGCGCGGCCCGTGTCGGCGCGCGAACTCGCGTTCGCGGCGCAGGGAAGGAAGGGGCATGCGGAGCGGCCGCGGGCCGAACCCGCGGGCGACATTTCGGTGACAGGCGCCAGTCTCATGGAATGGTCGCCGGCCAATTCGTCGATAGAAGTTGGGCAGTCGAATCCCGGATTGTGCGGTGTGCTCGAAAACGCCGCGCTGCTCTTCGCGGGCGGCCAGAAGGAGGCTTCGCGCGATATGCTGGTTCAGGGCGTGCAGACGGACCCGGAAGCCCGCCCCTCGCCGCTCGCATGGCTCGCACTGTTCGATGTGCTGCAGCGGACCAACGACTACGCGACGTTCGAAAAATTCGCACTGGAATACGTGGTGCAATTCGAACGCTCGGCGCCGGCGTGGGAAGAAGGGCTGGCCACAACGGAGGTGCCGAAGGCGATTGCCGGCGGATTCATACCCGTCACCGGCAAGTTGTCTGCCGCGAGCCTGCCGCAGGTCGAGGGGCTCAAGCGGGCCATCCAGAAAAAGGTGCCGCATGCGCGCCTCGATCTTGCCTCCGTCACGGCATTCGATGACGCCGGTGCCCGGCTGCTGGCGGACGCGCTGACCTTTGCGCGCAAGCATCGTTTTGCGTTGACGCTGCAGCGCCCCGACAAGCTCCGGGCGGCCATCGACGCCGTGGTCAAGCGCGGCAGGGACGGCGGCGAGGGCGCATGGTTGCTTTCGCTCGAACTCCTGCAGTTCCAGCAAGACCAAGGCGCCTTCGATGACCGCGCCATCGAATATGCGGTTGCGTTCGAGCAATCGCCGCCATCATGGGAACCGCCACCGATGCCGGATCCGGTGGCGCCGCCGCCAGGCGTTGCGTCTTCCGACGGCATTGCGGACGGCACTTCCGGCGAGCAGCTCGGCGAAGACGTCGACACGCTGAAGATATCCGGCGTGCTGTCCGGATCGGCGAACCCGCAAATCCACAAACTGGCGGAGTTCGCGCTCCGGCGACCGGTGGTTCCTGTCGATATGACGGCGGTCGACCGCATCGACTTCGTCTGCGCCGGGGCGTTTCTGAACGCCATCAACCGGGTCGAATCCCAGCGCAAGGCCGTCCAGATCGTCGGCGCGTCACCAATCATCCGCGCGCTGCTGCTGCTCATCGGAATTTCCCCCCGGCATTTCCTCAAGAAGGCAAACTAGTTCGTCGGACCAAAGTAAACCCGTACTTTGGTCCGTCTTTGTGTCACCGACGAACTTCGGGTAGAGCCCGCAATTTCGCCGCAGAAATTCCAATGGATGTAACCCGAGCGAGTTGTTGGCGAGGCTCCTCTGCCAAGCCAATTTGCTGTCTTGAGAATTTGCTGTTTATGGAACAGTTTCACGGAACGACCATATTGTCGGTGCGGCGCGACGGCGCGGTGGCCCTCGGCGGGGACGGCCAGGTCACGCTCGGCAATATCGTGATCAAGGCCACCGCGCGCAAGGTGCGCAGGCTGTATCACGAGCGCGTGCTCGCCGGTTTCGCGGGCGCGACTGCCGACGCCTTCACGCTGTTCGAGCGCTTCGAGGCCAAGCTCGAAAAGCACCAGGGACACCTGACTCGCTCTGCGGTCGAACTCGCCAAGGACTGGCGTTCGGACCGCGTGCTGCGTCGCCTGGAAGCCATGTTGGCGGTTGCGGACGCGCAGGCGTCGCTGGTGATCACCGGCACGGGGGACGTGCTGGAGCCGGAATACGGCATCGTCGCCATCGGCTCGGGTGGTCCCTATGCCCAATCCGCCGCGCGTGCGTTGCTCGAACACTCGACGCTATCTGCCGAGCAGATTGTGAAGCAGTCGCTTACGATTGCCGGCGACCTGTGCATCTATTCAAACCAGAATCACGTGATCGAAGTGCTTCCCGGCGCGGCCGCGGACCAATGAGCCACGATCGCTTCGATGTCGTTGTCGCTGGCGCCGGCCTGGTCGGGCTTGCGCTTGCGCCAGTCCTCGCCCGTAGCGGGCTGAAGGTCGCGCTGATGGATCGCGCGCGCATCGCCGCGCCGGATCCGGATCCGGCAACCTGGGACGCGCGTATCTTCGCCATCAGTCCCGGAAGCGCCGCGTTCATGCGTTCCATCGGTGCGTGGCAGTTGCTGGAGGCGGAGCGCATTGCGCCCATCGAGGAGATGCAGATCGAAGGCGATGCCGGCGCGAAGCTCGAGTTCTCTGCTTACGAACTGGGGGAACGCGCGTTGGCGTGGATTGTTGAGGAGCGGGCCTTGCGCGCCGCCCTGATGCCCTTGGTATTCGCTACGAACGTCGAGGTGATCGGCAACGCCGATTTTGCGTCGCTCGACTGGACATCGGAGTCGGGCACGCTGCAATTCGCAGCCGCAGGCGGGACGGCCAGGGCGGTCAGTGCCAAGCTCGTCGTCGGCGCCGACGGCCTGCGGTCCTGGGTAAGGCAGGCGGCGGCTTTGAGCGCCGAGCCCCGCCCTTATGGCCAGACTGCCGTCGTAGCCAATTTCAATTGCTCGCTTGCGCATCACGGTATCGCGCGCCAGTGGTTTCGCAGCGACGGCAGCGTCCTCGCGTGGCTGCCGCTCCCCGGACGACGGATCTCGATCGTTTGGTCGGCACCGGATTCGCTGGCGGCGGAATTGTGTGGTCTCGACGGCGCGGCACTTGCACTGCGTGTGGCCGGCGCCGGAGCAAGTGCCTTGGGCGAATTGACGCCGATCACGCCGGCAGCATCGTTCCCGCTGGCCTTCCTCAAGCTCCCCGCGACCATTGCCCATCGCCTGGCGTTGGTGGGCGATGCCGCGCATGGCGTCCACCCGTTGGCGGGACAGGGAGTCAATCTCGGATTCGGCGACGTCGAGGCGCTGGCCTCCGTACTGGCCCAGCGAGGACCGGTGGCCGACCCGGGGGCGCGAGTACTGCTCGAGCGCTTCGCCCGGCGTCGTGCCGAGCCGGTGCTGGCCATGCAGGCGGTCACCGACGGACTGGTCAGCCTGTTCGGGCCGACCACGCCCTGGCTCAAGACGCTGCGCAACGCCGGCATGACCGCCGTCGACCGCTTTCCTGTCCTGAAACGAGTGCTGGCGCAACCTGCGCTGCGATAGACTGTCCAACTGCGACTTGAACTGGGAGAACCCATGATTTACATCACTATTTTTCTGGCCCGAACGCGATTTGCGGCCGCAGCGGCGCTCACCGCCCTGGCCCTTTCCTGGGCAGCGTTGCCGGTCCTGGCGGCGACATCCAACGATGCCGTTGTCGCGCCCCCACCGGAAGCCGTCGCGATCAAGAAAAGCCTCGAGGCGAAGTTCCCGGGCGCCGCCGTCGGCGTCATCAGGAAAAGCCCCTATTTCGGCCTGTTCGAGGTGCAATTCGACAACCAGATGCTCTATACCGACGCCAAGGCGAAATACCTGATCCTGGGCTCGGTGTATGACACTGACGCCAAGGTCAACCTGACCGAGCAGCGTTTGAAGAAGCTCAACCGCGTGGACGTGGCGGCATTGCCGCTCGATCTCGCCTTCAAGCGCGTCAAGGGCAACGGCGAGCGCACGCTGTACGTGTTCTCCGACGCGGACTGCCCGTTCTGCGCCAAGCTCGAATCTGAGTTGAAGGGCGTGGATAACGTCACGATCTACACGTTCCTTTACCCGATCGACCAGCTCCACCCGGATTCGGCGCGCAAGTCGCGGATCATCTGGTGCGCGGCGGACAAGGTGAAAGCCTGGGAGGAATACTTCAACACGGGCGCGCTTCCCGACAACAAGGGCGACTGTGAAACGCCGGTCGTCACCACGCATGCGTTGGGCGAGAAGCTGCGGGTCCAGGCCACGCCGACGCTGATCTTCGCCGACGGCTCGCTGGTGCCCGGCGCCATTGCGACAGCGCAGATGGAGGAGGAATTCAAGAATGCGGCGGCGTCCGTTGCGCCGGCGGCCAAGAAGGCGGGCACCGCGACAAAGTAACCGAGCGACTGCATAATTGCGTCCCTTTGCCGGTGGTGGACCGGCGCGCGACCCGGAGAGATTTCGCATGGCACTCATGGATTTCATCAAGAAACAGTTCATTGACATCATTCAATGGACCGACGACTCGCGCGACACGCTGTCGTACCGGTTTCCCGATGATGACCAGGAAATCAAGAACGGCGCGCAGCTCATCGTGCGCGAGTCCCAGGCAGCGCAGTTTGTCTATCTGGGCGAGTTCGGCGATACATTCGGCCCCGGCAAGTACGCGCTGACGACCGACAACATTCCGGTTCTCACGAACCTCAAGAGCTGGAAATACGCGCTCGAGAGCCCGTTCAAGGCCGATGTCTACTACGTCGTCACGCGCGTGTTCACCGGCAACAAGTGGGGCACCTCCAATCCGGTGATGATGCGCGACGCGGATTTCGGCATTGTCAGGTTGCGTGCGTATGGCACGTACGACTTCCGCATCGTCGACGTCAAGAAATTCCTGAAGGAGGTCGCGGGCACGGACGATCACTTCCGCCTTGACGAGTTCAACGACACGATGCGCTCCCGGATCGTCAGCGTGTTCAGCGAGGCTCTGGCGAGTTCGAAGATCCCGGCGCTCGACGTGGCCGCCCGCTACGGCGAGTTGGGACAGGCGCTGCTCCCGCTCATCAATCCGGCGATCGGCGAAAAATACGGACTCGAGATGACGACGTTCCTGGTCGAAAACGTCTCGGTGCCGGCGGAAGTGGAGCAGGCCATCGACAAGCGGTCGAGCATGGCCGCGGTCGGCAACCTCAACGACTACGTCAAGTTCCAGATGGCGCAGGGTCTCGGGCAGCCGGGCGCGGGCGGCGGCATTGGCGGCGCCGGTGCGGAACTCGCGATGGGCATGGCGATGGCGCAGCAGATGATGAACCAGACGGGCGGCCTCATGGCCCAGTCCACACCGGGGATCGCAAACCCGGCTGCTCCGGCGGCGCCCGCCGTTGCTCCCGCCGCACCAACGCCGGACCTCATGACGCCCGCCCAGGTGGCGCAAATGCTGGGCGTGGCCGAGTCCGATGTGATGTCGAGTCTCGATGCAGGCGACCTGAAGGGCCGCAAGATCGGCACCCAGTGGCGCGTGACTCGCGCCGCGGTCGACGCCTTCCTCAACGGTTGAACGTGTCGCAGGTCGTGATCGGGCGCGGCGCGCCGGGAGCGCGATTGCCCCGGATGCAATGACCGACACGGCCGCGCTTTCCAAGTTTGCCTGTCCGGCGTGCGGCGGACAGGCTGTCTGGAATCCCGCCAAGCAGAAGCTCATCTGCCCCTTCTGCGGGACGGAGTCGCCGGCAAGGCTCGACGTCGCCACTGGCGGGATCGTCGAGCACGACCTCGCCACGGCGCTGCGCGGAATCGCCGACGACGCGCGGGGCTGGAAGTCCGAGGTGCGGCAGGTGCGTTGCGCGAGCTGCAACGCGATCTCGGTGTTCGATCCGAAGCGACAGGCACAAAATTGCGACTTCTGCGGCTCCGCGCAACTCGTTCCCTACGAGGAGACCAAGCCGGCGTTCCGGCCGGAAAGCGTGCTTCCGTTCACGGTCAGCGAAGGTTCGGCCCGCGATCGCATCCGCCAGTGGTACGGCAAGCTGTGGCTGGCGCCGGGCGCCCTTAAGCGGCGGGCGTTGACCGATACTGTCAAGGGCATCTACCTGCCGTACTGGACGTTCGATGCGCAGATCGATGCGCAGTGGACTGCCGACGCAGGACACTACTACTACACCACTGAAACCTACACGGAAGGCGGTCGTTTGCAAACGCGCCAGGTGCAGCAGGTTCGCTGGGAGCCCGCGGCCGGCGAGTTGTCGCATTTCTTCGACGACGACCTCGTGTGCGCGTCCGTCGGCATCCACGCCAACCTGCTGCGCGGCATCGAGCCTTTTCCGACGCAGACGCTCAAGCCCTACGATCCGGGCTTCGTGGCGGGTTGGGTGGTCGAGCGCTACCAGATCGACCTCATCGGCGCGGCGCAAGCCTCGCGCGCGGCGATGGAAGCCAAGATCCAGGCGATGTGTGCGCAGCAGGTGCCCGGCGACACCTATCGCAACCTCGTCGTGCGCACGCGGCATTCGCGGCAGACGTTCAAGCACATCCTGGCGCCGGTATGGCTCATGAGCTACACGTTCGGCGCGAAAAGCTTCCAGTGCGTTCAGAACGGCGTGACCGGCGCGATCCAGGGCGAATATCCGAAGAGCCCGTGGAAGATCGCGCTGATTGTCGTCGCCCTGATCTTGGGCGTCATCATCGTCATGTCCCTGGGCGGCCGGCACTAGAACCTCTCCCGCGATTGGCGGCGCGGCACGTTTGCTCGTTCCTGTCGTCGCGGGGAACGAAAGTCATCCACTACCGGGGCGGCGCTCCTCCGTGTTACGCTGTTTTCCATGCGCGCCCGGTTCCTGGCCATCGTCTTAGCTGTCGTCGGCATCGTGTTCGCGGGCTATGTCGAGTACGGCACGGTGCGCGCTGCCGACGTCGAGCGCTCATTTGCGCTGTTCGTGTTCGAGGCGGGGCCCTGGGCGCTGTTACTGGTGCTGGCATTGCTTTCCCCGTTCGCAAGGACGTTGGCGGCGATCGCCGTGGTCCTGCTCTTGCTGGATATCTACGCCTATTTTGTAGTGTTCATTGCACCCTCGAGCGTGTCTTCCGCGGTCATCTACCTGTACAAGCCGTTCTACGGATTCGCGCTGGTGGCGGTTGGGGCGCTTGCCGGCTTCCTTGTCGCACGCAGCAACGCGTCGAAAGCCTAGGGTTGACTGAGGGCATGCGCGCCGCCGTCGTCACCGGCGTGTCTCGGGGTCTCGGCGAGGCACTGGCCAGCACATTGCTCGCGCGCGGCTATGCCGTGCTGGGTATCGGCCGCGCCAGCGGCGCTCGGTTGGCAGGACCGGACTACCGCTTTGTCCAAATCGATCTGGCCGATGCGTCGGCAATCGATCGCATGCTCGCTGCGCCATTCGCGCAAATGGCGGCGTCGCGTCCGGGGTTCGCGTGCCTCATCAACAACGCCGCGGTCGGTACGCCGGTGGGCGTGCTGGGAACGCTGGCCGCGGAGGAAATCGCCCGGTCCCTGGCCGTGAACCTGGCGGCACCCATGGCGCTTGCCAACCTGTTTTGCCGGGTGTTCGCGGACGACGCCAGCGAGCGCCGCATCATCAATGTGACGTCGGGCGCCGCCGGCAATGCGATGCCGGCCATGTCAAGCTACTGCATCGCCAAGGCGGGAATGGAAATGCTGACGCGCGCGCTGGCGGCGGAACGTCAGGGCGATCGCTTCCGCGCGATCACGGTACGTCCAGGCATCATCGACACCGGCATGCAGGAGCAGATTCGCAAGCTGCCCAAGGAAGTGTTGCCCGGAGTCGCCATGTTCGAGGGCTTTCACAAGTCGGGGCAACTCGTGGCGCCCGACGTGACCGCGGGCGTCATCGTCGCCAAGACCGTGGAAGCCCCGGTCGAGAACGGTCGCACCTACACGTATCAGGAACTGGCTGCCTGAACGGCTGCCATTCCTCGTGACAATTCGCCCGGCGCGGCGATGAGCGCCGTGGCGCCCGCCGCCTCGAGCTCCGTGCGGGTACCGTAGCCCCACAACACGCCGATCGAATGCGCGCCGTTGCACCGCGCGGCGCGGATGTCGTGCATCCGGTCGCCGATCATCAGGCAGTCGCCACCAACGAGGTCCTCCGTCGCGAGCAGGTGAGCGAGAAGGTCCGCCTTGTCGTCGAAGCGGCCGTCGAGTGACGCACCGTAGACGGCGTCGATGAACTGCGCCAGCCCGAAGTGCGCGACGATCTGCTCGGCAAAACGCTGCGGCTTGCTGGTGCACAGGAGAAGGCGCGGACTGGCGCGCCCGGCGGCGGCGAGCATATCCGCTATTCCCGGGTAGACGACGTTCTCGCGCCATCCCAGCTCCGCGAAGCGCTCACGGTACAGCGCCACGGCGCGCTCGGTGCTCACGGCGTCGTCGCGGCCGAGCAGCAGCGGCAATGTCTGCCGCAAAGGCGGGCCGACGCATGCGCGCAACGCGTCGTCGCCCGGATCGGGAATGTCCATGCGCGCCAGCGCGTGGCGGATGCAGTTGGCGATGCCCCGGAAATTGTCGGTCAGCGTGCCATCGAGGTCGAACAGCAGCGTGGGTGGAGCCGTACCCCGCTCAACGCTTGGCACGGATCAACTTCACGCGATAGTCGAGGATCGCGCCCTCGCGGCCGGCCTCCCACATCAGGCAATACTCGTGCGCCTCCAGCGGCTGAAAGGTCCCATCGTCGCGCGTAACGTGGTCACGGGAGACAGGAAGGATTACGGACTTCCCTTCGTGATAGTGGATGTTGAAAGCCACCGGGCGCTGCGCCTCGAAATGGTAGTCGAGCACGTCACCTGGTTTCATCTTTGCGCATTCCTCGTGCAGTTCGTAAGGATTGATGCGATGTGCGGTGACCTCGCGCGTGGCGCCGGGCTGGAGCGGCTCGCTGGCGCACGCGGACAACCCAAGCGCGAGCAGGCTGGCGCAGCACCCGCGTCCGATCACGTCGCAGCGTGACATCAGTCGGCGTCCTCGCGGGCGAAGTGCAGCTTCCGCCGCAGCACGCGCCAATCCTCGGCAAGCATCGCGAAACGGACGTGGTCGCGCCAGCGCCCACCGATCTTCACGTAGCGGCGCGAATATCCCTCGCGGGTGAAGCCCGTGCGCGTGGCGAGCACCAGCGAACGGGCATTGTTGGGCTGGATGTTCACCTCCACGCGATGCAAGCCAAGTTTGCGAAAGGCAATGTCGAGCGCGAGGGCCAGGCCTTCGCTCATGAGCCCCTTTCCCGCCTGCGGGGCGAAGGCAAAGTAGCCGAGGTAGGCGCTCTGGAAAGCGCCGTGCACGATTTCCGAGAAGTTGTAGACGCCGACCAGCGCGTGGTCGGTCTTCCGAAACACAAGAAATCCAGCGTGGACGCGGCGCGCGCCCCGCGTCGCATAGCGCCGGACAAATTTGGCATAGCCTGCAGGCGTGCGCGGAGCGCTGGTCCAGCCGCGATGGAGGGCAGTGCTGGCGCGCGTGGCGGCGTGGAATGCCGCGGCATCCGACAGGCGGGGCGGCCGCAAGTAAACATTGATACCGGTAATTGTCGCGGCGGGCACTCGCATGGGCATAATCGTGATTTTACGTTACCGGACGGGACGCCCTCTTATGGCAGCATGGGTGGAAGGACGGGTCGCGGGCAAGCGGCATTGGACACGCAGCCTCTTTTCGTTGCAGGTGGATGCGCCGGAAGTGACCTTCAATGCGGGACAGTTCGGGCGGCTGGCGCTGCCGGCGCCCCCGGGGCAGAAGGATCCGATGCTGGGGCGACCCTATTCGTTCGTGAATCCGCCGCAGCGGCAGCCGCACGAATTCTATTTCATCGTGCTCCCGGACGGCCCCCTGACGCCCAGGCTGGCTGCACTGAATGTCGGCGACCCGGTCTGGCTCGCGCCGCGCGCCAACGGCTTCTTCTCGATCAGCGAAGTCGCGGAAGCCGACGTGCTGTGGTGCCTGTCGACAGGTACCGGCGTCGGCCCGTTTCTGTCCATGCTTCGCACCGACGATCCATGGGTGAAGTTCCAGCGCGTCGTGCTGGTGCATGCGGTGCGCAACGCGGAGGAACTGACTTATCGCGACGAGATTGCCGAGATCGGCAATGCGCACGCCGGGGCCTTCACCTTCGTGCCGTTCGTGAGCCGGGAGGCGCATCCGACCGCTCTCGCGGGGCGCATCCCCGGCGCCATCGCCGACGGCCGGCTCGAGGCGCGCACCGGAATGGCGTTGTCGCCGGCGAATTCGCACGCGATGCTGTGCGGCAATCCCGCCATGGTCGAGGACACGCAGAAGCTGCTGGAAACGCGCGGGATGCGAAGGCACCGGCGGAAGGAGCCGGGGCACGTCACCGTCGAAACCTATTGGTGATATTACGTCGCGGCAGGGGCCTGCGTGGCTCATCGACGGATGGAGTACCGCGACGCAATATCCATCCTCGTTTTGCGTTCGCGCGGGGCGCGGCCCTTAACGATGATTGCTGGGCTTTACTCCAGCGGCCGAGACCAGGCCGTTCGGTCCAGCGAATAGATGAGTTCGGTGCAGGCTTTGCCCCTGAACTGCGCTTCGCGCGTGTAGCACAGGCGCATGCCTACCCGTTCCAGCAACCGGATCGACGGCGCATTGCGCGCGTCGGTGATGCCCTCGATGCTGGCGACGTCCGTCCGTTCGAACAGCATCGCAATGAAGCGACCCACCGCTTCGGTGCCGAATCCCTTGCCCTGCGCTGCCGGCGCCATCGTGAAGCCGATCTCGGCGGAGCCTGCGGGAGCGGCGCGGATGCACAGGCCGATGTCGCCCACGAGTTCGCCCGTCCGCTTGTCGGCCACGGCAATCTGTACCCATTCGCCAGGCACACCGATCGACGCTGTCGACATCGCCGCGATGAAGGCGGCCGCGGCGGTATCGTCTGTCGCCGTCCACCCCTGGTAGCGGCCCACCGCCGGATCGCGGCGATACGATTGGAAGCACGCCAGGTCGTCGGCGACAAACCGCCGCAGCAACAGGCGACGCGTCGCAAGCGGTAACGCGGCGATGTTCAATCCGCGAGGGTCCGTGTCAGCCGGCGCAATATCAGGTCGGCGCTTGCGCTTTCCCCTGCGCGGTTTTCTCCAGGTCTGCTGCTACGTCCTATGGTCTATTTCACTTCGAGCAATTCGACGTCGAAAATGAGCGTTGCGTTCGGCGGGATTACGCCGCCGGCGCCGCGTGCGCCATAGCCCATGTCCGGAGGAATGACCAACGTGCGCTGGCCGCCCACTTTCATGCCGGCTACGCCCTGGTCCCAGCCCTTGATGACCCGACCACCGCCCAAGGGAAAGTCGAAGGGTTGATTGCGATCGCGCGAGCTGTCGAATTTCGCGCCTTTGTTGTCCGGCTTGGCGGGATCGTAGAGCCAACCGGTGTATTGAACGACGACGACCTTTCCGGGAGTGGCTTCGGCGCCAGTGCCTTGTTTCACATCGATTTTTTGGAGTTCTTTGGGTGTGGCATCCAACTTGCTTGCTCCTTGGGTGGTTGTAGGTGCCGGGGTGTATTGGGCAACGGCCGGTGACAAGCCGACAATCCCGAGAAAACACGCGGCCAGAAGCGTGACGGCGCGGACTGGCCGCTGCCACGGGCCACGCATTGTTGTTGTGGGTACCGGGTCAGGACGGGACATCGGGAAATCCTTTCGCAAATGAGTGGTCGAATCGCAAGGTTGCGGGCGTTGAGCTTCCCGCTCGATGGCACGAATTGTAGCCGACGGCTGCAGCGTTTTGCGCCGTCAGGAAAATTGGTCTATAAATGTCGGTTCCGCTGCCGGATCATACGCAGATTCGAGCTGTCGCCAAGGACAGGTCGCGTTCCCCAATGTGCTGCAAAAACGCAGGATTCGCCAATTTAGCGTCATGTTCGGATTCTTGACCTCCGGAACCAGGGAAGCCGCCGACCCGCTGGTGTCGCCGAAAGCGGTCGCGGCATGGTTGCGGCAGCTGCCGGCGCTCGATGTCATCGGCCGCCAACAGCATGTGATGCAGGCGTTCGAGGGGATGCGCTCGTCGCGCAAGCCGATCGATATTCCACGGGTGCAGGCCATCGAGTATCTCGACGCCGCGCTCGGTGCGGATCGCCGGCAATTGACCAAGCAGTTCGTGGAGAACTACGACAGTGCCCCCAAGTTGGCGGAACGCATCTGGCAGTCGATCTACGACCTTTCGCAGGGCTTCATCATCGCATACCAGGCGGCGCTGGAAGAAGCGCTGCGGCAGCGTGGCAATGCACGCTGGAAGCCGCTTGCGCCGTTGCTCTTCGCACGGCTCACACACTACTACGGCACCGACGCCAAGCTCCGAGTGTTCCGCTATGAACGCTGGATACCCGGCAAGTGGGTGGAGTTGCATCGCACCTACCTGCGCTCGGCGGAACTCGGTCTCGACCGCGTGGCGGCAGCGCTGGCGAGCGCGGGGCAGTCCACCACGCCGTGGACGGTCGAGCAGGAATACATCTACGTGCTGCTGATCCACCAGCTCAACACCGGCAACATGTCGCCGCCCCAGCTCGACTGGGCCACCTCGCAGCTGCGAGCGTGGAGCCGGCGTCTGCAGGTGGATGCGGTTCCGCGCTCGCTCGAGGGATTCTTCGTCGACATCGCCGGCCGCGCGGGGCTGGTCCGGCGCACCGGCAGCGATTCGGGCTCCATGCTGCGGTACATCGACACGACACCACTGACCGAGCAGCTCGACCGGGCCATCGCTGCATTGCGGCAAGCCGAAAACACGGACCAGGGGCCGGCTGCGCCCATCAACCAGCAACGCATCGGCATCCTCGAAAAGGTTGCGCCTTCGGTTGCGCCCAACCTCAATGCTGAATTGCGACGCGATCGCCGTGTCGAGTGCGCGGTCACGGCAACGGTGCGCATCGGCTTGTCGCGCATCTGCCAGGAGCTGGCGCAGAAGGACAATGGCATCGCGCTGGCGGAAGGCGGCGGCATGCACGAGCAAATCGAGGTATTCGCGGTCGCCGACGGTTCGCGGCCCAAGGCGCAGCGCCAGGTCGACGAGCACGATTCACTGGTGGCGAGCCTGTCCTCGTTCTCCGATCCCATGTGGCAGGTGCGCGACCGCAGCGTGGCCGGCCTGCGTATCGCGGCGTCGGGCGGCATCGGACAGAGCCTCGCGCTGGGCGCGCTGGTTGCGGTGCGGCAATCAGACATCAGCAACTGGGTGCTTGGCGTCGTGCGCAGGATGAGCAAGGTCAGCGCCGACGAAGTCGAGGCGGGCATGTCCATCATCGCCGACCGCGTCGTTTCCGTGACTCTCCACGCCGTGCGCCAGGCCAAGGACGACATGGGCTTCATTGTCGACGGGATCGACATCTCGACGATGGGCGCGCGTTTCCACGGAATGTACCTGCCGCCGCCTTCGCGGCCCGACAAGCCGTTGTCAGTCAAGACGCTGATCATTCCCACCCAGGAATACTCGGAAGGCCGCAACGTGATCCTCACCACGGGCCGCTCCGTCTACACCGTCGCGTTGCGCCACCTGGTCGAGCAACGGGCCGAATGGAGTTGGTCCGCGATCCAGATCGTGGAGAAGAAGTCCCGCGTTTGAGGGCAGGACGCTGGGTTGAGAACTGAGGTTGGGAACCGGGCGGAAAGACATCGCGCTACGGCGCGCGCTCGGCGCTGGGCGCTTACTCCGGCAGGGGTCGAAATTTGAGTGTCAGCGAGCGCTGAAACAGGTCGGCAGTCCCTGGCCGCGGCAGCGGCGATGACTTGAGAATGGCCCGCTGCACCGCGTCGTCATAGGCGCGCACTCCGCTCGACTTGCGCAGCTGCACGTCGATGATCTCGCCGGTGGGCAGTTGCACCACCTCGAAAATGGCTTCCGGATTGCCGGCGATTTCCGGTGGAACGATGACGTTGCCACGAACCTTCGCCTGGATATTGCGTATCCAGTCGGCCTCCGCCTTGTCGCGTTGTGACCTTTGTTGCGCATCGCGCTCGGCCTTGGCGCGGGCCTCGCCCTCGCGCTCCGCCTGCGCGCGCATGGCCTCGGTTGCGCGCTGCTGGCGTGCGCGCTGTTCTTCCTGCTTTTTCTTCTCTTCCAGCATTCGTTGGGCCTCGGCCTCCTGCTGCGCGCGGATTTTCTTTTCTTCTTCCTTGCGTGCTGCCTCGGCGGCCTTCCTGCGCTCTTCTTCCTGCTTCGCGCGGAGCGCGATGTCGGCAGCCCGCGAGTCAGGCTTCTCGACCTTCGGCTCCGGCGGCGGGACCGGGGGCGGCTTGGGCGTCGGAAGGGCAGGCTGGGGTACAGGCTGCGGGGCGGGCTGGGGCACGGGCGCTGGCTTCGGCTGAATTGCCGGCGGGGTAGCCTTTTCGCTGGCAGGCGCCTTGGTTGGCGGCGCGTAGAGCTCGGCGGTGACCGCCTCGGGTTTGCGGTTCTGCCAATGCACCGAGAACACCAGCACCGCGACGAAAACGGCCTGCACCAGGAGTGCCAGCATCAGCGCCAGCCACTTGCCGGTGACCTTTCGCGGTTTACGCGGTCGTTCGGATTTTTGCACCGCGCGTCAGTTCCCCGGCGGGCGTGCCAGAAGGCCGACCTTCCTTACGCCGTTGCGCTGGAGGAGGTCGAGCACGCCCAGCACGTCCTCGTAGCGGGCGCTCTTGTCGGCGGCCACCACCACGGGTTGCTCCCGCTTGGCCTGCTTGGCCACGATGCGCGCAACCAGGTCCTCGCGCGAGACCCGAACCGCTGGCACATTGGTCGACTGGTCCCGCAGCCAAAGTGACATGTCGTTGCGCAGCGTCACTTCGAAAGGCTGCACCGGCGCCGTAAGCTTGCTCCCCACGGACGGCAGCTCGATTTCGCCGGGGCTGACCAGCGGCGCCGTGACCATGAAGATCACGAGCAGCACCAGCATCACGTCGATGTACGGAACGACGTTGATCTGGTTGATCGATTTGCGGGCGCGACGCATGGGCTATTGGGGACAGCGTACGGGGTAAGCGTGGGGATGGTTCATCCCTGCCGCTGGAGGATGTTGGAGAACTCCTCGATGAACGATTCGTAGCGGACTGCGAGCCGGTCGACATCGTGCGTGTAGCGGTTGTACGCGACGACGGCTGGAATGGCGGCGAACAGACCGATGGCCGTGGCGATCAGCGCCTCGGCAATGCCTGGCGCGACGTTGGCGAGCGTCGCCTGGCTCACGTTGGCCAGCCCGCGGAACGCATTCATGATTCCCCACACGGTGCCGAACAGGCCGATGTAGGGTGACACCGAGCCCACCGTGGCGAGTCCCGCCAGGTGGCCCTCCAGCGCGTCGATTTCCCGCTGGTACGCGGCGCGCATTGCCCGGCGTGCGCTGTCCAGCGTGACGACCGACGAGCTTCCCTGCTTGCGATGCTTGGAGAATTCGCGGAATCCGGCGCTGAAAATGTGCTCCATGCCGCTGCCGGTGCGCGATTGCGACATTCGCTGGTAGAGGTCGAGGAGGTCGCCGCCTTTCCAGAATTCATCCTCGAATATGTCCGTGTCGCGCGCCGCGCGGCGCAGCTGAAACATCTTGAGGAAGATCTGCCACCACGACCACAGCGACAGGAAGGCCAGCAGCGCGAGTATGGCCTGCACGACGAACGACGCCTGCGTGATCAGCGTGATGAACGAGAGGTCGGTATGCAGGTTCAAGCTGCTTTCTCCAGATGGGCGACCAGCTCGGCCGGCATGCGCACGGGCCGCCAGCGTGCGGCATCGAGGCACGCCAGCGTAACCAGAGCGCTGGTAAGCAAGTCCGCGTCGCGATAGACATCCTGGCGGGCCTTGAGCGTGGATGCCCCGACCCTGACCGGTTCGACCGACACGTCGAGAGCATCGTTCAATCGTGCCGGCAGCCTGTAGTCGATTTCGCAGCGGTGCACGACGAACACCACGCCGTGTTCGCGTTCGAAGGCGGCCAGCGGAAAACCCAGCGTCTCCAGCCACTCGGTGCGGGCGCGCTCCATGAATTTCAGGTAATTGGCGTAGTAGACAACGCCGGCGGCATCGGTGTCTTCGTAGTAGACGCGGACCGGAATTGAGAAGCGGCCCCCCCGAAGCGGCGCTGCGCGCCACTTCCCCCCGAGGGGGCGAGCGGCTTGAGTCGGCTCCGCGCCGCTCATTGGTGATCCCCCCGAAGCGGCGCTGCGCGCCACTTCCCCCCGAGGGGGCGAGCGGCTTGAGTCGGCTCCGCGCCGCTCATTCGCTGGGAAACAGTTCGTTGCCGCCGCCCGGCGGGGCGAGGCCGAAGTGGCGGTACGACAGCGCGGTGGCGATGCGTCCGCGCGCCGTGCGCTGCAGGTAGCCCTGTTGGATCAGGAACGGCTCCAGCACGTCTTCGATGGTGTCGCGCTCCTCGCCGATGGCGGCGGCCAGGTTGTCCACGCCCACCGGACCGCCGTCGAATTTCTGCAACACGGTCTGGATCAGCTTCCGATCCATGACGTCGAGGCCGGAGGCATCGACATCAAGCATCGACAGCGCGGCGTCGGCCACGGTGCGCGTGACTTCGCCGTCGGCTTTCACGTCGGCGAAGTCGCGCACGCGGCGCAACAGGCGGTTGACGATGCGCGGCGTGCCACGCGAGCGGCGCGCGATTTCCAGCGCGCCCTCCGGGTCGAGCACGATGTTGAGCAGCGCAGCCGAGCGCTTGACGATGCGCGTCAATTCCTCCGCCGAGTAGAACTCGAGTCGGGCGACGATACCGAAGCGGTCGCGCAGCGGGTTGGTGAGCATGCCCGCGCGCGTCGTGGCGCCGACGAGCGTGAAGGGCGGCAGATCAAGCTTGACGCTGCGCGCCGCCGGACCTTCGCCGATCATGATGTCGATCTGGAAGTCTTCCAGAGCCGGATAGAGTATCTCTTCGACGATCGGCGAGAGCCTGTGGATCTCATCGATGAAAAGCACGTCGCGCGGCTCCAGGTTCGTGAGCAGCGCGGCCAGGTCCCCGGGGCGCTCCAGCACGGGACCCGACGTCTGGCGCAAATTCACACCCAGCTCGTGCGCAATGATGTGCGACAGTGTTGTCTTGCCCAGTCCCGGCGGCCCGAACAGCAGCACATGGTCCAGCGCCTCGTTGCGCTTCTTCGTCGCCGCGATGAAGATCGACAGCTGCTCGCGAATTTTCTCCTGGCCGACGTATTCGTCGAGGCCGCGTGGGCGCAGCGCTCGCTCGATTACCTCCTCCTGTGCACCGGCCACCCTGGCGCCGATGACGCGATTGAGTTCGTCGTTCTCGATCATGGGGCCATTCTACGGCTAGGCCTTGGCCAGCAGCTTCAGGGCCTGGCGAATTCCGTCGCCCACGGACAGGCCGTCCGGCAGGCGCTTTACCGCCGCGACGGCTTCCTTGTCGCTGTAGCCCAGGGCCAGCAGGGCGTGCAGGATATCGCTTGACGCGGGCGGCGACTTGAACACGCCAACGACGGCCGTGAGGTCGGCGCCAAGTTTGTCCTTCAACTCGAGCAGCAGGCGCTCCGCCGTTTTCTTGCCGATGCCGGGGATCCTGGTGAGGCGACCGGTTTCCTGCATCGTGACGGCCTGCGCCAGTTCCGCCACCGACAAACCCGAGAGTACGGACAGCGCCGTGCGCGCTCCCACGCCCGTAATCTTGAGCAGCTGCCGGAACGCGCGACGCTCGCCGTCGCTACCGAATCCGAACAGCAGATGCGCATCCTCGCGCACGACGAGGTGTGTCCACAGCGTGACGCGTTCACCGGTGCCGGGCAGGTTGTAAAACGTGCTCATCGGCACGTCGACCTCATAGGCGACGCCCTGGACGTCCAGCAGGAGCTGCGGCGGATTCTTCTCGAGGAGGATGCCGGACAGGCGACCGATCATGATCCGTGATTATCGCACGCGGCGCGGGCGGTTCACTGCAGCAGCGCGCTCCCGTGCCGCCCCTGCCGCCACGGTGGCGAACTCTCGCGTCGGTGCCGCCCGAGAGAACGATGACGTTGCGCGAACGCGGCGCGGAGCGGGCTTTCGGGCCCGGGCTCAGGCTGCCGCCAATTGCATCGTCGGATGCGTGTTTCGGCATGCGGCGGGCAGTCAACACACGACTACCCGCCGCGCGCCGCACGCATGGCGTCGACGGCGGCAGATTCGCCCTGGCCCGAAAGCCCGCTCCGCGCCACACCGGTTGAAAATGGGCCCCGGCGCGGCGATGACTTCGCAAGTCAGCGCGGGAGCAGTGCGAAATGCTCGCACACTGCGGAGAGCGATGGCAGCACCAGCGGCTCTCGCGCAAGCAATTCGGGCGAGGGGCCGTGCAGGTCGGGCACCATGATCGGCATCATGCCGGCGGCCAGTGCGGCGCGTACGCCAGGTTCCGAATCCTCGAGCACTACGCAGTCCGCGGCGGCCACGTCGAGGCGCGCCGCTGCAAGAAGGAAGATGTCCGGTTCCGGCTTGCCGCGCTGGACCTCGTTGCCGCCGACCAGCGTCGCGAAGCGGGAGAGCAATCCCTGTCGCGCCAATTGCGCCTCGGCGCGATCGCGGCGCGTGGATGTGGCCACCGCGCGCACCACGCTTTCGCGATCGAGCCAATCCAGCAATTCGCCCAGCCCGGGTTTTTGTGCGATGCCGTCGCGCGCGACAATGGCGTCGAAGGTGTTGAGGCACGCGTTGGTGAGCCGCTCCACGGGGTAGTCGGGACCATAGTGCCCGCGCAGCATTTCGCGGCAGTCGCGGTAGTTGCGGCCGATCATCGCGGGCAGCAGATCGACGTCGAATTCGACTCCGATCGAGGCCGAAGCCTCACGCCACGTCCGCGGGCCGAGCGATTCCGTGTCCAGCATGAGTCCGTCCATGTCGAAGATCACGGCGATCGGTCGCCGCGCCGGTCGCCGTGCCTTCATCGCGCGACCCGGCCGCGGCGCATCGAACCGCCGGCGCCGCGCAGCGCGCCGACGCCGACGCTGCCATGCGCATGGCAAATGGCGCAGGCGAGCGCATCGGCGGCATCGGGCGAAGGCGTGCCGGACAGCTGCAGCAGTCTGCGCACCATTTCCTGCACCTGCGGCTTGGCCGCGCGTCCTTTGCCGACCACCGCCTGCTTGACCTGCCCCGCCGTGTACTCGTGCACCGGCAGGCCGGCCATGACCGCAGTGGCAATGGCAGCGCCGCGTGCCTGGCCCAGCAGCAGGGTGGAGTTCGGATTGATGTTCACGAAGACCTTCTCCACGGCCACTTCGCCCGGCGACTCATTGGCGATGACGTGCGCCAGGTCACGCGCGATGATGCCGAGGCGCACGGGGAGGCTGTCGCCGCTGGCGCGAATGCAGCCGCTGGTGACGTAGGTCAGCGTGTTGCCCTGCAGGATGATGATGCCGAATCCCGTGACCCGCAGACCGGGGTCGATGCCGAGAATGCGCCGGGCCGGCGCGACCGTGACCACGGCGTTCGGCTTAGCCTTCCGCGAGCAGCGCCGACGTGTAGACCTCCTGCACGTCGTCCAGCGACTCGAGCGCGTCGAGCAGCTTTTGCATCCGGGCAGCGTCATCCCCTGCCATCTCGATCTCGCTTGCCGGCTTCATCGTGACTTCGGCGAATTCGGCCTTGAATCCCGCCTTGCCCAGCGCATCCTTGACGGTGACGAAATCGTACGGTCCGGTGAGCACTTCGATGCTGCCGTCGTCATTGCTCACGATGTCGTCGGCGCCGGCATCGAGCGCAGCTTCCATCAGTTTGTCCTCGTCGGTGCCCGGCGCGAACAGGATCTGGCCGCAATGCTTGAAGAGGAACGCGACGGAACCATCAGTGCCGAGATTGCCGCCGTATTTGGAGAACGCGTGCCGGACGTCGGCGACCGTGCGCGTCTTGTTGTCTGTCATGCAGTCGACGATAACCGCGGCGCCGTTGATGCCATAGCCTTCGTAGCGGATTTCCTCGTAGTTCACGCCTTCCAGGTCGCCCGACCCGCGCTTGGCCGCGCGCTCGATCGTGTCCTTGGGCATGTTCTGGCTGTACGCCTTGTCCACCGCCAGGCGCAGCCGGGGATTCATCGACGCATCACCGCCGCCCAGGCGGGCTGCGACCGTGATTTCCTTGATGAGGCGCGTGAATATCTTGCCGCGCTTGGCGTCGGTCGCGGCCTTCTTGTGCTTGATGTTCGCCCATTTGCTGTGGCCGGCCATGGTGTCCCGCGGATGCGTGTCCGTCGAAGCGTGAATTATAGCTTGGGGGGGTCGTCGCCGATGAGTCCCTGCTGCGCCAGGAATTGCTGCAACACCTTGAGGCGCACGCCCGCGTCGTTGATCTCGAGCATGCTCTGCTTGATGTGCAGCGGCAGCGGCAGCAGCTCCGCGAGCCGGTACCCAACCCACGATCCGTCGCCGTAGTCGTGCTCCTGCGGAAAATTCTGCGGGCCGACGCGGCTGGCGACGAGCTCGAGCAGGCTCGCCAGCGGGGCATAGTCCTCCCCAAGCGGGAGCGGAGGCTCCGCGGGGATGGGCGTCACCTGACCCACGATGAGGCCGGAAGGTTCGACCGCGTGGCTGTGAACCTGGAAGCGCGCCTCGCCCCGTGTCGCGACATGCAGGATGCCAAGCTGCGGCATGTCGAAGTCGACGATGCGCGCCTGCGTTCCGACCTGGGCGAACTCGGGCGTGGTACCGCGCGGGATCGCGACTTCGCTGCCTTGGGTGATCAGGCACACGCCAAACGGCCGGTTTTCCTTGAGACAGGTTTTGGCCATGTCGATGTACCGTTGTTCGAAAATCTTGAGCGGAAGCACGCCGCCCGGGTACAGGACCGCCGACAGCGGGAAAAGCGGCAACGCGGTGAGCTTCCGGTCCACCACGTGCCGTTCCTCAGCGCTCCGCGCGAACGGCCACATCAGGCAGATCGCGAAACCGGAGCCGCGGCACGATCCGCTCCCCAGCGGGGCAGCAGTTCGTGCGGGACCCGCAACTGGTCGAGCACGCGCGCGACGACAAAATCCACGATGTCGGCGACGCTCTGCGGCCGATTGTAAAAGCCCGGCGCGGGCGGCAGGATCACGGCACCCGCATGCGCGAGCTTGAGCATGTTGTCCAGGTGGATGGCAGACAACGGCGTTTCGCGCGGCACGAGAATCAGCGGCCGGTGCTCCTTCAGCATGACGTCGGCTGCGCGCTCGATCAGATTGTCGGCAAGCCCGTGCGCGATTGCGCCCAGCGTACCCATGCTGCACGGGCACACCGCCATTGCGTCGGCAGGGTTGGAGCCGGACGCCACGGGAGAGAGCCAGTCTTCGCGCGCGTAGACGGTAAGCTGCCCCGCGCACGCTCCAAAGCGCTCGCTGAACATGCGCATGGCCTCGCGGGGCTGCGTTGGCAATGTGAGGTCGCACTCTTGCTTCGCGACGATCTGCGCTGCGGGCGAATAGATGAGGTAGACGCGGCATCCTGCGGCCAGCAGGCATTCCAGCAGGCGCAAGCCGTAGGGCATGCCCGACGCACCGGTGAACGCAAGCGTGATTGTGGAAGCGCCGATCCCCGCCTGGATGGGAGCGCCGATTCCGGCTTGGTCCGGATTGTGCGTCAAGGCGCAGACTCCAGCGACAGTTCGCGATGGCGTGTCAGCACCTGGTGGCGCGGCGAAAACGCCCGGGCGAGGCGTTCCGCCAAGTACACCGAGCGGTGCCTCCCGCCGGTGCAACCGATGGCGACCGTGAGGTAGTTGCGGTTGTCGCGCGCATAGTCGGGAAGCCAGCTGGCGACGAAATGGTGGATGTCGCCGTACATCCGCTCCACCTCCGGAAACGCCGCCAGAAATGTCACCACGGCCTGGTCCCTTCCGGTCAACGGCGCGAGCCTAGGCTCGTAATGTGGATTGGGCAGGCACCGGACGTCGAAGACGAGGTCGGCGTCCAGCGGAACGCCGTGCTTGAAGCCGAAGGATTCGAACAACAGCGTGAGCTTGGAAGGATCCACCGAGATGAAATCCTTGATCCAGCCACGCAACGCGGCCGCAGAAAGGTCGCTGGTGTCGAAGGTGAATCCCTGCTCGCGTACGTCGGCCATCAACCCCCGCTCAAACGCGATGGCTTCCGTCAGTGTTCGCTGGTCGTTGGAGAACGGATGCCGGCGGCGCGTCTCCGAAAAGCGCTTGACCAGGGTGTCGGTCTTGGCGTCGAGGTACAGGAACCGGACGGTCCAACCTGCGCGACGGATTACCTCGATCGACCGGGCGAGTTCGGGAAGCCCGGGACCAGTCTTGACGTCGAGCGCGACCGCAACGCGTTCCTGTCCGCTGCGCGCCAGGTACGCCGCGGTTTCCGGCAACAACGAAAGCGGCAGGTTATTGACGGCGTAGTAGCCGGAATCCTCCAGCGCTGCGAGCGCAACGCTTTTGCCGGACCCGGAGACGCCACCGATCAGGAGCAGGTCCATGGAGTTAAGTCAGCCCCCTTCAGTTTCCGCCAGTTGCCATTCAGTTGCCATCTTCCATCAACTTCTGCTGCCGCTCGATGAACTCCTTGGTGCTGTCGATGCCGCGCTGGTTCAGCACGAAATTGCGCACGGCGGCTTCCACCAGCACGGCGAGATTGCGGCCGGCGGCAACGGGAATCGTGACCTTGCGGATGGGCACGGACAGGACGTCCTGGTAAGTGGCATTGACCTGCAGGCGGTCGAGTTCGCTGAAGCCCTCATGACCGTGGTCCTCGAGATGCACCAGCAGCTTCAGGAGCTTGCGCGGACGCACCGCGGTCTCGCCAAAGATCGTGCGGATGTTGAGCACGCCGATGCCGCGCACCTCGAGGAAATCGCGCAACACCGCCGGGCAGCGACCCTCGATCGTGTCTGGCGAAATGCGGAACAACTCGACGATGTCATCAGCGACGAGGCCGTTGCCGCGCGAAATGAGCTCCAGCGCGAGCTCGCTCTTGCCGATGGCCGACGCCCCGGTGATCAGCACGCCCATTTCCAGCACATCGAGGAACACCCCGTGCAAGGTCGTCGATTCGGCGAGCATGCGTGCGAGATACAGCCGGAACACGTCGACGATGTGCGGCGACGGTTGCGGCGACGTGAAGATGGCGACGTGGTGGGTGTTGCAATAGTCGAGCAGGTGCTGTGGCATCGGCTCATCGTTGGCGACGACGACTGCCACCAGTTCCGTCGTGAACAGGCGATTGAGAGAGCGCTGCAGTTCGTCCTCCGGCAACCCACGCAGGTAGGCGGCCTCCGCGGCGCCGAGGAGCTGGATACGGAACGGGTGGATGAAGTTCATGTGGCCGACCTGGCCCACTGTCGGCTTCAGCCCGGAATCGCCGCTCAGTACCCGGCTGCCGCCCTGCCTGCCGCCATGCCACACGAGCCCCAACCGCTCGCGATTGTCTTCGAATACGCGGTCGACGCTGACCTGCCGGACGACGGCACCGTCGCCGATCATGGCGACGGCCAGTCGCGGAACACCGACGCCAACTCGGCGGTGCTTGCGGCGGCCGCGAGGCGGTCGCGAAACGAGCGCTCGGAGAACATCTGCGCGAGTTCCGACAGGAGTTGCAGGTGCAGGTCCGTGGCCTTCTCGGGCACCAGCAGCACGAACACCTGGGATACCGGCTTGGCATCCGGCGCGTCGAAGGGGATGGCGGTTTTCAGCCGCGCGAAAGCGCCGCGCGCCTCCGTCAGCCCGCGAATGCGCCCGTGCGGGATCGCGATGCCCTGGCCCAGTCCGGTCGAGCCCAGCTTTTCCCGTGCCGCGAGACTCGCGGTAATGGTGTGCGCGTCGATGGAATCGCTCGCCGCGAAGAGCTTGCCCGCCTCCTCGAACAGGCGCGGCTTGGTCGCCACGTCGAGGTCCAGCGCAATGTTGGCCACGGGAAGCAGTTCGGCGATTCGGTTCATCGGTCGGGCCGCGTCACAAGGGGTGCCTCAGGTCGCGGTGACTATTCTGCCGCCCCGGGTTCCGACGCGGCGATGGTACGCTCGATCGACTCGCGATCCACCCGGTGCGCCGATTGCTTCTCCTTGTGCTTCACGACCATGCGATCGAGCTTGTCGACCAGCGCGTCGATGGCGGCGTACATGTCGGGCTCGGTGGCCTCCGCGTGGATTTCCCTGCCGCGCACGTGCACGTTCGCCTCGACTTTTTGTCGTAACTTGTCCACCGACAGCATCACGTTCACGTCGATCACGTGATCGAAGTGTCGCGTCACACGATCCATTTTCGCCACCACATAGGCGCGGATCGCAGGCGTGATTTCCAGGTGAATGCCGGTGAGATTCAAGTTCATCAAGCGCTCCTCTCGTGTTGAACTCTTGTCGCCGCAGCTTCGCAGCGGGCTTCCCTGCGTCGGGGTCCGGGCAATGCACCTCTAGATCGCCTTGCGCAGGTTGATGGGAGGAATGGCCAGCGCCTCCCGGTACTTCGCAATGGTGCGGCGCGCGACAATGATGCCCTGTTCCCCCAGGATGTCGGCAATCCGGCTGTCGGTCAGTGGAGCCTTCGGGTCTTCTGCGGCGACCAGTTGCTTGATCAGCGCGCGAATGGCGGTGGCCGAGGCTGCGCCGCCGGAGTCCGTCGCGACGTGGCTGCCAAAAAAATACTTGAGCTCGAACGTGCCGCGCGGCGTCAGCATGTATTTTTGCGTGGTGACGCGCGAAATCGTCGACTCGTGCAGCGTGAGCATGTCGGCGATCTCGCGCAGCACCATCGGGCGCATCGCGACTTCGCCGTGCTCGAAGAAGCGGCGCTGGCGCTCGACGATGGCCTTGGCCACGCGCAGGATCGTGTCGAAGCGCTGCTGCACATTGCGGATCAGCCACTTGGCTTCCTGCAGGTGCGCGGCCAGCTGCTGGTTGGACGACTCGCGATTGCGGGTCAGGATGTCGGCATAGATCCGGTTCAGTCGCAGCTTGGGCATGGCGGCTTCGTTGAGCGTCGCCACCCATTGCCCGCGAACCTTGCGCACAATGACATCCGGGATGACATAGTTCGCTTCGTCTTTCGAGAACGCGGCGCCCGGGCGAGGACTCAAGCTCCGGATCAGCTCGCGCATGGCCTTGACGCAGGCATCGTCGCAATGCAGGACGCGCTTCAGCTTGGTGAAATCGCGGCTGGCCAGCAGCGGCAGGTGGCCCTCGACGATTTTCAGCGCCTCGGCGCGATAGGGCGTCGACGCCGGCAGCAGCTTCAATTGCAGCGACAGGCATTCGGCCGGATTGCGCGCGCCCACGCCAGCAGGCTCGAAGCTTTGCAGGTACTTGAGGCCGATCGTAAGTTCCTCGGGCTCGAGCGCGTCGTGCTCGGAAAACATTTCAGCGATTTCCTCGAGCGAGGACGCGAGGTAGCCGTCGTCGTCGAGCGCATCGATCAGCGCCGCGACGACCTGGCGGTCGCGCAACGGCAGGTTGAGCAGCGCGAGCTGCCCCATCAGGTGATCGCGCAGCGAACTGGTCGCGATCTGCTGCGGCGTGAAGTCGTCGTCCTCGTTGGAACTGCCGCTACCGCCGCCCCAGTCGCCGTCGGTGCCGCCACCGCCATAGTCGGAGAAGTCGGTCACGTCGGGCAGGTCGTCGCGCGTCGGCGCGGCATCGGCGCCCTGCATGCCCTCGCTTTCACCTGCGCTATCGCCACTCTCGCCGCCGCCTTCATTGCCGGAATACGCGTCGCCTTCGCCTTCGTCGCGGGTCACGCGCTCACTCGTGACGGGTCCCGGCGCTGTCCCTGCCACCTGATATTCCTGAGGTGGCGAATCCTCATCGCCGTCCTCGCGCTCGAGCAGCGGATTTTCCTGCAGCATCCGGTCGACTTCCGCGTTGAGCTCGAGCGTGGACAGCTGGAGCAGCCGAATGGACTGCTGCAACTGCGGAGTCAGCGTGAGATGCTGCGTGAGCTTGAGCTGGAGCGTTTGCTTCATTGCGCCTTGATGCTCACTTCAGAGACGGAAATGTTCGCCCAGGTATACCTTGCGAACGTCCTCATTATAGACAATCTCGCCAGGAGCGCCCGAGGCCAGTACCCGGCCCTCGTTGATGATGTAGGCGCGGTCGCAGATGCCGAGCGTCTCGCGGACGTTGTGGTCGGTGATCAGGACGCCGATTCCACGCTCCTTGAGGAAGCCGATAATCTTCTGGATGTCGAGCACGGCGATCGGGTCCACGCCCGCGAACGGCTCGTCCAGCAGGATAAACCGCGGACGCGTCGCGAGCGCGCGCGCGATCTCGCATCGCCTTCGCTCCCCGCCGGACAACGAGATGGCGGGGGCAGCCGCCAGGTGTGAAATCGACAGGTCCTCGAGCAGCGCGTCGAGGCGGTTGGACAGCGTGTCGGCGTCGAGGTCTTGCAGTTCGAGTATCGCGCGGACGTTCTCGGCCACCGTGAGCTTGCGGAAAATCGACGCTTCCTGCGGCAAATAGGACAGTCCGCGGCGCGCGCGCTTGTGGATGGGGAGGCGGGAGAGATTTTCGCCGTCCAGCTCGATGCGGCCGCCGTCCGCGGAAATCAGGCCGACGATCATGTAAAAGCAGGTGGTTTTGCCGGCGCCGTTGGGTCCCAGCAATCCGACGACCTCGCCGCTCGCAACGTCGAGTGAGACATCGTGGACGACGGTGCGCGCCTTGTAAGTCTTTCGCAGCTCGGCCGCCGACAACTTGCTCATTTCGCGGGCGCCAGGTCTCCGGACGGCTGCAACGTCAATGGCGCGGCGGCCCTCGACGTGGCGCCCTTGTCCTTGGCGGTGGTTCCCTTGTCCTTGTCCGGCGTGGCGTCAGCCTTGTCTTTCGAGGCCGGCTTGGCCCCCTTGTCGTCGCTTCTGGGCTGGAACGTGCCGCGCACGCGCGCGCCAAGCGGAACTTCGCCGGCGACGGGCGGCTTGGCGTCCGGTCGGCCCTCGGCCGTGAACTTCTCGGTCGCGGCGTTGTAGGTTATGTAGTTGCTGCGGATCTCGTCGCCAGTCTTCTTCAGCAGAGCGTTGTCGAACAGCTCGATAAAACGGGTCGACCCGTCGTAAACGATGCGCTGCGCGTAGCCTTCGTAGTAGTCGTCGGCGCCATCGCGCTTTTCTCGGAAGCGAACCGGATTGCCGTAGGCGGTCGCCGAGAGTGAATTGTCCGCATTCTGCTTGAACGTCACGCGATCGGCGCGGATCGTCATCGTGCCTTGCGTGATGATCACGTGGCCCGTAAGTTCGCCGGTTTTGGTCTCCGCGTTTCCGCCGCCCGTGTCGCCCTGGAATTCGATGTTCTTCTCGCGATCGGCCTTCTCGGCGCAGGTCGGCCCGGCCCAGCCAAGGGCAAGGCAAAGCAGCGATGCGACGGACGCCGAGAAGCGGCTGCGAACGCGGAGTGTCGCTTTCATGTCCGGCTATTTCCTGGGTTCCATGTGGCCGCTGACGCCGGAATTGAATTTGATGGTCTTGGCCTTGCTGTCGGCCTCCATTCCGGTCGCATTGATTATCCCACGAGGGTCAGTAATCGTCACAGCCTTGTCCGTACGCGCCAGATCCTTGCCAGGCATTACATGCAGATACTCGGTGGTCAGCGTCACCGGCCCGCTGGCCTGTTCTTTGGCCGTAGCGGGTGTCGCTTCGCGCACCAGGCGTACATGCCCCTTGAAATACACGTTCTCGCGATCGCCGGAGAGCGTCGCCTGGGTCGCGGTGATGTTGACCGGAGGCCGCCCGGCCCGCGTTTCCGCGAGCGAAATGTCACTGAAATCCGTGGTCAGGTCGTCGGGAAAATGTTCCGCGCGGCGCGCCGAAAGTATTTGCAGCGGATGGCCCTCGGGATCGAGCTTCAAAACGCGCACGCCTTCGACGACGATGTCCGGGTCGTGACGCGTGGATCCGTCCCGACGCGCAGGCGGCGGCTGTACCTGGGCATCGAGCCAGTACGTCAACGCGGCGAGGCCGCCCAACAGCAGCACGGGCGACCAGGCGGTTGCGCGGTCGATCCAGCTGCGATTGGGTCGATTGTCGGCCATGTGGGTGGAGCGATTCCTGCGAAGTTGGGCGCTTGCCGATTGCCGGTAAGCTAGGCGGCGCGCGGCGGCGGAAGCGACGGGTCGAGGTGCCACCCCTGTGCCGCCAAGATGAAGTCAGCCAATTCGCGCACTGCGCCGGCACCACCGTTGCGCGCGGTCACGTAATGCGCATGCTCGCGCACGGCGGGCGGCGCATGCGGAACGGTGATCGCGAAACCGCAGGCGTGGAATATCGGCAGGTCCGGCAGATCGTCGCCGATGTGCGCGCAATCGATGGCGGCGATGCGCAACTCCGCGCGCAACGCGTCCCAGGGCGCGCGCTTCTCGGCGGCCCCCAGCACGACGTGCGCGACGTTGAGGCGGCGTGCGCGATGCGTCACCGAGGGCGCCGCGCTGCCGGTAATCCACGCGATGGCGATGCCCGCGCGCTGCAGCAGCCCGATGCCCACGCCGTCGAGCGCGCAATAGGCCTTGGTCTCGTGGCCATGGTCGTCGACGTAGATGCGGCCGTCGGTCAGGACGCCGTCGACGTCGCAGGTAAGCAGGCGGACGCGGCGCGCGCGGGCGAGGACATCGGTGGACGGATCGGCGGCCATCAGACGATTCTTGCGCGAAAGAGATCGTGCAAGTGCAGTGCGCCGACCAGCTTGTGCTGCGCGTCGACGACCAGCAGCTGCGACACCTTGGGCGCCGCCTCCATCATGTCGACGCAGTCCACCGCGAGCCGGTCGGCCGTGATCGTGCGCGGGGAGGGCGTCATGACGTCGGCGACACTGACCGCTCCAATGTCGCGCATTCGATCGAGGCAGCGGCGCAGGTCGCCGTCGGTGAAGATACCTGCGATGCGCCCGTCGGCGTCGACGACCGCGGTCATGCCCATGCCCTTGCGACTCATTTCGAGGATCGCGTCGGCCAGCGTTGCCGTGACCTGAGACCGCGGCAGCGCGGCGCCCGTTCGCATCACGTCGGCCACGCGTGTCAGGAGCCGGCGCCCGAGCGCGCCGCCCGGATGCGAACGCGCGAAATCCTCCGCCGAAAAGCCGCGCGCATCGAGCAGCGCCAGCGCCAGCGCGTCCCCCAGTGCCAAAGCGGCCGTGGTGCTCGCGGTCGGCGCCAGGCCGAGCGGACAAGCCTCGACGTCGACTGCCGCATCGAGATGCACGTCTGCCGCTTGCGCGAGGGAACTGTCTTCGTTGCCGGTCAGCGCGACCAGACGCGCGCCTTCGCGCTTGAGATGCGGGACCAGCGCGACCAGCTCGTCCGTCTCGCCGGAGTTCGACACCATCAGCACGATGTCGTCAGGCGTGATCATTCCCAGGTCGCCGTGCGATGCGTCCGCAGGGTGGACAAAAAAGGCCGGCGTGCCGGTGGACGCGAGCGTGGCCGCGAGCTTGCGCCCAATGTGGCCCGATTTGCCGATGCCGGCGACGACGATGCGGCCATGACAGTTGAGGATCAGTTCCACCGCAGCCACGAAGGGATTGCCCAGGCGCAGGGACAACGCGGTGATCGCCTTGGCCTCCGTGGCCAGCACGTCGCGCGCAAGCGCCAGCGCTCGCGCCGGATCGACGGCGATACTCGCGTTCCCGGCGTGCGGTTCGTTTCGCGCATTCATTGGGGCAAGTATAGCTTTTTGCCCCACCTGGGCGCCCTGACAGATCTTTGCAATGAACTTGGGGCAGCCACGGCCACGACCCGTTCGTGGTAATTTTGGATCGACGGACCTTGCCATGCCGAATACTCTGAAACTGATATTGATATTGCTTGCGGGCGCCGTCGTGGTCGTCGTGGTGTGCCGCCTGATCCGTTTGCCGGCGATCCTTGGCTACCTGCTCGTGGGCATCGCCGTCGGACCCCACGGCCTCGGGTGGGTCCCTGACGACACCGACACGCGGGAACTCGCGGAATTCGGCATCGTCTTCCTGATGTTCTCGGTCGGCCTGGAGTTCAGCCTTCCGCAGCTGCGCTCGATGCACCGTGCGGTGTTCGGGTTGGGACTGGCGCAGGTCGCGATCACGACCGTCGCGGCGATGGCCGGGCTGCATTTCATGGGCTACGGCTGGAAACCGGGGCTCGTGCTCGGTGGCGCGCTCGCGATGAGCTCCACGGCCATTGTGTCCAAGATGCTGGCCGAGCGCATGCAGCTCAACACCCCGCACGGCCGTGACAGCCTCGGCATCCTGCTGTTCCAGGACCTTGCCGTCGTGGCGTTCCTCATCATCATTCCCTCGCTCGGCATGAAAGGAGGGGAGATGGCGAAGGAGCTCGAGCTCGCGGCGCTCAAGGCGGGCGTCGCGCTGACGCTGATCCTCTACTTCGGGCAAAAGCCGATGCGCGCGTGGTTCCACGTGGTGGCGCGGCAGCGGTCGTCGGAATTGTTCGTGCTGAACGTGCTGCTGGTCACGCTGGGCTTGGGCGGACTGACGGCGGCTCTCGGACTGTCGCTCGCGCTCGGCGCATTCCTGGCCGGCATGCTGATCGCCGAAACGGAATACCGCTATCAGGTCGAGGAGGACATCAAGCCGTTTCGCGACGTGCTGTTGGGGCTGTTCTTCGTCACCGTCGGCATGGCGCTGGACCTCGGCGTGGTGACGGCGCAGCTCCCCCTCGTGTTGCTGCTGCTGTTTGTCCCGGTGGCGGTAAAGTTCGCGCTGATCGTGGCCCTGGCGCGGGCCTTCGGTTCACCGTTGTCCACGTCGCTGCGTACCGGGTTCTACCTGGCGCAGGCGGGCGAACTGGCGCTGGTGATGCTCGCGCTAGCGACCCAGCGCTCGCTGATACCCGCAGAACTCACGCAGCCGGTGCTGGCCGCGATGATCCTGTCCATGCTGTCCGCGCCGATCATCATCCAATACGCCGAACCCATCGTGCGCAAGCTGACCGCCAATGATTGGCTCGCGCGCGCGGCACAGGTCACGCAGATCGCCGCCAAGACGATGTCCCGGCAGGACCACATCATCATTTGCGGCTACGGGCGCAGCGGCCAGAACCTGGCGCGCCTGCTCGAAGCCGAGGAAATCGCCTACCTCGCGCTCGATTCCGATCCCGAGCGCGTGCGCGAGGCGGACGGCGGCGTCGTGGTCTATGGGGACGCGAGCCGGCGCGAGGCGCTGACCTCGGCAGGATTGGCCAAGGCGAAGGCCCTGGTGATCACCTTCGCCGACATTCCGATCGCACTCAAGATCCTGCACCTGGTGCAGGAGCTGCGGCCGGAACTGCCGGTGGTCGTGCGCACGGTGGACGACAGCGAACTTCCCCGGCTGATGGATGCGGGTGCGGCCGAGGTCGTGCCGGAGGTCCTGGAGGGCAGTCTCATGCTCGCGTCGCACGCGTTGCTGCTGCTCGGCGTCCCGCTGAATCGCGTGTTGAAGCGCATCCGCATCATTCGCGAGGAACGCTACGGACTCTTCCGCGGCTTCTTCCACGGCTCGACCGACACGGCGGACGCCGCGGACAACGTGCAGCCGCGGCTGCATTCAATCGTGCTGCCGCAGCGCGCCCGCGCCGTGGGCCGGACGCTCGCCGAGCTCGAGCTCGGCCCGCAGATAGAATTGACCGGGGTTCGCCGCCGCGGGGCGCGTTCCGTGCGGCCTGACGGGGAGTTCCGCTTCGAGGCCGGCGATGTGGTGGTGCTGCTGGGCAAGCCGGAAAGCCTGCTGAATGCTGAGCAACGCCTCCTCCAGCGTGAGCGAGCGAAGCCGTCCTGACGCCACATGAATAAATGACCGCGGGTCATTGCCGCAGGCGCAGCGCAAAGGCTACAATCGCCGTCCGCGTTGCCCCTTGTCCAAGATCCCTCGCATGACCGTTGCCGCTCGACCGCCCGCCACCACGTCTGCCCGTTCCACAGCGAATGCCGTCGAACTGACCGGCGTCACCTTTGGCTACGACCCGCAGCGCCCGGTGCTGCGTGGTATCGACATGCCGATTCCCCGCGGCAAGGTCGTCGCGATCATGGGCGGCTCCGGCTGCGGCAAGACCACGATCCTGCGGCTGATCGGCGGCCAGCTGCGACCCCAGGCCGGACGTGTTCTGGTGGAAGGGGAATCGGTGCCTGACTTGGACCGCGAGGGCCTGTTCGCGATGCGCCGGAAGATAGGGATGCTGTTCCAGTTCGGCGCGCTGTTCACTGACCTGTCCGTGTTCGAGAACATCGCGTTTACGCTGCGCGAGCACACCAACCTGCCTGACGAGTTGATCCGCGATCTGGTACTCATGAAACTCAATGCGGTGGGCCTGCGCGGCACCGCGCAACTGCGGCCGTCGGAGCTGTCCGGCGGCATGTCGCGGCGGGTGGCGCTGGCGCGCGCGATCGCGCTGGACCCGATGCTGGTGCTCTACGACGAACCATTCGCCGGACTCGATCCCATTTCGCTCGGCGTGGTCGGGCAACTGATCCGTGAACTCAATGATGCGCTGGGGATTACGTCGATCGTGGTCACGCACGATGTCTACGAATCGTTGAAGATCGTCGACTACCTGTACTTCGTGTCCGAAGGGCGGATCATCGCGCAAGGAACGCCGGAGCAAGTACGGTCGTCGGTGGATCCATTCGTGCGCCAGTTCGTCGATGGAGCCCCCGACGGCCCGGTGCCCTTCCATTATCCGGCGCCGCCCTACGCCAACGAGCTTGCTGCCCATGCCGGCTGACGCGCTCGCCGGCGGCTTGCGTCGGGTCGGTGCGGTCGCCATCAGCGCGGTCACGCGCCTGGGCTATGCGGCCCGCTTTTTCGCGGTCGTGCTGCTGCATTCGTTCTCGGCGCTAAGGCGCACCCAACTCACGCTGCGTGAAGTCTACTTCGCCGGCGTGCTGTCGCTGGTGATCATCATGGTGTCCGGGTTGTTCGTCGGGATGGTGCTCGGCCTGCAGGGGTTCGACACGCTGAACAAATACGGCGCGGGCGATTCGCTGGGCGTGTTCGTCGGCTTGTCGCTGGTGCGGGAATTGGGACCGGTCGTCGCCGGCCTCCTCTTCGCCAGTCGTGCCGGCAGCGCGATCACCGCGGAAATCGGACTCATGAAAACCACGGAGCAGCTGGACGCGATGGAAATGATGGCAGTGGACCCGCTGGCGCGTATCGTTGCGCCGCGCTTCTGGGGTGGCGTGATCTCGATGCCGCTGCTCGCCGCGCTGTTCTCCATGATGGGTGTCTTCGGCGCCTACCTGGTCGGCGTGCGGCTCATCGGCGTCGACAGCGGAACGTTCTGGGGCAACATGCGCGCAGCCATCGACTTCCGGCCCGACGTCACCAACGGCATCATCAAGAGCGTGGTCTTTGGCGTCGCCGTCAGCCTGATTGCCGTGTTCGAAGGCTACGATGCCAAGCCGACCGCCGAAGGGGTGTCGTCGGCCACGACGCGCACCGTCGTCGAGGCTTCGCTCGCGATTCTCGCTCTCGATTTCATACTCACCGTATTCATGTTCAGAGGGACCGGCGGATGAATCGCACCGCGATTGACCTGTGGGTCGGCATCTTTGTCGCGATCGGGCTGGCCGCGATCGTGTTCCTGGCGCTCAAGGTGGGTAACCTGACGTCTTTCAACACGTCACCCACCTACCGGCTCGAGGCCCGCTTCGACAATATCGGCGGCTTGAAGCTGCGGGCACCGGTCAAGGCCGCAGGTGTGATCGTCGGCCGCGTCGACGGCATCCGGCTCGACCCCAAGACGTACGAAGCGGTAGTTGCGCTCAGGATCGACAACGGATACCTGTTCACCAAGGATTCGATTGCCTCCATCCTCACCTCGGGGCTGCTGGGCGAGGTCTACATCGGCATCGACGCGGGCGGTGATCCCACCATGCTGGCCGACGGCGGGTCGATTGCCAAGACCCAGTCGGCCGTCGTGCTCGAGAAGCTCATCGGGCAATTCATGTTCGACAAGGCCAGCAACGGGGGCGGCAAGTGAACTTGCGCACGATGATCGCCGCCGTCATGACATTGCTGCTGGCCGCCTGCGCCGGTGCGCCGGGCCGCGTCGACGATCCGCTCGAGCCCATGAACCGGGCGATGTATGCGATCAACAAGCCGATCGACGACCACGTGATGCGGCCCATTGCGCAGGCGTACGTCGACTACGTTCCCAAGCTCGTGCGGCAGGGCGTTTCGAACGTGTTCGGCAACATCGATGACCTTTTTTCCGGGATCAACGGCTTGCTGCAGGGCAAGACCGAGAAGGCGGGCAATGACTTCGGCCGCGTGCTGGTCAACCTGTGGGGGCTGGGCGGCCTCGTCGACATCGCCACCGACCTGGGCATACCCAAAGGCAACGAGGACTTCGGCCAGACGTTCGGCTACTGGGGCATCCCGCAGGGGCCGTACCTCTTCGTCCCGCTGTGGGGTCCCACGACCGTGCGCGATGGCACCGGCTCGCTGATTCGGCTCTACATTGGCCCCGTCGGTTATATTCCCTATGTGCCGCTGCGCAATGTCATCTACGGCATCGGTGCGGTCGACTTGCGCGCCAACGCGCTCGGCACCACGTCGCTGATCGATCAGGCGTCCCTGGACCCTTATACTTTCGTGCGGCGCGCCTACCTGCAGAAGCGCGAATACGATGTCTACGATGGCAACCCGCCGCCACCAAAGGAAGATGAATGATGTCCTGGATGAATTTCCGTACCATCGGCGCAGTGCTGCTCCTTGCCGTCGCATTGCCCGCGGTGGCGCAGGAAGCGCCGGATGCGATGGTGAAGCGCGTTGCGAGCGATGTGATGCAGACCGTGAAATCGGACCCCAAGGTCCAGGCGGGCGACCAGCAGCGCATCCACGAGGTGATCGAGACCAAGCTGTTGCCCAATTTCGACTTCGGGCGCATGACGGCGCTGGCGATGGGCCGCAACTGGGCGAAGGCAACGCCGGAACAGCAAAAAGCGCTGATCGAGCAATTCCGCACGCTGCTCGTGCGCACGTATTCCGGCGCGTTGTCGCAGTATCGCGACCAGACGATCGAATACAAGCCGCTGCGCGCGGATCCGGCCGCGACCGACGTTACCGTGAAGACCGAGGTCGTCCGTTCCGGCCAGAACCCGGTGCAGATCGACTACAGCCTCACCAAGACCGCGAACGGGTGGAAGGCCTACGACGTGATCGTGGGCGGGGTGTCCCTGGTCACCAACTATCGCGATGAATTCAACGAACAGATCAGGAGCGGCGGCGTGGACGGCCTCATCAAGACGCTGACCGATAAGAACAGCAAGGGGCCCGCGGGCAAGGCATGAAAACCAGCACACCCGGGTCGGATGTGCGCGGATTCGTCGCGACCGGAGGGCGTTGGACATACTCCGGCGCGCTGACGTTTGCGGATGCTGCGGCCGTGTTTGAGAGCGCGCGCGCGATGGACCTTCCCGCGACCGGGGTCGTCGACCTGACTGGCATGGAGCCGGCCGACTCGTCGGCGCTTGCCGTGATGCTGGCATTGAAGCGCCGCGCGACCGCCGAAGGCGCCCGTATCACTTTTGTCGCAGTTCCGGCCGGTATCGAGGCTCTGGCCAACGTATACGGCGTCGACGAGCTTCTCGCGCACTGACTATCGGCCACGCCCATTGCCGCCAGGGCGCGAGCGCCCGCTCGTCTTGCCACCGTTGAAACGGAAATTTCCATGCTAGCCGTCGATGTGACCGACGTCGCGCGCCGCTTCGGCAACGTGCAGGCGCTGGATGGCGTGGACCTCGCGGTCAGCGAGGGCGAATTCTTCGGCCTGCTGGGTCCGAACGGCGCCGGCAAGACCACACTGATCTCGATCCTGGCCGGACTCACCCATGCCGATCGCGGCACTGCGAAGGTGCTCGGTCACGATGTCGTCGCAGATTATCAGAGGTCGCGCAGAAATCTGGGCGTGGTGCCGCAGGAACTGGTGTTCGATCCGTTCTTCACTGTGCGCGAAACGCTCGAGATGCAGTCGGGCTATTTCGGCTTGCGCAGGAATTCCGCCTGGATCGACGAAATTCTTCACCATCTCGACCTCACCGGAAAGGCCAATGCCAACATGCGCTCGCTTTCCGGCGGAATGAAACGCCGGGTCCTCGTCGGGCAGGCGCTCGTGCACAAGCCGCCGGTGATCGTGCTGGATGAGCCGACTGCCGGGGTCGATGTCGAATTGCGGCAGAGCCTGTGGGGTTTCATCCGCAAGCTCAATCGCGACGGCCACACGATCATCCTCACCACGCACTACCTGGAAGAAGCGGAAGCGCTATGCGCGCGCATCGCAATGCTGAAGGCCGGCCGGGTGGTGGCGCTGGACACGACGCAAAACCTGCTCGCGCAGTTTTCCGGAATGACGGTTCGGCTGGCCGCGGAGCGCGTGCCCACGGCGTGGCAGGCACGCATCTCCCGGCAGGATGGGGGCATATTCCAATTCCGCCTCGACAGCTACGCGGAACTGGAAATGCTGCTTGCCGCCCTGCGCCAGGAACACATCACGATTGCGGAACTCTCGCTGGACGAGACCGATCTCGAACAGGTCTTCCTGCGCATCATGAAGTCCCCGGAAGGAGCCGCGGCATGAGCGGCGAAGGGCCGTCCCGGGGTGCGCGTCGCGACCCTGCGGAAGACAGCGCGACAACCTCTTTCCCGAAGGTGAGCGCAAGCGCGGATACCCACATCGGCATCGACGGGCACGGCTGGCTCACGCTGCTCTACAAGGAGCTGCTGCGGTTCTGGAAGGTGAGCTTGCAGACGATCGCCGCGCCGATCCTGAGCGCGCTCCTGTACCTGCTCATCTTTTCGCACGTGCTCGAGGGGCGGGTATCGGTGTTCGACGGCCGCGTGTCCTACACGTCGTTTCTGGTGCCGGGTCTCGTGATGATGGCAGTGCTGCAGAATGCGTTCGCGAATTCGTCGTCGTCGATGATCCAGTCCAAGGTCACGGGCAACCTCATCTTCGTTCTGCTGACGCCGCTGTCGGCGGAAAACCTGTTCGCCGCCTACGTGCTTGGGGCCATGGTGCGCGGCCTGGTCGTCGGGCTCGGGGTGTTCCTGGTCACGCTGTGGTTCAACCCGTCGCTTCTGGCGATGCCCTATCCGCTGTGGGCCGTCGCCTTTGCGCTCGTTGGCAGCGCGATCCTGGGCACGCTGGGTCTCATCGCGGGCATCTGGGCCGACAAGTTCGATCAACTGTCGGCCTTTCAGAATTTCATCATCGTGCCGCTGACGTTCCTGTCCGGCGTCTTCTATTCCATTCACTCGCTGCCGCCTTTCTGGCAGGCGCTTTCGCACTGGAACCCGTTCTTTTATATGATCGACGGTTTCCGCTACGGCTTTTTCGGCGTGTCCGACATTTCGCCATGGTTCAGTTTCGCCATCGTCATGGTGTTCAGCATGGTGTTGTCTTCCATCGCGCTGGCGGTGCTGCGGCGGGGTTGGAAATTGCGGCATTGATCGCCGGTCGCGGCCGGCACTCGGCAAGGAATTCCTCATGGTGACACCCGAATCCATAAAGCAATCGATCGAAGCCGGTATCGACTGCAATCACGTCGAAGTCGCCGGCGACGGCCAGCACTGGGAGGCGGTCATCGTCTCGGTGTCGTTCGAGGGACTGTCCCGGGTCCGGCAGCACCAGCTGGTCTATGCCGCACTGGGCGATCGCATGCGCGAGGAAGTGCACGCCCTGTCGATGCAGACACTGACGCCCGCGCAATGGGATGCCCGCCGGAATGGATAAGCTCCTCATCGAGGGTGGGCAGGCACTGAACGGCGAAGTGCAGGTATCCGGCGCCAAGAACGCGGCGCTGCCGATCCTGTGTGCCGCGTTGCTTTCGTCCGAGCCCCTTACGCTCACCAACGTGCCGCGCCTGAAGGACGTCAACACCATGGAGCGCCTGCTCGCGCAAATGGGTGTGGCGCTAGACACCGGGACGCCGGGCGTTGTCACGCTCAATGCACGCCAGATCGACTGGCCGCTGGCGCCCTACGAGATGGTCAAGACGATGCGCGCATCGATCCTGGCGCTGGGCCCGCTGCTGGCGCGCTGCGGCGAGGCGCGCGTGTCGCTTCCCGGCGGCTGCGCGATCGGCCTGCGACCCGTCGACCAGCACGTGAAGGGCCTGGAGGCCATGGGCGTGACCATCGACCTCGAGCACGGCTACATCAACGCCAAGGGACGCCTGCGCGGGGCAACCGTCGTGTTCGACATGGTGACGGTGACCGGCACCGAGAACCTGCTGATGGCGGCGACGCTGGCCGACGGGACGACGACACTCGAAAATGCCGCGCGCGAACCGGAGGTGGTCGATCTCGCGCGCTGTCTTGTCGCCATGGGCGCCCGCATCGCCGGCGCGGGCAGCGACCGGATAACCGTCGAAGGCGTTGCCCGGCTGCATGGCTCGACCCACGCGATCATGCCGGACCGGATCGAGACCGGCACATTTCTCGCCGCCGTCGCGGCCGCCGGAGGCGATGTCGCCGTACGCGGCGTGCAGGCGGAGTCGCTCGAAGCGGTTCTCGACAAGTTGCGCGAGGCGGGTGCGCTTATCGACGTGAACGGTGACGTGATGCGCGTCCGCCGCACGGGTCCTCTGGCAGCCGTCAACATTCGCACCGCGCCGCATCCAGGCTTTCCGACGGACATGCAGGCGCAGTTCATGGCGCTGGCGACGCGTGCGAATGGCACGTCGGTGGTCACCGAGACGATTTTCGAGAACCGGATGATGCATGTGCAGGAGTTGAAACGCCTTGGCGCGGACATCGAGGTCGAGGGCAGCACCGCCATTGTCAAGGGTGTCGCCAAACTCACCGGCGCGGACGTGATGGCCACCGACCTGCGCGCGTCGGCGTGCCTGGTGATCGCCGGCCTGGTCGCAGAGGGCCAGACCACGATCGACCGCATCTATCATCTCGATCGCGGCTATGAACGCATCGAGAACAAGCTGTCGGCGCTCGGCGCGCGCATCACGCGCGTCGGGTGACGGCAACGCAACGATTGGCCCGCAATGAATGGCATACGCGCTGACCTGATCGGTGCGCCGCTGGGCGTGGCCACGCCCTATCCGGATGTGTACGACGCGGGCTTGCTGTTTCCCGTTCTGCGGTCACCGCAGCGCGAGGAAATCGGCCTTGTCGGGACATTGCCGTTCAGCGGCGACGACCGCTGGACGGCGTACGAGCTGACCTGGCTCGATGAGCGCGGCAAGCCGGAGGCCGCCATCGCTTCCTTCGTCGTCGGCGCCGCGTCGCCGGCGATCGTGGAGTCGAAGTCGGTCAAACTGTATCTGGGCGCCTTCGCGCAGACACGCTTCGACGATTCGGAAACTGTACGGGCGACTATCGAACGCGACCTCGGGCACGCCACCGGCGGCGCGGTGCAAGTCGAACTCGTGCCGCCTGCGACCTTTGCGGGCCATAGCGATCTTGCCGGCGAAAGCCTCGATGACCTGCCCATCGCAGTCCAGCGCTACCATCTCGCGCCGGAACAGCTCGCCGCCGGGGGTTCAGTGGTCGAGGAGGTCCTGAAGACGGATCTGTTCCGGTCGCTGTGCCCGATTACGTTCCAGCCCGACTTCGCGTCGGTGCAGCTGGCCTACCGCGGGCCAGCGATCGACCGCGCGGCGCTGCTGCGCTACCTCGTGTCGTATCGCTGCCATCCGGGATTCCACGAGCATTGCGTCGAGCGCATGTTCGTCGACGTGATGGCGCGTTGCCGGTGCGAAGCGCTTTCGGTGTACGCACGTTTCACTCGGCGGGGCGGCGTCGACATCAATCCCTTCCGCACCAACGCCAGCGCGGCCGCGCCGCGCAACGTGCGCACTGCCCGCCAATGAAGGTGCCGCCGGACGTCACGGCAATCCGTGACGCGCTGGTCAGCTTTTCGGGCGACTGACGACCGGGCGATCCGGGCAGCTTAAGTCGCCGGGCGCCTGGCGCATGATCGTCACGGGCGTCACCTCGCCTGAGTCGGAGGGCCCCCTGCGGCCGCTCCAGTAGAATCGAGGGTTTCCGCCAAGGGATCCCTCCGGGGTTGCTGAAGTGCCCACGCTCACCATCGCCCTGTCCAAGGGCCGCATCCTCGACGAGACGCTGCCGCTGCTGGCGCGCGCGGGCATTGTGCCGGCCGAGGATCCGGAAACCTCGCGCAAGCTCATCCTGCCCACCAACCAACCTGCCGTGTCGCTCGTCATGCTGCGCGCCACCGACGTGCCGACCTACGTGCAATACGGTGCCGCCGACGTCGGCGTGGCCGGCCGCGATGTGCTTCTGGAACACGGCGGCGAAGGGCTCTTCCAGCCGCTCGACCTGGGGATCGGTCGCTGCCGGTTGGTGGTGGCGGTGCAGCGCTCCGTCGATTGGAAAGCCACAGTGCAACGTGGCGCGCGCATCCGCGTCGCCACCAAATATGTGAACACCGCGCGCGAGCATTTCGCGGCCAAGGGAATGCACGTCGACCTGATCAAGTTGTATGGCTCCATGGAACTCGCACCGTTGGTCGGCCTGGCCGACGCCATCGTCGACCTCGTTTCCACCGGCAACACGCTCAAGGCCAACGACCTGGTCGCGGTGGAGGACATCATGCCCATCAGCGCGCGGCTGGTAGTCAATCCCGGCGGGCTCAAGATGAAGCGCGACCTGGTCAAGCCGCTGCTCGATGCGTTGGCCGCCGCCAGCCAGGCCAAGGCAACGTGATCACGACCCTGCAGTTGCGCCGGCTTGACACTTCCGAGCCCGGCTTCGACGGCGAACTGGCCGCGCTGATCGCGTTCGAGGCCGGCCAGGACCCGGCCATCGACGCGACGGTCGCGCAGATCATCGCCGACGTGCGCGCGCGGGGCGACGCCGCACTGCTCGAATTCACGCGCCGCTTCGACCGGCTCGAGGTTGCCACGGTCGGAGAACTCGAAATCACGGCCGCACAGATGCGTAGCGCCTACGACACGCTGCCAGCCGCGCAGCGCGATGCGCTGGGCATCGCGGCGGCGCGCATCCGAAGTTTTCACGATCGGCAGCGCGGCAGCGACTGGAGCTTTGCCGAACCCGACGGCACCGTATTGGGCCAGCGCGTGACGCCACTCGACCGCGTCGGCGTCTACGTGCCCGGCGGCAAGGCGGCCTATCCGTCGTCCGTGCTGATGAACGTCATTCCGGCGCATGTGGCAGGTGTGCGCGAAATCATCATGGTGGTGCCCACACCCGACGGCGTGCGCAATCCGCTGGTGCTGGCGGCAGCGCATCTGGCGGGCGTGACCCGCGCCTTCACGATGGGCGGCGCGCAGGCGATTGCCGCACTGGCCTACGGCACACAGACCGTGCCTGCCGTCGACAAGATCTGCGGACCGGGCAATGCCTACGTTGCGGCCGCCAAGCGCCGCGTCTTCGGCGCCGTCGGCGTCGACATGGTCGCGGGCGTGTCGGAAGTGCTGGTGATTGCCGATGCCACGGCCAATCCCGATTGGGTCGCGCTCGACCTTTTCGCGCAGGCCGAGCACGACGAAATGGCGCAGGCGCTGCTGCTGACGCCGGATGCCGGCCTGGTCGAGCGCGTCGCGGCCAGCGCGCAGCGCCTGCTCGCTGACATGCCGCGCGCCGAGATCATCGCCGCATCGTTCGCGCGTCGCGGCGCGCTGATCCGGACGCGCGACCTCGCCGAGGCATGCGCCATCGCCAACCGGGTCGCGCCGGAGCATCTCGAACTGGCAGTCTCGGATCCGGAAGCGCTGCTGCCGAAGATACGTCACGCGGGTGCCATCTTCGTCGGCCACTATTCGTCGGAGGTGCTGGGCGACTACTGCGCCGGACCCAATCACGTGCTGCCTACCGGGCGGACGGCGCGATTCAGTTCGCCGCTCTCCGTTGGCGATTTCGAAAAGCGGTCGAGCGTGCTGCGGATTTCGCGAGCCGCGGCGCAGGCGTTGGGACCCGTGGCGGTCACCCTTGCCCAGGGCGAGGGCCTGACTGCGCACGCCCGCTCGGCCGAGGCGCGGATCGACAAGGGTTGAAGCGGAAGCAGCGATGAGCAAGCGCGAGACGATGTCCGCGAATCCCGCCCCCCCACCGGATGCGGGCGATACCGCACAGATTGAAGCGCGGGTGGCGGCGACCGTGCGCGCCGACATCCGCGCGCTGAAAGTCTACGCGGTCTCCAAAGCGGTGGGCCAGATCAAGCTGGATGCGATGGAGAATCCGTTCGGCCCGCCCGCGCAGGTGCGTGCGGAAATGGCGGCGGCGGTGGCCAATGTGGCGATCAACCGCTATCCAGATGGCGGCGCCGACGGCGTCAAGTCCGCGTTGCGGCGGTCGCTCGACCTGCCCGACGAGGTTGGGCTGACGCTGGGCAACGGTTCCGACGAATTGCTGCAGATGCTGACCACGCTGATTGCCCGTCCCGGGGCGGTGGTGCTGGCGCCGGATCCGTCGTTCGTCATGTACCGCCTGAATGCTTTGTACGCCGGCGTGCGCTTCGCAGGCGTGCCGTTGCGCCGCGACTTCACGCTTGATGCCGATGCCATGCTGGAGGCCATCGCGCGCGAGCAGCCGGCGCTGGTGTGGCTCGCCTATCCGAACAATCCCACGGGCAACCTGTTCGATACGGATGCCGTCGAGCGAATCATCCGCGCTGCGCCGGGCATCGTCGCGGTCGATGAGGCCTACTACGCCTTTGCCAGCCGCTCGTTCCTGCCGCGGGTACTCGAGTTCCCCAACCTCGTCGTCGTGCGCACCGTATCCAAGATCGGCATGGCGGGCGTGCGCCTGGGCTACGCGGTTGCACATCCGGCGTGGATCGCCGAACTCGACAAGGTCCGGCCGCCCTACAACGTCAATTCTCTGACTCAGGCGGTGCTGCCGGTGCTGCTCGCGCACGGGGAACTGCTGGCCGAGCAGGCGACGATCCTGTGCCGCGAGCGCACGCGGGTCGCCGCCGCGCTGGCCGCGCTGCGCCGGGTGGAAGTGTTTCCGACGCAAGCCAATTTCGTCCTCGTTCGCGTGCCCGATGCCGGGCACTGGTTTGCGACTTTGCTCGATGCGGGCATACTGGTGAAGGACGTGTCGTCGATGCATCCCTTACTGGCCGGTTGCCTGCGCATCACCATCGGCACGCCCGCCGAGAACGACGCGTTGCTGCAAGCGCTTTCGCGCTACCAATGACGCAAGCTGAGAAGCAAACCGAAAAGCAAACTGAGAACCAGGCTGGGAAGCTGGCTAGGGACCAACCGTTGACCAGACCGAGAACGCGACCGTGAACGCACCCACAGCATCCGCCAACCGCACCGCCGGCATCGAACGCAACACCAATGAAACGCGGATCGCGGTCGAACTCGACTTGGACGGCGCCGGACGTGCGGAACTCGACACCGGCATCCCGTTCCTCGACCACATGCTGGACCAGGTGGCGCGCCACGGCATGATCGACCTCAGGGTGCGTGCGCAAGGCGACCTGCACATCGACGGCCACCATACCGTCGAGGACATCGGCATCACCATCGGCCAGGCGTTCAAGGCGGCGGTCGGCGACAAGAAGGGCATCGTTCGCTATGGCTACGCCTACGTCCCGCTGGACGAGGCGCTGTCGCGCGTGGTCATCGATCTGTCCGGCCGGCCCGGACTCGAATTCCATGTTCCGTTCACGCGGGCGATGATCGGCACCTTCGACGTCGACCTCGCGCACGAGTTCTTCCAGGGCTTCGCCAATCACGCGCAAGTCACGCTGCATGTGGACAACCTGCGCGGCGACAACGCCCACCACCAGGCGGAGACGGTTTTCAAGGCCTTTGCCCGTGCGTTGCGCATGGCGTGCACGCGCGATCCACGAGCGGCCGGCGTGCTGCCTTCGACCAAGGGTGCGCTCTGATCGCCTGATCGCCCCGGGCCGCTCACTCGCGCCGTTCGCCTTGCCCCATTCCTCCGCACTGCCGATTCATGCCTGACATCGCCGTCGTCGACTACGGCATGGGCAATCTGCGCTCGGTGGCCAAGGCGCTGGCGCATGTCGCGCCGGAGCGCGAGGTCGTGGTCTCGGCGGATCCCAGGGTCATCCTGTCGGCTTCGCGGGTAGTGCTGCCGGGCCAGAGCGCCATGCCCGACTGCATCCGGGGATTGAACGACAGCGGCTTGCGATCCACGGTGCTCGAGGCGGCTGCGTCGCGCCCGTTCCTCGGCATCTGCCTGGGCCTGCAAATGCTTTTCGATGAAAGCGAGGAAGGGCCGACCCCCGGACTCGCTGTCCTGCCCGGACGCGTAGAGCGCTTTCGCCACGCCGGGATGATCGTTGGCGGCGGCGAGCGTCTCAAGGTCCCCCATATGGGGTGGAGCCCCGTGCACCAGGCGCGCGCGCACCCCCTTTGGCAGGGCATCGAACAGGACGCCCGATTTTATTTCGCCCACAGCTTCCACCCGGTTCCAGTGGACACGGCCCTGACTGCCGCGACGACGGCCTATCCGATGGCGTTTACTTGCGCGATTGCGCGGGCTAATATCTTCGCTACCCAATTCCACCCGGAAAAGAGTCAACGCGCCGGACTTTTGCTTCTGGCCAACTTCGTCGCCTGGGACGGTCGCGCTTGAGCGCTGCCCTCCGCACATCGCGCCGTCTGTTTCGCCCTCAGTTTCCCACCTTCGTTGCCCATTCCGTTTCGACTCCCCGCTTCCCCATGCAGATCATCCCCGCCATTGACATCAAGGACGGCCATTGCGTGCGCCTGAAGCAGGGCGACATGCAGTCGGTCACGGTGTTCTCCGAGGATCCGGCCGCGATGGCCCGGCACTGGCTGGAGCAGGGCGCGCAGCGCCTGCACATTGTCGACCTCAACGGCGCAGTGGCCGGCCGGCCGAAGAACGAGCCGGCCATCCGCGAAATCGTCAGCGTGATCGGCGAGGAGATCCCGCTGCAGCTGGGCGGCGGCATCCGTGACCTCGATACGATCGAGCGCTACCTTGACGACGGCATCAGCTTTGTCGTGATCGGCACCGCCGCGGTGAAGAATCCCGGCTTCCTGCACGACGCGTGCTCGGCCTTTCCCGGGCACATCCTGGTCGGGCTCGATGCGCGGGAGGGCAAGGTCGCGACCGACGGCTGGTCGAAGATGACCGGCCACGACGTCGTCGACCTCGCCCGCAAGTTCGAGGATTACGGCGTCGAAGGAATCATCTACACGGACATCGGCCGCGACGGCATGCTTTCGGGCGTGAACGTCGACGCGACGGTCAAGCTCGCGCGCGAGATCAAGGTACCGGTCATCGCTTCCGGCGGCCTTTCGTGCATAGCCGACATCGAGCGCCTCGCGCAGCACGAGGCCGACGGCATCATTGGCGCCATTGCCGGCCGCGCGATCTACGAAGGCACGCTGAATTTCAAGGAAGCGCTGAAGGCCGCGAAAGGCTAGCCGGGAGTCCCTACGATTCCTGAACCCGCCATGGGTCTCGCCAAGCGCATCATCCCCTGTCTCGACATCGCGGAAGGCCGCGTGGTCAAGGGCATCAATTTCGTGAACCTGCGCGACGCCGGCGATCCGGTCGAAGTCGCACGGCGGTATGACGAGCAAGGCGCCGATGAACTGGCATTCCTCGACATTCGCGCGAGCATCGAGAATCGCAGCCTGCTCTATGACATGATCGAAGCGGTTGCCTCGCAGGTGTTCATCCCGCTCACCGTCGGCGGCGGCGTGTCGACCGTCGCCGACATCCGGGCGCTGCTCAATGCCGGCGCGGACAAGGTCAGCATCAACACGGCGGGCGTGCAGAACCCCGACCTATTCGGCGAGGCGTCAGCCCATTTCGGCGCGCAATGCATCGTGGCGGCGATCGACGCCAAGAAATGCGCGGTGGACGAATGGCAGGTGTATATCCATGGCGGGCGCACACCCACCGGCATCGATGTCGTCGACTGGTCGCGAGAAGTGACGGCGCAGGGCGCGGGGGAGATTCTGCTCACGAGCATGGACCGCGACGGTGCGCGCTCGGGATTCGACCTGCGATTGACGCGCATGGTAGTCGAGGCGGTGGACGTGCCGGTCATAGCGTCCGGTGGCGTGGGCGGCTTGAATGATCTGGTGGACGGCATCAAGGTCGGCGGCGCCGACGCGGTTCTCGCCGCCAGCATCTTCCATTACGGCGAATTCACGATTCGGCAGGCCAAGGTAGCGATGGCCATGGCGGGTCTCGAGATCCGGCTCAACTGATGGCCTGGCAGGACGACGTGCACTGGAACGAGCAGGGCCTGGTGCCGGCGATCGCCCAGGACGCCGCGACGCTGCGGGTGCTGACGCTGGCGTGGATGAACAAGGATGCGCTGTCGCGCACCGCCGCGACCGGCGAGGCCCACTACTGGTCGCGCTCGCGCAAGAAGCTTTGGCGCAAAGGCGAATCCTCGGGCCATGTCCAGCGCGTGAAGGAGATCCGCCTGGACTGCGACAGCGATGCGATCCTGCTTGTGGTGGAGCAGGTGGGCGGCATCAGTTGCCACACGGGTCGCGAGCGATGCTTCCACCAGCGCCTCGAGGATGGTGCGTGGCGGGATGTGGAACCCGTGCTCAAGGACCCGAAGGCGATCTACGGCGATGGCTGACATCCCTTCCGCTGCCGACGTGCTGGCGCGCGTCGCCGCAACCATCGAATCACGCAAAGGCGCCGAGCCGACCGCGTCCTATGTGGCCGCGTTGTTCGCCAAGGGCGACGACGCGATATTGAAGAAGGTCGGCGAGGAGGCCACCGAAACCGTCATGGCCGCAAAGGACGGTGATAAAATCCGCATCGTCGCCGAAGTAGCCGACCTGTGGTTTCATTGTCTGGTGCTCCTTGCCCGGCACGGCCTGGGACCTTCGGATGTGCTGGCGGAGCTGGCGCGGCGCGAAGGCGTGTCGGGCCATCGCGAAAAGGCATCGCGCTGAGCAATCAGGGCCGACCGATGGCCGATCGGCCCACCATCATGCGCCGATCGGCCGGGCGGTGATCGAGCCGCGACGAAGCGACGCGGCTCAAAGACGCGATCGACGCCCGCCTGGCGCAGCGGTAGAACGGAAAGCAGCAACAAAGACATGAGCGCAACGGATCCGACCTGCATTTTCTGCAAGATCGTGCGCGGCGAAATTCCGGGCAAGAAGGTGTATGAGGACGCCGACGTGCTCGCGTTCCACGACATCCAGCCGATCGCGCCGGTGCATTTCCTGCTTGTGCCCAAGGCGCACCTCGCGAATCTGTACGACGCGACGATGGACGACGCGCCGGTGCTGGGAAAGATGTTGGCGTTGGCCGGGCGGCTGGCGCGGGAACAGGGTGCCGGGGACGGCTTTCGCACGATCGTCAACACCGGCAGGGTCGGACAGCAGGAAGTGCAACATGTCCACATCCACGTGATCGGCGGCCCGGAGCCCCTGGGTCCGATGATCCGGCGAATCAAGTAGGGCAAAAGGAGAAGCATCATGGGTGGCTTGAGCATCTGGCATTGGCTGATCGTACTGGTCGTCGTCGTGCTGATCTTCGGAACGAAGAAATTGCGCAACATCGGGCAGGACTTGGGAGGCGCGGTCAAGGGCTTCAAGGAGGGCATGAAGACCGATGCCGATGGCGCGGCCGGCACCGCTGCCGATGCGCCGCCTGCCCAGCAGATCCCCGGGCAGACCATCGATGCCGAGGTGAAAAAGGAATCCACACGGTCGTGAGTGCGCGACGGAGGTCTCGCGTGCGGCGCGCGCACTGCGCCGCCCGGCCCTCTGCCAACCCAGGGATTTCATCGGCGCATGTTTGACATCGGCTTTTCCGAAATCGTCCTCATCGGCGTGGTGGCGCTGGTCGTGGTCGGACCCGAGCGCCTGCCCAAAGCCGCGCGCACGATGGGACTGCTGTTCGGCCGGCTGCAGCGCTATGTCTCGGACGTGAAGGCCGACATCAGCCGCGAAATGGAACTGGACGAGCTGCGCAAGCTGCAGAAGCAGGTGCAAGGCGCCGCGCAGGAGTTCAAGTCGTCGGTCGAGTCCGCCGCACAGAATGTCCACGAGGGCGTGCGCAAAGTCGAATCCGAACTGAACAGCGCGGGGGCGGAAGCGATCCCGGAACCGCCGACCTTGAGCTCGCCGCCGGATCCTGCCGCTCGCGCCGACGAACCCGGCACGGGCACGGCAGACGCGGTTGCCTCCGCGCCGCCGCGGCAACCGTCGCTGCCCGGCTTCGACAAGATCTAGTCCCGCTCGATGCCCGCTTCCAGGAACGATACCGGGCCCGGATCGACGTCCGAGGCCGCCGCGCCGGACACGTTCATGTCGCACCTGGTCGAGCTGCGGTCGCGGCTGATGCGCTCGATCATCGCGGTCCTGGTTGTGTTCGTCGTGCTGTTCCCGTTCTCGAAGGACATCTATGCGCTGCTGGCGCGGCCGATGCTTCATGCGCTGCCCACCGGGGGGCAGATGATCGCCACGGACGTCACCGGAACGTTTCTGGTGCCGCTCAAGGTGACGCTGATGGCAGCTTTCCTGATCGCGCTGCCGTACGTGCTGTGGCAGGCCTGGGCGTTCGTCGCGCCGGGGCTCTATCACAACGAGAAGCGACTGGCGCTCCCGGTGATCGCGTCGAGCGTCGTGTTCTTTCTGATCGGAATGGGGTTCGCGTATTTCTTCGTGTTCCCGGTGATGTTCACGTTTTTCGCGGGTTACACGCCGGCTGGCGTGACGATGATGACCGACATCGAAAAGTACCTGTCGTTCGTGCTCACGATGTTCATCGCTTTCGGCATCACATTCGAGGTGCCGGTGATCGTCGTGGTGCTGGTGCGGATGCGCGTGGTCAGCCTGGACAAGCTGCGCCACGTCCGACCCTACGTGATCGTCGGTGCGTTCGTGATCGGCGCGATCTTCACGCCGCCGGACGTGGTGTCGCAGATGATGCTGGCAGTGCCGCTGTGGCTGCTCTACGAGCTGGGGCTCGTGCTCGCGCGCTTCGTGAGCGTACCGGTCGCTACCGCGGATGGCGACGGCGGCGAGGACGAGGCGATCGCGAAATAGCAGTCGCCGCGGGGTCGTGCCTGCCCTGGATCACTGTTCCACCGGCTTGGGCCGCTTGCCCACCTTCACGTCGATGTCGACGGGCTTGCCCTGCCGGACCAGGCGCACCTTGGCGCTCGAGCCGGGCGGCAATTCGGCGATGCGCGCCAGCAGCTGCGGCACGTTGCGCGTGGGATTGCCGGCCACCTCCACCACCACGTCACCCGCGAGAACCCCTGCACTTTCGGCGGGTCCCCCCCGCTGCATGCTGCGAATCAGTACCCCGTCGTTACCGGTTAGCGCCAGCGACTGCGCGAGATCGGACGTCAGCGACTGCGGCTCGATGCCAAACCATCCGCGCGTCACTTCGCCATCGCGGATGATCTGCTCGAACACCGTCTTGGCGAGGGACACCGGAATGGAAAAGGCGATGCCGTTCGAGCTCCCGGTCTGGGAAAAGATCGTGCTGTTGATGCCGATCAGGTTGCCTGCGGTGTCGATCAGCGCACCGCCGGAATTGCCGGGGTTGATAGCAGCGTCGGTCTGGATGAAATCCTCGAACTGGTTCACGCCCAGAAAATTGCGTCCCAGCGCGCTCACGATGCCCGCAGTCACCGTATTGCCGAACCCGAACGGATTGCCGATCGCCAGCACGACGTCACCCACCTGCAGGTTCTCCGCGTGGCCGAGCGTGATCGCGGGGAGGTTGGTGGCGTCAGCCTTGAGCACCGCGATATCCGATTCCGGATCCGTGCCACGGACCTGCGCCGAAAAGCGACGGCCGTCGCTCAACACCAATTGAATGTCGTCAGCGCCTTGAATCACGTGGTGGTTGGTGATGACGAAACCTTCCGGCGAGACGATCACGCCGGAACCCAGGCTGGTCTGGCGCTGGATGGATCCGCGGTCGAAATTGGGGAAGTAGCGGCGAAACAGCGGATCGTCGGCCAGTGGACTGCGCGCATGCACTTCCTTGGTGGTGACGATGTTCACCACGGCGGGCATCGCCTTTTTCGCTGCATCCGCATAGGTTGCGACCTTGGGCGTGACCACGGGTGTCGTGGTTTCCTGCGTGAGAATGACGTTGCCGGCCTGCGCCACGTGGCGCGGCAGCAGGTCCGGCCGCAGCGTCGAGACGACGAACAGCGCGGCCACGCACAATGTGCAGGCCTGCGCGAAAAAGAGCCAGATTCGCCGCCACATGGTGAAAGTATAGTTGGCAGCGTCGGGGCGCACGTCGGGAAACGGGGGCGATCGCGCGACCGAACTCCAACTGGCTGATTCGACGACATATTCTTACCGGTTTTGCGGCCAAGGCTTCCGGCGGGACGGGCAAATCCCGTATAATCGAAAGGTTGTGTGCGTCCACGGCGGGCAAATCCACCGAGGTTATCCAGATGCGCATCGCTTCGGGCACGCGGCGGACAGGGCGTTTTCCCACCGGGAATCACGCCAAAGAATTCCGTTCTAATTGGGGTAGGGGATGGCTGAAGCGACACTAGAAAACAAATCCCGGCGCCGTCTCCTGGTCGGCACCGGCATCGTCGGTGGCGTGGGGGTGGTGACGGCCGCAGTGCCGTTCGTGATGTCGTTCTGGCCCTCCGCGCGCGCGAAAGCCGCCGGTGCGCCGATCGAAGTGGACATCAGCAAGATCGAGGCTGGCCAGAAGATCGACGTGGAATGGCGGGGCAAGGTGTGCTGGCTCGTGAACCGCACCCAGCCGATGCTGGACTCGCTGCCAAAGCTCGATGTGCGCCTGGCCGATCCCAATTCCGATGTTCCGCAGCAGCCCGCCAACTGCAAGAACGAGCATCGCTCGATCAAGGAGGCGATGTGGGTTGCGGTGGGCATCTGCACGCACCTTGGCTGCTCGCCGACGTTTCGTCCTGAAGTCGCGCCGGCCGACCTGGGCCCGGACTGGCTCGGTGGCTTCTTCTGCCCTTGCCACCAGTCAAAGTTCGACCTCGCCGGGCGCGTCTTCAAAGGCGTGCCCGCGCCGACGAATCTCGTCATACCGCCCCACAAGTACCTGTCCGACACGCGCATCGCGATCGGCATTGGCGAAGACGGCAAGGAAGCCTGACGGAGCGCGACGATGCAAAAAATCATGAACTGGATCGACGATCGCTTTCCGCTGACGTCCCTGTGGGAAAGTCAGTGGGGCAAGTACGTCGCGCCCAAGAATTTCAACTTCTGGTACTACTTCGGCTCGCTGGCCACGTTCGTGCTGGTGCTGCAGATCATCACCGGCATCGTGCTGACGATGAACTACAAGCCCGATGCCGCGCGCGCGTTCGAGTCGGTCGAATACATCATGCGCGACGTGCAGTGGGGTTGGCTCATCCGCTACATGCACTCCACCGGTGCCTCCGCGTTCTTCATCGTCGTCTACCTGCACATGTTTCGCGGGCTCATGTACGGCAGCTACCGCAAGCCGCGCGAGCTGCTCTGGATCTTCGGCTGTCTCATCTACCTCACGCTGATGGGTGAGGCGTTCTTCGGCTACCTGCTCCCGTGGGGCCAGATGTCCTACTGGGGCGCGCAGGTGATCGTGAACCTGTTCGCGACCGTGCCGCTCATCGGGGATGATCTTTCGCAATGGATCCGCGGCGACTACACGATCTCGGACATCACGCTGAACCGCTTCTTCGCGTTCCACGTGGCTGCCTTCCCGCTGCTGCTGCTGGGCCTGGTCGCCGCGCACCTCATGGCGCTGCATGAAGTCGGCTCCAACAATCCCGACGGCATCGAGATCAAGCAGCAGCCGAAGGATCCCAAGACCGGGCTGCCGCTGGACGGCATCTACAGCCATCCGTATTACACGATCAAGGACATCGTCGGCGTGATCGTGTTCCTCGCGGTGTTCTCGATCGTCGTGTTCTTCGTGCCGGACATGGGCGGCTACTTCCTGGAGGCCAACAACTACATCCCGGCCAATCCGTTGCAGACGCCGGAGCACATCGCCCCCGTGTGGTATTTCACGCCCTATTACGCGATCCTGCGCGCGGTACCGTCCAAGCTGCTGCCGTTTCTGCCCGCCACCCAATTCTACGGCGTGATGGCGATGGGCGCGGCAGTCCTCATCTTCTTCGCGTTGCCCTGGCTCGACCGCGGCAAGGTGAAGTCGATCCGCTACCGCGGCACGCTATACAAGTCGTGGCTCGCCGCCTTCGTCATCGCCTTCCTGTTCCTCGGCTACCTTGGCGTGGTTCCCGTGACTGTCTGGGGTCAGTTCAACGAGAGTCTGCCGATCCTGGGCGGCGCCGACCGCGCCACGGTGGTCTCCAGGTTGCTGACCCTCGTGTATTTCCTGTTCTTCCTCCTCATGCCCTGGTACACGGCGCGCGACAAAACAAAGCCCGTTCCGGAAAGGTTGACCTGAAGCATGAACAAGCTCGTGATCCGCAACTTCAGGTTCGCCTGCCTCCTGTTCGCGGCGCTGCTTGCGGGCGCCGGCACGGTGCGCGCGGCAGGCGGCCACGACGTGCGCATGGAGCCCGCGCCCGTCAATCGCCTGGATGCGGCGTCGCTGCAGCGTGGCGCTCGCAATTTCGTCAACTATTGCCTCAATTGCCACAGCGCCAGGTACATGCGTTACCAGCGCCTGACGGATCTCGGGATCGACAAGGCGATGATCCAGGACAACCTCATGTTCGCCAGCAGCAAGATCGGCGACACCATGGTTCCGGCCATGACGCCCGCCGACGCCAAGGCATGGCTCGGCGTGACCCCGCCCGACCTGTCGGTGATCGCGCACGTCCGCGGCAGCGACTGGCTGTACAACTATTTTCTGGGCTTCTACCGCGATGATGCGTCGGCCAGCGGCTGGAACAACCTCGTGTTCCCGAATGTCGGCATGCCCCACGTCGCGGCGCACCTTTCTGGCGCCGGCAAGCTCGTGGAGACGGAATTCGAAGACCATGAAAAGGCGATCGCCGGCGTCATCGCCGCCAAGGGACTGGCCAAGCTCGAGCCCGGCAAGGACGGCAAGTGGATCGTCCTGACGGTGCAGCCCGACCCTGATGCGCCGGGCACCATGACGCCGCTCGAGTACCAGGGCTGGGTGGCGGACCTTGTGAACTACCTCGACTACATGGCCGAGCCGAACAAGAACAACCGGATCAGCCTCGGCATCATGGTCCTCATTTACTTTGGCGTGCTGTTCGCATTCGCCTATGCGCTGAAGCGCAACTACTGGAAGGAAGTTCACTAGGAGGCCTGCGGACGCGCAGCCATTTCCGACAGAGTTCGCAAAGGCGTCCCGACAGGCGCCGACGCGGGGCACGAGCGATTTTCGTGCCCCGTCGCTTTCAGGTGATGCCGCATTCGACGCGTCGCCCAAGGCCATTTCCGTTGCAACCGATTTACAAGACCGCGCTTCCAAGCACGCGCAGAAGGACCTGACCATGATGACCCTTTATTCCGGGACCACCGACCCGTTCAGCCAGCGCTGCCGCATCGTGCTGCACGAGAAGGGGATGGATTTCCAGATCATCGACGTCGACCTGGATCACAAGCCCGAAGATCTCGCGGTGATGAACCCGTACAACCAGGTGCCGGTGCTGGTTGAGCGCGACCTGGTTCTGCACGAGTCGAACATCATCAACGAGTACATCGACGAGCGCTTCCCGCACCCGCAGCTCATGCCCGCCGACCCGGTCATGCGTGCCCGCGCGCGGCTCTTTCTGCACCGCTTCGAGAAGGAGCTTTTCGTCCACATCGACGCGCTGGAAGGCAACAACCAGAAGAACGCCGACAAGGCGCGCGGCCTCGTGCGCGACTCGCTGCTGCAAATCACGCCGGTGTTCGCCAAGCACAAGCACATGCTGGGCGAGGAATACTCGATGCTCGACGTGGCGATCACGCCGCTGCTCTGGCGCCTCGACTACTACGGCATCCAGATGGGCAAGCAGGCAGCGCCGTTGATGAAGTACGCCGAGCGCCTGTTCGCACGCCCGGCGTTCTCCGAGGCGCTGACTTCCGCCGAACGGGGTATGAGGAAATAGGCCGCCGTAGTCGGCGGCTATTGACGTCGCGGCCGGCGCGCGTAGTATCTTTTCCCCATGTCCGAGCAATCCGCCAAGCCCTACCTGATCCGCGCCATCTGCGAATGGTGCGCGGACAACGCGCTTTCGCCGTATCTCGCGGTCAAGGTGAATGCGCAGACACGCGTGCCGATGAGTTTCGTCAAGAACGGCGAAATCGTGCTGAACGTTGGCTCCACGGCCACGCGCAAGCTCACCATCGACAACGAATGGGTGCTGTTCACGGCGCGCTTCAATGGCGCGTCGCAGGAAGTCGCGGTGCCAATGGCGGCCGTCACCGGCATCTTCGCCAAGGAGACGGGCTATGGCTTCGCCTTCTCCGGGACGGTGGACCCCGTCGCCTCGCTGGTGGCCGCCACCGCGCCTGCCATTCCGGAGGTTGTCGAGTCCGATGCCGACAAGGACGCCCGCAAGCCGAAGCCGCGTCCCTCGCACCTGCAGATCATCAAGTAATTTCCGACAACCGATAGCGTCGTTGAATGCTTCCGTGCACTCGAAGGCCGGGGTGACGGTCGCGCTACCGGCTGCAGGCAACGACGCGGCGCTTGTTGCATTGGCTGACCTCAGCCGCTTCGGTGGTGTATCCAATTTTGCCTGCGCAGGCGTTCGGACCGGCGCAATGAATGTCGCGGTAGAATCACGTCCGCGCCGGCATAGCTCAGGGGTAGAGCAGCGGTTTTGTAAACCGTTGGTCGTGGGTTCAATTCCTACTGCCGGCACCATGATTTGCCCAAGGGGCCGCCACGAAGCCTGCGCCGGTCGCCAGGTTCGGCGCGATTGCGTCCGTTGCCTCCTCGCCAGCTTGTCGTCCCTGTACCGAGCGCGTTGATCCAGATCATCGCGGCCGCCTGGACTTGCGGCTAGTGTGTTCCCGTCCCCGATGCGCTATCGTGGGCCTCCGCATCAATCCACGGTAGGAGAAATGCCCATGCCGCCTGCAGAACCTTCCGTTGCCGCGCTGGCGAATCCCGCGCTGCGATACTTCCTCGCCACGCGACCGCCCTTCCTTTCGGTGACGCTGTTCGCCTGCCTGATCGGCCTCGCGACCGCGTTCGGGAGCGGTGTCACCGTGCACCCGGCAACTGCGCTTATCACCGTGATCTTTGCGTTGGTCGCGCATGCCGGCATCAACGTCCTCAATGACTACTACGACGCGCTGAACGGCACCGACGCGATCAATACCGAGCGCGTATTTCCGTTCACCGGCGGCAGTCGCTTCATCCAGAACGGCGTGCTTACACTGCGCGAGACCTTGGTCTTCGGCGCGGCGTTGTTGGCGCTGGTCGTGGTGGCCGGGCTCTGGCTGACGTCGGTATCGGCTCCGGGGTTGGTGTGGATCGGCGTGGCCGGTCTTTTCATCGGCTGGACCTACTCCGCGCCACCGCTGAAGCTCAACAGCCGCGGCTTGGGCGAGGCTTGTGTCTGGGCCGGATTTGCGCTGATTGCGGTCGGCGCAGATTTCGTCCAGCGCGGCGGCATCTCCGGGCTGCCACTGGTGGCGGTCACAGGCTACGCGCTGCTCGTGACCAACATCCTCTACATCAACCAGTTTCCGGATCGCAAGGCCGACGAGGCCGCGGGGAAGCACCACTGGGTCGTGCGCCTCGGCGCGGCGCGGGCACGTTGGGGGTATGCGGTGATTGCCGCCGGCGCCTACGCGTGGCTTGTTGCTGCGGTGATGTCCGGCGCACTGCCATGGCTCGCGCTGGTTTCGTTGTTGCCGGCGGCGCTTTCGGCCAAGGCGGCGCGCGACCTGCTGCGCTTCGCGGACCGACCGCAGGAACTCGCGCCCGCAATCCAGATGACGATCGGCGCGGCGTCGCTGCACGGGCTGCTGCTTACTGCTGCGCTGGTGGCGGCACGGCTGATCAGCTGAGCGATGCAGCAACGACGCGCCCATGCCGTTCCATTTCCGACACGCCTCCAGGAATCCCCGATGAACCCATCCGAATGGACCACCGCGCTGTTCGCAAGCATCGACGCCAAGGATACGCCCCGATTTCTGACATTCCTTGCGGACGACGCGGAATTTCGCTTCGCGAACGCGCCGGCGGCCGTCGGCAAGGCCGCAATAGCCGCCACCGTGGATAATTTCTTCGCGGCGATCCGCGCATCCCGGCACGACATCGTGCGCAGCTGGACGCAGCCGGAACATTTCATCTGTCAAGGCACCGTGACGTACACGCGGCACGATGGCAGCCAGCTCACGCTGCCCTTCGCGAACATCCTGGGCACGCGAGACGGGCTGATCGACGACTACCGAATCTACATCGACGCGACGCCGCTGTTTGCCTGAATCCGACGGGATGGTCGTTCCGGGTCGGGGTGGGATACGCCTCAATGACGCCGACGACGCTGCCCTGACCACTACCTTGGAATGATTCTCCGGCATTCGTTGCGGCGGCCCAACCGCGCGATCGTGCGCCGCGGTAAAATGTCGGTCGCAATGAACCCCAAAGTCAACCCTGACACCCGGCCACGGCCGGATCCACCGCAGGATTACCGCAACGAAGGCTACCGGTCGTGATCGATTTCTTTGCCTCCGGCCACGTGGTCGACATGATTTTCGTTTTCGTATTCATGGAGGCCGTATTTATTGCGGTATACCGCGGCAAGACCGGGCGCGGCGTGCGCTTGCGCGAAGTCGCGGCCACATTGCTTTCCGGGGTCTTCCTGCTGCTTGCGCTGCGCTGCGCGCTGGTGAATGAACGATGGCCGTGGATTGCCACCTGGCTCCTGGCGGCGCTCATCGCGCATTTTGCCGACCTGGCCGGGCGCCGCCCGCGCTGATTCCCTCCGCTGGTCGGCCCGTAGCATTGCCGCTCGCACCATGCCTTAGAATCGCCGCAGTCGCGCGCCGGCGCGCGATTTTCCCGGAGTCGATCGGGCTCCGGTAAGGCAACGGTCGCAGTGCCGGCCCTGTCCTGTTGTGGTCGACAGAAAGACGAAATCAGCGCATGCCGCTCGTGGGTTTTCGGCCGACCAAGGCGCGCCTCATCATCGAGGACAGCAAACCCAGCATCCTGGTGATGAAGGTGGTCGTCCAGAACGGCGAGTCCGTCAAGTTGGCCGGCGGCGGCAAGCTCGAGGACCTCGCCGGCACGCTGCGCATTCGCTGCAAGGATGCAGCCGTGCGGAACGGCAATGGCGAGCACGGAACCCTGGTTTACATCCCCGAGGCGGAAGATGCCGCCGACCCCGCGCCGGCCAAGTTTCAGATCAACATCGCAATGGCTGCCGCCAAGTTCGATACGCTCATGGAGGTCGCGCTGTCCGGGCGGTTGCCGACCAAATTTTTCATCGACGCCGGCGAACGGATTTCCCGCACGGAAACACGTGGCCTGAGCTATGAAGTGCGGGCGGGAAAGCGCAGCAAGTACTGGGATTCGCTGGCGCATCGGATGTTGCTGGTCACCAACTTCACGTTCATTCTGCCGATCGACGTGCCGGCAGCGCCGGGCGAGCCGGTCACCCTGCAAGAGGAGGTGTCCGGTCCCTCGGTCGCAACCAACGTGCAGGTGGCGGAACTCATGGACGACCTGCTCGTGTTCCACGGCGAGACCAAGCATACGCTGTTGGCACTGATGATCATCCTCGGGATTCTCGCCGTAGCCGCGTTGGTGATCGGATTGGTACTATTCCAGCGTGGCTGAAGTACGTTCCCGCCGGTCCCCGAACCAGACGCCCATGGGCATGTGATGAACCAACTCGACTTCAAGGGCAGGACGGCCGCGATCACCGGCGGGGCTGCAGGGATCGGCCTTGCGGTCGCCCGCCGCCTGGTCGCAAGTGGAGCGCGCGTCGCGCTCTGGGACCGCGACGAGAAGATGCTGGCGGACGCCAGGGCGCAGCTCGGCGGTCACACGCTGACGCTGGCGCTCGACGTGTCCGATGCGGACGCCGTGCAGCGCGCGACGGACGCCACCGCATCGGCGTGCGGCGGCATCGACGCGCTGATCTGCTCGGCAGGCATCACCGGACCGAACGTGCCGCTGGCCGAGTATCCCGTCGACCAGTGGCAGCAGGTTTTTGCCGTCAATGTGCACGGCGTGTTCCTGTGTAATCGCGCGATCGTGCCGGTGATGCAGCAAAAGGACTACGGCCGCATCGTCAACATTGCGTCGGTGGCCGGCAAGGAAGGCAACCCCAACGCGTCGGCCTACAGCGCTTCGAAGGCCGCAGTGATCGGGCTCACCAAGTCGCTCGGCAAGGAACTCGCGAAGACCGGCATCCGCGCCAACTGCGTGACGCCCGCGGCCGTGCGCACGGCGATCTTCGACCAGATGTCGCAGCAGCACATCGACTTCATGCTGTCCAAGATTCCGCTCGGGCGTTTCGGTACCGTCGATGAAATAGCCGCGATGGTGTGCTGGCTTGCGAGCGAAGACTGCTCGTTCTCGACCGGCGCCGTATTCGACCTTTCGGGCGGGCGCGCGACCTACTGACAGCGGCGGACCCGGGCGCGGTCAGGCCTTCAGGATCACCTTTCCGATCAATCGACCCGATTCCATCAGCGCATGCGCATCGCGCGCCCGCGCGAGCGGCAGCGTTTCCTGGATCACGACTTGCAGGCGCTTCTGCGCGAACAGCGGCCACACCTTGTCGCGCAACGACCGCGCAATTTCCTCCTTGCGCGCCACCGGGCTGGCGCGCAGCGTCGATCCGGTCAGCGTCAGCCGCTTGATCATCATGTGATTCAGGTTTACATCGACGCGATTGCCATTCAGGAAGCCGATCTGCGCGAGGCGGCCCTCCAGCGCCAGGCATTTCAGGTTTTTCTCGACGTAGTCTCCGCCGACCATGTCGAGCACGACGTGCACGCCCTTCTTGTTGGTGATGCGCGCCACTTCCGCCACGAAATCCTGCGTCTTGTAGTCGATGGCGTGATCGGCGCCCATCGTGCTGCAAAAGGCCACCTTTTCAGCGCTGCCGGCCGTGGTGAACACGGTGGCGCCGAAGGCCTTCGCGAGCTGGATGGCCGTGAGGCCGATGCCGCTGGTCCCGCCGTGGATCAGGATGGACTCACCGGCAGCCAGATGCACCCGGTCGAAGACGTTGTTCCAGACGGTGAAGTAGTTTTCCGGAACGCCGGCCGCTTCGCGCAGCGACATGCCGACCGGGATGGGGAGGCAGAATCCGGCGGGCGTCGTGCAGTACTGCGCGTAGCCGCCGCCAGGCGTCAGAGCACAGACCTGGTCGCCGACCTGCCAGCCGGCGACGCCTTCGCCCAGCGCCGCGACCCTGCCGGCGACTTCGAGGCCGACGATCGGCGACGCGTCGGGCGGCGGAGGATACGCGCCGGCGCGCTGCAGGCAGTCGGGACGGTTCACGCCCGCATACTCAACCTCGATCAAGACTTCGCCGGGCTTGACCTGCGGCGTCGGTCCATCGGCCAGATACAGGACGTCCGGCGGACCGGGTTCGCGCATCGCTACATAGCGCATGGAGGCGGGTAGTGTCATCGAGTCAATTCCGAAGTGGGTCACGCCGCAATTCTAGGGCAACGCGCTGGTGGCCGTCGTGGCGACGTGGCGAACCGGCAAGGTTTCGCGCGCCAACACCAGCCAAAGGAACGCGCTGGCAAAGCCCAGGGCCAATATCCACAGTGTCGGACGCAGGCCGATGGTCTCGGCCAGTACTGCGCCGAGCAACGCACCCGTTGGCGTGAGCAGACCCGCCGCAACTTGCCAGGTAGCAGCCGCCCGGCCAAGCGCCTCCTGCGGCAACAGCCGCTGGCGCAGCGTGACTTCGTTGACCAGATAGACAGTCATTGCGCCATCGCCGAACAACTGTTGCGCGACCAGGAACATCATTGCAAACCACGGCACGGCGGGCGCCAAGGGAATGAACACCTGCATGAGCGCAGTGATCGCAAGGGAACCGAGCAGCGTGCGGCGGATTCCCCAGCGCGCCGCCGCGGGTGCCGCCAACGCTGCACCCATCAGTCCGCCGATGCCGCCGCAGCCGATCGCGACGCCCAGCTGTGCCGGCGACATCCCCAGTTCCCGCAGCGCATAGAGCGTGTACAGCGACGCCATGAAACTGCCGCACAGCGTGAACATTGTCATCGCGCAGAACAGCGAGCGAACTGCCGGCGTGCGCCAGACCACGCGCACGCCGGTGCGCACGTCGTCAAGGAACGATGTCGCCACGGCGGACGGCCGGATGGTTTCGGCCTTGCGGATGCGCGAGATGAGCAGCCCAGAGGCGACGAAGGTCAAGGCGTCGGCCGCGATCGCAATGGGCGCCGTCCAGAGCGCGACCAGCGCGCCGCCGAGCGCGGGTCCGCTGATCTCGGCAATCGCATCGACCGCTTCGCGCTTGCCGTTCGCGTCGAGCAAACGCTTGCGCGAAACAAGATCGGCGATGAACACGTGGTCCGCAACGGTGAACAGCACCGTGCAGGTCCCGGTGACGACCGCAACTGCGTAGAGAATGGGCAGCGACAGTGCATGACGCAAGGCGGCCAGCGGGATGGCGAGAAGCACGACGGCGCGGATCAGGTCGGTCGCGATCAGCAGGGGCCGGCGGCGGTGCCGGTCGACCCATCCTCCGGCGAACCATGCGACCATCACTCCGGGCAGCGACAATGAAACCGCCAGGAAGCCGAGCTCGTAGGCGTTGGCGTCGATCACGAGGATGGCTGCCATGGGCAGTGCGGTACGCGTAATGCGCGAACCGACGGCGGAGATGCCTTGCGCGCCCCACAGCAGCAGGAAGTCGCGATGTCGCCACAGACGTAGGCGAGGGTGTGCCTTACCCCAGCGACGATCTGCCCTACTCCAGCGAGGATCTGCCGCCGCGCGGCGCCGGTTGGGCTTCAACGCGACCGCGTCGTCAACGCAACCGCACGGTCAATACAACACCTGCACGTTCTCGGGCTGCAGCCATTCGCGCAGGCTGGCGAGCAGTGCGTCATCCAGGTTCACCCGCCACGCCTCCGGCAACACGACGTCGCCGCCGATGTCATTGTTGCGGTAGGCGATGGTGATCGGCTTGTCCCCTGACCGGAATGGCTGCAGGATGTCCGCGAGCCGGCTCGCGGACGCGTTGCCGTTGCACGCGAGGCGCAGACCCTTGGCGAACTTCCGGCGCACAGCGGGCAGGTCGTACACGTTCTCGGCGATGATGCGCAGGCCGTTAGACTCACCGTCGTCGGTCACGCGCTGGCTCACCTTCACTTCGGCGATCACCAGCTGGTCGTCGCGCAGCAGGTTGCGCACGCTGTCGTAGAGCTCGTTGTAGACCATGATTTCCGTGGAGCCGCGGCCATCGTCCAGCGTGACGAAGGCCATCTTTCCGCGCCGTCCGTTCTGCACGCGCATCTGGGTCACGATGCCCGCAACCAGCACCCGCTCCTGTTTGGGGCTCAAATCGGAAAGCGCCGTTCGCACCACGGGTGCCAGTTCCGCGGCAAAGCCGTTGAACGGATGCCCAGAAAGGTAAAAGCCCACCGCGGACTTCTCGTTTTGCAGGCGCTCCGCATCGGACCATTCGCGCGCGGCGGTCAGGCCCACGGAGCGCTCGGCGGCCTCGTCGCCGAACAGCGACACCTGTGCCGCGTTGGCTTCGGCGCGTTCGGCCGCTTCGAGCGCGACGCCCACCGACGCAAGCAGCGCCGCGCGCCGCGGTTCGATCGCATCGAACGCTCCCGCTTTGACCAGTGCTTCCACGGCGCGCCGGTTGACCGCGCGTTTATCCACGCGCCGGCAGAAGTCGAACAGATCGACGAACGGCCCTCCCGCCTTGCGTGCGGCCACGACCGATTCGATCGCTGCCTGGCCCGTGCCCTTGATGCCCCCCAGCCCGTAGCGGATCTGCTGCGCATCGACGGGCTCGAAGCGATAGTTCGATGCGTTCACGTCGGGCGGCAGCATCTTGAGTCCAAGTGCCAGTGCATCGTCGCGGAAGTGCCGGACCTTGTCGGTGTCGTCCATGACGAGCGACAGGTTGGCCGCCATGAACGCGGCAGGGTGATGCGCCTTGAACCATGCGGTCTGGTAGGCGATCAGAGCGTAGGCGGCGGCGTGCGCACGGTTGAAGCCGTAGCCCGCGAACTTCTCCATGTGATCGAACAGCAGCGTGGCCTTGCCTTCCTTCACGTCGTTGCCGACGGCACCAGCGACAAACGTCGCCCGGTGTTTGGCCATTTCCTCGGGCAGCTTCTTGCCCATGGCTTTGCGCAGCAGGTCGGCGCTCCCGAGCGTGTAGCCGCCGATCACCTGCGCGATCTGCATCACCTGTTCCTGGTACACCATCACCCCGTAGGTGTTTTCAAGGATGGGTTCCAGGCGCGGATCGGGATACGGCACGCGCTCACGTCCCGATTTGCGCGCTACGTAGTCGGGAATCAGTTCCATCGGCCCCGGTCGATAGAGCGCGACCAGCGCGATGATGTCTTCGAATCGGGTCGGCGGCGCCTGCTTCAGCAGGTCGCGCATGCCGCGCGATTCGAACTGGAACACACACACGGTGTTGCCGGTCTTGAAGATGTCGTAGGACGCGCGGTCGTCGAGCGGCAGCGCGTCCAGCACGACGTTGCTTTGCGGATCGAGCTGGCGGATGTAGCGCAACGTCCAATCGAGGATCGTCAGCGTGGTGAGGCCGAGAAAATCGAACTTCACGAGGCCAACCGCCTCGACGTCGTCCTTGTCGAACTGGGACAGGATGGCTTCCGCGCCGGGCTGGACATAGAGCGGGCAGAAATCGGTAAGCTTGCCCGGCGCGATCAGCACGCCGCCCGCGTGCATGCCGACGTTGCGCGGCAAGCCCTCCAGTTGCTCTGCCAGTTCCAGCAGCTGCCGCACTTCCTCCTCGGCGGCCTCGCGCTCCACCAGCAATGGCTCGGCCTCGCGCGCGTAGATTACGTTCGATTCGCGGTCTTCCTTGCGCGCCGGCGGGCGCTTCAGCAGCACCTGCTTGCCGGGCGCAAACGGAATGAGTTTGGCGATGCCGTCGACAAAGAGATAGGGCATGTCGAGCACGCGACCGACGTCGCGTACCGCGGCGCGGGCGGCGAGCGTGCCAAAAGTGGCAATCTGCGATACCGAATCCGCGCCATATTTTTGCTTGACGTAGTCGATGACGCGGTCGCGTCCGCTCTGGCAGAAGTCGATGTCGAAGTCGGGCATCGACACGCGCTCGGGATTGAGAAAGCGCTCGAAAAGCAGCGCATAACGAATGGGATCGAGATCGGTCACGCCGAGCGAATAGGCCACCAGCGACCCGGCGCCGGAGCCGCGACCCGGGCCAACGGGCACCGCATGGCCTTTGGCCCAGTTGATGAAGTCGGCAACGATCAGGAAGTAACCCGCGAAGCCCATCTGCACGATGGTCCTGGTCTCGAAGTCGAGGCGCGCGACATATTCGGGTCGTCGCGCATCGCGCAGAGTGCGGTCGGGATATAGCTGCGCCAGCCGCCGCTCGAGTCCCGCGGCCGCTTCGTTGCGCAGGTGCTCGTCGATGGTCACGCCGGGTGGCGTCGGGAATTCCGGGAGGTAGTTGCGGCCGAGCGAAATCGTCAGGTTGCAGCGTTGGGCGATCGCCACGGTATTGGCGAGCGCCTCGGGCAGGTCGGCGAATTTTGCCGCCATTTCGGCCTGCGTCGTGAAATACTGTGCCGGCGCGAAGCGCCTCGGTCGTCGCACATCGGACAGGATCGAGCCTTCGGCGATGCAGACCCGTGCTTCATGCGCGCGGAAGTCCTCCGGTGCGACGAATTGCGTCGGGTGCGTGGCGACCACCGGCAGCGAGAGTTCACGAGCGAGCGCGACGGTGGCGGCAACCAACGCGTCGTCCTCGGCGTGTCCGGCGCGCTGTACCTCGAGGTAATAGCGCTGCGGGAATGCGGCTGACCATTCACGCGCGGCTCGCGCCGCTCCGGTCAGGTTGCCCTGCAGCAGCGCGTGTCCGACATCGCCGTCGCGGGCGCCGGAAAGTGCGATCAGGCCCTGCGTCCCTTCGGCAAACCATTCGCGCCGGATTTCCGCCCGGCCGCGATGCTGGTTCGCGCGGTAGGCGCGCGACAGCCAGTCGCACAGGCGCAAATAGCCTTCGCGCGACGCTGCCAGCAGAATGGCCCGAAACGGACGATCGCGCTCGCCGTCGTGGGTAATCCAGACATCGCAGCCGATGATTGGCTTGATGCCGGCGCCACGCGCCGCCTTGTAGAACTTGATGACACCGAAGGCGTTGGACAGGTCGGTGAGCGCCAGCGCTGCCATGCCGTCGCGCGCCGCTGCGGCCACTGCGGCATCGATCCTGACCGTGCTGTCCACGACCGAGAATTCGCTGTGCAGCCGCAGGTGGACGTAGGACGGAGCGGTCATTTCGGGAGATTGCGTCGGACTGCTAGAATTCTACTCCGTTCGCGCATCGAACCCGGCGCCGAAAATTTGCGTCCTTGCCTGTTCGCCCTTTGAGTCTTTGCTTGCGTCAGCCGCCCCGCTTGGTACTGCTTCAACCGGATACTTCGCGATGTCCCTGATTCATTTCGCAGTTGCGTTTTTGCTCGCGGTGCTGGCCGGCTGCGCGACGGTTGCCCCGACGGGGCCCGGTTCGCCGACACCCGCGCCGGCGCCGCTGCCCGCGCCTAAGCCCTATGTCGAGCCGCCGCCGCCGCCCGTCAATCTGCAGGGCTTTCCGCCGATGTATCGACTGGGATTCGGTGACGGCTGCGCAACCGCACGCGGCGCAGAACAGAAGGATGTCGCCCGGTTCGCTGCAGATGGCAATTACCGCACCGGTTGGCAGGACGGTGCCGCGCAATGCAAGAAAAAGTGATTCGCTGATGCGCAGGGCGACCTCGCATTTCGTCGAGGTTCGCGGGTTGCGCTATCACGTGCGCACTTGGGGCGAACCTGCGGCGCGCAAGCTCATACTTTTGCACGGCTGGATGGACGTCTCCGCGTCCTTCCAGTTCCTGGTCGACGCACTGGCGTTGCAATGGCGCGTGCTGGCACCCGATTGGCGCGGATTCGGGTTGAGCGAGTCGTCGCGTGAGGGCTATTGGTACGCCGACTATGTGGCCGACCTGGACGCCATCGTGCTCGCGCTGGCGGGAAACGACGCTGTCGACATCGTCGGCCACAGCCTGGGCGGCAACGTCGCGCTGCACTATGCCGGCGTGCGGCCGCGACGCGTGCGCAACGTCGTGTCCCTCGACGGCTTCGGCATTCCTGAAGAAGGCCCGGACGTGGCGCCCAAGAAATTCTCGGCATGGCTCGATGCGCTGGAAAGGCCGCCCGCACTTGCGGGCTACCGCGACCTGGCCGCGGTGGCCGATCGCCTGCAGAAGAACAATCGACGACTGCCGCGCGACAAGGCCGAATTCCTGGCAGCGCACTGGGGCGAAACGCTGCCTGATGGAACTGCGCGCCTGCGCGCCGATCCACGACACAAGTTGCCTTTTCCGAACGTCTATCGGCTGCAGGAAGCATTCGCGATCTGGCGCAACATCGCGGCGCCTGCGCTGTGGGTCGCGGCGGATGACTCTGACATACCCAGGTGGCTCGCGCGCGGCGGCGACCCGCTCGCGGAGATCGAGCGGCGTCGGGCGCATATTCCCGGTGCCACGCTGGTAACAATTGCCGACGCAGGACACATGCTGCATCACGACCAGCCCGGGGCCGTTGCCCACGCGCTCGAAACATTCTTGTGATGTCGTCGCGGTTTTCCGTCCGGTCACGCCGCGGCGCCTACGTCGCGCTGGCCATCCTCACGCTGCTCTGGGGTTGCAACTGGGTGGTGATGAAGCTCGCCATGCAGTCGGCCAATCCGGTCGTCTTCAACGTGCAACGGACCTGGCTTGCCACGCTGGTGCTGTTCGCCGTGCTGCTCTGGCGCCGCGGCCCGCTGCTGCCGGCGTCGTGGGTGGCGATCATCGTCACCGGCCTGTTTCAGACCACGCTCAATTTCGGCTCGACCACGATGGCGGTTGCCGGCGGCGGCGCCGGGCGCGCATCGGTGCTGGTATTCACGATGCCGTTCTGGACGCTGCTGCTGGCCTGGCCCGTGCTGCACGAGCGAATCAAGGGCTATCAATGGATCGCGGTGGGATGCGCGCTGGCGGGAATGATGCTGGTCGTGGCGCCGTGGCAATGGCAGGGGGACTTGGCTCCGAAGCTGTGGGCGGTGCTGTCCGGCTTCGGCTGGGCGGCGGGGACGATTGCCACCAAGTATTTCCAGCGCAGCCGGCGATTCGACGCGCTCAACTTCATCGCCTGGCAGATGCTGATCGGCGTGCTGCCGTTGACGTTGCTGCCACTCGCGTACGACCTGCCGGCGACGCAGTGGAGCGCCACGTATGTCGTGTTGCTTTGCTATGTGGGCGCTGCGGCGACCGCAATGGGCTTCCTGCTATGGCAGGCCGTGCTGCGCTGGCTGCCTGCGGGTACCGCGTCGCTCAACATGTTCGCCATACCGGTCATCGCGTTGCTGTCGTCGATGGCCGTGTTTGGCGAGCGCCTGACGGGCAACGAATGGTTTGGCATCGGCTGTATCGGCGCCGGGCTCGCGCTCATTTCCCTCGATGCGTGGCTCGGCAGCCGCCGCGGCGCGTCCGTGCTGGCCGAGGCGACGCCGCTGGACGGAGGCTAGGCGGTAGGGTCGCTACGACGGACTGCTCCCGCCCATCTGCGACTGGAGGTAGTTCTCCAATCCCACCTTGGCAATGAGGCCGAGCTGCGTCTCGAGGAAGTCGATGTGCTCCTCCTCGGACTCGAGGATGCTCTCGAATAATTCGCGGCTGACGTAATCGCCGACCTTTTCGCAATGCGCAATCGCTGACTTGAGCGCAGGATGCGCCGCTTGCTCGAGCTTGAGGTCACAGGCCAGCGCCTCCGGCGCGCTCTCGCCGACCATCAGCTTGTTCAGGTCCTGCAGGTTGGGCAGGCCGTCGAGGAACAGAATGCGCTCGACCAGCTTGTCCGCGTGCTTCATCTCGTCAATCGACTCGTGGTATTCGTGTTCGCCAAGCCTGTGGAAGCCCCAGTTGCGGAACATGCGCGCGTGCAGGAAATACTGGTTGATCGCCGTCAATTCGTTGGTCAGCACCGCGTTTAGGTGCCGCAGGACTTCCTTCTCGCCTTTCATGGCAACGTCTCCGGGATATGGCGTCGAGCGCGCTGGACGAGCATGATGAACCGCGCCGGTTCACCGCGCAACGCACTATGAAATGCGCGGGGAAAAACAGGACTAGTCGTCGCCGCCTGCGCAAACGAGGTCCGCAGCCAGGGATTCGGCAAGCACGGAACAGGCGCAATCGCTGCACTTCCCACAGCACGTCGCCACCCCGAGCGTCTCCTTAAGATCGCCGAGCGAACGCGCGCCGAGTCTTACGGCGCCGCGAATTTCGCGGTCGGTTACGGCGTTGCAGACGCAGACGTACATGGTGGCAGGCGGGCGGAACAGGTTTAGTGTGGCCGACCAGTCCATCCTACCCCAAACGCATCGGTAATGCAAATCATTCCTATTTACATCCGCGCCGGGATTTGCTAAGGTACGACTCATCTCGACAGTACGGCAGACCCGCGCTCAAGTGCCAGCCGGTTGGCCTCTAAGGGTGACCGGCCGCCGGGCCGCCGAAAGTCCACATTGCCATGACCATTGCCTACCCAAGCTTTGCCTTCAGACGGGCCTCCACCCGGGCGCGGCGATTCCACTTCGCCTGCATGTCGGCACTTCTTGCCGCGACGTTGCTCGCCTGCTCCATGGCGAGTGCGCTGGAATATCCGATCGGCAAGCCTCAGGTTAAAAACGGGATGGAGATCGCGGCCGTCTACCTGCAGCCGGTGGTCATGGAACCTGTTGGGATGATGCGCGACGCCAAGGCATCGGATGTCCACATGGAAGCCGACATCAAGGCCACACACGACAATGCCAACGGCTTCGCCGACGGATCGTGGATTCCTTACCTCGGCGTCAGGTACGAAATCACGAAACAAGGTTCCGCGGACGTCATCTCGGGATCCTTCATGCCGATGGTCGCCAATGATGGACCGCATTACGGCGACAACGTGAAGCTTGCCGGCCCCGGCAAGTACCGCCTCAAGCTGACGATCGATCCGCCGGGATCCGAACCGCACAGCCATTTCGGCCGCCATGTCGACAAGGAAACGGGTGTGGGCCCGTGGTTCAAGCCGTTCACCGTCGAATACGAGTTCGCCTTCGCCGGCGTGGGCAAGAAGGGAGGGTATTAAACCGTGGTCGTAGCGATGCGCATTGCGCTGGTGTATTTCCTCATGATGGCAGCTCCCGCCATGGCCGAAGATCTGCCGGTCTTTCAGTTGGCGGCCAAGGGCGGCCGCTTCAATCCGACGGTGATTGAGGTTCCCGCCGGCAAGCGCTTCAAGATCGAGATCACCAACGAAGGACCGGGGGCGATCGAATTCGAAAGCCGCGACTTGAAGCAGGAAAAAGTATTGGCAGCGGGCGCCAAATCGTTTGTCGTGATCAACGCGCTCAAGCCGGGCACCTACAAGTTCTTCGACGAATACCACGAAGACACCGCGAAGGGCACGATCGTCGCCAAGTAGGCACGACGCCGGCATCATGGGCAACGCACTCTTCATCATCTGGCGCGAATCGGCGGAAGCGATGCTGGTCGTCGGCATCCTGTACGCGTGGCTGAAGCGCCAGCCGGATGCCGCGATCGGTATGCGCTTTCTCTGGGGCGGCGTGGCCGCTGGCGTGGCACTCGCGCTCGTGCTCGCTGCGGTCATGCTCGGGATCGCAAGCAATCTCTCGGGCGATGGCCTCGAGTACTTCCAGCTGGCGATGATGTTTATCGCCGCTGGATTGATCGTGCAGATGGTGTTCTGGATGCGCCGGCACGGCCGCACGTTCAAGCGTGACCTCGAGCAGGGCATGCAGAAGAATGCGGCGCGCGCGAACTGGTGGGGAATGCTTGTCGTCGTGGCGCTCGCCGTGGGCCGCGAGACTTCCGAGGCGGTGGTTTTCTTGTATGGCCTTGGCGCGGAACAATCCGGCATCGCGCAATTCTTGCTTGTACTCGCGCTGGGCCTGGTGGGCGGCTACCTCACGTTCTACCTGCTGCAGCAGGGGGGCAAACTCCTGTCCTGGCGCGCTTTTTTCCGGGTCAGCGAAATCCTGCTCCTGCTGCTGGCGGGCGCACTGCTCGTGAGCGGAATTGAAAAGCTGATCGGGATGGGGCTGGTGCCCGCGCTGGTCGATCCGCTCTGGGACTCCTCCAGGCTGCTGGACGATTCCGGTCGCGTGGGCGGCTTGTTTGCCGCGCTCACCGGCTATCGCGCGCGACCGGCGTTGCTGCCGGTGCTCTGCCTTGCCGGCTATTGGATCCTGGTGACGGTATTCCTGCGCGCTCCGCGCGCCAAGTAGTGCCAGCCGGTCGACCCATGACGGGCCAGGTTCTCACGCGGGGCCCCTTGTTTACCACGGGCGAATGGCTGCGCACCCACGGATCGGCGATTCGTTCGCTGCAGTGGCTGGTCGTTGTCGTTTACGTCGTTCTCTTGACAGTGCCGGCGACTTTGCCGCTGCCGCCGGATGACGCGCGCGCGTTATCCAATTTCACCGTGTTTGCGCAATGGGCGTTCTGGGGCGTGTGGTGGCCCTTCGTCTTGCTGTCGATGCTGGTGGCAGGACGAACGTGGTGCGGCATCTTCTGCCCCGAGGGAACGCTGACCGAAGCGGCGAGCAAATTGGGTGCGGGTCGCGCCGTTCCGCGCTGGATGAAGTGGCCCGGCTGGCCGTTCGCGGCATTCTGCGGAACGACGATTTTCGGGCAGCTGGTCAGCGTGTACCAGTACCCGCAGGCTGCGGCACTGGTGCTGGGCGGTTCGACGCTGGCGGCGATCGGCGTGGGCCTCGTCTATGGCCGCGAAAAGCGCGTGTGGTGTCGTCACCTGTGTCCCGTCAACGGCGTGTTCGCCGTATTGTCGCGCTTGTCACCCGTCCATTATCGTGTCGATACCGCGGCCTGGCGGGCGAATGCCGGACACATCGCGATCCACCCGGTCAACTGCGCGCCGCTGGTGCGCATTCGGCGCATGAGCGGTCCGTCCGAGTGCCATATGTGCGGACGTTGCAGCGGGCATCTCGACGCGATCGCGTTGTCGACGCGCGCGCCGAACGTGGAAATCGCCACGCTGGCGGCCTCCTCGGCGTCGCGCTGGGATGCGCTGCTGATCGTCTTCGGGATGCTCGGCGTCGCGTTGGGCGCGTTCCAGTGGAGTGTCAGCCCGTGGTTCGTGGCGGCGAAACTCGCCAGCGTCGGATTCATCGTCGACCATGGTCCGGCATGGCTCCTGCAAACCAATGCGCCATGGTGGCTCCTGACCAACTATCCCGACGCGCGTGACGTGTTCACCTGGCTGGACGGCGCGCTGATCGTTGCCTACATCAGCGCCACGGCGGCGGTGATGGGGTCCATGGTGTCGATGATGCTGTGGTTGTCGGCGCGGTCGCTGCCGGGTGCGGGCGTTCCCAACATGTATCGGCTCGCCTATGCCCTCACGCCGTTGGCCGGGCTGACGGTGTTCCTCGGGTTGTGGTCGCTGACCACGTCGCTGGCTAAGGCGGAGGGCATTCCACTGCACTGGGTTCCTGCGGTGCGCGCGCTGGTCCTGGCCATCGGCGCGCTCTGGAGCCTGTGGCTCGCGTGGCGGCAATTGGGCGATGCGCCCAATGCGCCCGCGCGCTGGACCGGTCTCCTCTCTTTCGCGGTGGGCGTCGGCGTCGTGGTTGCCGGATGGTCGCTGCTGTTGTTTCGCTGGACCTGACGCACCGGTGCCCCGGCCATTCGGTGGCTGGCGCGGGAAACGGTAGAATGGAGATCCGCCGGAGAGGTCTCCCGGCGTATATTTTTTCTGCGCCCGGCCGCCATGGACCCATCTGCTCCGCCCGACCTATCGAAGCTTCGCATCGACCGCAGCGCGGCGCCGGTCGTTTCCCGGCGGCGCCGCCGCTGGATGGGGTGGGGCGTCATGCTCCTGGTCGTGGCGCTCGCGGCGGGATGGTTCTCGTTGCAGCCCCGCGCCATTGCCGTGCAGACGACGTCGGTGGTCACGACCTACCCATCGCAGCAGTTCGTGCTGCTCAACGCGACCGGCTACGTGGTCGCGCAGCGCAAGGCGGCAATTTCCTCGAAGGCGACGGGTCGCCTCGAATGGCTCGGCGTGGCCGAGGGCTCTCGGGTCAAGGCCGGCGACATCATCGCCCGCATCGACGCACGTGATGTCGTCGCCCAAAGTCAAAGCGCGCAGGCCAACGTCACGGCGGCAAAGGCGGCGCTCGAGCAGGCGCTGGCGGAGGAGCGCGACGCCATCGCCCAGCTGAAGCGCAACGAGGACTTGCTGGCCAAGGGGTTCGTGTCCGCGGCCGCGGTGGATACCGCCAGGGCGCGCGCGGAAAAGGCGACGGCGGGGATAGCCAACGCGCGCGCGACCATTGCCTCGGCGGAGGCGACGTCGCGCAACGCGCAGGTGTCGGTCGACTACACGGTCATTCGTGCCCCTTTCGACGGCGTGATCCTGTCCAAGAGCGCCAACGTCGGCGACCTCGTCACGCCCTTTTCCAGCGCCACGGATTCCAAAGGAGCGGTCGTGTCCATGGCCGACATGAGCACTCTCGAAGTCGAGGCCGACGTCGCCGAATCGAGCCTGTCCAAGGTCTCGGTCGGCCAGCCGGCGGAGATACTGCTGGACGCGCTTCCCGATACCCGGTTCCGCGGAAGGATCAGCCGCATCGTGCCGACGGTGGATCGCGCCAAGGCCACCGTCATGACCAAAGTCCGATTCGACGCGATCGATCCGCGCATCCTGCCGGAAATGAGCGCCAAGGTGAGTTTCCTGTCGCAGGAAGTGACTGCGGACCAGCAGAAGCCGCTGCTCGCAGTCGCCACCGACGCCATCGCGCAGCGGGAGGGCCGCGCCGTCGTGTTCGTGATCCGGGGCGGCAGCGCCGTTGCCGTTCCGGTCTCGGCCGGCAAGAAAATCGGTGACCTCACCGCCATCGCCGGGGATTTGCAGAGTGGCGACAAGGTGGTGGCGAAGCCAGCTGAGAATTTCGTCTCGGGCGCGCCGGTGAAAGTCGCGAAGTAAGACGGTGGGCACCGCGACACCTCAGGCGCAATCTCAGTTGCCAGCCCCGTCAACTCATACGCCGCTGGTCGCGATCCGCAATCTGACCAAGTACTATACGCGCGGCGAGCAGGTCATCCCGGTGCTGGTCGACATCAACATCGACGTGATATCTGGCGACTATATCGCGCTGATGGGGCCTTCGGGCTCGGGCAAGTCGACGCTGCTCAACCTGATCGCGGGCATCGACAAGCCCACGTCGGGCGAGATCCGCGTCGCCGGCGTGGACATCGCGCATCTTGCCGATGGCGATCTCGCCGCGTGGCGCGCCGCGAACGTCGGCTTCATTTTCCAGTTCTACAACCTGATGCCGGTGCTGACCGCGTTCCAGAACGTCGAGCTGCCGCTGCAGCTCACCTCCTTGTCGCGCCGGGAGCGGCGGGAACGCGTCGACACGGCGATGGCGCTGGTCGGATTGTCCGACCGTTCCGAGCATTACCCCAACGAATTGTCGGGGGGGCAGCAGCAAAGGGTGGCCATCGCGCGGGCGCTCATCACCGACCCGACGCTCATCGTCGCCGACGAGCCGACCGGAGACCTCGACCGCACCACGGCGGAGGAAGTGCTGGTGCTCCTCGAGCGCCTCAACGCCGAGCTGGGCAAGACCATCATCATGGTCACGCACGACCCGAAGGCCGCCGGCCACGCGAAGAAGATCGTGCAGCTGGAAAAAGGCGTGCTGGTCGACTGACCGCACAACGCGATGTTCGTCCCGCGCCTCGTCCTCAAGAACGCCTTCCGGCACAAGTTGCGCACGGCGCTGACGGTCGTCGGCATCATCGTCGCGATCACGGCCTTCGGCCTGCTGCGCACAATCGTGGAAGCCTGGTACGCCGGCGTGGAAGGTTCGTCCTCTGCGCGCCTGGTCACGCGCAATGCCATTTCGCTGACATTCGCGCTGCCGCTCAACTACGCGCAGAAGATCCGCCAGGTCCCCGGTGTAGCCGCCGTATCCTGGGCCAACTGGTTCGGCGGCATCTACATCAAGGAAGGCAATTTCTTTCCGCAATTCGCCGTCGACGCGTCGACGTTTCTCGATCTCTATCCCGAATTCGTGCTGCAAGCTGCCGAGAAAAAGGCGTTCCTGGTGGACCGCAAAGGCGCGGTGGCGGGACGCAAGTTGGCCGACCAGTATGGCTGGAAGGTGGGCGACCAGATACCACTTCGGGGAACGATATTCCCCGGCACCTGGACATTCAACCTGCGGGCGATCTACGACGGCGCTGACGCGAAGGTCGACGAGACGCAGTTCTACTTCCACTGGGACTACCTGAACGAGGCAATCAAGGCCAAATACCCTCGCCGCGGCGACCAGGTGGGCATGTACTTCATCGAGATCCGCGACCCGGGTCAGGCAGCCCAGGTTTCACAGGACGTCGACGCGACGTTCAAGAATTCGCTGGCCGAGACGCTGACCGAGACCGAGAAGGCGTTCCAGCTGGGCTTCATCGCGATGACCGAGGCGATCCTGCTCGCGGTCCAGGCCGTGTCGTTTGTCGTAATCGTCATCATCATGGCGGTGATGGCCAATACCATGGCCATGACCGCGCGCGAGCGCTACGGTGAGTACGCGACGATGAAGGCGCTCGGCTTCGCGAATGGCTTTGTCGCGATGCTGATCTTTGCGGAGTCCGTCGGCATTGCACTGCTGGGTGGCGCCCTCGGCATCCTGCTGACGTTTCCGCTGGCCGCCGCCTTTGCCGGCGCGCTGGGAACGCTGTTCCCCGTCTTTTTCGTCACGCAGGAGACCGTGCTGATGCAAGTGGCGGCGGCGCTGATGATCGGCATCGTCGCCGCATGCATTCCGGCGTGGCGAGCGGCCAACGTCCGCATCGTCGATGGCCTGCGCGCAACGGCATGATCAGCGCGATGACCGGCGTTCCTCTCAGCTACATCGCGCGCAACCTCACCGCGCGCAAGCTCACCACCGTGCTCACTGCCGGCGGGATGGCGCTGGTCGTCTACGTGTTTGCCACGGTGCTCATGCTGTCGGCGGGACTGGAGCAGACGCTGGTGGCCACCGGCCAGCCCGATAACGTGCTGGTCATCCGCCGTGGCTCGCAGACCGAGGTGCAAAGCGGCGTGGACCGCCAGTCGGCGGACATCGTCGAGACGCTACCGGACATCGCCACCGGCGCGGACGGGAAAAAACTGATCTCGAAGGAACCCGTGGTGCTGATCAATCTGCCCAAGCGCGACTCGGGCAAGCCGTCGAACGTCGTGATCCGCGGCGCGACTCAGGCGGGCCTCGTGCTGCGGCCGCAGGTACAGATCGTGGAGGGCCGGATGTTCCAGCCGGGCACCTCCGAAATCATCGCCGGCAAGTCCATTGCCGATGGCTTTCGCGGCGCCGCGCTGGGCGAGACGCTTCGCTTCGCCCAACGCGACTGGACGGTGGTCGGCGTGTTCGATGCCGGTCGTACCGGATTCAACTCGGAAATCTGGGGCGATGCCGAGCAGCTGATGCAGGCTTTTCGCCGGGTCAGTTTCTCTGCCGTGATCTTCAAGTTGGCGGACAGCGACCGCTTCGATGCCGTGAAGGAGCAGATCGAAGGCGATCCGCGGCTGCAGTTGGAAGTCAAGCGCGAGACCAGGTTTTACGCCGACCAGTCCGCCGCGCTGTCCAAGTTCATCTCCTACCTGGGCATTACAATTTCCGTCATTTTTTCCATCGGCGCGATCATCGGCGCGATGATCACCATGTACGCGAGCGTCGCCTCGCGCACCAGCGAAATCGGCACGCTGCGCGCGCTCGGCTTCTCGCGCGTCGCGATCCTGACGGCGTTCCTGGGCGAAGCGTTGCTGCTGGGGCTGGTGGGTGGCCTGATTGGCCTGTTGGGCGCCGCGTTCATGCAGGCCTTTTCGATCTCGACGATGAACTTCCAGACCTTTGCCGAGATAGCGTTCGGGTTCACGTTGACACCGGGCATCGTGCTGGCCTCGCTGGCGTTCGCGCTGATCATGGGCTTCGTTGGCGGCTTTCTGCCGGCGGCACGCGCGGCGCGGATGAAGATCGTCGACGCGCTCAGGGCCGCATGACCGAGCGCGTGTCGATAAAGGCGCTGCGCGCACACGCCGTCAGGCGCTCGCTTTTCGCGCGCACGAACCTGGCGGCGGCCATTAATGCGCTGGGCTTCGTTCAGCTCGATCCGATCCGCGCTCCCGCGCGCGCCGTCGATCTCATCCTGCGACAGCGTGTGGCGGCGTATCGCTCAGGCGACCTGGACCTCGCCTATGCGGACCTGCCGCTGGCCGAAGACTACATTCACGTCTACGGCGTGCTGCCATCCCGAACCCAGCTTCTCCTGCATCCGCGGGCGCCGGGATCGTGGCATGTCGAACGCGAGCATCCGCGCTTGGCGGCCAGGATCGTCGCGCACATCCGCGCCAATGGCGTCACCCACCCGCGCGACCTGCACGGTGCGCTTGGCAAGGTGACCATCGGCAACGGCTGGGGTGGCGCGTCAGCGGCGACCACGCGGATGCTCGAGGCGCTGCAGTACCAGGGCAAGCTACGCGTCGCGCGCCGGGAGGCAGGCATCCGTCTCTACGACTTGGCCCATCCTCGTCCGCGTGCCCGCGCCGTCGGCGCGCGCGCGTCGCACCTGCTGGCGTTGCTGCTGCGGCTCTATGCGCCGCTCAGCGAATCGGGCTTGCGCCGGTTTGCGCGGATGATGTCCGACTTTGCTCTGCCGGCGGAAGCCTGCGCGACGGCGCTGGAGCGCATGCTCGCGAGCCGGACCTTGCGCAGGGTGACGGCGGACGGCAGGATGTTTCTGCTGCCGGGCGACGAGGCCGTCGCGATGGAGGCGGAAGAGCGGGTTGCGCTGCTGGCACCTTTCGATCCCGTGGTGTGGGATCGTCCCCGCTTCGAGCAGTTCTGGGGCTGGGAATATCGCTTTGAAGCGTATGCGCCCGAGCCCAAACGGCGCTTTGGCTACTACGCGCTGCCGATGTTGTGGCGTGACGACGTCGTAGGATGGGCGAACGCCGCCAAGGTCGGCGACACGCTGCATGTGACGACGGGTTTCGCCAAGCCCCGCCCCCGCAGCCCGGACTTTCGTCGTGCGCTGGAAGCAGAAGTGGCGGCGCTGGCGACGTCGGTCGGCGCCGCGCGCAGCACGATTGCGCAGTCATGATTCGGGCGCGCCCATGAGCACGCCCGTGCTGTTTCTCATTCCTACGCTGATCTGGGGCTCGACCTGGCTGGTGATCCTCTGGCAGCTGGGCAACGTCGCTCCCGAGGTGTCGGTTTGCTATCGCTTTGCGTTCGCGGCGCTTACGCTCGCCGGTTGGTGCGTCGCAACCGGCCGGTCGCTACGCTTTTCCGCGCGCAACCATTTGTTCCTCGCCGCGCTAGGCATGCTCAACATGGGGTTCAACTATGTCTGGATCTATCACGCCGAGCGGCACGTTACGTCGGGACTGGTGGCCGTGTTGTTTTCCACGCTCGTCTTCATGAGTCCGGTCGCGGTGCGCGTGGCGTTTGGCACGCCGCTTCGCCTGCGTACACTTGTTGCCGCCGGGTTCGGCGTGACGGGCGTGGCATTGCTGTTCCTGCCCGAGCTGGGACAGGCGGGGCAAGGAGGCGCGGCGGCGCTGGGCATTGCGCTCACGCTAGCCGCCACCGCATCCTGCGCGCTGGGCAATCTGGTCGCGGTGCGCAATCACAGGGCGGGCCTGCCGACGCTGCCGGCGACGGCGTGGGGTCTGGCGTATGGCGCGCTCCTGGCTGCCGTGCTGGCGACGATCCAGGGTGCGGCGTGGACATTCGACGCGCGCATGCCGTACGTGATGTCGCTGCTCTACCTTTCGCTGTTCGGCAGCGTGATCGCGTTCGGCACCTATTTCACGCTGCTCAACCGCGTGGGCGCCGTTGCCGCGGCCTACACTACAGTGTCCACGCCTTTGGTCGCGATGCTGCTCTCGACGATGTTCGAGGGCTACCGCTGGACGTGGATCGCCGTGCTGGGCGTCGTGCTGGCGGCGTTCGGCAACTGGCTTGCGTTGCGCACGCCCGCCAGAACGGCGGAAGGCGAGGCACGCGTCACTCCAGCGTGATCTTCGCCTCGACGATCAATTTTTTCCAGTTGGCAAGATCGGTCTCGATCAGGTTCCCCAGCCGTTCGGGCGGACCGCTGATGATTTCGGCGCCTTCGCGTTCCAGACGTTCCCGGACCTCGGGTTGCGCCAGGACCTTCTGCGTGTCGGCGTTGAGCCGGGCGACGATCGCCGCAGGCGTGCCGACGGGCGCGACGATGCCCCAATAGTTGACGACGTTGGCGTTGGGCACGCCTTCTTCCTGCCAGCTCGGCACATCGGGCAGTTGCGGAATGCGCTTGACGCCGGTCACGGCGAGAACCTTCAGTTTCCTTGCCGCGACCAGCGGCAGTGTCGCCGGTATTGACGCGGTCATCGCCTGGATATTTCCTGCCAGCAGGTCCTTGGTCGCATCCGCGATTCCCCGATACGGCACGTGCACGATATCCGTGCCGGTGCGCACATTGAGCAATGCAAGCGCCAGGTGGTTGATGCTGCCTGTTCCTGCGGAACCGTAATTGAGCGTCCCTGGCTTCTGCTTTGCGAGCGCAATGAATTCGCGCATGGTGCTGACCGGCACGTTGGCGCCGACGACGAAAGCGAGCGGACCTGCGGCGATAGGGGCAACCGGCGTGAACTGCTTTACGGGATCGTAGCCGGGGTTTTTCGCCGACGCGGCAACCGTGGTGAATGGCCCGGCGACGAACAGCAGCGTGTAGCCATCGGGGTCGGCGCGCGCCGCTTCGGCCGCGCCGATCGAGCCGCCTGCGCCTGTCTTGTTTTCGATGACGATGCTGGCCTTCATCGAATCGCCCAGCTTTTGCGCGACGAATCGGGCGACGTTGTCGGTGCCCGCACCCGGCGAGAATGGCACGATCAGCCGTATCGGCTTCGACGGATAAGGTTCCTGCGCGGCCGCGGTCCACGCGAACGCGAGGCAGAGCATTGACGTCAGAATGCGGGCAACGATTTTCATGGATATTCGCCTCTAGCCGCCTTGGCCCAGGTTGAAGAATTCACGCCGCGCCCGCATGCTCGAAACGCGCGCCAGTAGCAACTCCAGATGGGCCGGCACGTCGACGAAATTGAGCCGTTCGCTGTTGATGATGAGGCAGGGCGCCTCGTCATACAGGTAGAAGAAGCGCGAGTACGCATCCGCCAGCCGGGCCAGGTATTCGTCGGGAATCGCCTGTTCATAGTCGACGCCGCGCTGCTGTACGCGGTGCACCAGTGTATCCACTGGCGCCTGCAGGTAGATGACAAGGTCGGGTGTGGGCGTCTGCGGCTTGAGATGCCCGTAGACTTTTTCGTACAGACTGTATTCGTCGCTGGACAGGTTGAGCCGCGCGAACAGCGGGTCCTTGTCGAGCAGGAAATCGGCCACCGTCGGCCGCCGGAACAGGTCGAGCTGCGACAGGCCGCGCAACTGGTCGGCGCGCTGGAACAGGAAAGTGAGTTGGGTCGGCAGCGCGAAGCGCGGCATGTCCTGGTAGAAGCGGGAGAGGAACGGATTGTCCTCGGGCTGTTCCAACAGCATCTGGGCGTCGAGGCGCGTCGCCAGCTGGCGCGCGAGGCTGGTCTTGCCAGCACCGATCGGCCCCTCGACGACTATGTAACGGCATTTCGTCAGGTCCATTGTCGCCGGGCGGTTGGTCGTTGCCTGTGTCGCTGCAAAGCGTGCGGCCGTTCAATACTGCCGATGCCGGCGCGTGCGGGCAATGCGCTGGCGGCGCACTGCACGCAATGCTCGTCGCGCCAGCCCATGGCCGGAAATCGCGATTGCCGGCGCCACGTCGAGCAGCGGTTTCAACACGAAAGCGCGTTCGTGCATTCGAGGGTGGGGAAGGGTCAGCAGCGGCACGTGCATCCGAAGGCGGCCGTATAGTAGCAAATCGAGATCGAGAGTCCGCGGTGAATTCCGCGCCGTGCGGAGCCGGACGCGTCCGTGCCGGCGCTCGATCGCCTGCAGTCGGCGCAGCAATGCACCGGGCGCAAGTGCCGTGCGCAGGGCGACCACCGCGTTGACGTAATCGGGCTGCGCGACGTCGCAGGCGACGGGCGCGGAAGCGTAGTTGGGGGACTGCAGGACGATGCGTGTCAGCGGCAGGCGGGCGAGCGCCGCCACGGCTCGGGCAATCTGCCGGCGGGGGTGGGCCAGGTTGCTGCCCAATCCGACGAACGCGACGGTCGACATGGCGAACGGGCCACTATTCGCTGTCGGCGGGTTCCGCGTCCGGCGCGCCGCCGGCAAAGTCATCGTCGCGACGTTTGCGGCCGCGACCGCGCGAGCGCCGGCTCTTCTTCGGCGCTTCCTCGGGCTTCAGCATCACCTCGCGCTGATGATCACTTGCGTGCTGGAACTGGGTCCACCAGTCCACAAGCGCCTGCGCCACCTCGCCCGAGGCGCCGCGCAATTCCAGGAAGTCGTATGCGGCACGAAAGCGCGGATGCTCGAGCAACCGGTACGGGCGCGCGCCGGCCCGCTGCTCGAAGCGCGGCTGCAGCGACCAGATTTCCTTGATCGCGGCCTCGAAGCGGCGCGGGATCGAGATTCGCTGCGCCTGTTGCTCGAGCACGCGGTCCATCGCGTCAAACAGCGCGGGCAGAGGCTTTTCGCCGCGGCCCTTGGCTGCGTTCCACGTCTGCAGCACTTCGTGCCACAGCAGTGTCGCAAACAGGAACGCGGGCGATACCGGCTTGCCGTCGCGCACGCGACGGTCGGTCCCCGCGAGCGCTGCATCGATGAATTTCGTCCCCAGAGGCTGCTCGAGGATGACGTCGAGCAGCGGCAGCAGGCCATGCGACAGCCCATGCGCGCGCAAGCTCCTGAGGGTCTCCACCGCATGACCCGACAGCAGCAGCTTCTGCATTTCGTCGAACAGGCGCGCGGGCGGCACGTTCTGGATGAGTCCGGCCAGCTTGGGGATGGGCGCCGCAGTCTTGGCATCGATGGCGACGCCGACCTTCGCGGCTATCCGCACCGCGCGCAGCATTCGCACCGGGTCTTCGCGGAAGCGCGTGACCGGCGGGCCGATAAGTTTCAGCCGGCGCGCGCGCACGTCGGCAACGCCGCCGACGTAGTCCCAGATTTCCTCCGTCGCAGGATCGAAATACAATGCATTGATCGAGAAATCGCGCCGCGCCGCATCCTGCCCCTGCGAGCCGTACACGTTGTCCGACAGCAGGCGGCCGTGCTCGTCGGTGGCGTCCTCGCCAGTCTGCGCCGCACGAAACGTCGAGACCTCCAGCACTTCCGCGCCGACATGGACATGCACCAGCCGGAAGCGGCGACCGATAATGAACGCGCGGCGAAACAGTGGCTTCACCTGTTCCGGCGTGGCGTTCGTCGCAATGTCGAAATCCTTTGGCGTAAGTCCGAGCAGCAGGTCGCGTACGGCGCCGCCAACGACAAACGCCTTGAACCCCGCGTCCTGCAGTTTCTCGGTGACCTGCCGCGCGCCGCGCGGGACCTGTTCACGGCGTACCGCGTGCTGGTCGGCGCGATAGACCTTGGCATCGCGCGTCTTCGTCCGGCCCGGGATCAGGCGGGCGAGCAGGCGGCGGATCATTGCAATCTCAACAAGGTCATCGACGATGCCGTGGAAGGGGTCGGCGGACGGCGCGCGATCATAGCACTGAATCCGCGGCCGACAGCCGCCGCCAGGACCCTGGTGACAGGTCCGCGAGAGTCCACGACCCGACCGCGTAGCGAATGAGGCGAAGCGTGGGCAGGCCGACCGCCGCCGTCATCCGCCGCACCTGGCGATTGCGACCTTCCCGGAGCGTGAGTTCCAGCCATGTGGCGGGGATGACTTTGCGCGCGCGGATCGGCGGTGTGCGCGGCCACAATCCGCTCGGCTCCGCCATCGCGTGTGCCTTCGCCGGACGGGTGAGCATGCCGTCGAGTTCGACACCGTGCGACAGCGATGCAAGTTGCGCGAGGCTCGGAACGCCCTCGACCTGCACCCAGTAGATTTTTGGCAGTTTGTGTTTCGGGTTGGCGATTCGCGCCTGCAATTCGCCGTCCGCGGTCAGGACTACCAGGCCCTCGCTGTCGGTATCGAGGCGACCGGCCGGATACACGTGCGGCACCGGGACGAAATCCTTCAGTGTCGGGCGGGACCCGTCCCCGGTGAACTGGCATATCACGCCATACGGCTTGTTGAGCAGTATCACGTCCGAACTTGATGCAGGCCAATCCGGCGCTCGCGGCCGCGTGGCAGGATTGGAGGAATTCACGGATAATTATCGGTTTCGCGCCGCCGGAAGTCAGCCCCGGCGCGGTTGGTTACCTGCGGCATCCATCCCGGAGTCTCCATGTCTACGTACCAGCACGTCACGGTTCCCGCCGACGGCCAGAAGATCACCGTCAACAAGGACTATAGCCTCAACGTCCCGGACAACCCGATCATCCCCTACATCGAAGGTGATGGCACCGGGTTCGACATCACGCCGGTCATGCTCAAGGTCGTCGACGCAGCGGTGGCCAAGGCCTACGGCGGCAAGCGCAAGATCCGCTGGATGGAGATCTTCGCAGGCGAAAAATCCACGAAGGTGTACGGCCCGGACGTCTGGCTGCCCGACGAAACCCTCACGATCCTCAAGGATTACGTGGTCTCGATCAAAGGACCGCTGACCACGCCCGTCGGCGGCGGAATCCGGTCGCTGAACGTGGCGCTGCGGCAGCAACTCGACCTTTACGTCTGCCTTCGCCCGGTCCGCTATTTCAAGGGCGTGCCTTCGCCGGTGAAGGAGCCCGAGAAGACCGACATGGTGATCTTCCGTGAGAATTCGGAGGATATCTATGCCGGCATCGAATGGGAAGCGGAGTCGCCGCAGGCGAAGAAACTCATCGACTTCCTGATCAAGGACATGGGCGTCAAGAAGATCCGCTTCCCCGCCACGTCCGGCATCGGCATCAAGCCCGTGTCGCGCGAAGGCACGGAGCGACTGATGCGCAAGGCCGTCCAGTACGCGATCGACAACGATCGCCGATCGGTTTCGATCGTGCACAAGGGCAACATCATGAAATTCACCGAGGGCGGCTTCCGCGACTGGGCCTACGAACTGGCGCAAAAGGAATTCGCCGCCAAGCCCATTGACGGCGGACCGTGGTGCTCGTTCAAGAATCCCAAGACCGGGCGCGATATCGTGGTCAAGGACGTGATCGCCGACGCTTTCCTGCAGCAGATCCTGTTGCGTCCGGCCGAGTACGACGTCATCGCCACGCTCAACCTGAACGGCGACTACGTTTCCGACGCGCTGGCTGCGCAAGTGGGCGGCATCGGTATCGCGCCCGGCGCCAACCTGTCGGACACCGTCGCGATGTTCGAGGCGACGCACGGCACGGCGCCCAAGTACGCCGGCAAAGACTACGTCAATCCGGGATCGGAAATCCTTTCGGCGCAGATGATGCTGGTGCACATGGGCTGGAAGGAAGCGGCCGCGCTCATCGAAGTGAGTCTGGAAAAGGCCATCCTCGATAAAGTTGTGACCTACGACTTTGCCCGCCTGATGCCGGGGGCCACCCAGGTTTCGTGTTCCGGCTTCGGTCAGGCGATGATCGAACGGATGTAGGACAGGATGTCCCTGTTGTAAAAATGCCCGCCGACCAGCGGCTTGCCTGCCTTCATCCGCAGTGGCGGCGAGCGCGGCACGCAGCGGTCGATATTGAAATCGTAAAATGGGGACTCGCTGCCGGTTGGGCAAGCCCCATGCCAGCCTAGATGCCTCCAACCGGGCCGGCGGTCCCCGGGAGGGGCGCCTGGACGGCAACCACTCGCGGATGCGCTGCGGCAATCCCGTCGACGCGTGATCGGACAGGTACCGCAGTTGCGCCGACGAGCGGTGGCTCCAGCCGGCCGCAGAAGCGCTGGCTCGGCGGCGCACGCACCGACTTGGACGGCCCTCCTCCGTCAAGGGTCAAGTTCCGGATGCGTGCTCGCGGAAATTTGCGATTCGCGCGACCCCGGCCATCTGCACGTTCGTCCCACTTGATAAAACCGTTGCAATCATCAAACATTGACCCCAGATTCATCCGGAGTATCGTTACAGGACATGTCCAACCAGGAACAGCACGGCACCGTACTCGAGGCGCTGAAATCAAAGGTCAAGCCGCCGCCGCTGTACAAGGTGATGTTGCTGAACGACGACTACACGCCCATGGACTTCGTCGTCGTCGTCCTGCAAACTGTATTCGCGTTGAGTCGCGAAAAGGCGACACAGGTGATGCTTCAGGTACATCGGGAGGGGATGGGCGTGTGCGGCACCTACACACGCGAAGTGGCTGCGGCAAAGGTCGAACAGGTGGTCAACATAGCGCGCAAGCATCAGCATCCATTGCAATGCACGATGGAGGAGACTTAGAAAGCGGGCTGTAACCAGCGAGGGGGTAGGAACGTTAAGGACGCTCGAAGCCGGGAATGTTCCCGGTGGAGCGCGAAAGGCGTAAAGGAAGGTCGATGATTGCGCAGGAACTGGAAGTCTCCCTCCACATGGCGTTTGTCGAGGCCCGGCAAAAGCAGCACGAGTTCATCACCGTCGAGCACCTGCTGCTCGCGATGCTGGACAACCCGTCCGCCGCCGAGGTGTTGAAGGCCTGCGGCGTCGACCTGGACGAGCTGCGGGGTGTCCTTTCGGATTTCATCCAGGAACACACACCGCGGCTCGCGCCGCATTCGGACGCCGACACGCAGCCTACGCAGGGCTTCCAGCGCGTGATCCAACGCGCCATCCTGCATGTGCAGTCCTCCGGCAAGAAGGAAGTCACTGGCGCTAACGTCCTGGTCGCCATCTTCGGCGAAAAGGAATCGCACGCGGTCTATTTCCTCAACCAGCGCGGGGTCACGCGGCTCGATGTGGTCAACTACATCGCGCACGGCATCACCAAGACCCCGCAGCAGAAGCAGGAAAAACCGGAAACCAAGGGCGAGGACGACGCCGGCAACGAGTCGCAGGGCGCGCTCGATGCCTACACTGTCAACCTGATCGCGCTGGCCAAGTCCGGCAAGATCGATCCGCTGATCGGCCGCGAGCAGGAGCTCGAGCGCGTGATCCAGGTGCTGTGCCGCCGACGCAAGAACAACCCGCTGCTGGTCGGCGAAGCCGGCGTGGGCAAGACGGCGATTGCCGAAGGCCTCGCGCGGCGCATCAACGATGCCGACGTGCCGGAACTGCTCAAGGACTACCAGGTGTATTCGCTCGACATGGGCGCGCTGCTCGCCGGCACCAAGTATCGCGGGGACTTCGAGCAGCGGCTGAAGGCCGTGCTGAAGCAACTCGCCGACAATCCCAAGTCGATCCTGTTCATCGACGAGATCCACACGATCATCGGCGCGGGTGCGGCGTCCGGCGGCACGCTGGACGCGTCGAATTTGCTGAAGCCTGCGTTGTCCACCGGCGCGCTCAAGTGCATCGGCGCGACGACGTACGCCGAATATCGGCAGATTTTCGAAAAAGACCACGCATTGTCGCGCCGGTTCCAGAAGGTGGACGTGCCGGAGCCGTCCATTGCCGAGACCATCGAGATACTGAAGGGCCTGAAGACGCGCTTCGAGAAGCATCATGGCGTCAAGTACGCGCCCGCCGCGCTGACCAGCGCGGCGGAACTTGCCGCGCGCTTCATCAACGACCGCCACCTGCCGGACAAGGCCATCGACGTCATCGACGACGCCGGCGCGGCGCAGAAGATTCTGCCCAAGTCGAAGCAGAAGAAAGTGATCGGCAAGGCGGAGGTCGAGGAGATCGTCGCCAAGATTGCTCGCATCCCCGCCAAGAGCGTCTCGTCGGATGACCGCAACGCGCTGAAGACGCTCGACCGCGACCTCAAGAACGTCGTGTTCGGGCAGAACAAGGCGATCGACGCGCTGGTGTCGGCAATTCGCATGGCGCGTTCGGGGCTCGGCAATCCGCGCAAGCCGATCGGAAATTTCCTGTTCAGCGGCCCGACGGGCGTGGGTAAGACCGAGGTGGCGCGGCAACTGGCGTTTTGCCTCGGCGTGGAACTGCTGCGCTACGACATGTCCGAATACATGGAACGCCACGCCGTGTCGCGCCTGATCGGCGCTCCGCCGGGCTATGTCGGCTTCGACCAGGGCGGGCAGCTCACCGAGGCCGTCACCAAGCACCCGTACAGCGTGGTGTTGCTCGACGAAATCGAGAAGGCGCACCCGGACGTGTTCAACATCCTGCTGCAGGTGATGGACCACGGCACGCTGACCGACAACAACGGACGCAAGGCGGATTTCCGCAACGCGATCATCATCATGACGACCAACGCGGGCGCGTCTGAACTCGCCAAGGGCACGATCGGCTTCACGCAGAACAAGCAGGCCGGCGACGAGTCCGGCGAAATCAAGCGCATGTTCACGCCGGAATTCCGCAACCGGCTCGATGCCACGATTTCCTTCGGCTCGCTCGACCACGAGATCATCCTGCGCGTCGTCGACAAGTTCCTGCTCGAGCTGGAAGCGCAGCTGCACGAGAAGAAGGTGGACCCGACGTTCACGCCGGCCCTCAAGGAATTCCTGGCCAAGAAGGGCTTCGATCCGCAGATGGGCGCGCGGCCGATGTCCCGGCTCATCCAGGACACGATCCGCAAGGCGCTGGCCGACGAGCTCCTGTTCGGCCGCCTGACCGGTGGCGGCAAGGTGACCATCGACCTGGGGCAAGACGACAAGATCAAGCTCGTGTTCGAGGAAGCGCCGGAAGAAGCGCCAGTGGCATAAACGGCGATCGCAACAGCGTCCGGCAGCGGCAAATCGCATCGTCATGGACAAGTCGACGCTGCAAATCCCTGACTGACGGTGGCGGGTCACCGAAAGCGAACAACGGCGTAATTGGAGGCCGCCCTCGTGGCGGCCTCCCTACCTCACCAGGCGACCGCCATCGATCGGTAACACATGGCCCGTGGTGAACGACGCCGCCTTCGAACACAGCCAGATCACGGCTTCCGCCACTTCCTCCGGTTTGCCAACACGCCCCATCGGATGCATTGCCGTAACCTGTGCGCCGAGGGCTTCATCGTGGAAGAACGCGCGCTCCGTCATCTCGGTGCGGATAACTGCGGGCGCAACCGCGTTGATGCGGATGTCCTGAGTCGCGTATTCGATCGCAGCAGCGCGCGTGAGGCCCACCACGCCATGCTTGCTTGCGAAGTACGCGGTTCCGACCCGCCCGCCGGTGAGGCCGGCGACCGAGGCCATGTTGACGATCGCACCCTTGGTCTCGAGAATATGCGGAATCTCGTGCTTCATGCACAGAAACACCGCCGTCAAGTTGACCGCGATCACCTCATCCCACGTCGCTTCGGACAATTCCGCCAACGGGACGAATGGGTCGCCCTCGATGCCGGCATTGTTGAACGCGTAATTTAGCTTGCCGAAGCGCTCGACGGTGCGGGCAACCAGCGCCGCAATCTCCGCCGGCTCTTTCATGTCGGTCCGGACGAACAGCGCCTCGCCGCCTTCGGCCTTGATCAGGCGGACCGTTTCCTCCGACTGGCCGGTCCGCCGGCTGGCCACCACCACCTTGGCCCCCTCGCGCGCGAACGCGAGCGCCGCGGCGCGACCGATCCCCGAGCTTCCCCCGGTTACGAGCGCAACGTCACCGTTGAACATCGAGTGCATCGAATTTCCTCTCAGTGTCGGGATCGGCGCCTAATTCAATGGCGTGAAACATTTTGCAACGGTGATTCCCGGATCATCATCCGCGTATTTCGGTGTGCTCATTGCAGTGTATCCGCCCAGATATTCTTCGCCCACGCGAACCCGTACTCGCCCTCCTGCGTGCTGGCCGCCTGCGACACGCCACCTGCGGCCGGCACCGGGAGGAACGTCTTCTGCACGGCGTCGTACCTGTGCACTGATGCAACGTGCGCGGCAGCGCGATCGGTGATGAAGCTATAGCACGTGTTGTTGATCACCGGCGCCGCGTTGATCGGCCGGTCCGCGAGTGCCGCTAGTATGGCGGCGGCGGCGACCTTGCCGTGCTGGTTTGCCATGTGGCCCGACTTGGGCATCAGCGGTGCGATCTGGATCGAGTCGCCCAGGATGTGGACGTTTTTAACGGTGATCGATTCGAAGTTCAGGAAATCAACCTCGCACCAGCGCCCATTGGCGGTGATCACGCCAGCGCGCGCCGCAATGTTGCCGGCGCGATGGGGCGGGATCACGTTCAAAACGTCGGCGCGCACGTCGTCCGCGGTCTCGAACTTCGCGGTCAGTGTGCGCACGTCGACGTCGGCGAGTACGCAGTCGGGACGGTACTCCACGATGCCCGCGTACTCTTCTCGCCACGCTTGCGTAAACAGCGCCTTCTTCGACTGCACCTCTTCGTTGCCGTCCAGCACCAGCACTTTGGCGCGCGGCTTGGCGCGCTTGAAATACCACGCGACCTGGCACGCGCGCTCGTACGGCCCCGGCGGGCAGCGCAGCGGCGCGCGCGGAATGGAAATTGCAAAGACGCCGCCGTCCGGCATGGCTTCGATTTGTTTCCGCAGCGCGACGGTCTGCGGTCCGGCCTTCCACGCATGGAGGACGCGAGCCTGCGCGTCCGGGTTGTCGAGCCCGGGCACCTCGTTGTAGAGGAAATCGATGCCGGGTGACAGGATCAGTCGGTCGTAGCGAAGCTCGGTGCCGCTTGCGAGCCGGACGATGCGCTTGTCCGTGTCGACGGCTGTCGCCGTGTCGCGCACGACGGTCACGCCACGGCGCGCCAGGCCCTCGTAGCCGACGGTGAGGTCGGCGATGTTCCTGCTGCCGGCGAGCACGAGGTTGGACAACGGACAGGACACGAACGCCGGATTGGCGTCCACCAGCGTGACGTCAACGGCGCCGCCACTCCACAGCTTGAGATACTTTGCGGACGTCGCGCCTCCGAACCCGCCGCCGATCACGACGACCTTGCCTGATGCCCCATTGCTGTCTGGCGCGGCACCCGCGGCAACGCCAGACGCTGCCAGGCCCGCAGCGGAGAGCGTGCGGAGGAAGACCCTGCGCTGCAAATTCACGGCGCCGCCTCTTGCCTTGAGAACCAGTCAGCGAGCTGCGCGATCTGCTCGTTCGTATAGCCCCGGGACAATTGTGGCATCAGGGTTCCCGGCCGTTTGCCGGCCTTGAAGTCCTGCATTGATGCGCGCAAATCCGCCTCAGGTCGGCCGGCCAGCGACCGGATGCCGCCCCGGCTAACGCCGTTGGTCCCGTGGCAGCCTGCGCACGTCGCGGCGAGGTCGCGCGTAGCGTTTGGCTGGACCTCCCCTGCGCGCGCTGTCGCGACGACGCCCAGCAAGAGTATCCACGGCACAGCCAATCGCGCAGAGCGTTTGGAAATCATTTCCAACCGTGAAGTGACGAGGATTGCCTGCATGCGCGAATGGGAGCGACGGGAACCAAGTGTATTCAATAAGTTATGCAATCGACTGCGGATTTTGCGTCAAAGTCTTATAGAAGAGGAGCATGCGCCGCAGCACCATTTTGGGTAATTGGGTCCGATTAATTTTCACCAGATGGAAAATATTTTTAAGTATATGATTATCCTTGCGAAAATTTACATTGCAGCGCGCCAATTTCACTTGTAATTCGCGCGTCAGCTTGCTAACGTGAGTTTGTCACGAACCGCAGTTCGCAGCATCGCGCGAAATGCGACAACGTAGGGTGTGGTTCACCCATCCACGCCCGCCAGACCGGCCAAGCGATCCCAAGCCGGTCCGTGCAGTGAGACGACGGCGGCCTTCAGGCTGCTGTTGCTTTCGCAACGCTAGTGCCTTCGCGCCCTTGCGGCAGGAAGGCGCTGCTGACCAATGTGTCGCCGTTCACTGCGGCGGCGTGGGCCAAATGAGATGGGAGCAACCAATGAACTACGACCTCGAAGCGGCACGATTGAAGAAGGACTGGGCGGAAAACCCGCGGTGGAAAGGCATCCAGCGCGGCTACACGGCGGAGGACGTCGTCCGCCTGCGCGGGTCCGTGCAAATCGAGCACACGCTCGCCCGCCGCGGTGCGGAGAAGCTGTGGAAACTCGTTAACGACGAGCCGTTCGTCAACGCGCTGGGCGCAATGACGGGCAACCAGGCCATGCAGCAGGTGAAGGCTGGGCTGAAGGCAATCTATCTGTCCGGCTGGCAAGTCGCCGCCGACGCCAATATCGCCGGCGAAATGTACCCCGACCAGTCGCTGTATCCGGTCAATTCCGTGCCAGCCGTGGTCAAGAAGATCAACAACACATTCATTCGCGCCGACCAGATACAGCACATGGAAGGCAAGGGCGACACGGACTTCTTCGCGCCGATCGTCGCCGACGCCGAGGCGGGTTTTGGCGGCGTGTTGAATGCCTTCGAACTGATGAAGGCGATGGTCGAGGCGGGTGCGGCGGGCGTGCACTTCGAGGACCAGCTTGCTTCTGTCAAGAAATGTGGTCACATGGGCGGCAAGGTGTTGGTGCCGACGCGCGAAGCCGTCGACAAATTGATTGCTGCGCGCCTTGCGGCCGATGCCATGGGCGTTCCCACGCTGATCCTCGCACGCACGGATGCGGAAGCAGCCGATCTCGTCACCTCCGACATCGACGACAACGACAAGCCCTTCTTCACGGGCGAACGCACGCAGGAAGGCTTCTACAAGTCGCGCAACGGCCTGGACCAGGCGGTTTCGCGCGGCCTGGCCTATGCGCCGTACGCGGACATGATCTGGTGCGAGACCGGCAAGCCCGACCTGGACTTCGCGAAGGCCTTTGCCGACGCGATCCACGCCAAGTTCCCAGGCAAGATGCTCGCCTACAACTGTTCGCCGTCGTTCAACTGGAAGAAGAATCTTGACGACGCCACGGTGGCGAGGTTCCAGCGCGAACTGGGCGCGATGGGCTACAAGTTCCAGTTCATTACGCTGGCCGGCTTCCACAGCCTCAATTACTCGATGTTCAACCTGGCACACGGCTACGCGCACAACCAGATGACTGCCTTCGTCGAGTTGCAGGAAGCCGAATTCGCGGCAGTGTCCAAAGGCTTCACGGCCATCAAGCACCAACGCGAAGTGGGCACCAGCTATTTCGACGCAGTCACGCAGACCGTGCAGGGTAGTCAGGCGTCGACGACCGCGCTCAAGAACTCGACCGAAGACGAGCAGTTCTTCGACAAGCCCAAGTCCGAATTGCACGTCGCCAACGGCTAGCACGCGGACGCGCCCCCGGGAGTGCCCGGCGGGCGGGTAGGTGCAGCGCGACTGGGGTATTGGAGCGCAGCGCCTAACCGCCCGCCGCGCACTCAACGCGACTGGGTGCAGCGCGACTGGGGTATTGGAGCGCAGCGCCTAACCGCCCGCCGCGCACTCAATGCGACTGGGTGCAGCGCGACTGGGGTATTGGAGCGCAGCGCCTACCCGCCCGTCGCGCACTCAACGCGACTGGGTGCAGCGCGACTGGGGTATTGGAGCGCAGCGCCTACCCGTCCGCCGCGCACTAGCCGACCGCAATTTCCCGATTTCGTACCATGCGACGCGAACGCTTGGCAGGGAACGCGGTCGGATACTTCATGTCAGATCCCGCTTCCCTTGCAAACCGGTCGCAGCTGGCCTCGGAGCCCGGCAAAGGCGTCCGTGCGTTCTTTGCGCTGACCCCCGATGCGCAGGTGCGGGAAACCCTTGCTGCGCTCGGCCGTGACGTAGCGCGCAAGTCACGCGGCCGCGCGGTGCCGCCCGACAATGCCCACCTGACGCTGGCCTTTATCGGCGACGTGGACAAGGCCGCGCTGCCGGCCTTGCTGGCCGTCGGCGACAAGATGCCGGGGACCGGATTCGTGGTGAACTTCGACTCGCTTGGCGCCTGGCGCGCGTCAGGAGTCGCCTGGATCGCGCCCGCGGTGCTCCCGCCGCCGCTGCTCAAGCTGCATTCGACCCTGGCCGATGCGCTCGCCGCGGCGGGATTCGTACTCGAAGTGCGACCTTTCCGACCGCACGTGACGCTGGCCAGGCGCTGCCTGCAGCCACTGCCGCGTGCGCGTTGCGAGCCGATTGCCTGGCGCGCGGACAAGCTGTTTCTGGTCGGGTCCGAATTGCGCGACGCTGGACCAATCTACCGCAACATCGCGTCCTGGGACTTAGGCGTTCGCTAGGGTTCGCGCGCGATGGGCCGCGACGGATCGGCCGACCATTCGCTCCACGATCCCGGATACAGGCGGGTCCCGGGGAATCCCGCGACTTCCATCGCCAGGATGTTGTGGCATGCCGAGACGCCACTGCCGCAATGATGGACCACGGTCTCGTGCGAGGCACCGCCGAGCAGCGCATTGAATTCCGCGCGCAGGAACGCCGGATGCTTGAACGTTCCGTCGGCGTCGAGGTTCTGCGTGTAGGAACGATTGTGCGCGCCCGGAATATGTCCGGCCACCGGGTCAATGGGCTCCACGTCGCCGCGGAAGCGTTCCGGCGCGCGCGCGTCGATCAGGAACAGCGTGTGGCGATGCAGGCTGGCGCGCACGCCCGAAGCGCTCACGGTGGGCGTCACGCGACGGGTGGTGAACGATGCAGGAAGGGGCCGCGGCACGTCGGTCGTGACCGCCCGCCCCTCTTTCGTCCATTTGGCAAATCCGCCATCCAGCACCGCCACCGTGTCGTGACCCAGCCAGCGCAACATCCACCACAAGCGCGACGCATACATTCCGCTGGCCTGGTCGTAGGCGATCACTTGCGTGGCGTCGCCGATGCCCATGCGCGCGAACGCGGCGGCGGCGACTTCGGGGTTGGGCAGCGGGTGCCGGCCGTTGCGGCCGGTCTTCGCCGCGGACAAGTCGCGGTCGATGTGCACGAATTGCGCGCCCGGCAGGTGCGCCTTCGCGTATTCGGCCGCGCCGAAGGAATCCGGATGCATGAGGTCATGGCGGACGTCACAGACGACAACGTCCGGTTGGCCCAGCAGCGGCTCGAGTTCGGCGGTGGAAATCAATGTCGTGTGCATGTCAGAGACCCGCGATGTGCCCTTCCATCTCGCGCCGGTAGAACTCGTGGAAGTGCTGCATGCCGTCTTCCATCGGCGACTGGTACGGGCCGATTTCGCTGCGGCCGGATTTGTAGAGCGCCATGCGCCCCGCGTCCATCCGTTCGGCGATCTCGTCATCCTCCCTCGCTGTCTCCATGTACGCGGCCTGTTCCGCCTCGACGAACTCACGCTCGAACAGCGCGATTTCCTCGGGATAGTAGAACTCGACGACGTTGAGCGTCTTGTCCACGCCTTGCGGAATCAGCGTGCTTATGACCAGAACGTGCGGATACCATTCCAGCATGACGTTCGGATAGTAGGTGAGCCACACCGCGCCGTGCGTCGGGATTTCGCCGCGGTAGAAGTCCAGCACCGCCTTGTGCCAACGCTCGTAGGTGCGCGAGCCGGGCTTCGACAGGCTGTTGTTGATGCCGACCGTCTGCACCGAATACCAGTCGCCGAATTCCCACTTCAGGTCTTCGCAGGTGACGAATTGGCCCAGGCCCGGATGGAACGGCCCGACGTGGTAGTCCTCGAGATACACTTCGATGAACGATTTCCAGTTGTAGTTGCACTGATGCATTTCGATCCGGTCGAGCATGTAGCCGGAGAAGTCGAAATGCTTTACTCCCAGCGCCTCGAGATCGTGCGCGACGTCCCGCGGTCCGTCGAACAGCAGGCCGTTCCAATGCTGCAGCGGCGTGCGGCCCAAGTTCAGGCAGGGCTTGTCGGCGAAATGCGGCGCCCCGAGCAATTCGCCTTTCAGGTCATATGTCCAGCGATGCAGCGGGCACACGATGTTGCGCGTGTTACCTCGCCCGTTGTACATGAGCGCCTGGCGGTGCCGGCAGATGTTGGAAAGGAGTTCGACACCGTGGGTGTTGCGGACCAGCATCTGCGCCTCGCCACGCGCGGCGAGCGCCTGGAAGTCACCGACGTTCGGCACCATGAACTCGTGACCCACGTAGCCCGGACCGCGGGCGAGCAACAGGCGCCGCTCCGCTTCCAGCACTTTGGGATCGCAATACCAGGAAACCGGGAACTGCGTGCTTGCCTGCCGCAGGCGCCCGGCCGTTGCGAGGTCCGACATACGGCCAACCCTTTCGCGAATTTCGGTTGCGAGCAACCAACCCAACCCAACAACCCGGGACGCCGGCTTTCTACCCCTGTTCGGGCATAACCTAAAAAGCCGCCCCGGACCGCTTTGCTAAGTCGACCGCACGAAATCGAAGATTCGCGATTGTTCGTTCTGGCCGCGTCGTCAAAAGATGCTATGATATCGTGCTTTACGTAAATAGGTCAAGACCTTAGCGTGAAAAACACCCTTTGGAAACGCGCCGGCGCGGCTGGTCCTTCCAGGAAATTTTCCAACCCCCGTGAGCGCTGAGCAACCTCCGAAAGACTTCGAATCCGCGCTTGCGGAGCTCGAGGCCCTCGTGGTCGCCATGGAAGGCGGCCAGCTTCCGCTCAAGGAATCGCTCGCGGCCTACAAGCGCGGTGCCGAGTTGCTGACCTATTGCCAGGCTTCTCTCAATGATGCGCAGCATCAAGTCGAGGTGCTGGAGCAGGGTGTGCTGAAAGCTTTCGAACCCGAGAAAGCCTTAGAGACAGAGAAGCCCTTCGCGCCGGACTCGCTAGCGGGTTCCCCCGATGCATCCTGACCTTGCATTCCCGGTTTGGGCGGAAGAACGGCAACGGCGGATCGAGGACGTGCTCGACCGCGTGCTGCCGCGCGTGAATGAAACGCCAATGGGAGCCCCGTCGGGGAGCACGGAACGCACCGAGCGGCTGCGAGAGGCGATGCGCCACTCGGTGTTGGGTGGCGGCAAACGCGTGCGCCCGCTGCTCGCCTATGCGGCCGGCGAATTTGCGCAAGCCGATCCCGAGGTTGTCGATGCCGCGGCGACCGCGGTGGAACTGATTCATGCCTATTCGCTGGTGCACGACGACCTGCCGAGCATGGACAACGACACGCTGCGCCGCGGCAAGCCCACGTGCCACGTCGCTTTCGGCGAGGCCACGGCATTGCTCGCCGGCGATGCGCTGCAATCGCTGGCGTTCGGTGTCCTTGGTGCCAGCCCGATGCGCGCATCGGGCGGCGCGTGCGCGCTGCTCGCCGCGGCCGCCGGCGCGCCCGGCATGGCGGGCGGCCAGGCGATCGACCTGGCCAGCACAGGCGTCGCATTGTCGCTGCCGGAACTGCAGATGATGCACCGAATGAAGACTGGCGCGCTCATTCGCGCGGCGGTGCAACTGGGCGCCGCCTGCGGACGGCCGCTCGCGCCGGAGGAAACGTCCGCGCTGGACACATTTGCCGAGGCTTCGGGACTGGCATTTCAGGTCATCGATGACGTACTCGATGTCGAGGGCAGCGACGCTGCGTTGGGCAAGACCGCGGGCAAGGATGCCGCGCAGAACAAGCCGACCTACGTTTCATTGCTGGGTCTCGCCGAAGCCCGGCGCCACGCCGAGGCGCTGCGTGCGCAAGCCGGCGCAGCGCTGGCGCCGTTTCGCAGCGCGGCCCGCCGCCTGATCGAGCTCGCCGACTGGATCGTGCTGCGCAAGAACTGAAAACCATGGCCACATATCCTTTGCTCGAGCGCATCGACCAGCCCGCGGACCTGCGCGTGCTCGATCGCAGCGAACTGCGCGAACTCTCGCGCGAGCTGCGCGCCTTCCTGCTGTCCTCGGTAGCGCAGACGGGCGGCCATCTGTCGTCCAACCTGGGCACGGTCGAACTCACGGTGGCGTTGCACTATGTGTTCGACACACCGCGCGATCGCATCGTGTGGGACGTCGGCCACCAGACGTATGCGCACAAGGTGCTGACCGGCCGGCGCGAGGCGATGGCGAAGCTGCGCCAATACGGCGGCCCGTCGGGATTTCCGCGACGCGTGGAAAGCGAATATGACACGTTCGGCACCGCGCACTCGTCGACGTCGATCTCCGCAGCGCTGGGCATGGCGGTTGCCGCCAAGATCAAGGGCGATGACCGCCGCGCGGTTGCAGTCATCGGCGACGGCGCGATGACGGCGGGCATGGCGTTCGAGGCGCTGAACAATGCCGGCATCAGCGGCGCCGATCTGCTGGTGATCCTGAACGACAACGACATGTCGATCAGCGAGCCGGTCGGCGCCCTGGACCAATACCTGGCCAAGGTGCTTTCATCGCGACTGTACAACTCGGTCCGGCGAAGCGGCAAGGAAGTGCTGTCCAAGCTGGGACCGATGCACGAGCTCGCGCGCCGCGCCGAGGAGCACGTCAAGGGCATGGTGCTTCCCGGTACGCTGTTCGAGGAATTCGGCTTCAACTACATCGGTCCCATCGATGGCCACGACGTGGACACGCTGGTGAAAACGCTGGCCAATATCAGAGAGCTGAGGGGGCCGCAGTTCCTGCACGTCGTCACCCGCAAGGGCTACGGCTATCCGAAGGCGGAGGACGATCCGATCCTCTATCACGGCGTGACCAAATTCGATCCGGCCGTCGGCTACACGGTCAAGTCGCCGGCCAAGCCCAGCTACAACCAGATCTTCGGCGACTGGATCTGCGACATGGCCGCGAAGGACCCGCGCATCGTATGCATCACGCCGGCGATGCGCGAAGGCTCGGGACTGGTGCGCTATTCGCAGGAATATCCGAAGCGCTACTTCGACGTCGGCATTGCGGAACAGCATGCGGTGACGTTTGCAGGCGGCCTGGCCTGCGAAGGCATGAAGCCCGTCGTCGCCATCTATTCGACATTCCTGCAACGTGCCTACGACCAGACGATCCATGACATCGCGTTGCAGAACCTGCCGGTGGTGTTCGCGATCGACAGGGCAGGCGTGGTCGGTGCCGACGGCGCGACGCACATCGGGGCATTCGACCTCACCTACCTGCGCTGCCTGCCCAACATGACGATCATGGCGCCTTCGGACGAAAACGAGTGCCGGCAGATGCTCTACACGGGATGTACCCTCGATTCGCCGTCGGCCATTCGCTATCCGCGCGGTTCCGGTCCGGGAGTCGTGCCGGAAGCGCAGATGCGCGCGTTGGTTGTTGGCAAGGGTGAGCTTCGCCGCGAGGCCAAGCGCCGGACGCACCGCGTCGCGATCCTTGCGTTCGGCACGATGCTGCAGCCCGCGTTGGTGGCGGCGGAGACACTGGATGCGACGGTGGCCAACATGCGCTTTGTCAAGCCGCTCGACCGCGAGCTGATCCTGCAACTCGCGCAGGATCACGATGCGCTGGTGACCGTCGAGGAGAATGTCGTTGCCGGCGGCGCGGGAAGCGGGGTGGCCGAGCTGCTGGCGGCGGAGGGCGTCGCCGTGCCGACGCTGCACCTGGGCCTGCCGGATTGCTTCATCGATCACGGTGACCCGGCAATCCTCCTTGCGCAGGTGGGGCTGGACGCCCCTGGCATCGCCAAGTCGATCGCCGCGCATTTCCAGCAGCCGCAACTCGGCCAGCACCAGAAATCCCGCGTCAAGCCTGCCGCTTGAAACATCGACACCGCGCGACCACTTACACTACGGCTGCCCAGATCATGAACCGTCCCGAACAACCCGGCCGTCTGATGCCCATTCCCGACCTGCAATCGGAGAAGGACGAACGCCATCTGGCGATCGACCAGGTGGGGATCAAGGACATCCGCTTCCCGGTCGTGTTTGCCGACGGCGACGGCATCGTTCAGGGCACGGTCGCCCATTGCAATGTCTACGTGGCGCTGCCCGAAGACCGCAAGGGCACGCACATGTCGCGAATGGTGATGCTTCTGGAAGAGCGCTTTGCCCCGGGTGCGGCGCCGCTGTCCGTGGCGGGCCTGCGCGCGCTGCTGGACGATCTGTTGCTGCGCCTCAACGTGCCGGGCGGCAGGATCGAGCTGCGCTTCCCGTTCTTCGTGCGCAAGACCGCGCCGATCTCGGGTGTGGCAAGTCTCCTCGACTACGAAGTCGCGCTGACGTCGGAATTGGTGGACGGGCGGTTCGCCCTGACCATCGCGGTGGCCGTGCCGGTCACCTCGCTGTGCCCATGCTCGAAGGAAATCTCGGACTATGGCGCGCACAACCAGCGCTCGCGCGTGACCATCGTAGTCCGTCCGAGGGAGCCGGTGACCATCCTCGAACTGCTGCGCATCGCGGAGGAAGAAGCCTCCTGCGAGCTGTACGGAATCCTCAAGCGCTCCGACGAAAAATACGTCACGGAGCGCGCCTACGACAACCCGCGATTCGTGGAAGACCTGGTGCGAGGCGTCGCCGCGCGACTGGCCTCGGACCCGCGCTTCGAGCGCTTCAGCGTCGAGGCCGAAAACTTCGAGGCCATCCACAATCACAGCGCCTACGCGCGCATCGCGCACGGGCTCTAGGTCCAACCCGCCATTCGTCACGCGCTGGCGCCGGTTCGTCTGCGCCGGTCGCCACCCGTCCCGCGCGGCGACGTCGGACTCACGGTCCGCGATTACAATGCGCGACCCCCTCTCGGGGAGCGCCTCCCGGTGCCCAATCTTCAGCGCATGTCCTTTGCCGCATGATCCGGTCGCTCAAAACTAGCTACGACGCGTTCGCCGAGCGCATCCTGTCGTCCCTCACCGAAATCGAGCGCCGCGACGTGCGTTCTTTCGACCAGTGGCTGTACCACGACGGCGGCTGGCTCTGGCTGGTCGGCATCGTTGCCGTCACCACGGGTGTCGCCTGGATCGCCGCGCGCCTGCCGTGGAACATGAGCTTCCTCGAAGCGGCCCTCCTGTTCAACGCGTTCGTCATCGTGATGTTGTGGGCGGGGTTGTCGGCCTGGTTCGGCTACCGCAAGTTCCACGGCAACGCGTTTCGCGTGGCCGCGATCGGCCCGCTGCTGGCGCTGTTGGGCGCATTCGTTGGCGCGAGCGTTGCCGGCCTCGTCAAAGGGGTCAATCCGTTCGAATGGCTCTACGACAGCGCGCTCCTGCGCCACGTCGTTACCGGCGCGCTGGTGTTCGGATTCCTGTATACCTTTGTCGTTGCTCTCATCGCCAACCTGCGCAACCGCGAATATCGCGCGCTTGCCGCCAACCTCGAGGCCGAGGCGCGGCAGAGTGACCTGTCGCGCCAGCTGGCGGAGTCGAAATTGAAGCTCCTGCAACTGCAGATCGAGCCGCATTTCCTGTTCAATACGCTGGGCAGCGCGCAGCAGCTGGCGGAGAAAGGCGCGCCCGAAGCAGCGCGCCTGATCAGCGACCTGATCCGGTTCCTGCGCGCCAGCACGCCGACGCTCCGCGAAGAGGCGACTACCGTCAGGCAGGATGCCGCCATGGTTCGCGCGTACCTGCGCATCATGCAGACGCGACTGGGCGCCAGGCTGCAATGGTCCGTTACGATCCCGGAGGCGCTGGAGGATGTCGCCGTGCCGCCGGGGATGCTGATCACCCTCGTCGAGAATGCGATCAAGCACGGCATCGAGCCAGTCCCGGGCGGCGGCCGCGTCGACGTCGCGGCGACGCGAGAAGCGCACGCCGCGGGTCCACGCATCGTGTTGACGGTGGCCGATACTGGCGCGGGCATCGGTGACGTGCCCGGCGACGGCATCGGACTCGCCAACATTCGTGAGCGGCTGGCGCTCCTGTTCGACGAGCGCGCCATGCTCGACATCGAGTCCAATGTCCCGCACGGATTCATCGCGCGCCTGGTAATTCCCGTCGACCTGGTGTCGCCGGCTCCGCCCACGTCATCGGCGCTGGCATCCACGCTCCGATGACCCGGCCCACCGCACTCATCGCCGAGGACGAACCGCTGATGCGCGAGCGGCTCAAGGAAAAGCTTGTGCATGCGTGGCCCGAGCTTGACATTGTGGCAGAGGCGGCCGACGGCGTCGCCGCGCTGGCGCTGTTCGACGAATGGCGCCCGCAGATCGCGTTCCTCGACATCCGCATGCCCGGAAAGACGGGACTCGACGTCGCCGCCGTCATTGGCGACGAGTGCCATGTGGTGTTCATCACCGCCTACGACCAGTACGCGCTGAAGGCGTTCGATGCCGGGGCGGTGGATTACCTGCTCAAGCCGGTGGAGGGCGATCGCCTCGCCGCTACGGTGGAACGCATCCGCAAGAAGCTTTCGGGCAAGCCTGCCGATCTCTCGGCGCTGCTGGCCGAGTTGCGCGCCGCGATCAAGTCCGACGTGCCCAGAATGAAATGGATCAAGGCTGCGGTGGGGAAGCATGTCAAGCTGATCGCCGTGGCCGACGTCGCCTACTTCCAGGCCGACACCAAGTACACGCGAGTGGTGCTAGGCGGCGGCGAGGCGCTGATTCGGACGCCGTTGAAGGAGCTGCTGGCCGAGCTCGATCCGGAGAAGTTCTGGCAGGTTCACCGGGGCACCATCGTGAACCTGGACGCGGTGTCGGGGGTGTTGCGCGAGGACGCCGAGCGCCAGTTCGTGCTGCTCAAGAATCGCCAGGAAAAGCTGCCGATCTCGCGGCAGTTCACGCATCTTTTCAAGCAGATGTAGGCAACCTCAGCGGGCGGGTCCGAACAGCGCAGTGACCCGCACCGTCGTGCCGTTCGGCTCGACTGTCACGTTGGCGGACCCGGCGTTCCCCAGGTGAATCATCTTGGTGTTGGTGGCCATGATTTCGGCCACGAAGCCGCGCACGCCGCGCGCGGCGGCGTGTTCGCTCATTCGCCGCTGCATTGCCGAGCCCAGGCCGCATCCCTGCCACGCGGGGCTGACCATGAACGCCGTCTCCGCCAGATTGGTCGACGGGTCGATGAAGTAGCAGGACTGGGCAACGATGCGCGGATTCTCGCGTGAACCGGTCACCGCGACGAACGCCACCTCGTTCTCGAAATTGACGTTGCAAAGGCGCTGCACGTCGCTGCCCGACAGCGCGCGCACGTGGCGGAAGAATCGGGTGAACACGTCCGCCTCGGAAAGGCTGTGGAACAGGTCGCGGATCGCCTCGCCGTCCGAGGATACCGCTGGTCGAAGCAGCACCGACCGCTTGTCCTTGAGTGCGACCGTGACTTCCTCCTCCACCGGATAGGCGCGCAAGTTCTGCAGCGTCTGCGTCTTGGGCAGATAGCCCAATGCCTGGCCCTGTGCGAACAGGTCGGCGCGAAATTTCGGATGCGCGACATGGATCAGCGCCACCGCGCGCTCGCGAATCGATTTGCCGAACAGATAGGCGATGCCGTATTCGGTAATAACGTAATGGACGTCGTTGCGCGCGATGGTCACGCCGTCGCCGGGTTCCAGCATGGCCTGCACGCACGACTTGTTCCCCGCGTCGCTGGTGGACGCCAGGCAAATGATCGCCTTGCCCCCCTCCGAGCGCGACGCCCCGCGCAGGAATTCCCCCTGTGCTGCCAGGCCGGCGTAGAGGTCTCCGCACAGTTGATCGACGCACACCTGGCCGGTCAGGTCCACGGCGAAGGCCTGTGTCACCGAGACCATCCTGAATTGCGCGGCGATGACCGACGTGTGGCAAACCTCGTCGATCGGCAGGAAGCAGAAGAGAGGATTGCCGTCGATCAGGTCATACAGGCGCTTGGTGCCGGTGGCGAAACTGGTGACGATCTTGTCGCGATGACTGGTCTTCCGGCGCCCCGTTACCACGCCCTTCTCGAGCAGCGGAATGATGGCATCGGTAACCACGTCGGAGTGGATGCCCAGGTCCTTGCGGTCCGACAAGTACTTGAGCGCCGCGCTGGTGACTCTGCCCAGCCCGATCTGCAGCGTGGATCCGTCTTCGATGATGCCGCTGATGTAACGGGCGATCTGTTCGACCACCTGCGGCTCCGTGGCCGGGTGCTCGTACTCGATCACGGGTGAATCCACCGGCACCAGATAGTGCAGCTGGCTGATGTGCAGCGTCGAGTCCCCCATCGTGCGCGGCATCCTGGCGTTGACTTCGGCGATCACGAGGCCGGCCTTGGCAATGGCCGCAGGAATTACGTCCACCGACACGCCCAGGCTCACGTAGCCGAACGGGTCGGGCATCGACACCTGGACGAGCGCGACGTCGATGGGAATGCGGCCGTTCTCGATCAGTTCCGGGACCCGCGCGATCGACAGCGGCACGTATTCGGCGAGACCCTGCTTCACCGCGGCGCGAAGGTCCGATCCGACGAAAAACGTCCGATGGCGGAAACGCGTGGTCGCCTGACCACCTTCGTCATGCGGCACGGCGCCGGTGGTCAGGAAATGCACGAATTCCAGGTCGGCGGGCGGCACGCCCATCGTTTCCAGCGCGCCGACCAGCATACGTGGGGTTGCCGATGCGGTGCCGACGAAAACGTGACTGCCGCTGCGAATGTGGCCAACCGCTTCCTCCGCCGTAGCGACGCGGTCGGCGTAGGGTGCAAGGCGCGGGTCGAGAGCCGCCGGTGCGGCGGACCCAGCGTCAGCACTGCGCTCGAACCAACTCTGCACGCCGACTGAGATGCGGTTGAAGAAACCGGGCGCGGTCGCGGCGTCGGGTGTCGGACCCTCTACGTCGAATTCGTCGAACACGTCTTAATTCCTCGTGATATGCGCTTGCAGCGACGGGCGCAGTTTGCGCGATTTGCCCGGTGTGCGGTGCGATGGCCGTGAGCGATCCCGCGGTCTGCGGTCCGCTCGAACGTTCCCCCGCACCGGAATATAACCGACACCTCGAACTTCGCGCGTTCCATGTCGGGTGCCCGGCCGTCGCTGCGGCTGATAAAATCATCGTCCGGGCAACGGAAATCCCGTTCCCATGCTTCCAGCGAATTGCCCATGCGTCCCGTCGCCATCTTCCGTTTCTCGCCCAGCGAAGGCCCCGGTCGTTTCGCCGAATGGCTGACGGCGCAGGACATTCCGTTCGAGATCGTCGCGCTTGATGAAGGCATGCCAGTACCCAAGTCCGCCGACGCGTATTCGGGCATCGGCATGATGGGCGGGCACATGAGCGTCAACGATGCACTGCCCTGGATCGCGCCGATGTGCAATCTCGTGCGCGACGCTATCGGCGACAGTGTGCCCGTGATCGGGCATTGCCTCGGCGGCCAGCTGATGGCCAAGGCACTCGGCGCACGTGTCACACGCACGGCGACGCCGGAGATCGGCTGGCTGCACGTCGACGTTTGCGACCGCGGCGCAAGGCGCGAATGGTTCGGCTCGCTGCCGAGATTCGCCGCGTTTGAATGGCACTACGACATCTTCGACCTGCCGCCGATGGCCACGCGGGTGCTGACCAATGCGTTCAATGCGGACCAGGGCTACATCATCGACGACCGGCACGTCGCGTTCCAGTGCCACATCGAGATGACCCTGGAACTGGTGGAGCGCTGGTGCGCCGAAAGCCCGGCGGAGCTGCCCGCGCGCTCGAGCGCCAATCTGCAGAGTGCCGCGGATCTGAAAGCGGATCTGCCGGCGCGCCTGGCGGCGCTCAATCAGGTTGCCGACGGCGTCTACACACGCTGGGCGCAAGGCCTGCTGCGCTGATGGCATCCATCCGGGCGCTGCCGGACCTGCTCATCAACCAGATCGCGGCAGGTGAAGTTGTCGAGCGCCCGGCAGCGGCGCTGAAGGAACTACTGGAGAACGCGCTCGACGCCGGTGCCACGCAGGTCGACGTGGAGCTGGCCGCCGGTGGCGTCAAGCGCATCCGGGTCGCCGACAACGGGGGCGGCATCCAGCGCGAGGAATTGGCGTTGGCGGTTGCACGGCATGCGACGTCGAAGATCGGTTCGGTGCTTGACCTCGAAGCCATCGCTTCGCTCGGGTTCCGGGGCGAGGCGCTGGCGTCGATCGCATCGGTGTCGCGCCTCAAGCTGTCGTCGCGCGCCAAGGAGAAGCCGCACGCGTGGCGCATAGAAGTTGACGGCGGCACGGTCAGCCCGATCGCGCCAGCGGCGCTTGCGATTGGCACCAGCGTCACGGTCGAGGAATTGTTCTTCAACACCCCGGCGCGGCGCAAATTCCTGCGCACCGAGGCCACCGAGTGGGCACATTGCGACGAGGCGTTCAGGCGCGTGGCGTTGGCGCATCCGGCGACCGGCTTCACGCTGCAGCACAACGCCCGCGTCGTGCACCGCCTCGTCGCCGCCGGCAGAAGAGTGCGCGTCGAGCAGCTGCTGGGCAACGATTTCGTTCTGCACGCCGCGGAGGTCGCGGCAGAGGCTGCCGGCGTCAAGCTCACGGGATTCGCCGTGCGCCCGGCCTATGCGGCGCAAGGTGGCGGCCAATACCTGTTCGTCAACGGCCGCTTCGTCCGCGACCGCGTGCTGCAGCATGCATTGCGGGAGGCGTACCGCGACGTGCTCCATCACGACCGCCAGCCCGCCTACGCGTTATGGCTGGAACTGGATCCACGGCGTGTCGACGTCAACGTGCATCCGCAAAAGACCGAAGTGCGCTTTCGCGACTCCGGCGCCATCCATCAGTTTGTCCGCCACGCGGTGGAACGCACGCTGGCGGCGAGCGCCGCCGAACAGCCGGCGGTCTCGGCCGCAGAACGATTGGGGCTCGCGTCCGCGCACGTGCCGCCGCTCGCGCCGCAGCGCGATGCCTTCGCCGATGCCGCGCCGCGCGGTGGTTTGCCGTGGCGCGCCGCGCAGGCGCCCCTCGGACTGGACGCGAGCACGGCAATGGCCGGAGAACCCGCCAGCTTCTACGCACGCCTGTTCGGCCAACGCGAAGACGCCGCGCAGCCCCTGCCGCCGACGTTCCCCGCCGACGAACCGCATCCACTGGGCTTTGCGCTGGCGCAGTTGCATGGCGTCTACATCCTGGCGCAAAACCGCGCCGGGCTGGTGCTCATCGACATGCATGCCGCGCACGAACGTATCGTCTACGAGCGGCTCAAGTTTCAATTCCGTGATCGCGTGCCCGTCCAGCCGCTGCTGGTCCCGGCGACGTTCGCGGCCGAACCGCTGGAGGTCGCGACGGTCGAGGAGAACATGGCGGCGTTGGAGGCGCTCGGCTTTGCGATGTCGGCGCTGGGGCCCGCGACACTCGCGGTTCGCGGCATTCCTTCGCCCCTGGCCGACGCCGATCCGGCGGCACTCGCGCGCGCAGTGCTGCACGAGATTCGTGAATTCGGCGGCACGCAGGTGCTGGCCGCGCACCGCGACGAATTGCTGTCGACGATGGCCTGCCATGGCTCGGTGCGCGCGCATCGCAGCCTCACGCTGCCGGAAATGAACGCGCTATTGCGGGAAATGGAAGCCACCGAGCGCTCGGGGCAGTGCAATCACGGCCGCCCGACGTGGTACCAGTTGTCGCTGGCGGATCTCGACCGTCTCTTCATGCGCGGGCGCTGACGTTCGCCCGCGGTCCGTGATCGTTCGTCCCGCGCTGCTGCTGATAGGCCCGACCGCGTCGGGCAAGAGCGCGCTTGCGCTGGCGCTGGCCGCGCGAATGGACGGCGAGATCGTGACCGTCGATTCCGCTCAGGTCTACCGCGGCATGGACATAGGCACCGCCAAACCGTCGACCGCGGACCGCGCGCGCATTCCGCATCACCTCATCGACATCATCGATCCGACGCAGTCCTATTCAGCCGCGGCATTTGCGCGCGATGCGCAGGAATGCGTCGCCGACATCCGCGCCCGCGGGAGATTGCCTATCGTCTGCGGCGGCACGATGCTCTATTTCAAGGCGCTGACCGAGGGCCTGTCGGCATTGCCGCAAGCCGATCCCAACGTGCGCGCCGAAATCGACCGCCGCGCGGCGGACGCAGGCTGGGCCGCGCTGCATGCGGAGCTCGCGCGTTTCGATCCCACGACGGCGGCACGTTTGATGCCGACGGACGCGCAGCGCATTCAACGCGCGCTCGAAGTCCATCGCTTGACCGGCGTGCCGCTGTCGGCCCTGCAGGGGAAGCGTGATTTCTCCGCGAGCTCCGTTCTCGGACCGACCCTGCCTGTTGCCTTGACGCCGGCGAGCCGCGCCGAGTTGCACGCGATCATCGCGCTGCGGTTCGAGGCGATGCTTGAGAAAGGACTCGTTGAGGAGCTGCACGGCTTGCGCGAGCGCTTCGCCCTCAGGCCGGACCTGCCTTCGATGCGCTGCGTGGGATATCGCCAGAGCTGGCAATACCTGGACGGCGTCATCGACTGGAAGCAACTGCGCGAGGCGGGAATTGCTGCGACGCGACAGCTGGCCAAGCGCCAACTCACATGGATGCGGTCGACGCCGGCGACGGCATTCGACCCGGCGTTGCCCGCGCTGGCGGAGGTCGTGGAGGCATTCGTGCGGGCGCAGTCCGCTATTACAGGCTGACTCCGCCACGCCCGCGTCATGCAGGGCCGCGACATCCAGATCGCGGCGGCCGTGCTGCTGTGCAATAATCGCGTTTCGCCACCGCGAATCGGCGCGGCTTCGGATGCGTTTTCGCCATGACTGCACGCACGCTCTATGACAAGTTGTGGGATAGCCACGTGATCCGCGAAGAAGCGGATGGCACGGCGCTGCTCTACATCGACCGGCACCTGGTGCATGAAGTCACGAGCCCGCAGGCATTCGAAGGGCTGAAGCTCGCCGGTCGCAAGCCGTGGCGGATGCAATCGGTCGTGGCCACCGCCGACCACAACACGCCTACCAAGGACTGGGGCCGCGGCATTCAGGATCCGATTTCGCGCACGCAGGTCGAAACGCTCGACCAGAACATCGCCGAGCACGGCGCCAAGGCGTATTTCCCGTTCCTCGATCGCAGGCAGGGCATCGTCCATGTGATCGGACCGGAGCAGGGCGCAACGCTTCCCGGCATGACGGTCGTCTGCGGCGATTCGCACACGAGCACGCATGGCGCGTTCGCGGCGCTCGCGTTCGGCATCGGCACCTCCGAGGTGGAGCACGTGCTCGCGACGCAATGTCTGCTCACCAGGAAGTCCAAATCGATGCTGATCCACGTGGACGGCCGACTTGCCACCGGCGTGACGTCCAAGGACCTGGTGCTTGCCGTCATCGGGCGCATCGGCACGGCGGGGGGCAGCGGGCATGCGATCGAGTTCGCGGGCGAAGCCGTGCGCGCGCAGTCGATGGAGGCGCGGATGACCATGTGCAACATGGCGATCGAGGCCGGCGCGCGCGCCGGCATGGTCGCCGCCGACGAGCGCACCTTCGAATACATCAAGGGCCGCGCGTTCGCCCCGACCGGGGCCATGTGGGACCGCGCGCTGGCGCAATGGCGCCACTTGCGCAGCGACGACAACGCCAAGTTCGATACCAGGCACGTATTCGATGCAGCCACCGTGCAACCACAGGTGACCTGGGGCACGTCGCCGGAAATGGTGGTCAGCATCGAAGGCCGCGTGCCGGACCCCGACCGCGAGCGCGATGCGACTCGGCGCGACGGCATGGAGCGCGCACTTGCTTACATGGGGCTGCAACCGAACACGCCGATGAGCCACATTCACGTCGACAAGGTTTTCATCGGCTCCTGCACCAATTCGCGCATCGAGGACCTGCGGCAGGCGGCGTCGGTGGCGCGTGGCCGGCGTGTTGCGAAGAACGTGAAGCTGGCGATGGTCGTTCCGGGGTCGGGCCTGGTGAAGGCGCAAGCCGAGGCCGAGGGCCTGGATCGGATTTTCCGCGACGCCGGCTTCGAATGGCGCGAGCCGGGATGCTCGATGTGCCTGGCGATGAACGACGACAAGCTCGAGCCGGGCGAACGTTGTGCATCCACGTCGAACCGCAATTTCGAGGGGCGCCAGGGCAACGGCGGGCGCACCCACCTGGTCAGTCCGGCCATGGCCGCAGGCGCCGCGATCGCCGGGCATTTCGTCGACGTGCGTCGACTGGGTTAACGCAAGGAGTCCGCAATGATGATGAAGCTTGCAGCACTCGTCGCCTTGTTGGGCATGGCGATCGGCATCGCCGCATGCAATACGGTGGAAGGTGCGGGCAAGGACGTGAAGGCTGCCGGACAAGGCATCGAAAAGGCGGCGGAAAAGGCCAAGCCGTACTGATCAGCGGGTCACGACCGGCAAAACCCATGAAGGCCTTCCGCATCCATACGGGACTCGTCGTGCCGCTCGACCGGGCGAACGTCGACACGGACGCGATCATCCCGAAGCAGTTCCTGAAGTCGATCAAGCGCTCAGGCTTCGGCGTGAACCTGTTCGACGAGTGGCGCTACCTGGACCATGGCGAGCCGGGCATGGACCATTCGCGACGGGCGCTCAATCCGGCGTTCGTGCTGAACGAATCACGTTACGCTGGCGCATCCATTCTTCTCGCGCGTCGCAATTTCGGCTGCGGCAGTTCCCGCGAGCATGCGCCGTGGGCGCTGACCGATTACGGCTTTCACGCGATCATCGCGCCGTCCTATGCAGACATCTTCTTCAACAATTGCTACAAGAACGGCCTCCTGCCCATCGTGCTGCCGGAGACGCAGGTGGATCGGCTTTTCGCAGACGCGTTCGTCTTTCCCGGCTTCAAGCTGACCATCGACCTCGAGCGGCAGGTCGTCGCGACGACCGATGGCGCGCTGGTCTACGCGTTCGACGTAGAGCCGTTCCGCAAGCATTGTCTGTTGAATGGCCTGGACGAGATCGGACTGACGCTGCAGCACGCGGAAGCGATTCGCGCGTTCGAAACCAAACGGCTGGCCGATCAACCCTGGTTAGCGTAGGCAGCATCCAAGCAAACTACGCGGCGCCAGGGCAAACCGGCGCCGCTCTTTTTTTGAGAAGGACCCAACGATGAAGATCGCAATCCTGCCGGGTGACGGCATCGGCCGGGAAATCGTGGCGCAGGCCGCGCGCGTCCTGGCGGTCCTGCGCGACGGCGGGCTCCCGATCAGCACCGACGAGGCGCCCATCGGCGGTGCCGGCTACGACGCGGCCGGGCATCCGCTGCCGCCGGCGACGCTGCAACTCGCGCGCGATGCGGATGCCATCCTGATGGGTGCGGTGGGCGGCCCGGCGTATGATGCGCTGCCGCGTGAACTGCGTCCGGAGCAGGGCATCCTCGGCATCCGCAAGGCACTGGGGCTGTTTGCGAATCTGCGGCCCGCCCGCCTGTATCCGGAACTCGCGGCCGCGTCGACATTGAAGGCAGAGGTCGTCGCAGGACTCGACATCATGATCCTGCGTGAACTGACCGGCGACATCTATTTCGGCCAGCCGCGGGGCCGGCGCAAGAATGCCGCGGGCGACGACGAGGGCTTCGACACGATGCTCTACAGCGTGCCGGAGATCCGGCGCATTGCGCGCCTGGGCTTCGAGACCGCGCGTCGGCGGAACCGCAAGCTGTGCTCGGTGGACAAGGCCAATGTGCTGGACACGAGCATCCTCTGGCGCGAGGTCGTCAGCGCCATGGCGGCCGAGTATCCGGATGTCGCGCTCTCGCACATGTATGTCGACAACGCGGCGATGCAGCTTTTGAAGAATCCGAAGCAGTTCGATGTGATCGTCACCGGCAACATCTTCGGCGACATCCTGTCCGACGAGGCGTCGATGCTGGCGGGGTCGATCGGCATGCTGCCATCCGCGTCGCTCGACGCCAACCAGAAGGGCCTGTATGAGCCGATCCACGGTTCGGCGCCCGATATTGCAGGACAGGACAAGGCCAATCCGCTGGCCACGATCCTCTCGCTGGCGATGATGTTCCGCTACACGTTCGCGCGCCCCGATGTCGCGGAGCGCGTCGAACTTGCGGTGCAGTGCGTGCTGCAGCAGGGCCACCGCACAGGCGACATCGCGCTCCCCGGGGACAAGGTCATCGGCACCGAAGGGATGGGTGACGCCGTGGTCGCCGCATTGCAAGGCGGATGATGGCCCGGACTCCCGCCATCACGATCCGCCGCGCATTGGTCACGGACGCCGAGGCGATTCAGGCCACGTTTTCCTCGCCCAAGGCGATGGCCGGGACGTTGCAGCTGCCCTATCCGTCGGCGGATGCGTGGCGCAAGCGGCTTGGCGACACGTCGGCGGACGACTACCTCCTGGTTGCCGAAATCGATGGCGATGTCGTCGGCAACCTGGGATTGCATATGGCATCGAAGTCGCCGCGGCGGCGGCATGTCGGCCTGATCGGCATGTCGGTGCGAGACGACTGGCACCGTCGCGGCGTCGGTACCGCGCTTCTGGCAGCGGCCCTCGACCTGGCCGACAACTGGATCAACTACACGCGGCTCGAATTGACGGTCTACACGGACAATGCGGCAGCGTTGGCGCTGTATCGCAAGTTCGGATTCCAGATCGAAGGCACGCTGAAGAATTTCGCATTTCGCCGTGGCCGCTTCATTGACGCGCACACGATGGCGCGCCTGGCGCCCGGTCCGGAGGCACGAATAGGCAGCGCCCCATCGGCGCCGCGCGCAAGCAGGGCCGCGCCGAAGGCAAAGCGAAAACGCCACTCCTGATGCGGTGCTCATTCGTTACCCTTGCCGCAAAATCATTCTGGATTGGAAGAGATCATGAGAGTCGGATTCGTAGGTTGGCGCGGAATGGTGGGGTCGGTGCTCATGCAGCGTATGCGCGAGGAGCGCGACTTCGATTTGATCGAGCCGGTGTTCTACTCCACCTCGCGGGTGGGCGGCGCGGGGCCGGAGATCGGCCGCGATGCAGGCAAGAGCGCGGGCCCGGTCAAGGACGGAAACGATCCCGGGGCCTTCGCGGGCCTCGACGCGATCGTCACTTGCCAAGGTGGCGACTGGACGACGGCGATGTACCGGAAACTTCGCGACAGCGGTTTCGCGGGCTACTGGATCGACGCCGCAAAGACGCGGCGCATGGAGGATGACGCCGTGATCATCCTCGACCCGGTCAACCGCGACGTCATCGACGCCGCGCTTGCCCGCGGCGTCCGCGACTTCATCGGCGGCAACTGCACGGTGAGCCTGATGGTGCTCGCGCTGGCGGGACTGTTCGAGCGCGACCTCATCGAGTGGATGACGTGCATGACCTATCAGGCGGCCTCCGGCGCCGGCGCGCAGAACATGCGCGAGCTGCTGCAGCAGATGGGCGAAGCCCACCTGGCCGCCAAAAGTTTGCTGGACGACCCGAATTCGGCCATTCTCGACATCGATCGCGAAGTCGCGGGAATCCTCCGCGACGACGCTTTTCCGACCGAGCACTTCGGGGTGCCGCTGGCCGGCTCGCTCATTCCCTGGATCGACAAGGACATGGGCAACGGGATGAGCCTGGAGGAGTGGAAGGGCGGCGCGGAAACCAACAAGATCCTGGGGCGCGACGTCGCGCACCCGATTCCGGTGGACTCCCTGTGCGTGCGCATCGGCGCAATGCGTTGCCACAGCCAGGCGCTCACGATCAAATTGCGGCGCGATGTGCCGCTCGTGGAAATCGAGACGATGCTGGCCGGTGCCAACGAATGGGTGAGGGTGATCCCCAACCGCCGCGAGGACAGCGTCCGTGAACTGACTCCGGCGGCCGTCACGGGGAAGCTCGCTATTCCTGTCGGCCGTCTGCGCAAGCTCGCCATGGGACCGGAATACCTCGGCGCCTTCACGGTCGGTGACCAGCTGCTTTGGGGCGCGGCCGAACCGCTTCGGCGCATGGTGCGAATCTTGCTCAAGAGGTAGCCGGATTGCGCCATCCGGCGCGGGACCGCGGGTCGCTGCCTGCAGCATTTGGGCGCTCGCGTCATTCCCGCGCTGGAAGATCCTTGTTTCCTGAAGCTTTATGCAGGGCAACGACAGGAACGCAACATTGGGCGGCGCGCCGAGGCGCCACTACATCTTGTAGCGGCGGTGAACCAGGTACGCAAGCCCTAGCGCTCCAGGTTAGCACGATGGCATGAATCTCACGCGAATCCGCAAGGGGACGCATGGGAAAACCCAAGCTAATACCGAGGTTTAGCTTGCACCGCTAAACCCATGATGTTAAGTTAGCTTGAGCCAAACAGCATTCCCGAAGGGGTCGGCATGCGAGTAAAACCCATCGTCACTTACGGCCTGGTTGCGGGCGCGCTTTTGCTGCCCCTCTCAGCCTTTGCGCTCGGTCTGGGCAAACTGACCGTCGAGTCCGCCCTTGGACAGCCGCTTTCTGCCAAGATCGAACTTTTGCCGGGATCCAAGGACGAGCTCGATTCCGTCGTCGCCAAGATCGCCGATCCGTCGCTGTACCGGCAAAACAATCTGCAATTCCAGTCAGCCCTTTCCCGCGCACGCATCACGATCGAGCGCGGTGCCAACGGCGAGACGTACCTGCGGGTTTCGTCGCCGACCCTGGTCAACGAACCGTATCTCGACCTCATGGTCGAAGTGAACTGGTCATCCGGTCGCGTGGTTCGCGACTACACGTTCCTGCTCGACCCGCCAGGTACGGGTAACGAAGTTGCCGCGGTCGAACCGGTCGCGCCGCCACGCGCAGGCGCAGCAGCGCCGCGGGCGCAGCCATCCGCTGCACCGACCGCCACCGCGCCACGCGCCGGCGAAGAGGGCTATACCGTCAAGCGTGGCGACACGCTGTCCAAGATCGCCAAGGAATACAAGCCCGAGACGGTTACGCTCGACCAAATGCTGGTCGCGCTCTTCAAGAGCAATCAGGGCGCGTTCGATGGCGCCAACATGAATCGTCTTCGGTCCGGCGCGATCATCACGATACCGTCCCCTGCCGACGCATCCGCGGCGCAGCCCACGGAAGCGACCAAAGTTGTCAGGGTGCAGGCAGCGGATTGGCGCGCGTACCGCGACAGCGTTGCCGGTGCCGCGCCCATGGCTGACGAAGGCGGAGGCCGTGCGGTAGGCGGCAAGATTGGCACGGCCGTCGAAGACAAGATACCCGCCACCCGTCCGGGCAGCGACCAGTTGAAGCTGTCCAAGGATGGCGGAGCGGGCAAGGGAGCAGGCGGCGCCGAAACGGCGGTCGCGCGCGACGCCGCGCTCAAGGACGCGCAGAGCCGGATCGCCGAGCTGGAAAAAACGCTGAAGGATCTGCAGCGCGCGATCGACCTCAAGAACCAGACGATGGCGCAGCTGCAGACGCAGTCCGACGCGTCCAAGGGCAAGGCGCCCGTCGCGCCAGCGCCGGCGGTCGTGCCGCCCGTGGCAGAACCGAATGCAGCGGCGACGAAGGCCGCTACCCAGGCAAGCGAAGATGCCGCGGCCAAGGCTGCGGCAGAGGCGAAAACTGCCGCCGATACCAAGGCTGCCGCGGATGCGAAGGCGGCGGCCGAAGCGCAGGCCGCGGCGGATGCCAAGGCTGCTGCGGATGCCAAGGCTGCTGCGGATGCGAAGGCGCCCGCCGTCCCGGCCGCAACTCCCGCGCCGACGCCTGCGACGGACCTGAAGCCTGTAGTTCCAAAGGCTGCGCCGAAGGCCGCGCCGAAGGCAGCACCTGGGATGTTCGACGACCTGCTCGGCAGCACGCCGACCTGGCTGATCGGACTGGGCGCACTCGTGATCCTCGCCGGACTCGGCGCGTTGATCGCAACGCGCCGGCGCAAGACGACCAAGTTCGAAGACAGCATCATCTCGGGCACGGACATCAAGACCAACACAGTGTTCGGGTCCACCGGCGGCGGCGTGGTCAACACCGGGGACAACTCGCTCGCGAGCGACTTCAGCCGAGAAGGTCTGGGCAACATCGACACCGACGAAGTGGATCCGATCGCCGAAGCCGAGGTCTATCTCGCCTACGGCCGCGACGCGCAGGCAGAGGAAATCCTCAAGGACGCGCTCAAGAAGGATCCGCAGCGCCAGGAAATCTATCTCAAGCTGCTCGAGATCCACGCGCAGCACAACAAGCCATCGGCGTTTGAAACCGTGGCGTCCGAGCTCTACGCGGTTTGCAATGGCCAGGGCGAGACGTGGCACAAGGCCGTGGCCCTGGGACGCCAGCTCGACCCGAACAACCCGATGTTCGGCGAAGGCGGCGCGCCAGGCGCGGTCGCCGAGCGGCACCCGCTCGCCATGGCGCCGGCCGCAACGCCTGCCGATGCCGAACAGGGCCTCGAATACCAGATGGACGAGGAGATCTCGATCTCTCCCACTTCCGGTGCCGAGCCGAAAACCCCGGCCGATATTCTGGCGGGCGCCGAAAGCGAATTGAGCAAGACGGCGAAGGGCGCAGGCGCTGCGGTTGCCGCAGGCGCGGTCGCCGCCACCGCGGCGATCGCGGGCGCCATGTCGGGGGGCAAGTCGGCGGTCGAGGCGCGCGCGGCAACGCTCACCGACAAGGTCGAGGCGGCGCGCGAGAGCTTCGACGAAGCGGCCAAGTTCGACCTCGAATTCAAGCTCGACGACGCCGAGAAGCCGGCGCCGATCGGCAAGACACGCATCGAGCCCGAGTTGGTAACCACTACGGCCGAAGGCGCGGCCAGCGGCATGGCCCCGCAACTGACGCGGCCCGCGGCGGCGCTGGAACTTGACAAGCTCGACCTTTCCTTCGACCCGGAGCGTTCCACGTTCGAGGACCCGACGCCTTCGGTCCTGGATGGCCAGTGGCATGATGCGGCGACCAAGCTCGACCTGGCCAAGGCCTACCAGGAAATGGGCGACGTCGAGGGAGCGCGCGAGATTCTCCAGGAAGTGCTCCACGAAGGCGACGACCAGCAGAAATCCGAAGCCAAGGCGCTGCTCGCCAAGCTGGCCTGACCTCAAGCGCACAGCAGCATCCACGGGCGGCGGGTCGATGATCCGCCGCCCGATGTTTTTCCGATTCCCGACTCACGATCAATCGTCCCTGACATGCGCATTGCCCTCGCCGTCGAATATGCCGGTCACGCCTTCTGCGGATTCCAATCGCAACCTTCCGGCTGCGGCGTGCAGGATGCGCTCGAGCACGCGATAAGCGAAATTGCCGGGCACCCAGTCACAGTGAATGCCGCGGGACGCACCGATGCCGGCGTGCACGCGGTTTCGCAGATCGCGCATTTCGAGACGGATGTCACGCGCCCCGACTCAGCCTGGGTCCGCGGCGTCAATTCGCATCTGCCTCCTTCCGCCGCGGTGCTGTGGGCGCAGCCCGTTGCCGACGATTTCCACGCGCGCTTCGCCGCTACGGCACGCCATTACACGTACCTGCTCCTCGTGCGCGCGGAACGACCCGCCTTGTCGGCCGGCTTCGTCGGCTGGTACCATCGCCCGCTCGACATCGGCGCCATGCAGGCGGCCGCAGCGCCTTTGCTCGGCACGCATGATTTCTCCACGTTTCGCGCGGCGGAGTGCCAGGCCCGGTCACCGGTCAAGTCGCTGGCGCAACTCGCGGTGCGGCAGGAAGGGCCGTTCATCCGTTTCGATTTCTCCGCCAATGCCTTCCTGCATCACATGGTTCGCAACATCGTCGGGGCGCTCGTCTTCGTAGGTGCCGGCAGGCAGGATCCCGCGTGGCTTGCGCAACTGCTGGCCGCGCGCGATCGCACGCGTTCGGCACCGACGTTTGCCGCCGAGGGCCTCTATCTCGCCGGCGCCACCTACGACCCGCGATTCGCCTTGCCGCCCACGGTGCGCGCCGTCGTGCTGGCGGGCGCCTGAATGCCATGCGCACGCGGGTGAAGATCTGCGGCATCACGCGCGTCGCCGACGGCCTGGCCGCCGCGCACCAGGGGGCCGACGCGATCGGCATGGTGTTCTGGTCGGGCACGCCGCGTTGCGTGGACGTGCGGCGCGCGCGCGAAATTGCCGCAGCGCTGCCGCCCTTCGTCACGCGCGTCGCACTCTTCGTTGATCCCGAACCCGACGAAGTTCGTGCGGTGCTGGCCGACGTTCCCGTGGACGTGCTGCAATTCCATGGCGACGAGCCGCGCGAGTTGTGCGGCGGGTTCCAGCGCCCATACTTCAAGGCCATTCAGGTGAAGGAAGGTGTCGATTTGCTAGAATATGCTGCACGCTACGGCGACGCGTCCGGATTTCTGTTCGACACCTTTCGCGCGGGCGACCTGCCCGGCGGAACGGGACACACGTTCGACTGGACGCGGCTTTCGCCGGCGTTGCAGGCGGGGCTGCCCGCGCCGCTAGTGCTCTCGGGCGGACTCGATCCCGAAAACGTCGGCGCGGCGATCCGCGCCGTGCGGCCTTGGGCGGTGGATGTTTCGAGTGGTGTGGAGGAACGCGGCGCCGACGGGAAGCCGCGCAAAGGTCTCAAGGACGCCGCGCGAATCGCGGCATTCATCCGTGGAGTACGCGATGCAGATGTATGACCTTCCCGATGCGCGCGGCCACTTCGGTCCGTATGGCGGCGTGTTCGTCGCGGAAACACTGATCCGCGCCCTCGACGATTTGAAGGCGCAGTACGCGCGCTACCAGAAGGATCCGGCGTTCCGCGCCGAATTCGAGCGCGAGCTGAAGCACTACGTCGGCCGGCCTTCGCCGGTATATCACGCCGAGCGCTGGTCGCGCGAGCTGGGCGGCGCGCAGATCTGGCTGAAGCGCGAGGATTTGAACCACACCGGCGCGCACAAGATCAACAACGTGATCGGGCAGGCGCTGCTCGCCCGGCGCATGGGCAAGCCGCGCGTTATTGCCGAAACTGGCGCGGGACAGCATGGCGTCGCAACCGCGACCATTGCCGCGCGCTACGGCATGGAATGCGTGGTGTACATGGGCTCGGAGGACATCAAGCGCCAGGCGCAGAACGTGTTCCGGATGAACCTGTTGGGCGCCAAGGTCGTTCCGGTCGAATCCGGCTCCAAGACGCTGAAGGACGCGCTGAACGAGGCGATGCGCGATTGGGTCACCAATATCGAAAACACGTTCTACATCATCGGCACGGTCGCGGGGCCGCATCCCTACCCCATGATGGTGCGCGACTTCCAGCGCGTAATCGGTGACGAGTGCGTGGTGCAGATGCCCGAGTACGCGGGGCGCCAGCCGGATGTCGTGATCGCCTGCGTGGGCGGCGGCAGCAATGCAATGGGCATCTTCTATCCCTATATCGGCTTCGCCGACGTACGCCTCGTGGGCGTGGAGGCGGGCGGTGAAGGCATCGCGTCGGGAAAGCACTCGGCGTCGCTTACCGCGGGACGGCCCGGCGTGCTGCACGGCAACCGCACGTATTTGTTGCAGGACGCCAACGGGCAGATTACCGAGACGCATTCGGTTTCCGCAGGCCTCGACTATCCCGGCGTGGGTCCGGAGCATGCATGGCTCAAGGATACGGGCCGCGCGCAGTACCAAGTCGTCGACGATGACGAAGCGCTTGCGGCATTCCACCAGTGCTGCCGAATCGAGGGCATCATCCCGGCGCTCGAGTCGGCGCACGCGCTTGCGTACGCCACGCGGTTGGCGCCGACGCTGGCGAAGGACAAGATCGTTCTCGTCAATCTGTCCGGCCGCGGCGACAAGGACATGAATACCGTGGCGGAACGCTCCGGTCTCAAGTTCTATTGCCGGCCGGAATGCAATCCCTCAGGTGTCAAACCAGGACGCTGACTTGAATCGCATCGATGCCACATTTGCGCAGCTGAAGTCCGGCGGCCGCACCGCGCTGATCCCGTTTGTCACCGCCGGTGATCCGTCGCTCGAGGCAACGCGGGCCATCATGGACGCGCTGGTGGTCGCAGGCGCGGACGTGATTGAACTTGGCGTGCCGTTCTCGGATCCGATGGCGGACGGGCCGGTGATACAGCGGGCGGGCGAACGCGCGCTGGCGCAAGGCGTAAATCTGAGGGACGTGCTCGACCTTGTGCAGCACTTCCGCGGCACCAACACGACCACGCCCATCGTGCTCATGGGTTATGCCAACCCGATCGAGGCGATGGGAGTCGCGGCGTTTGCCGATCGCGCAAAGAAGGCCGGCGTGGACGGCGTGCTGGTCGTCGACTACCCGCCGGACGAGGCAGGTGAATTCACGCGGACACTGGCGGCGCTTGAAGTCGCCGCAATCTTCATGCTGTCGCCGACGAGCACCGACGAGCGCATCGCCGCCGTGGCTAGAATCGCGCGGGGCTATGTCTATTACGTTTCGCTGAAAGGGGTGACCGGCGCGGGGCATCTGGATGCGGCGGACGTCACGGCCAAGCTGGCGCAGATCCGCAAGCAGGTCATGCTGCCCGTGGGCGTGGGCTTCGGCATTCGCGATGCCGCCAGTGCCCAGGCCATTGCCGCGCATGCGGACGCCGTGGTGATCGGCTCGCGTATTATCGAGGAAATCGAGTCCGGGCCGCCCGCGCAAGCCGCTGCGCGCGCCGGTGCATGGCTCAAGGGCATACGCCTGGCCCTCGACGCCATGGCCGACAAGCGCGCCGCCTAGGTTTCAGGCGACGGCCGTGGTTGCAGTACACTTGCGCAGAATTTGGGGGGCGCCGTAGATGAGTTGGCTGCAAAAGCTGCTTCCGCCGCGGATCAAGAGCGCACCTGGCGAGCGACGAACGCCGGTCCCCGAGGGACTGTGGGTCAAGTGCCCGTCGTGCGAGGCCGTGTTGTACCGCACCGACCTCGAGAACAACCTCCATGTGTGTCCCAAGTGCGCGCATCACTCGCGATTGGGCGCGCGCGAGCGCATCGAGCAATTGCTGGACGCCGAGGGCCGCTTCGAGATCGGCCTGGAGGTGCTGCCCGTCGACAGCCTCAAGTTCAAGGACCAGAAGAGATATCCGGACCGCCTCTCGGCTGCGCTCGAGGAAACCGGCGAGACCGATGCGCTGGTGGTCATGCAGGGAAGCATCAAGAGCGTGCCGCTGGTCCTGGCGGCATTCGAATTCGGATTCATGGGCGGGTCGATGGGCTCGGTGGTGGGCGAACGCTTCGTCCGAGGCGTACGCGTAGCCTACGAAAATCGCATTCCCTTCGTGTGCATTTCCGCGTCGGGTGGTGCCCGCATGCAGGAGGGTGTCAGCTCGCTGTTCCAGATGGCCAAGACCACCGCGGTATTGCAGGAATTGACCAGGGCACGGCTCCCGTTCATTTCGCTGCTGACCGATCCGACGATGGGTGGCGTATCCGCATCGTTCGCGTTCGTCGCGGACGTGGTGATCGCCGAGCCAGGTGCGCTGATCGGCTTTGCGGGTCCCCGGGTCATCGAGCAGACGGTGCGCGAGAAACTTCCCGACGGCTTTCAGCGCGCCGAGTTCCTGGTTGAAAAAGGCGCGCTCGACCTGATCATCGACCGCCGCCAGCTGCGCGACGAGCTCGCCAATCTGCTGGCGCTGCTGACACGCCAGCCGCCACCGGCGAACTGAAATCCGTCGGCGAGTCGTTGCGGACGCAGCGGCGCACCCGCAGCTTTCCAGAAGCGCGCCTGACATCATGAGCCGTCCGGCCACCGTCGACGCCTGGCTCGCCTACCTCGAAACGCTGCACCCGAAATCCATCGCGATGGGCCTGGGCCGCGTGCGCGCGGTGCTGGCCAATCTGGACGCGCAGGTGACTTGTCCCGTCGTGACGGTGGCAGGCACCAATGGCAAGGGATCGACCTGCGCGATGCTCGAATCGATCCTGCGCTGCGCCGGCTACAGCGTAGGCGTCTACACGTCGCCGCACCTGCTGCGCTACCACGAACGCGTGCGCATCCGCGGACGCGAGGCCACCGATAGCGAGTTGCTCGACGCCTTCGCGGCGGTTGAGGACGCGCGGCTCGCGACGCCCGGGCCAGAAAACGCGCCGACACCGCTCACCTATTTCGAATTCGGCACGCTCGCCGCCTTGTGGCTGTTCACGCGCGCCGGGCTGGATGCGCTGGTGCTGGAAGTCGGCCTGGGCGGCCGCCTCGACGCGGTGAATGTCGTCGACGCCACGGTGGCGGTCCTCACCAGCGTGGCCATCGATCACACCGATTACCTGGGGTCTACGCGCGAGGACATCGGCCGTGAAAAGGCGGGCATTTTCCGGTCCGGGCGACCCGCGGTGTGCGCCGATCCGCGGCCGCCCGAAAGCGTGATCACGCATGCACGGGAAATCGGCGCCACGCTGGTGCAGATCGGGCGTGACTTCGGTTTCGTGAACGAAGGCACGCAATGGAAATATTGGGGGCCGGACACGCAACACGATGGAGCGAGCAGAAGCGAGCGCTTCGGGCTCCCCTTTCCAGCTTTGCGCGGCGCCTATCAGCTGAACAATGCGGCGACGGTGCTTGCGGTGCTGGACCTGCTACGCGCATCGTTGCCGGTGCGCGCCGGCGCATTGCGCGAGGGTCTGCTGACGGTGGCGCTTCCCGGGCGCTTCCAGGTGCTGCCGGGAAGACCGACCGTCGTGCTCGACGTCGCTCACAATCCGCATGCCGCCGGGGTGCTGGCCGATGAGCTCGGGTCGATGGGATATCACCCGGAGACGATCGCGGTATTCGGCATGTACGCCGACAAGGACATCGGAAGCGTCGCGGGGATCATGAAACAGCGCATCGACCGCTGGTTCGTTGCCGCTCTCCCGGGACCGCGCGGCGCCAGTACGGACACGCTACGGCGGCAGCTCGTCGACGCCGGCGTCGATCGCGGTGCAATCGTCGCTTTTCCCGATAGCGCCGCCGCGTTTGCCGCCGCGAAGGAAATGGCGGGGGAGGCTGATAGAATCGTGGTTTTCGGCTCGTTTCTCACGGTTGCCGCGGTGCTTGCGGCAACCCGACACTGACCAGTCCGCGGGTTTCCTTCATGGCCGAAGCTCCCGACATAAACGTTGACGAACTGCGCCGCCGCGCCCGGCGCCGCCTCATCGGCGCGATCGTGCTGGCGTTGGCGGCCGCGGTGATCGTGCCCATGCTCCTGGAGAGCGACCCCAAGCCCCTTGGCGAAGACGTGTCGGTCAAGATTCCGCCGGAGGACAACGCCCGCTTTGTCAATCGCCTGTCGGACAAGGCCGGCAGGACTCCTGCCGCCGAACCTGCCGCAAGCGAACCAGCGGCGAAAGATCCGGCAACGCCCAACTCGGTGCCGGTTCCTGCTCCGGCGACGCCAACGGAGGGCGCGCCCACCGACTCCGGTCGCAGCTCGCTTGGCACCCCAGCCGGCTCCGCTGCGGCTCCTGCCGCCAGCCAGCCGACCAATGTCCCGCCGGCGAAAAAATCAATTGCCCAGGCCGAGCAGAAAATGCTGGGCGCGACCGGCAAGGCGCCGCCGCAGGCCGCCGCCGCACCGGCACCCGCACCTCCCGCCATCAAGACGGCGACGGCAACGCCACCGACGCCTGCCACGGCGACGGCGGATGCGCCCAAGGCAGGATTTTCGGTGCAGTTGGCCGCGTTCGCCGACGACAAGGGTGCCAATTCACTGGCCAACAAGTTGAAAAGGGCCGCTTATCCCGCATATACAGAGCCCCTGACCACCAGCAAGGGAACGTTGTGGCGAGTCCGTGTTGGCCCCTATTCGTCGCGCGATGAGGCGGTCGGGGTGCGCGACAAGCTCAAGGGCGAGGGTTACAGCGGCATCGTCGCGGCCGCGAAGTAGCGCGCACATTTCCCGATGAATGCCTTCGACTGGACCATCATCGCCGTGGTCGCTTTGTCGATCCTGTTCGCATTCAGTCGCGGCGTCACGCGGGAGTTGATTGCGCTGGTCACCTGGGTGCTCGGCTTCGTGGCTGCCGTCACGCTGACGCCGCTCCTGGGGGGGATGCTGCCGGAATTCGGCAGCAATCCGGTTTTGCGGTACCTGGTCGCGTTCGTGGCGGTGTTTATCGGCTGCCTGGTGCTGGGCGCGCTGGTTGCGTGGCCGCTCGCCGGCGTGATCCATAAGGCGGGCCTGGGCTTCGTCGACCGCTTCCTTGGCGCGATCTTTGGTGTTGCGCGCGGCGTGGTGCTGGTGATCGCCTTCGTGCTGGTCGCGGGACTGACCACCCTGCCACGTCTCGATTGGTGGCAGAATGCCGCCCTTGCCCCGCCTTTGGCGGTGGCCGCGCTGTCGCTCAAGCCGTGGCTGCCCCGCGAGTGGGCCGAGCGTCTCGATTACTCCCGCGAAGGCCGCGTGCCAGCCGCCGCGCCCGTGGTTAGAAAGGCCTGATCCTCCCATGTGCGGAATCGTTGGCGTCGTCGCCCACACTGCGGTGAACCAGATGCTCTACGACGGCCTTCTGCTGCTGCAGCATCGCGGACAGGATGCGGCGGGCATCGTCACGAGCGAGGGCCCGATCTTTCACATGTACAAGGGTCCGGGGCTCGTGCAGAACGTGTTCCGCACGCGCAACATGCGCGATCTGATGGGCTATGCGGGGATAGGTCACTGTCGCTATCCGACCGCCGGTTCCGCGTTTTCCGACCTGGAGTCGCAACCCTTTTATGTGAACTCGCCATTCGGGGTCACGCTGGGTCACAACGGCAATCTCACCAACAGTGAGGAGCTGAAGCGCGAGCTTTTCCAGCTCGATTTTCGCCACGTCAACACCAATTCGGACAGCGAAGTGCTGCTCAACGTGCTGGCACTGGAATTGGAGCGCGCTGCGCAGCATCACCGACTCGACCCCGACGCGATCTTCCGCGCCGTAGCCGGCGTGCACAAGCGCTGCAAGGGCGCCTACGCGGTGGTCGCCATGATTGCGGGCTACGGCATGCTGGCTTTCCGCGATCCCTTCGGCATCCGGCCGCTCATCGTCGGCAAGAGCGAGCAGATGGGCGGCACCGAATACATCGTCGCGTCCGAATCGGTGGCCATCGAGCCGCTGGGCTTCCACGTGCTGCGCGACGTCGCGCCCGGCGAAGCGATTTTCGTCGACAACACGGGCGCGTTCCATTCGCGCCAGTGCGCGGACAATCCATCGCTCAACCCGTGCATCTTCGAATTTGTCTATCTCGCGCGGCCCGACTCCGTGATCGACGGCACATCGGTCTACGAAACCCGCCTCAACATGGGGGGCGCGCTGGCTGAGAAAATTCGCAGCATGCCGGAAGCGCAGGATATCGATGTCGTCATCCCTATCCCGGACTCGAGCCGGCCGTCGGCGCTCGAACTCGCCAACCGGCTGGGGCTCAAATACCGGGAAGGCTTCGTCAAGAATCGCTACATCGGCCGCACGTTCATCATGCCTGGCCAGGCGATGCGCAAGAAAAGCGTGCGCCAGAAACTGAATCCCGTCGGCATCGAATTCAAGGACAAGGTGGTGCTGCTGGTGGACGACTCGATCGTGCGCGGCACCACGTCGCGCGAGATCGTGATGATGGCGCGCGAAGCCGGCGCACGAAAGGTATATTTCGCGTCGGCGAGTCCGCCCGTGCGGTTTCCGAATGTCTACGGCATCGACATGCCGAACCAAAGTGAGCTGGTCGCCACGGGCCGTACCGAAGCGGAGGTAGCGCTGGAAATCGGCGCCGATCTCCTCATCTACCAGGACCTCGATGCGCTGAAGGAGGCGGTGCGCGCGGCCAATCCCAAGCTCAGGAATTTCGAGGCATCCTGCTTCGACGGAAAGTACATCACGGGCGACATCACGGCCGACTACCTTTCGCAATTGGCGTTCGATCGCGACGAGTCGCGTGGCCAGGCGGAGGCAGACTTGCTGGAAGAGGAAAAGGAAGTGGGCTAGTGAACGGGCCGCATGGCTTGACGAGGGTTGGCAACCAGACGGGAAGTACTGCGGGAACACGGCGCGATGCGCTCCGACCGCCACCATTGGAGATCGAATTCATGACCGGCATTTCATTGCGTCACTTCGTTGCACTACTGGCGTTCTGCTGCCTTGCCGGCGTGGCGTCGGGGCAGTCGTCCGACTCCCCCGACGGCCTGGTGAAGGTCAAATCGCGGCAGATGGAACTCGCGTGGCTGCTGCCCGGCGCCGATTTCCGCCCCTACACCAAGGTGATCGTCGACAAGACCAGTGTTGCTTTCCGGCAGAACTGGAGGGAGAACTACAACATGAATGTGGGCATGGCCACCAACATGGTGACGCAGGCCGATGCCAACAAAATCATGGCGGCCGCGCAGACTAATTTCGACGGCATTTTCCAGGACGCGTTCACCAAGGCCGGCTACGAAGTGGTGACGACACCCGGACCGGATGTTTTGCGCGTCAACTCCGGCATTGTCGATCTCACCGTCAACGCCCCGCTTGGCATGAGCACGGGACAGGTGTCGTGGATTATCTACGCCGGCCAGGCCGTGCTGATCGTGGAAGTTCGCGATACGCAGACCAACGCATTGCTCGGACGCTTCGCGGACCGGCGGGCGACTCAGGACCTTGGGCGGCAGATCGCATCGAACTCGGGCAACCTCAATGATTTTCGCCAGCTCTTCAGCCTCTGGTCGGGTATCCTGATCAAAGGATTCGCGGAGTTGAAGGCGGCATCGCCGATTCCCGCAAAACTCACGCCCAATCAGCAACTTCGCGCGAACTGAGACCGCGCGAAATCCGGGGGGAATTGACAGGAATGCCCGGGGAATGTACATTTTTCCCTGCGCCGATTTGAAGCTTCAGCTTGCGGGCGCGTAATAAATTCCGCTAAAGCGAGGTTCGCTCCAGCCAAGAGATACTTGGCGGGGCACACAAAACCCGTTTGGCGGCCGCCGGACGGGTTTTTTGTTGCTCGGACCAAAGTACACAGCTACCTTGGTCCGGGGGTACGCCACCCATGAACCCCGGGCGGAGCCCGATGATTCACAGATTGAAGAGCGGAATAATCACTCCGACCAAATGATGAGCAAAGACAAATCCAGCCGGGGATTTACTACGGCAATTCTGCATTCCGACCGCGATGCGCCCATCGAGCACGGGGCGCTGCACAAGCCGCTGCACCTGTCGGTGGCCTATGGGTACCGCGACGCACGCGAGCTCGCCGCCGTGTTCCAGGGCAGGGCGACCGGCTACGCCTATGGCCGCCAAGGCAACCCGACGTCCACCGCGCTGGAAGCCAAGGTCAATGCGATGGAAGGTGGAGTGGGCACGATCACCTTCGCCACGGGCATGGCCGCCATCGGCGCGATATTCATGGCGCTGCTCAAGCAGGGTGATCATATCGTCGCCAGCCAATTCGTCTTCGGCAACACCACGAGCGCGTTGCTCACGCTCGAATCCCATGGCCACGCGGTGTCGTTCGTCGATGCCACGGACGTGGGCAATGTGGAGGCCGCGCTCACGCCGGCAACGCGCGTCGTGTTCGTCGAGACGATCGCCAACCCGCGCACGCAAGTGGCGGACCTGAAGAAAATAGGCGACCTGTGCCGCGGGCGCGGGATCCTGTATATCGTCGACAACACCATGACGTCGCCGTGGCTGTTCCAGCCGAAACAGGTCGGCGCCGGCCTCATCGTCAACGCGCTCACCAAGTACATCGGCGGTCACGGCAACGCGCTCGGGGGCAGCGTCACGGACACCGGGCATTTCGACTGGACCACGTTTCCCAACATCGCGGACGCCTACAAGACGCAACCGCCGCGCATGTGGGGGCTGCAGCAACTGCGCAAGAAAGGCCTGCGCGACTGGGGCGGCACGCTGGCGGCGGAACAGGCGCATCACATAGCCGTGGGCGCGGAAACCCTGGCGCTGCGCATGCAGCGCATCTGCGCCAATGCGCAGGCGCTCGCCGAATGGCTGCAGGACCAGCCCCAGGTGCGCGCCGTGCACTATCCGGGACTGGCCGGCCACCCGCAGCACGAGCTCGCCGGCGAATTGTTCCGCGCTTACGGCGGCCTCTTTTCCTTTGAATTGCGCGACGGGATCGATCCCTTCGCCTTTCTCAATCGGCTGCGGGTCGTGATCCTGTCGTCGAACCTGGGCGACAATCGCACGCTGGCCATCCCGGTGGCGCACACGATCTTCTACGAGATGGGCGCGCAGCGTCGCGCCAGCATGGGCATCGCGGAATCCCTGATCAGGATTTCGGTTGGCATCGAGGATGGCGACGACCTGATCGGGGATTTCCGGCAGGCTCTGGCCTGACCGCGGCGGGCGAATTACGCCAGTGAGAGCCTAGTTCAAGGGATTCGCTGGCGCGCGCGCGAGGACGCGGCGGCGTGCCCACAAGGCGATCGGGATCCAGCCCACCCAGCGCACGATGTCGATCAGGTCGTCGTCCCAGTGCCAGTTGGCGAACAGGTCGAAATGCGTGCCGTAGCGCTGCTCGATCTCGCCGAACGCGACGATCCATGGGATGGCGACCAGCGGCAGCGCGAGGAGCGCGCGGTGACCCGGCGCGAGCGATCGCCAGAGCGGCACGGCGACCAGCCCACCGACGACGATGATCTGCAAGAGGAGGCGCACTGACGGATGCGCGGTCAGCCACGGTGCCAGCAGCGGTTCGGCCACGATCATTTTCACGGCGGTCCAGCCCAGCACGCCGGCGCCCAGCCAGATGATCGCGGGAAAGCGCTCCACCCAGCGCAGCACGAGCGTCGAGCCCCACACGACGATGGGGATGGAAACCGCCAGGCCGATCACCACGAGCAGCATCGAACCTTGGGCGGCGCCGCCCACTGCAAGCACGTTGTCGATGCCCATTACCGCGTCGGCGACGATGATGGTCCTGACGGCATCCCGGACAGAAGTGGCCGCCCGGACCTCGGGATCGTCATGGCTGTCGTTCTGGGTCAGCTTGTAGCCGATGTAGATGAGCGCGATGCCGCCGATCACCAGGAATCCGGGAATCCTTAGCAGGTAGACCACGATCATGGTGAGTGCCGCGCGGATCGCGATCGCGCCGAAGGTTCCCCACAGTACTACTTTGCGCTGCATCGCGACCGGCACGTTGCGCGCGGCGAGGCCGATGACCAGCGCATTGTCACCGGCAAGCACGAGGTCGATGAGGATGATCGCGCCCAGCGCCGAGAACCAGGCTGCGGTGAAGGGATCGGGTGTCATGCGGCAATGTCCCGTTCGTGGACACCCCGCGCGTCGACCGCCAGATAGTGGCCGCGATCGTGCCAGTCGGCCATCACCCAGCGCTCGCACGAAACGCCCTCGACGGAATGCAGATGACGGTCGGGCCGGTGGGTGTGACCGTGAATCAGGCGCCGCACGCCCTGCGCGCGAAACGCATCGGCAACGGCGCGGGCGTTCACGTCCATGATGTATTCCGGTTTCAGCGATTTGTCGCTGCTGCTCTTGCGACGCAGCCAAGCGGCCAGGAGCCGGCGCACGACATACGGCAGGCGCATCATGCGAGGCATGAACTCGGGTGCGCGGGTGCGCGCCCGGTATGCCTGGTACTGCGTGTCATCGGTGCACAGCTCGTCGCCATGGGAAACCAGCGTCGGCACGCCGTGGAGGTCGATGCGCAATTGCTCCGGTAGCAGCGTCGCGCCGGTCGCACGCTCGAATGACCGGCCCAGCATGAAGTCCCGGTTGCCGCGCGCCACGAACAGCGGCACGCCGGCGTCGGCAATGCCGCGCAGGGATTTGGCGATCGGAACGATGAACGGGTCGCGCAACTGGTCGTCACCCACCCACCAGTCGAACAGGTCGCCGAGGATGTAGACCGCAGCGGCCGCGCGCGCGGGGCCATTCGCGAAGGCATGAAACGCGGCGACCGCCGCCGGCCGGTCGGGCGACAGGTGAAGGTCGGAGAGGAAAAGCGTCGGCCGCGAGGCGGCGTCTTCCTCCATGACACTAGCCGGCGACTTCCTCGGCCTTGAGGATCACCACGTCGTCACTTGGCACGTTCTGGTGAAAGCCCGACGTCGCCGTTGGCACGGCCTTGATCTTGTCCACGACGTCCTTGCCCGCGCTGACCTTGCCGAACACGCAGTAACCCCAGCCGTTGGCGCTGGGCGATGTGTAGTCGAGGAAGTCGTTATCCGCAACGTTGATGAAGAACTGGGCCGTCGCAGAATGCGGGTCCGAGGTGCGGGCCATCGCGACCGTGTAGTTCCGGTTCTTCACGCCGTTGGTCGCCTCGTTGGCCACGGGCTTGCGCGTGGGCTTTTGCTTCATCCCCGGTTCCATGCCGCCGCCCTGGATCATGAAGCCAGGGATCACGCGATGGAACAGCGTGTTGTCGTAGTGTCCGTCGCGGACGTATTGCAGGAAATTGGCCGTGCTCGCCGGCGCGTTTTCCGCGTCGAGTTCGAGCGTGATATCGCCGTGATTGGTGTGCAGGACTACGGACATGTTCTTGCTCCTCAGCTCGCGGGCGTGATCACTCTGGCGGACTGGATGATCACCTTCTCGACCGGAACGTCCCGCTGGAACTGGCCGCCGCTGCCGGTCGCGGACTTGGCGATCTTGTTGACGATATCCATGCCGGCAGTGACTTTGCCGAACACGGTGTAGCCCGGATTGCCGGGTGCGTAGTTGAGCGACTTGTTATCGTTGACGTTGATGAAGAACTGCGACGTCGCGGAGTTGGGGTCGCTGGTGCGCGCCATCGCAATGGTGCCGGGCACATTCGTGTGGCCCGCCTTGCTCGACGATTCGGCTTCGATGGGCACGGGCGGCCGGGTCGGTTTCTGGCTGAATTCCGGCGTAAATCCGCCGCCCTGGATCATGAAGCCGTTGATCACGCGATGGAACTGCGTGCCGTCGTAGAACTTGTCGTTGACGTATTGCAGAAAGTTGGCGACGGTCTTGGGTGCGGCGTCCGGGTACAGCTCGAGCTTGATCACGCCGGCCGTGGTGACGAGTTCGACCTGCGGATTGGCGGCAAGTGCCGTTGTCGCGGCGAAGGCGAAGGCCGCAACGGCCAGGAAAATTCTGTGCAACATGTTCAGGCTCCTGTCGGATTGAAATGAAACGATGGCAACACTCACTGCTTTGGCGTGGCGACGGCAGCCGCCGGCGTTTCCTGCGCCGCGTCGGCGGGTGCGGTGGCGGTGATCGGGGTCGGCGGAGTTGCGACCGTGCCCGACGAATCGCCCGGCTTCGATGTCGGCGCGGCGGCCGGCTTCGAAACGGGCGGCGGCGGCTTCATGCCCAGTACGTCCCGCACGAGTTGCAGCTTGGGCGGCGCCGTCTTGTTCCTGGCGTCGCGCGCAATGGCCTTCTCGTAGTTCATGCCGGCCAGGCGGGCATACACGTCGCCCAGGTTTTCGTAGGCAATCGCATAGTCCGGCGCGGCCTGGAGCGCCGCCACGAGTTCGTCGCGGGCGCCCTCATAGTTACCTTTCTTGCCATACAGGACGGCGAGATTGTTGCGGACCTCCGGCAACTCGGGAAAGTCCGCAACGAGCGCGAGGTATACGGCGATTGCCTCGTCGGTCTTGTCGGATTCTGCCAGCGCAACGCCCTTCTGGAAGCGCGCCTGGGGTTCGCGCGGTCGTTCGGCCAGCAACCCATCCAGGATGACGATGGCCTCCGCATATTTCTTGTCGGAAATCAGGGCGCGGGCGTCCTTCAATCCCTTGGCGTAGGCCTTGAGCGAATTTTCGGACATCGCGCGCGGATCCGCTGGCGCGGGCGCTTGCGCCAGTGTCGGCAGCGAACACAACCCCAGGGCAATGGCGAGCAGGACGAAGCTTGAACGCGTGCGACGCAGGTGGGTGCCAAAGTGAAGGGCTTGCTGGATTGCCATAGGAAGGACCACGGAAAACGTGCGGCCAGACGCGGATTCTAGCAGCCCCGGTCCCGGGTGCCGCGCTGCCGGCGTCAACCACGCAGGCGGGCGACAGTGGCGTCGATCAGGCGGCGGGCAATCGAGACGTTCGGCGGCAACGGCGGGAGCGCGTCGAGGGCGAACCAGCGCGCATCAGCGATTTCGGCATCCTCCAGGCGGATGTCGCCTCCCGAATATTCCGCGGTGTAGGCGATCATGAGGGAGTGCGGAAACGCCCACGATTGGCTGGCGAAATAGGAAATCTCGTCTACTTCGACACCGACCTCCTCGCGCACCTCGCGCCGCACGCAATCCTCGATGGTTTCACCGGGCTCGACAAACCCCGCCAGCGCGCTGTAGACGCCGTTCACGAAGCGATGCGACCGCGCCAGCAGGATCTCGCGTCCGCGCGTGACCAGCGCCATCATCGCGGGGGAAACCCGCGGGTAGGCCACGTAGCCGCAACTGGGACATTCCTTCGCGCGTTCGTCGCCTTTGTTGCGAGTCGGCGTGCCGCAGCGGCCGCAGAACCGGTGCGTGCGGTCCCATTCCACCACCTGGAACGCGCGTCCTGCCAGTGCAAGCATCGGGTCGGGTATGCGCAGGAACAACGAGCGCAGGCCGGTATAGCGCATGCCGGCGGGCTCCGGTGCGTCGTCCGGCAGCGCGATCGCGATGCAACCGGCGCCTTGGAGGTTGCCGAGAAAATGGGGCGTTCCGACCACACCCGCGGCGGCGAGCGCGGCAAACGTCGGGATCGTCGGCGCTTCCTCGGTCCCGCCCACCAATATCCTGCCCTCCCGGAACGCGAATGCCAATGCGTCCGCGCCGAGCACCGCCGGCATGGCGTGCAGCGGCGTGAATCCGGCGGGCGTGTACATGGAAAGTCAGGTCAGCGCAAAATGCGCTCGTCCTTCCCGATCACGGTGAGTTCCACGAATCGCGATCCACTGTGGCTGGTCGGCGTGAATGTGATGAGGAAGCCGCCGACGTCGACCTCGCGCATCCCCTCCATCGCCGAGATGAATCTCTCGCGCGTCAGGTCGGGTCCGGCGCGGCGCAGCCCTTCAACCAAGACTTTGGCCGCGATGAAGCCTTCGAGGCTGGTGAACGAGTAGTCGTCCTTCTTGGTCGATGCCGTGTAAAGCTGCTGGTATTCCTTGACCACCGGCGTGGCGATGTTCCACGGGAACGGCACGACTTGCGTGATGCCCACGCCTCGGCCCGCGGGGCCGGATTCCGACGCCAACGCCTTGCTGCCGACGAACGACACGTTCATGAATTGCGGATTTTGACCGGCGGCGCGCATGGCCTTGATGAATGCGGCAACGGACTTGTACGCCGAGATCATCACGACAGCCTGCGGATCGGCCTTGCCGATGGCCGCCACTGCGGCCGCGACGTCGACGGTATTGCGCTCTACGGTGCCGGTCGCCACGATCTTGAGGTTGCGCTTCTCCATCGCACGTTGCACGCCGAGCAGGCCGGCTTTGCCGTAGTCGTCGTTCTGGTAGAACACCGCAATGCGGTCGAGTGTCTGCCCGACCAGTTGCCCCACGATCTTGTCGGTTTCGTCGAAGTAGCTGGCGCGCACGTTGAAAACGTACCGGTTGACGGGATTGCGCAGCGATTCGGCACCGGTAAACGGCCCTACGAAGGGCACCCGCGCGGCAGTGAAGATCGGCTTGGACGCATTGGACGTGGGCGTGCCGACATAGCCGAACAGCAGGAACACGCCGTCGTCGATCAACTTCTTGGTGTTGGCCGCGGCGCGGTCGGGCTCGTAGCCGTCGTCCAGCGAACGCAGTTCGATGCGCCGTCCATTGACGCCGCCTGCCGCATTGACCGCCTGGAAGTACGCCAGCGCGCCGGCGCGCATATCGTTGCCCAAAGCCATCGCCGGCCCGGAAAATGCCGCCGACTCGCCAATGACAATCGTGGTCGGCGTGACCCCGGTCTCGGCCAGCGCCGCGCCGGACGTCGCGGCCACGAAGAATGCGTAAAGCGTTGCGAGTGCTCGTTTCATTGCCACACCTCCGATTGCAGCGGGATCGCCCGCCCCGCTCGCCGTGAACCCCCGCCCGCCATCTCGCAAGCATCGTGCCACGCGTTCCGTGCCCGAAAGCTTATAGCATCCCGGGCGAGGCCGGGGCGTGGGCTTTGGTCGTGCGGACAAAAGCCCGTCGACCGACCGACCGGACCCGGTCCCTCGCGTATAATCCCATGTTTCGGTGAAGGAATTAGCCATGGAAGCCGAGCAGCTCAACGCCCTCGCCAACACGTTGGCCGACCTGTCCACGCGCGCGCGTGAACTGCGGAGGTATCTTTGACTTCGACGTCAAGGCGGAACGACTAGGCGCAGTTTCCAAGGAACTGGAAGACCCGAAGATCTGGGACAACGCGCAGCGTGCGCAGGAGCTCGGCCGGGAGAAGAAGCAACTCGAGGGCGTAGTCCATGCGCTGACCCAGCTGCAGTCCGCCCTGGGCGACAGCACCGAATTGTTCGAGATGGCACGCGCCGAAGGGGACGATGCGACGGTCGGAGCGGTGCAGGCCGATGTCGCCAAGATCGGCAAGGTCGTCGACGACCTCGAGTTCCGCCGGATGTTCAACCAGCCGCTCGATCCTGCCAACTGCTTCATAGACATCCAGGCCGGCAGCGGCGGCACCGAGGCGCAGGACTGGGCGTCGATGCTGATGCGCATGTACCTGCGCTATTGCGAGCGCAAGGGCTATCGCACCGACGTGCTGGAAGAGTCCGACGGCGAAGTCGCGGGCATCAAGAGCGCGTCGATCAAGGTCGAGGGCGACTACGCGTACGGCTTCCTGCGCACCGAGGTCGGCGTGCACCGTCTGGTGCGCAAGAGTCCTTTCGATTCCAACGCGCGACGCCACACGTCGTTCGCCAGCGTGTTCGTCTACCCGGAAGTCGATGACTCGATCGTCGTCGACATCAATCCGGCGGATTTGCGCATCGACACGTACCGCGCTTCGGGCGCCGGCGGCCAGCACGTGAACAAGACCGACTCCGCGGTGCGCATCACCCACCTGCCCACGAACATCGTCGTCCAGTGCCAGAACGACCGCTCGCAACATCGCAACCGCGCGGAGGCGATGGCCATGCTGAAGTCGAAGCTCTACGAGCACGAGTTGCGCAAGCGCCAGGCCGAGCAGCAAAAACTGGAGGACTCGAAGACCGACATCGGTTGGGGCCACCAGATCCGGTCCTATGTGCTCGATCAGTCGCGGATCAAGGACCTGCGCACGAACTACGAGGTCGGGAATACCCAAGCCATACTCGACGGCGATCTCGACGACTTCATCGCCGCGAGCCTGAAGCAGGGGGTCTGACGTCGCCATGGCCACAACGCAAAGCGCGTTCAATGCGCCGATCGCCGCACCGGAGGAGACGCTTCCGGGCTCGCTCGATCAGCTTCGCGACGAGCTGTGGGCGCGCATCGAGCGTTCGCTTGATGGCGGCTGGCCCGCATGGGGGCTTCCGGTGCTGGTGACGGTCGCGGCCGACGGCATGCCACGGCCACGGGTGCTCGCCCTGCGCCATGCCGATTGCTCGGCACGTCGTTTCACGTTCCATACGGATGCGCGCTCGGACAAGGTGACCGATCTCGCGGGAAGTGCAAAGGCATCCATCCTGTTTTTCGATCGAGCCGATGCGGTGCAGGCACGCTTCGACGGGGTGGCCACCGTGTATCGGGAGGATGAAATTGCCCAGCGCGCATGGCGGAATGTCTCGGCACTGCGCGCTCGCGCTTCTTCAGTCGCGCTCGCGCCCGGCATGCCAATGACCGCGTCGGAGCGATTCGACCGCCTTCCCCAGCTTGCTGCGAACGAACCCGCGTTCAGGAATTTTGCGGTGATCGAGGTCGAGGCACGAACGATCGATTGGTTGTGGCTCGGCGCGGGCGACATGCGCCGTGCGCGTTTTGCCTGGACTGGCGAATGCTGGTCGGGGACCTGGGTTGCGCCCTGACGGGCTCTCCCTCACCACTGCAAACACACATGAACACAAACTCGGCTCCCGATACATCGCCTGCGCAGGACGAAAACCAGATCATTGCGGAACGGCGCGGCAAGCTCCACGCGCTGCGCGCGAAGGGCAAGGCCTACCCCAACGACTTTCGCCGCGACTCGCTCTCCGCCGACCTGCACGCCAAATTCGGCGATGTTGCCAACGAGCAACTCGAGCCCCGGGGAATTACGGTCGCAATCGCCGGACGCATGGTACTGAAGCGCGTGATGGGCAAGGCGTGCTTTGCCACTGTGCAGGACATGTCCGGCCGCATCCAGCTCTATGTCACGCTCGATGCGCTTGGGCAGGACAAGCTCGACGATTTCAAGCACTGGGACCTGGGCGACATCGTCGGCGCCAGCGGGCAGCTGTTCAAGACCCGGACGGGCGAATTGTCGGTCAAGGTCAGCGCGGTTCGCCTGCTTGCCAAGGCGCTGCGGCCGCTGCCCGAGAAGTTCCACGGCATGACCGACCAGGAGCAGCGCTACCGGCAGCGCTATGTCGACCTCATCACCAACGATACTGCCCGCGACGTGTTCGTCAAAAGGTCGCAGATCGTGCAGGCGATTCGCTCGTTCTTCGTCCAGCGCGGCTACCTCGAAGTCGAGACGCCGATGATGCATCCGATCCCGGGCGGCGCCGCGGCACGCCCCTTCGTCACGCACCACAACGCGCTGGACATGGAGCTCTTCCTGCGCATCGCGCCGGAGCTGTACCTGAAGAAGCTCGTGGTGGGCGGTCTGGAAAAGGTGTTCGAAATCAACCGCAATTTTCGCAACGAAGGCATCTCGACCCGGCACAATCCGGAATTCACGATGCTGGAGTTCTACGAGGCGTACCAGGACTACAACTACCTGATGGACTTGACGGAAGCGCTGCTGCGCGACGTTGCGTCGAAGGTCACCGGTGGCACGATGATCGACTATCAGGGCGCGGCCATCGATCTCGGCAAGCCCTTCGACCGCCTGACCATGGCGCAGGCGATCGCCAAATACAACCCGGAGCATGCGAAGGAAGACCTCGAGCGGCCGGAGTACCTGAAAGCGGCGCTCGAGCGCGCGCACGTCGAGGTGCTGCGCACGGATGGGCTCGGCGTCCTGCAATTGAAGCTGTTCGAGGAGACTACGGAGGGGAAGCTCGTCCAGCCCACGTTCATTGTTCAGTACCTGACCGACGTATCGCCTCTTGCGCGTGCCAATGACGCCGATCCCGCCATCACCGACCGCTTCGAGCTTTTCATCACGGGGCGCGAGTTGGCCAACGGGTTCTCGGAGTTGAACGATCCCGAGGACCAGGCAGCGCGCTTCCAGGCGCAGGCCGACGCGCGCGCGGCGGGCGACGAGGAGGCGATGTACTTCGACGCCGATTATCTGCGTGCGATGGAATATGGCCTGCCGCCGACAGCGGGGGAAGGCATCGGCATCGACCGGCTGGTCATGCTCCTCACCAATTCGCCGTCGATCCGCGACGTGATCCTGTTTCCGCAGCTCAAGAAGGAATCCTGACCGGGGCGGCGGCAATGCGAGACGACAGGCGCTTCGCCAACTTTGCCGAGTTCTACCCGTTCTACCTGTCGGAACATGCGCACCCGGTGTGCCGGCGACTGCATTTCCTCGGGATCACGCTGGTGCTCGCCTGCGTGGCGGCTGCCGTCGCGACCGGCAATCCGTGGTGGTTCGCCGCGGCACCGGTCGCCGGCTACGGCCTCGCATGGATCGGTCATTTCCACTTCGAGCACAACCGGCCGGCGACCTTCGAGCATCCCCTTTACAGTCTCCGCGGCGATTTCGCGATGTACCGGGACATGCTGATCGGCCGCATCCCGTTCTGAGGCGCGCGGCCACGAGGCGGGCGCTGGACATATACCCGGCAGGGGTATACTATGCGAACGTGGATGCGCAGGCTGTTGTTCCCACCGGTTCCGTTGCAGGCAATGCGGGCTCGCCTGCGGCCGAGGCGCGGCTCGAACTCGGTCTGACCGGGATGACCTGCGCGGCCTGCGCCGCGCGCATCGAGAAGGTTCTCAATCGCGTCCCCGGCGTGCACGCGTCCGTCAATTTCGCGACGGAAATCGCCGCCATCCGCTTTGAACCTGACATTGCCACGCCGGATCAGATGATCGCGGCCGTAACTCGCGCGGGTTACGGGGCAAGCATTCGTCATGATTCCGACGCGGAGCGCGCGGACGACAAGGCGCGCAAGGAGCACGACTACCGGGCCTTGCGACGGGAGTTCCTGCTGTCTGCCGTGCTGACGCTGCCGCTGCTGGCCCAGATGGTGCCGATGCTCGTATCCGGGGGCCTGGCGGATTCCAGCCACGTCGAGATGATCCCGCGCTGGTGGCAACTGGCGCTCGCCACGCCCGTGCAGCTCTGGATCGGTCGCAGGTTTTACCTGGGTGCGTGGCATGCGCTGCGCGGGGGCGGCGCCAACATGGATGTCCTGGTCGTCCTGGGTACGACCATGGCCTGGACGTTCAGCGCGGCGGTCACCTTGTTCGGCGCGAATCAGCACGTGTATTTCGAAGCGGGCGCTGCGGTGATCACGCTGGTCCTGCTGGGCAAGTTGCTCGAGGCGCGGGCGAGGGCGGGTACGTCGGCGGCGCTGGAAGGGCTGCTGCGTTTGCAACCCACTCTCGCGCATGTGCTGCGCGGCGATGTCACGCTCAATCTCCCGCTGGCGCAGGTCGTCGCCGGCGACCGATTCGTCGTGCGGGCGGGGGAGAGCATTCCCGTCGACGGCGGCGTTATTGGCGGTAGTGCGGCAGTCGATGAAAGCATGCTTACCGGAGAGAGCAGGCCCGCGCAGAAGGCCTCAGGCGCCAAGGTGTATGCGGGAACGCTGAACCTGGACGGCATGTTGACCTGCGAAGCTACTGGCGTGGGCAGCTCGACCTTGCTCGCCGGTATCGTGCGTCTGGTCGCCGCGGCGCAGGGATCCAAGGCGCCGATCCAGCGCCTGGCCGACAAAGTGGCCGGGATTTTCGTGCCGGTCGTCATCTTGATTGCCGCGCTCACCTTCGTGCTCACGTGGTGGATTGCGGATGATGCGACCCGTGCACTGGTGCATGCGGTGGCCGTGCTCGTGATCGCGTGCCCCTGCGCACTTGGGTTGGCGACGCCTACCGCGATCATGGTAGGCACGGGACGCGGTGCGCAATCCGGCATCCTTATCCGCAACGCGTCCGCGCTGGAGCAGGCGGGCCAGCTGCAGACACTGGTCGTCGACAAGACCGGCACGCTGACCCAAGGGCATCCGGTGGTGACGGACGTGCTTCCGCTCGACGGCGCGTCGCGCGCGGACGTGTTGCGCACCGCGGCGAGCCTGGAGCAGGGATCGGCGCATCCGCTCGCGAAGGCAGTGCTGGCCACGGCCGGCCAGGAAGGTCTCGCGCCTGTCCCTGTCAAGGAATTTGCGTCGGTGGCGGGCAAGGGTGCCAGAGGACGGCTTGCAGGTACCGACGGTATTTCGGTGCTGGGCTCGCTCGACTATCTGGCCGAGAGCGGCGTGATGGTTCCGCGCGAGGTGGCCGCACCGCTTTTGGAGGCGGGAAAGACGTTGATCGCGGTGGCGTTCGAGGGCCATGCGATCGGCGTGCTGGCGCTGGCCGATGCGGTGCGTGCGTCATCCGCGCAGGCCGTTGCGCGGCTCGAAGCGGAAGGTATCGAGGTAGTCATGCTCACCGGAGACAACACCGAGACGGCGGCGGCTGTCGCCGCGACGGTGGGGATTTCCAACTTCCGCGCCGGTGTAATGCCTGCCGACAAGGCGGCCGCGGTGCTCGCGTTGAAAGCCCGGGGTCAGGTGACCGGCATGGTTGGCGACGGCGTGAACGACGCGCCGGCGCTGGCCGCCGCCGACGTGAGCTTTGCCATTGGCGCAGGATCCGCCATCGCGATCGAGGCGGCGGACATCACACTCATCCGCAATGACCTGAACGCCGTGGTCGATGCCGTCCTGCTTTCGCGTGCGACGCTGCGCAAGATCCGCCAGAACCTGTTCTTTGCCTTCGCCTACAACGTGCTGGGCATACCGCTGGCTGCGGTCGGATTGCTCAATCCCGTGATCGCCGGTGCGGCGATGGCGGCGAGTTCGGTTTCTGTCGTCGGCAATGCGCTATTGCTCAGGCGCTGGGGCCCCAAGAATTGATCTGTCATCCAAGGAGACCGCAATGGAAACGATCACTTTGAACGTGCAAGGCATGACTTGCGGCGGCTGCGTGGCCAGCGTCACGCGGGTGTTGAAGGCGGTCCCGGGTGTAGAGGACGCGGCCGTGACGCTGCAGCCCGGTGCCGCCAGGGTGACGTTCGACCCGGCACGCGCCAAACCGGGCGACTTGCGCGCGGCGATCGAGGATGCGGGCTTTGACGTCGTCGCGTAAGCCCGCGGCAAAGCATGCCGCGGTCGTGCGCGCAGACAAGCCGGCGCTGACCAAGCGCCTCAATCGCATCGAAGGCCAGGTTCGCGGCATCGGCAAGATGATCGAGGACGACCGTTACTGCATCGACGTGCTGACACAGGTCAGTGCCGTGCAGTCGGCACTGGACGCCCTCGCGCTGCAATTGCTCGAACATCATCTCCATGGGTGCGTGCAGCATGCGGTGAAGTCGGGCGAGGGCGACCGCGCAATCGACGAGGCGCTTTCCGTGATCCGCAAATTCGCCCGCTGAACTGCTGCAAGGCCGTTGAGGGTCAGGCCGCTTTCACTTCGGCGCGTTGCGCTCGATCCATTGCGCGAACGCCTGCAGGAACTTCAGCAGGAACTCCCGCGTCGACTCGTTGACCAAGCGCGCCCTGGTCATTGAACAAAGCCGCTGCATTGCCGATGTACGCCTCGGGCTGCGCCATCGCGGGCACGTCGAGGAAGACCAGCGATTGCCGCAGCGCGTGGTTGGCGCCGAAGCCGCCGATTGCCCCGGGAGACACGCTGATGATCGCGCCGGGCTTGCCGGACCAGGCGCTCTTGCCATAAGGACGTGAACCGACGTCGATCGCGTTCTTGAGCACGCCGGGCACCCCACGGTTGTATTCCGGGGTGACGAACAGCACGGCGTCCGCCGCGGCGAGCTTCTGCTTGAATTCGGAAACGGCGCGCGGAAGGTCGGCCTCGAAGTCCGCATTGAAGAGCGGCAGCTGGCCGATTTCGTGGATCGTGAGCTGCAACGGTTCCGGCGCCAATGCGATCAACGCGTTGGCCATTTTACGGTTGAGGGACTCCTTGCGGAGGCTGCCGACAAGGACAGCGACGTTACGCTTTGCGCTCATGCAATTCCTTCAGCGAAGTGAATGAACCGGCGCGAGTGACAACCGGGCGAAGTTTTGGACAAATTATAGGCCCGCGGCCTTTGGTCCCAGGTTCGATGGCGAGCGGGGCGTGGGTTCCCGCCTGGTTGCGCAGCGATGTCGCGCCCGGCCGTTTTCACAGAGCGCAACGCCAAAATGGCATAATCCACGCTTCGTCGGGGTGTAGCGCAGCCCGGTAGCGCGCTTGCTTTGGGAGCAAGATGTCGCAGGTTCGAATCCTGTCACCCCGACCAGAATAAGGCGGCACTGAGCAGACTTTCTATCGCCTCGCGCATGCCTTCGTCGTCCTTGATCACGATTGCGCTGCCTCCGCCGATCGCCATGTCGCTCCCGGTGTGTTGTGTGGGCCGAGGAAGACCGCAGGTCCGCGGCGGTCGATTGGCGGGGGATCGTCCCACGCCAGCGGGCAGGACGAAATTGGTTTAAGGTGCAGCGCCATTGCACCAAAGGACAGGGCCAGCGCGAAATCAAGCCTGGGAAGGGGAGGGCTTGCCCGCGAGGCGGCCGAGCTCGGCTGCGGAACCGGCGCCCAGCTTTTCCATGAGTTGCTCCCGATACGCCCTGACCGTGCGCAGGCTGATGCCAAGCTCGAAAGCGATCTCCTTGTTCCGTTGCCCGCGACGACGCCGTGTTGCGCGCGAAGAGCATGAAGATTATCGGCATTGGCGGCTGTCGCCAGCGTGCGGGTCGTGCGGATGCGTTCCCGCGTCGCGGGGCGCGGCCGGGCTTTCAAGATCCGGTCCGGCGGCAAGAGTAGCACTCCCGAGACCTTCGAAACGCGCGCCCCGTCGGCAGAGGCGTTTTCCCCGCAAGAAAAAACGAGCGGCCAGTGCCGCCGAATGCTGTCGCCAGATCAGTTGAGCATGTGGTGCGGCAGCCACAGCGAAATCTCCGGGATATAGGTCACCAGCATCAGCACGATGAACATGGCCACATAAAACGGCCAGATCTTGCGCGTGACCTCTTCGATGGTGAGCTTGGCGACCGCACAGCCGACGAACAGTACCGAGCCGACCGGAGGGGTGACCAGGCCGATCCCGAGATTGACGAGCATGATGATGCCGAAATGCACCGGATCGACGCCAAAGCTCTGCACCACCGGCAGCAGGATCGGCGTGCAGATCAGCAGCAACGGCGCCATGTCCATCAGCGTGCCGAGGATCAGCAGCAGCAAATTGATCAACAGCAGGATGACGTACTTGTTACTGGAAATCGTGAGGAAGAACTCGGTCACCTTCGAGGGCAGCTGCATCAACGCCATCATGTAGCCGAAGCCCGATGCAAAGGCGATCAGGATCATGACCATCCCGACCGTCTTCATGGTCCGGTGCACCAGCAGATGCAGGTCACGCCAGCGATAGTCGCGATAGATGAACATCGTGACGAAGAACGCCCACGCGCAGGCCACCGCCGCCGCCTCGGTTGGAGTGAAGATGCCGAACAGGATCCCACCGGTGATGATCAGCATCGTCATCAGGCCCCAGAGCGCATCGATTGCTATGCGCACGGCCTGGCGGAACGGCACGACTTCGCCCTTCGGATAGTTTTCCCGGTAGGCGGTGATGACGACCAGGACAGCCAAAGACACGCCGAGCAAGAGCCCCGGGAAGAACCCGGCAACAAGCAGGTGTGCGATCGACACCGACCCCCCGACCGCGAGCGAATAGATCACCGCGTTATGGCTCGGTGGAATCAGGATCGCCTGCACCGAGCCGCAGATCGTCAGGTTGGTTGCGAACACCCGCGGATAGCCCGCTTTCTCCATTTGCGGAATCATCACCGACCCGATCGACGACGTGTCGGCCACCGACGAACCCGAAATGCATCCGAACAGGCTGGAGGCCAGGATGTTCACCAGCCCGAGGCCGCCGCGGATGAAACCGACGAACACGCCGGCCAGCGCGATCAGCCGCCGCGCCATGCCGCCCTCGGCCATGATTGCGCCTGCCAGCACGAAAAACGGGATCGCCAGCAACGAAAACTTGCTGATGCCATCCGAGATCTTGAGCATGACCGCTTCGAGCGGGATGTCGGCCCACATCGCACCGATCAGGGCGGCGACGCCGAGCGAATAGGCGACCGGCACGCCGATCGCAATCAGCGCAAAGAGGCTGCCCAGCAGAATCAAGGCGTCCAAGGCATTCTCCTGGCGCGACTAGTCGGCGCTGACCGGTTCGCGGTGAATGAATGAGCCTTTTCCGGGCTCACCGATCCAAACTTTTTCGATGACGAAGAGCAGTGTGATCGCGCCGCCGATCGGGATCGGCATGTACGTGATTCCTACCGAAAGCCAGGGGAATTCCGCGATCGTGTTGAGCCAGGTGGCCCCGACCAGCTTGATGCCCCAGACGATCGCGAACAGGCTGACCAGCCCCATGACCGCGTCACGCGTGAAGTTGGCCACCCGCCGACCCCCCGGCGGCAGCCTGTCGACCACCATGGAAACCGCGATATGAACATTGCCCCGATAACATGCCGCCGCAGCGAAGAATGTGAAAATGATCACGAGCAAAATCGAAAGCGGTTCGGGCCATGACGAGGCGCTGTTAAGCACATAGCGCGTGAACACACCCCAGGGGATGACCAGCGTCATCGTGACGATGCAAAGCCCGGAGACGACCGCGCACAGGATATAGAGGGCTTCCATCGCCCGCGCGTACGCTGCTTTCATGGAAATACTCCTGCCGGGCGTGCCGGGAACGGCGGCGACCGTAGGGGTCGCGCGCCGGGGCCGCGGGCGGTGAGCTTAGTTGACTGCTTGGATGCGCTTGACGGTCTCGGCGTATTTCGGACCGTACTTGTCCCAAACCGGCTTGACGGCTTCCTGGAACACCTTCTTGTCGGCGTCCGACACCTGGATTATCTGGATGCCGGCGGCCTTGGCCTTTTCCATGGCCTGCTTTTCGTACTCGACCCACAGCTTGCGCTCTTCGAACTGCGCTTCGCGGCCGAACTTGAGCAGGTCGGCCTGCTCGTCCTTCGTCATGGTGTCGAAGATCTTCTTGGAGAACACGAGCATTTCCGGCACGATCAGGTGCTCGTCGATGGTGTAGAACTTTGCCACCTGGTAGTGGTTGTCGAACACGAAACTGGGTGGGTTGTTTTCGGCGCCGTCGACCACGCCGGTCTGCAGTGCGTTGAAAACCTGGTCGTAGCCCATCGCGACGCCGTTGGCACCCATGTCGTTCGCCATGTCGACGAACATCGGATTGCCCATGACGCGCACCTTCATCCCCTTCAAGTCCGCCATGGTCTTTATCGGGTGCTTGGTGTTGTAGAAGCTGCGCGCGCCGGCATCCATCCAGCACAGGCCAATCAGGCCCTTGCCGCTGTTCGTCACCTTGTCGAGCAGCTCCTTGCCGATCGGGCCGTCGATCACCTTCTGCATGTGCGCGGTATTGCGGAAAACGTACGGGAGATTGAACACGTTGAGATCGTCCACCACCGGGCCGAGCGCGCCGACCGAGACGCGCGCAAAGGCAATGGCGCCCACCTGTGCCTGCTCGACCGCTTCCTTCTCGCCCCCGAGCTGCATCGACGGATACATTTGCACCGTAATGCGACCGTTAGTTGCTTTCGAGAGTTTCTTGCCAATGTCCTCCACGGCGACGACGGTCGGATACCCTGCCGCGTGCACGTCGGATGCCTTGAGGACTAGTTTCTCCTGCGCGAGCGCGCTGCCGCCCGACGTGGTCATCGCGGCCGCGAATGCAAACGCGGCGCACAGCGAAATATGCGTCTTCATTGGGTGTTCCTCCTGGTTGCGTTCTACGTTCGGGGGCGCCGCCTTTAAATCGTCCTGCCTTGCCCCGCTGGTTCTTATAGGCCGGCATATGATGACGTGGTCGGGAAGTGATGGTCAAGCGACTTCGAGGGGCCCGCCCTGGAGAGGTGAAATGGCCCGCTACCGCCGCGAAAGCCGATGCATGAAACGGTCGAGGACGAATGTGACGGCAACGGCGTTGGCCTGCGCGCGCCCGGCGGCCGCTTGCCAAGTGATTGCAGCGGACAACATCGAAATCAGGCAGGTGCAGTTCGGAAAGGCGCGTCGTCGGCTGCTTTCAACCGCTCGATCGAGGGTGACCGGATCATCGACCACAAACTGTCACTGTGCTGCTCTCAGCGAATCATGCCGCCTGGCTCGACGGCGTCGCCTCCTGCCGCAGTCTGGCGAGCGCCACTTCCAGGTTGGCGACGGTACGGTCGACATTGCGCAGCTTGTCCAGGCCGAAGAGCCCGATGCGGAACGTCCGGAAATTGGCTGGCTCGTCGCATTGCAGGGGCACTCCCGCCGCGGTTTGCAACCCAAGCGCAATGAATTTTTTCCCGGATTGCACGTCCGGATCGTCCGTATAGCTGACGACGACGCCGGGCGCCTCGAAGCCCTCGGCGGCAACACTCCGGTAACCATGACGCGCGAGCAACGCGCGCACCTTGGCGCCAAGTTCCTGCTGTTGCGCGCGAACGTTGGCGAAGCCCGAGGATTCGGTCTCCTTCATGGCGTCGCGCAGGCGAATCAGCGCATCGGTCGGCATCGTGCCATGGTACGCGTGGCCGCCGTTCTCGTAGGCTTCCATGATCTGCAGCCATTTGCGCAGGTCGCAGGCGAAGCTGCTGCTCGTTGTCGCATCGATGGCCTTGCGCGCGCTCTCGCTCAACATCACCAAAGCACAGCAGGGCGACGCGCTCCAGCCCTTTTGTGGCGCGCTGATCAGCACGTCCACGCCGCAGGCAACCATGTCGACCCAGATCGTTCCGGACGCGATGCAATCGAGCACGAACAGGCCGCCAACTTCGTGCACCGCGTCGGCGACGGCGCGAAGATACCCATCGGGAAGGATCATCCCGGAACTGGTTTCTACATGGGGCGCAAAGACCAGGTCGGATTTTTGTTCGCGGATCGTGGCCACGACTTCAGCGATTGGCGGCGGCGCAAACGGTGCCTGTGCGCTATCCCCGGTGCGCCGCGCCTTGAGCACGATGGATTGCGCCGGAATGGCGCCCATGTCGAATATCTGGCTCCAACGGTAGCTGAACCATCCATTGCGTATGACCAGGCATTTCTTCCCCGTGGCGAACTGGCGCGCAACCGCTTCCATGCCGAACGTGCCGCTGCCGGGAACAACGACGGCCGATTTCGCGTTGTATACCCGCTTGAGAGTCGACGAAATGTCCCGCATCGCGCCTTGAAATGTCTGCGACATATGATTGAGCGCGCGATCCGTGAAGACGACGGAATACTCGAGCAATCCTTGCGGGTCGACATTGGGCAAGAGGCCAGACATGGTGAACTCCGGGACGTGGACCTTGGACTATCCATCGCCGGGCCATCCGGCGTCAAGCGGACCCTCCGCCAGGCCCTGGCGGCCCCGATGGTCCGCCACGCGGCACGTGATGCCCCGCGGAGGGGCCGAGTAACATTAGAGGTTCGACAAGGATTTCCGTTCAGGCACGCCGACGTCAATTGCGACATGCGGCACTTCAGGGATCATTTTCATGGCAAACATAGCCTTTCTCGGTACCGGATTGTTGGGTGGCGCATTTGCGGAGGCGTGCGCCAAGCGTGGAGATAGCGTTACCGCGTGGAATCGCTCACCCGACAAGGCGGTGGCACTGGCCCAGTTCGGCGTCAAGGCCGCCGCGACGCCAGCCGAAGCAGTTCGCGGCGCTGCGCGGGTCCATCTGGTGCTCAAGGACGACGCCGTGGTGGATGAGGTCCTCGCGGCCGCGCGCCCCGGACTTTCCGCAGATGCGGTCATCATCGACCACACCACGACCTTGCCGAAGCTCACCGCCGGGCGGGCGGGCAGGCTCAGTGCGCAAGGGATAAGGTATCTGCACTGCCCGGTCTTCATGGGACCCCCTGCCGCTCGCAACGCGCAGGGCTCGATGATGGTCGCGGGCCCAGCCGCTCTTTTCGAAAGCGTCAAGGCCGACCTGGCCAAGATGACCGGGCGCCTGGAATACCTGGGCGACCGCGCTGATCTCGCTGCCGTGAACAAGCTCTTCGGCAACGCGATGATCATCGGCATCGTCGCGATGACAGCGGACATTTTCACCATGGCGCAGGCAAGCGGTGTCGACGCCGAAGATGCCATCAAGCTATTGAAGATGCTCGACCTGAACGCGATGGTGGCTGGGCGCGGCGTGAACATGGCCAAGGGAAACTTCGCCGCTTCTTTCGAACTGGCCATGGCGCGCAAGGACGTGCGGCTGATGATCGAGACCGCAGGCGACCGGCCCTTGGCGGCGCTGCCGGCGATCGCGGCCCGCATGGATGGCCTCATTGCGGCCGGGCATGGCGCCCAGGATGCAAGCGTCCTGGGGATCGACGCCGTTCGCCGCGCCTAATGAGTTCCGCGCGGGGCGAGCCGCGCGGCGGCGCAATCTTGCGCAGGGCGGGCGCCTGATTAAGGCGACCGACTCGGCAGCGGCGTTCAACCTGCGGCGTCGTACGCGGCCCGCACCCAGCCCATCAGCTCAGCGTCGATCTCGCTCGCGTCGGACAGCCGCACCGCGTACGGGCACATACCTCCCGGCGGCATGGCCCGCAATCTTCCGGAACCGGAAAGTCCCCTGGCATTGAGTCCAAGTTCGAGCTGATCCCTGGTGGCCGGTCCCAACATTGCGAACTGTTTCTTTCTACGCATGCTGATGTACGTTTTCTTGGGCGCCTTCTCGTAGGTGCCGAGCTTGTCGATTTGCGCGGTGAGCCGGTCATGCAGCGCACGCAGCGGCGCCTTGGCACCGATGTAGATCGCGTCGAGCGGATCGGCGCCTGCCGACGTCGGTGTCGCAACCTCCTTGGCGCGGATTGCCAACATGTTGGCATCGCCATAGCCCAGTCCGAGTTTTTCCATCAGCATTGCGCGCTGTTCACCGACCCTGGCCAGGCCGCTGTCGGCAATCAGCTTGCACAATTGCGCGAAGCTCTTGCCCGTCTTGGCTTCGATGTTGCGCAGCTGGGCAGCAACGCCGGTTTGTGGATCAGCCATCGTGTCGTCTCCTGGCGGGCGCTTGGTCGGTCACCGCAGCCAAGGCTCGCTGCATTTACGCAGCCGGTCAGGCGGCGCTTGCGCGTCGCGCGGTGCGCATCGCGACCAGGAACGCCACGATCACCCCGCAAACCACGACGCCACCGAAGACGAGATCATGGCTCTCCGACCAGGCGTCCACTGCCGGGAGCAAGTATCTGGCGATCGTGAACATGCCGACCGCGATGCTGATGGCCGCCACGGCCAACGCCATCACGCGCGAGGCGATCACGGCTGTGCGATCGGCGCGACGAATGAGGGCGGAGATCCAGACGCCGTTGATGCCGTCGACGACGAGCATTCCGAGCACGAACAGCCCGGCGACAAAGAGCGCGGACATGACGCCGCCGAAGTGGCCCGCGGCCAGCGCGAACAGCGCCGCCTGGGAAACCGTGTCAAACGACAGCGCGAACAGCATTCCCACGGCGGCGATGGCCCAGGGGCGGCGCACCGTCAACACCCGGCCCAGCAAGCGGGCTTTCAGTCCGGAAGTCGCGATGACGGCGTTGGGTGCCGCCGTCAGTACGGCGTGTACGTTGAGGTAGGCCAGGCCAAAGAGAAAAAGGACCGACACGGCGGCGCCCGTGACTTCGAGCCAGCCGGGCGTCTGCCAGCCCGCGGACAGCGCGCCGGCGACCAGGGCGACCAGCATCACCACCACGCCGTGTCCGAGCGAAAAGAGCGCGCCCGCAACCCTGGCGAGGCGGGGATTGGCGCGCGCGTTGTAGCGCGTCAGACCGTCGATCGTGGCCAGGTGGTCGGCGTCGAAGCCGTGCCTCAGGCCCAGCACGAAGGCGAGGAGGCACAGCGCAGTCCAGGTAGCAGGAAGAGTGTCCACGACCCCGGCCCATGAGATTCCGCTCGGAATTCAAGCGTGGGAGGAATATGACACGTCGTCCTACCGGCACGCAAGGGCCATCCCGGCCATACCTTGATCTGAATCAGGAACGCGGAATGAGATGCATGTGTCCCTGGTGCCGGTGCGCGCCGCGCAGCGCGTGCTTGTCGCCGGGTTCGACCGTGATGACGTGAAGCGCGGTGTGGCGGACGCCACGCTCCGCCTTCACCTGGTTGGCGAATCCGCGCACGGCAGCGGTCGTCCCCTTGAGTATCGAAACTTCCAGGCAGTGTTCGTGGTCGAGATGCACGTGCATCGTCGCAATGACGAGGTCATGGTGTTCGTGCTGCGCAGCGTTCAGGCGTTCCGCCAGGTCGCGGACGTGATGGTTGTAGACGTAGGAAAGGCTCGCGACGCAATACGCCAGCGCCTCGTACTTGACGCGATCGCTCTCGACTTCGCGCCGCAGCAGGTCGCGCATCGCCTCCGACCGACTGCCATAGCCCCGCTTGGCGATCAGCCTGTCGAATTCCAGCGCCAGTGTTGCGTCGATCGTCATCGTGATTCGTTCCATCGCTTCTCCTTCGCTTGCGGCCCGGCCATCCTGTGCAACATCGGCGATCCTGGGCCCGTGCGCCGAATCGAAGTCAGGCCGCCTGCCGCCGAACGTTCGCCCGGCCGAGAAACAGCGCGAGCGGGATCATGACCGTCAGGTGCACGGCAAACAGCACGGCGCCGAACGTGGCCATCGCGAGTTGTCCCACGACCGTCGTCGCGATGAGCGCGGCAATGGCGAGATTGCGCGCCGGAAAGCCCCAGACCAGCGCGCGCCGGTCTTCGCCGCGCAATCCGATCGGCCCCAGGGCAAGCCCGGCGACGCCAAGCAATGCCAGCGTGTAGTCCAGCGCTTCGGCCGCCCGCGCAAAGTTGCGGTGCCTGGCCAACGTGATTGCGCAATGCAGCTGCTTCGGATCGAGCACGATGCGGAAATGTTATCAGACGATGCACGGCAAGGCATTGCCAAGTCCCTGATTGCGTGGTCAACTCACCCGCTTTGCTGCGAATCTCGGGTCACGGCGGCGGGCGACAAGACCGCGACGGCCGACCTGCTCAAGGGTCGCAAGATCGGTGACCGCACCTACAAGGTTCACCTCGACGGGTATGACCTCGGCCCGGCGCTGCGCGGCGAAGGTCCCTGGCCGCGCAAGGCGTTCATCTACTGGACCGATGATGGCAACGTGGCGGCGCTTCGCTACGAGAACTGGAAGGTCACCTTTCTCAAGCAGGACGCGCTGGGACTGCGGGTCTGGCAGCAGCCGTTCACGCCGCTGCGCGCCCCGATGCTCACCAAGCTGCGCATGGACCCCTTCGAGCGAGCGGAAGAGGAAAACGCGATGGGCTACCAGCGCTGGTACATGGAACACATGTTCGCCATTGCGCCCGCCGGCGCGTACGTCGGTCAATGGCTGCAAAGTTTTCGCGACTATCCACCGCGCCAGAAACCGGGTAGCTTCAATCTCGACCGGGTGATGGAGGCGCTGGTCAACAACGCCAACAATTGATGGCGTTCTGACCGTATTGCCGTATCGCCTGGCGCCGCATCCGAACCGTCGGATGCGGCCTCGCCTTTGCAGGAGCATCGCCATGTTCGCCAGGTTCCTGATTCTCGTCCTGTTCGTCGTTGCGGGCGGCGCGCATGCGCAGCCTGTCGATCCGCTGCCTTCGTGGAATGCCGGCGCCAGCAAGGAACGCATCATGTCCTTTGTACAGGCGGTCACCGATTCCCGCGGAAAGGATTTCGTGGCACCCGCCGAGCGCATCGCGGTGTTCGACAACGACGGTACGTTATGGGGCGAACAGCCGATGTATGTCCAGGCGTTCTTCGTCGTCGACCGCATCAAGGCGCTTGCGCCCAAACACCCGGAGTGGAAAACCAGTGAACCCTTCGCATCGGTGCTGCGAGGCGATATCAAGGGCGCGCTCAAAGGCGGCGAACATTCGCTGATGGAGATGGTGATGGCCACGCACGCCGGCATGACCACCGCCGAGTTCGAGAAGACGGTCGCCGACTGGATCGCCACGGCACGGCATCCGAAGACCGGGAAGCTCTTTACGGAGATGGTCTATCAGCCGATGCTCGAATTGCTCGGCTACCTTCGCGCCAACGAATTCAAGACGTTCATCGTGTCCGGTGGCGGAATCGAATTCATGCGCCCGTGGGCCGAGCAGGTGTATGGGGTCCCGCCCGAGCAGATCGTCGGTAGCAGCATCAAGACCAAGTTCGAGATTCGCCATGGCCAGCCGGTGCTGGTGCGGTTGCCGCAAATGAACTTCATCAACGACAAGGAGGGCAAGCCGGTCGGCATCAACGCCCATATTGGCCGCCGCCCGATTGCCGCTTTTGGCAATAGCGACGGCGACCTGCAGATGCTGCAATGGACTACAGCGGGAGATGGCGCCCGGCTCGGCATGCTGATTCACCATACCGACGCCGAACGCGAGTACGCCTACGACCGCAAATCGTCGGTCGGTCGCCTCGACAAGGCGCTTGACATGGCCGGGCCCCAAGGCTGGGGGGTGGTGGACATGAAATCCGAATGGAAGACCATCTACCCGGCACCGGCGGCGCATTGAGCCGCGGATTATCCTGCCGAGCCGTCACCGACTCGGCGCGACTCGCAGTTGCCGTGGGTGATTCTACTCTGGGACTGGCGCTGGCCGGCCTGCTCGCGATCCGGCGGAACCGGCTCGACCATGGCGGCATAGTGAAAGCCCGCAGCCCGGATTCAAGCAGGACGAAGGCTGCAAGCGGCCCGTGATCGGCCGCTGTTGTGTATCCGGCGGTAGTCCTCGCGGCTGCGGCATCGTTTAAGCCGCCAGTTCGCGGGCAGCAAGACCCGGACGGCGATTTCGACGCCGTTCCCCGAAGCCCGATGTGCCCCCATTCTGCGTCCGGTGCCAGGTTTTCGCTTTTGCCGGCTTGTCACATACCTTGTAACAAGCGTTCGTCGTCCTAGCCACTTGGACGCGCGCGGATTATCATTGCGCCCTTTCGCCAGGGCGCCTTCCGATTGTTGCCGAGAAGTAGGCGACCAATCCACGCAAGAAATTCCATTGACAAGGAGCTGTCGGATGTTCAGAAACTTCGGAGTTGCAGCGCGATTGGCGGGGCTGTTGCTGGCGTTCCTGGGACCGGTAATGTCCGAAGCGCAACAAGTGACGGGCACGCTCGGTTCACCCAGTGCCACGACGACCGTGAGTCCCAGGCAATTGCCGCCACCCGACCCGAAGTTCGGCGGCGTGATCAAGAACGACGCGCTGCAGTCGAAACCTTGGTGGGCGCCGCGCATCGTGCCACCCAAGGGGGCACCGAACGTGCTGCTGATCATCACGGACGACGCGGGCTTTGGCGTGCCCAGCACTTTCGGCGGCGTAATCCCGACGCCGACGATGGACCGGATCGCCAGGGAGGGCTTGCGCTACAACCGCGTCTTCTCCACCGCGCTGTGCTCGCCGACGCGCGCCGCGTTGATCACGGGGCGCAACCACCATTCGGCCGGCTTTGGCGTGATCGCCGAGCAGTCCACGGGCTTTCCCGGCTACAACAGCCTCATCGGCAAGGACAAGGCGACGATCGGGCGCATGCTGCTCGACAATGGCTATTCCACCGCCTGGTTCGGCAAGGACCACAACACGCCGGCCTTCGCGGCCAGCCAGGCCGGGCCGTTCGACCAGTGGCCGACTGGCATGGGCTTCGAGTACTTCTACGGCTTCGTTGGCGGCGACACCAACCAGTGGCAGCCAAACCTGTTTCGCAATACCACGCAGATCTACCCGTACCTGGGCAAGCCAGAGGGGACCTGGAACCTCATCACCGCGATGGCCGATGATGCGATCGACTACATGACACGCATCCATCAGACCGACCCGAGCAAGCCGATATTCATCAAGTACGCGCCTGGTGCGACGCATGCACCGCACCACCCGACCAAGGAATGGTTCGACAAGATCCATGCGATGCACCTGTTCGACGACGGCTACAACGCCTTGCGCCAGCGCATCTTCGAGAACCAGAAGAAACTCGGTGTGATCGCCCCGGATGCGAAGCTCACGCCGTGGCCCAGCGACAAGCTCAAGCCCTGGGACCAGCTCAGTGACGTCGAGAAGAAGCTCTTCATCCGCCAGGTCGAGGTGTTTGCTGCCTACTCGGCCTACAGCGACTACGAGATCGGCCGCGTGATCCAGGCCTTCCAGGACCTGGGCCAGCTCGACAACACGCTCGTCATCTACATCAACGGCGACAATGGCACCAGCGCCGAGGGCGGACCGGTGGGCACGCCCAACGAAGTTGCGTTCTTCAACGGGGTGGCTGAAATCCCGGTTGACGTGCAGATGAAGTGGTACGACGTCTGGGGCACCGACCAGACCTACAACCACATGTCGGCCGGTTGGTCCTGGGCATTCGACACGCCGTTCGACTGGTTCAAGCAGAATGCCTCCCGGCTGGGCGGCATCAACCAGAACATGGTCGTTTCGTGGCCAGCGCGCATCAAGGACAAGGGCGGCCTGCGCGAGCAGTTCATCCACGTCATCGACGTCGTGCCGACCATCCTCGAATCCGCGCATCTCCAGGCGCCGCAGATGATCGACGGCATCAAGCAGGCGCCGATCGAAGGCACGAGCTTCGCCTACACCTTCGACGCGAAGAACGCGAAGGAACCATCGCACCACAAGAAGCAGTACTTCGAGATGATGGGCCAGTGGGCGTTGTACGACGACGGCTGGCTGCTCAGCACGAAGGTGAATCGTGCGCCGTGGGAGGCCTTCGGCGTGGCGAATCCCGACCCGCTGAACAACCAGGTGTTCCAGCTCTATGACCTGCACAAGGATTTCAGCCAGGCCGATGACATCGCCGACAAGTACCCGGCGAAGGTCGCCGAGATGCGCAAGGAGTTCGTCGCCGAGGCGCACAAGTATCAGGTATTCCCGCTGGATGCGTCGGTCGCTGCCCGCATCGTCGCGCCGCGGCCGAACATCACCGCCGGGCGCACCGAGTTCGTCTATACGCGGCCGATGACCGGCCTGCCGCAGGGCGACTCGCCATTCCTGCTCAACGCCTCGTACACGATCACGGCCGACATCGACGTGCCGCAAGCTGGCGCCGAGGGCATGATCCTCACCTCGGGCGGCCGCTTCGGTGGGTATGGCTTCTACCTGCTGCACGGCAAGCCGGTGTTCCTGTGGAACCTGGCCGATCTGAAGCGCGTCAAGTGGGAGGGCCCCGAGGCGCTGTCGCCAGGCAAGCACACGGTGATGTTCGACTTCAAGTACGACGGCCTCGGCGTCGGCACCCTTGCCTTCAACAATATGAGCGGCCTGGGCCGTTCCGGCACCGGCACGCTGAAGGTAGACGGCAAGGACGTGCAGACGGTGAAGATGGAGCACACGATGCCCATGATCCTGCAGTGGGACGAGAGCTTCGACATCGGCTCCGACACGCTGACCGGCGTGAATGACGCCGACTACAGGCCGCCTTTCACGCTGACCGCGAAGCTGAACAAGTTGACGATCAGCATCGACCGGCCGCAGCTATCGCCGGCCGATATCGCGAAGCTCGAGGGTGCGCAGGGCGAGGCACTCGACGGCAAGGCGCTGAAGAACGTGCAACCCGGCCCGCAGTGATCCGGACCGGTGCTACTGACTCGCCGGCCGGATTGCATCGCGTGCGTGGCCTCGGCGCGGCGCTGGCCGGCCTCGCGCTGGCGCTGGGCTCATGTATCGCTTGGCCGGCCCACGCGCAAGGCTCGAACGCGCCTGCGGATGCGCCTTCAACGCAGGTGCGCCTCGACGTACTCCTCGGCCGCTGGGTGCGGCCGGACGGCGGCTACATGATCATGATCCGGGGAGTGTCCGCAGATGGCAGGCTCGAGGCCGGCTACGCCAATCCGAGCTTGCTGCCCTTCGAGAAGGCGGAGGCGACGCGCGATGGCAAGAACGTCAAGGTCTTCCTCGAGCTTCGGGCGGGCGGATACAATGGATCGACTTATTCGCTCACGTACGATCCGGCGACTGACGTTCTCAAGGGCGTCTACTTCCAGGCGGTTGCTCAACAGAAGTTCGATGTCCAATTCACGCGCGTCAAGCCGTAGCGGCGTGCGGCACGGCCGCATCTTCGAATTCCTCGCCAACCAGATCCACAGGAGAATGCAATGAACAAGCGCAATTGGCTCTTGGCTTCACTTCCGGTGCTCGCCCTCGCCGGAGTCGCCTACGCGCAGTATCCGATCATGGACCGCGTCGCGGAAAAGGTGATCCAGAAATACCAGTCTTCGACATGCGAACAACTGTGGCAGCAGAAGAGCCAGCCGAAATCGCAGGAGGAGCAGCGGATCATCGGCTTCCTCAAGAGCGATCCGCAGATGCGTGCCGCGTTCTTCAACAAGGTGTCGGGTCCTATCGTCAACAAGATGTTCGAATGCGGCATGATTCCTTAGCCCGCGGGCGTCGGAAGCCGTACACTCGGAGAAGGCAATGAATCGTCCCCACGCGGCAGGTCGCATATTGGCGCTGGTACTGGGCATTTTCGCCGCCGCGGGCGTCGCGGCGCAGACGCCCGCGCCGGCCGCCAAGCCCGGAACAGCGGCAAAGGCGGTCAAGCCCGCGAATAAATCGACGGCGTCCGATTTCAAGCTGATCCTCGAGCCACGGGCGATGGAGCTCCTCCGTGCCACCAGCGCGAGGCTCGCTGCGGCGAAGTCGATGTCGTTCACGGCGACCGTGGGCTACGAGTATCCGAGCAAGCTCGGCCCGCCGCTCGTGTACACGACCCGCTATGACGTGACGTTGCAGCGGCCGGACAGGTTGCGGATCCTGTCGCCTGGCGATGGACCTGCGTCCGAGTTCTATTACGACGGCAAGTCGATGACCGCCTTCGCGCCATTGGAGAACCTCGCCGCCGTGGCGCCGGCGCCACCGACCATCGACGGCGCGCTCGCGGCCGCGTTCAAGAATTACGCCATCTTCTATCCGTTCATGGACCTGGTAGCCGCTGATCCCTATGCGGCGCTGACCAACGGCGCGATTCTCGCGTTCTACATCGGGCAGTCGACGTCCGTGGGTGGAGTGAAAACCGACATGCTGGCCTGGGCGAACAACGACGTGTTCCTGCAGATCTGGATCGGAGCCGACGACAAGCTGCCGCGGCGGCTCCGCGCAATGTACGCCGCAGATCCGCTGGCGCTGCATCACGAATTGGAATTGTCCAACTGGCAGTTGGATCCGGTCATTCCTGCCGACGCCTTCGCCTCGGCCAAGGCGCAGACCGCCGGAAAAATGGCCTTTGCCGCGCCGTCGCTGCCGGAGGGCGTGAAGCCGCTGACCTCCGGCACCGTCAGGAAATCCGCCCCCGCCTCCGCGCCGGCGAAATCGAACTGAGGCCAAGGGAATACAGGTGAAATCATGAACGCCAAGCTATCAGCCACAATCGCCCTCGTGACTTTGTCCCTGTGGGCCGGGCACGCCCAGGGCTGGGCCAGCGCCAATCGCTATGGCGGCAGCAGCAGCCACAGCTGGGGCTCGACCAGTCACTCCAACGCGTGGGGCGGCAGCACCCAGCACGTTGCAGGCGAGGGCACCGAGCACACCAACGCCTATGGCGGCAATACGGCCCACGCCTACGGCGGTGGCACCGAGCACACCAACATGTACGGTGGCAGCACCTATGGCGCCTACGGCTCCGGCGCCTATCACACCTATCCGGGGGGTGCGACTGCCTATCACCCGCCGGGCTATCCCGCGTACCCGACATACACGGCATATCATCCCCCCGTCGCCGTGCCCTATTACGCATCGGGCTGCTACGGATGCGCTGCCGCGGCCGGTGCCGTCGTCGGCATGGCGGCGGGTGCGGCGGTGGCATCTGCCAATACCGCGGCCGCGACCTCCAACGCGTATGCGGCGGGCGTCGCCACAGGCAGCGCGAACACGGCCGCGGCGACCAGTGCCGCGTATGGCGCCGGTGTGGCTGCGGGTGCAGCCGTGGCCACCACGCCCGCGTCCGGAACCTGGGTCATGGGGATGAGCTACTCCAACGTTCCGTCCGGATGCGCGACGCCCAACGTTCAGGGCAACACGTATTACCTCTGCGGCAACACCTGGCTCAAGCCGGCGTTCGGCGCCAACGGCGTGTTCTACACCGTCGTGCCGACGCCTTGATGACTCGTGCGCGACGCGCATGCCGGCCGCCATGTCCCACCTCAAGGACAACACCCGGGACAAGCTCAAGTCCGTCAGCGTCGCCACCCTTACGACGGCACTGTTCAAGCGCGGCCTGCGCAACCAGTTCATCCAGGATGTGCATCCGCTCAATCCGGACGCCGCGAACATGGTCGGCGAGGCTTATACGCTGCGGTACATCCCGGCGCGGGAGGATTTGAATCCGCTCACGGTGTTTCGCGACCGCGGGCATCCACAGCGCAAGGCGGTGGAGGAGTGTCCACCGGGCGCTGTGCTGGTGATCGACAGCCGCAAGGATGCACGGGCGGCGTCGGCCGGATCGATCCTGGTTACGCGACTGATGAAGCGCGGCGTCGCCGGCATCGTGACCGATGGCGGCTTGCGCGACTCCATGGAAATCGCAAGGCTGGACATCGCGGCCTACCACCACCGCCCCGCGTCACCGACCAATCTCACGCTGCACCAGGCCATCGAAATCAACGGGCCGATAGGCTGCGGCGACGCGCCGGTGTTTCCGGGTGACGTGATTGTGGGCGACACCGAAGGGGTAGTCGTTCTGCCTGCGCACCTTGCGGACGAACTCGCGGACGAGGCGGTCGAGATGACCGCGTTCGAGGACTTCGTCACTGAGGAAGTGCGCAACGGACGGTCGATCCTCGGGTTGTACCCCGCAACGGATGAGCGGACGCTGGCGGACTTCGCAGCCTGGCGCGTGGCGAAAAAGCGATAGCGAAACAAATGGTACCAAGCAGTCACTTCCGCTCGACTGCGCAACTGGGCGGGAATGACATTGCGGGATTGGCCGCGGAACGCCGAGTCATTCCCGCCTTTCCGGGAGCGGTATGAACTCGTGCTCTCCGTCGATCTGCCCCATGCGCTGTTGTGCCCAGTCCTCCTTGGCGCGCTCCATCCGCTCCTTGCTCGACGACACGAAGTTCCACCACAGGTAGCGCGGACCGTCGAGAGGCTCGCCGCCGATGACGGCGCAGCGCGCTCCTTGCGGCGCGCTGATGTCGGCGCTTGCGCCTGGCGCCAGCACGGCAAGCGAAAACGGGGGCACCTCGGTGCCGTCCACGACCAGGGGTCGGTCGACGCTGTAGATCGCGCGCTCGAACGTGGCGCTCGCCGAGGGCAGCTCCAGCAGTGCCCCCGCCGACATCCCGACGTCGAGGTAGAGCGTCGGCGCGAACGTCGCGACCGGCGACACTGCGCCGAACGCACTCCCGATCAAAACGCGGATGCTGCTGCCGTCGCGGTCGACGACGGAAATCACCTCGGCGGATGTGTGGTGAAAGCTTGGCGCGGTTTCCTCGAAGTCCTTGGGCAGTGCGGCCCACAGCTGCAAACCATGTGAAGTGCGCGTGGTGTCGCGCAGTTCGGTCGGCGTGCGCTCGGAATGCACGATCCCGCGGCCGGCGGTCATCCAGTTGATGGCTCCCGGCTCGATGCGCTGGACCGAGCCGACGGAATCCCGGTGCATCATCGCACCGTCGAATAGGTAGGTGACCGTCGCCAGCCCGATGTGTGGGTGCGGGCGCACGTCGTGATTGTCGCCGGGGCGGGAGGTGACCGGGCCGAAGTGGTCGAAGAACACGAACGGCCCGACGGATTGTCGCGGGAACGCCGGCAGCAGGCGGCGCACCATGAAGCCGCCGCCCAGGTCCCTGTCGCGCGCGCGCAGTAATTCGGAGATTGGCATTCGGGATTCCTAGGAAGGGAGCAGGTCCGTGCTGATTTCGGTCGTGACCTGGGTCATGAGCTTGTGGACAGGGCATTTGCCAGCCACGTTCAGCAATTCCTGGCGCTGGGCTTCGGAGAGCGCACCAGTCAGCGCCAGCGTCGTGTGCAAGCGATACGTCCCGCCGCGCTCGTCCGTATCGTCGCGGTCGACGGTCACCGCGATATCCTCGATCGGAATGTGCTTGCGCTTGGCGTACCAGAGGACGGTGAGCGCCTTGCACGCGCCCAGCGCGGCGTCGTACAGATCGTGGGGCGAGGGCCCCGTGTCCTCGCCGCCCTGCGCCTCCGCTTCGTCGACGTCCAGCACGTGCTGGCGCACGCGCACGATGTGACGCATTGCGCCGGTCCGGTCACGCGTTACCGAAATCCGCATCGCCTGCTCCCGAAACAATGGATAATATTTCAAGTTCTGCGCCCGTAGCTCATTTGGATAGAGCACCGGCCTTCTAAGCCGGGGGTAACAGGTTCGAATCCTGTCGGGCGTACCATCCGTCTTCCCCTATGCTGCCGATTCGCACCGCGCTCTTCGACCGCACTTCGCATGCGTGAAAACATTGCCATAATGCTCGCCGCCGCGACGACGGACACGTCCTCCGGCGTCCTGCAGCGGATTCCCGGCAGCCTAGAGCGCGACGCCGCGGATATCGAGCGATTGCCTTTCCTGTCGGACATGTCGGCGATCATGCCGGCGGCCGACCTCTTTTTCGGCGGCGCGCTGCTGGTCTTCATCATCCTCATACACGCCGCGGGCGTTCGGGCGGTGACCCGGCACGTCGTGCGACGGTGCGACGCGATCATGCGGACGCCCGCCGGCTGGCGGGCGGACCTGCTGATGGGCAGCGTCGTCTTCATGCTGCTGGCGCTGCACGTCGTGGAAATCGTCGTGTTGTCGGTGGCTCTTGTCTATTCCGGACTGGTGCCGGACTGGCGGGCGGCGGGCTTTTTCGCGGGCAACACATATACGACGGTAGGCTACGGCACCGATATCCTGCCCAACGGATGGCGCATGCTGGCGCCGATCATCGCCATGTCCGGGTTATTCGCATTCGGCTGGTCCGGCAGCGTGCTCGTGGACTTCGTGCGACGGATCAACGCGATCCGCGAAGCCGCAATGACAGCGAAAGGTGCCCGCCGGAAGAAGTCCTAGTTCTTCGCGGCGCGCATCTTTGCCACGCTTTCCAGTGTCACGTTCGGCGCCGCCCGGTTGCCCCAGCTGGTGCGAACGTAGTTGGCGATCTCGGCAACCTCCTGGTCCGTCAGCTTGTCCCCGAAGCTCGGCATCTGGATGTAGCTGCCGCGCGGCGCGATGCCGCCGTCGACTACCTTGAGAATATCGTTGGGATCGGCCGCGACCACCACGCCGTTGCCCGCCAGCGGAGGAAATACGCCGGGAATCCCGCGTCCGTTGGCCTGATGACATCCGGCGCAGTTGTCGACGTAAAGCGCGGCGCCGCGAACCCGGGCCGGGTCGGCGGCAACCCGTCCGGTGCGCAACCGGGATTCCGGCGGAATCGACTTCAGATATTCCGCCATCGCCCGCAAATCGGATTCGGTCAGGTGGCTCAGGCTGTTGCGCACGACCTCGGCCATCGGACCCAGCGTCGTGGTCCTCTCCTTGTAGGTGCCCGTCCCGAGATAGGTGGCGATCTCGTCGGCCGACCACGCGCCCAAGCCGGTCGCGATGTCGGAAGTCAGGTCGAGCGCGAACCAGCCGTCGATGACCGCGCCGTTGAAGTCCTTGCTCTTCTCGATGCCGCCCAGCAGGTTGCGCGGCGAATGACAGTCGCTGCAGTGCCCGAAACCCTCCACCAGGTAGGCGCCGCGGTTCCACGACGCGGACTGGTTCGGGTCCGGCTTGTAGACGCCCTCCCTGAAATACAATTCGCGCCACGCGGCCATCGACCAGCGCTGGTCGAACGGAAAGTAAAGGTGGTTGACGGTCACCTCGTTGCGCACCGGCTTGACCGTGCGCAGGTACGCATAGATGGCGTCGATGTCCTCGCGCGCGGCCTTGGTGTAGAAGTCGTAGGGCATCGTCGGGTACATGTCCTGACCATGCCTATTTACGCCGTCATGCAGCGCGCGCTGGAACTCGGCGCTGGACCAGCGGCCGATGCCGGTCTCGATGTCGGGCGTGATGTTCGGAGCCAGCATGTACCCGAAGGGCGTGTCGAGCCGCAGCCCGCCGGCGAACGGTGCGCCGCCCGGTGCCGTGTGACACGAGACGCAATCGCCTGCCCGCGCGAGATACTCGCCACGCTGGATCAGCGTAGGCTGCGCAAGCGATGGCGCGGCAAGGACCAGCATGCCCAGCCAAAGCGCCAAGTTCGCGCGCTGGCGGAAGGATCCCGGCGACGGGTGTGGGGAGTTGCGGCACGCGGTCCCCCGGTTCACGACCATACCCCTCCTTGCGGATTTCGCGCAGTTTACTGCCGAAGCGCATCCGGGGCCATCGCGCGCCATGCGTCCGGACGGCCTTGCCACACGCTGTTACGCTATGGGATTCTATTCGTACCGGTCAGGATATTCACCCGTGGCGCAATTCGATAGCACCCGCAACTCTTGCGACGACGGCAACCCGCGGTCGAAGGACGTTCCGGGAAACCGGGCGAGCGCCAGTGACGTCGAGGCAATGCGCGCCGCGATCATGGGCAAGCTCACGTACATGGTGGGCAAGGATCGCAGCAGCGCGCTCGATCACGACTGGTTCATGGCCACGGCGCTCGCGGTTCGCGACCGCATTGTCGACCGCTGGCTCGAATCGGGCCGCGCGACCCATCGAGCCGGCGCCCGGCGCGTCTATTACTTTTCCCTGGAATTCCTGATCGGGCGGCTGCTCGCCGACGCGATGTCCAACCTGGGGCTGACGGCCACCGTGCGCGGAGCGCTGGACCAGCTCGGGCTCGATCTCGACCGCTTGTGCGCGCTCGAGCCGGACGCGGCGCTAGGCAATGGTGGACTGGGCCGCCTCGCGGCCTGTTTCATGGAGAGCATGGCCACGCTGGGCATACCGGCGCATGGCTACGGCATTCGCTACGACCACGGCATTTTCCGGCAGGTGGTCAAGGATGGCTGGCAGCACGAACTGCCGGAGGAGTGGCTGGCGCACGGCAATCCGTGGGAGTTCGAACGCCCAGGTGTGGCTTACACGGTGGGATTCGGCGGAAGTGTGGAAGCTGTCGTCCGCAGGGATGGCACGCAAGGACATTCCTGGGTGCCCGCCGAGACGGTGACGGCGCTCGCGTTCGACACGCCGATCACCGGCTGGCGCGGGCGGCACGTCAACACGTTGCGCCTGTGGTCGGCGCGCGCTGCGGACCCCCTGTCGCTCGACGACTTCAATCGCGGCGATCACGTTGGCGCGCTTGCCGATCGCGTGCGGCTCGAGGCCATCTCGCGCGTGCTCTACCCCAGCGACGAAACGCCCGCAGGCGAAGACCTGCGACTGCGCCAGGAATTCTTCTTCGCGTCCGCATCTCTGCAGGACCTCGTGCGCCGGCACATGGAGCAGCATGGCGAACTGTCGTTGCTGGCCGACTATGTCGCCATCCAGCTGAACGACACCCATCCGGCCATCGCGGTCCCCGAGCTCATGCGGATTCTCGTCGACCTCTACGGGATGCCCTGGGACCTCGCGTGGTCGATCACGACCGCGGTGTTCAACTATACCAACCATACGCTGCTGCCGGAAGCGCTGGAAACCTGGCCCGTCGCGCTGCTCGAGAAGATGCTGCCGCGGCACATGCAGATCATCTATCGGATCAATGCGCTGCATCTCGACGCGCGCCGCGCCGAAGGACGCGCGGATCACGATTTCCTGACATCGGTCTCGTTGATCGGGGAGAACCACGACCGTCACGTACGGATGGGACACCTGGCATTCCTGGGTTCGCGCCGTATCAACGGCGTGTCCGCACTGCATACCGAATTGATGCGCCGCACGGTATTTCGCGACCTCGCCACTATTTTTCCCGATCGCATCGTCAACAAGACCAACGGCATCACGTTCAGGCGCTGGCTCCATCAGGCCAATCCGGCGCTCACGCGTCTAGTGGTCGACGCCATCGGGCCGCGCGTGCTCGACGATGCGAACGCCCTGTCCGCGCTGGCGCCGCTGGCCGACGACGCCGCGTTCCGGGAACGCTTCTCCTCCGCCCGCCGAGCGAACAAGGTGGCGCTCGCCCGAGTCGTGATCGAGCGCTTGGGCGTGAGCCTCGATCCGAACGCGCTGTTCGATGTGCACATCAAGCGCATCCACGAATACAAGCGCCAGCTGCTGAACATTCTCGAAACCATCGCGCTCTACGAGGCCATGCGGGCCGATCCCAAGGGGGACTGGGTGCCGCGGGTCAAGATCTTCGCCGGCAAGGCGGCGGCCGGCTACGTTCGCGCGAAGCTCATCATCAAGCTCATCAACGACGTGGCTCGGGTGATCAACGGCGACCCCGCCGTGCACGGCTTGCTAAAGGTCGTCTTCCTGCCGAACTACAACGTCAGCCTGGCGGAGGCGATCATCCCGGCGGCGGACCTGTCAGAACAAATCTCCACTGCAGGCATGGAAGCGTCCGGTACGGGCAACATGAAGCTGGCGCTCAACGGCGCACTGACCATCGGCACGCTGGACGGGGCGAACATCGAGATTCGCGACCGGGTCGGCGCGGACAATTTCGTGCTGTTTGGATTGACGGCGGAAGAAGTCGAGGCGCGTCGCCGGGCAGGCTTGAGCGGCGAAGCCGCGATCGCCGCGTCGCCCGTGCTGGCGCGCGTGCTCGAGTCGGTCACCTCGGGTGAATTTTCCCGGGACGACCCAACGCGGTTCCACGGCCTCGCCCATGACCTCCGCCACGCTGATTACTTCATGGTCATGGCCGACTTCGACGCCTTCCGCGACGCTCAGGCCGCGGTAGATGAGCGGTATCGCGATCCTGGCGCTTGGTGGCGAAGTGCGATTTTCAACACGGCCAGGGTCGGCTGGTTCTCATCGGACCGTGCCATCCGGGAGTACGCTGAGGATATCTGGCACGTGGGCGGGCGAGAAGTGAAAACAGACTGAGACTTCGCGCCAAAGCTGCACGGTCGCCATGGCGACGACCGCCGCGGCGCCGGGACGCAGCCCCCCGTTTTCGGCGACAATCACCGTACCGCCACCGGGCAGGCTCCGGCTCCTCCATGATGGCGGATGATTCACCTCCCGGGGGAAAATGCATGCAACCGCAATACGACAAGGTGACGTATTCGACGCCGCTGTCGCGCTCGTCGATGGCCTATGTGCTGGCGGGCGGACGCGGCTCGCGCTTGATGGAGTTGACCGAGAACCGCGCCAAGCCGGCGGTGTACTTCGGCGGCAAGGCGCGGATCATCGATTTCGCGTTGTCCAACGCGATCAATTCCGGAATCCGGCGTATCGCGGTGGCAACGCAATACAAGGCACACAGTCTGATCCGGCACTTGCAGCGGGGTTGGAACTTCCTGCAGCCGATGCGCAACGAGAGTTTCGACATCCTGCCGGCGAGCCAGCGCGTCGCCGAAAACCAGTGGTACGCGGGCACGGCGGACGCCGTGTTCCAGAACATCGACATCATCGACAGCTACGCGCCCGAGTACATCGTGCTGCTGGCCGGCGACCACGTGTACAAGATGGACTACGAGCGGATGCTGGTGCAGCACGTCAACGAGGGCGCCGATGTCACCGTGGGGTGCATCGAGGTGCCGCTCCGGGACGCCACCGGCCTCGGGATCATGCGCGTGGACCGGGATGACCGGGTGCTGGCGTTCGACGAAAAGCCGGAGCATGCCGCCGAGATGCCCGATCGGCCGGGCCATGCGCTCGCCAGCATGGGCATCTACGCGTTTCGGCGTGATTTTCTGCACGAACAGCTGCGCCGCGACGCGGCCGACCCGCATTCCAGCCGCGATTTCGGGCGCGACCTGATTCCCTATCTCGTCAAGAACGGCAAGGCGGTCGCGCATCGCTTTGCCCGCTCCTGCGTTCGTTCGCGTGCCGAAAGCGGCGTGTACTGGCGCGATGTCGGCACACTCGACGCCTACTTCGAGGCAAACATCGACCTGACCGACGTGGTGCCGGAGCTGGACGTCTACGACCGCGAATGGCCCATCTGGACGTACTCGGCGATCACGCCGCCGGCCAAGTTCGTGCATGACGTCGATGGCCGGCGCGGGCTTGGCGTGTTCTCTCTCGTTTCCGGCGGGTGCATCGTTTCCGGATCGTCGCTGCGGCATTCGTTGTTGTGCAACAACGTTCACGTGCATTCCTATGGTTCGATCGACCACGCCGTGGTGCTTCCGTTCGTCAATGTCGGCCGACACGCCCGGCTGTCGCGCGTCGTCATCGACAGCGGCGTACGCATTCCGGACGGGCTGGTCGTCGGACAGGACGCCGAACACGATGCTGCGCGATTCCGCCGCACCGAACGCGGCGTGTGCCTCATCACGCAACCGATGATCGACCGCCTGGGCCAGTAGTTGACCGAGCTGCGCGTACTTTCGGTCGCGGCCGAAGCCTTTCCGCTGATCAAGACCGGCGGCCTGGCCGACGTGGTGGGCGCGCTGCCTGCGGCGCTGGCACGCGAAGGCGTCGACGTACGCACGCTGCTGCCGGGCTACCCGGCGGTGCTGGACGCGATCCGCAACGAGGCGACGATGCACGCGATCCCCCATTTGCATGGCGGACCGGCGCGAATCCTCGCCGGCCGCGCGGGGGGGCTCGAGGTGTTCGCGCTCCAAGCGCCGCACCTGTACGGACGCCCGGGCGGCCCCTATGGGGGACCCGAAGGAGAGTGGCAGGACAACGGGCTGCGCTTTGCGGCGCTTGCGCAAGCCGGCGCGATCATTGCGCAAGGTGCCGTCGACACTTTCGTTCCCGACGTGGTGCAGGCGCACGATTGGCACACGGGTTTGCTTCCGGCCTACTTGCACTATGGTGGCGGCGCGCGTCCGGGGACGGTGTTCACCATCCACAACCTCGCGTTCCAGGGGCAGTTTCCCAGTGCGATGCTGGACGAACTGGGTTTGCCACCGAACGCGTACTCCTACGATGGGGTTGAATACTACGGCTCAATCGGTTATCTCAAGGCCGGCATCGCGCTGGCCGACCGGATCACCACGGTCTCGCCTTCGTATGCCAGGGAAATCCTGACCGACGAAGGCAGCATGGGCTTGGGTGGAATTCTGCGCCGGCGCGCGGGCGCGCTCTCGGGCATTCTCAACGGCATCGACGACACGCTGTGGAACCCGGGCACGGACGTTCACCTTGCATCGCGCTTCGGTTCGGCTAGCGTCGCGCAGCGCGCGGCCAACAAGGCCGCAATGCAGGCGCGTTTCGGCCTCGCGGCCGATAGCGGCAGCCTGCTCGTCGGCGTGGTCAGCCGACTTGCGTGGCAGAAGGGAACGGACCTCGTGCTGGCTGTGCTCCCCGCGCTGCTGCGCAACGGCATGCAAATGGCGCTGCTGGGATCGGGCGAGCCGGATCAGGAATGGGCGTTCGCCGAAGCGGCACGGCAGCATCCCGGGCGCATCGGCGCCGTCATCGGCTATGACGAGTCGCTCGCCCACCTCATGCAGGGGGGAGCGGACGCGCTGCTCGTGCCGTCCCGCTTCGAGCCCTGTGGCTTGACCCAGCTTGCGGCACTTCGCTATGGCGCCGTTCCCGTCGTGTCGCGCGTGGGCGGACTCGCGGATTCGGTGGTCGACGCCGATGCCGCCAATCTTTCCTCCGGCATTGCGACAGGCGTGCAGTTTGCACCAGTTGCGCAGGAGCAATTGGAAATCGCACTGGAGCGGGTTTTGGCGCTGTGGCGCGATCCGCGGCAATGGCGGCAACTGCAGGCACGCGGCATGGCCACCGAAGTGGGTTGGGCACGATCAGCGAAGCACTACGCGAATCTGTTTCGCGAACTGGCCAGCGCGCGTGCGGGCTGAAACGCCTTGCCCGCAGGTCGGTCCGACGGCAACTTGGTTGCTCGAAACTGGCACACTCGCGGACTGGGCCAGTACGTCGTCATAGCGCCTGCGTTCGTCTTCCGATTGGCCGGGATCGCCGCCGGTTCCCGTTGCGAACACGATGCTGCAGTGCACACGTGGCGCGGTCCCGTTCGCGCGGCGCTACGGCGATGCGCAAGCCGGCACTGCCGCGCGCACCAAAGAAATCTCACCGGTGCGACTGCGGCGCTCCGGTAGCGCGGTACCCCACAAATTTCTTCAGCGCGGCTAATTTTTTTGAAGATATGGCAGTATCATGTGCCGGTCATCGGGGAGACGTTCAGGATAGGACGCGACGATGCACCTGATTGAGTTCGGGGCGCATCCTGCGATGCAAGGCCCCCACGGGTCCGACCACGCTGCCGATTCCAAGTCGGCGTGGCAGCAGCAGACGTTCGGCGATTCGACAACTTGCGCGGAGGGAAATGCATGGATCACGATTCGGAAGGCTATTGGAAAGCCACGCTTAGACTGCTCACCCAGGTTCTGATCGTGTGGTTCCTGGTGTCCTTTGGCGCCGGAATCCTGTTCGCGGACTGGCTCAACGGGATCCACCTCGGTGGCTATCCGCTCGGGTTCTGGTTCGCTCAGCAGGGGTCGATCTACGTGTTCATCGCGCTCATCTTCTATTACAAATGGAAGATGGATCGCATCGATCGCCAATTCGACGTCCACGAAGACTAAGGGGCCACGCCATGAGTCTGCAAGCAACTATCTATCTGGTCGTCGGCCTGAGCTTCGCCCTGTATATCGGCATCGCGGTCTGGGCGCGGGCCGGCACCACGAGCGAGTTCTACGTCGCCGGCGGGTCCGTCAACCCGGTCATGAACGGCATGGCCACCGCGGCCGACTGGATGAGCGCCGCGTCGTTCATCTCGATGGCCGGCCTCATCTCCAACATGGGATACGGCGGCGCCCTCTTCCTCATGGGCTGGACCGGCGGCTACGTGCTGCTGGCGATGCTGCTGGCTCCCTACCTGCGCAAGTTCGGCAAGTTCACCGTGCCCCAGTTCATCGGCGACCGCTTCTACTCGAAGTCGGCGAGCACAGTGGCGGTGATATGCCTGCTGATCGCCTCGCTGACCTACATCATCGGCCAGATGACCGGCGTCGGGATCGCATTCGCGCGCTTCCTCGAGGTGCGGGCCGACGTGGGAATCTATGTTGGTATGGGCATCGTATTCCTGTACGCCGTGTTCGGCGGCATGAAGGGGATCACCTACACGCAGGTCGCGCAGTACGTCGTGCTGATCCTCGCCTACACGATCCCGGCAATCTTCATCTCTCTGCAGCTCACCGGCAATCTGTTGCCGCAGCTGGGTTTGGGTGGCGATCTGTCGGGGCACAACGTGTCGCTGCTGGCCAAACTCGACCAGGTCGTCAGCGATCTCGGCTTCGGTGTCTACACGACGTCCCTCCCGGGCAGCAAGCTCAACATGTTCGTGTACACGCTGTCGCTGATGATCGGCACGGCCGGCCTGCCGCACGTGATCATGCGTTTCTTCACCGTGCCGAGCGTCAAGGCCGCGCGTTCGTCGGCTGGGTGGGCGCTGGTGTTCATCGCCATTCTCTACACCACGGCGCCCGCCGTGGCGGCGATGGCCAGGACGAACCTGTTGCGCACGATCACCCCTGGCGTCGTGATGGGCAACGCCAATCTGTTCGCACCGGACGCCGCGATCGAGTACGACAAGCGGCCCGACTGGATGCGGCGCTGGGAGAAGACCGGCCTGCTCAAGTTTGAGGACAAGAACCACGACGGGCGCATCCAGTATTACAACGACAAGACCAAGGACGCCGAGGTGCTGAAGAAGGCCGAAGCGGCCGGCTGGAAGGGCAACGAGCTGACCGTCAACGCCGACATCATCGTGCTGGCCAATCCGGAGATCGCGCTGCTGCCCAACTGGGTGATCGCGCTGGTCGCCGCGGGCGGTCTTGCCGCGGCGCTGTCCACCGCTGCCGGACTGCTGATGGCGATCTCCGCGGCCGTGTCGCACGACCTCATCAAGACCGTTTTCGTGCCGGACATCAGTGAAAAGGGCGAGCTCCTTGCCGGCAAGATCTCGATGGCGGTCGCGATCCTCGTCGCGGGTTACCTGGGACTGAATCCGCCAGGTTTCGCGGCGGGAACGGTCGCACTCGCCTTCGGGATCGCGGCGAGTACGCTGTTCCCGGCGATCATGATGGGCATCTTCAGCAAGAAGATGAACAAGGAAGGCGCGATGGCCGGCATGCTGTCGGGGCTATTCGTCACCCTGTTCTACGTGTTCGCCCACAAGGGTATCTTCTTCATCAAGGGTACGGAGTACCTCAACCTGATTGGCGGCGCCAACAGCTTCTTCGGCATCACGCCGGAAGCCTTCGGTGCGGTGGGGGCGCTGGTGAATTTCATCGTTGCCTATGCCGTTGACAAGGTAACCAAGGAACCGCCGGAGCACATCCAGCGCTTGGTCGAATCCGTGCGCATTCCGCGCGGTGCGAAGGCTGTGGACGGTGCGCACTGACGCCGGCTTTCGCCTGACCTGAGTCGTCCGGCCCGGCGGTGCCGGGCCGGACGGCAGATTCGGGGCCCCGCGGGCAGTGCTGGCGGGGCCCTTTGTTTTGTAGCAAGATCGTCGGCGGGGAGCTGCCCTATGGTTTTCGACATCAGCGTTGCCCTGACCTGGATCCTGTTCCTGGCTTTGTTTCCGATTGCCTTCTTCTGGTTGCGGCGCGCCTGGCGAATTCTGGTCAAACGCGATTTTTCGGAAGTGGCGCTCAAGGGTGGCCGGCCTCCCGCAGACGCGAAGCGTTGGGCCCCTTACGAATTCGCGATCAACGGCATCGCCGGCCTCGTCATCGTCACGGCCATCGCGTCGGTCGTCGTGGCGGGCGTGCCCTACGAAACCTGGACCGCGATCGCCGGCAGCACCATCTGGTGCAAGTTCTTCGCCAGCTTCGCTCTCGGCCGGCATGCGCACGGGCTCGGCGGAAAGTCGAAAGCCTAGGGATCCGTCGTGCACAACGGTCTCCTGCAGCAACGCCTGGTCGGCCTTTTTGCGTTGGCGCTGCTGCTGTTCAATTTCCCGCTTCTGGCGGCCTGGGACCGCGACGTACTCGTGTTCGGCCTGCCGTTGTTTCCGACGGCGCTGTTTCTCATCTGGGGGCTGTTAATCGCCGCGCTCGCGTGGCTGCTCGAGCGCGCGCCCGATTGATCATGCGTTGCTGCGCCTCAGGCGATGGCCGCTGCGAGACCCCTGACCCGAGATCCGCGGGGAGCGGAAGCGATGCGGTGGCCTGGACACGCGCAACCGGTCCCCAGGTAGAGCCGCCGCGAAGTGGAAGGGGCTGACTATGCTCTCGCCTTCCGTCGTGCTGGGCGCCTCGCTCGCCTACCTGCTGCTGCTCTTCATCGTCGCGTGGTGGGCCGACAGCCGCGCGCAGCAGGGGCGCTCGGTGATCGGCAATGCCTGGGTATACGCGCTGTCGATGGCTGTCTACTCCACCGCCTGGACCTACTTTGGCAGCGTTGGCCGCGCCGCGTCGGGCGGCGTGTGGTTCCTGCCGATCTACCTTGGTCCGGCGCTGGCGATGGTGCTCGCGTGGACGGTGCTGCGCAAGATGATCCGTATCGCCCACACGTACCGGATCACGTCGATTGCTGATTTCATGTCGAGCCGCTACGGCAAGAGTCCAATGCTGGCGGGCCTGGTGACGCTGATCACCGTCGTCGGCATCGTCCCCTACATCGCGCTGCAGCTGAAAGCCGTTTCCAGCGGTTATGCGCTGCTCACGACGTCGCTCGACATGCGCCAGACGATCCGGGAATCGTGGTGGCTGGACGGAACGCTGTACGTGGCCCTCGCGCTGGCGGGATTCACGATGGTGTTCGGCACGCGCCACATCGACAGCACCGAGCGCCACGAAGGCATGGTCGCGGCGATCGCGTTCGAGTCGGTGGTCAAATTGGTCGCCTTCGTGGCGGTGGGCGTGTTCGTCACCTGGGGCCTGTTTGGCGGGCCGGGCGACTTGTTCGCCCGCGCAATGGCGGTTCCCGAACTGAAGGCGCTGCTCTCGCCCGCTCAGCACGGCAGCCCGTTTCCGTACGCGCAATGGTTCGCGCTGACGATGCTGTCGATGCTTTCCGTGATCTTTCTCCCGCGCCAATTCCAGGTGATGGTGGTCGAGAACGTCGACGAGCGCTATCTGAAGCGGGCCGCCTGGGCCTTTCCTGCCTACCTGCTCGCGATCAACATCTTCGTGCTGCCGATCGCGCTCGGCGGGCTGCTCTATTTTCGCGCCGGCGGCGTCAACGCCGATACGTTCGTGCTCTCGCTGCCGCTCGCGGCAGGCGAGCGGGGACTGGCGCTGGCCGCCTTCGTCGGCGGCCTATCCGCGGCAACAGGCATGATCATCGTCGAGGCGATCGCCGTGTCGACGATGGTCTGCAACGACCTTGTGATGCCACTGCTGCTCCGGCTGCGGCGCTTCGCTCAGCGGGGCGACCTCCGGGGCTTGCTGCTCGCCATCCGCCGCACCGCCATCGTCGGGCTGCTGCTGCTCGGTTACCTGTACTTTCATTTGGCCGGCGAGGCGTATGCGCTGGTCAGCATCGGCTTGATCAGCTTCGCCGCCGTGGCGCAGTTCGCACCGGCGATGCTGGGCGGAATGTACTGGAAAGGCGGAACGCGCGAAGGCGCGCTGGCCGGGCTCGTCGCCGGATTCGCGCTTTGGATCCACACGCTGATGCTGCCGTCAATTGCCAAATCCGGTTGGTGGCAGACCGATTTCGTCGCACGGGGACCGTTCGGCATCGACTGGCTCCGGCCCGAGCAACTGTTCGGTCTGACCAGCCTAGACAACCTCACCCATTCGCTGTTCTGGAGCCTGCTCGCCAATGTGGGGATGTACGTTGCCATATCGCTGTTGCGCACCCCGTCGGCCCACGAGACAAGCCAGGCGTTGCTGTTCGTGGACGTGTTCGACCGGACGCAGGCGGGTCGGCCGGTGTTCTGGCGGGGCCGCGCCAAGGTGGGCGATCTGCTGGCGCTGGCTGGACGTTTCCTTGGCGGGGAGCGCGCTGCCTGGCTCTTCGCCGATTACGCCCGTACGCGCGGCGCTGTCGATGCGACCCGCATCGTGCCGGACGCGCAGCTCGTGCAATTCGTCGAGACCGAGCTCGCCGGCGCGATCGGCAGCGCGTCGGCGCGCGTGATGGTGGCATCGGTGGTGGAGGAGGACACGCTGGCGATGGACGACGTGCTGCGCATCCTCGACGAGGCGTCGCAACTGCGCGCCTACTCGAAAGCGCTCGAGAAGGCCACGGCGGATCTGCGTGCCGCCAACCAGCGGCTGGAGAGCCTTGACCACCTGAAGGACGACTTCATGTCGTCGGTAACGCACGAATTGCGCACGCCGCTCACTTCCATCCGCGCCCTCGCCGAACTGATGGTGGACGACCCGGAAATGGCCGCCGAACAGCGTCAGCGTTTCCTGGGCATCGTGGTGGCCGAGACCGAGCGGCTGACCAGGTTGGTCAACCAGGTGCTGGACATGGCCAAGATCGAATCGGGACACGCCGACTGGCACAATGACGACGTGAATCTCATCGCGCTGTTGAAGCAGGCCGCGCAGACGGTTGCCGAACTGCTGCACGAGCGAGGCGCCGACCTGGTGATGCGGCTGCCGGCGCAGGTGCCGCTGTTGCGCGCCGATCCCGATCGCCTGATGCAGGTGCTGATGAACTTGCTGACCAACGCGGCGAAGTTCGTGCCGGCGCGCGGCGGTCGGGTCGAATTGCGCTTGCTCGCCGGTCCGGATGGAGCCACGGTCGAAGTTGAGGACAACGGGAGCGGCGTGCCGGAGTCGGAACGCGGCTTGATCTTCGAGAAGTTCCGGCAGGGCGGAAACGCCTGGAACCGCCCGCAGGGCACCGGACTCGGCCTGTCGATCAGCCGGCAGATCATCGAGCATTTCGGGGGGCGCATGGAGCTGCGTCCCGGCACGGGTCGAGGCGCATGCTTCGCGTTCACGCTGCCCTGGAGCACCGGGTCGCAGCGTGCGCCCGCCGCCGCAATGCCCCCCGCTGCAGGAGGCCCCGCATGACGACCAGGATCCTCATTGCCGACGACGAGCCGAACATCCTGATCTCTCTCGAATACCTGATGAAGCGCGAAGGCTACGAAGTGCACGTCGCGCGGGATGGCGAGGAGGCGCTGGAGGCGGTGCGGCGCGAGCGGCCACATTTGCTGCTGCTCGACGTGATGATGCCGAAGAAGACCGGCTTCGAGGTCTGCCAGGAAATCCGGGGGGATGACGCCGTGAAGGACACGCTGGTGCTCATGCTGACCGCCAAGGGGCGCGACACCGACGTCGCCAAAGGGATCGCGATGGGCGCCGACGCGTACGTGACCAAGCCCTTTTCCACCAAGGAGCTGGTGCAGAAGGTGCGCGAACTGCTGGCCGCGGCTGCTTCGCCGCCGGACGCGTGAGTCGCAAGCGCAGGCTGATCGTCGCGATGGCCGTCACGGCGGCGACCGTCGCCTTGCTGCTGGCCCTATTCACCATCGGTGGCGCCGCGCTGCTGTCGGCCACGCTGTCCGAGGAGGAACGCGCCGCGGTCCTGGGCATTCTCGGTCCGCGGCTCCCGCTGCTGCTCGTGCTGGCCTGCGCGGTGATCGCGGCGGCGGTCGTCGCCTCGCACCCACTGTACCGCCGGCACGTGGCCGCGCCGGCACGGCTGCTGGAACGGGTCCGCGTCCTGCTGACGTCCGAGGCGCAATCTGAACTGTCGGCGAAGCAGGGCACGACGGCGTTGCGGGGCATGGCGCAGGCGATCAACGAGCTCGCGCGCCAGCGCGACCAGTTGCGGCGCGACATCGCACAGGAAGTCGCGCGAGCCAGCCGCGGCGTCGAGCAGGAGCGCAACCGTCTTGCCGCGCTGATGAGTGAACTGACGCAGAGCGTGGTCGTATGCAATCTCGACGGGCGCATACTCCTCTACAACAACCGCGCCCGCGCGCAATTCCGCGCGCTCTCCGAGGCGCCGGTGCCGGCTGGCGGCGCCGAATTAATAGGTCTCGGGCGCTCGATCTACACGGTGTTCGACCGCAAGCTCGTCGCCCACGCGCTCGAAAGCGTCCAGGTGCGGCTGAACCGAGGGTCGGCCAGCCCGGGCACCCAGTTCGTCACGACCACCCGGTCAGGTCAACTGCTGCGGGCGCAGATGACGCCAGTCCTGGACGTCGTCGATCACGCGCAGACGCCCGGGACGGGCGTCGCGCCGATCACCGGCTTCGTGCTGATGCTGGACAACATCACGCGCGACTACGAGGAAGAGTCGGCACGCGAGCGCATGCTGCACGATTTGACCGAAGGAAGTCGCGGGGCGCTTGGCAATCTGCAGGCGGCCGTCGAGATGCTGGAGGACCCCGACCTGGATCCGGAGATGCGGGAGCGCTTTCGCCGCATCGCGCGCGAGGAGGCGCAGGCGATGTCGCAGCGCATCAACGACCTTGCCAAGCGGAGTGCGCACAGGCTTGCCACCCGCTGGCCACTCGAGGAAATGCTGGGAACCGATTTCGTGCAGGCGGCGCAGCGCCGCATCGAGGCGGCGACGGGCCTGCGCAGCAGCGCAACCGAGGTGGATGAGGCGCTGTGGCTCAAGCTCGACAGTTTTTCGCTGCTGCAGGCTCTGTCGTACCTCGCAATGCGCCTGCGCGACGAGTTCGAGGTCACTGCGCTCGAACTGCGGCTGACCGCGGGCGAAGCGCAGCGCGGGCGGCTCGACCTCGTCTGGACGGGCCGCGCGATGAGCACGGAGACCGTTATGAACTGGGAGATGGATCCCATGTCCATCGGCAGCGAGACGAGTACGCTGACGGTGCGCGACGTCGTGCAGCGCCACAGCGGAGAGTTCTGGTTCGAGCGCGACCGGGTGCGGTCTCAGGCTTTCTTCCGTTTTCTGTTGCCGCTGGCGCCGACGGCCGCCGCGCAGGAGGAAGCGAACGCCGCGTTCCTGCGCGGCGGCAGCCGCCCCGAGTACTACGACTTCGACCTCTTCGCCAGCACGGGGAGCAGTCGGGCGCTCGACGATCGGCAACTCGTCGATCTGACCTACACGGTGTTCGACACCGAGACCACCGGCCTGCAACCGGCGGCCGGCGACGAGATCATCCAGATCGGCGCGGCGCGGCTCGTCAACGGCAAGTTGCTGCGCAGCGAATGCTTCGAGCAGCTGGTTGACCCGCGCCGCCCGATCCCGCGGGAAACGATACCCATCCACGGCATATCGCAGGACATGGTCGCCGGCAAGCCGAACATCGCGGAAGTCCTGCCCGTGTTCCATTCCTTCGTGCACGACACCGTATTGGTTGCCCACAACGCCGCCTTCGACATGCGGTTCCTGCAGCTCCAGGAAGGGCGCACGGGCATCCGGTTCGACCAGCCCGTGCTGGACACGTTGCTGCTCTCGGCGGTGGTGCACCCGAACCAGGAGTCGCATCAGCTGGAGGCGATCGCCGAGCGCTTCGGCGTCACCGTGATCGGCCGGCACACGGCACTCGGCGACGCGATGGTGACGGCCGAAGTATTTCTCAAGCTGATCCCGTTGCTGGCCGAAATGGGCATCCACACGCTCGGCGAAGCGCGCGCGGCGTCGCAGCAGACCTATTACGCGCGCCTCAAGTACTGACCACAGCTAGCGGTACCGCTGCGCGAGCACGCTTTGCAGCGTGTCGACAACGCCGAACGCATCCTTCAGTTGCCCGCGCTCGAAGTTGGAGAGGTCGCCGAGCGACAGGAAATTGTCCGCGGGCTTGCCCTGCGCCAGCTGCTTCGCCTGATGGCGGATCCGGAGCCCGGCCATGAATTCGAGCGCGTCGCGCAGGTCGTGCGCGCTCTGCTCGGTGATTTCGCGGCTCTGTGCGGCGACCGCCAGCCGATCGTACGTGTTGACTTGTTGGTGGCCGCCGGCCAGCGCATAGATGCGCGCCAGGTCGACGATTGGCACGATGCCGCTGTGCTTCAGGTCGACCGCGTCCCGCACGTCCCCCGCGCGCACCGTCGAGATGCTGCCGAACATGTTCAGCGGAGGAAGGTGCGTCAGCGCGTTGCCGACCATGTAGGCAAGAAAGATGCGGTTGTCGCGCGTCCGGCGCAGCACGTCGCTTCGCAGATCGTCCAGCAGCGGCGCGTGACCGTAGATCAGGCGCATGTCGAAGAACACGCAGGTCAGCATCAACGCCTTTGGCTCGGGGGTCTCCGTCCAGCGGCGGAAGTAGTCGGCCCAGCGCCGTTGCGGTTGCCGCCATTCGTCGGTGCGCGCCATCATTTCGCCTGGGCAATAGACGTAACCGCTGGTATCCATGCCGTCGTTGACGAAGTTCGCCAGCGCCTTGAAATAGGGGCCATGCCGCGACTCGTCGTAGCGGTCGTCGAGGACCATGCAGTTGTCCTGGTCGCTCTTGGCCGTCTGTTCGCTGCGCGCCTGCGAGCCGGCGGCGACCCAGGCATACTCGACCGGCGGCGGCCCGAGCTTCGCTTCGCCGAGCTGAAGCAGGCGCGTCGTGATGGCGTCGGTGATCGCGGTCACGATGTGTCCCGTACTGTAGGCGCTGGCGCCGGCGGCCGCCAGGTTGCGCTGCAGGTCCTTGACGCGCGCAGCCGCCGCTGCGAGCCCGTCGACGGTCCCCTGCTTGTAGATTTCTCCAGCCAGGTAGACCGCGGAGGTGGTGTGCTGCTCGGTCACGTCGGTGGCCGTGATCATGCCCGCGACGCGCGTACCGTCGAGCACCGGCACGTGGTGGACGTTCTGGCGCGCCATCAGCAGCAGCGCTTCGAAAGCCGGCCGCGACAGGTCGATGGTCAACGGTGCCAGCGTGGCGATCTCGCACACCGGCGTCGCGGGATCCACGCCGGCAGCCAGCGCGCGGTTGCGCAGGTCGCGGTCAGTCACCAGACCGAACAGGTGATCCTGTTCCAGCAGCATCACCGACGAAACGCGCTGATCGCGCATCGTACGCGCGGTCTCGAGGATGGTCGCCGTGGGAGGCACCGTCACCGGTGGCCGCCTGAGCAACGAGCTTACCGGCGCGGACATCAGGCTAAGGTGCGGGTCGTCGAGGCGCCCGAATACGCGGTGGCGGCGCAGCAGGTCCGCAAGTTCCCGAGTTTTCGATTTTGCAGGTGGCATGGGCTGAAGGTGCGATGCAGAGAGGAAAGTGTCAAGTACCGCGCCGAGTAACTGGCATGGGACGACCGGATATCAGCGTCGTCGGTCCTGGAGCGACGAGTCCGCCGGTGCGGTGAGTTGCAGCGCGCGGATCAGCTCCCCGAGCGACCACGCCTGGAACGGACAGCCGCGCGGCGTGTGGGGCGCATCGCCGTCGGCGATTTCGCTGATGTGCCCGAGACCCGCGACCTGCAGGTGGTCGAGCAGGGGCGCGATGAAACGATGCCGCGCCTGCGCGCGCCGCGCCGCATCGTCGCCGTTGACGCTGAGCCACGCATCAACGAAGGCGCCGGTGAGCCAGGGCCAGACCATGCCCTGATGGTAGGCGCCGTCGCGTTCGGCAATGGCGCCGGTACAGCGGGGCTTGTAGGCGGGATCGCCCGGGGCCAGCGTGCGCAAACCCAACGGCGTGAGGAGTTCGCGTTCCACCAGGGCGACGATCGCGCGCGCAGCATCTCCGTCCAGGACGCGGTGCGGAAGTCCGCCCACGGCGAAGATCTGGTTGGGCCGTAAGCTGGCATCCGTATTCCCCGCAATGTGATCCAAGTCCACGACGTCATACAGGCAACCGCCTGCGGCGTTCCAGAAACGCTCCGAAAACGCGGCCTGCGCGCCTTCTGCCAGCGCCGTAAAGCGACCGCCGATGCAGCGTAGCGCATTGATCCAGAGCGCCTGTATTTCCACCGGTTTCCCCACCCGCGGCGTGATCACGCGCCCGTCGACGCGTGCATCCATCCAAGTGAGCTGTACGCCGGGAACGCCGCAGGCGAGCAGGCCATCGGCATCCATCTTGATGCCGTACCGGGTTCCCGCCGCGTAGCCGTCGAGTATCGCCGTCGCGGCGCCAAGCAAGGCCTCGCAAATGGCGTCATCCGGGTGCGCGGCGGCGATGAATTCATGGACCACGATCACAAACCACAACGAAGCGTCAACGGAATTGTATTCGGGCGTGCCGCCTTGCTCGGGAAAGCGATTGGGCAGCATGCCCTCCGATACGGTTTCTGCCCACGCGAGGAGAATGGCGGCGGCGAGCTCGAAGCGTTGCCGCGCGAGAACCAGGCCGCGCATCGAGATGAAGGTGTCGCGCCCCCAGTCGGCAAACCACGGGTAGCCCGCGATGATGGTCGCGCCGCGGTGACCACGGACGAGGTAGCTTTCGGCGGCGCGATGCAAGGGCAGGAGTGCCCCGCGCCGCGAACCTTCACGTGCGCGCACCCGCGCCGCAAGCATCTCGGCGCGGCCGTCGAGATCGTCGCCGGCGCGGAGCACCATCGCGGCGTCGGCCCGCGCCAGGTCGAAGGCGAACGTGCCGGGCGCCGCCAGGTCTTCATTGTGATCGAGTCCGCGCGCAGTCTCGTCGCGGTAGTCGAAGTTTCGGTACCACGTCGGCGCATGCTCGTAGGTGCCATTGGTCAGTGCGGCAATGGCCGGCAATCCGTCGTACGGTCGCCAGCTGACGTTACCGTCATTGACGCGCGCCGCAAATGCGAACGCGGCATTCTCGTGCATCAGCGCATGGTAGTCGCGCCCGGAAAGCAGGGGGATCACCCGGAGTCGAATCCCGGGCATGGGATGGCGCACGCGCCAGTTCAGCAACACGCTGTCATCCTGCCGGTCGACGATGACTTCGTGCACGATCTCGATGTCCTGCCCCACCTGGTACGTCCACTGCGGCCACGGTTCGTGCGTGAAGTCGACCAGGTGATCGATGCCGCGCGGATAGACGACGTCCGGCGCGTAGTGCTGCGTTGAGAGAGGAAAGCTTCCTTCGGGGGAGTCCAGCCAGACTTCGCAGCCGTTGACGAGCACGACGCGATCGGTGGGCGGTGTGCGCGCGGTCAGCAGCAGCGCGTGGTAGCGGCGGGTACGGAATCCGCCGACGGTCCCGGATGCGTAGCCGCCCTCGCCATCGCTTTCCAGCCATTCATCCGTCGGCACGTATTTCATCGCGGGATGGCGTCAATGGGGCCGCTCACCGCGTCGGATCATTGCGATTTCACAGCGAAGACTTGCCGGAGCCCAACCCATCGTCGCGCGTGAGTCCGGGCGGCTTGTCCTGCAATGCGTATTCGGCGTATTGGTGGATCAATTTGGCGACCACCCCGGTCCAGCCGGTCTGGTGGGAGGCGCCCAGTCCCTCGCCCGTGTCGCCGTTGAAATATTCGAAGAAAGGGATCAGGTCGCACCAATGTGGATCGGTCTGGAATTTGGCGCGATTGCCATTGACCGGCCGGCGGCCGGCCTCGTCCTGGAGGAAGAGCGAGATCAGCCGGTGCGAAAGGTCTGTCGTCACCTCCCACAGCGTGGCCTCGTTGCCTGAACCTGTCGGCAATTCGACCTTGAACTGGTCGCCCAGGTAGTAGTGGTGCTTCTGCAGCGCCTCGATCAGCAGAAAGTTGAGTGGAAACCACACAGGACCGCGCCAGTTGGAGTTGCCGCCGAACAGTCCCGACGTCGATTCCGCCGGCGCGTACTCGAGCATGAATTTCTCGCCGTTGAGGTCGAGCGCGAAGGGATTTGCGACGTGGTGCTTCGAAACCGAGCGCACGCCGTTCGGGCTCAGGAAGCCCGGCTCGTCGAGAACCTTTTCCAGAATTCGCCGCAGCTTCGTCGAGTCGACCAGCGCCAGGCGAACGCGATTCTCGACACCGCGATGCGTCATGTCGGCGGTACCGGCCAGCAGGTCGGGCCGATACGTGGTGAACCAGCGCAAGCGCTCGCCGAAGTCGCGGAATGCCGCCACGCTTTCGGCGTCGCCGATGCCGATGGCGAATATGGGGATCAGGCCGGCGATCGATTGCACGTCGATCTTGAAGCAGCGGCCGTCGGGAAACTTCAGCGCATCGTAGTAACAGCCGTCCGTGTCGTCCCACAACCCGTTTTCGCGCCCGCCCATGCTGTTCACCGCCGACGCTATGTACACGAAGTGCTCGAAGAACTTGGTGGCGATGTCCTCGTAGACGTCGTCCTCCTTGGCCAGTTCGAGCGCGATCCCCAGCAGGTTGAGGCAGTACATCGCCATCCAGCTCGTGCCATCCGCCTGTTCCAACAGGCCGCCCATGGGCAGGCCCGAGGTGCGGTCGAACGCGCTGATGTTGTCGAGGCCGAGGAAGCCGCCTTCGAATATGTTGTTGCCGGAGGCGTCCTTGCGATTGACCCACCAGGTGAAGTTGAGCAGCAGTTTCTGGAATATCCGTTCCAGGAACTTGCGATCCCGCCGGCCGTACATCTTTTGCTCGATCTGGTATATGCGGATCGCCGCCCAGGCGTGCACGGGCGGGTTCACGTCGCCGAACGCCCACTCATAGGCCGGGATCTGCCCATTGGGATGCATGTACCATTCGCGCATGAGCAGCAGCAGCTGTTCCTTGGCGAAGTCGGGATCGATCATTGCCAGGGGGACGACGTGGAACGCCATGTCCCATGCGGCAAACCACGGGTATTCCCACTTGTCCGGCATCGACAGCACGTCGCCCGCGGCGAAATGGCCCCAATCGTGGTTGCGGCCGTTCCGTCGCTGTTCGGGCGGGTTCGGCACGCCCTGGTCGCCGTCCAGCCAGCGCTTTACCATGTAGCGGTAGTACTGCTTGTTCCACAGCATGCCGGCGAACGCCTGGCGCTGGACGTTGCGCATGTCGTCGGAAATCGGGAACGGCGTCACGCGATGGTAGAAGGCGTCGGCCTCGCGCTGGCGCAGATGAAACGTGGCGTCGCTATGCGCGAACGGCGCGGCAAGCGACTCATCCGTGCAAAGACGCAGCCGAATGACCAAGGCTTCGCCGGCAGGCACCCGCCGGAGATAGTGCGCCGCGGCCTTGCTTCCGGCGAGCGCGGGATTCACCGCTTCGCGGCGGCCATGGACGAGGTAGTTGTCGAAAGCGTCCTTCACGTAGGGCTGCGTGTTGGGGCGGCCGAAAATGCGCTCCGTGTTGGTGTCGTTTTCCGTGAACAGCATCTCGTCCGGCGTTTCGCAGTAGAGCGCGTAGGACGGCAGCGAGCGGTGGGCGGTCCTCAGCACCGTTGCCGCCTCGTCGGCGCGCGCCAGCGTGATGCCCGGCTTGACCAGCTTCGGGTCCTGCGGATACCACGACCACACATTCTTGAACCACAGCGTCGGCAACAGGTGCAGCGGCGCCGCCTCCGGCCCGCGATTGACGGCACTGATCTTGATCAGGATGTCGTCCGGCGCGGCTTTGGCATATTCGATGAAGACGTCGAAGTAGCGGTCGTCGTCGAAGATGCCCGTGTCGAGCAGTTCATATTCAGGGTCGCGCTTGCCGCGCCGCCGGTTCTCCTGCACCAGGTCGTTGTACGGAAATGCGCGCTGCGGGTACTTGTACAGGTACTTCATGTACGCGTGGCTGGGCACGTTGTCGAGGTAAAAGTAGTACTCCTTTACGTCCTCGCCGTGATTGCCCTCCGGACCGGTAAGACCGAACATCCGCTCCTTGATGATCGGGTCTTGGCCATTCCAGAGCGCCAGCGCGAAGCACAGCTGCTGACGGTCGTCGCAGATGCCTGCGATGCCGTCCTCGCCCCAGCGATAGGCGCGCGAGCGCGCGTGGTCGTGGGGCAGGTAATCCCACGCCGAACCGTCGGCGCTGTAATCCTCGCGTACCGTGCCCCACTGGCGTTCGCTCAGGTACGGTCCCCAGAATCGCCAGGGCGCCTTGCGCTGCCGGGCAGACGCCAGGCGCCGTTCCTCGGCGGTCGGCGGAACGCCATTGGCAAGGTCGTGCAGTTTCGGATCGCGATCCTGTTTCGAGGGCATGGGCAGTGACGTCCGCGTTGCGGCCGTCGACGGCCAATGGGAGCGGGGCAGAGGACTCTAGCCTGATGCGGACGCGGCGGCAATGCACCTGCATGCCGGTGGGGCCTTTACGCGCTGGCTCGTCGGCGAGGATAATCCGGTGCTGCAGGTCACGTTTGCCGTCTATCTCTCCTAACCTCTCGAGGAACCGTCATGTCCGATGAAACGTCCCCCGCCAGCCGCCGCCGCTTTTTCAAGATCACGGCCGCCGGCCTTGCCGCCGCACCGTTCGCCAGCGCATTGCTGAGCGGCGTGGCCCAAGCTGCGACCGTCGTCAAGGAATCCGACCCGACCGCTACCGCGCTTGGCTATGTCGTCGACGCGACCAAGTCCACCAAGCGCACTGACAAGACGGCCATGTGCGGCACATGCAGCCTGTACTCCGGCAAGCCAGGCGCAGCGGACGGACCATGCGCGATCTTCCAGGGCAACCTCGTCCAGGCCAAGGGCTGGTGCACGGCATGGGTTAAGAAGGCCTGAACCCCGTCCGGGCAATTCCGGCAGGGTAACGTCCGCCGCGGCAGGTTCCGCGGCGGCGGTTTTTCCATCGCACAGTCGGGCCTGCGCTCCGACCTGTCTCCATCGTCCCCGCGGCCATGAACGAAACACTGCCGGAAGTTTTTCTGGTGCGCCACGGCGAAACGACGTGGAGTCTGTCGGGCCGGCATACGGGACTGACCGACCTGCCGCTCACCGAACGCGGCGAAGGCGATGCACGCGATCTTGCGCAAAGGCTTTCGCGGCACTCCTATGCCGCCGTGTACACAAGCCCCCTAAAGCGGGCTTCACGCACCTGCGAGCTCGCCGGATTCGGCGCGGTTGCGCAAGTCGATCGCGACCTCGTGGAGTGGGACTACGGCCGATACGAAGGACTGACATCGCAAGAGATTCGCAGCCAGAAGCCGGATTGGTCGCTGTTTCGCGACGGGAGTCCCGATGGCGAGACATTGGCCGCGATCGGCGCCCGGGCCGATCGCGTGGTCCGGCGCGTCCGCGCCGTTACCGGCAACGTGCTGCTGTTTTCCTCCGGGCACTTCCTGCGCGTCTTCGCGGCGCGCTGGCTCGGCGAGGACGCTGCATCCGGGCGCCATTTCGTACTCGGCACGGCGGCGATCTGCACGCTCGGTTATGACCACGACCGCACGGAGCCCGTCATCCGTTCGTGGAATCAAGTGCCGCCGGGCAGTCCATGAAGACGATCGACTGGAGTATGATTTAGCGTCCCTTCGCGCCGCTTGTGCTTGTCGTGGAAGTGTCGGCGCTAAAGTTATTCCACCATTGCACGCGACCGCGCGAGGCTGACGATGCGAGCGACCGCAAGGCTTCACGATATCGGGCAGAGCCTCTGGCTCGACAACATCACGCGCGACCTGCTCGAAAGCGGCACGCTGCAGCGTTACATCGACGAGCTCTCCGTCACCGGCCTCACGTCGAATCCGACGATCTTCAACAATGCGATCAAGTCCGGCAGCGACTACGACCCGGCAATTCGCAGCAAGCTGAAATCGGGCAAGGCCGGAGAGGCGCTGTTCTTCGAGATGGCGCTGGACGACGTGACCCGTGCCGCTGATCTTTTTCGCCCGGTGTTCGAGCGCACGCGCGGCGTCGACGGGTTTGTCTCGCTTGAAGTCTCCCCGTTGCTCGCGCACGACACGGTCACCACGCTCGCGGTGGCGAAGGACCTGCATGCGCGAGCCGGCCGGCAAAACCTGTTCATCAAGATTCCGGGTACGAAGGAGGGTCTTCCCGCCATCGAGGAAGCGATCTTCGCCGGCGTGCCGATCAACGTCACACTGCTGTTTTCGCGCGAACACTATGTCGCCGCCGCCGAGGCGTACCTTCGCGGCATCGAACGGCGCATCGTCGCGGGACTCTCGCCCGACGTGGCGTCCGTCGCCTCGGTGTTCATCAGTCGCTGGGATGTCGCCGTGGCCGGCACGGTGCCGGCGGCGTTGACCAATACGCTGGGGATCGCCATCGCCCGACGCACCTACAAGGCTTATTGTGACCTGGTGGCGTCACCCCGCTATCGCCGCGTGATGAATGTGGGCGGACGGCCGCAACGGCTGTTGCTCGCCAGCACCGGCACCAAGGACCCGAAGGCCTCGGATGTGATGTACATCGAAGCGCTTGCGGCACCGTTCACGGTCAACACAATGCCGGAAGCCACGCTGCTTGCATTCGCGGACCATGGCGACGTCGCTGCCGCTGCACCGGCCGACGGTGGCGATTGCGAAATGGTGCTGGCGGCATTCGCGAAGGCTGGAGTCGACATCGACGCGCTGGCGGCGCGGTTGCAGAACGAAGGCGCCGACTCGTTTGTGAAGTCGTGGAATGAACTCATGAGCGTCATCGCCGGCAAAAGCGCGGCACTGGCAAAGGCCGGTGGACCATGAGGGTGCTGGTCGTCGATGTTGGCGGCACGACTATCAAGATCCTCGCGGTCGGCCAGGGTGAGCCGCGCAAGTTCGACTCCGGCGCGACGATGACGGCGGAGCAGATGGTCGCGGGCGTCAAGAAGCTGGCGGCAGGCTGGAAGTACGATCGCGTTTCGATCGGCTATCCGGGCGTGGTGAAACACAACCAGCCAATTACGGAGCCCCACAATCTCGCCCCCGGCTGGGTGACGTTCGACTACGCCGCAGCGTTCGGATGTCCGGTGAAGGTGATCAACGACGCCGCGATGCAGGCGTTGGGCAGCCATACCTCGGGCACGCTGCTGTTCCTTGGCCTGGGCACGGGACTGGGCACGACGCTGGTGGTCAACGGAACCGTCGTACCGATGGAAGTGGCGCATCTGCCGTTTCGCAAAGCCACCTACGAAGACTACGTCGGCGTGAGTGCGCTGGAACGTTTCGGAAAGAAGAAGTGGCGCAAGCGGGTCCATGAAGTAATCGAGCTGATGACGGCGGCGTTCCGGCCGGACGACGTGGTCCTCGGCGGCGGCAACAGCAGGCACCTGAAGGAACTTCCGCCCGGTTGCCGGCTTGGCGACAACGACAACGCGTTCATCGGCGGCGCGCGCCTGTGGAAATCGGAGAAGCCGGCCGCGCTGGCGCGTTCTTCGTCGCGTACCGGGAAGAAAAAGCGCTCGCGCTAGCGCGTTTGGTCGAGGATCCAGCGCATGACGCCCCCATCCGTTGCAACCGTCCCATTGACTGCGCGCCCGGCGTGGAAGGCGCTCGCTGCGCACTACGGCAGCGTCAAGGATCTGCAATTGCGCAAGCTGTTTGCGGATGACCCGCGTCGCGGCGAGCGGCTGACGGCGGAAGCGGCAGGTGTGTTTCTTGACTACTCCAAAAACCGGGTCACCGACACCACGGTAGACCTTTTGGTGCAGCTTGCCGGCGAATCCGGCTTGCGCGCGCACATCGACGCGATGTTTCGCGGCGACAAGATCAATGTTTCCGAGCGTCGCGCGGTCTTGCATACGGCGCTGCGCGCGCCGCGCGGCGCGTCGGTCGTCGTCGACGGAAACAATGTCGTGCCCGAGGTCCACACGGTGCTCGACCGGATGAGCGAATTCGCCGACCGGGTCCGGAGCGGCGCGTGGAAAGGCCATACGAGCCAGCGCATCCGCAATGTCATCAATGTCGGCATAGGCGGCTCCGATCTGGGACCGGTGATGGCCTACGAGGCGCTCCGCCACTACAGCGACCGGTCCATGACGTTTCGCTTCGTGTCCAATGTCGACGGCACCGACTTCGCCGAAGCCGTGCATGACCTCGACGCAGCGGAGACGTTGTTCATCATTTCGTCGAAGACGTTCACTACGCTGGAGACAATGACCAATGCGCAGACAGCGCGCGACTGGTCGCTCGCCGGATTGGGGGGCGACAAACGCGCGGTGGCGAAACACTTCGTCGCGGTGTCGACCAACGCGGAAAAGGTGGCCGAGTTCGGCATCGACACCGCGAACATGTTCGGGTTCTGGGATTGGGTCGGCGGCCGATACTCGATGGATTCCGCGATCGGCCTGTCGACGATGCTCGCCATCGGTCCCGCCCAATTCCGGGAGATGCTCGGAGGCTTCCATGAGATGGACGAGCACTTCCGTACCGCGCCGTTCGAGCGCAATCTGCCGGTCCTGCTCGGAATGCTCACGGTCTGGTACAGCGATTTCTTCGGTGCACAGACGCAGGCGGTGCTGCCCTACGAGCAGTACCTGAAGCGCTTCCCGGCTTATCTGCAGCAATTGACGATGGAGAGCAACGGCAAGCACGTGACGCTCGACGGAGCCCGCGTCGACTACGCCACGAGTCCCATCTACTGGGGCGAGCCGGGCACCAATGGCCAGCATTCGTTCTACCAGCTGATCCACCAGGGAACGCGGCTCATTCCCATCGACTTCATCGCGTTCGACCGGACGCTGAATCCGCTGGGGCGCCATCACGACATCCTGCTGGCCAACGTGTTCGCCCAATCGGAAGCACTGGCATTCGGCAAGACGCCGGAGGAAGTCAAGACCGAGGGCACGCCCGATTGGCTCGTACCGCACCGCGTGTTCGAAGGCAACCGGCCGTCCAACACGATCCTGCTCGAACGGCTCACCCCCGCGGCGCTGGGCAAATTGGTTGCACTGTACGAGCACAGCGTGTTTACGCAGGGCACCGTCTGGAGCATCGATTCCTTCGACCAGTGGGGCGTGGAATTGGGCAAGGCCCTGGCGCAACACATCATTCCGGAGTTGGAAGCGACATCGGAACCCGGCCTCGCTCACGACAGCTCGACCAACGCGCTGATCCGCCGCTATCGCAAGCACCGGGAATCCTGACGTGATGCCGCGCGGCTACGCCCAACCGCTGTACATCCTGCCGTTCGACCATCGCGGCTCGTTCGAGACCAAGATGTTCGGGTGGACCGGCGAGCTGAGCGGGGAACAGACCGCGCAGATCGCGGCTGCCAAGCAGGTCATTTACGAAGGCCTCAAGTCCGCGGTGGCGGCCGGGGTGCCCAAGGCCAACGCCGGCATTCTCGTCGACGAGCAATTCGGCGCGGCCATCCTGCGCGACGCGGTCGCCGAGGGCTTCATCACGGCCTGCCCGGCGGAAAAAAGCGGACAGGAGGAGTTCGATTTCGAATACGGCGAGACGTTCTCGGCACACATCGAGACCTTTCATCCGACGTTCTGCAAGGTGCTCGTCCGCTACAACCCCGAAGGCGACGCCGCGATGAATCGGCGACAGGCCGAGCGACTGCGGCAACTCTCCGATTACCTGCAGCGTGCGCAGCGCAGCCGCTACATGTTCGAACTACTGGTTCCCGCGGAAAAGGCGCAGCTTGCCGCGCTCAAAGGGGACGCGAAAGCGTATGACCACGAATTGAGGCCGCGGCTCATGACCCAGGCGATCGAGGAACTGCAGGACGAGGGTGTGGAACCCGACGTCTGGAAGATCGAAGGACTCGATCGCCGTGAGGACTGCGCGCGGATCGTCGCTGCCGCCCGGCGCGGCGGTCGAGATCATGTCAGTTGCATCGTGCTGGGTCGCGGCGAGGACGAGCGCAAGGTTCGCGAGTGGCTGGGTGTTGCGGCCGGCGTGCCCGGATTCATCGGCTTCGCGGTCGGCCGCACCGATTTCTGGGAGCCGCTGGTCGCATTGCGAGCAGGCAGGCTGACGCGCGAAGCCGCAGTTGCCGCGATCGCCGGCCGCTATCGCGAGTTCGTGGACATTTTCGCAACGGAACGCAAAGGAACGGCATCATGCAACTAGGAATGATCGGACTTGGCCGCATGGGCGCGAACATGGTGCGCAGGCTGCTGCGGAACGGGCATGAATGCGTGGTCTTCAACCGGACGGTCAAGCCGATCCACGAACTGGTTGCGGAGAAGGCGATCGGCTCGACATCGCTGGCCGACATGGTAGGCAAGCTCGCGAAACCGCGCGCGATCTGGCTGATGGTGCCGGCGGCCGCCGTGGACAAGACGGTTGCCGACCTGACGCCATTGCTCGAGAAGGGCGACATCCTCATCGACGGCGGCAATTCCTACTACATCGACGACCTCCGGCGCGCGAAGGAACTCGCTCCCAAAGGCATTCACTATGTCGACGTCGGCACCAGCGGCGGCGTGTGGGGCCTGGAGCGCGGCTACTGCATGATGATCGGTGGCGAGCACGCCGTCGTGAAGCATCTCGATCCGATCTTCGCCACCCTTGGGCCAGGCATCGGCACCATCGATCGTACGCCCGGCAGGGCAAGCGGCCAGGGCACGGCAGAGCAGGGTTACCTGCACTGCGGACCCAATGGTGCGGGACATTTCGTCAAGATGGTCCACAATGGTATTGAATATGGTGTGATGGCCGCCTATGCGGAGGGTATGAACATCCTCCGCCACGCCAATGTGGGCAAGGGCCATCACGCGGTCGATGCGGAAACCACGCCGCTGCGCGATCCGGAACACTACCAATACGACATGAACCTGCCGGACATCGCCGAAGTCTGGCGCCGCGGCAGCGTGATCGCATCGTGGCTGCTCGACCTCACCGCCTCGGCGCTGATCAAGGACCCGACGCTGTCCGGCTTCTCGGGGCGTGTTTCGGACTCCGGCGAGGGACGGTGGACGATCAAGGCGGCCATCGACGAGGCGGTGCCCGCGCCGGTCCTCACGACCGCGCTGTACGAGCGCTTCAGCTCGCGCGGGGAGGCGTTGTTCCAGGACCAGCTCCTGTCCGCGATGCGCTTTGAATTCGGCGGACATCAAGAGAAACCGAAGGACAAATGAGCAGAATCCAGGACAGGTGAAAAGCAGATGACGAACGGCGCGCCGAGCGGCGCAAGCGACGCAATCCATTCCGATGCGCTGGTGTTCTTCGGTGCGACGGGCGACCTTGCCTACAAGAAGATCTTTCCCTCGCTGCAGGCGATGATCAAGCGCGGGCACCTGAATGTGCCGGTGATTGGCGTCGCCAAGGCGGGATGGTCGCTCGACCAGTTTCGTGCCCGCGCCCGCGACAGCCTGGAAAAGCACGGTGGCCTCGATCCCGCGGCGTTCGAACACTTAATCGGGCTGCTGCGCTATATCGACGGCGACTACGGCGATGCAGCGACGTTTGCCGCGCTGCGCCGCGAACTAGGCGCGGCGCAGCGCCCGGCGCACTATCTCGCCATTCCGCCCAGCCTGTTCGAAGCGGTCGTGCTGCAACTGGCCAAGTCCGGTTGCACTGCCGGCGCGCGCGTCATTGTCGAAAAGCCGTTCGGCCACGACCTTGCGTCGGCGCGCGAACTGAACGCGATCCTCTACAGAAATTTCGACGAGGCGCATATCTTTCGCATCGACCACTACCTGGGCAAGGGGCCAGTGCACAACATGCTGCACTTCCGCTTTGCCAACGGCTTCCTGGAACCGTTCTGGAACCGCAATCACGTGGAAAGCGTCCAGATCACGATGGCGGAGGACTTCGGCATCCAGGGCCGTGGCGCGTTCTACGACCAGACAGGAACGACGCGCGACGTGGTCCAGAACCACTTGTTCCAGGTGCTGGCCAACCTGGCCATGGAACCTCCCGCGCGCACCGACAGCGAGTCGATCCGTGACGAGAAGGTCAAGGTGCTGAAATCGGTCGCCACGCTGACGCCCGATGACATCATCAGGGGCCAGTTCAGGGGCTACCTGGCCGAACCGGGCGTTGCCCCCGCGTCGACGGTGGAGACGTTCTCCGCCTTGCGCCTTGCGATCAATTCCTGGCGGTGGCAGGGCGTGCCGTTCTACATTCGCGCGGGCAAGTGCCTGCCGGTGACGGCAACGGAGGTTTTCGTCCGGCTGCGCCAGCCGCCGTCGGTCTATTCGCTGCCAAACCAACTGCCGAACCACGCGCGGCTGCGCATCAGTCCGGACATCACGATCGCGCTGGGCGTGAACGTGTTGTCGCCGGACGACGAAAAGGTCAGCGTCACCACTGAAATGATCGCTAGCCGGCATCCGATGGCCAGCGAAATGGACGCCTATGAACGCGTGCTGGGCGATGCGATGTGCGGCGACCAGACGTTGTTTGCGCGCGAGGATTACGTCGAGGAGGCCTGGCGGATCGTCGACCCCGTGCTGCGCGCGAAGACCCCGGTGCATGTCTATCCGCCTGGCAGCTGGGGTCCGCCGGAGGTGCGAATGGTAACGCCCGAGGGCGGTTGGCATGACCCGGTCGTGGACAGCTGACGGTCCCCTCCGTCGGGAAATCGCGGCGCTGGATACTGCATGCCGATGAGAATGGAGGTACTCCCGGACGCGGATGCTGTCGCGCACCGCGCCGCGCAACTGATTGCCGACGCGGCACGCGAAGCGGTTGCGGCGCGAGGATTGTTTGCCTTTGCGGTCAGCGGTGGTCGCACGCCGTGGCAGATGTTGAGCGTGCTTGGAGGATTGCCGCTGCCGTGGGGCGAAACCCACCTATTCCAAGTGGACGAGCGTGTCGCGCCGAACGGCGACCCGGATCGCAACCTCACGCACATCGCTCAAAGTCTTCTCGCCTACGCGCCGATGCCGCCGGGAAACGTTCACGCAATGCCGGTGAACGTCCCCAACCTCGCCGAAGGCGCGGTGCGCTACGCCAGTGAATTGCTGGCGGTCACCGGTTCGCCGCCGATCCTTGATCTCGTTCATCTCGGGCTCGGCCCCGACGGACATACGGCCTCACTGGTGCCGAACGATCCGGTGTTGCAGGAATCCGGGTCGACCGTTGCGTTGACCGCGCCTTATCAAAGGCATCGGCGCATGACGCTCACATTTCCGGTATTGGACATGGCACGCTGTGTCCTTTGGATGATCACGGGCGCTGAAAAATCGACAATGCTGGCGCGGCTAATGGCCGGCGATCGCGGCATTCCCGCCGGCCAAGTCAACGCGGCCAACGCCATCGTTCTTGCCGACGTTGCGGCGGCCGCCGCGCTGCACTGACGCGCCACAACAGGAACACGGCCATGTCCATTCCGGATATCGACACCCTTTGCATCAATACCATACGCACACTGTCGATTGATGCGGTGCAGGCGGCCAACTCGGGACATCCGGGCACGCCGATGGCGCTGGCACCACTGGTATACACGCTATGGAATCGCGTGATGCGTTTCGATCCCAAGGACCCGATCTGGCCCAATCGCGACCGCTTCGTGCTCTCCAACGGCCATGCATCGATGCTGCTGTGGTCGGTGCTGCACCTCACCGGGACGCAGGCCGTAAACGCCGACTACGAGACGGTCGGAGAGCCTGCCGTGACGCTCGACGATATCCGACGCTTCCGCCAGCTAGGCAGCAAGGCGCCCGGGCATCCGGAATATCACCTCGTGTCCGGCGTGGAGACGACGACGGGACCACTCGGCCAGGGCATCGCCACCAGCGTGGGCATGGCCATCGCGCAGAAATGGCTGGCTACACGCTACAACCGGCCCGATTTCCCGATATTCGATTACGACATCTACGCAGTCTGCGGCGACGGTTGCCTGATGGAAGGTGTGGGTGCCGAGGCTGCGTCACTCGCCGGCCACCTGCAGCTAGACAATCTTTGCTGGGTCTACGACAACAATCACATCACGATCGAAGGCAATACGCGAATCGCGTTCAGCGAGGACGTCGCCGCGCGATTCATGGGCTACCAGTGGAACGTACTGCGCGTCGGTGACGCCAATGATCTCGGCCGCATCGAGCACGCGCTCGACGTGTTCCGGCTGACCAGGAATCGACCCACGCTGATCATCCTCGACTCGCACATCGGCTACGGCTCACCGCACCGTCAGGACACGGCGGCGGCGCACGGCGAACCCCTGGGCGTCGAAGAAGTGAAACTCACCAAGCGGGCGTATGGCTGGCCGGAAGATGCGCAGTTCCTGGTTCCGGATGGTGTCCGCGAGCACTTTGCGGCAGGGATCGGCGAACGCGGCGCCAAGGCGCGCAGCGATTGGAATGCGCTCTTCGCCGCCTATCGCGCGAAATTCCCTGCGCTGGCCACCGAGATCGACCAGATGCAGGTGCGCGCGCTGCCGGCGCAATGGGCCCGCAACCTGCCGGTCTTTCCTGCCGACGCAAAAGGCGTGGCCGGCCGCGATGCCTCGGGACAAGTGCTGAACGTGCTCGCGCAAAACATACCTTGGTTCATGGGCGGTTCTGCGGATCTCGGAACCTCGAACAAGACCACGCTCAAGTACGATGGCGCAGGTGATTTCGAACCGGGTTCGTACGGCGGGAAGAACTTTCATTTCGGCATTCGCGAGCATGCCATGGCCGCAGTGGTGAATGGCATGTCCTTGTCGAAGCTGCGTCCGTTCGGTGCCACGTTCTTCATTTTCAGCGATTACGCGCGCGGCTCCATTCGACTGTCGGCGCTGATGGAGTTGCCCACGCTGATGGTGTTCACGCATGACGCGATGGGCGATGGCGAAGACGGGCCGACGCATCAGCCGATCGAACAACTGGCATCATTGCGCGCATTACCCGGAATGACGCTATTCAGGCCGGGTGACGCAAACGAAGTGGTCGAGGCGTATCGCTACGCGCTCCAGTTGCGCCACCGGCCCACGCTGATGGTGCTTTCGCGACAGCCGCTGCCCACGCTCGACCGGACCCGGTACGCATCGGCTGCCGGTGTCGCGCAAGGCGCCTACATATTGGGTGATTCGCCAGGAACGGGTTCGGCAAATGTGCCCGAAGTCATTCTCATCGCCACTGGCAGCGAAGTCAGCCTCGCGGTCGAAGCTCATGAGGCCCTGATTGCGATGGGCATTCGTTCCCGCGTGGTGTCGATGCCATCCTGGGATGTATTCGAGCAACAGCCGCAGGAATACCGCGACAACGTGCTGCCGCCGAAGGTGCTCGCGCGCGTCGCGGTGGAGCAGGCGTCCACCTTTGGGTGGGAACGCTATGTGGGAACCGCCGGCCGGGTGGTTGGAATGCGCACATTCGGCGAATCGGCGCCCCTCAAGGCACTCCAGCAGCACTTCGGATTCGAGCCCGGTCACTTGGTTGCGCTTGCCCGGGAACTCCTCGGGCGGGCGTAGCGCGCCAACAGGCGACCAGGGCCTGGGTTCCTCGGGCGGGCGTAGCGCGCCAACAGGCGACCAGGGCCCGGGAGCCGGGAAAGGCCAAAGTCGGATAAAATGGCGGTCTGCGGGCACGGAAGTCGCGCCGCCCGCAAACGGTGTCCTCCGTTCTGGGCGGCACCGGCGGCAGTTCAGCGGTGGCTGTAGCTCAGTTGGTAGAGTCCTGGATTGTGATTCCAGTTGTCGCGGGTTCGAGTCCCGTCAGCCACCCCACAGAACATGCTGCATGGCGCCAGCATCGCGGAAGACCGCTCGCGACCCTAACCGCATATTTGATCTCGCCAGCAATGCCGGCGCAGACGACATCGTACTGTCACCCGGCGGCGAGTCGCCCCCCGGTGGCGTCGGGGTGGTGGCGGCGCCAGGGATAATGGTCTTTCGCACGGCCACCCTCTATACTGGAGCGCGCGATTCGTGCCCATCGTTACCGCAATTCACGACCCATGTTCGAATCCGTCCAGAAGCGGACCGCGGCGTTGGCCCGCGACGGTTTTGCGGTGCGCCGCCTGGTTGCCAGTTGCAGGAGTCTCTTGTCGTCCCGTGGCGAGGCAGCCGGCGTGTCGCTCGCGAAGGCGACGCTCGACCTGTATCGCGAACTCGATCGCAAAGACCAGGCACGCTTTCTGTCGGCGTTGCTTGCGGAGTTTTCGCCTGATCCGAAGGAGGTGCTCGCGGCTGCCCAGAACTACGCCGCAGACACCTCCGCCGCCAACTTGGCACGCCTTTCCACGGTAACGGAGTCTCCACGTCAGGAACTCCTGCGACGGCTGAACCGGGCGCCCGGCGGCACCGGCGCGATTCTCAGGATGCGTGAGCGGCTCCTGGAATTGAAGCGCGAACAACGAGAACTCGATGCCGTCGATGCGGACTTCCGCCACCTGCTGTCGTCGTGGTTCAACCCAGGCTTTCTGCAGATCGTTCGTGTCGACTGGCACACGCCCGCCTACCTGCTGGAGCAGATAATCGCGCATGAAGCGGTGCATGAGATCAGGGGCTGGAACGACCTGCGGCGGCGGCTCGAGGCGGATGGCCGTTGTTACGCGTTCTTCCATCCGGCGTTGCCCGACGAGCCACTCATTTTCGTCGAAGTGGCGCTGATGGATCGGATCGCCGAAGAAGTGCCGCCATTGCTCAATGCGCAGTCCACGTCGAAGGATGCGAGCCGCGCGAACACGGCGGTCTTCTACTCGATCAGCAATTGCCAGCCGGGCCTGCGCGGCATACCACTCGGCAACTTTCTGATCAAGAAGGTCGTGGACGTTCTGTCGCAGGAGCTCCCCCGCCTGAAGGTCTTCTGCACGCTGTCCCCGATCCCCGGTTTCATGACATGGCTCGGCCCGATGCTGAACCGGCTCGACGCCCAGGGCGATGGGGCGCTGGCGAACGCATTGACGGTGGTGGCCCGGGAAATGAATGTCGATGTTGCGGGCGCAGCCGGCGATGCAACGATCACCGCGCGAACCCTTGCACCGCTGAGGGAGCCGCTGACTCGGCTATGTGCCACGTATCTGCTCCATAACGATGGCAACGAGCCTGCATTGGATCCGGTGGCGAGATTTCATCTGAACAACGGTGCCCGGCTGGAGCGGATCAATTGGTTGGCCGACCCCTCCCGGAAGGGTCTGAGAGAATCACTCGGCATGATGGTCAACTACCTCTATTTGCCGCGGGCCATCCAGACGAATCATCAGAAATTCGTTCGGGGCGAGATCGTAGCGTCACAAAAGGTGCAGAAACTCGCCTTGGGCGATTGACATCGGTAACGCGCAGGATGTCAGTGCGCCGCCCCCATGAGCAAGTCGGGAAGCCACGTGGCGATTTCGGGGAAGATGCACAGGAGCACGATCGCCAGGAACATGCAGAGAACGTAGGGAATCGTGCCCCACATGATTCGCGTCACCGGAACATCCGGTGCGATCGAACTCACGATGTAGATGTTGAGGCCGACGGGCGGGTGGATGAGGCCTACCTCCATGTTGATCGTCATGATGACGCCGAACCACACCGGGTCGAAGCCTGCGGCTTTGATGATCGGATACAGGATCGGCGCGGTCATCAGGATGATCGCCGCCGGCGGTATGAAAAAGCCGCAGACCAGCAGGAAGACGTTGATCATCCCCATCAGCACCCACCGGTTGACGTGCATGTCGGCGATGGCCTGCGCCAGCGTCTGCGTCAGGTATAGCGACGTGAGCATGTAGCCGAAGAGGACTGCGGCGGCGATGATCATCAGGATCATCACCGATTCGCGGGTGGTGTCGCGCAGGATGGTCCACCACTCGGCGGGGCGCCACATGCGATAGATGACGACCGCCAGCACCACGCATAGCGCGGCGCCGACGCCGGCCGCCTCCGAAGGCGTGGCAATGCCCCCGTAAAGTACGTACATCACGCCGACGATGATGGCGAGGAACGGTGCAACCTTGGGGATCGCCTGGAATTTCTCCTTCCATGTGTAACGGAAGCCGATGGCGTGCGAGCGGAACCCTCGCTTCCAGATGAGGAACAGCGTCCAGAGGATGAACAGCGCCGTGAGCAACAGACCAGGCAGCACGCCCGCCAGGAACAGCCGGCCGATGGACGTCTCGGTGGCAATGCCGTACAGGATGAAGGTGATCGACGGCGGAATGAGGATGCCGAGCGTGCCGCCGGCGCAGATGGAGCCGGTGGCGATGTCGTCGGGATAGCCGCGCCTGCGCATCTCGGGTATGCCCATCTTGCCGATGGCCGCGCAGCACGCGGGCGACGACCCGGTGAGTGCCGCGAACAGCGCGCAGGCGCCGAGATTGGAGATGACGAGCCCGCCCGGCAGGCGATAAAGCCATCGGTCGAGCGCCTCGTACAGGTCCTTGCCCGCGGGCGACGAGCCGATCGCCGCGCCCATCATCACGAACATCGGGATCGACACCAGGGTGAAGTCGTGCAACCCGCCGTACAGCGTTTCGGCGACGACCTTGAGCGCGTCGAAGCCCTGAAAGATCACAAGGAATGCGAGCGAAATGGTGCCAAGACCAAAGGCCACCGGCGCGCCGGAAAGCAGGACCGCCAGCGTGACGACCAGCACGATCGCGCCTTGGGTCGTAGGGCTCACGAGGTGCGCTCTTTCCTGATGCCGAACGGCGCGTCCTTGCGCGCGACGAGTCGCCACAGGTCGGCCAGGCATTGCAGCGACAGGAGTCCGAGCCCGATCGGCATCGATGCGTACGGAATCCACAGCCGCGCGCGCCACATCGTGTCCGACAGCCACTGTTGATCCCATGCTTCCTTCCAGAACTGCGCCGTGAGCACCGTGACGGTGACGGCGAAGACCAGCGATAGGAGCGGAGGTGAAGACCGCGAGCCAGTATCGCTTGCGCGACTTGAGATAATGAGGAAGCACGTCCACATTGACGTGACCGCGCAGCATCAACACGTACGAGCTGCCGACGAAGGTCGCGGCAATGAGGCTATACGTGACGAAATCGGTCTGCCAGATCGTGTTCTGGTTGAGCGCGTAGCGAATGAAGACCATCTGGCACACGACGACGACGGCGAGCGCAATCAGCGCCGCGGAGACTATGCCGCACAGCGAAGACAAAAAACGAACGACCCGAACGAAGCCTTCCATGGCGCGGCGGCGCAGAGCCGTCCTCCCTTGCCCGCGGTGGGGCCGCCGGACGACATGCCCGCCGACCCCTGCCTGTGCGTGATCTACTTGACGCTGAGCGCTTCGTCGATCAGTTGCTTGCCATCAGGCACTTCCTTCGCGAAATCGGCGTAGGAACTCTGCTTGGCGACATCGATCCACGCGTCGTACTCGGACGGTGTCATCGTGACGACCTCGACGTTATGGTCCTTGAAGACCTTGATCATCTTGTCGTCGAGCCCCTTTGCTTCCTTGGCGAAATATTCCTGCGCCTTCTTGCCGGCGTTGAGCAACACCTCCTGCTGCTTCTTGTCGAGCTTGTCGAAGCTCTTTTTCGACATGAGCACGGGCTCGTACATGAACCACAGCGCGTTCTCGCCCGGCGCGGTGATGCACTTGACCTGCTCGTAGATGCGGAACGAGACGAAGCTGCCGTCGCTGGTATCGGTGCCCTCGATGACGCCGGTCTGCAGCGCGTTGTAGACCTCGTTGCTCGGTATCGACACGATGGAAGCGCCCGCCGCCTGCCACATCGCCGCGAAGGTCGGACCCGCGGACCGCACCTTCTGCCCCTTGATGTCGGCCGGGTTGCGGATGCAGTTCTTCTTGGAGGCGACGGCGCCGGCAAGCCAGGCGTCCGAAAGTACGATGACGCCGTTCTTCTCGATCTGCGCCCGGATGTCCTTCATGAACTTGGAGTCGTTGAGACGCGCGGCGCGCTCGTGATTGCGCACGAGACCTGGCATCAGCGTGGCGCCGAAGGCCCGCACCTTGCCGCTCGCGTAGTCCAGCGGGAAGGAAGAAATGTCGAGTTGGCCGTTGACGAGCGCATTCCATTGCTCATTCGCCTTGAACAGCGAGGCGCCAGGATAGACCTGGACGTCGAGGTCGACACCGGCCGCTTTCGCATCCCGCGCGATGATCTGCACCATTTCGTCGCGCGCATCGCCCTTGCCGCCTGGAAACTGATGCGCAGCGCGCAGCACCACGGGCGCAGCGAGAGCAGAGCCTGCCAGCACCGCCAGCGTCAGTCCTGCGAGAACGCTCAAATGCCTGAAATTTCTCATTTCGTTCCTCCTCCGATTAAGTGAATTGCACGCCGCTCGGTTGCGGCTTGTGGTTGCTTGTGTGATTGATGCAAAACTTGGAACCTCCATTGCCCGCCACCATTCTAGACCGCCGCTGGATGCCATGGTCTATGTCAATGGCAGCATGACGAGCTTGGCGTACGCGGGCCGGCGCGCCAGTGAATCGAACCACCGCTGAAGATTCGGCATCGCCGGGCGCTCGATCGGTAGCGCCAACCACCGCCAGATCACGCTGCCGATAGGGATATCGCCCATCGAGAAGGCGTCGCCTGCCACGAACGCCTGTTGCCCGAGGTGCGCGTCGAGGATGGCAAGCGCCTCCGCCACCTTGATGCGCGACTCCTCGAGCGACGCGCCATCGCGCTTCGCCGGGGGCGTTCGCACCATGCCGAGAAACAGTGGGCGCAGGAGCGGCCATGCGACCGTGTTGCTCCAGTCCATCCAGCAATCCGCGCTCGCCCGCGCTCGCGCATCCTCCGCCCAGAGCTTTCCCCGCGAATGCAAGGCCGAGAGGTAGCGCACGATGGCGTTGGATTCCCACAGCACGAGTCCGTCATCGACGATCGTCGGGACGAGCCCGTTCGGGTTGAGCTGGCGATATGCCTCCGATTGCACTACGCCGAACGCGCCGCCGGCATCAATGCGCTGGTAGGGAAGCGCCGTCTCCTCGCAGCACCAAAGTACCTTTTGCACGTTCACCGAATTGTTCCGGCCCCAGATTTTGAGCGTAGCCATTCGCTTCCTTGTTGCGCCGCAGCAAATGCCGCGCCGGCTGCTGGACGGAACGGATTGGCGTTCGTGATCGCAGGGTTTGTATCACACGCCACGGCATCGGCAATGGGCTCGCTCCTGCCGCCATGCTCGCAAAGCGCAGGATCACCGGAGTCTGCGCGACGAGTTTGGCTCAAACGTTTCAGGACATCAAACCAGGTACGTGCTCACAATACCTGAACGGGCGCGAATCCCGAACGGCAAGCAGGGCGGCGCTACGCGTGGTGACCGTCGCGCGCCCGAAATGCCGTCTGACCGCGTCGACCAGCGGCAGCATTCGCGAATTTTCCGAACGGCGGGTTGAATCCGCGGCGCATCGCCCGATGCGCCGCCCGGGAGGGTCTTGCATCTACATGACGAGTTGGAATATCGTTATGCGGACGGGTTCTATGTTCAACGCGGGACCGAGCCCGGTTTGACGGGGCATCGCGGCACTCACCGACAATGACTGGTGAACCACGGAGGAATCAAATGACCATGGGCAATGAGGGACCATTTACGCGGCGCGCTGCGCCAGCCGGATCGCGCCGAAATTTCATTCGGGCCGGGACCGCGATGGGCGGTCTCGCACTCTTCGGGCGAAGTGCCGTTGGTGCCGCGGCGCAGAAGATGCTTGAAATGCCCATGCTGAACGGGACGCGCCAACTGGCGACGTTTCCCCAGAAGCGCGAGCTGATCGTGCTGACGTCGCGTCCGGTTCAGCTGGAAACGCCGTTCTCCGTGTTCAACGACGTCGCCGCTGCGACAAATGAAAACGTATTCACTCCGAACGACGCGTTTTTCGTCCGCTGGCACCTGGCCGGGGTGCCCACGACGGTGGATACCGCGGCGTTCCGAATCAAGGTCCACGGGCTGGTCAAGGAACCGCTCAGCCTGAGCGTCGCCGACCTGCAGACTAACTACGAGTCCATCGAAGTCGCGGCCGTCTGTCAGTGCTCGGGCAACAGCCGTGGGCTGTTCAACCCCCGGGTCGCGGGCGGCGAGTGGGGCAACGGCGCGATGGGCAATGCCCTCTGGAAGGGCGTCCGTCTGCGCGACATCTTGAACAAGGCGGGCATCGGCGCCGGCGCCGTGCAGGTCAGGCTGAATGGCGCTGACGGACCGGTGCTGCCGCCCACGCCGGATTTCGTCAAGGCGCTCGACATGGACGTCGCACTCGGCGAAGACGTGATCGTCGCCTATCGGATGAACGGGGAGGCGCTGCCGGTACTCAATGGATACCCTGTACGCCTCGTCGTGCCCGGCTGGTACGCCACGTACTGGGTCAAGATGCTGGATGACGTCGAAATCATCGGCAAGGTCGACGAGAATTTCTGGATGAAACCCGCGTATCGAATCCCTGATAACGCGTGTGCCTGCATGGAGCCGGGACAAAAGGGCGTCAACACCGTCCCCATCAACCGCATGAACGTTCGTTCCTTCGTCACCAGCCTCGCGGATGGCGCCAAGGTCACGAGCGGACGCACCTACGAGGTGAAAGGCATCGCGTTCGATGGCGGTGCCGGCATTGCCCGCGTCCTGTTCTCCACGGATGGCGGCAAGACTTGGGGCGAGACGAGGCTCGGCCGGGATCACGGCAAGTACAGTTTTCGCGAGTGGAACGCGGCCTTCACGCCGAAGACGGGCCAGCAGTACGACCTCGCCTGCCTGGCTATCAATACGTACGGCGAGTCGCAGCGGTTCACGCCGCGTTGGAACCCTTCGGGTTACATGCGCAACGTCGTCGAAACCGTGCGCGTCAGCGCCGTTTGAAGGGAGACGGACGATGAGTGAGTTCAATCGTTTCGCAGCGCCCCTGGCCGCGGTCCTTGGCGTATTGGCATGCGCGGCGCCTCTCGCCGCAGACATGTCGGGCACGGTCAAGATCGAGTTGCCGCTGGAAACGGCGCTGCTCAAGCCCGGGCCGGGCATGGAGACGACCGTGAAAGCCTGCATGACATGCCACTCGGTCGACTACATCTACATGCAGCCTCCGCTGACCAGGGACCAGTGGCATGGCGAAGTCGTGAAAATGAAAAAGGTGTTCGGTGCACCGTTCCCGGAAAGCGATGTCGAACCGATCGTCGATTACCTCATGTCGCAGAACGGCAAGAAGTAGCGGCGTCGCCGACCCGGAGGCGATTGCACCGGGAATTGGGCAAGAGCTCGATCTCGCAATTCGGTCGTTCCGACAACCGAGAGGCGGGCGCGGATCTCCGGCGCCCTGACGATCGGCATCGGGCGCCACTGTTGAGTTTTGCGTTCCAAGCGCAAACCAACTGCGCCGACATGACCGGAAGGGCGGCCCGGCGCATGGAGGCCTCGACAATTTCCAGGCATTCATCGGGGACTTTATTGACGCTAGTCAAGCCACTGCGGCATCTCCCGGATTAGCGTCGCAAGTACGGATCCCCTTCAAACGCCCCGAGTGAGGGAGAACCTTGCCGGAGCATTCGCGACAGTTCATTTGCGCGGCCCGGGACGCATATGTTCGACCTGCTCGTCCGAAACGTGATGCAAAAGCGGAAGCTTCTCAAGGCATCCCCCGCAATTGTCGTCAGCAATGTGGCCAAGAGGATGTCGGGGAGGAATATCGGCGCGGCATTGGTCGTGGACGGCGAAAGCCTGATCGGAATATTGACCGAGCGCGATATCGTCTTCCGCGTGGTGGCGCCCAACCTCGATGCCCGGACGACGCACATCCGTGATGTGATGACGCCGTCTCCGCATGTGATCCATCCTGACAAGCCATTCGGACAAGCATTGCTGATCATGCACGAGATGGGATTCCGTCACCTGCCGGTGGTCGAGGACGACAAGCTCGTGGGCATCGTGTCGGCGCGCAGCGCGCTGGACCCGGACCTCGAGGAATTTGCGGTCGAGGTCCAGCGGCGCAAGCACCTCCAAAGTTCCTTCTAGAGTGCGATCGACGTTCTATCCCAGCTTGGCCAGGATCCCGTTCATCTCGTCCTTGCCGAACGCACGCAGCGTCTGCATGCGTATGTTTCCGGCGGTGCTGATCGCAATCGCGAAGGCCGTCATGGCCTCGTCGTTGGGCGCTTCGATCACCGCCACCAGGTCGTATTGACCGAGAGTCCAGTAGATCTGTGTCATATTGGCGCCGAATTTCTTGGCGGCTTCCTTGACGGCGTCGGCACGCTTGGTTGTGTCCTTGACAGTCCGGACACCTTGTTCCGTAAAGGTTGAAAGTGCGATGTAGGTCGCCATGGATTCCTCCTTTGGTATCGGGAGTCTGTGATGGATGAAGCGGCCAGCGCGATCCCGAAACGCTGGTCCGGAAAATTCGATGCGAGCAGTCCCTATCCGTCTGTCTGAGCAATTCGCCCCACGTCAAAGCACTGGGGGACGCTAATCCACCAGCAGTGCATTGTTGGCGAGGGAGCCCAATGCCTCCTCCAGCCGCATTCGCCCCGCCGGACCGGCAAAGGGTCCGCCGAGTTCGGACTGCAGATCCTCTCGCGTCCTGGTACCGTCGAGTAGCGCCAGCAACTTTCGCCCCCACGGATCCTGATGCCGGAGCGCGTTGTGATAAAGATTCGGGATGACTTCGTGTTCGCGGTTGATCCAGCGCGCGGGGGCAAAGGCTTGGGGGCGCTCGCCAGGTACGGTGGTGACGGTGACAGGGTGGGTGCGCAGGTCCACCAACCCTGCGACATGGAGTTCGGCCACCAGGAATTCCGTCGGTTGTTGCGATCCGCCGTCTGCCGCGCCGGGTGCCATGCGCTGACGCCACTCGGCGTATTCGCTCACTGCAACCGAATTCGGCCAGCGATCAAGCAGGAATTTCCTTAGGGCGCTGACTTCCGCGGACTCTTCAGGAACGGGCGTGGGGCTCGCGGCCGCGCGGCGCATGTCGAGTGATGCATTCATGTGCATGTCCAGCGCGCGCTGCGGCTGCACGACGAATCGCGTCAACGCATCGGCGTGGCATAGCAGCGACTCGCGAAAGCGCCGGAAATAGATGAAGTCGAGGTATTGCTCGCGCGCCAGTCGATCGAGTGGCCGCAACGCCTGCCGCACCTCCGGCGTCAGCCCGCCGCCCATCATCGTGCTCAGGCGCGCTTCCGCGAGAAAGGTCAAGCCGGCGCGTCCGGCATCGGCCATGAACTCGTGAAAATGCACGGGATCGTTGGGCTCGCTCATATCATCATGCGCCAGTACGGCATCGGGACCTTCCGCGGCATCGCGCACTTCGGCGCGCATCGCCTGCTGGCTTTCGGTGTCGTTGGCGACGGGTGTCGCCACCAGCTTGAGGAGGGAACGCGCCGCGACCACCTTGGCGGGCATGTCGGCGACATTCCGCGTGTGATATTTGAGCATTTCCCACACGACGCGGCGCATGTGGCAGCCGGGCAGCGTGTTGTAACTGACAAGTGCGACGCCGTGCGGCGCCAGGTGCCTGGCAACCAGCGGCAACAGGCGCGCGCGCACGTCCACCGGAATCCACGAGTAGAGCCCATGGGCGATGACGTAGTCGAAACTGCCCAGGTTCGCCGGCAGGTCCCGCAGGTCGAGCTGCAGCAGCTGAATGTTGGCAAGGCCGAGCTCGCCGGCCATTTCCTTTGCGCGCGCGATGGGTCGCGCCGCGTAATCGAATCCGACGAAGGTCGCCTTCGGCAGTGTCGCCGCAATGGGAATCAGGTTCAGGCCGTCGCCACATGCGAACTCGAGGACCCGGCAGGTCGCCAAGGGGGCAACGTCGAGCCCCATGAGCGTGCCTATCGTCGCGAGGCGTTCCGGGTGGCGCGCCGCATCAGGAAAACTCGTGTACGCGACGTCGTTGTAACTCCTGACGAGGGCGTCGTCGCCGGACGCAGGCAGCGGGGTCGAGCTTTCGGACAAGGGCATTCTCGCGGTGCGGCACGGAGTCCGGTGGCGGTCCGGCAACGGGCGTCAATTGTATCCGCATGCGCGACGTCACTGGATCTCGGCGTGGCCCCGATCCTGCGCCCGCGGGATGGGGCCTCAGTCCGGCGCGTCGAGCCGGCGGCCCAGCAGATGGTCGAGCGAGAATTTTCCCGGGCCGTAGAAGAACGTCACGAGCAGCAGCGCGCCCCACATCATGTGGTACACGCGCCCTGCGTCTGACAAGTCCGGATAGGATGTCGCGGCCACGATGTTGAAAACGAACAGCCCTGCGGCGGCGAAACGAGTCCCCAGGCCGAATAGCAGGAACACCGGCAGCAGCAACTCGGCGCCCGTGCCCAGGACCGCCGCCAACGCCGGCGGCAACACTGGCACGTGGTAATCGTTGCGAAACAGCGTCAGCGTGATGTTCCAGTCATTCAGCTTGGTGAGTCCCGACCGGAAGAACACGCACGCGACGTAGATCCGGAGGGCGAGCGCGAACAGCGGCTGTACGCGATCGACGAGCTGCACCGCGCTACCGTAAAGGCGGGCGGTGCGCGTAAAGAGTGACAATGCGGCCGGCGACATGTTTGCTGCTCCTTGGAAAAATGGGTGGCGCAGTAGGTCAATCGCCGGAAATCCCGATTGCTTTCATGCGGCGCGCAATTCCGCCAGCGTCCCGTTGGCGATGAAGTGCCGCAACGCGTCGCCCAGGTCGAACGATGCGTCTCCTGGCGGTGACATTGCGTCGGTGAGCGCGGCAGCGAGGTCGTCGCCATCGTGCAGCGCCTTCAAGAACGCATAGTTCGCCGGCGCGAGCCGCTCGATGACCACGGCGCCGGCCTCACGCCGGACCAGCAGGTAATCTGTACCTTCGCCAAACCTGACCGCGACGTCGCCGTCGAACGCCGGCTGATGCACCTGCCAGATCCGCAGCAGGGGAAATTCTGACGCAAGGAAGCGGCAAGACAGGTTGCACAGGAAGCGTTGCTCATGAACGTGCTCGGCCGGAATGGCTGACAGCGCGGCAAGGAGGGCTTGAGGCGTGCCGGCCGTGTCCGGGGCGCGGTTCGCCTCGTCGACCGCCCACTCGAGACGCGCGACATCCGGAAGGTAGGTCAGTTCGGTTGCGTGCGGATAGTCCGCGAGGAAGTCGCCGAAACGGTCGCCATACACGTTGAGATCGCCGCTGGTCGACGGGTGGCAGTGCGTGTAGGCGTCCACGGCCGCATTGAAGAACGGCACGCCGACCAGCTGCCGCACGACCTGGTAGGTCGCCCCGAGCGCGTTGCGGTAGTTTGCCGACACGGTATTGCGATAGACCGCGATGCGGCCATCGCCCATTTCCGCGTCGCCCGCGAGTGCAGCGGCGAATCGCGTTTGCGTCTCACGCAGCGATGGCACGCCGCGCCTCCAGCAAGGACTGTGCAGTCGCGGCCTCGCGCTGCAACGCGGCAAACTCCGGAATGTCCACATCCCATTCGATCAGCGTGGCAACCGGTCCGAAGCGCGCCAGCGCCCGCTCGTAGAGCGTCCACACTTCCGGCGCAACCGGCGCGCCGTGCGTGTCGATCAGGCAAGTTCCGCAGTCATCAAAACCCGCCAGGTGGATCTCGGCGACGGCTTCACGCGGAATGGCGGCGAGATACGCGTCGGCATCGATGCCGTGGTTGCGCGCATTGACGTAAATATTGTTGACGTCCACCAGCAGTTTGCAGCCCGTTCGCGCCGCCACCGCCGCGACGAACGCGCCTTCGGCCAGCGTCGACTCCGGAAACGCAAAATAGCTCGAGACATTCTCGACCAGAATCTCGCGCTGGAGGAAATCCTGCACCATTGAAACTCGCGCGCAGACGTGGTCGAGGGCTTCCCCCGTGTAGGGCAACGGAAGCAAGTCGTTGTAGTGCCGGCCTCCGACGCTGCTCCAGCACAAATGCTCGGAAACGCACGCGGGTTGCATTCGGCGGACCAGCCGCCTGAGCTTCGTGAGATGCGGAATATCCAGCGGGTCGGTGGATCCGAGCGACAGGCCAACGCCATGCAGAGCAAGCGGATAGTCTGCTCGTATCCTGTCCAGCGCCGCCAAGGCAGGGCCGCCCTCTGCGAAGTAGTTCTCGCTGTGGACTTCAAACCAGGCAACCGGCGGTCGCTGCGCCAACACCTGGGCCACGTGAGGCGCTCGCAGACCGATGCCCGCAGAAATAGGGAGCGGCCGATTTGCGCCCGGGAGGTGATGCGGCCGATTCGCGGCCGTGGGGGGAAGCGGTCGATTCGCGGCCGGGGGATGCTTCCGTTCCATGAGCGTTAGGAAGCGCGGCCGGCCACTATCTGTGACCTGGCCGCACTGTTTTGATGCAACGATGTAATTATTTCGGCGCCGCCATTTTGCCGCCCATCTTCTCGCAGGTGCCCTTGGCGACATATTTCCACTCGTTCGGGTCGCCATCGACTTTGACGCCCTGGGCGGCGCAAGCGTGCTTCGCGGTGCCACAGTCGTTCTGCCCCGCCTTCGCGACGCCGTAACACTTCTCGGTGCCCTCCTTCTGCATGACGGGCTGAGCGGTGACCGCAGCGGCAAAACCTAGGGCGACGAGACTGGCGACAGCGGCTTGAATGGTGGCTTGGGTATTCATAGGCATGGGCTCCTTGGGTGCTTGGATTGAAGGCGACAGGTTCGTAACCTGCCTGACCCGTTGGTCGGCAGGGCCACCGGAAACTTACGCGCTTTCCGGCCCCGACGCCAAGGTAGCGGGGATGGGAATGCGTCGTCGCCCGCTTTTCCCGCTAACATTGCGGCAGTGACTATCTTCCTCCCGGTTGCGCGCCGATGAAATTCACCGTCGCGACGTTCAACATCCACAAGGGTTTTTCGCACCTCACCCGGCGCATGGTCATCCATGAGCTGAAGGAGAAGCTGCACGGCATGTCCGCCGATATCCTGTTCCTGCAAGAGGTGCAAGGTGCCCACAATCGCCACGCGGGCCGCTATCACGACTGGCCCGGCAAGCCACAGCACGAGTTCATTGCCGATACCGAATGGCGAGAGGTCGCCTACGGCCGCAACGCTGTTTATCGGCAAGGGCACCATGGCAACGCCATCCTGTCCCGCTATTCGATTGTCGCGCAGGAAAACGAAGACATTTCGGCGCACGTGTTTGAAAACCGCGGATTGCTCCATTGCGAGATCCGCCTGGCCGATGGTGCGCCGAACCTGCATTGCATCAACGTGCACCTGGGCCTTTTCGAGCGTGGCCGGCAATGGCAGATCCGATCGCTCGCGGAGCGCATCCGCGGCACCGTGCCCATGGACGCGCCGCTGATCATCGCCGGCGATTTCAACGACTGGCGGCGCAAGGGCGACCGCATACTCACCGATGAATTGGGTGTCTACGAGGTATTCGAGGAGGTAAAGGGCCGCCCGGCTCGGACTTTTCCTTCGGTGCTGCCGATGTTCAGGCTGGATCGAATCTATGCCCGCAAACTCGACGTCACGGACGCTCGAGTTCACTACGCCTTTCCTTCGGGTCGGCTGTCCGACCACGCGGCGCTGGCAGCCACGTTCACGGTGCCGCGCCGGCGCCGCTGACCGGCGGATGGAGTAGCGGCACGTGGAGCGCTTCGCGACGGGAAATTCGATCGAGTTGCTCCGCAATGGTGCCGAGTACTTTCCCGCGCTGTGCGACGCCATCGACGGGGCACAACAGGAAGTCTGGCTCGAGACCTACATCTTCGCGGACGACCCGTCGGGTCGGGCGATCGCCGCCACCCTGGTGCGGGCGGCGCGGCGCGGCGTCGCGGTGCGGGTGCTGGTCGATGGGTGGGGCGCCAAGCTGTATCTCACGCAGTCGCTTGCGGACGTTCTCGCGGATGGCGGCGTGCGACTCATGAAGTACCGGCCCGAGGTGGCGCCCTGGCAATTTCGCTCGCATCGGCTGCGGCGCCTGCACCGGAAGATCTGTCACGTGGACGGGCGCGTCGCGTTTGTCGGCGGCATCAACCTGATCGACGACATGAACACGCCGCGGCACAAGCCTCCGCGCGTGGATTTCGCGGTGCGGGTGGAAGGCCCGATGCTGGCGCCCATCGTCATGACCATGCAGCGCTTGTGGGTGCTGGTCGAATTGACGCAGTTCGACCGTAGCGACCTGCCGCTGTTCCCCGCGCCGATTGCGACACGCGACGCCGGCGTGCAGACCGCGAAATTCGCCATCCGCGACAACCTGGGCCATCGCCGCGACATCGAGCACGCCTACATGGCGGCGCTGCGCACCGCCAGGCAGGAGATCGTCATTGCCACTGCCTACTTCTTTCCCGGCGTTAAATTCCGGCGGGCGCTGACCGCCGCGGCGCAGCGAGGCGTGCAGGTGACGCTGCTCCTGCAGGCGCGCGTCGAATACCGGCTCCTCCATTACGCGTCGCGCGCGTTGTACGGGCAATTGCTTGCCGCCGGCGTCACGATCCAGCTCTATCACCGATCGTTCCTCCACGCCAAGGTGGCGGTCATCGACCATCAGTGGTCCACGGTCGGCTCGTCCAACATCGACCCGTACTCGCTGCTCATGGCGCGCGAGGCCAACGTGTTTGTCCGCGATTCCCGCTTTGCCGAACTCTTACGGCGGGAATTGCTGGCGATGATCGCCGACGGCGCGAGGCGCATGGCGCCGGAGCGCTGGGCGGGGCGCTCGAGGTTCGAGAAAGCGCTGACCTGGGTCGCCTACGGCATCGTGCGTGTGGGCATGGGGCTCATGGGCTATGGCGGCAACGAATGGTTCCCGCGCCGGAGGCGACCCGCCAAGCCGGAGGACGCGGCACCGTAGCCTGCTAAAATAATAAGTTATCCGATGCGCCACCACGCTTCTTCTCTTCCCGCCCCTGTCGACAAACGCGTCCCGCGCACCCAGCGCGGCGACTGGAACACGATCGGCACGTTGCTGCCGTACCTGTGGGAATACAAGGGAAGGGTGCTTGCAGCGCTGGCCTGCCTCGTGCTGGCCAAGGTCGCCAACGTCGGTGTCCCGGTCCTGCTCAAGCGGATCGTCGACAGCCTCGATGCGTCGACTGCGCCGCTGTATGTGCCGCTGGCCCTGCTGGTCGCCTACGGCGTGCTGCGCCTGTCCTCGACGACCTTCCAGGAACTGCGGGAATACCTGTTCGCCAAGGTGACGCAGCGCGCGGTGCGCAAGATCGCGCTGCAGGTGTTTCGTCACCTGCATGCACTGTCGCTGCGCTTTCACCTGCAGCGGCAGACCGGCGGCCTGACCCGCGACGTCGAACGCGGTCAGCGCGGGATCTCGACGCTGATCTCGTTCACGCTGTTCTCGATCCTGCCCACGCTGGTGGAGATCGCGCTCGTTTCGGCCATCCTGATCGCCCGCTATGACTGGACATTCATGGCGATCACGGCCGGCGCGTTGACGGTGTATATCGTCTTCACCATCCTCATCACCGAGTGGCGCACCGAGTACCGCCGCACGATGAACGACCTCGATTCCAAGGCCAACACCCGGGCGATCGACAGCCTGCTCAACTACGAGACGGTGAAATATTTCGGCAACGAGGAATGGGAAGCGCGGCGCTACGACGAAAGCATGCAACGCTGGGAAAAGGCCGCGGTGAAGAGCCAGACATCCCTGTCCACGCTGAATATCGGCCAGAGTGCGATCATCGCGATCGCCGTCACGCTGATCATGTGGCGGGCGACGGCGGGCGTGGTCAAGGGCACGATGACCATCGGCGATCTGGTGCTGGTCAACGCATTTATGATCCAGCTCTACATTCCGCTCAATTTCCTGGGCGTGATCTACCGCGAGATCAAGCAAGCGCTGGCCGACATGGAGCGGCTGTTCGCGCTGATCGAGGAGCACGCGGAGATCAAGGACAAGCCCGGCGCGTTGCCGCTGGCCATCCGCGGCGCCGAAGTGCGCTTCGAGCACGTCTATTTCAGCTACGAGACCAATCGCCAGATCCTGTTCGACGTGTCGTTCACGATACCGGCCGGACGGACCGTGGCGATCGTCGGACCGTCCGGCTCGGGCAAGTCCACGCTGGCGCGGCTGCTTTACCGCTTCTATGACATAGGCGCCGGTCGCATCACCATTGACGGCCAGGACATTCGCGAGGTGCAACAGACGTCGCTGCGCGCGACCATCGGCATCGTGCCGCAGGATACGGTGCTGTTCAACGACTCGATCGAATACAACATTGCGTACGGCAAGCCGGGCGCCACGCATGAGGAGATCGTCACCGCGGCGCGCACGGCCCAGATCCACGATTTCATCAACGGCCTGCCCGAAGGCTATGCGACCCCTGTGGGAGAGCGCGGTCTCAAGCTGTCGGGCGGCGAAAAACAGCGGGTGGCAATTGCGCGTGCCATTCTCAAGGCGCCGCATGTGCTGATATTCGATGAAGCCACCAGCGCGCTCGACTCCAAGGCCGAGAAGGCCATTCAGGCGGAGTTGGCGGCGATCGCGCGGAACCATACGACACTGACCATCGCCCATCGCCTTTCCACCGTCGTCGATGCCGACGAGATCCTGGTGCTGGAACGCGGCCGCATCGTCGAGCGCGGTTCTCACGCGAGCTTGCTGACAGCCAACGGGGTCTACTCGCGGATGTGGCGGTTGCAACAGGACGAAGAGCGCCGCGCGCCCCAGGCTTCGCCCGCGTTGTCCGCCTGAATCGGCGCCGGGGCGTTGTAACCGGGGTGTCGTTATTGGGGAATTTGTTCGGCCCCTCGGCCTTCGTTGGCGGGCACGGGGCTTGCTGTCGATTTAGCCACAGGCCGGCCACGGGTTAAGTCCTTGATGCATCTGGGGGATTGACGCGTGCCATCCGGCCATGCGATAAGGCCACTGGACTCTTTAAGCGCGACATGATGATTCGTACCTTAAGCCTTGTTTTTGCTTGCGTCATTGGCCCATTGACGGCGACGTCTGTGGTCGCGGCGCCCTATCCCGATCCGGACAAGCTCCGCCTTGCGTCGGCCAATGCGCTCGTTCTCGACGCGCAGGACGGCCGGCGCGTTTACTCAAAAGCGGCCGATACGGTGACGCCCATCGCTTCTTTGAGCAAGCTCATGACCGCCATGGTGGTGCTGGACGCCAATCCGTCGCTTGACGATCCGGTGGCCGTGGACATGGACGACTTCGATTATCTGAAGGGCAGCCATTCGCGCCTGCGCATGGGCGCCACGCTGCCGCGCGGTGAGATGCTGCGCCTGGCGCTCATGTCTTCCGAGAATCGCGCCGCGTCCTCCCTGGCGCGCCACTATCCCGGCGGAACCCCGGCCTTCGTCGCAGCAATGAATGCCAAGGCTGCAGCGCTCGGAATGACGCAAACCCGGTTCGAGGACCCCACCGGGCTGTCTCCCAACAACGTGTCAACCGCCAACGACCTCGCGCTGATGGTGAGCGCGGCGGCGAAGTATCCCCTGATCCGCGACTACACCACTACCCCGGCGCACTTCGTCGAGGTACAGCCCTCCGGTCAGGTCCTGGGATTCAACAATTCCAATGCACTGGTCAAGAACGTCGCCTGGGACATCCAGTTGCAGAAAACTGGCTACATCCGCGAGGCCGGCAAGTGCGTGGTCATGCTCGCGACGATCGCGAGCCGGCCGATGGTCATTGTGCTTCTGGACTCACTGGGCAAGTACACGCGCCTGGGTGACGCGCAGCGGGTGAAGCACTGGCTCGAGACCGGTGAAAGCACGCCATTGCCGACGGCGAAGAGCGCGACGGCGAAGCCCCGCGTCCGGCCGGTGAAAGGCACCTTCCCGGCAAAACATTCGACTACAGTCAAAATCCGGGGCTAAGGAAGGCTCAGCCTGCAGCGCACTGCGCGTCGCGCGATCGTCAGCGGTTGGGCCGCCTTCGCGTCCTTTTCCCCGACTCAAGCATCTCCTTTGCCGCCGCCCGTGTCTTGGCAGTGACGGCGGCTCCCCCCAGCATTCGCGCCAGCTCCTCGGCGCGTTCGGCTTCATCCAGCTGCGCGAGATCGCTGCGCACGCCATCGCCCTTGCCGGTCTTGCTGACGCGGAAGTGCGCGTCGGCGCATGCGGCGACCTGCGCCAGGTGGGTGACGCAAAGCACTTGCCGGTCCGCGCCCAGCTTCTGCAGCAATCTACCCACGGTGGCAGCGACCGCGCCGCCGATGCCGCTGTCGACTTCGTCGAACACGAGCGTCGGGATCTGGCCGACTTCGCTCGCGACAACCTGGATGGCGAGCGCGATGCGCGAGAGTTCGCCGCCGGACGCCACACGCGCCAACGGTCCCGGCGGTTGTTTGGGATGCGTGGCGACGCGCAATTCGACGTCGTCCATACCGTAGCTTGCCGGGGCGGCCAGCGCTGTCAGTACTACTTCGAGGTGGCCTCCGGCCATGCTCAGCGATTGCATCGCCGCGGTGACGCGATGCCCGAGTTCGGTGGCGGCGAAGCGGCGCTTGTTCGACAGTTGCTCTGCGTGCGCGCGGTAGGCGGCTTCCGCCTCCGCCGCGCGCCGCGCGAGTGCTTCTGCATCGGCGGACTCGGCCAGCGCCGCAAGGCGCGCCTCCGTTTCCGCCAGCAGCGCCGGCAACGCCTCGGGCCGCACGCGGTGGCGGCGCGCGAGGTCGTGGATCGCCGTCAGCCGGCCTTCGACGCGCTGCAGTTCGCGCGGATCGAGGTCCAGGCGACGCAGGTAGTCGCGCAGCGCGCGCGCCGCTTCCTCCATCTCGACGGCGGCCGGCTCGAGTAACGCGACGACTTCCGCCAACGCCGGATCGTTGACGGCGGCGGCCTTCAGGCGCTGCGTCAGTTGGCCGAGGCGAAGTGTGAGCGCGTTGTCGCCTTCCGCCAGCGCGTTGCCTCCGTCCGTCGCGGCGGCGATCAGGTCCGCCGCGTTGGCGAGGCGCGCCTGCGCGGCGGTGAGATCCGCCCATTCCGTGTCACTCAGTTGCAGCGCGGCCAGTTCGCGGCGGCGCGCGTCGAGAAACTCGCGCTCGGTGGACGTTGCCTGCGCCGCGTGTTCCGCGGCGGCGCTTTTTTCCTGTGCGGCCCGCCAGCCGCGAAAGCAATCGGCGACCTGGCGGGCCAATGTCGTGAATCCGCCGAAGGCGTCCACCAGTGCACGCTGCGCATCAGGCTGCGCCAACGCCTGGTGCGCATGCTGACCGTGCAGGTCGACGAGTTTTTCGCCCAGGTCCTTCAAGTGCGCGAGCGTGGCTGGCCTGCCGTTGATCCACGCGCGGCTGCGGCCCTGCGAATCGAGGACGCGGCGCAACAGCACGTCGTCGCCATCCCCCGTGAGTTCCTGTTCGGCAAGCCAGGCACGCACGGCGGGTGCGTCGGCGACGTCGAACTCGGCCGCGAGTTCCGCGCGCTCGGTGCCGGGACGCAATTGGCGCAACTCGAAGCGGTCTCCCAGCAACAGGGAGAGTGCGTCGAGAAGGATCGATTTGCCGGCGCCGGTCTCGCCGGTCAGAACGGTGAGACCGGGCGCGAACTCGACGTCGAGCGTGTCGACCACGACGAAATTGCGTATCGATAAGAGCCGCAACATGGGCTAACGCTGCATGCGAACCAGGCTCAGGCGATCGGCGTCCCCGCGCATTTACCGCCTGCCGTCCGGGCTTCCGGCAACGTCCGCAGCGCCGTTGCGCAGTTCGGTCAGGCGTTCCGGCGTCTCGCTCCAGTGCAGCTTCTCCCGCAGCATGGCGAAGTAGTCGTGGCCCTCCGGATGCAGCAGGCGGGCGGCGTGGGTTGCGCGCGACAGCAGTACGCGGTCGCCTTCGCCCAGCGTGAAATGTGCCTGGCCATCGCAGTGGAAGCCGGCGTCGCGCGCCCGGACCACGGTGATCGCGATTTTCGCGGAGTCGGAAATGGCGATCGGGCGATGAGTGAGCGCGTGGGGCGCCACCGGCACCAGCAGGAACGACGCGAGTTGCGGGTCGAGGATCGGGCCACCCGCGGAAAGCGCGTAGGCGGTGGAACCAGTGGGCGTGGCGACGATGATGCCGTCGGCGCGCATCATGTAGACGAAGCGCCCGTCGATCTCGACCGCGCAGTCGATCATGCTGCCGAGGGCGCCGCGATTGACCACGACTTCGTTGAGCGCGAACGCTTCATCGCGAACACCGTCGCTGTGCATGACCACCGCCGAGAGCATCGTGCGCCGCTCCTCGACGTAGCCTCCCGCCAGCATCGTGTCGAGTGTGGCCTCCATCCGCGCCAGTGGAATGTCGGTCAGGAAGCCCAGACGTCCCTGGTTGATGCCGATCACCGGCACCGCGAAAGGGGCCAGCGTGCGCGCGATCGAAAGCATGGTGCCGTCGCCGCCAAGCACGATGGCAAGGTCGACCGCCTCGCCCAAGTCCTCCGGTGCGGCGGTCGGATAGCCCTGCAATGGCACATAACGCGCCGTTTCGCCCTCCAAAATAACTGAACGCCCTGTGGCGCGAAGGTAATTTGCGAGCCGCGCCAAAGGCACGGCCAAATCGGCACTCGCGTAGCGACCAACCAGGGCGACGCGGGGAAACGAAGGCGTGGCGGCAGGGACCGACATGGGCAGGATTAAACCACAGCCGACGCGGGCTAAACCTCGGCCGAAAGGCGCATGCCCGAACGGGGCACTCCGGGGAAGCTTCCGGCGGTAAAATCGACGTCATGCTGGAAGCGCGGGCGCAACACCTCCTCAAGACCTTGATCGAGCGGTACATCGGCGACGGGCAGCCGGTGGGCTCGCGCGCGCTGTCCCGCCACTCCGGCCTGGAGTTGTCGCCCGCCACCATCCGCAACGTGATGGCCGACTTGGAAGAGATGGGATTCATCAGCAGTCCTCACACCTCGGCCGGACGTGTGCCCACGCCCAAGGGCTACCGCTTTTTCGTCGACAGCCTGATGGTCATGAAGCCACTGGAGCGCAGCGAGATCCACCGGCTGGAAGGCGAGCTGGTCGCCGATCGGCCACAGCAGCTCATGAGCGCCGCGGCGGGCCTACTGTCGCAGCTGACACAGTTCGCGGGCGTGGTGATGACGCCCAAGCGGCGCGAGGCCACGTTCCGCCATCTCGAATTTCTGCGGCTGTCCGAGCGGCGCGTGCTGCTCATCCTGGTAACTGCCGAAGGCGACGTGCAGAACCGGATTCTGCACACGGACCGCTCGTACTCGCAGTCGCAGCTGGTCGAGGCCACCAATTATTTCAATCACAACTTCGCAGGCCAGCCCTTCAGTTCGATTCGTGGACGCATCGCGGACGAGCTGCGCGCGCTGCGTGAGGACATCGCCGGCCTGATGACCGCTGCAGTGGACGCAGGCGAGGGCGCGCTGGCCGAAACAGAATCGCTGTTCGTGACCGGCGAGCGCAACCTGATGCAGGCCGACGGCCAGGCGTCGAACATGGACCGCCTGCGCCGCCTCTTCGACATGTTCGACCAGAAGACCTCCATCCTGCACCTGCTCGATTTGTCGCAACGGGCGCAGGGCGTGCAGATCTATATCGGCGGCGAGTCGGGGCTTTCGCCGCTGGACGAATACAGCGTCATCACGGCGCCCTATGAAGCGAACGGACAGGTGATCGGCACGCTGGGCGTGATCGGCCCGACGCGCATGGCCTACGAGCGGGTGATTCCCATCGTCGATGTCACGGCCAAGCTCCTGTCCAATGCCATGACGGCGCAGTTGAGCGATGAGTGAGCCGCATCCGAACGCGGCGCTGATCGACCGTTTTTATGCCGCGTTCGCGCGCCGCGATGCCGCCGCCATGGCCGCCTGCTATGCGCCCGACGCGCATTTCAGCGACCCGGTCTTCGAACTGCGCGGCCCGCAGGTCGGCGCGATGTGGGCGATGCTGTGCGAGCGCGCCACCGACCTCGATTTACACTGGCGCGATGTGCACGCCGATGCCGCGACCGGCGGCGCGCACTGGGAGCCCCGCTACACCTTTTCCGCGACCGGCCGGCCGGTGCACAACGTGATCGACGCGTCCTTCACATTCGACGCCGGCCGCATCGTCCGTCACGTCGACACGTTCGACCTGTGGCGGTGGAGCAGGATGGCGCTCGGCGCCAAGGGCGCGCTGTTGGGCTGGTCGCCGCTTGTGCGCAACGCCGTCCGGGCGCAGGGGCGGCGTGGTCTGGATGCGTGGATCAACAAGCCTCCGCGCGCGACGTCCGCGCCCTAGATCCTGCACACGAACGCCACACATGTCCAACGCCCCTGAACCTGTGTTCGCGCACGATCGCGTGCCGCGCGTCGGCGTGCTGCTCGTCAACCTTGGCACGCCCGACGAAGCCACGCCTTCGGCGGTGCGCCGCTACCTGGCGCAGTTCCTGACCGACCCGCGCGTGATCGAAATACCCCCCTGGCTCTGGAAGCCGATTCTCTACGGCGTGATCCTGTTGGTGCGGCCGGCGAAATCGGCCCGGAAATATGCGTCGATATGGACCAAGGACGGCTCGCCGCTGTTGGTGCACAGCCAGAAGCAGAAGACCCTGCTGCTGGGCTATCTTGGGCAGAAACTCAAGAACGCCGGGTTTCCGGCGGACGCCTGCCCGGTCGAACTCGGCATGCGCTATGGCAAACCCAGCATCGGCGACGCCATCGACCGCCTGCGTGGACAGGATTGCGAAAAAATCCTGGTGATGCCGATGTATCCCCAGTACGCGGCCAGCACGACCGCCGCGACGCTCGACGCCGTCGCCGACCACCTGAAACACGTCCGACGGGTTCCTGGATTGCGCTTCGTCGAGACGTTTCACGACGATCCCGGCTACATCAAGGCGATGGCGCAGAACGTCAACGACTACTGGATGAAGAACGGGCGCCCCGAGCGCCTGATCATGTCGTTTCATGGGCTGCCGCGCCGGACGCTCGACCATGGCGACCCCTATCATTGCCTGTGCCACGCAACCGCGAGATTGCTCGCGCAGGAGCTGGGGCTGACGCCGGCGCAATGGACGCTGACTTTCCAGTCGCGCTTTGGCAAGGCGCCGTGGCTCAAGCCGTACACGTCCGAAACGTTGAAGGCGCTGGCGGCCGAGGGCGTGCGTCGCGTCGACGTGTTCTGCCCCGGCTTCGTCGCCGATTGCCTCGAGACGCTCGAGGAAATCGGCATCGAGGCGCGGATCACGTTCATGGAGTCCGGCGGCAAGGAGTTTCACGTCATACCCTGCCTCAATGAACACCCGCTCTGGATCAAGGCGCTCGCCGACCTCGTGTTTCGCCAGTTGGACGGCTGGGTGACGATTCCCGCGGACCCCGGACAACGCGAAGCAACGCTGTTGCGCGCCAAGGTCCTGGGCGCGCGCGCCTGACCCGCAACGCCCCCGCTCCTAGCCTCGTCGGGGCGACGTAAGTCCTTGATATATAGTTTTTCCCTGTTTCCCCGGGAAAGGCTTGAATCACCCGGCAATGACCCCAACGTGCATACGGTCAGCCAGTTCGAATTAGGAATTCACGCATGTCCCACGACCATAACCTACCCACGGCGGGCGAGCCGGTCGCCACTCCCGGCGGACTGGGGGATGAAAGCATGGCGGGCGCTCACGTTGCCGACGACATTGCGGCCCAGTTGATCAAGGTCGAAGCGGAAGTCGCGGAGCTCAAGGATGCGTTCCTGCGCGCCAAGGCCGAAACCGACAACGTGCGCAAGCAATCCCTGGCCGATGTCGCCAAGGCGCACAAATATGCGGTGGAGCGCTTTGCGGAGGACCTGCTGCCGGTCAAGGATGCGCTGGAACAGACGCTGGCGGTGGACAAGGTCACCTTGGACACGCTCAAATCCGGCGCGGAATTGACGCTGAAGGCGCTCAAGGCGTCCTTCGACCGCGCCCAAGTCGTTGAACTCGACCCCAAGGGAGAGAAGTACGACCCGCACCGTCACCAGGCGATGCAGATGGTGGATTCGGAGCAGGCGCCGAACACGGTTGTGGACGTTTACCAGAAAGGCTACCTCATCAACGATCGCGTGCTGCGGCCGGCGCTTGTGACCGTGGCCAAGACCAGGGCGGAAAACGGCTGAAATGCCTCGGAAGCGCCGGTTTTCCGCTTGATCAGCGCCGGAAAACCCCCATCTGGTGGCCAGGCAACCCAATTCGGTTCATTGAGCAAAATTCGGAGGTAATTTCAACATGGGCAAGATCATCGGCATCGACCTGGGCACGACCAACAGCTGCGTTTCCATCATGGAAGGCGGCACCCCCAAGGTCATCGAAAATTCCGAAGGCGCGCGTACCACACCTTCCGTCGTTGCTTACCAGGAAGACGGTGAAATCCTGGTCGGCGCGTCGGCCAAACGGCAAGCCGTCACCAATCCCAAGAACACGCTGTACGCGATCAAGCGGCTTATCGGCCGCAAGTTCGAGGAAAAGGAAGTGCAAAAGGACATCAACCTGATGCCCTACAAGATCATCAAGGCCGACAATGGCGATGCGTGGGTCGAGGTGCGCGGCAAGAAGATCGCGCCTCAGCAGGTCTCTGCGGAAATCCTGCGCAAGATGAAGAAGACCGCCGAGGACTATCTCGGCGAGGAAGTCACGGAAGCCGTCATCACGGTTCCCGCGTACTTCAACGATTCGCAGCGGCAGGCAACCAAGGACGCCGGCAAGATCGCGGGCCTCGAAGTCAAGCGAATCATCAACGAGCCCACGGCCGCGGCGCTGGCGTTCGGCATGGACAAGAAGGAAGGCGATCGCAAGATTGCCGTGTACGACCTGGGCGGCGGCACGTTCGACATCTCGATCATCGAAATCGCCAATGTCGAAGGCGAACACCAGTTCGAGGTGTTGTCGACCAATGGAGATACGTTCCTGGGTGGCGAGGACTTCGACCAGCGGCTCATCGACTACGTCGTCACCGAGTACAAGAAGGAATCCGGCGTCGACCTGAAGAGCGACGTGCTCGCTCTGCAGCGGCTCAAGGATTCGGCCGAAAAGGCCAAGATCGAGCTGTCGTCGTCGCAACAAACCGAAATCAACCTGCCGTACATCACGGCTGACCAGTCGGGACCTAAGCACCTGGCCATGAAGATCACGCGCGCCAAGTTCGAGGCGCTGGTCGAGGAGCTGATCGAACGCACGATCGAGCCTTGCCGTGTCGCGATCAAGGATGCGGGCGTCAAGCTGTCGGATATTTCCGACGTGATCCTGGTCGGCGGGCAGACGCGCATGCCGAAGGTTCAGGACAAGGTGAAGGAATTCTTCGCCAAGGAGCCGCGCAAGGACGTGAATCCGGACGAGGCTGTGGCCGTCGGGGCGGCGATCCAGGGCGGCGTGCTGAAGGGCGACGTGAAGGACGTGCTGCTGCTCGACGTGACGCCGCTGTCGCTGGGCATCGAAACGCTGGGCAGCGTGATGACCAAGCTCATCAAGAAGAACACCACGATTCCGACCAAGGCGCAGCAGGTTTTCTCGACGGCGGACGACAACCAGGGCGCCGTGACCATCCACGTGCTGCAAGGCGAGCGCGATGTTGCGGGCGGCAACAAGAGCCTTGGCCAGTTCAACCTGGAAGGCATTCCGCCGGCGCCGCGCGGCACGCCGCAGATCGAGGTGACTTTCGACATCGATGCCAACGGCATCCTGCACGTGTCGGCCAAGGACAAGGCGACCGGTAAGGAAAACAAGATCACGATCAAGGCGAATTCCGGCCTGTCGGAAGCCGAGATCGAGAAGATGGTGAAGGACGCCGAGGCCCACGCCGAGGACGACCGCAAGATGGTCGAGACGGTGCAGGCCCGCAACAGCCTCGATGCGCTGGTGCACAGCGTGAAGAAGTCCGTCGCGGAATATGGCGACAAGGTGGAAGCCGAGGAAAAGGCCAAGATCGAGGCCGCGCTGAAGGACGCCGAGGAGCTGCTGAAGCAGAACGACGCGACCAAGGAGCAGATAGAAGCCAAGGCCGAGGAACTGGCCAAGACGTCGCAGAAGTTGGGTGAAGTCATGTACGCGCAGGCGCAAGCGGCGGCCAATGCGGCCGGCGGGGCGGGGGCAAGCGCCGGCGGCGGAGAACATGCAGAAGGCGGCGCGGGCGGACACCACGAGGAAGAGAAAGTCGTGGACGCCGAGTTCACGGAGGTCAAGGAAAAATAGTCCGTCGCGCCATTTGTTTCCGAAATCGTAACGTTGGCGCGTGACGTACTATCTGGCCGGATTGGAGTGGTCGCCGTGCGGCGACCCTCAATCCGGCCTTTGCCGTTGTGGAAACTTGAAGGTTTTGAAAAATGCGGGGCCGTGAGGCTCCTGTGGATTCAGGGGAAGTAAGGAAATATGGCGAAGCGGGACTACTACACGATTCTGGGATTGGGCCGCGATGCCTCCGAGGAGGACGTCAAGAAATCCTATCGCAAAATGGCGATGAAGCACCATCCGGACCGCAATCCGGATGACAAGGCGTCCGAGGAAAAATTCAAGGAAGCCAAGGAAGCCTACGAAGTCCTGACGGACGCCGGCAAGCGCGCCGCCTACGACCAGTTCGGCCACGCTGGCGTCAATCCTCAGATGGGAGGCGGACGTTCGGGCGGCCCTGAAGGCTTCGGCGGTTTCGCCGATGCGTTTGGCGACATCTTCGGCGAAATATTCGGGCAGCAGGGCCGCGGCGGCGGCAATGGCGTGTATCGCGGTGCGGACTTGCGCTACAACCTCGAGTTGTCGCTGGAGGATGCCGCGCGCGGCACGGAAGTGAAGATCCGCATTCCCGCCATGGAGCAGTGCGAGACGTGTCACGGTTCCGGCGCCAAGCCGGGCACGCAGTCCAAGACCTGCGGCACTTGCGGCGGGCGTGGTGAGGTGCGCGTTTCGCAGGGATTCTTTTCCATTCAGCAAACGTGTCCGACCTGCCGGGGCACCGGCAAGGTGATCCCTGATCCGTGCCTGACCTGCCACGGTGCCGGCCGGGTGAAGAAGCATAAGACGCTGTCCGTCAAGATCCCGGCAGGCGTCGACACTGACGACCGTATCCGGCTGACCGGCGAAGGCGAGGCTGGCGTGAATGGCGGTCCCTCCGGCGACCTGTACGTCGTCGTCAGCCTGAAGGCGCACCAGGTGTTCCAGCGGGATGGTGCGGACCTGCATTGCGACATGCCGATCAGTTTCGCGACGGCCGCGCTGGGCGGAGAGCTGGAAATTCCTACGCTCGACGGGCACGCGACGATCAAGGTCCCGGCAGAGACGCAATCCGGCCAGACGTTTCGCCTGCGCAACAAGGGCATTCGCCCGGTGCGAGGTTCGGTGCAGGGCGACCTGTATTGTCACGTCGCGATCGAGACACCGGTCAAGCTTACGTCGCGGCAGAAGGAACTGTTGCGCGAGTTCGAGCAGATCAATGAGGAAGACCCCGGCAAGCACAATCCGCGCGCCAAGGGCTGGTTCGACAAGGTCCGTGACTTCTTCAGCCAGTGAATTTTGGAAACTGAGTTGGCCAATGCGTCTTGTGCGGTGAGCTGCGGGCAATGAATTTTGGGCGGTAAGCCCGCATTTGATGTCGTCGTGATCGGCGCCGGTGCGGCCGGCATGATGTGCGCCGCGCAAGCCGGGCAACTGGGCCGCAACGTGCTCCTGATCGAGCACTACCCCCTGCTCGGCGAGAAGATTCGCATCTCCGGCGGGGGCCGCTGCAACTTCACCAATGTCGGTGCCGGCCCGGCCAATTTCCTGTCGCGCAATCCCGATTTCTGCCGCTCCGCGCTCGCGCGCTACACGCCCGGCCACTTCGTCGCGATGGTGGAGCGCCACGGCATCGCGTACCACGAGAAGAAGCTCGGCCAGCTCTTCTGTGACGCCACGTCGCACGACATCATCCGCATGCTCAAAGCGGAATGCGACCGCGGCAACGTGCAGTGGTTGATGCCATGCCCTGTCGAAGGCATCGAACGTCGGACGGAAGGATTTGTCGTCGCGACACCGCAGGGATCGGTAGCTTGCGCCTCGCTGGTGATCGCCACGGGCGGCTTGTCAGTCCCCAAGATCGGCGCCACGCCATTCGGATATCGGGTCGCGGAGCAATTCGGTCTCGCAATGGTCGCCCCACGCCCCGGTCTGGTCCCACTGGCATTCGCGCCGGAAGCGCTCGCACGCTACGGAGACCTGTCGGGAATGTCGGTGGACGCGGAAATCTCCTGCAACGGCGGTCGCTTTCGCGAAAACCTGCTGTTCACCCATCGTGGCCTGTCCGGCCCGGCGATATTGCAAATCTCCTCGTACTGGGATGGCCGCACGCCGCTGTCCATCGACCTGCTGCCGGGCCAGGATGCTGCGCAGTGGCTATGCGCGCAGGCATCGTCGCAGGCGCTCCTTCCCAACCTGCTCGCACACACGATGCCCAGGCGCTTTGCACAGCAGTGGTGCGCGGCGCATGGCGTAGCGTTGCCGCTCAGGCAACTGGGCGAGCCAGGGCTACGCGAGGTCGCCGCGCAATTGCACGACTGGCGCGTTCTCCCATCCGGCACACTGGGCTACCAGAAGGCGGAAGTCACGTGCGGCGGTGTCGACACGGCCGGCCTGTCGTCGAAAACCATGGCCGCGACAGGAGTCCCCGGTTTGTATTTCATCGGCGAGGTCGTCGATGTGACGGGTTGGCTCGGCGGCTACAACTTCCAGTGGGCCTGGGCGTCCGGATATGCCGCAGGCCAGGTTGTGTAATCACGTCCGTTCGGCATAGCATTCAGCGAATTCCTTTGGTTCCTTCAGGAGTTCCTGTGTCCGTCCGATATCTGCTCGCCGCAATCACCATCTGCTGTGCCGTCACCGCGCAGGGTCAGACCTCAAATCCGGTAAGGATTGGCCTCATGGTGTCCGCCACCGGTCCCACGTCGGCGATCGGCATCCCGCAGAAGAACACTGGCGACATGCTGCCCAGGAAGATCGGCGACGCGGCGGTGGAATACATCCAGCTCGAGGACGGCGGCGACACCACGCGCGCGGTGCAGAACGTCAAGAAGCTGGTCCAGGAAAACAACATCGATGCGCTGATCGGGCCGTCCACGACGCCGAATGCATTGGCGATACTCGACGTGATCGCGGAGGGCCACGTGCCGATGATGGCGACCGTGGGAACGTCGTCGGTGGTCGAGCCCCTCGACGGCAGGAAGCGCTGGGTGTTCAAGACGACGCAGAACGACGACATCATCGCCAGCGCGCTGCTGCAGCACATGGTAAAAAACGGCGTGAAGACGGTTGGCTTCATCGGCTTCAACGATCCCTACGGCGAGAACTGGCACAAGGTCTTTGGCGCGATGGCCGCAAAGGCGGGCATCGGCATCGTGGCCAACGAACGCTATGCGCGGACCGATCAGAGCGTGACGGGCCAGGTGCTGAAGATGCTTGCCGCGAAGCCCGACGCCGTACTGATTGCGGCGGTGGGTGGTCCCGCCGTGCTGCCGCAGGCAACATTGTTCGATCAGGGTTACAAGGGTCGGATCTACCAGACGCACGCGGTGGCGACCGAGGACTTCATCAAGCTGGGGCGCGAGAAGGTCGAAGGGACGATCCTCGCCGCGGGGCCGATGCTGGTGATAGACGAAATACCCGATTCGAATCCGACCAAGAAAGTGGCGCAGAACTACATCGCCGCCTACCAAAAGCAGTTCGGCACCCGGCCCGCGACTTTCGGGGCGAACACCTGGGACGGCGCCATCCTGCTCGAGCACGCGTTGCCGGCCGCGCTGAGGGCCGGAAAACCCGGCACGGACGCCTTTCGCAGTGCGTTGCGCGATGCGCTGGAAAAGGAGCGGGAGGTGGTCGGCACGCAGGGCGTGTTCAACATGTCGGCGACCAATCACAATGGCATGGACGACCGGGCACGCGTGCTGATCATCGTGAAGGACGGCAAGTTCCGGCTGCTTCAGGAATGACGACGCGACCGCGCGTGGTTCCAGCATGCCTTTAGTGGGAATTCTGCTTGCGGCGGGACGTGGCGCCCGCTTCGGCGGCGCCAAGCTGCTCACGCCGCTGCCCGCGACGTCCCACGGGGTGGGCGCCGGCACCGCAATCGGCGTCGCGTCCTGCCTGCACCTCTTGTCGGCATTGCCGGAGGTCGTTGCGGTCGTGCGCCCGGGCGATTCGATCCTCGCGGGCCAATTGCGCGAGGCGGGCGCGCAGGTCGTCGAGTGCGCGCGCGCCGATGAAGGCATGGGCGCGAGCCTCGCCTGCGGCGTGGGCGCCGCCGCGGATGCGGACGGCTGGGTCGTGGCGCTGGCGGACATGCCGTGGATTGCGCCGGCGACGATAGCCGTGGTCGCCGACGCGTTGCGTGACGGCGCCGGTATCGCCGCCACGTCGCATATCGGCGTTCGCGCGCATCCGGTTGGCTTTGCCTGCGTTCATTTCGCGGCGCTGTCGGCACTGGCAGGCGACGAGGGCGCCAAATCCCTGCTGGCCGCACATCGCGATTCCCTGCAGCTCATCGAAGTCGCGGACAGCGGCGTCCTGCGCGACGTCGACACGCCGGCCGATCTTTCGGGGTAGCTACTCTCCTTCCGACTCCCGCTGCCAGAGGTCCGCCTGGCGGTCGCGGCCGTGCCGCCGCTCCTCCTGCGTCCGCCACCACGAGCGCAACTGTGCCTCCGGCAGGGGTCGCGCGATCAGGTAACCCTGGGCCTCCTCGCAACCGTGCGCGCGCAGGAAATTGAACTGGGCGGCGGTTTCCACGCCTTCGGCAATGCAGCGCAGGCCCAGCGAATGCGACAGCGCGATGATCGCCTGCGTGATCGCCTCATCGTTGCGATTCTTCTCCAGCCCATGCACGAAGCGCTGGTCGATCTTGACGCCCTGGATCGGCAGCCGCGCGAGGTAGGACAAGCTGGAGTAGCCGGTGCCGAAGTCATCGATCGTGATCGATACGCCCATCTGCTTGAGCTTCACGAGCGTGGCCACGGCCTTTTCCGGGTGGGTGATGATCACGCTCTCGGTGATCTCGAGGTCCAGATGCTGCGGAGCGAGTCCACTCGCGGACAGCGCGTCCTCGACGATCGAGAGCCAGCTGTCGTGCTGCAGCTGCTGCACGGAGAGATTGACCGACAGGCGCATCTGCATGTTGCTGCGGTGCCACTGCATGACCTGCCGGCAGGCGTCGCGCAGAACACGCGCGCCCAGCGCCTGGATCATTCCCGACTCCTCGGCGATCGGAATGAATTCGGTCGGCGAAATCACGCCGCGCTCGGGATCGCGCCAGCGCAGCAGGGCCTCGACGCCGCAGGCGCGGCCGGTCCTCATCTCGATCTGCGGCTGGTAGACGAGGAAGAACTCATCGTCCATGAGCCCGCGGCGCATGTCGGTCTCGAGCTGCAGGCGCAATTGCACGCGCGCGTTCATGTCTGCCGTGTAGAAGCGGTAGGCGTTGCGCCCTGCCTCCTTGGCCGCGTACATCGCGGTGTCCGCCTGCTTGATCAGGTTGCTGACGTCGGAGGCATCGACCGGGTACATCGCCACGCCGATCGAGCAAGTCAGCGTGGGCATCTGGTCGGAAAGCCGGAACGGCGCCAGGAACGATTCGCGCACCCGAGTCAGCACGGCCATGATCTCGAACGCGGCATGCTCCTTGTCGAGTCCCGGCAGCACGATGACGAATTCGTCGCCACCCAGGCGCGCGACCGTGTCGCTTTCCCGGACCGCGCCGATCAGCCGCTGCGCGATTGACTGCAGCAGCTGGTCGCCGGCATCGTGGCCCAATGTGTCGTTGATGCGCTTGAAATGATCGAAATCCAGGAACAGGCAGGCGACGTGCGTGCCCTCGCGCTGGGCCAGTGCCAGAATCTGCTTCAGGCGCTGATTGAGCAGCGAGCGGTTCGGCAGGCCGGTCAGGATGTCGTGCTGCGCAAGCTTGTACGCGTGCGCGGTGGCAATTTCCAGCTCCTTCGTCCGCTGCGTGACCTTGTCCTCGAGGGTCCGCTGGTAGTTGGCAACCTCGGACTGCGACTCGCCGAGCCTTTGCGTCATGTGGTTGAACGTGTGAGTGAGCAGGCCGAGTTCGTCCGAGGAACTCGCCGGCACGTGAACGTCTAGTCGCCCCGCGCCCACGGCGCGCGCCGCGCGCATGAGCCGGTGCATCGGCGCGACCAGCCGACGGGTGAGCAAGAGCGTGGCGAGGATGGTGAAGACCAGCAACGCCAGCCCGACGGCGATGGCACCGACCATCTGTTCCCGGAAGATGCGTCGTTGCACTTCCTGCGACATGCCTATGCGCAGATAGCCGAGCGGCACGCTGTCGGCGCGCGCGTCCGCGCCGACCGAAACGGTCGTCCGGCCGCCGCCCGCCGGTGGCCGGGGGACAGCCGCCACGAGCTCGATGTAGTGCTTGCCGTCTATCGTCGCGTCATGGTCGGCGACGTGGCCCAGCGTCGGCGCCGGTCGCAGGTTGAGCGGAGGGATATCCTCCGCCACGAGCCCGGGCCTGAACCTGCGCTCGACCAGCATCCTGCCTTCGCGGTCAAACACGCTCGCATAGGCGACGTCCGGATCGTTGCTGACGCTGCTCAGGATCTGCTCCAGGTACGGCTTGTCGGAACTGTACAAACCAAATTCCGCAAGGTCGGCGACGGCACCGAGCATCGCGGTGCCCTGGCTTCGCAGCTGCTGCTCGCCTTCGCGCCACTGCTGGGCGAAATGGAACACCGAAATCGCAACGGCTGTCAGGAATATCAACCCGACCGTCAGCAAGTTGAGCTTGGTGAGCAGTCCCATCCGGACCGGCGGCAGGTCGAGCGTCGACACCGTGTCGCCCGAGAGCGGCGACATGCGGCGAAACAGGCGGCGACCAATCTTCATTGTTGTGCTCGGGGGGCCCGGCGCGGGCGCGCCGCAACCCATTGTGCGCGCCGGGTCGCGGCAGCTTGTGGTCGTAACGAAGGCGACGCCGTCAATCCATGGGTTCCCGCTGGCATCGCACTAAGCCGAGGGAGAGGACTCGGGCCCGATCGACCTGCCCATGCGGCCACACCATCGGGTCGCGCTGATTCGGGCAGGCAGGAGCCCTTGAAGCATGCATTGTGCCATGCGCTCTGCGTTTGATACGCCCGAGCGCCGTCCGCCAGTCATTCCGTGGTGACGGGAATCTTGCCGATCCGAGCCTGCCACTGGCGAGGGGCGGTGTGATGCACAGATATTCCCGCGGAGTCGACCGCAACCGTTACGGGCATGTCCTTGACCGTGAACTCATAGATGGCTTCCATTCCGAGATCACCGAATGCCACCACGCGTGAGGCGCGAATCGCCTTGGACACGAGGTACGCCGCGCCACCGACGGCCATGAGGTATGCCGCGCCATGCTTGCGTATGGCCTCGACGGCAACCGGCCCGCGCTCCGCCTTGCCGATCATCGCGATCAGGCCGGTCTTCGCCAGCATCATTTCCGTGAACTTGTCCATCCGTGTGGCCGTGGTGGGACCCGCGGGACCCACGATTTCATCGCGGACCGGATCCACCGGACCCACGTAGTAAATGACTCGGTTGGTGAAATCCACGCCTTCCGGCAGCGCTTCACCGCGGGCGAAGTGATCGGCGATGCGCTTGTGTGCCGCGTCGCGGCCCGTGAGCATGTTGCCGTTGAGCAGCAGCGTCTCGCCTGGTTTCCAGCTGGCGACCTCTTCGCGGGTCAGTGTATCGAGGTTTACGCGCTTCGCCGCGGGCGAAGGCGTCCATTGCACATCCGGCCATTTGCGCAAGTCAGGCGGGTTGAGCCTGGCCGCGCCCGAACCGTCGAGCGTGAAATGCGCGTGGCGCGTCGCGGCGCAGTTGGGGATCATGCCGACGGGCTTGGATGCTGCATGCGTCGGGTAGTCGAGGATCTTCACGTCGAGCACGGTGGACAGGCCGCCCAGGCCCTGCGCGCCGATGCCCAATGCATTGACCTTGTCGTAGATCTCGATGCGCAGTTCCTCGGTATTGTTCGCGGGTCCGCGCCGCAGGAGCTCGTGCATGTCGATGGGCTCCATCAGCGCTTCCTTGGCCAGCACCATCGCCTTCTCCGCCGACCCGCCGACGCCGATACCCAGCATGCCCGGCGGGCACCAGCCCGCACCCATCGTCGGCACGGTCTTGAGCACCCAATCCACGATCGAGTCGGAAGGATTGAGCATCACGAACTTCGACTTGTTCTCGGAACCGCCGCCCTTGGCCGCGATTTTCACTTCCACCGTGCCGCCGGGGACGAGGTCAAAATGGATGACCGCCGGTGTATTGTCGCGCGTGTTCTTGCGCGCGCCCGCAGGGTCGGACACGATCGATGCGCGGAGCCGGTTGTCGGGGTCCATGTACGCCAGGCGCACTCCCTCGTTCACCATGTCCGCCAGCGACATCGTCACGCCGTCCCAGCGCACGTCCATGCCAACCTTTACGAACGCGACGACGATGCCAGTGTCCTGGCACATCGGCCGATGCCCTTCCGCGCACATACGGGAATTGGTCAGGATCTGCGCGATCGCATCCTTCGCCGCCGGCGATTCCTCCGCAAGATAGGCCGCGCCCAACGCCTCGATATAGTCCAGTGGATGGTAATAGGAGATGAATTGCAGCGCGTCGGCGACGCTCTGGATGAGGTCCTGCTGGCGGATGGTGGTCATGGCGGGGCGTCCGTTAGCGGATGGGTGGAATGGAACAGGATCGTCGTGCGCGGCGGCGTGGCTGAACGCCTTCAGCAAGTGAACCGGCAAAGTGCCGGCGATGGCGGTGGGCAGCCCGACCCTGAGTGCCGACGCGTTGCCGCGCGGCGCCCATTCCGGCTGCCCTGGGCGGTCGTCCAGGCTCATCTGCGGCGCGAACGTCGCGTTGCCATCCGCGGCTCATGAACAGCGATGCCGGCATGGGCAGCGGTCGGAATGGCGACAGGGCGGGCGGGCAGGACATCGGGTTACGAAGGTGTCGGGGTGGGTCGCGCGACTCAAAAGTCTACCATTCGAGCGGGCAGGTTGATGACCTGCGTCATTGCGCCACGAGCTACGCTATGGTTAGACTTCTGCGTTACGTCGTATGCAAATCAAGAAACTTCCGCGGAGGAGCTAGAGCCATGGCATCAAGCATCGAGTCTGTCCTGCAGGAGAACCGTGTTTTTCCGCCTTCCGAGGCCTTCGTCAAGCAGGCGAACATTTCGGGCATGGCAGCCTACAAGGCGATGTGCGCGGAGGCCGAGCGCGACTTCGAGGGATTCTGGGCGCGCCTCGCGCGCGAGAACCTGCTGTGGCATAAGCCGTTTACCAAAACTCTGGATGAGTCGAACGCGCCGTTCTTCAAGTGGTTTCCGGATGGCGAGATGAATGCGTCCTACAACTGCCTCGATCGCCACCTGACCACCCAGCCGGACAAGGTGGCGATCATTTTCGAGGCCGATGACGGCACCGTCACCAAGATCACCTACAAGGAGCTCTACCACGACGTGTGCCGCTTCGCGAACGCGCTCAAGGCCAGCGGCATCAAGCAAGGCGACCGCGTGCTGGTCTACATGCCGATGTCGATCCAGGCGGTCGTCGCCATGCAAGCATGCGCGCGCATCGGCGCCACGCATTCCGTCGTGTTCGGCGGCTTTTCCGCGAAGAGCATCCAGGAGCGCGTTGTCGACGCGGGCGCCGTTGCGATCATCGCGGCCGACGGGCAGTTCCGCGGCGGCCGCGAAATTCCGCTGAAGAAGGTGGTCGACGAGGCACTGGCCATGGGCGGCTGCGAGGGAATCAAGACGGTGTTCGTCTACCGGCGCACCGGTTCGGCGATTCCGATGCGGGCCGGGCGCGACGTGTGGTGGCACGAAGCCGTAGCCAACCAGCCCGACACGTGCGAGCCGACATGGGTGAACGCGGAGCATCCGCTGTTCATCCTTTACACGTCGGGGTCCACGGGCAAACCCAAAGGCGTCCAGCATTCGACGGGGGGCTACCTGCTGCAGGCGGTGATGACGATGCAATGGACGTTCGACTACAAGCCGAACGACATTTTCTGGTGCACGGCAGATGTGGGCTGGGTCACGGGCCACACTTACATTGCCTACGGTCCGCTCGCCTGCGGCGCCACCGAGATCGTGTTCGAAGGCGTGCCGACCTATCCCGACGCGGGCCGCTTCTGGAAGACGATCCAGGATCACAAGGTGACGGTGTTCTATACCGCGCCCACCGCCATCCGGTCGCTGATCAAGGCCGGCGGCGACCTGCCGAAGAACTACGACATGTCCTCGTTGCGCATCCTGGGCACCGTTGGCGAGCCGATCAATCCGGAGGCATGGATGTGGTACTACCAGACCGTCGGAAGTTCACGTTGCCCGATCGTTGACACCTGGTGGCAGACTGAAACCGGCGGCCATATGATCACGCCGCTGCCGGGCGCGACGCCGCTCAAGCCCGGTTCGTGCACGTTCCCGCTGCCGGGCATCATCGCCGACATCGTCGACGAGACCGGACACACGGTCGAGTTCGGCAAGGGCGGCATCCTGGTGATCAAGCGTCCCTGGCCCGGCATGATCCGAACCATTTGGGGCGACCCCCAGCGCTACAAGACCAGCTACTACCCGGAAGATTTCCACGGCAAGTATTACCTGGCCGGTGACGGCGCCAGCCGCGATCTCGAAGGTTATATCCGCATCATGGGCCGCATCGACGACGTGCTGAACGTCTCGGGGCATCGCCTGGGCACGATGGAGATCGAATCGGCGCTGGTCGCCAATCCGCTGGTGGCGGAAGCCGCTGTCGTGGGGCGTCCGGACGATCTCACCGGCGAGGCGGTGTGCGCGTTCGTCGTGTTGAAGCAGACGCGGCCGGAAGGCGCGGCTGCGGACAAGATCGCCAAGGAGCTACGCGATTGGGTGGCCAAGGAGATCGGCCCCATCGCCAAGCCGAAGGACATTCGCTTCGGCGAGAACCTGCCCAAGACTCGCTCGGGCAAGATCATGCGTCGGCTGCTGCGCTCGATTGCCAAGGACGAGGAAATAAAACAGGACACCTCGACGCTGGAAAACCCGGCGATCCTCGACCAGTTGAAGCAAGTCAACTGAAAGGACGGCCGGACTTCGCGGCCCGGGCGGCGGCAGGCGCGGCAGCCCCGGGGCGTGGCGCGGCTCAGGCCGTAGGCGGGACGGTTTCCTGAAAAGAGGGCCGCTTGGCGAGCCTTTCGGCGAGGCTCGCCAGATTCGGATAGTCGCGCCGCCAGTCCAATTCGCGATTGCGCAGGTCGAGGTAGCCCAACGCGCAACCGGTGGCGATGTCGGCCAGTGAATACGCCTCCCCATTGCACCACATGTTCTCTCCGAGCTCGCGCGCAAGGTCGGCAACACCTGCCGCCACCTTTTGCTGCTGACGGGCGATCCAGTCCTTGCTCTGTTGCTTGACCGGCCGCTTCGCCTCGAGAACGATTGCGACCATGGCGTCGCAGATGCCGTCGGCGAGCGCCTCCCAGCGCTTGACCTCGATGCGCTGCCGGTTGGGTTCGGGAATGAGCCGCGACACCGGGCTTACCGTGTCGATGTACTCGACGATCACGCGCGAATCGTAGATCTGGGTGCCGTCGTCCAGCACCAGGACCGGCACCTTGCCGAGCGGACTCCACGCATGGACCGGATTGCCCGGCTCCCACGGCGACGCATTGACGGTCTGGTACTCGATTTTCTTCTCCGCGAGAGCGACGCGCACCTTTCGGGCATAAGGACTCGTCGGCGAAGCGATCAGCTTGAGCACGGGCGGGCAATTCCGTAGAGGTCGGAAGAAAATTATAGCATCGCCGCGGAGCGCGCCCGGCGTCGACCATCCGCGGACGGCTTGGAGCGGCCAACGCGCGTCCTGGGGTGGCGCGCATCGCGTGCTAAACTCGAAACGCGCCGTGAAATCCGCCAGCGGGACTGCAGTCTGGCGAAAACGAGCGAAGACCAGCGATGGAAAAATCATGGCCGCCGAAGGAATCTTTCCCGAGCTCACTGCGCTTGTCGCCGCTCGACGGCCGATACGCCGGCAAGGTCGCCACGCTGCGCGAGCATTTCAGCGAATTCGGACTTGTCCGTCATCGCGTGCGGGTGGAACTGGCCTGGCTCGTCGCGTTGTCGGACGAGCCAGGCATAGCGGAAGTGCCGCCGTTCAGCGCGTCGGTGCGCGCGGAACTCGAAAGGGTCGCGCAATGCTTTGCGCCGGCCGATGCCGCGCGCGTCAAGGACATCGAGCGCACGACGAATCACGACGTCAAGGCGGTCGAGTACTGGCTGAAGGAGCGATTCGCCGGCAATCCGGATGTCGCGCGAGTGGCGGAGTTCATCCATTTCGCCTGCACGTCCGAGGATATCAACAATCTCGCGCATGCGCTGGCACTTGCGGCGGCACGGCGCGACGTTGTGCTGCCGGCGTTGCGGGACATCGCTGTCACGCTGCGCGCGCTCGCCCACGCGCATGCGGCGCTGCCGATGCTGTCGCGCACGCACGGCCAACCGGCCACGCCGACCACGCTCGGCAAGGAGATTGCCAACGTCTATGCGCGCGTCGAGCGGCAGATCGTCGCGATCGAGCGGGTGCCGATCAAGGGCAAGGCGAACGGGGCGGTGGGCAACTACAACGCGCACCGGGTTGCCTATCCCGACGTCGACTGGGAACGCCTGTCCGCCCGGTTCGTTACGGGGCTCGGACTGGAATTCAATCCCTACACGACACAAATCGAGCCGCACGATTACATGGCGGAACTCTTTGATGCCGTCGCGCGGGCCAACACGATCCTCATCGACTTCGACCGCGACGTCTGGGGCTATGTCTCCCTCGGCTACTTCCGGCAGAGAGTGACGGAAGGCGAAGTCGGCTCATCGACGATGCCGCATAAGGTCAATCCAATCGACTTCGAGAACTCCGAGGGCAATCTGGGACTGGCCAACGCGGTGCTGCGTCACCTCGCGGAAAAATTGCCGGTCTCGCGCTGGCAGCGCGACCTCACCGACTCCACCGTCCTGCGCAACATGGGCGTGGCGCTTGGCTACGCGTTGCTCGGATGGTCGTCGTTGCGCCAAGGCATTGCCAAGCTCGAGGTCGACGCGGCGAAGGTGGCGGCGGACCTCGATGCCAACTGGGAAGTGCTGGCGGAGCCGATCCAGACCGTGATGCGGCGCTACGGCATTGCCAATCCGTACGAGCAGCTCAAGGCATTAACGCGCGGCAAGACCGGCATGACGCGCGAATCGCTGCACGCCTTCATCGCCGACCTGGCGCTGCCCGCCGACGCCAAGGCGAGGCTGCTGTCGCTCACTCCGTCGACTTACCTCGGCAACGCCGCGGAGCTGGCAAAACGCGTCTAGCGGGCGGCGCGGGTCGCGTGGGCGACTTGCCCGGAGAATCGAGGAGAGCGTACAAGATGACCCTCAGGCCTGCGACTTGCCGCGACGCTCGCGCACAAAGGTGACGATGGCGGGGATCACCGACACGATGACAATGCCAATGACGATCAGGGAGAGGTTTTGCTTGACCCACGGGATGTTTCCGAACAGGAAGCCCGCATAGACGAGCGAACTGATCCACAGCACACCGCCGATCACGTTGTAGGACAGGAACCTGCGGTAGGTCATGCCGGCCACGCCCGCCAGGAACGGCGCGAACGTGCGGATGATCGGAATGAACCGGCCGATGATAATGGTGACCCCGCCAAATTTGTCGTAGAACGCCTGCGTGCGCTTCAAGTGGTCCTGCTTGAACCAGTGCGAATCAGGCTTGTCGAAGATCCTGGGGCCGATGTAGTGGCCGACGGCGTAATTCACCGAATCACCGAGGATCGCCGCGACGATCAATATGCTCACCAGCACATGCACGTTCAAGTCGGCGGTCGCGACCAGCGTACCGGAGATGAACAGGATCGAGTCGCCCGGAAGGAACGGGAAGACCACCAATCCGGTCTCGGCGAATATCACCAGGAACAGAATCGCGTAGATCCACGATCCGTACTGGGTGACCAGGCCTGCCAGCGTCTGGTCCAGCCCTAGCAGCGTGTAGAAAAGCGTGGTCAGCATGGAGAGGACTGCGCAACGCCCGACTACGGAAGTATCTTCTCTCCACCAATGCCCGTCTTCTTTTCCGGCTTGACCAGGTCTTCGCGCGACACACCCATCCACATGACCATCGGCGCCATCACCAGGACCGACGAGTAGATGCCGAAGCAGATACCGATGGTTAGCGCCAGCGCGAAGTAGTGCAGCGTCTCGCCGCCGAAGAAAAGGATCGACAGCACCATCATCAGCGTGCTGCCATGGGTGATGATGGTGCGGGAAATCGTGCTGGTGATCGCGTTGTCGATCACGTGCGTGACGGTGGCCTTGCGCATCTTGCGAAAGTTCTCGCGGATCCGGTCGGCGATCACCACCGATTCGTTCACCGAATAGCCAAGCACCGCGAGGACCGCCGCCAGCACCGGCAGCGAGAATTCCCACTGGAACAGCGCGAAGAAGCCGAGGATGATGACCACGTCGTGCAGGTTGGCCACGATGGCCGCGATCGCGAAGCGCCACTCGAAGCGCAGTGCCAGATAGGCAACGATGCCAAGCGACACCAGCAGCAGCGCCAAAGCGCCATTTTCGTAGAGTTCGCGGCCGACCTGCGGCCCGACGAACTCGACTCGTTGTTGCGTGGCGGACGGATCATCCGCTCGCAGCGCACCCATGACCCGTTCGGACAATTGCGCGCTGGAGACGCCTTCCTTCAGCGGCAGGCGGATCAGCGCGTTGTCGGAGCGGCCAAAGCTCTGCGCCGAGAACTCGCCGAGATTGAGCGTGTCCAGCGCGGCGCGCACCCTGGCGAAATCCACCGGGTGCGCGTAGGTCACTTCGATGACCGTGCCGCCGCGGAAATCCACGCCGAGATTCAGGCCGCGGGTCGCGAGGAAAAATACGGCGAGCAGAAACGTCACGAGCGAGATCACGTTGAACGTGAGCGCGTGCCGCATGAACGGGATGTCGCGGCTGATTCTGAAAAATTCCATCGTTGAACCTTTGGTCTGGATCGATGCCGGTGTGCCTGGCGGCCCGGTCAGGAGCTCTTCGACAACGCGGTGGGCGCAACCGCTGCACCTCCTGGGCGCCACACCTGGCCGATCGAAATCCTGTCCAGCTTCTTCCGGCTGCCGTAGATCAGGGCGACGATCCCGCGCGACACGAAGACCGCCGAGAACATCGATGTGAGGATGCCCAGGCAATGCACGACCGCGAAGCCGCGCACGGGTCCGCTGCCGAAGATCAGCAGCGCGATACCGGCGATCAGTGTCGTCACGTTGGAGTCCAGGATCGTGCCCCAGGCGCGCTCGTAGCCGGCCTGCAACGCCGCGTGCGGCGTTGCACCCCAGCGCAGCTCCTCACGGATGCGCTCGTTGATCAGCACGTTGGAGTCGATCGCCATGCCCAGCGCCAGCGCGATGGCGGCGATGCCGGGCAGCGTCAGCGTAGCCTGCAGCATCGACAGGATCGCGACCAGCAGCAGGAGATTGAACGACAGCGCGATCGTTGAAATCAGGCCCATCAGCATGTAATAGACGCACATGAAGATGGCCAGCACGATGAAGCCGTACTTCACCGAATTGAAGCCCTTGTCGATGTTGTCCTGGCCAAGCGACGGGCCGACGGTGCGCTCCTCGATGATTTCCAGCGGCGCCGCCAGCGCGCCCGCGCGCATCAGCAGCGCGATGTCGTTGGCCTCGCGCGTGGTCATGCGGCCGCTGATTTGCACCCGGCCGCCGCCGATTTCCTCGCGGATCACCGGCGCCGTGATCACTTCCGCTTTGCCCTTTTCGACTAGCACAATGGCCATGCGCTTGCCGACGTTGTCGCGTGTCACTTCCTTGAAGATTCGCGCGCCGCTGCCATCCAGGTTCATGTGCACGACGGGCTCGTTGTTGCGCTGGTCGAAACCGGGCTGCGCATCGTTGATCCGGTCACCGGTGAGCACCACCTGCCGCTTGACCAGAATTTGCTGCCCGGTCCGCTCGACGAAAAGATCGCTGCCCAGCGGGACACTGCCCGCCCGCGCCGCTTCAAGCGCGCCGGGCTCGTCGTTGACCATGCGGATCTCCAGCGAGGCGGTCCGGCCCAGGATGTCCTTGGCGCGCGCCGTGTCCTGCACGCCGGGCAACTGCACGACGACGCGTTCAGTCCCCTGTTGCTGGATGATCGGCTCGGCTACACCCAGTTCGTTGACCCGGTTGCGCAGGATCTGGATGTTCTGCTGGACCGCGCCTTCCTGGATGCGCTTTTGCGCTTCAGGCTTCAACCCGGCGATAAGCAGCAGGTCGCCGCCGGGGCCGTCGCTCTCGCGCAGCGCCAGGTCGGCGTAGTTTTTCTCGATGACCAGCCGCGCTTTACCCCGCTCGCCGCCGTCCTTGAAGCGCAACACGACATTGCCGCCGTCGCGCGCGATGCCTCCGTACTGGATTTTTTCGCTGCGCATCAGCGAGCGGATGTCGGTGGTGAACCGGTCGCCGGCCCTGTCGAGGGCCGCCTTCATGTCGACTTGCAGCAGGAAATGCACTCCGCCGCGCAGGTCCAATCCCAGGTACATGGGCAGCGCGCCGATGGATGCCAACCACTGCGGCGACGAGGACACGAGGTTTAGCGCAACGATGTAGCTTTCCCCCAGCTTGGCCTGAATGGCGTCCTTGGCCTTGAGCTGGGTGTCGGTGTCGGCAAAGCGCACCTTGATACCCGTCGGGTCGAGCGTCGCCCCGCGATACGAGATGTTCGCTGCCTTCAAGGCTTCCTCCACCAGGGCGAGCAGCGCCGCGTCGGCCTTGACCTTGGGCGCGCTCACCTGCACCGCCGGCACTTCCGGGAAGAAGTTGGGCAGCGTGTACAGCACGCCGACGACCAGCGCGACGACGATCACAACGTACTTCCAGAGCGGGTAACGATTCATGGCGGACGGCCGGTATCAGATAGGAAGCGCCACGACGGGTATCGCGGGACGAAGGCGCAACAGCGAGGTCACAGCCCCTTTATCGTGCCCTTCGGCAGCAATTGCGAGATCGCGCCGCGCTGCACGTTGATTTCGACGTTGGGCGCGATTTCGACCGCCGCGTACTGGTCTGTCAGCTTGGCGATCTTGCCGACCACGCCGCCGCTGGTGACGACCTCGTCGCCCTTTTGCAGGGCGTCGAGCATCGCGCGTGTTTCCTTGGCCCTTTTCTGCTGCGGCCGGATCAGCAGGAAGTAAAACACGACGAAGATGGCGATCATGGGCAGGAACGTCATCAGGTCGCCGCCCCCGATTCCGCCGGGGGCCTGGGCGTAAGCGTTGCTGATCAGCACGGAAAATCCTCCTGTGGCGTCGTGCGTCCGCACGCCGGCGTCGATGCCGGCATGGCGGTGCGGGATTCATGGTTGTCCGCGCCCGGACCGGGCCAGCGGAAAACTCACGATTCTACCATGCGGCGCCGTTCCTCTTGAAACCGGCGGACATAGGCGGGAAGGGCGTCGGCCGCAATGGCTTTCCGCAGGTCCGCCATCAATTGTTGGTAGTAATGAAGGTTATGAATGGTCGCGAGCCGCGCACCCAGGATCTCGTTGACCCGGTTCAAGTGGTGCAGGTAGCCGCGGGTGAAATTCCGGCATGCATGGCAGCCGCAGGTCGCGTCCAGCGGTTCGGTATCGGCCTTGTAGCGGGCGTTGCGGATCTTGATGTCGCCGAAGCGCGTGAACAGCCAGCCGTTGCGGGCATTGCGCGTGGGCATCACGCAGTCGAACATGTCGATGCCCGCGCCGACGCCGGCGACCAGGTCTTCGGGCGTTCCGACCCCCATCAGGTAACGCGGGCGGTCGACCGGCAGGCGGGGTGCGACGTGCGCCAGGATGCGCAGCATTTCCTCTTTGGGCTCGCCCACCGACAGGCCGCCAACGGCGAAGCCATCGAACCCGGTTTCCACGAGACCTCCGAGCGATTCATCGCGCAGGTCCTCGTACATGCCGCCCTGCACGATGCCGAACAGCGCGTTGACATTGCCGGATGCCGCGAATTCATCGCGGGAGCGACGCGCCCAGCGTAGCGACAGCGCCATCGAATCGGCTGCCTCGTCGCGGGTCGCAGGATAGGGCGTGCATTCGTCGAACACCATGACGACATCCGAATCGAGCGTACGCTGGATCTGCATTGACAATTCCGGCGAAAGGAACAGCTTGTCACCGTTCACCGGCGATGCAAAGGCAACACCTTCCTCCGCGATCTTGCGCAGGGGTCCCAGGCTCCACACCTGGAAGCCGCCGGAATCCGTGAGGATCGGCCTGTCCCAGCCCATGAAGCGATGGAGCCCGCCGTGCGCGGCGATGACCTCCTGCCCGGGCCGCAGCCAGAGATGAAAGGTGTTGCCGAGCACGATCTGCGCGCCCAACTCGACCAGTTCAAGCGGCGCCATCGCCTTGACGGCGCCATAGGTGCCGACCGGCATGAACACCGGCGTGTCGACGGTGCCGTGGGCGAGTTCGAGGCGGCCCTGGCGGGCGGAGCCCGACGTGGCGAGGATGGAGAAGCGCATGTGGCGGGAACCGGCGAGGAGCGTGTGCAAGGCCGGCCGATGTTACGCGAAGCCGCGACCTCGCGGGCGGCTGTGGAGACTGGTGGCGTCGACCGGCAAAACGCCGTTGCGGCGAGTGCGCCGGCCCATGAGCAGCGCGAGGCTTACCGATGCCGGGCGCCGGGATTTGCCGTCACTTCGCGTTCTGCAACGGCCGTGCGTTCGAGCAGCATTGCGTCGCCGTAGCTGAAGAATCGATACTTCCCGGCGATGGCGTGCGCATAGGCGGCGCGAATGTTGTCATGGCCCCCGAATGCCGAAACAAGCATCAACAGTGTCGATTTCGGCAGGTGGAAATTGGTCAGCAGGCGGTCGACGATGCAAAAGCGGTAACCGGGCGTCACGAACAGCGTGGTCTCGCCCGCGCCGGTCGCCAGACTGCCGTGGCCCGCCGCCGCCGCCGATTCCAGCGCACGCAGGCTGGTGGTGCCAACCGCGATGACGCGGCCGCCTCGGGCCCGGGCAGCGGCAACGGCATCCACCGTCTCCTGGGGAATGCGGTACCACTCGCTGTGCATCCGGTGCCTGCTCAGGTCTTCGGTGTTGACTGGCTGAAACGTGCCGGCGCCGACATGCAGCGTGACAAACGCCCGCATGACGCCGCGTTCGGCCAATGTCGCCAGAATGGCATCGTCGAAATGCAGGCCCGCCGTCGGCGCGGCGACCGCCCCGGGTTCGCGCGCGTAGACCGTCTGGTAGCGCGCGGCGTCGTCCGGTCCCGGCATCCGCGCGATATACGGCGGCAGCGGCACGTCGCCATGCTGGTCCAGCCATGCCACGAGCGGCCCCGTGCCGGCGAATCGCAGGCGATAGAACCGGTCGTCCCGCGCCTCGACACGGGCACTCGCGTCACCCGGCAGGCGCAACGTCGCGCCGATGCCAGGCGGATGGCTTGCGCGCAACTGCGCCCACGCCTCGTCGTCGGCCACGATTCGCTCGAGCAGCAACTCGACCTTGCCGCCCGTGGGCTTGCGCGCAAAGACGCGGGCGTTGATGACCCGCGTGTCGTTGAGCACGACGAGATCGCCCGCGCGCAACAGTCCCGGCAGGTCCGTGAACGCGAGATCCGTGAGCCTCGCGCCGTCGACATGCAGCAGGCGACTGCCGCTGCGAGCCGGCGCAGGCGATTGCGCAATCAGCGCTTCCGGAAGGTCGAACGCGAAATCGGCAAGGGTCAGGTTTGACAAAGGCGACAAGCCCGGGGGTGGTGGAGTCCGCGCGGCGCCGCGATCTGGTCGATGGTGCCCGGAGTCGGAATCGAACCGACATGACCTTGCGGCCGAGGGATTTTGAGTCCCTTGCGTCTACCAATTTCGCCATCCGGGCGGATGGGACGTGCGGCACCGTAACACCGCGGAGGCGGCATTATCGCGGAAACGACGGTCGCCCGCACGAAATGCTTTGGGCCCGCACTGGCCCGACGCGTCGCGTCAACGTCGTTCGAGCGTCACGAACGCGTAGGCAAAGCCTGCCTGCGCCCGATGGTCTTCCCGCGAAGTTTCGCGCCATAGCGCGCCGTCGATTTCGGGAAAGCGCGTATCGCCGGCGAACTCCTCGTCTATTTGCGTGCAATGGAGCGTCGACGCGCGCGGCAACGCAAGGGCATATAGTTCGCCGCCGCCAATGCAAAATGCCGGCGCAGGCATTGTCACCGCGCGCAGCGCGTCGTCCAGCGAGGACACGACGGTGGCGCCGTCCGCCGCGTAATGGCGCTGGCGCGTCACGACGATGTTCTGGCGACCGGGCAGTGCGCGACCGATCGACTCCCAGGTCTTGCGCCCCATGATCACCGCATGACCCGTGGTGAGCGCGCGAAAGTGCCGCAGGTCCTCGGGCAGGCGCCACGGCAATGCGTTGCTTGAACCGATGACACCGTTCCTCGCCACGGCGGCAATCAGCGCGAGTGCTGTCATAATGCCGCGAATTATATCGCTCGCCACCCCGGTCGCCTTCGGTCGACGTCCCGGTGGACAACTCAGTGGGCAAGACGGTGGATAACGCAGTGGACAATGCATTGGACAATGCCGCGGAGATGTCATTGGGCAGCTCGCTGGGCACACCGCGCGCCACGTCACCGGGCTGATCCGCGTGTACTACCCGCGCTCATTTCTCAAATTCATCCTCCTGGGCTTCCTGCTGGCCAGCCTGCCGCTGCTCTATGCGCTCGGCGAACTGATCTATTCACTCGACCGGCTGGCATCGGAGAGCCGGCAGGAGGTGCTGCAGGCCGCCCAGGCCGGCCGTTCCAGCCGTCTGCTGTTCGAGCAGGCGACCACTCTCGAGCGGTTGGCGCGCCAGCAGCTCATTCTCGAGGATCCGGCGCTGCTCGAGGATTACGCGCGCGTGCGCCAGGAATTTCGCGCCACCACGAGCCAGCTCGGGCAGCTTCCGCTGGAAAGTGCGCAGCTTTCGGCACTCGCCAAATTGAGCGAACGCGAAACGTACTTGCGCGACCAGCTGGCGTCGCCCACGCGCACACCCGAGAACATGCGCAACCTTGCTGAGGACTACTCGCAGCTCGTGGAAGGCGCGCAGGGCATGCTCACGGCGACGAACCAGCTGACCCAGCGGGCCATCGAAAGGCTGCAGGAGACCGCGGACCAAGGGCGGGAGAAGTGGTTCTACCTCGCGCTGGCCACGGCGGCCATCGCACTGGCGCTCGCCATTTTCTTCGCGGTGCTGATAGCGCGCCCCATCCGTCAGCTCGACCAGGCGATTCGCCAGATGGGTTCGGCCGACTTCACGCACGCGATCGAGGTCAACGGGCCGCAGGACCTGCGCTACGTCGGGCAAAGGCTCGAGTGGCTGCGTACGCGGCTGCGCGATCTCGAGGAGCAGCAAAACCGCTTCCTGAGGCATGTGTCGCACGAGTTGAAGACACCGCTCACCGCCGTGCGCGAGGGCGCCGAACTGCTGCGCGACAACGTCGGCGGCCGCCTCGCGCCGGAGCAGCAGGAAATCGTGCGCATCGTGCGCGAGAACACGCTCTCGCTGCAGCGCCTGATCGAGGACTTGCTGCGCTATCACCAGACCGGAGGCATGGAGCCCGCGACGCTCGGGCCGGTGGCGCTGCCCGAGGTGATCCGTCACGTGGTCAAGGAACAGAAGCTCGCCGCGCTGGCGCGGATCATCACGGTGGACGTGAACCTGCAACCGGCGATCATCGTCGGCGACACCGAAAAAATCCGCACGGTGATCGACAACCTGGTTTCGAATTCGATCAAGTATTCGCCACGCGCAGGGCAAATCCAAATCACGCTGGGGACGCAATCCGGCTACGCGATGCTCGACGTGATCGACCAGGGGCCGGGCATTGCCGTGGCCGAGCGCGAACGCGTATTCGAGTCGTTCTACACGGGCAAGCCGCCGGCGGACGGCAAGGTCAAAGGCTCGGGCCTGGGGCTCGCCATCGCTCGCGAATATTCCCTCGCGCACGGCGGACGCATCGAAGTCCTCGACCGCGAGGACGGACTACGCGGCGCGCGCTTCCGGTTGTGGCTGCCTATGGCCGTGGCGGCCAGCAAGGCGCCGGCGCACCGCATCGCACCGACGCCTGTGACGCTTGGCGGGGACAAATGAATCCACCGTTCCCCACTCTGATTGCGGCGCTCGCGCTGGTCCTGGCCGTGGCGGGATGCGCGACCTCCCCTGCGCCGACCGTGACGCTGACCCCGGAGGAGCAATACGAACCCGAAATCGTGCCCGCGCCCAGGATGCTGGTCGAATATCCACCCATCGAACCGGTCGAGCCGCCGCCCGTGGCCGATACCACGAGTTCGCCTCCGCCTTCCACGCCGGCGCCGGATGCGGTCGCACTTTCCGCCCCTGCCGCCGCCCCTGGCCTTTCTCCGCCGCCGGCGCTGCTGGAAGCCAATGCCGATGACCTGCAATTGATCGCGCTCTTGGGCGACCTGCAACGGTTCGGGGGCCTTTCGCCGGACGAGCTGCGGCGCGAATTGGCGGTTGCGACGCAGAGCCTGGCCAAGCAGCGCACGGATGTCAACCGGGTGAGATTGGCCGTCCTCTATTCACTGTCCCGGGCGAGTCCCCAGGACGACCAGCGCGCGCTGCAGCTTCTCGACAACGTGACGAAGGCCAACAACGGCAATGCCCCCATCAAGCAACTGGCGCTTGTGCTCCGCGCGCAGGTCGCTGAGCGCATGCGGGTCTTGCGCGACGAACAGCAGCGGGCGGAAGCGGCAGTGCAGAAACTGGAAGCGCTGCGGCAAATGGAACGCAGCCTGTTGCGCGACCGTTCGCGCAGCGGGGGCGGGGGCGGGGGTGGCGGCGGCAGTAACGGTGGTTAGGAGTTCGAATGAGTACAGGTGACATTCTCCTGGTCGACGACGACCCCGACCTGCTCAAGCTGATCAGCCTGCGCCTCACCTCGGCCGGCTACCGGATTCGCACGGCCGAGAGCGGTGAGACGGCGCTGGCCGCCATCGCCGTCCAGCGCCCTGCCGCGGTCGTCACCGACCTGCGCATGCCAGGCATCGATGGACTGCAGCTGTTCGACGCCATCCATCGCCAGCACCCGGCGCTTCCCGTGCTGATTCTGACGGCACATGGCACGATACCGGACGCCGTTGCGGCGACCCAGCGCGGCGTGTTCGGCTTCCTGACGAAGCCCTTCGACAGCCGGGAACTGCTGCAGCTGGTCGCGTCCGCGCTCAAGCTTTCCGGGGACGACGCCGGTTCGGGCAATGCCGCGACCGGCGAGTGGCGTGCCGGCATCGTCACCCGCAGTCCCGCCATGGAAGACCTGCTGCGGCAGGCCAAGCTGGTCGCCGATTCGGACGCCAGCGTGCTCATCTACGGCGATTCCGGCACCGGCAAGGAGCTGCTGGCCCGGGCGATTCATCGTGCCAGCCGGCGCGTTGATCGCCCGTTCGTCGCCGTCAATTGCGGGGCGATTCCGGCCGAGCTCCTCGAATCGGAACTTTTTGGCCACGCGCGCGGTGCGTTCACAGGTGCGGTGCAGGCCCACAAGGGGCTCTTTCAGACCGCCGACGGCGGAACGCTTTTCCTGGACGAGATCGGCGACATGCCGCTGCCACTGCAGGTCAAGCTGCTGCGGGTGTTGCAGGAAGGGGAGGTGCGGCCGGTTGGGTCGATCCAGGCGATACCCGTGGACGTGCGGATCATTTCGGCGACCCACCGCGACCTCGACCAACATAAGTCAAACGGCTTGTTCCGCGAAGACCTGTATTACCGGCTCAACGTGGTTTCACTGCGCCTGCCCATGCTCTCCGAAAGACGGGAAGACGTCCCCTTGCTCGCGACATACTTCCTGCGCAAGCTGGCGGAGCGCTATCACAAGCCCGTGCCCACGCTGGCACCGGAGGCGATGGCATTGCTCGTCGCCGCGCCGTGGCCCGGCAACGTGCGCCAGTTGCTGAACCTGCTTGAGCAGGCGCTGGCGCTGGCAACGACGTCGGTGATCCCGGCGACGCTGGTCCAGAACGCGCTGAAGGAGGACGCAGCGGCACTGATCCCGTTCGAGGAGGCGCGCAAGTCGTTCGAGCGCGATTACCTGGTACGCCTCCTGAAGATCACCGGAGGCAATGTGACCCAGGCCGCACATCTCGCCAAGCGCAATCGCACGGAGTTCTACAAACTGCTGCAGCGCCACAAGCTCGAGCCGTCGATGTTCAAGGAAAACAAGGCTTGAGTCCCCATATAGGCGCCTTGCGCTGAAGCGTGTCGGGGACAGGCGACACGTTTTTCCCCGTCAAATCAGCGTTTTAATTCCATTGTCATTGAAGGTGTCGGTTTTCCGCGACACTTTCGCGTGTTTTAGTGCGGCGCAATGTCTGCAAAGGACGTGCCGAATTCTGTTTTTTCCTCTGAAATCATCGACTCGCGGTTTGACCTGCACAGTGGGCTGATATGTGGCACGTGCATTGCTTATTTGAATGCACCAGAAACCACGACGCGCAACCGATACTCGCCATGAACACGTTCGCCCCCGAATTCGCTCAATTTTGGCTGACCAGCCAATCCGGCGATGCGGACGGTGTCCATGCGGACAGCGACAGCCTCGACACGCCGACCCAGCAAGCGGCCCTGGTCGAATTGGCTGAGAAGGTCAACGCGGCACGCAGCGTGGTCTGACGAATTTTTTCCTCGGCGGGAAGGCGCCGGCGAATGAGCATGAACGGAGTATGAACGCGGGTGCGCAGACGTTGCGCCCGTGCAGTGCGAATCCCCCTTGCCCGCCCTCCTCCTCCCGGCGGGCTTCTTTTTGTCCGCGCCAACGCCTCGCTACACCGCGACCGGCGCCTTCAACGCGGTATGGCACTGGTAATCCGCGATCTCGAAATCTTCGTATACATAGTCGAACAACGTCGGCGGCTTGCGCCGGATGACCAGCCGCGGCGGCGGGAAGGGCGTTCGCCCCAGTTGCGTGTCGACCTGCTCCAGGTGGTTGACATAGAGATGGCAGTCACCACCCGTCCAGACGAAATCCCCGACGCCCAGGTCGCATTGCTGGGCGACCATGTGCGTCAGCAGCGCATACGAGGCGATGTTGAAAGGCACGCCGAGGAAGATGTCGCAGCTGCGCTGGTAAAGTTGGCACGACAGGCGGCCGCCCGCCACGTAGAACTGGAACAGCAGGTGGCAGGGTGGCAGCTTCATGCGCGGGATATCCGCGACGTTCCATGCAGATACGATCAGGCGCCGCGAGTCCGGATTGCGCTTGATCTCGGCGACCACGTTGGCCATCTGGTCGATGTGCGAACCGTCCGGCGCGGGCCATGAACGCCACTGGTAGCCATAAACCGGCCCCAGGTCGCCGCTTGCATCCGCCCATTCGTCCCAGATCGATACGCCGTTGGCCTTGAGGTATGCCGTGTTGGTGTCACCTTTCAGGAACCACAGGAGCTCGTGGATGATCGACCGGGTGTGGACCTTCTTGGTGGTGAGGAGCGGAAAGCCTCGATCCAGGTCGAAGCGCATCTGGTAGCCGAACACCGAAAGCGTGCCCGTGCCGGTGCGGTCGTCCTTGCGGTGCCCGTGCTGGCGGACGTGGCGCATGAAGTCGAGGTACGGTTGCATGGGCGAAATTGGGTGCCGGAGTGACGCAGCCGGGCGCAAGGGCCGGCTGCTGCTGCGACCTATTGTAGCGGAGCGGGAGCGATCGCCCTCGACGGGAGTGACAGTACCTCCGACCGCCCGTCGTCACGGACCCGCATCCGCTGAACGGAGCCTTGACAAGCGTCGCACGCCGTCTAAAATACGTGACTACGAGTCTAGTCGGATAGACATAACGGATAGACATAAAGAAGCGTCCGTTCATCGGCGCGTTCTTTCCAATGGTGCGACGAAAGAGGCACGAATGCTGCCGAGTTACGCAAGAGCGATACCCCGCGCCTGGCGGCGCACGGCGCGGATATTCGTGGCGCTGGGCGACCCGCATCGGCAGCGAATCATGCTCATGTTCGAGCCAGGTGAGCGACTCACCGTCGGCCAGATCGTCGCGGCATCCACGCTGTCGCGCACCGCCGTTGCCCACCACCTCAGGGTCCTGCGCGACGCCGATGTGCTGCATAGTGAGAAGATCGGCAAGGAAGTCTGGTATCGCGCCGATCGCGATGCGGTGCGCGCCGCGCTCGCGGATGTGCTCAACTACCTCTGATCGCGGCCAACGGGAGACCGTCCATGCATGAACCCAACCAGTTCGCTCTCCTGCGCCAGCGCCGCTTCGCGCCATTCTTCTGGACCCAGGCATTGGGCGCCGGCAACGACAATCTCTTCAAGAACGCGCTGATCATCTTCGTCGCCTTTCACGCGGCGAACCTGACCCGCATCGACGCCAACACGCTGGTCAACCTGGCCGCGGCGTTGTTCATCCTGCCGTTCGTGCTGTTTTCCGCCACGGCCGGGCAGCTCGCGGACAAATTCGAAAAGTCCCGTTTGATCCGCTATATCAAGATCCTCGAAATCGCGATCATGGCCATCGGTCTCCTTGGATTCTGGCGGCAGAACCTCACGTTGCTCTTCTTCGCGCTGCTGTTCATGGGCCTGCATTCGACGCTGTTCGGCCCGGTCAAATACGCGATCCTGCCGCAGCATCTCAGGATCGAGGAACTGGTCGGCGGCAACGGCCTCGTGGAGATGGGCACGTTCGTTGCCATCCTGATCGGCACGATCGTCGGCGGCCTGCTGGTGGCCGTGGAAGCGAACGGGCCGGTGCTGGCCGGCTTGGCCGCGGTAGCCGTCGCGGTGGCCGGATGGCTCATCAGCCGCGCCATTCCGCTGACGCCGGCGGCCTCGCCCGAACTGGTCATCAACTGGAACCCGTTCACCGAAACATGGAAAAACCTGCGCTTCGCGCAAGGCAATCGGGTCGTCTGGCTGTCGATGCTGGGCATTTCCTGGTTCTGGTTCTACGGCGCGACCTTTCTCACCCAGTTTCCCAATTTCGCCAAGAACGTGCTGGGCGGTGACGAGCACGTCGTCACGTTCCTGCTCGCCAGCTTTTCAATTGGCATCGGCCTGGGCTCGCTGCTGTGCGAACGCTTGTCGGGCGGACGCGTCGAGCTGGGTCTGGTGCCCTTTGGCTCGATCGGCTTGACGCTGTTCGCGGCGGACCTCTGGTTTGCGACCAGTTCGCTGCACGCGACCGGATTGGCCGGCGTCGGAGCGTTCCTCGCGCAGGCGGCGCACTGGCGTGTCACGGCCGACCTCGTGCTGATCGGGCTTTTCGGCGGCTTCTACATCGTGCCGCTGTATGCGCTGATCCAGGAGCGTTCGGAAGCCACGCACCGGTCGCGGATCATCGCCGCCAACAACATCCTCAACGCATTATTCATGGTCGTGTCGGCCGGTCTCGCCATTGCGCTCCTGTCCGCGGGCGTGTCGATCCCGGGACTGTTCCTTGCCACCGGCATCCTCAACGCGTTTGTCGCGCTCTACATCTATAGGCTCGTGCCGGAATTTTTGATGCGGTTCCTCGCGTGGCTCTTGATCCATACGATGTACCGCGTGCACAAAGAGGGGCTCGAGAACGTGCCGGAGAAGGGCGCCTGCATCCTGGTGTGCAATCACGTGAGCTACGTCGACGCGATCGTGATCGCCGCCTGTGTCCGCCGACCGGTACGCTTCATCATGGACTACCGGATCTTCCGCGTGCCGCTGCTCAACTGGGTGTTTCGCACGATGAACGCGATCCCGGTCGCGCCGGGCCGCGAGGATGCCGCGGTCAAGGAAGCTGCGTTCGTTGCCGCCGCCGCCGCGCTGCGCGAGGGCGAGATCGTCGGCATCTTTCCCGAAGGCAAGCTCACGGACACGGGCGAGATGTATCCGTTCCGGGGAGGCATCGAGCGCATGGTCCAGGACACGCCGGTGCCGGTCGTGCCGATGGCGCTGCGCGGACTTTGGGGCAGCTTCTTCAGCCGTTCCCATGAAGGCAAGGCGATGCGGCGCTGGCGCGGCGTGTTTTCGCGCATCGCCATCGTTGTCGCGCCGCCGATGCCGCCCGCGCAGGCGACGCCCAACGCGCTGCGTGCCGAAGTGCTCGCGCTGCGCGGCGACGCTCGCTGAACGGCGCGCGGCGTTGCCGCGTTGGCACTGCGCGTCGCATGCTAAGATCAAGCGCGAGGAAATGCGTCCGAACCAGACCAAATCATAGCGGCAGCCACTGCTGCGACGTCCCGACATGTCCGGCAATACTTTCGGCACCCTCTTCTGCGTCACTTCGTTCGGCGAATCGCATGGACCGGCAATCGGCTGCGTTGTCGACGGCTGTCCGCCCGGGCTGGCGCTGAACGAAGGCGATATCCAGAAGGATCTGGACCGCCGTCGGCCGGGCACGTCGCGCCACGTCACGCAGCGGCGCGAGCCGGACACCGTGGAAATTCTCTCCGGCGTCTTCGAGGGCCGCACCACGGGCACGCCAATCGCGTTGCTGATCCGCAATCAGGACCAGCGCAGCAAGGATTACGCGAACATCGCCGACACGTTCCGTCCCGGCCATGCGGACTACACCTACTGGCAGAAGTACGGCATTCGTGACTACCGCGGCGGGGGCAGGCAATCGGCGCGCGAAACGGCGGTGCGCGTCGCTGCGGGCGCGATTGCGAAGAAATGGCTGGCCGAGCGATTCGGCGTGCGCATTCGCGGGCACCTGACCCAGCTCGGACCCTGCGTCGTTCCCTTCGAGAGCTGGGAACACGTCGCTGCAAATCCCTTCTTTGTCGCCAATGGCACCGTCGTGTCCGAACTCGAGGCGTTCATGGACGTACTGCGCAAGTCGGGCGATTCATGCGGCGCGCGCATCGAAGTCAGCGCCACTGGCATGCCCGTTGGTTGGGGCGAGCCGGTGTACGGGAAGCTCGACGCGGATTTGGCCGCGGCCATGATGAGCATCAATGCAGTCAAGGGAGTCGAGATCGGCGCGGGATTCGCCAGCGTGGCGCAGCGCGGCACCGAACACTCGGACGAAATGACGCCTGCGGGCTTCCTGTCCAATCACGCGGGAGGCATCCTGGGTGGCATTTCCACGGGGCAGGACATCACGGTGGCGATCGCGGTCAAGCCGACGTCGTCGATTCGCCTCGATCGCCATTCGATCGACAAGGCCGGCAAGGCGGTCACTGTTAACACGCACGGCCGCCACGATCCGTGCGTCGGCATCCGGGCGACGCCCATTGCCGAGGCGATGCTGGCGCTGGTGCTGATGGACCATGCGCTGCGCCACCGCGCGCAAAACGCCGATGTGCGCACCGATACGCCCCACATTCCTGCGCAGGCGCCTGCTGACGTTGCGCAGAAACTGAAGCGCGCAGCGGCGGTCGAGGACCCCGATCCCGACGAAGCCTGAGCCCGGGATACCCTAGGCTTTCCTCGCGCCGGTAATGATGGCGTCGGCGCCGCCGCGGGCGAACCTGAGCGCGACGGCATCCCCCGGCTGTACCTGACGCGCGTCCTGAACGATCCCGCCGTCGCTGCCCGCCACGATCGCATAGCCCCGCTCGAGCACGGCTTGCGGATTGAGGTGCGCGAGGTTCTGCGCAAGGCCGGCGAGCCTGTCGGCCTGGCGCACTATCCGCTCCCCTGCCGCACGCGAAAGCATTGCGCGTGCGAAGGCCACGCGTTGCCGCTGCGGCAGCGGCATGCCCAACTCGCGCAGCAGCCGCGTCTGCAGGGCAGTGGCCGAAGCAACGCGCAGCCTGGAATGCAGACGCCACGTGTGCGCAACGCGCCGGCCGAGTTCGGCCAGGCGCGCCGATCCCTGCGCAATGCGCTCGGCGGGATGAATGAGGCGTCTTGCCGCGCCATCGAGTTGTTGGGCACGTACCGCCAGCGCGTGCTGCGCGTTGTGCGCGAGACGGCTCGCCACTTGCGCGACGCGATGCGTGATGACGATGCGGTCCGGCGTGACGGCAGCCGCGGCCGCCGTCGGCGTGGGTGAACGCAGGTCGGCGACGAAATCCGCTATGGTGAAATCGGTTTCGTGCCCGACGCCGGAAACGACCGGAAGCGCGGACTCGAACAGGGCGCGCGCCACCACTTCCTCGTTGAACGCCCACAGGTCCTCGATGGAACCGCCGCCGCGCGCCACGATCAGCACGTTCACCTCGGCGCGCTCGTTGGCGGTGCGCACAGCGCGGGCGATGTCCACCGCGGCGCCCTCACCCTGCACGGCCGTGGGATAAACGACGACCCTGGCCGCGGGCCAGCGGCGGCGCAGCGTGGCCAGGATGTCGCGCAAGGCGGCTGCGCGCCTCGACGTGACGATGCCGATTGCGCGGGGATAGACGGGAAGGGGGCGCTTGCGCGACTCGGCAAACCAACCTGCGGCTTCCAGCTTCGCCTTCAACTGCGCGAATTTTTCATACAGTGCGCCAATGCCGGCGAGCCGGACACTGTCCACGTTGAGCTGGAATTCACCGCGCGCCTCGTAGATGGAGGGCGTAGCGCGTACTTCGACCTGCAGTCCGTCCCGCATGGCGAACGCAACGTGCTGCGCCTTCTGTCGGAACAGCACGCAGCGGGCCTGTGCCTGCGCATCCTTCAGATTGAAATAGCAATGGCCGGAAGCGGCGCGCGTGAAGCCGGAAATTTCGCCGCTTACCCAGAGAAGCCCAAGGTGCCGTTCGATCAGCAGGCGCGCCGACGACACAAGCAATGAAACCGGCAGCACGGCCGTCGTCGGCGGGCCGACTGCAGGATCCCGCGAACTGGGTGCATCGCTGGTTATTGGCATCGCGGGGGGCGGCTTGCGAAAGTTCAAGTGGGAACCACATTCCAGCGGTTCGACAGCGCAGGCGCAGCAAGCTCTTTGTCCAGGACACACATTCGGCGGAATGTTGTAACGCCGTTGTCATTCCGCGTGACATTCGCCCCGCAGCGCTGAACTAAAGCCATAGTGAAAAAATTGCAAATCATTGAATGCAGGGTAGAAAAATGCGGTGCTAATTTAGGCATTGCAACCTTTTTCCCTGCCCCGGCGCTACTTAGCGCATCAATTTACAAGATATGCACACTTCTATCCACAGTAATTGTGGAAAACAACGGGCGGCCATGTGCGCTGCCACTCCGCAAAGCCTTACGGGGCGCGGCTTCCGGGGCCAGCGCCCATGTCCCCTAGTGGCCGCGCGATGACGGAGCCTTCCCTCCCGGTTAGAATGGGGACCGATCACGAATTGTTCATGAACAAAACGAAATGAATGCTGCGCCGCCACAAGGCACGGGAATCGTCAATTCACCGGTTGCCGCACCAAAGCCTGCGCGGAGTCCGGCGACCAGGGAAAGCGTCCCGCTTGCGCCCAATTTCCTGCGCACCATCGTCGCCGAGGACAACCGCACGGCCAAGTACGGTGGTCACGTAATTACCCGGTTTCCTCCTGAGCCCAATGGCTACCTGCATTTCGGCCACGCCAAATCGATCATCCTCAATTTCGGCTTGGCCGCCGAGAATGGTGGCACCTGCCACCTGCGCTTCGACGACACCAATCCGCTCAAGGAGGATGTCGAATTCGAGGACACGATCGCCGACTCGGTCAAATGGCTGGGCTATGACTGGGGCGGCCATCGCTACCATGCGTCGGACTACTACGCCGACCTGTATCGCTTCGCCGAGTGGTTCATCGCGCAGGGCCTGGCTTACGTCGACAGCCAGTCAGCGGAGGAGATGCGTGCCACCCGCGGGACGCTGACGCAACCCGGTCGCGACAGCCCGTTTCGCGCGCGTTCGATCGCCGAGAACCTGGATCTTTTCCGCCGCATGCGTGCCGGTGAGTTTCCCGACGGCGCGCACATCCTGCGGCTGAAGATCGACATGGCGTCCGCCAACCTCAACCTGCGCGACCCGGCGATCTACCGGATCCGGCATGCGACACACCACCGTACGGGCGACGCCTGGTGCATCTATCCGCTCTACGACTACACGCACGCCATCTCCGATGCGCTCGAACGCATCACACATTCGATCTGCACCCTGGAATTCCAGGACCACCGCCCGCTCTACGACTGGGTGATCGAAAAGCTCGCGGACGGCGGGCAGCTTCTGCGCCCGCTGCCGCAGCAATATGAGTTCGCCCGCCTCAACCTCACCTATCTCGTGCTGTCCAAGCGCCGCCTGATTGAACTGGTGGACAAGGGTCACGTCGACGGCTGGGACGACCCACGCATGCCGACGCTCGTCGGCGCGCGGCGGCGGGGCTTCACGCCGCAGGGCTTCCATCTGCTCGCCGACCGCATCGGCGTGTCGCGTACTGACTCCTGGATCGACATGAGCGTGCTTGAGGATTGCATGCGCGACGACCTCAACATGCGCGCGCAAAGGCGCATCGCGGTGCTCGACCCGGTGAAGCTCGTGATCGACAACTACCCGGAAGGGCAAAGCGAGGAATGCTTCGCCCCGAACCATCCGCAGCAGCCAGAGCTTGGCAAGCGCGCGTTGCCGCTGACGCGCGAGCTGTGGATCGAGCGTGACGACTATGCGGACGTGCCACCCAAAGGGTATTTCCGGCTGACGCCAGGCGCGGAAGTCAGGCTGCGCTACGGTTACATCCTGAAGTGCGTAGGCGCGGAAAGCGATGCCGCGGGCAACCTCAGCGTCGTCCATTGCACCTATGACCCGGAAACACGCAGCGGCACGCCGGGCGCCGACACGCGCAAAGTCAAGGGCAACATCCACTGGTTGTCCGTCTCGCACGCCGTGCCCGCGGAGGTTCGGCTGTACGACCGGCTGTTCAAGGTGCCATTTCCCGGCGCCCGGAATCCACTTGGCGTTCGCGCCGACATCGCGGCGCCCGAGGCACCGTTGCCGGCGCAGGTCGCGGTGGTCGCGGGGGACGACGACGATGTCGTGGAAGTCGTCGAGCGCAATTACCTGGACGACCTCAATCCGGAGAGCAAGCGGGTGATCGCCGCCTTCGTCGAGCCGGCACTGGCGGCAGCGGCACCCGAGGACCGCGTGCAGTTCGAGCGCCACGGCTACTTTGTCGCGGACAGGGTCGACCATCGTCCGGGCAGGCCGGTATTCAATCGCGCCGTGACGCTCCGGGACTCCTGGTCGAAACCTGGCCCCGGTTGAGCGGTCCCGTGGCGGCGGGGTCATTATTCCCGGCGGCCCATCCGCGCTAGAATTACGGCGCGCAACTTTCCTGGAATTCATTCATGAACCGGATCTTCATGTTCCTGATCACCAACATCGCGGTCATGGCGGTCCTTGCCATCGTGCTGCGGCTGTTCGGGCTCGACCAGTATGCCGCCCAGTCCGGAATCAGTTTCGGCGGCCTGCTGGTCATGTCCGCGGTGGTGGGGTTCACCGGCTCGATCATTTCGCTGTTGATGTCCAAGTCCATGTCGAAGCGCTCGACCGGCGCGCATGTCATCACGCAGCCGACGAACGAGGCCGAGGCGTGGCTGGTCGAGACCGTGCGCAAGCTGGCGGACAAGGCAGGCATCAAGATGCCCGAGGTCGCGATCTACGAAGGCTCCGCCAACGCCTTCGCGACCGGCGCATTCAGGAATTCCGCACTCGTCGCCGTCTCCACCGGCCTCCTGCAGTCGATGAATCGCGAGGAGGTCGAGGCGGTGCTTGGGCATGAAGTAGCGCACGTCGCCAACGGCGACATGGTGACGCTGATGCTCATCCAGGGTGTTGTCAACACGTTCGTCTTTTTCCTGTCCCGCGTCGTCGGCGGCATCGTCGACCGCGCTGTCTTCCGCAACGAACGCGGCACGGGTCCCGGTTACTTCATTACGGTGATGGTCTGCCAGGTCGTGTTCGGCGTGCTGGCATCGATCATCGTGGCGTGGTTCTCCCGGCACCGAGAGTTCCGCGCGGATGCCGGCTCGGCGAACTATCTGGGCTCGCCTTCACCCATGGTCAATGCGCTGAAGCGGTTGGGCGGGGTGGAGCCGGGCCAGTTGCCCCCGACGATGTCCGGATTCGGCATCACCGACAAGGCGGGCATCATGGCGCTGTTCTCGACGCATCCGCCGATCGAGGAGCGCATCGCCGCGCTGCAACGCCGCCCATGAAATTCAAGATAGAAACCGAGGACGACAAGGGCATCTGGAGCGACGTCTATGGCGGCGACGGCAAGCTGCTCACTTTCGATTCGGAGCAGGATGCGCGCGCGGCGCTGGCAGAGCGCTTTCCGGTGCTGGTCAAAATGGAGCAGTACGCGGGCGGCAAGCGCACGCGGGTGATTCGCATCCTCGAGGACGAGGACGACTGGCCGAAGAAGAAATAGCGCCGCCCGACGTCGCTCGCCGCGCGGCGAGCGCTTGCAGCGTATTGCCATCGAGCACGACCTCGTCGCCGCGGATGCACTGCCAACGGCGCGCAGCCGGGCACCGTGGCGGACTCGCTAGCGCGGCGCCTCGTGCAGCAAGCGATATTCGCCGTACGATCCCAATTCGATCAATCCGGCGCGATCCGCGTTCGACCAGGCGCGCAGGTCGCCTTCGCGCACGACGAAGAAGTCGGCGTTCGGCGTGGCCCGGTATTTGGCCAGCGCGCTTGCATCCGCGACCTTCACGGCTTTGCCACCGGCGTAGAACTCGGCCGAAATCGGTCGTTGGCCGACATAGACCAGTTGGTCGCCGGTACTGGCGCGCGTCGCTTCATATTGCTGCACCAGCGCGCGGTGCGAGAGCTCGACGTCGAACCGGTGCCGCTGCGACAAGATGACGCCGACAAAGACCAGCACCAGCCCGGTGCCGCATGCCATCATCAGCTTGACCGGAAATCGCAGCAGACGCGGGTCGCCGTCCCGCGGCCGCCAGAATTCCGCGAGCAACAGCGCAAACGCCGGCATTCCGGGCAACACATAGGTCGGCAGCACGTTGCCGGAGACCGTGAAAAATACCATTGGGGCGAGCGTCCACAGGAACAGGTACGCGCACCACGGGTCGTGCAGCAGCGTGCGACGCTGTGCCGCTTGCCGGTTGCCGCGCGTAGCGAACGTCTTGACCAGCCAGGTCACGACCATCGGCGACCATGGCAACGCCGCCGCGAACCACCATACCCAGATCGTGCCGCGCGGCCGGGCATGAGCCTGGCCATAGAGGTCGCCTTTCCATCCGGATTCCACGAAACGCTTCCAGTGTTCGCCGATCAGGAAATAATCGAGGAATCCTGGAGAAGCGCGCTCGGCGGCCCAGTACCACGGCACCGCCAGCGCGAGCGCCAGCAGCGTTCCCCAGAGCCACGGGACGCGCGACCACACGGCGTGCCATTGCCGCGTCCACAGCGTCCATGCGCCCACTGGAAGCATGGTCAGCACGACGGCAACTGGCCCCTTGGCGAGCAGCCCGAGTGCGAGCCCGACGAAAAACGCCATGCCGGCCGCGCGTCGCGCAGCGTCGGGACCATGTAGCGCAATCCAGAACGCGGCCATCGACAGCGTCGTCGCGAACATCAGCGACGGGTCCGTCATCACCGCGCCAGCGCTGATGAAGACGAGGCCGGTCGTTGCAAACGCCGCGAGCGCCCACAGCGCCAAGTCCCTGCCCGATCGCAACACCGCCAGACCATAGACCATGGCACCGCAGCCTGCGGTCAGGAGGAGCGAAGGCAGGCGCGCCGCGAATTCGTTGACGCCGAACATCGCCATCGCGATTGCCGACATCCACATCGACAGTGGCGGCTTGCCCCAGAAAGGCACGCCATAGTCGACCTGCGGCACCAGCCAGTCGCCGGTCTCGAGCATCTTGCGGGCGATCTCCGCGTACCGGGACTCGGTCGGGTCGAGCAGAGGATAGGCGCCCAGCGTGAGGAGCCGGACCGCGACCACGACCGCGAGCAGGAACAGCAGGCAACGACCCTCGCGCGGCGTGAGGACCGGCGTCATCGGTCGCCGGCGGCAACGCCTTGCGGGGTGGGCAGCGGACGTACCGGTGGCAGCGCCTGCTGCACGAGATAAAGCGGCCGCTGCTTGACCTCGATGAACATGCGCGCCAGGTATTCACCGATGATCCCCAGTGCCATTAGCTGCAGTCCGCCCAGGAACAGCACGACGACGATGAGCGTGGGGTAACCGCGTACTGCGTCGCCGTACAGCAGCGTCTTGCCGATCACGTAAGCGCCATAGGTGAACGCGACCAGCGCGGTGACGAAGCCGACGTAACTCGCGACCTTGAGAGGTACGACTGAGAACGATGTGATGCCTTCCAGCGCGAAATTCCAGAGTCGCCAGTAGTTCCACTTCGTCACGCCGGCGTGACGGCCGTCGCGGTCGTAGTCGAGCTCGCGGCAGGGAAAGCCGATCCACGCGAACAGCCCCTTCATGAAACGGCTGCGTTCGGGGAATCGTCGCAAGGCAGCGACGGCCCGGCGGGACAGCAGGCGAAAGTCGCCGACGTTCTCCGGGATATCGATGGTGCCCATGCTGCCGATAGCGCGGTAGAACGCGCGCGCCGTGGCTTTCTTGAACCAGCTCTCCTGCGCGCGGCTGCGCCGTCGCATCAGCACGACGTCGAAGCCCTCGTGCCAGGCGCGCAGCATGTCCGGGATGAGCTCGGGCGGGTCCTGCAGGTCGGCGTCGATGACCACCACGGCGTCGCCGTGCGCGTGGTCGAGGCCGGCACTCATCGCGATTTCCTTGCCAAAGTTGCGCGAGAGGTCGATCAGCGCGACGCGCGGGTCGGCACCTCTCAGTTCAGTGATGAGCGATTTGCTTCGATCGCTGCTGCCGTCGTTGACGTAGAGTACCTCGGCGTCGGCGGACAGCGTGTCGAGCACTGCCGCCAGACGACGATGGAACTCCAGCAGCACGGCGTCCTCGTTGTACACGGGAACGACGACCGAGACTGAATATCGCGCCGGCCCGGGGCCGGCCATTGTCTTCATCGGCGTGCTCAGAACGTCCATGCGCGATTCGCGAAATAGCCGACAACGAGCACGGTCAACGTGGCGACAACCTGCGCGACGAGGTAGTGCGGGCCAATCAGCGCGAGCACCGCGGCCAGGACCAGGGCATTCAGCACGATGCCGGCGATCGCGACCATTGCAAAGCGGGGCAACGCGCGGCGGTGCGCTTGCTGGCTTGCAAACGTGAAGCGATGATTGAGTGCGTAGTTGATGCCGGCGCCGACAATTGCTCCGGCGGTCGATGCGGCGACGGCACCTGCACCCAATCCCTGCACGAGCGCGACCAGCACCGCGTAATGCGCGCCGGTGCCGATGCCGCCGGCGCCGGCGTAGCGGACGAAGCGAGGAAGCGACGAGGCGCCTGGCTTGTCGGGGACCGGGCCAGTGTCGTGAGAGGAGGGCGACATGGGTTCGGGTGTCTTGGTATACAGGCGGTTCGGACTTGAGCGCGTTGCCGCGCAATGCGTAACTCTACCGCTTCCCGGGAATTTCGCCATGCGCTGCAAACCTGCGGCCGACGCGAGCCAACGGGCGCGAATGGAGACGACAGGAAGCAAATGAAACGGCCGGCAAAGCGCGTGAGTTGCGCGTGCCGGCCGTTGCGGCGCAGTGTTGCGCGCCGTGCATGAGAAGGGCTTACTTCAGGTGATTGGAGACGAGTTTGGTCATCTCGAACATCGACACCTTGCCCTTGCCGCCGAAGACGGCGCGGAGCTTTTCGTCCGCATTGATGAGGCGCCGGTTGACCGCGTCCTGCAGCTTGTTCTTCTTGATGTAGTCCCAGATCTTCTTGGTGACTTCGGTGCGCGGCAGCGGCGAGCTGCCGACGACCATCGCGAGCATCGCGGAAGGCGTCAGCGGCTTCATGAATGCCGCATTGGGCTTGCGCTTCGCGGCGGGTTTCTTCGCAGCGGCTTTCTTCTTCGGCGCAGCTTTCTTCGGAGCAGCCTTCTTGGCTGCAGGCTTCTTCGCGGCCGGCTTCTTCGCAGCGGCCTTCTTCGCAGCGGGCTTCTTCGCGGCGGGTTTCTTCGCAGCTTTCTTGGCAGTTGCCATGGGTCTCCTTCCCTTCCTGTCGATTAATGCGAGCGGACGATGCCGTTCGTTCTGAAGCGGTCCGTCCTGTCACGGGTTACCACTCCATCGGCGGCGACTATACCGCATTTTCAGAGGAAGGGAACGCTTGCGCCATGGGAATGTGCAGCGCTGTTGCGCAAACACAAACGTGCCGGCACGCCCGCCCTGCCTCGACGGCTACCCTCCGAACAGCTTGACGAACGTTTGCAGGACGATGGCGTTGGAGATATCCACGAAGAATGCGCCCACCAGCGGCACTACCAGGAACGAGCGGGGTGAGGCCCCGTACTTCTTGGTGGTCGCGGTCATGATGGCGATTGCGGTCGGCGTCGCGCCCAGGGCCAGTCCGAAGTAACCGCAGGAGGTCACGGCGGCGTCGTAGGTGCCGCCCAGCAGGCGGAACACGACGTGGTAGACCAGGATCCAGCAGACGATCACCTGCACGGCGAGGATCACGAACAGGGGCACCGCGACCCCGGCCAGCGACGCAAGGTTCAGCGTCATCAAGGACATGGCGAGGAAAAGTCCCAGCGAAACCTCGGCAATCAGCGCGAGCGGTGGCGACCCGGTGGGCCAGCCCACTCGGGGAAAAAGGCGTGGCACGACGTTGGACAGGACCATGCCCGCAAACAGTGCGGTCACGAACTTGGGCAGCGTGAAGTTCACCAGCGCCAGCAAATCGTTGAGTTCATAGGACACGGCAATGGCCACGGCGATGACCAGGATCGTGGTGAGCACGCCGTTGGCGTCGAGCTTGGGTAACGACTCCTGGCCGTATTTCACGCCGACCGTGAGGTCTTCGGCGTCCGTGCTCGACAGGTGGTGGCGATTGATCAGGCGGTGGCCCAGCGGGCCGCCCAGCAGGCCGCCGCAAATCAGGCCGAATGTCGCGGCGGCGGCACCCATCGCGGCCGCACCGGGGACGCCAAATTTTTCGCCGATGATGGGTCCCCATGCCAATACGGTGCCATGACCTCCCGACAGCGCGGCTGATCCGGCCAGCAACCCGACACCTGGCGGAAAGCCCATCAACGCGGCCAGCCCCGTGCCGACACTGTTCTGGATCACCAGATTGGCCACGGCGACCAGCGTCAGCACCAGCAGCATCACGCCGCCCATCGCCAGCAGCCCCAGGTTGGCCGACAAGCCCACGGTCGTGAAAAATACGATCAGCAGCGTGTCGCGGGCGGCCAGGTCGAACGTGACATTCATCCCCGTGGCGACGATCAGCAGCGTAAGCACCGTCGAGGCAATCAGCCCGCCGGTCACGGGTTCGGGAATGCCGTATTCGCGCAGCCACGGAACGCGGTAGTTCACCCAGCGCCCCAGGAACAGGACCAGGATGGCAAGAATCAGCGTGTGGTGGTTGTCGAGCGTCACCGGAGGGGCTCTGGGGTCGGGCGGCGCCGCGAAGCGCACTCCGCGCAGTTTATTGCCGATAGCCGCAGACGCCTATGGAAAGATGCTGCGGTCAGAGGGAACGGTTGGCCCGACCCGAACCGCATTTCCGCGCCGTCGGGCGGGCGGGAAGCGTAAAATGGGTGGATGCGGCGTGTTATCTCTTTCGCTTCCATGGTCGCGCCGGAGCGAATTCCCGCCTTGTCCAGCGCATGAGCACTCCCGCCACGAATCCTGCCGACCTGCGCGTGGAATACCGTCGTGCCGCGCTCGATGAGCGCGATGTCGATCCCGATCCGTTGGCGCAGTTCGGTCGCTGGTTCGACGAGGTCGTTGCTGCGCAGCTTCCCGAACCGAACGCAATGACGCTCGCCACGGCCGACGAAAACGGGCGTCCTTCAGCGCGCATCGTGCTGCTGAAGGCGGCCGACGCGCGCGGCTTCACGTTCTACACGAATTACCGGAGTCGCAAGGCGCGCGAACTGCCCGAAGGATCACCCGTGGCGCTCCTCTTTTTCTGGCCGGAGCTCGAACGGCAGATTCGCATCGAGGGCAGCGTCGAAAAGGTCGAGGAGGCCACGGCCGACGCGTATTGGATCAGCCGCCCCCGGCTGTCACGGATCGGCGCGTGGGCGTCGCCGCAGAGCGATCCCCTGCCGGATCGCGCGGCGCTGGAGGCGCGCTTCACCGAGGCATTTGCGCGCTATCCCGACGACGTGGTGCCTCGGCCGCCGCACTGGGGCGGGTATCGCGTGGTGCCCGATGCATTCGAGTTTTGGCAAGGCCGGGCCTCCCGGCTGCACGACCGGATCACCTACCAGCGCGACGGTGCTAGCTGGCGCATCGGGCGAATCGCGCCTTGACCCCCGGGCGGGGAAACGACATGGGATGTCCAAGCTTCTGACCGGCCAGTTCTAGTCGAGCGACGGGGTAATTTCTCTCGTCTGCGATAATCGAGCAACGATCACCGCACGGCCACGCCGTCGCCACGCCGCCTTGGGTCCCATCCGCTTCTTCCGCAGTGCTACTGCCCGCCTGAACAGCATCGGCTGGTTTCGCGCGGCCGGCAGCCTGTCCTTTACCACCTTGCTTGGGCTTGTGCCGCTGGCCACGGTCGCGTTCGCGTTCGTCGCGCGTTTCCCGATCTTCCACGAATTCCTCAGCGTGCTCGAGACATTCCTACTGCGTCACCTGCTGCCGGTATCTGCCGCGGCCATCATGCACGATTACGTGGTGCGCCTGGCGGAAGTCGCGGCGAATGCTGTCGGCGCCTCGATCATCTTCGTGGCGGTCACGGCGACGCTGGTTGTCGACACGATCGAATCGGAGATCAACGAAATCTGGGGAATCCGCAACAAGCGGCCGGTCGCGCGGCGCATCCTTGTCTACGTCGTTGGAATCACCGCCGGTCCGGTGCTGGTCGGTGCGGCCATCGCGCTGATCCAGTGGGCGTTCGCTGAATCGGTCGCGGCCGTCAATGTGCAGCAGTCGGTCTCCGACGCGGTGCGGCGCGGCCTGCCTTTCGTGCTGATGTTCGTCGGGCTGACGCTGCTTTATCGCTTCGCGCCCGCGCGTCCCGTGCTCTGGCGCCATGCCGCCATCAGCGGCGTGCTCGCCGCAGTTGCGGTCGATGTAACAAAAAATGTCTTCACCTGGTACCTGACGCATTTCCCGAGCTACGAAATGCTCTACGGCGCGCTGGCAGCGTTTCCGGCGGCGCTGTTCTGGATATTCCTGTTCTGGCTGATCCTGCTCGCCGGTGCGGCGGTCACAGCAACGCTGGCGGAGGGCCGTGAGCAGCGAATGCGCCGAACATAAGGCGCTTGCCTTGTGGAATCGCGACCGGCAAGCTACATTTCAAGATACTTTCGAAGGAGCCTCATCTCGTGTGGTCACTGATACAGGCAGCGGGTTGGCCGATATGGCCGCTGATCGCGGCGTCCGTCGTGGCGCTGGCATTGATTTTCGAACGCCTCTGGTCGCTGCGGCAGTCCGTGGTCGCGCCGACGGGCATGGTGGACAAGATCCTGGTCGATTTCCGGCAGACCGGCGCGACGCCGGAATTGCTGACCCGGACCGCGGCGCAGGGCCCGCTTGGGCGCATCCTCGCGGCGGGGCTTGCCAATGTGAAAGCGCCCCGGCCCGTGATGAAGGAGGCCATCGAGGAAGTCGGCCGGGTCGTGACGCACGATCTCGAACGCTTCCTCACCACTCTCGGCACCATTGCCGCGATGGCGCCGCTTATGGGACTGTTCGGCACGGTCGTCGGGATGATCGAGATCTTCGGGTCGCAGGGCACGTCGGCGTCCAACCCGATCCAGCTGGCGCAGGGCATCTCGATCGCCCTCTACAACACCGCGATGGGCCTGATCGTCGCCATCCCCTCGATGATGTTCTACCGGTATTTCCGGTCCAAGGTGGACGCGCTGGTGGTCGAGATGGAGCAGCAGGCCATCAAGCTCGTCGACTTCGCGCACGGCGAACGCAAGTGAAACGAGCGGCGCCATGAACCTGCGTGCATCGCGTACCCGCGACGACCCGGAGATCAACTTCATTCCGCTGATCGACGTCCTGCTGGTCATCCTGATCTTCCTCATGGTGACCACGACATACCAGCGCGTCGCCGAGCTGCAGATCACGCTTCCCGAGGCCGACGCAGAGCCGTCCAAGCAGCGGCCGAAGGAGGTCAATGTCGGCATCGATGCGCAGGGACGCTACGTCATCGACAAGAATGTGTTCACCTACACCAACGTCGCCGCGCTGGGCGAAATGCTGCGCAAGGCGGCGGGCGACGCCAAGGACCCGGTGGTGATCATCAACGCCGATGCCAACGCCACTCACCAATCGGTCATTCACGTGATGGAAGCGGCGCGCCAGGCGGGCCTCGTGCACATCACGTTCGCGACGCAGACACCCGTGAAGTAGTGGCATGAGCGGGTCGTGAGCTTCGCCCTGCGCCTCGCCGCGACATGGTATGCGCCGCGCGTCACGCCGCTCGCTGCATTGCTGTGGCCGCTGTCGCTCCTCTACCGGGCAATCGCCGCGCTGCGGCGTACGCTGTACGCGGCGGGTATCCTGCACGCGCAAGCACTCCCGGTGCCGGTCATCGTCGTCGGCAACGTCAATGTCGGCGGCGTCGGCAAGACGCCTCTGGTGGGCGCACTGGCTTCCTCGCTGGCGCAGCGGGGCCATCATCCCGGCATCGTGAGTCGCGGTTACGGCGGCAGCAATTCCCTGCCGCGATCGGTGAATCCGGGCGACGACCCGGCGGTCGTCGGCGACGAGCCCCTGATCCACGCGGAAGCGGGCTTTCCCGTGTGGATCGCGCCTGCCCGTGCGGACGCCGGCCGCGGTCTACTGCGCGCGCATCCGGATTGCGACGTGATCCTCAGCGACGACGGCTTGCAGCACTACGCCCTGGCGCGCGCCATGGAGATCGCGGTCGTGGATGCGTCGCGCGAATTCGGCAACGGGCTGATGCTGCCTGCCGGCCCGCTGCGCGAGCCCGCGTCGCGATTGCGCAGCGTCGATGCGGTGGTGCGACTGGTTGGAGCGGGTGCCGGCGAGCTTTCCGCGCCTCCGGCTCCCGGAAGACGGCAATTCGCGATGGCGCACCGGCCGCTGCCGTGGCGCAACCTGCGGCGCGCCGATCTGCAAGCCGATCCCGGGACATGGGCAACTCAGGAGGTGCACGCGGTATCGGGTATCGGCAACCCGCAACGATTTTTCGACATGGTCGAGGCACTCGGCATCGTGGCGACTTGCCACGCCTATCCGGACCACCATGTCTTCGCTGCCGAGGAAATCGCGTTCCCGGGCGCGCGCGCCATCCTGATGACGCAGAAGGACGCGGTAAAATGCGCGGACATCGCCGACGAGCGCTGCTGGTACCTGCCGCTTCGCGCAACCATCGACCCCGCACTCGTCGCGCTGGTCGAGGAGAAGATCCATGGATTCAAAGCTGCTTGAACTGCTGGTCTGCCCGGTGACGAAGGGTCCGCTGGCTTACGACCGCGAGAAGCAGGAACTGATCTCGAAGTCTGCGCGACTCGCCTATCCCGTGCGCGACGGCATTCCCGTCATGCTCGAGGAAGAGGCGCGCAAGCTCGCTCCATCCGAATACGAATAACACGGGAAATGAGCTTGCCAACGGGGCTCGCGCGTGATGTCGCGGCGGCGGGCGTGAAGTTCACCGTCCTGATTCCGGCACGATACGCGTCGACACGCCTGCCGGGCAAACCACTCGCCGACATTGCGGGCAAGCCGATGGTGGTGCGGGTCGCCGAGCGGGCTCTCGCGAGCGGCGCGTCGCAGGTGGTCGTGGCCACCGACGACGTGCGCGTGCACGATGCGGTCAAGTCCCACGGTCACCAGGTGTGCATGACGCGGGACGATCACCCGACCGGCACCGATCGCCTGGCCGAGGCCGCACAGCAGCTGGGGCTCGCCGATGACGAGATCGTGGTCAATGTCCAGGGCGACGAGCCGTTGCTCGACCCCGCGCTTATCCGCAATGTCGCCGCGCTTCTCGCGGCGCGGCCGGAAGCGGCGATTGCGACGGCATGCCACCCGATCGACGAGGTGGGCGAGGCGTTCAATCCAAATGTAGTCAAGGTCGCGCTCGACGCCCAAGGCCATGCGCTCTACTTCAGCCGCGCGACCATCCCGTGGGCGCGCGACGCCTTCAGGGAAACCAGGGAAACGCTGCCGCCCGGACTGCCGCTGTACCGGCACTACGGGCTGTATGCCTACCGCATGTCGTTCCTGCGCGCCTTTCCCGCGCTGGCGCCAGCGCCGATCGAGCGCTTTGAGGCGCTGGAACAATTGCGGGCCCTGTGGCATGGCTACCGAATCGTCGTCGCAATCACGCACGGCACGCCGGCACCCGGCATCGACACGCCGGCGGACCTCGACCGCGTGCGGGGGATTTTTGCGCGGTCTGCCAATCGCTGATCCGCGCGTTGACCGCCCCGCTCATAACGGCGAGAATTGGACGCGCGCCCAGAAAGAAGCAAGAGAAGGGAATCCGAAGCCGAGCGGTCAAGATACGGCGATTCCCGGCAGTGAACCCGCACACTCCACTCGGCCACGATAATGCGACTCATTCTGTTGGGCCCACCGGGTGCCGGCAAGGGCACCCAGGCGACGTTCATCAAGGACGCGTATGGCATCCCGCAGATCTCCACGGGTGACATGCTGCGGAGCGCGGTCAAGGCCGGCACGCCGCTCGGCCTTGCCGCGAAGAAGGTGATGGACAGCGGCGCGCTGGTTTCCGACGAGATCATCATCGGCCTGGTCAAGGACCGCCTCTCGGCGCCGGATTGCGCGAGCGGCTATTTGTTCGACGGCTTTCCGCGCACGCTTCCGCAGGCCGACGCGATGCGCGACGCTGGCGTGGCGATCGACTACGTGCTCGAGATCGAGGTGCCCGACAGCGCGATCGTCGAGCGCATGAGCGGGCGCCGCGTGCACGTGGCGTCCGGCCGCACGTATCACATCAGGTTTAATCCGCCAAAGGTCGAAGGCAAGGACGATGTCACGGGGGAAGCCCTGATCCAGCGCGACGACGACAGGGAGGCGACGGTGTTGAACCGCCTCGCTGTCTATCATGCACAGACCGAGCCGCTGGTGACCTATTACGCGAAGTGGGCGGCGACCGGCGATGCGCGTGCGCCGAAATATCGCAAGGTGGACGGCGTGGGCACGGTTGACGCCATCCGCGACGCGTGCCTCTCGGCGCTCAGGTCCTGAATCAAAACGCCGCGTCCGACCGCATTTGCCTTTCCGTTACCTTTCCAATATCTCTTCGCTACGTCTCCTTCTGGCATGGGCAAGCGCAACGCGTTCTACGCACAATCAGGCGGCGTCACCGCCGTCATCAACGTCAGCGCCGCCGGTGTCATCGAGACGGCACGCAGGCATCGCGACCGGATCGGCCGCGTCTACGCCGGCCGCAACGGCATCATCGGCGCCCTGACCGAGGACCTGATCGACACCAGCCGCGAGTCGGCCAGCGCCATTGCCGCACTGCGCTACACACCCGGCGGCGCGTTTGGTTCCTGCCGCTACAAACTGAAGGGTCTCGAGGAAAATCGCGCGCAGTATGAGCGGCTGATCGACGTTTTTCGCGCGCACGACATCGGTTACTTCTTCTACAACGGCGGCAACGATTCCGCGGACACGTGTCTCAAGGTTTCGCAGATCGCCGCGAAGCTCGACTATCCCCTGACTGCCGTGCACGTCCCCAAGACGGTGGACAACGACCTGCCCATCACCGATACCTGCCCGGGCTTCGGGTCGGTGGCCAAGTACGTGGCCACCTCGATGCGCGAGGCCGCGTTCGATGTCGCCTCGATGGCCAAGACGTCCACGAAAGTGTTCGTTCTCGAAGTGATGGGCCGCAACGCGGGCTGGATCACCGCCGCGGTCGGCATGGCCGACAGCAAGGACACGCCGATCCCGCTCGTGCTGTTGTTCCCGGAGATCCCATTCGACGAAGGCGCGGTGATGGCGGCGGTGGATGCCAAGGTCAAACGTTTCGGCTATTGCTGCATTGGCGTGTCCGAAGGCTTGCGTAGCGCCGACGGCCGGATTCTGGCTGAAGCTGGCACGCGAGACGCGTTCGGGCATGCGCAATTGGGCGGCATCGGCCCGCTGGTCGCGAAACTCGTCAAGGACCGCCTGGACTACAAGTATCACTGGGCAGTCGCCGACTATCTTCAGCGCTCGGCGCGCCACCTCGCCGCGAAGACCGATGTCGAGCAGGCGTACGCGGTCGGCAAGGCCGCGGTCGAGCTGGCGCTGGCCGGACGCAACGCGGTGATGCCGGCCATTCTCCGCACCTCGGACAAGCCGTACCGGTGGAAGATCGTCGTCGCTCCACTGGCGGATGTGGCCAACGTGGAGAAAAAATTGCCGCGCGCCTACATCAGCGCCGATGGGCTCGGCATTACGCCCAAGGCGCGCGCCTATCTCGGCCCGCTCATGCGAGGCGAGGATCCGCCGCCGTTCAAGGACGGCTTGCCGCAATACGCGCGCCTGAAGAACGTCGCGGTCGCCAGGAAGCTAGCGGCCGGTTTTTCGATTTGAACGGCAACCGGAGCACCCATGCCCCCCATTTCTCACACCATCGACTACTACTTCGCAACGATTTCCCCATTTGCCTATCTCGGGCACGATCGCCTGGTCGAAATTGCCAGGAAGCACGGCGCGACGGTCGCGGTGAAGCCGATGAACTTGGGGGACGTCTTCCCGGTCTCCGGCGGACTGCCGCTGTCGAAGCGCGCACCGCAGCGGCAGGCCTATCGCCTGATCGAGTTGCGGCGCTGGTCTCAGTTCCTGCACAAGCCGATGCATGTGCAGCCGAAATTCTTTCCCGTGAACGGCGACCTCGCGGCCTTCTGGATTCTTGCCGCCGACGAACTGGGCGGTACTCGAGGGCTCGAACTCGCCGGCGCCGTCGGGCGTGCAATTTGGGAGCAGGAACGCAATATCGCCGATGCGGCCACGATGGGAGTCATCGCCGGCGAGTGCGGGCTGCCGGTCGCCACGCTGGAAGCGCGCGCGCAAGCCCCGGATATCGCGAAGAAATATTCGGCCAACACGCAGGAAGCCATCGCCCGGGGCGTGTTCGGTGCGCCCACCTATGCCTTGGGCGACGAACTCTTCTGGGGACAGGACCGGCTCGACTTCCTCGACCGCAAAATGGCAAAATAGCGTGTTTTCGACGGCCTAAGTTCGCTCCGGCCGATTTCTGCGAGGGGATCGGTTCACGCCGGAATCATATTCCTGCGTGAATCGCGGAGGGCACGTGGCCCGAGGATCCGCATCAGGGATTCGCACGAAGGCCGCGGCGTTCCACTGCATTTCACATTAAAAAGGGAGTACCAAGCCATGACCACAGGCATCATCTTCGCGCTCGTCTGCGCGGTGGTGGCGATTGTCGTCGGCGGCGTCTGGATCAACTGGATCCTCGCCAAGCCCGCCGGCAATCCACGCATGCAGGAAATTTCCGCCGCCATCCAGGCCGGCGCCAAGGCGTATCTCAACCGCCAGTACACGACGATCGCGCTGGTGGGGGTGATCCTGTTCGTCATCATCTGGTGGGCGCTGGGCGCACGCACGGCCGGTGGCTTCGCGCTCGGTGCGATCCTGTCCGGCCTCACCGGCTACATCGGCATGAACGTGTCGGTGCGCGCCAACGTGCGCACGGCAGAAGCCGCGCGCAGCGGCCTCGACCAGGCGCTCGCCGTCGCCTTCCGCGGCGGCGCCATTACCGGCATGCTGGTGGTCGGACTGGCGCTCCTGGGTGTCGCCGGCTTCTACTGGTTTCTGACAGGTTCGGCGCACTGGGCGCCCAATGCGATGGGCGAGGGCCTGCACAAGACGATTCAACCGCTGGTCGGCCTCGCGTTCGGGGGCTCGCTGATCTCGATTTTCGCGCGGCTCGGTGGCGGCATCTTCACCAAGGGCGCGGACGTGGGCGCCGATCTCGTTGGCAAAGTCGAGGCCGGAATCCCCGAAGACGACCCGCGCAATCCGGCGGTGATCGCCGACAACGTGGGTGACAACGTTGGCGATTGCGCCGGCATGGCGGCCGACCTGTTCGAAACCTACGCGGTGACCATCGTCGCGACGATGTTGTTGGGCGCGCTGCTGTTGCCCACCATGGCCGAGACCGCGGTGACCTATCCGCTCGTGCTGGGCGGCTTCTCCATCCTCGCGTCCATCGTCGGCTGCTACTTCGTCAAGGCCGTTCCCGGCGGCAAGATCATGAACGCGCTGTACAAGGGCCTCGCGGTCGCGGGCGTCATTTCCGCAATCGGCTTCTGGTTCATCACGGACCGGATGATGGGTGGTGTTACCGCCGCCGACCCGTCACTGTCGACGATGGGCCTCTTCGGCTCGGCCCTGATCGGCCTCGTGTTGACGGCGGCGATGGTCGTCATCACCGAGTACTACACGGGCACGGACTTCGGCCCGGTGAAGCATGTCGCGCAGGCATCAACGACCGGCCACGCGACCAATATCATCGCCGGGATCGGGGTGTCGATGCGCGCCACCGCATGGCCGGTGCTCGCCGTCTGCGCGGCCATCCTTGCGTCGCACGCGCTGGCCGGCCTGTACGGCATCGCCATCGCCGCCACGGCCATGCTGTCGATGACGGGCATCATCGTGGCGCTGGATGCGTATGGTCCGATCACCGACAACGCCGGCGGCATCGCCGAGATGGCGGACCTGCCGGACTCCGTGCGCGCGATCACCGATCCGCTCGACGCGGTCGGCAACACCACCAAGGCGGTGACCAAGGGTTATGCGATCGGTTCGGCGGGACTTGCCGCGCTCGTGTTATTCGCGGACTACACGCACGCGCTCGACACGGCCGGCATCAGCCAGTCGTTCGACCTGTCGAATCACATGGTGATCGTCGGCCTCTTCATCGGCGGCCTCATTCCTTACCTGTTCGGCGCGATGGCGATGGAAGCCGTGGGCCGGGCGGCAGGCGCCGTGGTGGTCGAAGTGCGGCGGCAGTTCAAGGAGATCAAGGGCATCATGGAAGGCACGGCCAAGCCGGAGTATGGCGTGGCGGTGGACATGCTGACCAAGGCCGCGATCCGCGAGATGATCATTCCGTCGCTGTTGCCGGTGCTCGTGCCGGTGGTCGTGGGCCTGGTGCTCGGGCCGCAGGCGTTGGGCGGCCTGCTGATGGGTACGATCATCACCGGCCTCTTCGTCGCCATTTCGATGACGACGGGCGGCGGCGCATGGGACAACGCCAAGAAATACATCGAGGACGGCCACCATGGCGGCAAGGGCTCGGACGCGCACAAGGCGGCCGTGACCGGCGACACCGTGGGCGATCCGTACAAGGACACGGCGGGTCCCGCGATCAATCCGCTTATCAAGATCATCAACATCGTCGCGCTGATGATCGTGCCGCTGCTCGCCACATGGGGGATGGGGCACCACGCGCCCGTGAAGGCAGCCGCGGCGACGGCCGCGCCGCCGGCGGTCTCGGCCGTAGCAACCGTGCCACCGAGCTCTCAGCCTACCTCGGCAGTGCTCGTGGTCGACGTCGTAAAGCTGTACTTCGTCACCGGCAAGGCCGAGCTTCCCCCCGATGCGGCGACCAAGCTGGCGCCGCTGGCGGACAAGGCCAAGACCGGGACGACGAAGCTCAAGGTATCGGGCTATCACGACGCGACGGGCGATGCGGCGCAGAACGCCGAATTGGCCAAGCAGCGCGCCATTGCCGTGCGCGATTACCTGAAGTCCGTCGGCATCGCCGAGGACCGGATCGAGCTCGCGAAGCCTGAGTTGACCACAGGCTCCGGCGGCGAAGCCGAGGCGCGCCGCGTGGAAGTGAGCGTCGCGCCGTAACGGAGGCGCCCATTGCGCAGCGCAGGCAGGGCGGCGAGAATTCCGCTGCCCATTTTGTCGCGCTATCCAAAGTGTGAGCGCCGATACCGCAATCGCGTCGAGGAACTATATGATCAGCGGATCAACCACGATTCAGGCGGCGCTCGCCAGCCTGCTGGCAATGGGCGTTGCCGCTGCAGTGGCCGCGCACGACGCGCCAGCTGCCGATGGCACGGAAAAGTGTTACGGCATAGCGAAGGCCGGGCATAACGACTGCGGCACGAGCAAGCACGGCTGCGCGACACTCGCCAAGGTTGATCGCGATCCGTTGGACTGGAAGATGGTCCCGCAGGGTACTTGCCGGAAAATCGGCGGAGCCCTTGAGCCCCCGAAAAAAGGTTGACCGCATATCCGATGGCCGGCCCTGGCGCGTCAGGGGGTCGAATTGCTGTCGCTGAATGTCGGCTTCCGGGCATGCCTGGCTGCGACGGCTCTTTTCTGCGCAGTGCACCCGTCGGCTGGCTGCAGTCGCAAATGGGCCGGAGCCCTCGTTTCCGGATACGGCGAATAGCGCCCTGGACGCGGCGTCTCGAAATTACAATGCGTTGTTCGCTCAATTTTCGGACAGCCCATGCGGCTTAGATTATTCCAGATCCTGCTGGCGGCATGTCGTTCCGGTCGCCACCGCGCAGCAGCCGGTGCCCGAGCTTGCAAGCGGCTGGACCGATCGGGCGCCGGTGTCCGCCCCGCACTGGATGGTGGCGGCCGCCAATCCGCTGGCGGTGAACGCGGGCGCGGCCATCCTGAGGCGAGGAGGCAACGCGGTCGATGCCGCGATTGCGGTGCAACTGGTGCTGGGACTGGTCGAGCCGCAGTCCTCCGGCCTGGGCGGCGGCGCGTTTCTGCTGCTGCACGATGGCAAGACCGGGAAACTCATCGTCTTCGATGGTCGCGAGACCGCTCCCGCCGCGGCAACGCCCGACCGTTTCATGCGCGACGGTGCGCCGATGTCGTTCTTCCGCGCGATCAGCGGCGGCACGTCGGTCGGCGTGCCCGGCACGGTTCGCCTGCTCGAAACGGTTCATCGCGCGCACGGACGGCTGCCCTGGTCCGCCCTGTTCGCGCCGGCGATTGCCCTGGCCGAGCGGGGCTTCGCGATTTCGCCACGCCTGCATGCACTGATCGGGCAGGAGGGCAACTTCACACAACAACGGGTGCGCGCCTACTTCCTGGGCGCCGACGGCAAGGCGCTGGCAACGGGTACGATGCTCAAGAATCCCGCGTACGCGGCGACGCTGCGCATGATCGCCGCGGGCGGCGCGGATGTGTTCTATCGCGGCGACATCGCGCGCGACATCGTGGCGACGGCGAACGGCACGCCCACGGATCCCGGCGACCTTACGCTGGCGGACCTCGCCCGGTATCGCGTGGCGGTGCGCGACCCGATCTGTGACACCTATCGCACCTACCGCATTTGCGGCATGCCGCCGCCTTCGTCGGGCGGCGTTTCCGTGCTGCAGATGCTGAAGATGCTCGAGCCTTTCGACCTGCGGGCGATGGGTCCAGCCACATTCTGGAGCGTGCATTTCATAAGTGAAGCGGGGCGCCTGGCCTTTGCCGACCGGAACGTGTTCGTGGCCGATCCTGCGTTCTTCACGCCGCCTTCGGGATTGCTGGATCCGGGCTACCTGCGACTGCGTTCGGCGATGATCCGTCCGGACACGAGTCTGGGTGTCGCGCCTCCGGGAAATCCTCCCGACAAGGTGCCCGCTGCGCGACAGGCGGCGCTCGGACAGGACAGTGCGCTCGAACTGCCATCGACATCGCAAATCTGCATCGTCGACAAATTCGGGAACGCGGTGGCGATGACGACGACGATCGAATATGGATTCGGCAGCAGGCTGATGACGCGCAGCGGGTTCCTGCTCAACAATGAAATGACGGATTTTTCGTTTGCGCCCACCGAAAACGGCAAGCCGGTCGCGAATCGCGTCGAACCCGGCAAGCGTCCGCGGTCGGCCATGGCACCGACCATCGCCTACGACAACTTCGGCCGGGTCGCGATCGTGGCCGGATCGGCGGGCGGACCCGCCATCATCAATCACGTAGCCAAGGCACTGATCGCAATCATTGACTGGGATCTGGATCCGCAGGCGGCGGTCGCGCTGCCGAATTTCGGCAGCCGTAACGGACCGACCGAGCTCGAGCGCGAAACGCCGGTCGCGGCCCTGGAACCCAAGCTGAAAGCACTCGGGGCCCCTGTGCGGGTGGCGGAGCAGAACAGCGGATTACAGGCGATTGTGCGGACCCGTGATGGCTGGATCGGCGGCACTGATCCACGCCGCGAGGGCCTCGTCAAAGGTGACTGACCGATTGCGTAGCAGCGGGAGGCAGTTGGCCGCCGGCCGGCGGAAACGCTACCATTTGGCGAAGGACGAGACTCCATGACCATTCCGGTCCAGCGCCTGGGCGCCATCGCCGCTGACGAATATCGCGAACACCTCCTGGCGCTTCCGCCGGGAGACGCGCGCCTGCGCTTCGGTTCCGCCGTCTCCGCGGACACAATCTCGAAGTACGTCCGCAGCATCGACTTCGAGGCGGATGAGGTTTTCGGTGTGCATGGCGACGGCCTAAGGCTGATTGGTGCGGCGCATCTTGCGCTGAGTGACGACATCGCGGAGCTCGGGGTATCGGTCCTGCCGGCGCAGCGCGAACACGGCGTGGCGGCAGCGCTGGTGGCGCGTGCCGCCGAGCATGCGCGCAATCGCAACGTCCGGCAGTTGTTCATGCATTGCCTGGCCGAGAACGCGACGATGATCCACATCGCCCGCCGGGCCAACATGGATGTGGTGATCGACGCGGGCGATGCGGACGCACATGTGGCGCTGCCGCCCGCCGATTCGGTGTCGTTGCAAAGCGAAGTGTTCGCAGAGCGACTCGCGCTCTACGATTTCGCGCTCAAGTCGCACGTGGAGACGATGCGCCGATTGGGCCTGGCGATGGTCGGCGCGGGCAGCAAATGACGGCGGCCCCTGTCGCACACCGTGTCGTCGTCGTGGGCGGCGGTGCGGGCGGCTTGCCGCTGGCCACCCGCCTGGGCGAGCGCTTCGGTCGCCGCGGGCGCGCGGACGTCACGCTGGTCGACCACAACGCGACCCATTTGTGGAAGCCGCTACTGCACGAGGTCGCGGCCGGGCGCATGGACGCGGACGCGCACGACCTCGACTACCTTGCCATCGCGCACTGGCACCATTTCCGTTTCAAACAGGGTTCCGTGACCGGCATCGACCGTGCGCGGCGCGAAATTTCGCTGTCGGAAGTGCGCGACGAAGATGACGCGGTCATGCTGCCCGCCCGGGTATTGCCCTACGACACGCTGATCATCTGCGTGGGCTGCGTCAGCAACGATTTCCAGGTGCCGGGCGTCGCGGAGCATGCCGCGGTGCTGGATACCCTGCGCGACGCCGAGCGCTTTCACCGCCGCCTGCTCGCGGCATGCGTGCGCGCGGATGCGAACGCCACTGCCGGCAACCCGACGGGCGTGTCCATCGTGATCATCGGCGCCGGTGCCACGGGCGTGGAACTCGCGGCCGAAATCCGCCACACCACGGCGGCCCATGCCGCCTATGGCCTCGAGCGCCTCGATGCGCGTCGCGACATTCGCCTGACGTTGCTCGAGGCGGCGCCGCGAATCCTGCCGCCCCTTTCCGAGCACGTCGCCGCGGCGGCTACGGACCTTCTGGAGCGACTGGATGTGGCGGTACGCACCGGCGAGCGCGTCACCGGCGTCACCGAGGAGGGCGTCACCGCGGCGTCCGGCAAGTTCTATCCCGCGGACCTCGTCGTCTGGGCGGCGGGAATCAAGGCGCCCGACTGGCTCGCCACGCTCGACGGCCTCGAAGTCAACCGCGGCAACCAGCTCGTCGTGAAGGCGACGCTCGAAACCACGCGCGATCCCAACATCTTTGCGTTCGGCGATTGCGCGGCCGCGCCGTGGCTCGGCGCGCCGCTGCCTGGCGCGACCGTGCCGCCGCGCGCGCAGGCGGCGCATCAGCAGGCGACGCTGCTCTGCAAGTCCGTTCGTGCGCGCATGGAAGGCAAGCCGCTGCCGGAATTCCACTTTCGCGATTTCGGCTCGCTGGTGTCGCTGGGCGAACTGTCGGCGGTCGGCAACCTGATGGGGCGATTGATCGGCGGCAACTTGTTGATCCAGGGAATGATCGCGCGCTGGATGTACGTGTCGCTGTACAAGATGCACCAGGTCTCGATCCACGGCTTGCTCCGCGTCGTGTTCGACACGCTGGGCCGCAGCATGCGCGGCGGCGTCGAGCCACGCGTCAAATTGCACTAGTGATTGCACCGATGTGTGCATCGATGCGAGGCAATCGTGAGTGACCTGCTCGCCGGCTTCACGTGGCTTCTGGTGTTCCAGTGCGCAGGGGAGGCGCTGGTGCGCCTGGCCGGGTGGCCAATACCGGGACCCGTGGCGGGCATGGCGCTGCTGCTGGCCGCACTGCTATGGCGCGGGAAGTCGGCCAGCGTGGCGACGATTGCCGCCGAGGGCCTCGCCAAGCACCTGTCCCTGTTGTTCGTGCCGGCCGGCGTCGGCGTGATGATGTACGTGGGGCAGGTCGCCGCCGAGTGGCTGCCGATCGCCGTCGCGCTGCTGGTGAGCACGGTGCTCGCCATCGCCGCGACGGCGCTGACTTTCGCGTGGCTGCTGCGCCGGCAGGAGCGCATGGCGTCGGAACCCGGCGAATGAGCGCGCAGCCCCTGTTCGAGCTTTGGGTATACCTGGCGGCGACGCCGCTCGCCGGCCTCACGCTGACGCTGGTCGCGTACGGGATAGCGTGGTGGTGCTACGTTCGCACCGGCATGCATCCCGTCGCCAATCCGGTGCTCATCTCCGTCGGCCTTATCGTCGCCATGTTGTGGGTGACCAACACGCCGTACCAGACCTATTTCTCCGGCGCCCAGTTCGTGCATTTCCTGCTGGGTCCGGCGGTCGTCGGGCTCGCGGTACCGCTGGCGAGGGCATGGCCCAACGTACGCAAGCTCGCCGTTCCGATCGCGGGTGCGCTGGTCGTCGGATCGTCCGTCGCGCTGGTCTCTACCGTGCTCATCGCGCATGCGCTGGGCGCAACCTGGCCTACGCTCCTGTCGCTCGCGCCCAAGTCGGTCACTGCACCCATTGCCATGGGCATCGCCGAAAAGATCGGCGGTCTGCCCGCACTCGCCGCGGTGTTCGCGGTAACTACCGGCGTGATCGGCGCGGCACTTGGCAAGTACGTGCTCGACGCGTGCTGGGTGCGCGACTGGCGCGCTCGCGGCTTTGCACTGGGACTGGCCGCGCACGGCATCGGCACCGCGCGCGCGTTCCAGGTGAATGTCGAGGCAGGCACCTTCGCGAGCCTCGCGTTTGCGCTGCACGGCTTCATCGCCGCCGTGCTGTTTCCGCTGGGTTACGCGTTACTCCTGCGCGCAGGCTGACCTGCCGCGGTCACCAGATCGAAACGCGCTCCTTGGGCGGCCGGTACATCTTGTCGCCCTCCTTCAGCTTGTAAGTGTTGTAGAAGGCGTCCAGATTGGACAGCGGGCCGTTCACCCTGAACTGATCCGGCGAATGCGGATCCGATTTCACGAGGACCACCGCAAACTCTTCGCGCATCTTCTCGCGCTGGTGCTGCGCCATGTTGAGGAAGAAGCGCTCGTCGCCGGTCATGCCGTCGATGACGGGCGCCTCCTTGCCCCCGAGCGACAACTTGTAGGCTTTGTACGCGATCGCGAGGCCCGAAAGGTCGGCGATGTTTTCGCCCAGCGTCAACTTGCCGTTGACGAAATAGCCTGGGATCGGGCTGTACGCGTCGAACTGCGCGACCAGCGCCTTGGTCTTTTCATCGAAGCGCTTGTGATCCTCCGCGGTCCACCAGTCCCGCAGGTTGCCGTCGCCGTCGAACTGACTTCCGGAATCGTCGAAGCCATGGCTGATCTCATGGCCGATGGTCATGCCGATGGCGCCGTAGTTCGCGGCGTCGTCGGCGTTGGGATCGAAGTTGGGCGGGCGCAGGTAGGCGGCCGGGAACACGATCTCGTTCATCAACGGGTTGTAGTAGGCGTTGACGGTCTGCGGTGTCATTTCCCACTCGCCGCGATCGATCGGCTTGCCCAGCTTGTCCAGATTGCGATTGAATTCGAAGCGATTCGCGCGCATTACGTTGCCCACGAGGTCATCGGGCTTGATTTCGAGCTTGGAATAGTCACGCCACTTGTCCGGATAGCCAATCTTGATGTTGATCTTGGCGAGCTTGGCCAGCGCCTCCTTCTTGGTTTCCGGTCCCATCCAGTCCAGCGCAATGATGCTCTGCTTGTAGGCAGCCATGAGATTGGCTACCAGTTTCTCCATCCGTGCCTTGCTCTCCGGCGGAAAGGTCTTGGAGACGTACACGTTGCCCAATGCTTCACCAATGGCGTCGTCGATCAGGCGTACCCCGCGTTGCCAGCGCGGACGGATTTGCGGCGTGCCGTAGAGGACGGTTCCATAGAAAGCGAAGTTTTCATCGACGAAGGCCTTGTCAAGAAACCGCGCATTGTTGCGCAGCACTTGCCAGCGGAAATAAGCCTTCCACGTCGAAAGCGGTGTCTTGGCAAACAGTTCGGCGAACGACCTGATGTAGCTCGCGTTGTAGAGCACCACGTCGCGGGCCTTGGCCGAGACGCCCGTCGCGGCGAGATATGCGTTCCAGTCGAAACCCGGTGCAAATGCGGGTAAGTCGGCGATCGCAATCTTCTGGTAGGTTTTGACCGGGTCGCGATTCTCGACCTTGGTCCAATGGAGGCGGGCAATTGCCGTTTCCAGCGCGACGATCTGCGCCGCATCCTGCTTGGCCGTCTTGCTCCCGGTCATGGCCAGCATGCGTTCGACATACAGCTCATACTTCTTGCGGATGCCGACGAGCCGCTCATCCGCATCGTCGAGGTAGTAGTCGCGGTCGGGCAGGCTCAAGCCTCCCTGGGAAAGGTACGCGATGTAGGCCGAGGCATTCCGCTTGTCCGGCTGGAAGTCCAGGTCAACGGGCGTGGTGACGCCGATCTGATTGAAATGGGCGAACGTCGCGGCGAGAGCATCCTTGTCCTTGATCTGGTCGATGGCTGTGAGTTCGCTGGCGAGCGGTTTGAGCTTCAAGTTCTCGATTCGGGATTCGTCCATGAAACTTCGGTAGAGGTCACCCACTTTGCGTGCTTCGGCCGATTGGCTGGCTGCATTGGCATTCGCAGCCTCCTCGACTATTGTGCGCAGGCTTTCCTGTGCCTCTTCGTGCAGGACGTAGCCAGGATCCCAGGCGGGCTTGTCGACGGGAATAGTGGTCGTCGCCAGCCACTTGCCGTTGGCGTAGGTGTAGAAGTCGTCCGCGGCGCGGACGGCCGGATCGATGGTCGGGACATCGATCCCGGAAATGACGGCGGCTTGCAGCGTTCCGGACAGCGCGACTGCGCCACAGGCAATGGTCAGGTATCTCTTCACTCAAAGCTCCTCGTGAATCCGAATGCGGGGGCAAGGCGGCATTCCGCCCTCGCGAAGGGCGGGAGTATGGCACCGGTCGGGCGCGGGGGCAGGCCCCGCGAGATATACTCCGCGCCGCGCCGACGAAATGCCGCCGGCGGCGACCAAGCGCCCCCACCCGTGACCGCCCAGCTCTTTTCCGCGACCATCCTGCTGATCCTGGTGCTCGACCCATTCGGCAACCTGCCGATCGTCGTGTCCGTTTTGGCCAAGGTCCCGCCCGAACGGCGGTCGCGCGTGATCCTCCGCGAATGCCTGTTCGCCTTCATCATCCTGATCGCGTTCATGGCGGGCGGACGCACGTTCATGCAATGGCTGCAGTTGTCCGACGAGTCACTCGCCATCGCGGGCGGCATCATCCTGTTCCTGATTGCATTGCGCATGGTGTTTCCACACCCGGATGGGGTGTTCGGCGACGCCAAGGGCGGCGAGCCGTTCCTGGTGCCGCTGGCCGTGCCGTCGATTGCCGGACCTTCGGCCCTGGCGACGGTGATGCTGATGGCGTCGCGCGACCCCGCGCACCTGGTGACTTGGGTCATAGCGCTTACCGTGGCTATGCTGCTCACGACGCTGGTGCTGCTGGCGGCGCAGCGCCTGCAGGACCTGCTGGGCGAGCGCGCCATCATCGCGTTCGAGCGACTGATGGGACTCGTGCTGACGGCTCTTGCGGTCGAGATGCTGCTCAACGGCGTCCGCACGTTTGCCAGCCACCTCGCGAAGTGACCGACCGGGACACGCAAGTCGAAGTCGAAGTCTGGGACTGGCCGGTTCGCCTCGTCCACTGGCTTTTCGTCGCGTTGGTCGCCGCCCTCCTGACGACGGGACTGGTGGGCGGCGCATCGCTCATGGAATGGCACATGCGCGCAGGCGAATTGCTGCTTGCGCTGGTGCTCTTTCGCATCCTCTGGGGTTTTGTCGGCAGCCGCAACGCACGCTTCGCATCCTTCGTGCGGGGCCCCAGGGCCGTAATGCGGTACGCGCGATCGATCCTGCACCCGCCGCGCCAGGTCCATGCGGCACACAACCCAGCTGGCGGATGGATGGTCGTCGCGCTGCTGCTCGCGCTGCTGGCCCAATGCTGCCTCGGGCTGTTCACACATGATGAAGTGATCACCGAAGGACCGCTGGTCAAGCTGATCAGCGAGGAACTTTCCGATACCCTGAGTTCGCTGCACCGGCGCGGCTGGTGGGCGGTGGTCGCGCTGGCGAGCGCGCATATCACCGCAATCCTGTATTACTTGATGGCGTTGAACGAAAACCTCATCCGCCCGATGGTCTCCGGCGGCCGACGGCCGAACTCCGCGGCTGACGGTAACCCGGACGCCGCGACGTCGACGTTGCGTGCGCTGGCGGTGCTGGCGCTGTGCGCGCTGGCCGTTTGGTGGACGGTGACGCGACTCTGATGCGTGTCATTCTTTCCTGAACTTGTCGTGGCAGTTGTCGCAGGCCTGGGCGGTGGGCGCCAACGCGGCCTTCAATTGCGCCGGATCGCCCGTGCGCGCCGCGGCGACGAGTTTGGGCATTTCGGCTTGCATGGCCTCGGCCAGCCGGTCGAATTCGGCCTTGTCATTCCAGATCTCCGGCTTGGCGTGAGTCCGCCCTTCGTGGGAAACCGGAACAAATCCGTCCCACGGCATCCTCGACAGCTCTGACATGTAGGTTGCGCTACGCAGCGCGGCGTCCTTGTTGTAGGGAGTCTCGCCCTTGACCATCCGGTTGAGCACGCCGAAGTGGAGGTTTATCGCGTACATGATGCCTTGCCGATACCTGATCGCCCGATCCGGCCGCAACTCCTCCGCGACTACCGCCGTTGCGAAGGTTACTGCCAGTGCCAGCCCGAAGGCTATCCTTGCCGCATGGTTCATCGAATTCGTTCCTGTGGTGAATTGAAGGCGGATGTGTCGCCGCTGCGGCATTCTCCCATAGTCACGCGGGCACAAGATGCGCATCGACCACGGCGAGTACGCCGGCACGCGTGAGTTCGCGCACCAGCAGCTCAGCCAGGTCGCCCGGAGACAGCTGCAGGCACGCGGCGTTGAAGTCACGGAATACGCGGACACGCTCGACATAGGACGGAACGTCCGCGAGCAGCATGTACCGGCGATCGAGCAGATGAAACGTCAACAGCGCCTTGAGCGCGTGCCGTGCGACGCGGGCGTCGTCGGCCTCGAATGCCGTGGTGCGCGCAAACGCACGCTCGAGGGCAGGGCCGACCGCGGTGAACACGATACCGTGCCCTGGAATCACGACGCGCACATCGAGCGCCGCGATCATCTCGATGGTTGCGCGGGTCGCGGGCAATGCCGCCGGGTCCATGACGCGGGGCATCACGAAGCCGTAGCCGTTCTCCCACAGCGCGTCGCCGGAAATCAGGATGCGATGCTCGTGATTGAAGAACACCACGGCGCCCATGTCATGGCCGGGCGCTGCGAGTGCCTGCCATTCGAGACCGCCCCAGACGTGCGACGAGCCGGCGAGGATGATCTCGTCGACGGAAAAACGCTTGGCCTGCTGGTCGGCGTAGTCGAGCAGCAGCGCCTTCTCGTCCCAGCGTTCGACCAGCGGCACTTCGCCTTCAGGCAAAGCAATCGGACAGGCATACGCCGCTTTGACAGCGGCATTGCCGCCCATGTGGTCCGAGTGGCAGTGCGTGTTGACCAGCTTGGCCAGGGGCTCGCTGCCCAATCCGCGCGCCGAACGCAGCAAAGCCAACGTCAGCGACGCATGCCGCGAGTAGCCCGAGTCGATAAGGACATGTCCGTCCGGACTCTTGAGCAGCACGTTGTTGGCCGAGAGCCAGTCGCGCACGAATACATGCAGTTGCGGCGGCAGTGAGGGCGACGTCACGTGAGCTTGCCCAGGAACTCCCGCACCAGCGCCACGCGATCGGCCAGTGTCGGCGCACCACGCTCGATGCGTATGCGGTCCTGGCCATGGAAGCGAATGCGGCCATCGCGCTGCACGAGCAGGATCAGATTGCCCGGATCGAACGGCGGCTGCTTCACGAACTGCAGCGTCGTGCGCTCGGGGCCGGCGTCGATCTTGGACACGCCCAGTTCCTTGGCGGTGAGCCGCAACCGATGACACGACAGCAACGCCTGCGCGGATTCCGGCGTGGGTCCGAAACGGTCGACGAGCTCCTCCTGGATCGAATCCAGTTCCGCGGAGGTATCGGCACTGGCCAGGCGCTTGTACATCACCAGCCGCTCGTGCACGTCGTTGCAGTAGAGGGCGGGAAGCAATGCGGGAACGTGCAGGTTGATTTCGGTCGTCACCCCGAGTGGCTGCGCAAGATCGGGCTCGCGTCCGGACTTGAGCGCGCGCACTGCGGCCTTGAGCATGTCGGCGTAGAGCTGGAAGCCGATCTGCTGCATTTCGCCGGATTGCGAATCGCCGAGCACCTCGCCGGCACCGCGAATTTCCAGGTCGTGCATCGCGAGATAGAAGCCGGACCCCAGGTCCTCCATCATCTGGATCGCCTCCAGCCGTTTTTTCGCCAGCGCCGACAGTGCGTCGCCCGGCGGCGTGAGCAGGTACGCGTACGCCTGGTGGTGCGAACGGCCAACGCGGCCGCGCAGCTGGTGCAACTGCGCCAGGCCAAAGCGATCGGCGCGGTCGATGATGATCGTATTGGCAGTCGGCACGTCGATGCCGGTCTCGATGATCGTCGAGCACAACAGCAGATTGACGCGCTGCTGGTAGAAATCGCGCATCACGTGCTCGAGTTCGCGCTCGGCCATCTGGCCATGGGCAACGGCGATGCGCGCCTCGGGCAGCAGCTTGGCGAGAATATCGGCCTTGGTCGCGATGGTGTCGATGTCGTTGTGCAGGAAATAGATCTGGCCGCCGCGCTTCAATTCGCGCAGGGCCGCCTCGCGGATGATGCCGGACGAGTAGTTGGCGACGAAGGTCTTGATCGCAAGGCGACGTTGCGGTGCGGTGGCGATGACCGAGAAATCACGGATCCCTTCGAGCGACATCGCCAGCGTGCGCGGAATGGGCGTCGCCGTCAGCGTGAGCACGTCGACTTCCGCCCGCAGTCGCTTCAGCTGTTCTTTCTGCCGCACGCCGAAGCGATGTTCTTCGTCGATGATGACGAGCCCCAGGTTGCGGAACTTGACGTCGCCCTGCAGCAACTTGTGCGTGCCGATCACCAGGTCCAGGCGCCCTTCCGCGAGGCCCGCGAGCGCCGTCTTCACTTCCTTGGCGCTACGGAAGCGCGACAGTTCCGCCATGCGCACGGGCGTGTCCGAGAAACGGTCGGAGAATGTCTGAAAATGCTGTTCTGCCAACAGCGTCGTGGGCACCAGCAGAGCCACCTGCTTGCCGTCTGCCAGCGCGACCCATGCGGCGCGCAGCGCGACTTCGGTCTTGCCGAAGCCGACGTCGCCGCATACCAGCCGATCCATCGGCTGGCCGGACGTCATGTCCTTGATGACGGCTTCGATCGCCGCCGCCTGGTCGCCGGTTTCCTCGAAGCCGAATCCCTCGGCGAACGCTTCGTAGTCGTGCGGATTGAAGCCGAACGCGTAGCCCTTCCGGGCGGCGCGTTGGGCATACAGGTTGAGAAGCTCCGCCGCCGTGTCGTGCGCCTGCTGTGCCGCCTTCTTCTTGGCCTTGTCCCATTGTCCGCTGCCTAATTCGTGCAACGGCGCCGCATCGGGGGACGCGCCGCTGTAGCGGCTGATGAGGTGCAGGCTCGCGACCGGAACGTAGAGCTTGGCGTCGTTGGCATAGACGAGCTGCAGGAATTCGTTGGCGCCATCGCCCAGATCCAGGGTCACCAGTCCCAGGTAGCGGCCGATGCCGTGCTGTTCGTGTACGACGGGATCGCCGATGCGCACCTCCGAAAGATCGCGCACCATTGCATCGACGTTGGAGCGCCGCGCGGCTTCGCGCGCGCTGCGCCGGACGACGTTGGCGTACAGCTCGGCTTCGGTGACGAACGTCAGCCTGGCGTCCGGCCACGCAAAGCCGGACGCAAGCGGCGCGGCCGCAAGAGCGATGCGATCGGCGCCCGCCGCAAACGCGCCGAAGCTGTCGACGAGCGCCGGCCGCAAGCCGTATTCGGCGAAGTACTGCTGCATCGTCTCGCGGCGCCCCGAACTTTCCGCGACGATCGCGACGCGCGCGTCGGTGCTGGCCAGGAAGCGCTTCAGCGCGATGAGCGGATCGGCGGCGCGGCGGTCAACCTGGACCGACGGAACCGGCGCGGTCGGTCCGGTGCCGCCCCGCGCGAACTCGACGCGCGCGAACGACTTCAGCATGCCATTGAACTGGTCGGGAGGAAGGAACAGTTCGGTTGGCGGCAGCAAAGGCCGCGCCTTGTCGCCACGCAGGAGTTTCCAACGAGACTCGGTGTCCTGCCAGAAGTGATCCACCGCGCCGGCAACATCGCCATGGAGAACGACCGCCGCATGTTCCGGCAGGTAATCGGCGAACGTGGCGGTCGACTCGAAAAACAGCGGCAGGTAGTACTCGATGCCGCCCGGGACCACGCCGTGCGAAATGTCCTTGTAGAGATCGGACTTGGACGGGTCACCCTCGAAGATTTCCCGGTAGCGGCTGCGAAAGCGCGTTCTGCCCGCGTCGTCGAGCGGAAATTCACGCGCGGGCAGCAGCCGGACGTCGCGCACCGGGTAGAGTGTGCGCTGGGTGTCGACGTCGAACGTCTTGATGCTCTCGATCTCGTCGTCCAGGAGGTCGATGCGATAGGGCAGCGGCGATCCCATCGGGAAGAGATCGATCAGGCCGCCGCGCACGCTGAATTCGCCCGGCGAAACAACTTGCGTCACGTGGGCATAGCCGGCCAGCGCCAGTTGCGCGCGCAGGCGCTCGACGTCGAGCCTTTCGCCCTGCTGCAGGAAAAACGTGAACGCGGCCAGGTACGACAATGGTGCCACCTTGTACAGCGCCGTGGTCGCGGCGATCACCACGACGTCGCATTCCCCGCGGGAAACGCGATACAGCGTGGCGAGCCGCTCCGACACCAGGTCCTGGTGTGGCGAGAAGTGGTCGTACGGCAGCGTTTCCCAATCGGGGAACAGCGCCACGCGAAGGCCCGGCGCGAACCACGGAATCTCCTCGGTGAGTCGCTGCGCGGACAGCGGATCGCCCGTGATGATCGCGACGATGCGCGTGGCGGCGGCGCAATGGCGCGCGAGCTGCGCCAGCGCCAGCGCGTCGGAGGACCCGACGTAAGGCCCGGCCGTGGACTTGCGGCCCGCCTCGGGAAGGGCAGGGAGCAACGAGGGCAGCACGGGATCTGCCGGTGGCGATGGCGCAGCGGTGGATTCCGGCAGCGTGTCGGGTGCGTTCAAGCACGCAATTATACGGGGGCTGCCCCAGCCGAAATCCGCAGCGCCCGTCGCCGTCGCCACCGCATCCAAGTCCGTATACTTGAGTTATGTCCGCGCCTGTGAAGGCTCCTCGGAGCGCCTCTCCCTACCTGTTGCTTTCCCTTTCCCCGCTGTTCTGGGCATGCAACTGGATCATCGGGCGCGGGCTGTATGCGGAAATTCCGCCGATGGCGATGACGTTCTTTCGCTGGTTGTTCGCGATCGTCATCCTGGCGCCTTTTGCCTGGCCGCACTTGCGGCGCGACGCACCCATTCTGCGCGCCCGCTGGAAGACGATGCTCGTTCTCGGTGCCATCGGCGTGGGCACGCACAACGGCCTGGCCTACCTCGGACTCAACTACACGACTGCCACCAACGGCGTGATCCTCAACTCGTTCATACCGATCATGATCATCGCGATGTCCTGGATCTTCCTGCGCGAACGACTGACTCGCGGACAGGTGGCCGGCGTGCTGGTATCGCTGGCGGGTGTGCTGATCATCCTGTCCAAGGGCAGCATCGACACGCTGCTCGGATTTCAAGTCAACGTCGGCGATCTCTTCATCATCCTGTCGATGGCGATGTGGGCCACCTACACGATCGGACTGCGCTGGCGACCCCAAGGCGTCAACGTGCTTTCGTTCCTGCTGGTGGTCGCCGTGATCGGCGACCTGTGCGTGGTACCGCTGCTGTTCTGGGAGATGGCGCTCGGCCGCTACGTGCACTGGTCGTGGACCGTCGTCGGCGCGCTGGTCGCCGTTGGCCTGTTCTCGTCGGTGCTCGCATACATCTTCTGGAACCGTGGCGTGGAGGTCGTCGGCGCCAATGTTGCCGGGCTGTTCGTCCACCTGATGCCGGTGTACGGCGTGGTCCTCGCATGGCTGTTCCTGGGCGAACGCACGGCACCCTACCACCTGGCCGGCATCGCGCTCATACTTGCCGGCATCTGGGCGACGAGCCGCCTGGGTGGCAAGCGAATCGAGGCGGATGAGGTCGCGGCGGTGGGTACCGACTAGGAGCGGATATGAGCGATCTGGGCGGCAACGACGGGGACGGCAGCATCGGTAATCCGCAACGCGTCGCATTCCAGCAGCGTATTGTCGAGCTGAAGACGGAACACCGGGACCTGGATACGGCGATCGAGCAGCTTGCCCATGCGCAGACCCACGACGAACTGCAATTGCGCCGCCTGAAGCGCCGCAAGCTGCTGCTCAAGGACCAGATCGCGCGGCTCGAGCGGGAGATCGATCCCGACGTGCTGGCGTAGCTACGCAGGAACGCGTCCGTACTTGTCGTCGAAACGGACGATGTCGTCCTCTTCGATGTAGTCGCCGCACGCGATTTCCACAATCGACAGGATGTCCTTGCCCCGGTTTTCGAGCCGGTGCCGCGTCTCGACGGGAACGAACGTCGATTCGCCTTGGCATACGTCATAGACGCGCTCGCCGCAGGTGACGTGCGCGGTGCCGCGAACGACCACCCAGTGTTCGCTGCGGCGGTGATGCAGCTGCAGGGACAGCGAACCGCCGGGCTTGACTTCGATGCGCTTCATCTTGAACCCCGGACCCTCCTCGAGCACGGTGTAGGTACCCCAGGGACGCGAGACGGTCTTGTGCAGCTTGTAGGACGCGTGATCGCGCGCCTTGAGTTCCGCCACCACTTCCTTGACGCGTTGCAAGTGATCCTTGTGCGCAACCAGCACCGCATCGCGGGTGTCGACGATCACGAGATTGTCGACGGCGATGGTCGCGACCATCCGGTCTTCGGAATGGATGAACGTGCCGCGGGTGTCGATCGCCACTCGTTCTCCGCTGCCGCGGTTGCCATGGGAGTCGGCCGGGGACAGCTCCGAAATGGCATGCCACGAGCCGACATCGCTCCAGTCGAAATCGCCGCGCACCACGGCCACCAGGCCGTCGGCCGCGGCGCGTTCCATGATCGCAAAGTCGACCGAGATGTCCGGCACCGCTGCAAAGGCTGCCGCGTCGATTTCCAGCGCGCTTTCACCCGTTTTCGCGGCGAGCGTTTGCCACACCGGGCGCAGCGCGTCGATGACCTCCGGCGCATATTTCGCAAAGGTTGCGAGAATGGTGCCGGCGGTAAACGCAAACATGCCGGAATTCCAGACGTAGTTTCCGGCATGGAGGTAGAGTTGCGCGCGCTCGATGGGCGGCTTTTCCACGAATCGGGCTGCGGCGAAGGCGCGCTCGCCGATGGGACTGCCGCATTCGATGTAACCGTAACCGGTTTCCGGATGCGAGGGCGTGATGCCGAACGTGGCAAGGCGACCCTCGCGGGCCAGCCCGACGGCGGTGGCGACCGCCGCCCCGAATGCGGCCTGGTCCTTGATCAAATGGTCTGCCGCCAGCACCAGCATCACGGCGCCGGCGCCATGGCGTGCCTGTACCAGCATCGCCGCCAACGCCACGGCGGGAGCGGTGTTGCGGCCGAACGGTTCGAGCAGGTAGGCCGCGTCGCGCGGCACGTCGCCGGCCAGTCCCGCGTAGACGTCCTTGGTGCGAAAATAATAGTCGCGATTGGTGACCGTCACCAGGCCGGTCACACCCTCCAGGGCGGTTGCGCGATGCGCGGTCTTGGCGAGCAGCGTCTCGCCATCGGGCAGCGGCATGAAGGGCTTGGGCGCCGTCTCCCGCGAAAGCGGCCACAGACGGGTGCCGGCGCCGCCGGAAAGGATGACAGGAACCACGGGGGAATGGGCAGTGCTGCTCATGTGCGGCGTCGCTTGCGTGTCGAAGTTGAGGTGGATTCTAGCCTGTTCCCCCAAGGGTCGCCTTGACGGGCGCAGACAGCGGGCTCGCGCGTATAATCATGGCTGCATTGAATTCTCGAGGTCACGCCACCATGTTGACCTCGTACCTATCGACCACCGGGGGTGAACTGGTCTCGACGGGGGTAGTGAAGCAGAGCGGGGCATGCCGAGGCGTCAATCCTCGTAAATCTTTGGCAATCGCAAATATAACTGCGAACGACGAAAACTACGCTCTGGCGGCTTAACCCCGCCGGACCTTGCACCGGGCGGCGCTCAGCCCGGGTGATGTAACTGTCACGGCAAGGACATTTCGAGCGATCGCGCGCGCCCGGGTCACTTGGGCGATGCGCTAAATCTAGGTGACTGGTCCTGCCGTCGTATGTCAGTCAACGGCGTCGGGATGAGAGCACAATGACGCGACTAAGCATGTAGTCCTGACTGTGGAGCGCCTTCGGACGCGAGTTCGATTCTCGCCACCTCCACCAAACCAAAGAATGACGGCCCCCGAGCGGGGCCGTTTTATTGTCAACGTTAGTGCAGCCGGGTCTTGCGGCGTCTCAACGTCGACCGCCAAGGACAACTAGACCTCATCGATGCCGCCGAGGAAGCCGGTGCCAAGTACTTCATCCGGATTTCATTTCCAAGCGTCGACGTCGACTTTCCGCTGCGAACGGCGAAACGTTCTCTTGAGGAGCGTCTGCGACAGGGCCGGACGAACTACTCGATCCTCCAGCCAACATTTTTCATGGAGATCTGGCTTAGTCCCGCGCTGGGGTTCGACATGGTCAACGGTACGGTCATGATCTATGGCGACGGACACAACAAGCTCAGTTGGATTTCCCACCGAGATGTCGCGAAGTTTGCGGTTGCCGCGCTGGACAGTCCCCAAGCGATCAACGACGCCATCAAGCTGGGCGGCCCGGAGGCATTGAGTCCGCTGGCGGTTGTGCGTATGGCGGAGCGCGCATTGGCCAAAACGATCGTTGTGAAGCATGTGCGGGAGGAGGCACTTCGAGAACAATACCGATCCACCACCGACTCGCTCCGGCAGTCTCTTGTTGGATTGATACTCTACTACGCCCGTGCCGGCGCCGTCGATCCCGCGTCGGCGCTCCGCGTGCTTCCGGTGCACAATCTGACTTCCGTTCATGAATATCTGAGAACGACTGTTTGATCAACCGATTCTCAAAGGTTGGAATCGATTCGCGTTATCGTTCGCACCCGACCTCTTGTCTCGATGTCGAAACCGGAGGAGGATTGGAGGGCTCTGTGAGAGCGGAAAGCCGGATGAGTTCGGCAGGCGCTCATATCACGTCCTGCGCCGGGGGGAGTGCCGGCGAGCAAGCGATAAGAAAAACGAATCCGCGCGTGCGCCGAACAGCCACTCCATCCAGTCCCAAGATCTCTCGCCCGCGCACCCCGGGTGTCGTGGATAGGGAGCGCCTTTTCGACAGGATCGAAACGGCCGATGCGTCGTGTGTGTGGATCGTCGGCGCTCCAGGCTCTGGTAAAACGACACTGATCTCCAGCTACCTGGGCGCTCGGCGGCGCCCGAACCTGTGGTACCAACTCGACGGTGGCGACGTCGATCCCGCGAGCTTCCTGCATTATCTCGGCCAGGCGGCCGCTCACCTTACGCATAAGACGCCGACTCTTCCGTCGCTACCCGTCGAAGCCGCAGCGAATCTCGCGCCATTCGCACGAAGGTTCTTTCGCGCGCTATTCGGCCAATTGCCGAATTCAACAGCCATCGTGTTCGACAACTACGAAGCTGCGGCCGGGCCGATATTCGACACGCTGCTGAAGGAGGCTGTTGCGGAAGCGCCAGACGGCATTCGGCTGCTGGTTGCGAGCCAGATTAATCCGCCGATCACGCTGGCGCGTCTCGTCGCAAATCGTCGAATCATGGCGATCGACCACTCCGAGCTTCGCGTCTCGCGGGAAGAGTCGGATCGCTTCGCGCTGGCCAGACTCTCGCTGGATGATGAGAGCCTAGCCTCGCTTTACGCGCTCGCCGATGGGTGGGCTGCCGGCTTGGTTTTGATTGTCGAATATATGCGACGCTCCGGCGGGGATCTAAGCGCCGGGGGTAAGCGAACTCGAGAAGCCGTATACGACTACTTCGCCGGCGAAGTGTTTGCGCGCGCCCGCGCCGAAGACCAACGCCTTTTGATGCTTACTGCGGGATTGTCTAAATTCACGGCGCGCGTCGCGGCCGTAGTCAGTGGACACCGCAACGCAATGGGACTGCTTGACGACCTGCATCATCGCCACCTTTTCGTCGAGCGGCGTGACGGTGACGAGTCCACCTACGGATACCACTCCCTGTTCCGGGCCTTCCTGCGCGCGCGGGCGGAGGCGATCTTTACGCCGCAGGAATGCAGCGCGGCCCTGATCGCGGCAGGGCACATGGCCGACGCACGTGGCCGAACTGAGGAAGCCATTGTTCTGTATATCGACGGTGGCGAATGGCCCGCAGCAAGCGAATTGATCCTTCGCCATTCGTCGCAGCTCTACGACAGCGGCCGGTGGAGAACCCTGCTGGACTGGATCGACGCGATGCCCGTGGACATCGTTCATGCAAAACCGTGGCTTCTTTATTGGGCCGGGATCTGTCGGGTCTGGCACGATCCAGCAAGCGCTCGCCCCCGATTGGAGGCGGCACACGCGGCGTTCCAGACGTCCAATGATCCGTATGGACAGGTGCTTTGCGCAGGTGCATTGACACGCGTGTGTCTTCTCGGGGCGGACTGGTCGAGGCTGGATCGATGGTTGGGGGAACTCGAATCGCTGCTGCCGGCGAACCAGGGTGAACTGTCTTCCCGCGCCTTGCTGATCGGGCTCTCGCGACTCTTATATGGAACCTTTGCTCGGCGGCCGAACCATCCCGAACTGCCGGCATGGGCGGACCGGACCCTGGAAACGCTGCTTTCGTCGACCGGGGACGCCAATGAAATTGTCATGGCGGCATTCAGCCTGATGAATTATTACAACTGGACAGGCAGCACGTCGAAGCAGGCACTCGTCGTGCGGCATGTCGAACCGTTGCTATTGGATCCAGGGCTCCGTCCAGTAAGCCTCGCCTACTGGAAATGGGCACATGCAAGCTTCTCCCTTCGCTCCGGAGGATTGAAGGAAGCCCGAGAACTGTTCGATCAAAGTCTGCAGTTGGCGAAGGACAATGCCCTCGCGATCGCGGGCGTCATCCGGCGCTTTCGTATCGGATGCCTGCTCATCGCGGGCGAGCTTGACACGGCGGAACTGGAGTTGAAGGCCGTGGAAAACGAGCCGCGGATCGAGCCGTATTTCGAGATCAAGGCCTGGCTCGCTTTTATGCACGGAGACACGAGAGCGGCTCGGACCGAGGCGGAATCGGCCCTTCGCCTCGCAACCGAGCGTGGCCGGATGTATTACCGGACCCTCGATCTGTTCCTGCTCGCTTCGGTCTGCAGCGAAGCTGGTGACCTCGAGGAAGCAGTGCGCTTCGTGGACGAGTTCCGCGCGTTGACCGCGCAGCCGGAGAACACGCTCGCCAAACATCAGGCGCTTCTCGTCGAGGCCTATATATCTCTGCAGCAAGAGGATCACGAAACGTGCAGGCAAAAGTTACGGGTGGCGCTGGCGATCGCAGCGCGCGAGCATTATCTGAGTCACTGGGGTTGGTCGCCGAGGATGGCGGTTCGCCTGTATTCGGAAGCACTTATCGGCGGAATCGAGGTTGCGCATGTCCAAGAGGTGATACGCCACCACGATCTTGTGCCGCACAATCGCGACCTCGAGACCTGGCCATGGCCGGTAAGGGTGTACACACTCGGGCGCTTCGACATCGTCGTGGAAGGTCGCCTGCTGCGCTTCGAGGGCAAAGCACAGCGCAAGCCCATTGAATTGCTGAAAATTCTTGTCGCAGAGGGCGAGGGTGGGAAAGCGGCCGGCAAGCTGATCGACTTGCTTTGGCACGATCGGCCCGACGGTGACGGGCAGAAGTCGCTCGAGATAACGGTCCACCGTCTGCGGAAGCTTCTCGGTTGTGATTCTTCGGTCCGGGTGACCGACCGCAACGTGGCTCTGGATCCGCGCCGGGTCTGGACGGACGCCTGGTCGTTGGAGCGCATCTTGGCGAAGTTCATGTCGCCGATGGATGGCACGCACGCCGACGCGCGGTCGCTGGAGTCCGCCGCGCCCGTGATCCTCGATTTGTATCGCGGCCCACTTCTGGTCGACGACGACCACGCCATCTGGCAGATACCACTGCGCAATCGATTGTCCGGGCGCTTCCAGCGGTTTGTGCTGCGCCTTGGACAGCATTGGGAGTCGTGCGCTGACTGGGATCGCGCCTGCGAACTGTACCGCCGCGCGGTCGAACTCGACTCACTCGCAGAGTCGTTCTACCGCGGACAGATGGTTTGTCTGCGGGCGCAGGGCCGTCGGGCGGAGGCGATCGAAGTATTCAGGCGGTGCCGGCAGGCGCTTTCCATCTCCTTGGGCGTACCCCCGGCCCCGGAGACAGAGCAGGTCTACCGGGAACTATTGGCATCCTGAACCGCCCTTGGCGGAGGTCTCTGGTCCCAGTTCCGTTGCCGATCCGCGATTACAACAATTTCCCATCGGTAGGTCATCCGTAGGCCCGGCAGGGCGGCGCCGCTGCATGCTCGTGTCCACATGACCGATTGCCCCCGCGTGCATTCTCGGATGGTCATGTTCCTACAAATGCGAATACGGCTCGACGAGCCCGGAGGAGACGGCATGAAGAAATTCCTGTTGCTGATTATGCCCCTATATTTGGTCGTGCTGCCTGCGTTGGCGGGATCGTCCGAGCCACCACCAATGTGTACGGCGAAAACGACCGCCGGTTACTGGGGATACACATGCGAAGGAGAGTTTCCGCTTGGAACGCCCATTCGCATCCTTGGCACCTGCACGAGCAGCAAGTCGGCATTTTGGGACTGCTCGGGAACCGCCAAGTTGTTCGGCGGTACCCCCACGGCCCAGGAACTTCATGGGCAGGCGAACAACCACGCTGACTGCACGGGAACGATCTCCTATGTGCAGACGATCGATGGAGCGCCCTTTGGCACCCTGGACATCAATTACGTCGTCTTTGACCACGGCGATGCGATTCAAGGCCTGCCCACGAATCCTGGCGCGGTCATCAGCTGCTCCCTAAAGCGCATCAGCCGGCAGGCAGATTGAGCGTGGCTGCAAGCGGCGGCAAGGATGTCTATGCCATGTGTTCAATGCTGACGGGCTAAACGTGGTGCCAGAGCGTCCAACTTCAGACCGCCTCGCGTTTGGCGGCGGCGACGGCGGCGACGGCTGGGTCCACGTTGCCGGCGAGGTCGAGTTGATCGGCGGATGGGCGGAGGTATCACTCGACAAGGAATTGCTTTCGTCGATCGACACTTCTGACTATCTCGTCTTCGTGACAAGTTATGGCGCGGCTTCAGTCTTCGTGCAGAACAGAAAGCCGGAGCGCTTCGAGATTCACGTTATTCCGGCACCCGGTCGTCGGCGACCCGCCACGGTGCAATGCGCGTACCAGGTGGTTGCCCGGAGACGAATCAATGCCTAGTTTTCGAGTCGACGCAGGCGTGTGTATGGAATGTGCGTACCGCCCTAGGCGGGACCATTCTTGCCTCCTGTCACTGTGGACGTCCTTCCTAACTAACACCGGGAGCCATTCTTGAAGAACTGTCGTCAATGGTGCGTATTAGTCGTGCTGGCGATCTTGGCCTCCGCGGCATCAGCATTGGTTCCCGGTATTACGTTCTTTGTCGACCAGGTCTATTCGAACGCGGATGGCACCTTGCAATTCGTCGTGATTTACGACAGTGGCAGTGTGGATTGCGATACCGGCGAGGATCTCTGGGCCAACCGAACATTGGTAAGCACAGGTCCTGGCCCGGAAAAGACGTTTGTGTTTCCCACCAATCTGCCGACGTGCAAGACCTCGGGGCGCCGCATCCTCATCGCCAGCGAGGGATTCGCCGCGCTGGGCCTAATCACGCCTGACTACGTCATCCCGAACGGCTTTATGCAAATTCCGAACGGCGCCGTCCGTTTCGCTGGTATGAGTCAGTTGACGTACACCGCGCTGCCGAAGGACGGGGTTAACGCCTACTATCGTGACGGAACGGTGAAGCAGAATCTGGCCACCAACTTTGCAGGAGCGACCACGAGCATCGCTCCAGGCCAACAGCCGGTATCCGTTACGGTCGTTGAGTACTACCATCAGTTGCTGGATCACTACTTCATGACCGCGCTTGCGTCTGACATCGCGGCGCTGGACGCAGGCGTCTTCGCGGGCTGGGCGCGCACCGGCGAGACCTTCAACGCCTACCCGGCGCAGCAGGCGAACACGGTTCCGACGTGCCGGTTTTTCATTCCGCCAGAGCACGGAAGCTCGCATTTCTTCTCAGCCCGGGCCGAGGACTGTGCGTTCCTGCTGATGGCGGCCGCCGATCCGACGCAATTCCCGAGTTTCAGCGGCTATATCCAGGAAGACGCCGCCGCGTTCTACGTGACGCTGCCGGACGCGACAGGCGCGTGCCCGATGAACACGATTCCGGTGTTCCGGCTATGGAATCAGCGTTTCGACTCCAACCACCGCTACACAACCAAGCAGGCGATCGTTGCGCAGATGCAGGCGCGCAACTACGTTTTGGAGGGCGCGTTGCCCAACCAGGCGGCAATGTGCGCGCCGATGTAGGCCGCACCGTGCTGCCAAGCGGCATCGCCTTTCGCCTGCCTTTGCGGTTCGGGCAAGCGCCGACGCCGTTGTGGCCGCGAATGCCAGTACCATTGAAATGCAACCCAAGAAGAGATGCTTCACAATGCCTCCGAGAGTCGTAGATTGGTTTTCTTATTGCGCGCATATTAGCTCATCCGTCCTTTGGCTAATACAAGCCGAATATTCCGCTTCGTCATTGCGAAGCGGCGCGACAGGCGGAACGGAGAACAGCCCAACCAAGCGCAAATAGTGGTAAGAATGGTGTTAAGGGCGGGTTGGAACGTTGGATTCTGAGATGTAGCCCCACGAATGCTCATAGTTCGATTCTCGCCACCTCCACCAAACCAAAGAATGACGGCCCCCGAGCGGGGCCGTCTTCTTTAATTCCCTAAATTACTACGCTTCGCTAGAAGCCGTAATCGGGAAGCTTGATGTCGTCGCGGAGGTCGCGGCCGATGAAGTAATCAGCAATCATCGGGAACCCCAATAGTTGCGTCACAAGATTGCGGAACCTTACTCCCGCCGCGGTCTTCGGGGCAAAGGCGGACGCAAATTTCGCTGCTGACTCTTGCTTGCGCTTCAGAAACGACATCATGCGATCTTGATAGCGAGCGAAAGCCGCAATGTGATTGTCGCCACAAGCACGTAGTTCGCCCGCAAGCACGTAGGCCTCGGCGATGGCGAGGCCGGTGCCTTCGCCAGCAAGGAGGGAGACGCAGGCTGCGGCATCGCCGATCACAGCAGTGCGGCCTTTCGACCACCGATCCATTCGAATTTGGCTGACACGGTCGAAATAGAGATCGCCGGCATTCTCCATTGCGGCGAGAATCTGAGGGCATTCCCAGCGCACATCGGCGAAGGCGTCTCTCAGCACCGCTTTGCATTCTTGCGGATTCGATGGATTTTGGGGCCCCAGGTACTCATCGCGAAAAACGAAGAGAAAAAGCGTCCTGTCATCACGCATGGAAAACCGAGAAATCTGTCTTCCGGGGACTCCGTGGCTGATATAGACCAGTTCATCGCGGGGTCGATATCCCTCGATCTCGAACGCGGCGACATGGTAACCGAGCGACACTTCGTACTCCGCATCGGGCCCGAACGCCAGCCGGCGGACACGTGAATGCAACCCGTCGCTACCGATGACGAGGTCGACCTCGCGGGAAGGCGAATGATCGAAATCCACGCGAACGCGATCCGCCTCGTCCGTGATGCCCGCAATGGAGTCGCCAAAAAGCGTCTCGACCTGTCCGTCGAGTGCACGGTAGATCGTCGTCGCAAGGTCGGACCGGCGCAGGCTCGTAAAGCGGCCATTGGTAATGCGGCCGAAAACGTCCACGGGAAAGCCGCCGGTCTTGCGGCCGTTGCGATCCACGAAGCGCACTTCCTCTACTTGGTAGCCGAGCTCCCTGATTCGCGGCACCGCTCCCATCTTTTCGGCGATGTCGTAGCCAACGCCCCAGAAGTCGATGATGTAGCCGCCGCTTCGTAGCTGCGGTGCCTCCTCTATGAGGAGTACCTCATGACCAGACCTGCGAAGCCAATAAGCAAGCGTCGGACCGGCAATGCCGGCCCCATTGATGGCTATCCTCATGTTCGCACCCCTACAGACTCCGGTCGGAATGTCGCAACCTATTCCGGCACGCACATCCCCACGCCAATCCCCGCGGGCTCCGCCACGAAGCCCTGCGCCAGCATGGTCTGCTGCACGGTCTTGCTGATGGTGAAGCGATGATTCGGCGCGCCGCCCTGGCCATTGTTGTAGAGACGGTAAACCGGGATCGTCCCGGCCGGACAATTGCCGCTGCCGTCCGGCAGCATCGCGCTGAACAGCTTGTCGTTCTCCAGCTTCCAATCGGGAAACGATGCGATCGTGTCTTCGCAGCCCAAACCCTTGGGGGCATAGAAGTGCGAGCTCTTCGGCGCGAACGCGGCGCTGTCGTTGAAGAAGCGACAAATCGGGACCGATCCCGCCGGCGCCATTTCAGTTACGTACGCATGAAAGGTCAATCCCGTCCGCGACCACTCCTGGAATGGGGGCACCTTGGAATCGAGAATGGCGATTTCGTCAGGCTTCGACGTGATGAAATAGTGGTCAAAGGACAAGTGGTGATATTCGACCACGTTGACGATGGCCTGCGGCGGCGGAGGCGCCAGCGTCGCCGATTCGCCAGCGAAATTGGTCGCCAAATTCTGGCCGATCGTTCCGTTGCGATAGAGAGCATTGACGCCGTCGGTCGGAATCGGGTTGTACGACACTATACTCAGATAGGCAAATTCGACGGCGCCGCTGGGAATCTGCAGAAAGCCGTTCGGAATGATGTAGTCCGGCGTAACGAGACCCAGCGCAGCGAATCCTTCGCTGGCGATGAACATGCGACGCCTAGACGTCCGGCAAGTTGGCAGATTGGTGGGAAACACGAACGTCTTTTGCGGACCGGGGCCCGTACTCACCAACTCCTGGCTGGCCCAGCGGTCCTCGTGAGCATCGCAGTCGTTTGTGCCTGCGTCGTAGATCACGACAAATTGCAAGTTGCCATCCGCGTTCGAATAGACCTGATCGATCGAGAACGTCCCCGGCAATACTGCCCACGCCGGACTGACCACGACGGTGAGCACGATGGCGATAAACCATGAAAGGCGAGCCGTCACGATGACTCCGGGAAGAATGCGAAGCGCAGGTACGCATATTGTTGGTGGAATGAAAGAAATCGTCAATCCGACTCGTCGCACCTGGAACCGGATTCGTCGTGATGAGAACCGGATTCGTCGCTTTGCGAGGTATCATTTGCACCACGTCGTGGCAGCGCGTCCAGGATCGACGAACTCGTCAGAAAATGAAAGGGGAACGCCATTGAAGCCCATTCCACTTGGCACCACGGGCTCGTTCAAACTGCTCGTTACGCAAGACCATCTCGCGAACCGCTTCAAAGACGCCACCTTGCCCCCGGTGCTGGCAACGCCGATCATGATCATGGCGATGGAGAATGCGGCGCTCAACGCCATCAAGCCGTTCCTGGACGGTGGCGAGAGCGCGGTCGGCACTCACGTGGATGTGCGCCACCTGGCCGCGACGCCGGTAGGGCGGCAGGTCACGAGTACCGCGGAGGTGACAAAGGTGGATGGGCGACGCCTCGAGTTCAGCCTGCGGGCAACGGACGGAACCGCCGAGATTGGAATCGGCACGCACGAGCGGATGCTGATCGATCTCGCCAAATTCTCCCAACATCTGAAGTAGGGCGACGGGCTCACGCCATACCCGGTGCGCAAGCGTGCGGGAGTCAACCGATCGGTGGCTCTTCGGTCGGCGGGGGAGTGCAATCGCCTGTGTCGATCATGGCATTCTCTTCGGGGCGCAGTGGCTCGAGCGGTTTCGCCACGAAAGCAACGACATCCCCAGGCGGCAAAGGCGATGCCAATGACTCCTCCGCCAGGCACATGAGCGATTGCATTCGCTGATCGATGACCTGAAACAGGATGCGGCCCGCCATCGCTTCGTTTTGCGGATCGCCATGAAAGAGCACGCCAAGTCGCCGATGCGCAGCGGCGGACCCTCGCAGCCATTCAATGGCGCGCTGGGGGTCGCCCAGCACCATCTGCAGGTGCGCGTTGCGCATCGCGTCCAGCATGTCCCGAACTACGGATTCGACGGCTTCCATTTCTACGCTCCCGACGGACATCGATCCCAAGCCGCGAATTCTAGTCCCGATCTTCTGCGAAGTGGGCCGGCGCAGAGGGCAGCCGGGCCCGGAGCGGGCATTCCTGTGCTCGCGCCGTTGTGGTAGCCCGCGATTCGGCGTCAAAATGCTCCATACCAAGGAGACCTCCAAACATGTCGAACCCTTTTCCTGGCAATCCACTCGACGAAATCACGCGGCTCGAGCGTGAGCTAGAAGAAGCGGAGGGGTACGAACAGAAATTGCGCGAGCGAATCCTCGAGATTCGCGACGCGCTCGCCTCGGGCGAGGCGGCGCGCGCCCTTTCGCTTTGCAATCAAACGCTGAACGAGATCGACAACGCAACGGATGTCGTCGCGAGTTCGCCGTCTGCAAGCGGCAGCGGTTCTTGACCCGACGTCGCTGGGACGCCAAACCAGTTGTTCGGGCTGGCCGAGCCATTGGGCGGCCTACGCGGGCGCCTTTGAATATCCGGTGGTAATCGCCGCACTGCCCCGAGCTCTATATCGCGTCCTGGTTAGGCGCACCGTCGCCGGCAGTCTCGCCGGCAGTGGGTTTGACCGGGAGGCGGTTCGCTTCCATGTCGATCGCCATAGCACGCACCAGGAATACCTGCGTTGGTAAGGCGGATATTGCGCCACGGACGCCGGCCCGTAGCCCCGAGAATAGTTGCCACTTAAACCAAGCCGAAGAATCGCTGCCCCCGAGCGGGACCGCTTTCTTCCCGACTGTCGGCGCCGCCCTACATCGGAATCGGCTGGCAAGCGACTGTCGACCTTCTCACTGTGTGGGACGATCAAGCCATGTACCCAATCGGGCCGGGACCACGGGCCTCGGAATTGGAGGCATGCGATGACCTGGATTCTCTTACAGGAAATTATTCTTGGGCTCGTAGGCTACGGGCTGCTATGTGCGTTCATTTTGCTCCTGTTCCGTATGTCGGGCGATCAGGATCGGCAAGCCCGTCACACGGAGAAGGCGTTGATTCCTTTTTCCGACGTCACCATCACGCAGTACGGAACTTCCTGGACGCCTCAGGACGCGCGGCACCTAGCGCGTGCGGCTTCAACCTAGCCTGGATTTTCGCCTTCGCGCACGTACAAGCCCGACGCGGTGCTGCTCGACCTGGGGATGCTTGGCATGGATGGTCTTGAGGTCGCGCGTCGCATCTGCTCAGCGCGCGGCACTAGCGCCAGCCCCGCGAAACGCCTGCCTGTGGCTAGTCCGTAAATTGCCGAGACCATCTTTGCGCGCTCCTTATTGCGTGGGGTCTATTCGTACGTTCGCAGGATACGACGCGGAAACGGTCGCGCCCGGCTCGCAGCGACAGTAGGATGGGACCCAGCTGGAGGCGATCACCTCTGGCGTCATCGTGCTGTAGTCAAAGGTAGCGGCCTCCTCGATCATTTTGTCCACGTCGAGCAGGTATTTAGACTCGGGGAGGTCCCGGTAGAACATCCGAAACATCGGCGCGACCATGCGCCGGGAGACGGCCATGCCGATCGGGCCGATGAAATTGCGGCGCTGCCCCGTGTGGGCCAGTTCGTCGATCATGATTTCGCGCAGCATGCTCCGAATGTGGTCGCGCGCCTCCGGCTCGTCAGCGAGGATTTCGTCAAGCAGCCGATCGAGATGTTTGTAAAGCGTCAAACCCATCAGTTCGCTTACGAAAGCTGGCGGCGACATTATCGACTCCGGGAACTTCGGCAAGTAGCGGTACACACGGCCCATCCACTTCCCCAGCGGAATCCACTCAATGCAGTCGAGCTGAAACGTGGCGAACATCTCTTGGAACAGCCGAATATGGCAGAACTCCTCGCAGAGGTGGTAGCGGCTGATCTTCTCGGTCGTCGACTTCGCGCGCGCCATGGTCGGGATGCCGTCCCAAACGGCCGAAATCCCGGCCCACTCGTGTCGGGCGAACTTGTAGAGAAAGGTAAGTAGCAGCGTTTTCCGGTCAAGGCGCCGGGGATCGTCCGCCATCACGATGTAATTTCGGTAGAAGCTTTCAGGGCTGGCTAGTGGCTTGCGGGTCCGGATAGACAGGTTCTGGAATTGCTTCAATGCCTCTTTCTTGCGGGTCAGATTCTTCTCGCCTTCGAGGATCTCGCCCGCATGATTCTGACTGTAGGTCCAGTAGTCCTCGAAGTTGTCGCGCCGCTGCTGCGTCGTGGCTGGAGTGAAAATGGATCGGTATGAATTCATCATCGCGAGATACCTGCGAACGCGCCGAGTTGCATCGCCGTTTCAAAGGCCGACGAGGCCCTCGCGCGCAGCCACCGATCTGCGATCAGTCGACCAAACGTCCAGCACGAAATCAGCTTCGAGATGATGAACGAGGGGACCCAGAGAAATCCGGCGATTGATGGCATGGTGAATGGAGTCTCCGGAAAGCGGGCAGCCCGCAATGGGATGCCGCCAGTGGCACGCCACCAGCGTTCCGCCGCGGAACAGTGCGCGATCCATTCGCTTGATGGAGTCCAATAAGTCATTCAGCGACAGGTAGTAACCGATCTCGCCAAACACGATCAGATCGAAAGCACCGGCTGGGAAATCCTCTGGAATCCAGCCTTGTACAACACGAGCGTTGGAAAAGTTCTCGACCCGCTTCTTGGCCAGCAGCGCTGCAGCTTTTACTCCTTCCGAGCCAATTATTTCGTCGCTTCGCCCGGCTAATGCTGCCAACAGCTCGCCGTTGGCGCAACCTGGCTCATAAACGCGATGGTAGTGCGAGGCGGGCAGGCACGCGAGGATGAGCGCTCGTTTCCGCTTTTCATACCAACGCGTTCGGAAGCTCCAAGGGTCCCGATTGTTGCGGTATTGAGTTTCGCAGTATTCGCGCGCAGTGTCCAAAGACTCAGATCTCCGGTGGGAAGAAGTAGTATTCACAGGCCCGCGCAGCCCGCATTCGTATTTCCGCTCCAAGCACCGGCGGCAACCCGTTGTCTCGCTCGGACAGCTGGGTCTTGTGGGCAAACATGGCAGCGAGTTTTCGACGCTTGGCTTCGTGCGTGAGCTTCAATCGCCTGAGTTCACTCCACGGGACACGAGGGTCCGCGGGCCGCGCCCAATGCCACATCCAAATGGGCATCTGCACGAGCCTGCAGCCAACTTCCGCCGCGGTCCGGCGTGCCAGTGATCCAACCGCGTCGTGGTCCGGGTGCCCATCCCTATCCCAAGTGCACACGACCAGGTCCGTGGGGCGAAATTCCTCGCTGAGCCGCTGTCCGACGACGCTGGTCCGGTTCGAAACCTCTCCGTCGCCAATAGAAAGCGCGCGGATCTCGACGTTTCGCAATCCAAGTAACGTGATCCCATCACGGCATTCCTGTCTCCGGCGTTTCGCCAGTCGCGCCCGCGGCCAGATGTGGGAGTTAGGATGGCTACCCTCTCCATCCGTCACCGCCAGAATACGAATTTCGTTTCGACCGCCGGCAAGCATGGCGAGGAGCCCGCCACAACCGAGGATTTCGTCATCGGGATGCGGCGTGACGATAACGATGCGACCGTCCGGGCGCAGCAAGTCGGCCGGAGAGAAATCGGAAATTCTATGGAGCAAGGACCAGCCTTCCCATTCACGCTCCGGGGTTCCCTCACCAACAATCAACGGTAATGTCAAAGACGCCACGAATCGCCGCCTTCCGACGCGAAGCGCTTGCCCATTTCCGCGTAGTCCCGGTCAGCATGACTTTGGCGCAAGAAAACGGGAAGATCTGCTGCCATGCGCGCAAAGGGCAAATTCCGGCAGTACGGGGTGGCGCCCAGGTTCCGGCCCACTTCGTTCAGGACTATTCCGGCAGTCCTCTCGGCACTCAATCGCACACGCCGTGCAACATGTTCCGCATCTGCGTCAGGAGATTCGTCGATCGCCCCGGCAGCTTCGCGCAGCAGCGCGCGCGTCTCGCTCAGGCACAAATCGACCTTCCCTATTGCCACGGCAAGGAATTCGGAATTTATCGGACGGTCGGTCAGCGCCTTCGCCAGTGCGGTCGACCCGCCAAACCAGCAAGCCGCGATACCAGCGCCGCCGTGCCAAAACCCTTTGCGCGCCAAATAATCGCCGCACTCACCGACAATCGTTCCGACTGCACTTTCGAATGTGACGTCAAAACTGGCGCTCGCTGCCATGCCGACCGCTTGCCAGCGTTCGTCGGAGATGGATATCCCTTCCTGGTCTAGCGCGAGCTTGACGAGGAACGGTCCGCTACCATCCTCTTGCCAGGCGGTCAGCAGCGCATGTGAAACGGTCGCTGCGCCGGAGCACCATGCCTTACGTCCGTGAAGTGAGACGCCACCGCTTGCGCGCTCGCGGAATATCACTTTCGAATCGGGCGGCTCCGCCGCCCAAACGCCCCATGAGCTGCCTTCCGGAACGGCATTTGCGTCCTCGAGTTCATGGAGTATGGCCAGTGCATCGGTGTGGCCCTCATACAGTTTCGCCAGCGAAAGGTCGGTGGCGGCTACATCGCAGAGAGCTTGCCACCGCTCCAAGGTCCTGCCTGAGCCGGGGAACGGAATGTTTCCTCCGCCGCACGCAACCAGGCGCCGAAGCGCTGACGCGACACCAGCCGCTCCGTTGAGCGGGCCACAGTTCTCCAATGCATGACGGAGTGCCGCCTTCGACTGCTGCGAAAACCGTGTCTGAATTAACATGCCGCGACTTCCGGAACGCTGACTGACCCTTTCTGTTCCAGGAGCGTTGCGCCGAAACCCCTGGGAGCGCGAAAGTCACGCCTCGCGCTTGTGACCACGCGCGGCTGTGCGGTCCAGGCGATGACTGCGCCGGAGGCCGTGAGCGCGCGAACCAACGCAACATCTTCGCTCGAGTCGACAGGCAGGAAACCGCCGGCGCGCGCATAAGCCGCGGCACTCACGCCAAGATTTGCGCCGTGAATGTGCCTATGCCCCTCTTTATCGACATAGTTCGCTTCGAAATGGAGCCGAACGCCCGGACTCTGGGCGCTCCAGTCTTCTACCCCGATGGTTCCGCATACGGCATCGGCTTCCAAGGCCAATTGATCAATCAGCCATGTTCGTGAAACGATCGTGTCCGCATCGGTGAAGGCCAACCAACGCGCGCCATGAGCAAGGCATGCCTTCACGCCCACCGATCGGGCGACTCCCACGTTGCGCATTGCCACGCGCAAGATAGCGACCGGGAATCTTCTGGCGATCGTGTGCGATGCGTCCGAACAGTCATCCAGAACGACAACGATGTGAACTTCTTCTCCTGTCGCAGCGTACTCGGACGCCGCCGCGCTCACGGACTGCAGGCACCCCTCGAGCAGGGCTTCTTCGTTGTGTACCGGGATGACAACACCAATCATGGGGTAGGAGGCTGCGTCTAATGGGTCGGCGGGCGATTTGGATTGTCGGCGACCCCACCAAAGTCCCCTGTCCGGCCGATTCCTAACTTTCTGTAGGTCGTTCGCTATCTGACGTTGCGCCTAAGAATGCGGAAGCACGCGAGAATTCGTTCCGTTCCACGTTTCCGAAGGCGTGCGATCGGCGGTCAAAGTCGTGCTGCGCCGTTGCGATCCGAATTTGCGCGCATACACCCATGTGAATTCGGCGCCAAGGAGAAAAATCTGCGCGGAGTAGTAAACCCAAACGAGGAGAACCGCGAGCGCGCCTGCGGTGCCAAAGCTCGATGCGACGCTGCTCTTGCCGATGTAGATTCCGACCCCGATCTTGCCTATGGTGAACAGCAACGCCGTCAGTGCCGCGCCAATCCATACTTCTTCCCACCAAATCTTGACTCTCGGCAGGATTTCGTACATCAGTGCAAACATCGTCGTCGCGACGGCGAAGCTCACGGCAAAGTCAAGCAAATGCAAAAGCCACTCGAAGTTCGCGAAAAAGCCGCCCCACCACTTGCTAAGCGCCGCGAGTACCGCACTCATCACGAGCGAGACGAGCATCAGGAAGCCGATACTGACAACCGGGCCCAACGAGAGCAAGCGCCCGCGGAGCAATCCCCAGATTCCAGTTGCCCTCTTCGCTGCCGGCGCTTTCCAGATTCGATCGAGATCGCTTTGAAGCTCGGCAAATACCGTCGTTGCCCCGATGAGAAGCAACGCAATGCCGATTGAAGTCGCGCCCAGGCCTTCGGTGGTATTGCTTGCACTTTCCACCATGCCGCGCACGGCGAGCGCCCCTTCTTTTCCGAGGAGGCCGGAAAGTTGCGAATAGACGTACCCGCTCACGGCTTCCTGCCCGGAGAACAATCCCGCGATCGCAATGACAATGACGAGCAGCGGCGCAATCGAGAAGACGGTGTAATAGGCGATTCCCGCACCCATGCTCGGCGCGAAATCGTCCATCCAGGCGGCGCCTGCTTCTTTGGCGAGCGACCAAAGCGCGCTCGGCGAGTACTTGAGACTGTTCATGCGGCCTTCGCGGAACTGGAGCCGGCCCGAGGCGTTTCTGCTCGAACTGGGCGCGGCTGGGCGTCGCCGGCGTCGTTCGCGAGGGATCGAAACTCGCCCTCCAGCTTTTCGATTTCCTCTTCGCTCAAGTTCCCAGCGGCCGCGAGGCCGGTTCGGGCGCCATCAAGCACGCGCAACAGTTCGTCTAGCTTCAGGTTGATCGCTTTGGTGTCCCGGTTCTGGGAGTTCTGCAGCACAAATAGCATCAGGAAGGTCGCTATAGTCGTGCCCGTATTGATAAACAATTGCCAGTTCTCGGAATAGTGCAAAACCGGTCCTGCCACGGCCCAACCGCAAACCAGCAGGACCGCGCCGACGAATGCCCATGGCGATCCCACGCCGCACGCATTTGAGGCCACGCGTCGAAATATCTCGTTCATTGCATCTCCTGCATGCTGATGGCAGCAGCGAGGACATTGCGCTGGGGCGATTCGGTTGGCTGTAGGCGCTGCGCTACTGGAAGTGCGGGGCGATGGCCGAAATCTAGACCCGTGTAGGACGGCTACGGATGGTCCTTGGCGACGACCGCTGATGGGCAGCGCCACGGGGCAGCCGCATGCTTCCTACGAATTTCTCCCGAGAGATCCCATGGAACCCACTGCCCAAACACGGTCTATTCCCATCTCGCGCTCCTTCGCGCGCACCATCGTTGACCTTGCTCGCGACGTTCGCGATCTCGCGTCCGATCACCTGCAACTCGCGGTCCTCGAGGCGCAAAAGGCGTCGATGGGCTTGGCAAGACTCCTCTGCGCAGCGGTCGCGGTCTCGGTGCTCGTTATTACCGCATGGCTGGCGTTGGTGACGGGCGGCATCGTCTGGGCCACGGCCCACGGCGTCGGCTGGGTGCCCGCGATCTGCCTTGGAGCACTGCTCAACCTTGCGCTCGCCACCGGTATCTTCCTCTGGGCCCGCGCTCACAAGGGCGAAGTCTTGTTTTCCGCGACGATGCGCCAGATTCACCAGACCGCCGACATCGCCGGGCAGAGAGAACCATGAGCGCGCCCCGGCGGCCCATCGACGAGCGCCTCGCTACCCTCGAGCGGAAGGTCGAGCTCCGGCGCGAGCGGATCGAGCGGAACTGGCACGACGTTCACGCTGACGTTGCGAATGTCGCGGCGCGGGCGGCGAAGGTCGTTCCCCTGCTCGGTGTAGCGAGCGCCTTCGCCGTTGGCGTTTTGGCGGCCCGTCGAACGCGCCGCGCGGTTCCGCCGGCACTCGTGAAAACGACAAATGTCCCCGGCACACTTGCCAGCATCGTCGTCACGCTTGGTTCCTTCGCAATGTCGCCCCAGGCGCGCGCGTTGTTCACGGCGTGGCGTTCGCGACGCGACTGAGGACCGCACTGAACGGACCAAGGCAATCTCGCGAACTACAAGGCACGCACGTCAGCCCTGCGTAGCTACGTTGCGGTGAATGATACCGTCTCTCTCATCGTCAACCATCGCCTCGGCAAGGTCGAGGCTGTCCGCCGTCTCAAAGAGGGCTTCACCCATGCCAATGGCCAGCTCGGATCAATGATCGTGATTGAGCAGAAGGCTTGGCGAGGAGACACGTTGTTGTTCCGGATGCGCGCCCTCGGCCAAATTGCAGCGGCGAGCATTGAAGTACTGGAGGATGCGCTACGTATCGAAGTGTCCCTACCTTGGCTCCTGGCGAAGGCAGCAAAGCGGTTTCTGCCTTTATTGTGCAGGGAAGCGACGCAGCTTCTAGAGAAGCAATAGTTAAATTCCTACGCTGGAAATGTCCCTGCCATTCCGAACCGGACTGGCGACTGGCTTGACCTGCGTAGGGCTAATCTCACATTCCCTCCAAATGGCTTAGGTCACATTTCGCCGATGTCCGACGTTCAAATGCGTGGGAAGCGGGCGGCACGGGCCGTTCATTTTCCATAATCTCAAGTCGTTCAGCGCAGCTGGCGTGTCCAGCTTCTACGGAGGACTTGACCATGAATTTGCATCCTTACTTGATCGGCGTGTCGACATCCGCCCTTTTGTCGGGCGCATGCTCCAACGTGGATACCAATACGTCGTCCAGTTATTCCGGGTATTCCACCCCAAGCAGTCCGTACACAGCGCCGCCTTCAACCGCGCCCGCGACAACAGTGACCAACACAGGAGACAGAGTCGAAGGCGGGAGCACCCCAGCGACAGGCGGACCGACCAAGTAGTGCATGGCATCGCGGGCTCGACTGACGAACAAAGTGAAGCAAACTGGAGAACGACATGTTTGGATTGAATCGTAGTGATAGCGACGCGATTGACCTGCTGAAGAAGGACCATGAAGACGTCGACCTTCTCTTCAAGGAATACGAGGCGAAAAAGGATACTGCGTCCGACAAAGCCAAAGCCGCGCTTGCGGCGATGATATGCAAGGCACTCGCCGTCCATGCGGCAATCGAGGAAGAACTATTTTATCCCCGCGTACGCCAGGTTCATGAAGGTATTGGGAAGCTCCTTGATGAAGCGGCAGTCGAACACCAGTCGTTGAAGGACATTATCGCCCGGCTTAACCGGGCGCCATCCTCCGACCCGCTGTTCGACGCGGGTGTCAAAGTACTCAGCGAGTTTGTGAAGCACCACGTCAAGGAAGAAGAAAACGAAATATTCCCCAAGGTGCGTAGTTCCAATTTGAATCTCCAGGCGCTCGGTCTCGCCCTTTTGGCTCGGAGGACCGAATTGCTGGATGACGGTCCTACCAGGGCATCGGGCAGAAAAGCGCCGGCAAAAGCAAATTTGGCAAATTAGAAAGCCATTTTTAAATTCAAGGAGATCGATCATGCCGAAGCAAAGGGGTGTTGAAGGGGAAGGCAGCTATACCGCAACCAAGCAATATAACGACGCGACCAAGAAGTTCATCAAGTCGGGGCGTGTGGACGATGCCGCGCGTCGAGCTGCGCCACGTTCCCCTGAGGAAAGCCAGGCACTTGTCGATGCGGAGAAAACCGCGCTCCGCATGGCCAAGGCCCCCAAGTCCGGCCCGCTTGAAATTCAATCCCTCGCGCCGCCTTCTACATCCGTTACCAGCGCCACGAAGCGAATCGGCAGGCGTACTCTTCGTACAAAGTAAGAACGAAAGGATGAGCGTCCGATAGTCGCATTCGTCTACCGCTACATTGCCAGAAAGGGGCTGGCGGCTGACCGCAGCTTCCGGATGCCCAAATCCATTCCGCGATCAATCGGCCCGCAACGTAACCAGGATGGGATTGTGATCCGAGCTTGTGACCGGAATAACGACGGCATGTTCGACCGCCAAGCCTCGGATCAGGATGTGGTCGACCTGCCTTCCAAAGAATGTTTGCCTCTTGTCGTCCACGAGCGTGATCTCGACCAGACCGAGGCGGTCGGCGACATCCTGCATCACTTGCATCCTTGCATCGGACCAGGTGTTGAAGTCTCCGGCCACGATCATCGGCCCCTCGTGGCTGGCGATTGCCCCGGCGACTGCGTTCAGTTGCGCACGGTAGAGCGCGGTCGAGAGCGTGAAGTTGATGGCATGGACGTTCACCACGCATAACGTGTCGCGTCGCTCCTTCATCGCGTACCAGGAAATGACGGCGGACTTCGGCAGGTTAAGGATGGGTTCGAGCGCACGTTCCGTGCATGTGGCGATGGGCGCCACGCGCGACGCCGACAGTACCCCGACATCGCTGCCGTCATAGGTGAAAGAGCTCGCCATGACCCAAACGAGTTCGCTGCCTTGCAGGGAATTGCGAAACGACTCGAGAAGCGTGGTCTCCTGCAGCAGAACGATGTCCGATCCGCGCACGATGGCCGTCAGGTCGCCTTCCCATCCGGCATCGCTTTCCTTGTGGATATTCCAGGTCGCGACACGAATCGCCAACGGATCGAGTGCTGGACGTCGCTCGCCATCCAGGACGCCCGGGAATGTCGGCGGGCAGGTGAGCCTCAGTGCTTGAGCGCTGCCATCGGGAAGCAGGACGAGCGCGCGAGACTGCGTCGTCAATGAAAAACAGGAACACAGCGCCGGGAGCAGGGCCACCAGCGCAAAGTAGCCTCTGAAAGTGAATTGCCGTTCAGCCATATCCGAGAGGCAGCGACTTCAACCAGAGCCACGGGCGCACTTGCGTGCACCGTTTCCGGAATGGGATCTCCACCGGGGATTGTTCATCTACGCGCGATAGAACAAACGTTCGATAGTATATAACAGCGCTAGAGCCGCCTTGATTGCTCTCTCAAGGTGGCTCACGAAGGCAACGGGAAAACGAGCGAAGCCCTTCCGACGCAAACGTCGAGCGCCGCGCCGCAACCACCCCGGGGCATGCCTCGACGCGATCCCCGGTCGACTCGCCGGCTTGCTTACTGGGCGGCTTGGATGCTCAAGCCGCCGGCCGCCGGCGAACGTTTGCCATCGCCGTCGCGATAGGAACCCAGCATCGTCGTGCCTTGAAGTTTCATCATCGAACCGCACCGCCGGCACTCGACGGGTCCGGCATGTACCACTTCTGCCGGGTACTTGTGCAGGTCATTGCAAGCGCGGCAGGTGGTGATGAACCAGGACTTGCCCGTCGCGATCTACGTGGATCAATACACTTCGCATGGGATGTTCTCCATAAGTCCGGGAGCGATTGTATTTGGCTGTTATCGATTCCCGGAATGTGATCCCCTTGGTCCCCGGAGACTCTTGGCGCTCACGACAGATGTCGTTGGAGAGCACCGCGCTGGATACCGCAATGGTCGAAGTGCGATTGTTCAGCTCCAGCGGTAGAGGCGGCGACACGCATGCTGGCCCGCTGGATCCTGATGACCCACGATCGCGCGAACTCCGATACGTTTCGCCTCACGCACGAGTTCCTCGCGCAAATGCTTGGCGTACGCCGGGCCGGGGTTACCGAAGCGGCGGGCGTATTTCAGAGGGACCGGCTGATTTATTATCGACGCGGCGAGATACAGATACTGAATCGTCGGGGCTTGGAGGCGGCATCCTGTGCGTGCTATCGCCGTGCCAATGGCCTCTACGAAAAATACCTGGGCAAGTAGCGAACGCAGAAGCTGCGCGGGAAATGCGCGCGAAGGCAGTTCCCGCTCTTCGTCCGCTACTCCGCGGAATCCTGCTTCCGCTGGTCGACCTTGTTGCGTGGCCGGGTCGCGACCAACACTACGACGATGATAGTCACGAAGATCGCGAGGGAAACGCCAATCAATGCCCAGCCCATTTGCGAAAGTGTCCTCGGTTTGGAACAACACGGCGTGACCGCAATCCATCGCCACGATTATTCGTACGACACCGTACATTGGGCCGGCATTGCACGGTCTGGCGATAGGCGGGTTGGGAAATTCGCATCGGCGTCTGGACTACAGGTATAGCCCGGAATTGCCACCGTTCGCGTGAAAGAGTGTTCGCTAGCCCGGTGCGACGCTCGGGGCGTGGGCACTCCGTGCCTGCTGGACGCCGACCTGCCCGCCGCGCCCTTCGTCATCTTCTATCTCGCCATCATAATTGCCGGATGGGACGGTGGGCTTGGGCCGGCTCTTCTATCAACGGCCACGAGTGCGTTCATTGCCGGATTGGTTACTTGGATCCTGTTCGGACTCTCCCGCTGGTTGAACTGCGATGTCGGGCTTGTCCTGCAACGCGGTTCCTCTTGGCACCGAGTGCGCAGCGCCCCGAATCCCATTATCCTTCGCGCCTGACTCATCGCGGAGCAGCAGCATGCCCTTTAACCGGTCACCCTGGTACCTGGGGAAAGCGCTGGCGGCCCTATTCGCCGCCATGGTGCTGGTCGCGGCGACGGCCGCGCAGGCGCAAAGTGATTCCGCCGAGAAGACATTTCGCAAGTGGGCGACGGAGCGCGTTGACGTGCTCAGGAAGAGTCGCAATGTCGACGAACGGACAAATGCGGCGGAATACCTCGGCGGCTTCGAATACCCGGACGTTGTCACCGCGCTCGATGCCGCACTCGCCGATCCGGACTCGCGGGTACGCGCCGCGGCGGCGGGAGCACTTTGGAAGACGGGCAAGGCCTCGGAGCCGGCGCGCGCGAATCTCATCAAGGCGCTCGACGATTCCGCGCCGCAAGTGGTCGTCCGCGCCGCCGGTGCACTGCAGATGCTCGGGATGGCCCAGGCGGAACTGGCGCCGGCCCGCGGCCGGGTTTTCGGCATGCCCGGCCTGTCGACCACTGATCGATACCTCGCCGCCCGCGGGCTCATCGGCTACGCCGCACCGCTGACGCTGCTTCCGCCAATCGTCGAATTTCTCGACCGTGCTGCGATGCGGCGACCGTCGTCGACGCAGAGCATCGCGGAACGCGAATCGCTCGAAGGCGCGATCAGCGCCCTCGATCGCCTCGCCAGGACCGGAGATCGTGCACTGATCCTGCCGATGGTGGAGGCCACGCGCAACGTGCGGTACGCTCAGGCGGCAATGCTCGAAGCGCTCGGCGAGTTCGATCCCAAGCCGGATGGCTGGACCAGTCTGCTGGTTGGATATCTTGATTCGCCCGATCCAACGGTTCGTCGCGTGGCGCTCGCGCTCTTGAGCAGACGGACGGGCGACAAGGATGTCGCGATGTGGACGCCGCGTGCTGCCATGCTGCTGCACGACCTTGATAGCGCCGTGCGCAGCGAGGCGCTATGGGCGTTGGGGCGAGCGGGCGGCCGCGCGGCGGCAGAGGCCGACGCCGTCGTCGCGATGCTCGGCGATCCCGATGCCGATGTTCGCCGCCGCGCCGCAGTGACGCTAGGGGAATTGGGTGATCGCACCCAGGCCGTCACGGCCGCCGCCAAGGGCCACGTCGCGCAACGCGCCAAGGCGCCACTCACCGCGCTGATGGAGCGAGACCCGGACGCGGACGTCCGTGCCGAAGCCAAGCGTTCACTCGCGAAACTCTCCGGTGATTCGACGGCCACGACGTTGCCCGGAACGCCCGCCGATCCGGCCAACGCCGCCCATGCGGTGAATCCCGTAGCCGAGGCGCGCGGCGTTGCGTTGCTGCGCGAGCGGGGGATCACGATGGATGACGGCTCCTGGTTCCAGGCGCTGTCGCGGACCGACGTGCCGGTTGCGCGAGCCTTCCTGGATGCGGGCTACTCGGCAAAGGCACCGGTGGCGGGCAGTGGACCGCCCCTGGTCGTCGCGCTGCAGGTGGGCAATGCCTGCGCACCCAGTGTACGACCCAGCAAGGCCGATACCAAGGCGCTGCTCAAGATGCTGCTCGAACGCGGCGCCGACGCGAACGGGGCCGGGCCGAACGGCTTCACGCCGTTGATGGCGGCAGCGATGATGGGTTGCGACCGCGAGGTAATGAAGATGCTGATCGCCGCGGGCGCAAAGGTGGGCACGACGAATCCGGCGGGGCTATCCGCGTTCGACATGGGTCTTTATGCCGGCCATGACGGGCTGGAAGAATTGATCGCGGCTGGCTACCGGCTGCCACCGGAGAAGGCGAAAGGCTACGAAAAGGCCTATGCTGGCAAGCCCGCTGTGCTGGCGCTGGTGAGGAAGGCAACACGACCGTGAGCGCGGATGATGGCCCCCGCGGGTGCGATGAAATATCAGCGTTGCTGGGCGGGTCCGGGGGCGGCATCAAATGTTGGATGGCGCAGTTGGCCGGGGTCGCCTAAGCGCGTGGCTCGATGGCGGCAACCAATGACGACAACGAGGAGGAGAAAATGAGACTGCCATTCAATCCGGAAACGTTCATGGCCTGCCTCGCGGGCGTGGCCGCGTTGGCGATGGCCGCCGGCACCGCGGCCGCCGACAGCACCAGCACCGCCAGTGGTGTGCTGACTTACGCGGCCAAGTCCGGCGCGATCACGATGACGCCGAAATTTGCGTATCTGATCAAAGGTCCGGACGCCATGGACAACAGCAAGATGATTCGCCACGTCATCCTTTCGCCCGTCGACCTGGGCGCCAGGATTGCGGCATGCAAGACGATGAGCTGTACCGACGCCGACCTCAAGAATGGAATGACCTTAGACCTCGACGCCGGGCCGCGCCTCAACTATTGGGTCGTGCTCAACGACCAGCGCGTCCAGTACTCGGGCACCGCACGACCCGCAACTCTCGAACTCACCACGAACACGCCGACGCGGCTCGCGGGCAAGCTGGTCATCGACGACTCGGCGGCCGGCGGCCCGAAAATTGACATTATGTTCGACGCGCCGCTGCTGAAGGAAATCAAGTAGCGGCGTCTACGGTGTCGCGAGCTTGGCGATGACGTCGGCGATGTCCTGGCTCATGCGCGCGAGCGCGCGACTGTGGGCGGCGGCGAGCGCCTCGAAGCCTGCTCCACCCGTGGGTTCGCGCAGGCTGGTGCGGCCGGTCTGCGCCTTGCCGTCCTTGGTCCTGCGCACGATCCACGCGGCGTTCAGCGTCGCCGCGTCGCCAGGCGCCGATTCGAAGCTCTGCACCTCGATGGCGACCCGGAAGTCCGCGTCGGCGTTCAGCGACTGCTGGAATTGGGAAACGCGTGGCGTCCCGAGCATGGCGACCAGGTTTTCTGCCACCACAGCAGATACGTTGCTCTGCAAAGGCGAGGCCCAGCGGTTGAATTCGTCCAGCGTCACCTGGTTGGAACCGGTGCTCACCACGATCTGGGGCAGGTCGACGATGGCGGGAATCGACACGGGACCGACGACGACGGAGACGGACGACGTCTGCGCGTTGGTCGGGGCGGCAGGGGACATCGTGCTGCGACTCAGCGTGTAGAAATGCGACGGCGGCGAGGAACAACCGGCCGCGAGCAACGCGATCGCGCACAGCACGCTGCCACGGACAATGGCGCCCATCATTTCTTCTCCTCGGTCTTGCCGCGAATCAATATCTCGGGATGGCGCTCCAGGTAGTCGACCAGGATGCGCACGGAGCGCGCCGCGCGCGTGACTTCCTGCAGCGCGTCGCGCAGGTCCTGCGGTGCCGGCGAATCCTTGCCGAACAGCGTCGCATCCGTGTTCTTCAGCACCTGATCGGCGCTGCCGATCGCGCGGCGCAGGTCCTCGAGCGTACGGTTGCCTTCAGGCACGAGCTTCACGTCGACGTTGCTTACGAGCTTGTCCACGTCCTTCAGCGTCTGGTTGAGCGTCGCGAGCGCGTCCTTGACCTCGGTGCCGATCGCGTTCAGCGGCATGTTGTCGACCTTGGTCAGGATGCTTGAGAGCTTGTTCTCGATGTTGGCCAATCCCCCCGCGACTACCGGCAACTCCGACGGATCCTGGGTCCAGTCGATCTTCACCTTGGGTGCGTTGGGGAAGTATTCGAACGCCACGTATTTCTCGCCGGTGAGGAGGCTTCCTGTCTGCAACTGCGCGCGCAAGCCACTTTCATCGACGAGGCGGCGAAGCATGCGCACGCGGGCTTCCGGCGTCATCCCGCTGAATGCCTTGGTCGTCGCTTCCTTCTGATTTTCCGGCAGCCGCCGGATCAGCCGTTCCGGATAGAACGTGATCAGCACCCGCGGACGAAACTTGTTCGTTGCGGCATCAAAGGTCATGCCGACGTTGGCGACATCGCCTACGTGTATGCCGAGCAACGTGACCGGCGCGCCGACCCGAAGGCCCCGCACGGATTCGTTGAAGTAAAGCACGTAACGCCTGCCTTCGGGATCGGGCTGTTTCATTGCCATGTCCCGATCGTGATACAGCGTAAACGCGGTGTCTGGTTCGGCCTCCTTGGCGCTCGCCGCGGCGAAGTCGGGGGAGTCGAACGCCAGCCCGCCGGCAAGCAGCGCCGCCAGCGACTCCGTGTGAACATCCACGCCATCGGCGCCGACCGAGACATCGATGCCGCTGGCATTCCAGAAGCGCGTTTCCGTGGTGACGAATCGGTCGTAGGGCCAGTCGACGAAGATCGTCAGCATGACGGACTTGCCGTCGGGCGCGAGATTGTATGCCGAGACTTGCCCGACGTTGACCTGGCGGAAATAGATCGGCGACCCGACGCCCAACGATCCCAGGGACCGGGCGCGGAGCGCGAACCGGCGGCCGCCCTGATCCTTGATGATTGGCGGTTCGTCGAGGCCGATGAAGTCGCGCTGCGAAACGTCCGAATTGCCCGCGCGAAAGGCGATGTAATTGCCGGAGAGCAGCGTGTTGAGTCCGGAAATGCCGCTAATTGAAATACGTGGCTCGACGACCCAGAACTTGGCGTCGTCGACCATGAGGCCACCCGCATGCTTGGCGATCTTGGCCTTCACCACGACCTTGGAATAGTCCTCGGACAATTGCACGCCCGACACGACACCGATCCGGACGTCCTTGTACTTGATGAATGTCTTGCCGGCCTCGACGCCCGATGCGGATTTGAACGTGATGGTGATGGTCGGTCCTTCGCTCAGCGCCCGCTGCACCGCGATGCCGATGGCCACCGCCGCGGCCAGGATCGGAATAATCCATACTACGGAAAAGCGCAGGCGCTTCTTGCGCACTACGGTGGCTTGGGGAAGGTTGTCGAGGTCGGGTTCGTTAGCCATGATGCGCGGATTGCAAATGAGGGTGCGGGTAGGAAGAGTCCCAGATCAGGCGCGGGTCGAACGTTTCGGCCGCGAGCATCGTCAGCACGACAACCGCCGCAAAGAACAGCACGCCCGGCCCGGGCGCCACCGACATGAGCGGCTGCAGTTGCACCATGGCCACGGTAAAGGTGTCCACGAACACGTCGAGCATCGACCAGCGGCCGATGATTTCCACCAGTCGGTAGAGGCGGGTTCGGTCGTGGTTGCTGTTGATGGACCCGCGTTGCACCGTGACCAGCAGGTAGACGAGCGCAGCGAGCTTGCCGAGCGGAATCATGACGCTGGCGATCAGCACCACCAGCGCCAGCGGCCACGATCCCGAACCATAGAGAAACGCGACGCCGCCCAGGATCGTGTCGCCCTCGGTCTCCCCGAACGTCGTGGTGTTGAGCACCGGCATCAGCATTGCCGGGAAATAGCAGATCGTCGCGGCGATGACGAGCGCCCAGGTATTCTCGATGGAACCCTTGCGCCGGAATTCCAGCTCCTCGCCGCACCGGCGACAACGCGCGGGTTCGTCCGTGCCGCTCGGCCGCGACAGCATCTGGCAGGCATCGCAGGACATGAGCCCCAGCTGCGCGGCCGTGGCGGCGGTTTCGCTCATTGCGCCAGGCTTTCCGCGGAGGCGACGGCGGCTTCGGCCGCGGCCCGCGGCGGCATTTCGCCGTCGTACCACTCCAGTCGCTGCCAGAGATCGCGCGGGTCGAAGGTCACGTAGATCGCGGGAAAGAGGACGATCAGGATACCGACGGCGTACATGCCGATTCCGGCCTGTACGGCGGCCAATTCGGCAATCTTGATCAGCGCGACCAGGATGCCCAGCATCATCACCTCGAGCATCGACCAGTTCTCGAAATGGTGCACCCAGCGCAGCATCCAGCCGACCCAGTGCGGCACCGGCGCGCGCCGCGCCGCGACCAGCAGCGTCAGCATGAACAGCAAATAGAAACCGGGGGCGAGGATCACGCAAAAGGCGACAAGAGCAGCGGTCAAGCGCTGGCCTAACTGCCACATTTCCAGCGCGCCGCCCACGATCGTCGTGCTGGCGCTCCTGCCCACGACGGAGAGGTCCATCAGTGGCGTCGTGTTGGCGATAACGAACACGATCAGCGCGGCAATGGCGAGCACAAGAGGCAGTTCTTCCGGCCCGGGCGGGTGCCTGGCCAGCAGGCAGCCGCAACGTGCGCAACGCGCCTTGCCGCCCGGCGGCAGTTCCGTGATGTTCTGCAGCATGTCGCAATCCGGACACGCCACCGTCGACGCGAGAAAATGGCCGATGCGCGCCGGGTTCGAATCTGCGGTCATCACTGTGGAGTCATGACTACTTGGTGCGGCGAGTCATTTCCCCGATGATCGCGGTAAATTGCTCACCGACCTCGTGCTCGACGAATTTCTTCGACATCACCGCGCCCGCGAGGGCGCTGGGAACGATTTCGAGGTGGTAGACGATGCGCGTACCGCCGCCGTCAGGTTCGAGCGCGATTACCGACTCGACCCGGCGCATGTTGCCTTTCAGTTGCACGGTCTTGATGCCGGTGGACGGCTTCAGGTCGATCCTCCGTTCGGTTGTATACGGAATGCTCGCGAGACCATATCTCGCCACGCCGCGTTGCTCCACGGTGACCCCCCCGTCGTCGCGCTTCAGGATCTTGCTATCGCTGACATTGGGCACCCATTTCTGCAGATTCTCGAAGTCCGTCAGGACCGCCCAGGCCACGTTTTGCGGGACGGGAGCGAAAAATACCGCGTTGACAACGTATCCCTCGCCGTCGAACGCCACGTCGACGCTGCGCACTGGCGAATCCGCGGCGAACGTCGGGGCGCAGGCCAGGGCCAGCAGGGTGAGCAGCAGATGGAAACCGTAACGCATGGTCAACGAATCTCCTGGCGGGGCCATTGGGCGCGGTTTCGTTTGGGGGATCCAACGGGGAATATCAGCTTGCCACGAATTCTTACCCAAATGCCCGCCAGTGGCAATTGCCGGGTCAATTCTGCGATTTCGCCGCACAAAGATCACACTCGCCATGGTATGCACGCAGGCAAGTCCATAGTAGACTACCGTATATTTATGCGGTCATTCCATGCGTTTCAGCGTCCTTCGCCTGCGCTATCGCGGGCGACCCCTCCCCAAGCGCGAGTGGGCCAACCGCAACCCGGTCGTGGGAGAGTTGCGGGTCGAGCAGCTCTTCGACGAAGAACTCAAGCGGCACGTTCGCATCGCCCGCCTGGCCAGCCTGACGCGCGTCGTCGGTCCGGAAGAGTTCCCCACGCTGTTCGATCCGAAGTTGATCGCCATGAGTCCGCAGGCGTTCACCCTGGCCGGCTTCGAACGCATCGAAGGCGTGGATTATGCGCAGTCGTGGCTGGTCAGCGACGACCCCTGAGCCTGGGAAAATTCCCGCATTGGTGTGGGCGGCGCCGGGGCTCGCTTGGCGCAGTCGACCGACGCTGTATTGGCAGAGCAATGCGTTGAGCGCAAAATGCGAGGTTGACCGTCCGCCCTCCCGCGGGCTCTCCGGATTTTTCCACGCATGGGAACCCAATGAGCATCAGAACGATTGAAGGTACGCTTTGCGTGATCGGACCCCGGGGCGCCGCGTTCGCAATCGTTGCCGCGGCAATCCTGGCGGGCTGCGGCACGCCGCCTCCCGCCGCTGATACACCCGCGTCCGCTGCCGCCAAGCCCATGCCCGCTCCTGCGCCGGTGGCTGCTCCTGTCGCCCCGGTGCCGGAATTGACGCCGGCCCAAGCCAAGGCGCAAGCGCAGCGGCTGGCGCTGGATGCCGTGGACCAGTTGCAAATCGGTGACGAGGCCGCCGCGCGCGGGTCGCTCGACAAGGCGATCGCGCTGGAGCCCTCCAACGACCTCGCGAGAAAGCTGCAGGAGCAGATCAACGCGGATGCGCAAAAGGAACTCGGCCCGGTGTTCTTCCGCTACACCGTGCAAAGAGACGATTCGCTCTCCAAGCTGGCGCAGCAGTACATGGGCGACCGCTTTCGCTTCTACATCCTCGCCAAATACAACGACATGGCCAGCCCGAACAAGCTAACAGTGGGGCAGGTAATCAAGATTCCTGGACGCCAACCCGCAACGCCGCCACCCGTTGCCGCCCCCACGTCGCCCGCTGCCGACGCCGCGGCGCCGGCAGCGCCAGAGGCCAAGCCGCATGACGACGTCGCCGATCTCCTGCAAAAGGGCAAGGAACTCGAGGCGGCCAAGAACCTGGATGGTGCATACGCGGCCTATAGCGAGGCGGCGAAGAAGACGCCGGTCAATCCCGAGGCGGTGCGCCGTCGCGATGCTTCCCGAGCTGCGCTTCTGCGCAGCCTCGATCGCGAAGGCACGCAGGCGTTCCAGCGCCAGAATCTCGATCTCGCCATCACCAAGTGGGACCGCATATTGGAGATCGACCCGAACAACCAGAAGGCCAGGCTCGAACGCGAGCGTTGCCTCGAACTCAAGAAGAAGATGGCGGATAAGTTCGGCGACACCGCACCGGCCGCGACACCAAAATAGCTCATCTGGCTCACTTCGCGGGCGGGATGTTCTTCAGCTTTTCCTGCGCGGCGCGCGCGTCGCGCAGGCGCGTCGCTGCCCTGAGGTTCTTCGGGTCGTAGCGCAAGCTGGTTTCCCATAGCTTGATCGCCAGCGCAATGTCGGAGCGGTAAGCCCGCTCCCCGTTGCTGTAATACTCGTTGGATAAATTCTTGCGCAGCGCCTGCATCTGGCCGGCCCACTCCGGCGTGGTCTCGCCGCGCAACGCCACCGCCTGTTCATACAGCCGGTACGCCTGTTCGCGGGAGCCCTTGCTCGCGAGTTCGCGCGCGCTCTCGGCGACTGCGTTGCCGATCCGCTGCCGAGCCGCGCGATTCCCCGGATTGGCGTCGACATAGGCCCGCAACTCGCGCAGACCGCCATTCACGTCGCCGGCGCGCAACATTTCGAGCGGTTGCTCCAGGTCGTACTGCGCGACGGCTTCAGACGCCGCACTGGAGGCTGCGTTGGCCGATGCCTTCAAGGCGTTGATGTCCACGGGTCGCAGTTTCTGGGCGCGATCCGTCTGGATTCGGGCGATGCGCTGGTGATCGATTTCCCGCAGCGCCCTGGCAGCTTCCTCGTTGGCCGGATCGAGCGCCAGCGCACGCAGCATCGCCTGCGTGGCGCGTTCATTGTCACCGCCCTTCAGCGCGACGTTGCCGATGTGCAGTTGCTCCCGCACGCCCTCGCGGATCGCGGCATTGACCGACTCCAGCTCGCGACGATACTTTGGCTCCTCCGGCGCCAGCAACACGACGACGCGCCATTCCAGAGCGGCGGTCGCGAAGTCGCCTGTTTCCCGCGCGCGCTGCGCCAATTGCCGATGCCGGTCGATCGCCTGTCCGCGCGCATCGTCGGCCGGACTCGCGCGCCGTGCGTCGGCGAGGGGAGTAATGTCGACCGGCGCCTGCGCGCATGCGGCAAGCAGCAGCACGCCCGTCAGTGCCATCGTGTATCGCAACCGCCGGACCCAATTCAATGCAGGGTCGCCGGGGCGAACGTGGCGAGCTTCGACTTGAATACGTCGATGCTGTCGCCGCCGAAAATCATGCTCCGTCGCAGCATGAACGGGTAGGCAAAGAAGGCGTTGCCGCCGGGCGTCACCGTGAGTCCAAGCTGCACGCCGTGGCGCCTCAGCAGGTCGACCACCGTTTCGTTGACGTCGCCGTACGGGAAGGCGTAGGCGACGCTATGGATGGCGAGGTGCTCCTGGATCAGGTGGATGGGCACGTCCACTTCCGCGCGCACGCGATCACGATACTTCGCATCCGTCTCCCCAGGCAGCCGCACGGTGAGATTGGCATGGGTCTTGGAATGCGGCTGGATGTCTATCAGCCCGGAGCCTTGCAGCTCCTTCATCTGCGGCCAGCTCAGCGCGTCCGGCGCCCCGACGAAGTCGCTGTAGAGAAAAACGGTCGCCGGAAAACCGTGCTTCTTCAGGATTGGATAGGCGATTTCGAACGTCGACCGGTATCCGTCGTCGATGGTCAGCACCACGGACTTGCGCGGAACGGGATCGCCGCGCTCGATGAAGTCCGCGAACCGCGCCAGCGTCAGCACGTGGTAGCCGTTGCGCGCGAGATAGTCCATTTGGGCCTCGAACGCAGCCGGCGTCACGGCGAGCTGACCTGCCTTTGGGCCGAAGCGGTGATAGCACAGGATTGGAATGGTCTTGAATCCGTTGGCATACACCCCGGATGGATTGACGGGTTTGAGCGGGATCACTACCGTTTGGCCGGCATGCACTTCGTCGACGTTGTTGAATTCGGCGATCCACCAGCGCTTGTCGCGATCGCCTAAATAGCGGTGCGCGAGCACGCCGAGATCCTCGCCCGGCCCGGCAACAACGATCGCGAACGTGTCGTCACGCGCGAGGACGACGCCCTCCATGGCGACGGGCGCCTCGAGGGCTGGCTGCGGTTTCTGCGGCACTTCCGCACAGCCAAACAACACGATCGCCGCAAGTAACGCAGCCCCGATCTTGACCGTTTGCACTAGCTAGTCCTGCTTCTGCACCAGTTTGGTCGCGGGTATCGCCATGGTTTCCTCAGGCGATGCCAGCGGCGGCGCGTCTGCCGGCTTCGGTGGATCGTGCCGCGCTTCCAGTGCCGCGGCGGTGCGGTCGAATTCGGCATAGAGCTCGCCCAGTTCGTCTTTGCGCTGATCGTTGATGCGATAGTCGTAGCGACCGTTGGCCAGCTCGTCGAGCGAGTTACGCAGCACGCGCATCGGTGCGGCAAGCCCGCGCGCCAGCAGATACGTGCCGCCACCCACGGCGGCGATCGTGACCAGCGTCAATATCGCGAGCATTGCGAGCATGAAATTCGCGACCTTGGACAGCGGCGCCTCATAGATCCCGAGGTGCACCTGCCCGATCTGCTTGCCCTGGAACAATATCGGCGTGCCGAAGTCGAGCACGTCGCGTCCGTCCGCAATGCGGTGGCTGACGACCTTGACTTCCGCATCGGCTGGCGAAACGAGCTTGGCGTTGAGTGGCGTGTACTGTTGGTTGAGCTGCGCGGCCTCGTTGGTGCCACGCACCACGCCCTTATGGTCGACGATGGTGATGTAGTTGAAGTCCTGCCGACCAAGCGTTTCCTGAATGAATACGTCAAGCGCGGTCCAGTCCTCGTCCAGCAACGGCACGGCGCTTTGCGTTGCAATGAACTTGGCCAGCGAACCGCCGTAATCCTGGACCTGGTCCATCATCGCCGCATATTGACGCTGATAAAGGATGGTGCCGGTGAGCGCCATCGTCACGGCGACCAGAGCGGCCATCATCAGCGCCCAGCGGATTCCCAGCGGGATCCGCCCCGTGCCTTTCTTGCTCTCTTCCTCGTTCAGTTCGCGCGCGACGCCGATCAGCGCCTGCGCGAATTCCTCGCCGGTCTGGAAGCGCTTTTCCGGCTGCTTCTTGAGGGCGCGCTCGACGATGCGGCGCAACGAGAGAGGAATCTCCGGGCGCAGGGCCTGCACCGGCGGCGCTTCGCTCTTGGCAATCTTGTAGGCGACGCTGATCACCGAATCGCCTTCGAACGGCAGCGCGTTGGTCAGCAGCTTGTACAAGACCACGCCGACGGAGAACAGGTCCGAGCGCGAGTCGACCTTCTGCCCCAACACCTGCTCGGGCGACATGTAGTTCGGCGTGCCGAGCACGTCGCCCAGTTGCGTCTGCTGGTTCTGCTCGCCCCCCTCGGGATCGTCCATGCGGCAAATGCCGAAGTCCGCGACCTTGACGGCGTTGGTCTCGGAAACAAGCATGATGTTGCCGGGCTTGATGTCGCGGTGGATGATTCCCTTCTTGTGCGCGTAATCGAGCGCGCGCGTCAGCTGGATGCCGATCTCGACGATTTCCTTCACCGTGAACTGGTTGTCCTTGCGCAGCAGGTCGCCCAGCGTCATCCCGTCGATCATCTCCATCGCGATGTACGGATGCTTGCCGTCGACGCCGACGTCGAAGATCGTGACGATGTTGGGGTGCGACAGCACGCCGGCGGCGCGCGCTTCGCGCAGGAAGCGCAGGCGGTACTGGTCGTCGTCGGCCAGTTGCGCCTTGAGCAGCTTCACGGCGAGCGTCCGGTCAATTTCCGGGTCGTAGGCCTTGTAGACGCGCGCCATCGCGCCTTCGCCGACGATTTCGCGGATTTCGTACCTCCCTAGCTTTTCCATCGAGTCCAGCTCCTTCGAGGCACGCCCCAAAATCGTGCGCAAAAGATTCAGAACATACTGCGACGCTACGTGTACCGCAAGCTCCGCCTATGCTGTTGTACTATACTTTCCCATTTCCCGTCACGCTCGAGGCATGGATTCCGCTCCCCGCAAACTCGCCGTACTTTTCGCCGACGTCGCGGGCAGCACCAAGCTGTATGAGACGCTGGGCGACGCCGAGGCGCTGGAGACCATCGGCCGCTGCCTCGACATAATGAAGGTCGTTTGCTTGGAGCACGGCGGCCGCGTGGTCAAGACGATCGGCGACGAAGCCATGGTGGTGTTTCCATTGCCGGCCAATGCCGCCTACGCGGCCATCGCGATGCAGAACCAGATCTCCGCCTTGCGCACGAGCAAGGGGGCGCCACTGGCGATCCATGCGGGATTCCACTTTGGCCCGGTGATCGACGATGGCGGCGACGTCTTCGGCGATTCCGTCAACGTCGCCGCACGCCTGACGTCGCTGGCGAAGGCGGGACAGACGCTGGTCTCCGGAGAGACGGTGCAAGTGCTCTCGCCGTCGCTGCGCGCGCGCACGCGCGACCAGGATGCCCATACGGTGCGAGGCAAGCAGGACGACGTCGCCACATTCGAGCTGATCTGGCAGGAGTCCGAGGAGGAATTGACGGCCGTGTCGACGCGGCCGGCGATCAAGCCGATCGGCCTCAAGCTGACGCACGGCGCGCGGGAACTCGACCTCAATCAGAATTCCGCGCCCGTCACGCTCGGACGCGACGCGCAGAACGACCTGGTCATCATGGACCGCAAGGCGTCGCGCCTGCACGCCCGCATCGAGCGCCGTCGCGACAAGTTCGTGATCGTGGACGTGAGCTCGAACGGGACGTTCTGCACGGTGAACGACGAGCCCGAAATCATGCTGCGGCGCGAGGAGCTGATCTTGCGCGGCAGCGGACGGATCAGTTTCGGGCATTCGCATACCGAGGACTCCACCGAGGAAGTCGTCTACCTCTGTCTCTAGAGGGAGGTCCCGTCGTCCCCGTGCCTAACGCGCCGCAGCAAGCGCGCGCTCGAGTACCCGCACGACATGCAGCGGCTCCCGCCGATCTGCGCCGCGCGTGCCATCGCTAATCTGATGGCGACAGCTGGTGCCGTCGGCGACGATGAGCGTGTCGGCGGCGCTCGCCCGCACGGCGGGCAGCAGCGACAGTTCTGCCATCTTGATCGACGTGTCGTAGTGTTCCGCCTCGAAGCCGAACGTGCCGGCCATGCCGCAGCAGCTCGTTTCGACGAGGCCCACGCTCAACTCGGGGACCCATCGCAACGCCGTCAGCGCCGGCGCTACGGCGTCGAAAGCCTTTTGATGGCAGTGGCCATGGAATAGCGCATGCTTCTGCGCCAGCGGTGCCAGCGACAGGGCCAGGCGTCCGGCGCGATGCTCGGCCACCAGGAATTCCTCGATCAGCAGGGCGCGTCCGGACAAGCGCAGCGCGGCATCACCCAGCCCCATGACCAGGAATTCGTCGCGTAGTGTCAACAGGCAGGAGGGCTCGAGTCCGACTACGGTGGCGCCGCGGGCGACATGTGGCGCCAGGGCCGCGACCACACGACGCGCCTCGCGCTTGGCGACATCCACCAGGCCCGCGCCCAGATAGGTCCGGCCGCAGCACAGGGGGCGCCTTGGCTCGGGGTCGTCGGCATTGGCGCGCGCAATTTGCACGGAAATGCCGGCGGCGCGCAGCACCCTCAGTGCGGCACGGGCGTTCTCCGGCTCGAAATAGTTGGTGAACGTGTCGACGAAGAGCACGACGTCGCCGGTTGCCCCGGCATCGTCCAGGATGGCTCGGCCATGTAGGAACGTGTCGCTGCGCCAGCGGGGCAGCGAACGACGCGCAGAAATTCCCAGGGCCATTTCGCCAATGGCTGCAGCGCCCGGCACGCGGTCGCGCAAATTGGCGAGCCAGGGCAGGAATGCGGCCATCGGCGCCCAGCGCGGCAGTTGCGCAATCAGGCGTTCGCGCAACGTGAGGCCGTGCGCGCGTTGCCAGTGATGCATGAATTCGATCTTCATCTTCGCCATGTCGACACCCGTCGGACATTCGCGCCGGCAGCCCTTGCAGCTGACACACAGGTCCAGCGCGGCGCGCACGGATTGCGACGCCATTTCGGGGCCGAGCTGGCCGGACACGGCGAGTCGAAGCGTGTTGGCGCGCCCGCGCGTCAAATGGGATTCGTCACGAGTGACGCGAAAGCTGGGACACATCGTTCCGGCGTCGAACTTGCGGCAATGCCCGTTGTTATTGCACATTTCGACGGCCTTGCCGAAGCCCTGCGCCGCGTCATTTCCGGTGCCTGGCGCGGAAACGGTCTCGGTAGCCGGATCATTGCGGACGTTCCAAGCCGACCAGTCCAGGGCCGTGACGAGCGGCATCGTTTCGTAACCGGGCGGATAGCGGAACGCTGTCGCATCGTCCATGCGCGAAGGGCGCACGATCTTGCCCGGATTCATGAGGCCGGCAGGATCGAATAGTTCCTTGATCTCCTCGAAGGCGCGCGTGAGCGACGGCCCGAACTGCCACGCAACCCATTCGCTGCGCACGAGGCCATCGCCGTGTTCGCCGGAGAAGGCGCCCTTGTATTCGCGTACCAGGGCACTGGCCTCTTCCGCAATCGCGCGCATCTTGCCCGCGCCGTCACGGCGCATGTCGAGAATGGGGCGCACGTGGAGGGTGCCCACCGATGCGTGCGCATACCAGGTTCCGCGGGTACCGTGCTTGCGGAATATCTGGGTCAGGCGCTCGACGTAATCGGGCAGGTGCGGCAGCGGCACGGCGCAGTCCTCGATGAACGATACCGGCTTGCCGTCGCCGCGCAGACTCATCATGATGTTGAGTCCGGCCTTGCGCACCTCCCATAGCGCCCTTTGGGCATTGGCGTCGGTCATGCGCACGACACTGGATTGATGTCCAAGTCCGCCCATCAATTCGACCAGGTCGCGCAGTCGGCGCGATGGTTCCTCCGGGTCGTCACCCGTGAACTCGACTAGCAGGATCGCCTCCGGGTCACCGAGCAGCGCCGCCTCGATGACGGATCGGAAGGCTGGATTGTTGCGCGCCAGATCAATCATGGTCCGGTCGACCAACTCGACCGCCGACGGTCCGAGTCCGACGATATGCTGCGTGCACTCCATGGCCCGATACAGCGTGGGAAAATTGACGACGCCCAGCGTCCGATGCGCGGGTAACGGACGCAGTTTCAGCGTGAGTTCGCGCGACCACGCCAGGGTGCCTTCGCTTCCGACCAGCAGGTGTGCGAGATTGACGCTGCCATCCGCGGTGTAGGGTCGCTCGCTTTGCGGGTTGAAGACATCGATGTTGTAGCCGCCGACCCGCCGTAGCAGCGCTGGAACGCGACGCTCGATTTCGTCGTGCTCGCGGGCGCCGATCGCCGCGAGCGCTGCCAGCAGCTCGCGGATCCGCGGCGTCTCCGATTGCATCTGCGCCATCGGCCCAAAGCGCGCCCGCGTGCCGTCCGACAGCAGGGCGTCGACGGCGTGGACGTTGTGCACCATGTTGCCGTAGGCGATGGAGCGCGATCCGCAGGAATTGTTGCCCGCCATGCCGCCGATGGTCGCCTGCGCCGACGTGCTGACGTCCACGGGGAACCAGAGGCCCTGCGGCTTGAGCCGGGCATTGAGCTGGTCGAGCACGACGCCCGGTTCGACTGTCACCGTCATCGCGGCGCGGTCGACTTCGCCGATCCGCCGCAAATGAGCGCTGTGATCGATAACGAGCGCCGCGCCGACGGTCTGTCCGCATTGCGAGCTGCCGGCGCCGCGAGGCAGCACGGGCACTTGGAGGTCGCGGCAAACGTCCATGGCCGCTTGCACATCGTCATCCCCGGTCGGTATCAGCACGCCGACGGGATCGACCTGGTAAATGGACGCGTCGGTAGCGTAGCGGCCGCGTGACGCCGGATCGACCAGCACGACACCGCGCACCGCGCGGCGCAGGCGGGCCGCGAGTTCGCCGCTTCCGGAAGGGGCGTGGAACAAAAGCGGTTGCGGAGTCGGCGTGTTCAGGGGGAATCCAATGCGGCTTGCGAGAATGCCGGCTTACTGAAATGAGCGGTGAACAACCACGATTTCGCTTGCGCCGCGTGCCGGCACCATTGGTACCGTGGTATTTTGTCCACCCTGCAAGTGCTACGCAAGACTTTTACCGCGGCGCAACAGTGCGAGGCGAATCATGTTCAAGCTCGACGATCATCCCTCCGGCCGGCATTTCCTCCAGATTCCCGGGCCGACCAATGTTCCTGAGCGCGTCCTGAGGGCGATCGACCAGCCGACCATCGACCATCGGGGTCCGGAATTCGCCCGCCTGACGCTGGAGATCCTCGACGGACTGAAGGAAGTTTTCCAGACGACGTCACCGGTGATCATCTACCCCGCGTCCGGCACCGGCGCCTGGGAGGCGGCATTGGTGAATACGCTGTCACCCGGCGATCGCGTGCTGATGTTCGAAACGGGGCACTTTGCGACGCTGTGGCGAGGCATGGCGGAGAAGCTGGGACTCGTGGTCGACTTCGTGCCCGGCGATTGGCGCAGCGGCGTCGATCCCGCCGTTGTCGAAGCCAAACTCGCCGAAGATCGCGCGCGGGAGTACAAGGCGGTCCTGGTCGTCCATAACGAAACCTCGACCGGCGTAACCAGCGGGATCGCCGCGATCAGACGCGCCATCGACCGTGCGGGGCATCCTGCGCTGTTCCTGGTCGACACGATTTCCTCGCTGGCTTCCATCGACTATCGCCACGACGCGTGGGGCGTCGATGTCACCGTCGCGGGCTCGCAAAAGGGCCTGATGCTGCCACCGGGACTCTCGTTCAACGCGGTCAGCGACAAGGCGCTGGCGGCGAGCAAGCAGGCGCGGCTGCCGCGCGCCTATTGGCGCTGGGACGAAAGCATTGCGATGAACAAGCAGGGCTATTTTCCGTCCACCCCGGCCACCAATCTGCTGTACGGCCTGCACGAGGCCATCGCAATGCTTCGCGAGGAAACGCTACCCGCGGTGTTTGCGCGGCACCAGCGTCACGCCGAAGCGACGCGCCGCGCCGTTCGTGCATGGGGACTCGACGTGTTGTGCCGCAACGCCGAAGAGTACAGCAGCGCATTGACCGCGGTGATGATGCCGGAAGGCCATGACGCCGATGCATTTCGCCGCGAAGTCCTGGCGCGCTACGACATGTCGCTCGGCACCGGATTGGGCCGCCTCGCCGGCCGCGTGTTCCGCATCGGGCATCTCGGCTACTTCAATGACCTCATGCTGTGCGGAACGCTGTGCGGTGTGGAAATGGGCCTGGGTGTGCGGGAGGTTCCGCACCGGAAGAACGGCTTGGCCGCCGCGCTGGCGTACCTGATGGAGAACGGCAATCAGGCCGCGGCTGCCAAGACGCAGCGGCACGCGGCATGACTTGATGCGACTTAAAATTGCCAAGGAGGAACGAACGATGAACAAGCATTTCAAGGCCGATCTGCGCTGCCATGGCGGTGATGCTGGCGAGCGCGCCCGTCGTGGCGTGGGAACCCACCAAGCCCGTCGAGATCGTGGTGGCGGCCGGCGCCGGCGGCGCTTCCGACCAGATGGCACGCATGATGCAGGCCGCTATCCAGAAGAACAACCTGATGAAACAGCCGATGATCGTGTCGCTCAAGGGCGGCGCGTCGGGCGCCGAGGCGCTGATGTACATGAAGTCCAGCGAAGGCGACCCCAACAAGGTGCTCATCGCCTATTCGCTGATCTACATGCTGCCGCTTGCCGCCAAGATTCCGTTCAACTGGCGGGACCTGACGCCGGTGTCGGTGATTGCGATGGACGAGTTCGTGCTGTGGGACAACACGACGCTTCCGTACAAGTCCGTGAAGGAATTCGTGGCTGCGGCCAAGGCCGCCGACCCGCCGTTCAAGATGGGCGGCACGGGCTCCAAGCGCGAGGATCATGTGCTGACGGTGTTCATGGAGAAAAGGACCGGCGCGAAGTTCGCGTACCTCCCGTATAAATCGGGTGGCGAGGCCGCAACCCAACTCGTCGGCAACCACACGGCGTCCAACGTGAACAATCCTTCGGAGAATCTCGAAGTCTGGCGCGCGGGGCAGGTGCGGGCGCTTGTGCGTGTTCGACAAGGAGCGAATTGCGTACAAGGCCAAAGTCACCGATACCATGTCCTGGAGCGACATTCCGACCTGCAAGGAAGAGGGCCTCGACGTCCAGTACCTGATGTTGCGCGCCATGTTCCTTCCCGGGAAGGTCACGCCCGAGCAAACCGCGTTCTATGTCGACTTGTTCAAGAAGCTCACTCAGACCGCGGAGTACAAGGAGTACATGGAGAAGCAGGCGTTGAAGCCGGTATTCCTCACGGGCAAGGACATGTTGACGTTCCTCGAGGAGGACGACACGCTGAACAAGGGCCTCATGACCGAAGCCGGTTTCGTCGCGCCGTAGCGGCAGCGCAATGGCTGCGCCCGGGTCCGAAATCGTCGTCGACGATCCCGCCGCGCCGGCGGAGGAGTCGCCGGCGGTGACCAGCGTGCGCACCGCGGAATTGGTGCTGTACGTGGTGCTCCTCGCGCTGGCGCTGCTCCTGGGCTACGACAACTGGCGTAGCGGGATGGGCTGGGCCAAGGACGGGCCGCAGAGCGGATACCTGCCGTTCTACCTGTGCGTGATCCTGGCCGGCGCGTCCCTGTTTGGATTCGTCGCCGCGATTTCGGAAGCGCACGGACGCCGCACGGGTGTTCGTCAATCGCGACCAGCTCCGGCGCGTGATGCAGGTCTTCGTGCCGACATTTCTGTTCTGCCTGGCGATGCAGTGGCTCGGCCTGTACGTCGCGAGTTTCCTGCTGGTGGCGGGCTTCATGGTGCTGGTCGGCCGCATCGCGCTGTGGAAGTCGCTGCTGACCAGTTTCCTGTTCGCGTTCATCATGTTCGTCACCTTCGACGTTGCGTTCGATGTCCTCATGCCCAAGGGACCGATCGAAGCGTTGTTCGGTCGCTAGACGCGACGGCGATGGAAGCGCTCCCGCTGCTGCTGCATGGCTTTGCCGTCCTCCTGACATGGAAGATATTGGCGCTGATGCTGGTTGGGCTCGTGCTGGGCATCTTCGTCGGCGTGCTGCCGGGCCTGGGCGGGCCGAACGGCGTCGCGATCCTGCTGCCGCTCACCTTCACCATGGATCCCACATCGGCCATCGTGATGCTTTCGTGCATCTATTGGGGCGCGCTGTTCGGCGGGGCCATCACGTCGATCCTGTTCAACATTCCCGGCGAAGCCTGGTCGGTGGCAACCACCTTCGACGGCTACCCGATGGCGCAGCAGGGCAAGGCCGCCGAAGCACTCACCGCGGCGTTCACGTCGTCGTTCATCGGTTCGCTGGTTGCAGTTGTCCTGATCACCTTTCTCGCGCCGCGCATCGCAACTTTCGCGTTGCGTTTCGGTCCGCCGGAATTTTTCGCCGTCTACCTGTTGACCTTCTGTTCGTTCGTCGGCCTCGGGCGCGAGGCCAAGCACAAGACCATCATCTCGATGACGCTCGGGACTGCTCCTCGCCGCCATCGGCATGGACACCGTCTCCGGGCAGTTGCGCATGACGTTCGGCTTCGACCCGCTGTTGCGCGGCGTCAACTTCCTCGTCGCGGTCATCGGCCTGTTCGGGATCAGCGAAATTCTGCTGACAATGGAGGAGCGGCTTGCGCTGCGCGGTCATTCCGCGTCGATCAGCCTGCGCGTCGTGCTGAAGGTGTGGAAGGAAATGCCGCGCTATTGGATCACGCTGCTGCGTTCTTCCGCCATTGGCTGCTGGCTCGGCATCACGCCCGGTGGCGCGATCGCGGCATCATTCATGGGCTACAACCTGGCCAAGCGCTTTTCCAAGGATCCGGAGTCGTTCGGCACGGGACGCATCGAGGGTGTGTTCGCGCCCGAGACCGCCGCGCACGCGTCGGGAACGGCGGCGTTGCTGCCCATGCTGGCGCTGGGCATTCCCGGATCGGGAACGGCGGCGATCCTGCTCGGCGGATTGATGGTCTGGGGATTGAACCCCGGCCCCTTGCTGTTCGTCGAGCACAAGGACTTCGTCTGGGGGCTCATCGCCTCGATGTACCTGGGCAACGTCGTCGGATTGGTGATCGTGCTGACCACGGTCCCGATCTTTGCCGCCGTTTTGCGCGTCCCGTTCGCTGCGGTCGCGCCGATGATCATCGTGTCCTGCGGCATCGGCGCGTATGCCATCCAGAACGCCATGTTCGACGTCTGGCTCATGCTGCTGTTCGGTGTCGTCGGCTACGTGTTCAAGAAGATCGGCATTCCGCTCGCGCCGCTTACGCTCGCGCTGGTGCTCGGCAACCGCGCCGAAGATGCCTTCCGCCTCTCGATGATCGGCGCAGGCGGCGACATGCGCGTGTTCTGGTCGAATGGGCTCGTGGGGTCGATCACCACACTGGCGTTCGTCCTTCTGCTATGGCCGATTCTCGGCAGGTTGCTCGAGGGCGCCGCCCGGCTCCGGCGACCCGCAAGAACCTGATTCCGTGGGCGCGCCCTTGCGATTGCCGTTCGCCGCATTAGGTCACGGACCTCACTCCAACGCGATCTCGCCGTCGAACGCGACCTGCACGTGCAAGCCGGCGATGGTGAGCGTCACTTTCGCAGGATAGGTTTCGGTTCCTTTGGATGCGCCGCTGGCGATGGCCTTGGCCACCGCCTGCTCGATCTCGCGCTGCGAGCTGATGCCGACCATCTTCAGGAACTTGCGAATGCTCAAGTTAAATGTCTCTTCGTTCATGGCGACCTCCGGAAGGGAATTTACGCGAACACCGGTCCGCAATCTTATGTCACCGCGGCGCCGAACTTACCCGCCTGGTAATCCTGCACCGCCCGGATCAGCTCATCCCGGGTGTTCATCACGAAGGGGCCGTGCTGCGCGATCGGCTCGCCCAGCGGCGTGCCCGCGATGAGCAGCGCGCGCGCCGGTTCCGAGGCATTCAACACCACGCCGTCGCTGCCGGCGGTGTTGCGCAGGATGGCCATGCGCTGCGCCGGCACGTTGGCGTCGCCGATCCGCAACGCGCCGCGATAGACATAGACGAATGCGTTGCTCTGCGCCGGAAGGGCCTGCGCAAATGTCGACCCGGCCCCGAAATGCAGGTCGAGGTAAAGCGGATCGGTCACTTCGCGCTGCATGGCGCCTGCGACGCCGTGGCTCGTGCCCGCGATCACGCGCGCGGTCACGCTTTCCGGCGTCGTGAACTCCGGAATCTCGGCGCTCTGTATGTCGCGATACCACGGCGCGCGCATCTTGTCCTTTGACCGCAGGTTCAGCCACAACTGAAAGCCTTCCATGCGGCCGTCGGCCTGTTCTGGCAGTTCGGAATGGATGATGCCGCTGCCGGCCGTCATCCACTGCACGCCGCCGTTGCGCAGCAGCCCTTCGTGGCCGAAGCTGTCGCGATGGCGCATCTGTCCGGAGATCATGTAGGTCACGGTCTCGAAACCGCGATGCGGATGATCGGGAAAGCCGCCGATGTAATCGTCTGCATTGTCGGTGCCGAACGCGTCGAGCATGAGAAACGGGTCGAGCCGACGCTGCAGCGGCTGCGTCAGCACGCGCGTCAGTTTCACGCCGGCGCCATCCGACGTTGCCTGGCCGGCGACGAGCTGCTCCACGGTGCGCGGCCGCGCGACGGATTCGGTAGACAGCGTTGTTTGAGTTGCCGTAGTCATTGGGATTTCCTTCGTTTGCCGTGTGGCCCGCCGGTTCCACTCATTTGTCTCTTCAGGCGGCCAACAGTTCCTCGATTTGCGAGTGCGCCGACGCCAGGCCATTTTGCAGCGCCTCGGGGCCCATCGCCAGCCCTTCCGCATAGACGAAATGCACGTCGGTCATGCCGAGGAACGAGAAGATGGTCGTGAGATAGGGCACCTGGCTGTCACTGGGCGTGTTGCGATACTGTCCGCCCCGGGTCAACGCCACGTAGACCTGTTTGCCCGTGAGCAGACCCTCGGGACCCGTGGCGGTATAGCGAAAGGTGACCTGGGCGCGCGAGATTGCGTCGATCCAGTTCTTGAGTTGCGCCGGGACACCGAAGTTGTACATGGGCACCCCCAGCACCACCACATCTGCGGCCTGGATTTCCGCAATCAATGCGTCATCCTGGGCCACCCGTGCCACCTGCCCGGGGGTGCGTTGCCCGGCCGGCGTGAACAGCGCGGCCAATGCGGAGTCGTCGAGCGGTGGATGCGGCATCCGCGACAGGTTGCGGATGGTGAGGGTGGCGGCGCCGTTGTCTCGGCGAATGCGTTCGACCAGAGCGCCGGCCAGCTTGGTCGATTGCGAGTCGTCGGTACGAGCGCTCGAGTTGATTTGCAGGATATTCATGATCACTCCCTTGGTTGACGTCAGCGGTGGAGTGAATATAATTGTCCCGATAATCATAAGTAAGGTGCTATATTGGATAACATTGTTGCTGTAGTGGTACAATAAGAACAATTGGTGAACTCCTTGATTTCCCAGGACATTGAGCCGAATGATTTGCTGCTTTTCGCGCGGATTGCGGACGAGGGCAGCTTCACGCGTGCTGCCGAACGCCTTGGGCTGCCCAAATCCACGGTCTCGCGGCGCATGGCTGCACTGGAAGCGCGTCTCGGTGAACGGCTGCTGCAACGGACCACGCGCAAGCTCTCGGTCACGGACTTCGGGCACAGCGTGCTCGAACACGCCCATCAGGTCGTGGCCGAAGTCGAGGCCACGAGCCAGCTCGCGCAGAATCGTCAGATCGAGCCGAGCGGACGCCTGCGAGTTTCAATGCCCGGCGATTTTGCCACGGTCGTCATGGGCGCCATGCTCGCGGATTTCATCGCGAGATACCCTGCAGTCTCCCTGGAGGTCGACCTGTCGCCCAGGCGCGTGGACCTGATCGGCGAGAATTTCGACGTGGCGATTCGCATGGGAGATTTGCCGGACGACGCTTTCCTGGCAGCACGTCGCCTGGCGGTATTTTCATCGAGCCTGTACGCCGCGCCTCACTATCTGGCGCGGCGGGGCGCGCCGGCCGAACCGGAGGGCCTGATGGAACACGACGCGTTGCGCCTGCTCACGCGCAGCGGTGAACCCCAGACCTGGGTGCTGTCGCGAGGCGAGCAGCGCTGGGAGGGCATCCCGCCCGGTCGCGCGACCGCCAATTCGCCGGAACTGCTGATCCGGCTGGCCCGTTCCGGGGCTGGAATTGCGGTAGTAAGTGACCACTTCGCAGAGCCTTACATCCGCAGCGGTGAGTTGGCGCCGGTTCTCGCGGACTGGAGCCTGCCCACCACGGCTGCTTGGGCCGTGTTTCCTGGTCGCCGGCTGATGCCGGCGCGCACCCGCGTATTCCTCGATGCCATGGCCGCGGAGTTCGCCGGACCCCGTTGCCAGGCGGAGCAGGAGAAACTGGCGGCTACGAAGAAGAAGATGCATGGCGACCCGCGGGCGCGGGATGCCGCATGAAAATGGAGACTCGCCGAGCGGACACGGCAACTTTCAAGGCGCACCCATGCTGAGATCGCGATGACGTTCCTGGTGGAGGCTGCAGTGCTGCTTGCGACGGCGGTGGTCGTCGTGCCCCTGTTCCGGCGCTTCAAGTTGGGTGCGGTTCTGGGCTACCTCGCCGCGGGCGCGATCATCGGGCCGTGGGGCATGGGCGTGGTTCCCCACGTCGAAGCAACGCTCGACTTTGCGGAGCTGGGCGTAGTCCTTCTGCTGTTCCTGGTTGGACTGGAGCTCGAACCCTCGCGCTTGTGGGCGTTGCGGCAGCCCGTATTCGGACTGGGCGGCGCCCAGGTGCTGGTGACCGGCATCGTGCTTGCGGGCATCGCGCATTGGCAAGGCCAGGGGTGGCAGGCGGCGACGGTGATCGGATTTGGGCTCGCGATGTCGTCCACTGCGATCGTGCTGGCGTGGCTGGGTGAGCGCGGCGAGCTGAGCAGTCCCAGTGGACGCCGCGCGTTCGCCATCCTGTTGTTTCAGGACCTGGCGGTGATTCCGCTCATCGCACTGCTGCCGTTGCTTGCGCCGGAAAGGACGGGCATCGCGAATCCGTGGGTGCTGGCCGGCAAAGGCGTGGCCGCGATCGTGCTGGTCATCGTCGTCAGCCGCGTGCTGGTGCGTCCGATCCTGAAGCTGGTCGCGCGCTTCGGTGGACGCGAGATCTTCACCGGCGCGGCGTTGCTGGTCGTGATCGGCGCGGCGTTGTTGATGGAAGAGATCGGGTTGTCGATGTCGCTGGGCGCATTCCTCGCCGGCGTGCTGCTGGCCGACTCCGAATTCAGGCACGAGCTCGAAGCCAACGTCGAGCCGTTCAAGGGACTCCTGCTCGGCCTGTTCTTCATGGCGGTCGGGATGAGCGCCAATCTCGCGTACCTTGTCGCCCATCCGCTCGCGGTGCTGAGTGTGGCGATCGGCCTGATGCTGATCAAGACCGCGCTTCTTTTCGCGGTAATGCGCGGCACCGGGACAGCCAATGACGAGGCGCAGCGCATTGCGGTGTTGCTGGCCCAGGGCGGCGAGTTCGCGTTCGTGCTGTTCACGGCCGCGCAGACCACGGGAATCCTGACCGGAGAAACGTCACAATTCCTCGTTCTCGCCGTCACCATATCGATGCTGCTGGCGCCGCTTTCCTTCGTCGTGCACGAACGGCTGCTCGAACGCTGGCTGGCGCGCAGGAAGCCTCCGGAATTCGACGCGATCGACGGTCCCGGCAATCCCGTGATCATCGCGGGCTACGGCCGCTACGGCCAGATCGTGTCGCGCGTGCTGCGCATGGCAGGCATACCGTTCACTGCGCTGGAAGTGAGTTACCAGCAGGTCGACTTCGTGCGCAGGTTCGGCAACAAGGTGTATTACGGCGATGCGTCGCGGCTGGAGTTGCTCGAATCGGCGCGGACGCGCGATGCCAAGCTGTTCGTGCTCGCCATCGACGATGTCGAGGCGTCGGTTAAGACGGCCGCGCTCGTCAGGAAGCACTTTCCCGATCTGCCGATCCTCGCCCGCGCACGCAATCGCGTTCACTATTACCGGCTGCGCGACCTGGACATCGAGGCGGTCGAACGCGAAACGTTCCTGTCGAGCCTCGAGACGGCGCGACAGGCGCTGGAGCAATTGGGGTTGGCGCCAGCGCAGGCCTTGCATGCGGTAGATCTGTTCCGCGAACACGACCGGCGCCAGCTCGAAGCACAATACGCCGTGCGTCAGGACGAGGCACAGCTGATCCAGACCTCAGCGCAAGCGGCAGCGCAGCTGCAGGAGCTGTTCGAATCGGACGTGAAGGAAACCCAGAAGTAAGGCAAGCGTGCCGGGCGCCACGCTGCTGCTACGCGGCGCCGCGTCGTGCCGCGCCGCGCAGCTTGGGCTCTCACATCGGCGACGTCGTGACGCCGGAATCGAAGAGGAATCCCGACATGCCGAACACCGATTGCGGCTATTCCCAGCATCACCAACGTCAGAATGCCGAGCATGTGCGGCTTGCCGAAGCCGCCATGCTGGAAGATCCCGAATCCGGTCAGGCAGGTCAGTACGGTGGTGATCACGTAGACCTTCCCCACGGTGACCCCCGGTGAAATCCGGCCATAGCGAACGAACGCGATGGCGCCTGCGGCAACCGCGATGAGACTGATGATGGTGTGCACGACACCGAGCTGCGTCAAGCCGTAGATCATGGGAAGGTCTCCTGGCTCAGGGAAATTCGGCGCTGACATCCCGCAGCGGTGCGGTCATCCGGTCGACGACGACGCGTTCGCACACGACGAACAGCACGAAGAAAAATATGCTGAGGAACGCGGTGCCGAGAATTTGGGCAAGCTGCAGCAGCGCGCCATCTTCGATGACCTGCGGGCCGTACTTCCGGAACAGTTCGAGATTGGCCTTCAGGACGACGTAGAGGTTGATGGACATGATCCCGGAAAGCAGGAAGAACGCGCCCATCAGCAGGAACGCGAGCACCACATGCCGGCGCAGGAACGCAATGCAGATTCTCAGCGAATGCATCCACCGCCTCCCCGATTCCCGCGGATACCGCGAACGACGGACAACCTCCATGTCATTCCCGAGGAAGGCTGGCCCTCGACCTGATCGGGGACGGGAATCAAGCGCCTTCCGCCGTGGTCGCCGGGCGCCCGCTGATGCGAGAATGACGAATGCCGGACCGAGCCGGAATTTTACACCGCGAATCTTGCCAGCGAAAACACACCAAGATCGTGCCGGCTCGCGCGGTCGGTCGCGCGCTCCGCCAACGCCTCGCCAATCGCCGCCGAGTGCTTGAATCCGTGCCCTGAGCACGGGGACGCGAACAGCACCCTCTCGGCACCGGGCAATGCGTCGATGATGAAGCCGAAGTCCGGCGCTACCGTGTAGAGGCAGGTGACGGCTTTCACGCACGCGCCGCGAAGTCCCGACAGCTGGGGTTGGACGTACTCGTCGAAAATGTCCCGGATTTCCTGATCGGATACCTGGCGGTCAACACCGTCTGGCGTCGTGGCGACGTCGTACTGTTCGGTGGCGACCTTTAGTCCGCCGCGGGCACCATTGATGGCGGGGAATCCGTAGATTCCTTGACGCTTCCCCTGCAGTTCCCAGATGAAAACGGGAAAATTCTCGGGCAGGAACGGCGCAACCGGACCGTCGATGTCGAACCAGCACAGCACCTGGCGATAGATCGTGAGGTGGCGGCCGATTTCAGGACCGACGAAGGCCGGAAGCCATGGGCCCGCCGCAACGATCAACCGGTCGGCCCCATAGGTATCGCAATCGGTGGTGACGGTCACGCCGCGCTGCGTCGCGGCAAATGCCGTTGCGCGCTCGTAACGATGCAATTCCGCACCGTGCTGTGCCGCCAGTGCGAGCTGCACGCGAATGCATTCCTCCGGCCGCAGGAATCCGGCACTTGGCTCGAAATAGCCAGTTTCATCGTCTGCCACAATGAACTGCGGGAATCGCCGCCGGATGTCGGCCGCATCAAGGATCTCATGGGGAACCCCGTACTGCGTGGCGGCGGCCACCGTGTTGGCGAAAAAAGCGTCGGAGTGGCTGCGCGACGTCCTCGCCTTGCTGGATAGTACAAGGCCGCCATTGGTGGTGAGCAGCGTGCTACCCGTTTCGCGCTCGAGCGCGCGCCAAATCTCGTGCGAGCGAAGCGCGAGAGGTGTGTATTGCGCGCCTTCGCCGATGCCGAGCCGGGTGATCCTCGTGTCGCCGTGCGTCGAGCCGAAATCGTGCGGCGGCGAATGGCGGTCGATGCCGAGGACGCGGTTGCCTCTCTTCGCGAGCTGATACGTCGTGGCGCTGCCCATCGCGCCCAGACCCAGGACGATGGTGTCATAGTGCTTCATCTTATCCTGCGCCGCGGCCCTCAGACCTCGAGGCTGGACGGGGCCAGGTAGTTCTGGAGAAAGGTCTCGAAAGGCAAGGTGTCGGCCGCCTCGATTGCGCGCTGTCTTGCAAGAGACTCTGTCGCCATTTCCGCAAATCGTCCTGCGACCGAGGCCGAGAAAGGCAGGTTGAGGACGGCGGCACGGTGCGCAGCAGACTGCGCAAGAACGAACCGCGTGTAGTTGTTGTCGAAGTCGCGCGCCATCGCGTCGAGCACGCGGGCCGACGGCGTCATCGCCGCATCGGAGAGTGCCGCGACCGCGGCAGCCAGCGCATCACGGTGCGCAGTGGTGCTTCGCGCCGCATCGAGTGCCGCCGCTATCGGCGCGCATTCGGCGAGCAGCCGGTCGCCCCAATCGACGAGCGGCACTTCCTGCGCAGCTTGCGCGAGACGCAGACCCGGTTCGCGGCCGCGCGCGGCGACGGTCTGCATGTTGCGCGCAATTGCACCGAGCTCGTCGGGCGTATCCGGCGGGCTCTCGCGCAGCAGGCAATTCAGCAGGAACACGTCGAGGAAATGCAATGTACCCGGGGTAATGCCGATCGGACAGAAGGGATCGAGGTCCATGAGGCGCACTTCGACATACTCGACACCGCGCTCGCGCAGTGCGTGCAACGGGCGCTCACCGGGACGGATCACGCGCTTGGGGCGGATCGTGCCGTAGAACTCGTTCTCGATCTGCAACAGCGTGGTTGCGAGCTGGCGATAGTCGTCGCCGGTGCGGATGCCGATGTCCTCGTAGGGCCGATAGGGACGGGTGAGGGCGTCCTGCAATGACGAAGCGTAGCTGTCGAGGCAGTTGTAGCTCACCTCGAGCGATGCCTGCGCATCGCTCTGGTACCCCAGACGCCCCATGCGCAGCGATGTCGCGAATGGCAGGTAAAGGGTCCCCTCGCTCAGTTCTTGCAGTTCATGCGGCCGGCCAACGACGAAACTCGAGCACACGGCAGGCGAGGCGCCGAACAGATACAGAAGCAGCCACGAGTGGCGACGAAAATTGCGGATGAGCGCGAAGTACGCCTCGTTCGACTGTGGACCGGGCAGTGAAAAATTGTAGTGGATACCGGAGATGGCCTGCATGCGCCGGCCATAGCGATAGGAAAGGCCCATGCGGTACACGTGCTTGGCGCGACCCACGTTGGATGTGCCGTAGCGTCCCAGCGGAATGGCGTTGTCGCCGGGCAGGCCGCACGGCATGCTTGCGCCCCACAGCAATTCGTTGCCTATCGCCCGATAGACAACTTCGTGTATCTCGGTCAACTCGGCGAGGCAGGCCGCGGCACTGGCGTGCACGCCAGTGATCAGTTCGAGCTGGGATTCGCTGAAGTCGGTGGTGATGTGGGGATGGGTCAGGGCCGAACCCAATGCCACCGGATGCGTTGTGGTCGCGAGCTTGCCATCCGGCTGCACGCGCAGGCTCTCCTTTTCGATGCCGCGGTTGAGGCCGCGCAACGTGTCCGGCGACAATGCATCCAGGCGTTGCTCAAACGACATGGGGGACGAAGCCAATTTCGCGTGGCGGCGTATCGGCCACGGGCTGTGCGAGGGCAGGAGCGTGTGCGAGAAAATACATGACAGGTCCGGTCTGGCGCGGGACGCGCATTGTATAACGGCAGGATGGGCGGCCGGGACGGCAAGAACAGCAAGGCTTACGGATTTGTTCGATTGCCACAGGTGACGTGACCCCTCAAGTGGTGGCAGACTCGATGCTTTGCAAGCCGCTCACCCGCAACCCGCGATGACCAACCTGCCCAGTGGCATTGTCACCTTCCTTTTCACCGACATCGAAGGCTCGACGCAGCTGATCCAGCAGCACCCCGAGGCGATGAAGGAGGCGCTGGCGAAGCACAACGCAGTGCTGCGGGACGCCATCGGCACGCACGGCGGCAGCGTGTTTCAGATCTTGGGCGATGGATTCTGTGCGGCGTTCGTGACCGCTGCCGATGCGCTGGCAGCCGCTCTCGACGCGCAGCGCGCGCTGCATCGGCAAAATTGGGGCGATGTCGGCGAATTGCGCGTGCGGATGGGTCTGCATACCGGCACCGTCGAGGCGCGCGGCGGCGAGTATGACTCGTCGCTGACGTTGGCGCGCGTGCAGCGGGTGATGTCGGCTGGTCACGGCGGGCAGACGTTGCTTTCATCCCAGGTCGCGGAGAGGGTCCGCGCGATGCTGCCGGAGGCAACCACGTTGCGCGACCTCGGCAAGTACAAGCTGCGGGGCATCGCGGAGGCAGAGAACATTCATCAGTTGGTCGCCGCAGACCTGCCATCCGAGTTTCCGCCGCTGCGTGTGGAGGACATTGCGGCAGCGGACGCCGCACCACCACTGCAGCAATTGGTGCGCGGGCAGCTGGTCGGGCGCGCCAGCGAGATGCAGCAACTTCTGCAGCATTGGGCCCATGCCCAGCAGGCGCGCGGCCAGCTGGTCCTGCTCTCGGGCGAGCCCGGCGTTGGCAAGACGCGCCTGGCCCAGGGCCTGATGGCGCATGCGCAGGTCAACGGTGCCACGCTGTTGCGCGGCGGCTGCTACGAATACGAAGCCACTACACCATATCTGCCGTTCGTCGAGGCTTTTCGCGAGTGGACAAGGCGGCAAAGTGAGGAGCAGTTGCGGGTTGCCTTGGGCGCGATGGCGCCGGAGATCGCGAAGTTTGCGCCCGAAATCGAAGCCAAGCTGGGCGCGCTTCCGCCCAATGCATCGCTGTCGCCCAGCGAAGAGCGCATGCGCCTGTTCGACAACGCCGCGCGCTTCCTGCAGGGGCTCGCCGCCGAGCGCGGCCTTCTGGTTTTCGTCGACGACGTGCACTGGGCCGACCAGGGCACGCTGTCGCTGCTGCACTATCTCCTTCGCCATCTGCGCAACGACCGCGTGCTCTTCCTCGTCGCGTACCGTGAAATCGAGCTGGACCGTGCGCACCCGCTCGCGTCGGCGCTGGTCGAATGGAATCGCGAGCGTCTCGGCACGCGCATCGCGCTGGGACGACTGACCCGCGCCGACACCGGCGCGCTCCTGGCGACGCTGTTCGGCGTGGAGAACGTTTCCGATGATCTCGTCGCAGCACTCTATCGCGAGACCGAAGGCAATCCCTTTTTCATCGAGGAGGTCATCAAGTCGCTGATCGAGCAGGGTGAAATCTACCGCGACGGGGACGCGTGGCGCCAAAAGGAAACGCATGATCTGGCGATTCCGCAGAGCGTGAAGGAAGCCATCGGCCGGCGGCTCAACCGGTTGAGTGATGCGGCCGTGGATGCGCTGCGCACGGCAGCGGCGCTGGGCAAGATCTTTTCTTTCCGGGAACTGGCGGCGGCCTCCACGCTGGGCGAGGACACGCTGCTCGATGCGCTGGACGAAGCCACCGCGGCACAGCTGATCCGCGCGAACAGCAGTGGCCAGGGTCCGACGTCATCGGTTGGCGACGATAGTTTCGCGTTTACCCACGACAAGATCCGCGAAGTCCTCTATGAGGAGATGAACCCGATACGCCGGCGCAGGATGCACCAGCGCATCGGCGAGGCCTTGGAAGAACTTTATGGCGCATCAGCCGGTGAAGATGTAGTGACCGGAGGGGGCGCGGACGAGCATGCGCAGGACCTGGCGCATCACTTCATTCAGGCGGGCGACCTGCTCCGGTCGCTTGCGTACGCGCGGCGCGCGGCGCGCAATGCCGCGCGGGTGTTCGCGCTCGACGAGGCATTGAAATTCCTCGAACAGGCGCGTGAATCGGCCGATGCGCTTCACCGCGAAGATCTCCTTGCCGAGATCGACGCCACGATCGGAGACACGCACGATGCCCGCGGAGTGGCGCAGCCGGCAGTCGAAAGCTATGAGCGCGCGCTCGCGCGGATACTCGCGCCCGAAGCGCGGGCGGCGCTTCACCTCAAGATCGGTGCGGTGTACTGCCAGATTGGCGATGAACGCGGACTAGCGCATCTGGAGACCGCGCTGGCAGATCTCGACCCGCTTGCTCAGGCCAAGGAGCTGGCCATGGCGCTGGCATTCATGGGCCGTTACTACCACTACCGGGCCGAACACGCGAAGGCCATCGAGTTCCTGGAAAGGGCACGGCAGTTGGCGGAACCCGGCGCGCATTCGGGAGCTTTGCATCACATCTACACATTCCTGGCAGGGGCCAATCAGCATCTGCTTCGCTACGACGAAAGCGACCGCTGGGCGCGCGAAGGCATCGCGCTGGGCGAGCGCACAAATGATCCGGAGGCAATCGCCAGCGGCAACGAATTCCTCGCGGAAAACGCAGCCGGACGCGGGCATTGGGACGATGCCCTGGGTTTCGCCGGGGCCGACCGGCTGTACGGCGCGAAGGCCGGATCGCTTGCGCGTGTGGCATGGGCCACCTTTGCGGAGGTGCTGGGTTTGCAGGGCAAGGGCCGATTGGCCGAAGCGCGGAATGCCCTGCATTCCGCGTTGGCGCTGTGCGAGCAGATCGGCGAGGGGCGCCTTGCGACCTGGTGCGAGCCCATGCTCGCTGTCGTGCTCGCTGACCTGGGCGATCAGGACGCGGCGCGCGTCCACGCGGAAAAGGGTTGGGAGCGCGCGCAGGAGTTGGACCAGGTGGTCCTCAACGGGTGGGCGCTGCACGCGCTTGGGCACGCCGCCATGCAGCGTTCCGACGTTGGCGAAGCGCTCAAATGGTACGACCTGTACGTTCCGCTGGCGCGCGACACCGAGAACGGCGTCGTGCGGATCCAGGTGCTAGGCTATGCTGCCGAGGCGTACCTGGCAGGAGGACGTGCCGATGGAGCCATGCAGTTGGCTGCGCAGTTGAACGAGGTTGCCGAATTCGCCATCGCGCCGCATTTCGTCGCGTTGGCGGCGCGTGTGCGCGGCCAGGTACTTTCCGGCCGGGGCGCGTACGACGATGCGCTCGGGCATTACGACCGCGCCATCGAGATATTTGCACAGCTCGGCAGTCGCCTCGAGCTGGCGCGGACCCGCTACCATCGCGCCGCGTTGCAATTCGCGCGTGGAGGCGCGGAGGCGCATTCTTCGGCCCGCGCGGATGCGGAAGAAGCGCGCGCGGCGTTCGCCGACATGAATGCCGCGCACGACGTGGCGCTGACGGAGCGCCTGCTGGCGAGCTGACGGCGGACCTGGGTCAAGTCCCGCGATGGCCGATCAGGCCCAGGAATTCCTCGCGGGTCGCGAGCGACTCGCGAAACTGGCCCACGACCGAGGACGTGATCATCATGGAGTTCTGCTTCTCGACGCCGCGCATCATCATGCACAGGTGCTGCGCCTCGATCATCACGCCGGCCCCGGCGGCGCCGATGGTCTCCATCACCGACTGGGAAATTTGCTCGGTCAGCCGTTCCTGCAGTTGCAGCCGCCGAGCATACATGTCGACGAGTCGCGCCAGCTTGCTCACCCCGAACACCCGGCCATCGGGAATGTAGCCGATGTGGCATCGCCCGAAGAACGGCAGCATGTGGTGCTCGCACAGGCTATAGACCTCGATGTTCTTGACGATGACCATGCTGTTCGTCTTCTGCGTGAAGATGGCATCGTTGATGAGCGCATCGATGTCGGTCCGGTTGCCGGAAGTGAGAAACGAGTAGGCTGCTGCGACCCGCTTCGGCGTGCGTTGCAGCCCTTCGCGCTCCGGGTCCTCGCCGATCTCGATCAGCAGTTCGCGGATCAGTGCCTCGATCCTCTCGGCATTGGGTTCTCTGGCAGCGGGTTTCATGGGCTCAATCCTCGAAGGCGACTGCAGCTATCATACGGCGACTTGCGGTGCGCTGGTCAGTCCTGGGGGCCGACGCCGATCAGCCGCGAAACACGGATCGGCACATCGTGGCGCTGTTTTTCGGACACACGGTCTTGCAGCTTTCGGTCGGCCATCGTCATTCGCGACCGCAGCCTCACATATTCGGCCCAGGAGGTGATGATGTAACGTTCGACGAAGCGGCCATCTTCTGCAACGTCGCGAAAGACCCGCCAGTTCGACGCGCCGTTGCGCCGGCGGGAAGGCCCCACGGCATGGATGGCGCGCAGGAAATCCTCGCGGTCGTCGGGCGCAATCTGGTATTCGATCTGGATCAGCACCGGCCCGTCGTCGGGAAGGGGCGGGACCGTGATGGCCAGGTCCGGCAACTGCACCGCGGGTGTTACATCCGCCTCGTTGCCCATGGCGACATGTACGCGTCGATTCAGGATGTGTAACAGGAACATCACGGTGGCCGCCACGGCGAGGGATACGCGAGTGCCGCTGGCCGACGCGAGCGTTCCCCAGATGATGCTGCCCAGCGCAAGACTCGCCTGCACCGCGACGAGGTTCATGGCCACCGCACGCGCGCGAACCCACGCAGGCGCCGTACTTTGGGTGCCCGCCGAAAGGCTCGCGAGCACGCAGACCCACGCCACGCCAGAACCGAATGCGCCGGCCAGCGCGACGACAGTCATGTTGGCTGCCGCGATAAGCAATGTGGCAGCCGTCCACAACAATACCCCCGACGTGACCACGGCATTCAATGTCTGGTTTTGCAGCTGGCGCGGTATGGACAGTGCGCCGACGATTGCGCCGATGCCGAAACTCGCCGACAGCAGGCCGTAGCCGCCGGCGCCCAGGCCAAGCTGGTCGCGGGCGATGACCGGCAACAGCGCCCACAGGCAGCTCGCGCACACGCAGAAATTGAGATTGCGAAAGATGAGCGAGCGCATCGGCCGGGAATGGCGCGCAAAGCGCAAACCGCTCAACACGCCGGAAAAGAGCGTTTCCGGAACGCCGGGCAGCGCCGGTTCGCGTGGCTTCCACGTACGCACGGCGAGGATCATCACACTGAAGAAGATCGCGCTGGCGATGAGTGCGCTGCCCGATCCAAGCCACGCCGCAAGCGCACCGGCAATCGCCGGCCCGATGGCGCGCGCCACATTGAAGGCCACGGCGCCCAGCGCGACTGCGCGAGGCAGTTCGATGCGCGACACGAAACCATTGATCGACGCTTGCTGGGCCGGCATGTAGAAGGTGAAGGACGCGCCGATGACGAACGTCAGCGCCAGCAGCATCGCGGGTCCGGTGTGTCCGGTCAGCGTGAAAATTCCCAGCACGGCGGTGGTGACCAGCAGGACGACGTGCGTGGTGAGGATGATCCTGCGGCGGTCGATGATGTCCGCGAGCGAACCCGCCATCAGACCCAGCAGCAGCGAGGGCGACGTGCTCGCTGTTTGCACCAGCGCGACCATCAATGCCGAGGGTGTCAGCGTGGCCATCAGCCATGCCGCGACCGTCGCCTGCATGGTGTAGCCGACGGCCGATCCAACCGAACCCATGTAGAACAGGCGAAACGGCGCATGCCGCAGCGGCGACGTCGCGAACATCCCGGTCATGAGCGAAGCCAGGCGGTGTTTCACCGGGCCAGTTTAGCAGCAAGGGGACATGCAGATTTCCTTGCCGCCGCGTCGCTTGCCATACGGGAGCCGGCGCAGCATGATGCCAACCCCGAGTTACCCGCAACGGAAGCCGGCGCATGGCAACGCACGAAGAGGTCGACTATGTTTCCGGCAAGACCCGGCTGTTCGGCATCGTCGGACATCCGATAGAACAAGTCCGCTCGCCGGAAATGTTCACCGCGGAGTTTTGCCGGCGCGGGCTCGATGCGATCCTGGTGCCGTTGCACGTGCTTCCCGACGACTTCGACGAGGTCCTGCCGCAGTTGTTGGCATTGCAGAATCTGGGCGGGCTGGTATTCACGATTCCGTTCAAGATGCGCGCGTGCGCGCTGGCTCACGAACTGGGCGCTCAGGCGCGCGCCGTCGGCGCGGTCAACGCACTGACGCGCCACGCCGACGGACGCTGGATTGGCGAGATCTTCGACGGGCTTGGGTGTGTCGAGGCGTTTCGCCGTCGCGACATCGGCCTTGCGGGGAAGCACGTGATGCTCCTTGGCGCAGGCGGCGCCGGGTCGGCCATTGCTGTGGCGATCGGCTTCGAGCGACCGTCGTCCCTGCGCATCTTCGATGTCGATGCCGAACGGGCGCGAAGCCTCGCGGCCAGGGTTGCGCGCGCCAGCCCCGGCGTTAAAGTCGAAGCGGCGGACCCGTTGACTGAAGGAATCGACATACTGATCAACGCGTCGCCGGTCGGCATGCTCGGCGATGCGCGCTTGCCGATGGAAATTGCCCGGCTGCCACGTGAGCTGGTGGTTTTCGATGCCATCGTCAAGCCGGAATCGACGCCGCTGCTGATCCTCGCCGGGGATTGCGGATGCGCGACGATCTTCGGCAGGGAAATGATGCGCGGCCAGATTTCCCGGGTGGCCGACTTCTTCCTTCCCGCCAGTTGAGACGCAGGCGCGGCCGGTTGAAGACTTGGTTTCAGCGTTTGCCGGCGTTCGTCGGGAATCGCAGCAGCCGCATCATGCGAATCGCGGTCTCGCGCCCGGAATAGTAGCCCGGCAGGCGCAGCGTTTCGGTAAAGCCGACCCCAAGGTAGAGCGCATGGGCGGCACTGTTGCCTGCGCGGAGTTCGACGTGAATGGACACGACGCCCGCCGTGGCGGCCGACTCCACCAGCCAGAGGACCATGCGCCTGCCGATGCCGCGCCGCTGATATGACGGACGCACCGCCAGCAGCATCAGGTGCGCGCGCTCGTCGCCGAATTTCATGATCGCGAAGCCGGCAAGTCCTTCCGCGCCCCGGGCCACCAGCGTCACCGTTTCGGCATCGGCGATGAGTCCGCTGATCGATTCCGTTCGATAGCGCCAACCCAATCCTGCTTCGATCAGGTCGCGGGACATCGCGGCCAGCGATGCGGCATCATGCCCGGAAGCGAACTGCAGCGTGATGTCCTGTGTGCTCACGCGCCAATTTTGCCACGATGCCGGGTCACTGGGCGAGCCGTCGCACTGCACGCCATCATCCGACAACGCTTGTTGACATGGCGGAGAATCGCCGGACGATGGCTCGCTCTGCCGCTAGGCGTGCAGCGCGCGCCACACCCGCTCAGGCGCCAGCGGCATTTGCATGCTCAACGCGTTGGCCTGCCTGCCCGCGCGCGCCAACGCGTCGACGACCGCGTTGACGACAGCCGGCGTGGCGCCGATGGTGCCGAGTTCGCCCACGCCTTTCACGCCCAGCGCGTTGTTGCGGCAGGGCGTGGACTCGTCCATGGTCATGTGGAAATGGCGAATCATGTCCGCGCGCGGAATCGCGTAATCCTGGAAACTGGCCGTGATCGCCTGGCCCGACACGGGGTCGTAGACCACCGCCTCGCACAGTGCCTGCCCTATGCCCTGCGCCGCGCCGCCCTCGAGCTGGCCGACGACAATCATCGGATTGACCACGCGCCCCACGTCGTTGACGGACCAATAGGCGCAAACCTCGACGGCGCCGGTGTCCGGATCGATCTCCACTTCGCAGATGTGGCAGCCATTGGGCCACGTCGGACCGTCGACGTGGCTGGTGGAGTCGAGCACGATGCGCTCGTGCGGCTGCCGTCGCGCCAGTTCGAACAGGCCGATGCTACGATCCGTGCCGGCAATGCGAAACACGCCGTCGCGATACTCGATGTCGCCCGACGCGGCCTCGAGTTCGCTGGCTGCGAGTTCCTGCGCGCGCTTGACGGTGCGCTCCGACGCCACTCGCACCGCCGATCCGCCGACGAAAAGCGAGCGCGAGCCGGCGCTGCCGAATCCGGTGCCCCGATCCGTGTCGCCCTGCACGATGCGGATCTTCTCTATCGGCACGCCAAACACGTCGACCGCGAGCTGCGCAAAGGTCGTGGCCAATCCCTGGCCCATTGCCTGCAGCGCGTTGAAGATCTCGATCTCGCCGGTGCCGGTGACCGTGACCGTCACGCGCTCCTCGAAGAGGTCGACGCCGGTCCATTCGAGAAATGTCGCGATGCCACGGCCACGCAGGCGACCGCGTCCCTTCGCGGCGTCTGCGCGCGCGTCGAATCCCTGCCAATCCGCGAGAAGGGCCGCCTGGTCCATCACCGACGCGAAGTTGCCGCTGTCGTAGGTCTTGTCCATCGCATTCCTGTACGGCATCTGCTCCGGCCGGATCATGTTGCGGCGGCGCAGCTCGAGCGGATCGATGCCCGTCTGGCGTGCCGCCGCATCCATAAGGCGCTCGATGGTGTACACCGCTTCCGGTCGGCCCGCTCCCCGGTACGCTCCGGTCGGCGCGGTGTGCGTCATCACGGCCTTGATCGCAATGTCGATCGTGCCGATGTCGTAGACGCTGGTGGAAACCCACGGGCCGATCATCAGCTGAATGACCACGCCGGCCGGCGTGGCATAGGCGCCGACGTTGGCAAGCGAAGCGATGCGCAGCGCGAGGATGCGCCCATCGCGATCCAGCGCCAGCTCGGCTTTGCTGGCAAGGTCGCGCCCGTGGGACGCCGCGAGGAATTCCTCCATGCGCTCCGCGGTCCATTTGAGCGGCCGCCGAAGCGTGCGCGTGGCATACGCGAGCACCACGTCTTCGGGGTACAGGCCGGTCTTCATACCGAAGCCACCGCCCACGTCGCCTACCTGTACACGAACCTTGTCGTTGGGAATGCCCAAAACGGTTGAACACAACTCGTCGCGCAGGCCGGTCGGCGTCTGGTTGGACACGCGCAATGTGATGCGGTCGGTACCGGCGTCGTAACTTGCCAGGATCGCGCGAGGTTCGATAGGCGATGGCGCAAGGCGCTGGTTCACGAGGTCGAGCGTCACGACCTGCGCCGCCTTGGCGAATGCAGCGGTCGTCGCTGCAACGTTGCCGTGGCGAATTTCGCAGGCGACATTGCCCGTTGCGTCTGCCCAAACTTGCGGCGCGCCGGGGGCGGTCGCATCAGGCAGGTTCGTGACGTTCGGCAGCGGCTCGTACCGCACGTCGACGGCCTCCAGCGCATCGCGGGCTTGCGCGCTGCTTTGCGCCACGATGGCGGCGACGGCTTCGCCGACGTAGCGGACCGTGCCCGCGGCCAGCGCGTGGCGTGGCGCCGTGGCGGTGGGAGAGCCGTCGCCGCGCCTGAAATCGGCGGAGGGGGCCAACGGCTTGACGCCCGCCCGGATCAGGTCGTCGCCCGTAAGGACTGCGATCACGCCGGGAAGGGCCAGTGCCGCCGCGGTGTCAAGCGCGGCAATGCGCGCGTGGGGATGCGGCGAGCGTAAGAAATGTACGAATGCCTGTTCAGGCAATGACGCGTCGTCGGCGAACAAACCTGTCCCCTTGAGGAGACTCTCGTCCTCGACTCGGCGAACGGACTTGCCGCTGCCGAAGCGCGCATAAGAGGAATCAGCGGCCATGCGGGGACCTTCGGTGTGTGTCATTTGGAATTCTTCGCAATGAAGCGCGCCAGCACGCGCTCGCCGTTACGCAACTCGAGCTGGTCGCCGGCGATGCGATACCCGGTAGTCATTGTGAGGGCGGTCAAGAATTCGCTTTCCTGTTGCATGATTTCCCCGGGGCACGCCATCATCGTCGTGCCCGCGGGAGCGACCTTGAGTGTGCCCGCATCGAGGGAATAGCTGCCGATCAACCTGTTGCAGCCACCCGAGCCAGACAGGCGGCGATCATCTGCGTGCAGAGCGAATCCTGCTTCCCGTCCCTCGGGCGACACGATGGCGGGCGCGTCGCCGATCGAGACCAGTTTCCATTGCGTGCTTTCCAGCGTCGCCGCCGGAGTGGGGAGCGCTCCCGGCAATTCAACTCTCGGAAGGAGCATGTAGACGTCGATGGTTGCTTTATTGCCCGCCCCCTGGGTCAACACCGGGTGCGCCGTCGGCGACGCAAACAGGAGCTTGTCGCCGACCGTGATGATTGCCCGGACCGAATAACTGTGCGAGGGATCGATCGTGGCGGGATCGTATTCGACGCGAAACGGAATCGGCACCTGGGCGCCTGCGGTCGGAATGATCGACTTTCCGATGGTGCGCGCCGGCGCGTCCGCGCGCGAGACGTCCTGCAGCTGCACCTCGAGGACGGCATCCGGGGGCAGCGCCACCCGCGTACGGTAGGTTACGGTGCCGACGACAGCGCCGGTTGGCCCGGCCTGAGCCGACGCCCAATTCGCCACTGGCGATAGGGCGAGAAGGCCGAGCAGCAGCAGTCGCTTCATACGTGGGGCTTTCGACGAATGGTTGCCTATTCGCGGCAGCGGTACCCTGGAGCATCGCTCGCGATGCGTCATTATAGGCGGCCCGTAAGGTGCACGCATTCCGCTAGAATCGAATGATGAGTACTGCCACGAAGGCTGCGCCGATCCAACGCTGCTGGTGGTGCGGCGAGGATCCGCTCTACGTCGCGTATCACGATCGCGAATGGGGCTTTCCCGTCGCCGACGACCGGCATCTGTTCGAGAAGGTGTGCCTCGAGGGCTTCCAGGCGGGTTTGAGCTGGCTCACGATACTGCGCAAGCGCGAGGGCTTTCGCGAGGCGTTCGCCAATTTCGAATTCGAACGCGTGGCGCGATTCAAGCCGCGCGATGTCGAGCGGCTGGTGGGTAACGCAGCCATCGTGCGCCATCGCGGCAAGATCGAATCGACAATCAACAACGCGCGACGTGCGCGCGAGCTGGCCGAGGAATGTGGCTCGCTGGCAGCGTATTTCTGGCGGTGGGAGCCGGCACGCAATTCCCGTCCGACCCGTATCACTCGCGACGTCTTGGCCACGATGCCGACCTCGGCCGAATCCACGGCGTTGTCCAAGGATCTCAAGAAACGCGGCTGGTCGTTCGTGGGGCCGACGACGGTCTATGCATTCATGCAGGCCATGGGGCTCGTCAATGACCACCTGCATGTTTGCGGCGTGCAGACCGACGCTGCGCGCTCGAGGGCCAAATTCAAACTGCCAGCCTGATCGGGGCCGAACAAAAAAAACGGGCACCGCGGTGCCCGTTTGTTCTTGCTGGCGATGCGCTGCAGCGAATCGCGCAATCAGACGCGGCGCTTGTATTCGCCGGTTCGTGTATCCACCTCGATCTTGTCGCCGGTGGTCACGAACAGCGGCACTTGGACCTCGAAGCCGTTCGCGAGCTTGGCAGGCTTCATCACCTTGCCTGACGTGTCGCCCTTGACCGCGGGCTCCGTGTACGCGATTTCGCGGTCCACGGTGTTCGGCAGTTCCACGGAAATGGCCTTTCCTTCGTAGAACGTGAGTTCGCAGGGCAGGCCCTCGGCGAGATAGTTGAGTGCATCGCCCAGATTGTCTTTTTCGACGTCGTACTGGTTGAACTCGTTGTCCATGAACACGTACATCGGGTCCGCGAAGTACGAGTACGTGACTTCCTTCTTCTCGAGCTGCACGGTGTCGAACTTGTCGTCGGCGCGGTACACGGTTTCCGTGCCGCTGCCCGAAAGCAGGTTCTTCATCTTCATCTTGACCACCGATGCGTTGCGGCCAGACTTGGTGAATTCAGCCTTCTGCACCACCATCGGTTCCTTGCCGACCATGATCACATTGCCGGCGCGAACTTCCTGAGCGAGTTTCATAAAGGTTCCTGCACTGAGGCGCGGTACGCGAGGGGCCGCAGGGCCGGCCGCGTGAACCACTGAGTTTGGATTTGGGAAACCCTTAATTATAAACGATTTTCACAGAAGTTGACCAGCCCCTCGGCAAGATCGGTCTGACGAGCCAGCGCCTGCGTCCAGGCTTGTCCATGATCCTCCAGCAAGGACAGCGCGGCCCGGTAGGCGGGCCAAGCCGCGGCCAGGGTTTCGGCGTCGCCGGCGTTCCAGGCCCGCCAGAATGCGCGTTGAGAACTTGCTGCGCCAGCGAACGGATCGGCGTTTGTGGCGGCGGGGTCGATGATCCTGCCCTCGAAACGGGTCAACAGCGCGTCGAGCTTGAGCAGATGGACATTCTCGGCCTGGGGATAGATTTGCCAGACCAATGGGTGTTCGGCCCATATCGCGCGCACCAGCGAATCCTCGCCGCGCACGAAATTCAGGTCGCACGACCACAGTCGACGGTCGAACGTGTCCTGGTCGACGAATTTTGCGACGGCGACGGTAAGTCGCCCCCGAACCGTCGGCTGGCCCGGGTGCGGCACCGCGCCGCCAGTCCACCGGTCGAATTCCGACTGCGCGACGCCCACCGGGACGATACAGACGACCTCCTCGTCGCCGTCGGCCCACGCGTCGAGCAGCGCGGGCAATGCCGGATTGGCATAGCAGAACAACGAAACGGTCAATGCCGTCGATGCCGCCCCGATGCCGAGCGAGCGGAACAGGTCCTGCCGCCCATTTGGCTCACGCCGGAATGTGCGTCTGCGGTTCAGCAATCCCGCTTCGCGCAGCAAGCCGCCGGTGCTCGACGTGAAGCCCGGAAAATAGAACCAGCAGGTAAGCGGCAGCTGCGGATGCGGCGAAGGCAACGCGTGGGCGCTCTCCACCCAAGCTTCCGCCGAAAGATATTCGAGGTTCACCCACACGGGCGGTCGCGCCTGCGCCGCCATCGCGTCGCGATATCCCGGGCTCAAGCCGCAGCCGAAACCTTCGATAACGACATCGGGATTGAGGAACGGCGCTGGTTGGGCGTCCGTGGCGCGGCGCACCCGGACCGACCGGGCAACCTGGTCGTCGCGTGCCGGATCGAGTGTGGGTTCGATGCGCGCGAGGCTGGCCACATCGTCGATCCAAAGCGTCACCGCGAGACCATGCTCGGCCGCGAGTTGCCGCGCCAGGCGCCAACACACACCTGCATCGCCAAAGTTGTCGACGACTCGGCAGAAGATGTCCCAGCGCAGTGACGGAGTCATTTTCGCGTTGTGGCGGCAGGCGGCTTTGACCACCCGTGCGGCGCATTATGGCAAGCGCCGCGCCGCGTGCATAATTCGGACTCGAACGTGGCAGTGGATACCCCGACAAATGTCCGAAGAATTCCAGATAGACGTAATTTCCGACGTGGTATGCCCGTGGTGCTATATCGGCCAGCGGCGCCTGGCGGAGGCGCGTGCGCGCCTGCCTGAAGACGATCCGGCACGCCGCGCGACGATTCGCTGGCATCCATTCCAGCTGAACCCTGACTTGCCGCCCGAGGGCATTTCGCGCAAGGCGTATGTCGAGGGAAAGTTTGGCGGCCCCGAGCGAGCGGCGCAGGTCTATGCGCGCGTGGCCGCGGCCGGCGCGACGACGGGCATCCCGTTCGCGTTCGATCGCATCGAGCGCCAGCCCAACACCCGTGACGCGCATCGGTTGATCGCCTGGGCGCAGTCGCAGCGCGACGCCAGCGACCTGGTCGAGCGACTCCATCACGCCAATTTCATCGAAGGTCGCTTCCTCGGTGACCATGTCGTGCTGGCGGCAATTGCCGGCGAAGCGGGATTCGACGCCGAGTCGGCGCGGGCACTGCTCGACTCCGGCGAAGGCGCCGATGCCATCACGCGCATGGATCAGCGCGCGCGGGAGATTGGCGTGCAGGGCGTGCCGTTTTTCATCTTCAACCAGCACATCGCGGTTTCGGGAGCGCAGGAGCCCGCCGCGCTGCTCGACGCAATCTCACAGGCGAAAGGCTAGTCTTCATCCAAAGATTGGTTGCGTCGCACGCCGCCGCTCCTATTGCTCCAATTGGGGCGTCCATCAAGCGTGGGTGATTTCAACATGCCCGATAGCAGACGCCGGCGAGGTACCGCTTACGACCCGTTGAAGCCGCTCGCGAACGGCTGCTTTACGGCGTGTATTTGCAGCCTTTGTTGGCCGGTGACGGCGCTTAAGGACGCAACAAGGCCGGGCAAGAAGCTGCCGGCCAAGACCGCCGCCCATTCCGATCGGTTGCCAAACGAAAAGGTGACTGCGCGCCATCGTGGGCCGGGCTGGCTAACGCGACGCGAATCTGCCTTTCTCCGGACCGTGATTGGGGCCGTTGGTTGGCCAATTCCAACCTCCGAACTGCGTATCTTGGTGGTCAGCATAGGCGCGTCGAATCTCGTCAAGCGTGTTCATGACGAATGGCCCGTGCTGCACGATGGGTTCGCCAATGGGGCGTGCTTGAAGCATCAAAATCTCGGTTTCTTCCGAACCATTGGCAAGTTCAACGGGGACAGAGGAATTGACCTCAATAGCCGATCCAACGTCGACTACTTCCCCGTCGATGGCTAGCGTGGAACCGCTGAAGAAGAAAAGCTGTCTTCGCGTGTTGCCGCCTGACGCGGGTGGTAGCTGCCAAGCGGCGCCAGGCGTCATCTTCAGCGTCCATATGGCCAGGTCTGCATTCGGGTCAGTTGCCCAAGACTTGGGAGGCGGAGCGGGAGGCGCCTCTGGTCCGACACCATTCAATGCTCCGGCAATGCAGGTGAGCTCCGTACTGCCGTTCGCGTCGCGCACGACGTACCTCGGAATGTCTGCTGCCCAGAACATGGTGAAGCTCGGGTCGACCATCTTGTTGCGGGCGGGCAAGTTGAGCCAGACCTGAAACAGTTCCATGGTGTTCGGCTGGTCGAGGTTCAATAACGGAAACATCTCAGCGTGGACGATGCCTTGGCCAGCAGTCAGCCACTGGACGTCGCCTGCACCGAATCGAGCGCTTGCGCCCAGGGAGTCTGAGTGGTCCACGACCCCCTGGCGAACGATGGTGATGGTCTCGAAGCCCCGATGCGGGTGGGCGGGAAAGCCCGGCACGGTCTCACCAAAGTACATGGACCAGTCCTGTCCGCTAACCGCAGGGTCGGTCCGAGGAACACTGGGTCCCAGGTTGGCGTTTCCCGGCGGATAGTGGTCGACGTGGTGCGCGCAGACGAGGAAAGGATCGATCGTCTCCCAGGGCGTACCGAGACGGGTGACTTTAATGATTGAGCTGGACATGGAATGGTTCTATGAGTGGATGACGGTATAGCCAGCTCAGGCACCGAGCTTGACGAGATTCTGCAGCACCAGCGGGCCGCGATATCGCAACAGACTCCCACCCTCGGCAACCTTGCCGAGCACGATGGGTGCGAATCCCAGCGATGCAATGAGAGACGCTACCTCGATGTTTGCCTCGTCGTCGTTGCCGGCAACGAACATCACGCGTTTGCCGCCATCGTCGGCAGGCTCGCTTGCCAACAGTGCCGCCGGTAGCTGGTTGAACGTCTTGACGACCTTCGCGCCGGGCAACGAGTGCGCCACAAAGTCGCTGGACTGGAGTCCACCAAGCGGCGCCAGGCTAGGCTCGCGAAAGTTCATGGCGTCGATGACAATCTGTCCGCGCCAGTCCGCGCTGTATCGAGCCACTGCCTGATGTGCCGCGAAAGGCACGGCCAGGATGATGATGTCTGCAGCCAGGGCATCTTGCAGCGAGCCCGCGATGACAGGCGGGCCCAGTTCCAGCGCGAGCGCAGCGAGGGACTCAGGTCCACGCGTGTTTGCAATGGTGACGGCGACGCCACTGCGCGCGAACGTCTGGGCGAGAGCCTTTCCGACATGGCCTGTGCCGATGATGGAGTAGTTCATTTCGGTAATTCCAGTTAAGAGACATGCTTTCCGCACGCGCTGCGGCTTCAGCCTTGCTTGATGAGGTCCTGAAGAATCAGCGGGCCGCCCATGCCAATCAGCATTCCACCTTCACTGACCTTGCCGAGCATGACCGGGGCGAAGCCCAGGTCGCCCACGAGCTTGGCCATCGAGGCTTGGGCGCCCTCGTCGTTGCTCGACACGAACATGACGCGACGCCCGCCGTTGGCAGCGGGGTCTTGCGCCAGCAGCTTCGCCGGCAGTTGGTTCAGCGTCTTGACAACCTTGGCGTCGGGAAATGCAGATGCCACCACGTCCGTCGAGGCGCGTCCCGCGAGTTCCTCCGGCGAGACGCCGTAAGTGTTCATCGCGTCGACGACGACCTTGCCCGCCCAGCTCGAGCGCGCGCGGGCGACGGTGGTGTGGGCACGGAACGGAACCGCGAGGATGACAACCTCGGCCTCGAGCGCTTCCTGCAGCGTCAGCGGAACGACCTTGTCGCCGAGATCCTTGGCAAGCGGCGCGATGGAGTCGGGCCCGCGAGTGTTGGCGATGCCGACGGTGATGCCCCTGCGGGCGAATTGACGAGCCAGGGCTGTGCCGACGTTGCCGGAGCCGATGATGGAGTAAGTCATGGTGAATTCCTTAGAGGTAGTGATGGATTGAGATGTGCGAGTCGCCGACCAATCAGTCACGAAGAAAGCTGCAGAGGACAGCTTCGGGTGTGTCCGACACGACGGGGCCGGGCGTACGTCGTGCTGGCGCATTCCTACTGCTACATGGCAAGTCCGAGCGTGTGGCCCATGAGCAGCTGCTTTGTTCGCAGGTACGCCTCGTTCTCTGCGTGGGGCGTAGACGTGAGCGGCACCCGCTCCAGGATTTGCAGACCGAAGTCGGCGATGCCGTCGTATTTGCGCTGATTGTTCGTCATCAGACGCATCCTCGAGATACCGAGGTCGCGAAGGATTTGTGCGCCGACCGCATAGTCGCGGCCATCCACCGGAAGGCCCAGGCGCACATTGGCCTCGATGGTGTCGGCGCCTTGGTCTTGAAGCTCGTAGGTACGCAGCTTTAGCAGCAATCCAATGCCACGGCCCTCGTGGCCGCGCAGGTAGACGATAACACCGTGGCCTTCCTTTGCGACTCGCTGCATGGCCGTATCCAACTGAGTCTTGCAATCGCAGCGAAGGGAACCGAAGACCTCACTTGTCAGGCACTCCGAGTGAACACGCACAAGCGGAGCCTGGTCGCCACTGACGTCCCCCATCACAAGAGCCAGCTGTTCCTTGCCGGTTTGCAGTTCGCGATACCCGATGAGCTTGAACACCCCGAACGGAGTCGGCATGCGGGCGCTGGACACTCGCTCGACCAGTCGTTCGGTGCGGCGTCGATAGGCAACGAGGTCCTTGATGGTGATGATGGGAAGTCCGTGCGTGCGAGCGAAATCCTGCAACTGAGGCCGCCGTGCCATCGTTCCGTCGTCGTTGACGATTTCCATCAAGGCACCGCCCGAGCGCAGCCCTGCCAGACGAGTCAGGTCGACAGCAGCCTCCGTATGGCCGGCCCGGGTCAGAACGCCGCCATGGGCAGCCCGCAACGGAAACACATGGCCCGGTCGATTGAAGTCGTTCGCCTGTGCCTTCGGGTCGACCAGCGCCCGAATGGTCGCGGCGCGGTCGGCAGCCGAGATGCCTGTCGTGGTGCCGTGGCGGTAGTCGACCGTCACGGTGTATGCCGTGGCCTGGGACTCGGTGTTGCGCGCGACCATGAGCGGGAGGTTCAGCGTGTCAAGCCGCTCGCCGGGCAAGCCCACGCAAATGACGCCACTGCTGTGTCGAACCATGAACGTAAGTCGCTCAGGCGTCGCATGCTCGGCGGCCAGAATCAAGTCGCCCTGGTTCTCGCGGTCGTCGTCGTCGACGACGACGACCATTCGACCTTGCACAAGGGTGGCCAGGGCGTCCTCAATCCGGTTCGACTTCATTGCGTTTCCCCCTCAGTGATGGGTGTCAGGCTTGCCGAGATGCTCGCGCCGGTCAGTTAAGCCGCGATGGCCGCGATGTCTTCCAGTGCATGGGCGATGGCGGTCTCCCTGGCTTCGGGCCCAAAGGCAATGCCTTCGGCGCGCACCACCTTGACGTCCGTTACGCCAAGGAACGCCAGCAAGCTGATCAGGTAGCTCTCCTGATGCTCGAATGCCGCACCGGGACTGCCCACCGAATACACGCCGCCTCGTGCCGAAGCAATAAAAGCCTTCTTGTTTTTCAACAGACCTTCAGGCCCAGTCGCGGTGTAGTGGAATGTCTTACCGGCCACGGCGATGCGATCAATCCACGCCTTGAGCGGTGTCGGAATCGAGAGGTTGTACATCGGTGCTCCGATGACAATGATGTCCGACGCGAAGAGCTCGTCCATGTAGGCGTTGCCCTTTAGCAGGTCGGCGTTAATGATCGCGTCCTCGCTGGCTGACCCTTGGAAAGCAGCCAAATGGGTGCCGGACAGATGAAAGGCCGGGTCGCTGGCCAAGTCACGGTAGACAACGCCGGCACCCGGGTGCAGGGCTTGCTGCCGTGCGACGATTTCGGCGGAGAGCTGGCGGCTGACAGAAGCCGTGCCGAGGACGCTGGAGTCGAGATGAAGAATTTGCATGGTGAACCTCATTCGTAGTCAGGGAGGTGAGCCACCTATGCCATCTGCGGATTCAGGTGGCGGGGTGTGCGCGAATGATGATCGCCAGCAATCCTTCTGAGAAGACGGTATATTGAGATGCAAACCATCTGTTTTTGAGATATAAGGCCCTCAAATGCTTGACGGCGTCTCCCTGGACCAGCTCAGAACCTTCATTGCCGCGGTGGACGAAGGCAGCTTTTCGGCTGCGGCTCGCAAGCTCAACCGCGTTCAGTCCGCCGTGAGTGGCTGGATCGGCGGGCTGGAGGCGCAAGTTGGCGTCACACTGTTTGATCGCACGGGTCGATTCCCAAAGCTCACGCCGGAGGGCGTGCTGTTACTCGCGGATGCCCGCCATATCGTGTCAGGAGTGGACACGCTGAAGGCGCGCGCGAAGTTGATGGCGTCGGGCCTCGAGTCTGAGCTCGCGGTGGTAGTCGATGTGTTTGTTCCGACAGCCATCGTTGCGGCGACAGCGAAGGCGTTTGCAAGCCGGTTTCCGTTAACGCCGCTGCGCCTCTTCGTTGAAGGCCTGGGCGCCGCCTACCAGCCCGTGCTGGATGGCCGATGCAGCTTGGGCATCCTGGCGACACTGCCGCTGACATTCCCTTCTTTGGTCAGCGAGCCACTGGGAGAGGTGCCGTTGATCTCGGTCGCTGCTCCAGGCCACCCGCTTGCAAAATTCGGTCGTCGGATACCAAAACGCGAGTTGCGAAAGCACGTTCAACTAGTGCTAACCGACAGATCCGACCTCATGGCCGGTCGTGATTACGGCGTCGTATCGCCGTCAACCTGGCGGCTTGCAGACCTGTCTACCAAGTATGCGTTCCTGAAGGACGAAGTGGGCTGGGGAGGCATGCCGTTGCACATGGTGGAGAACGACATTGCTTCAGGCACCTTGGTGGTTTTGGATGTCGACGACATGCCGCGTGGAGGATTCATGCTGACGATGTCAGCGTATCACCAGTCTTCGAATCCGCCGGGACCTGCAGGCAGCTGGTTTGTTGACCACTTGAAGAAATTGTGGGAGCAGGCCAGTGCCGTCAAGGCGACTTAGAGTTGTTTCTCACGCTCAGTGGCTAGAGAGCGCCTTCTGGTCGGTCGGTGAACACTATTGACGGCACGTGCCCGACTATCGGCATGCGACCGCTTTCGACCATAGCGAAAGGCTGCTTCGCGGCAGCCATGTAAGATGGCTGACGGTCTCTTGTTGGCCGTCCAGAGACCGTCGCCCTTCAGGTCCCGCTGCCCCAAAGCTGCCGTTCGCCAATTACGGGAGCCGACCCGTTGCCGACATTGATTGGAGACGGTAGCGGACATTGAAACCGATGAAAGCCGCCGACCGTTTCCGCAAAGATACGACGAGCTGCCCCGGGCTGTCATTCGGGCAGCCCCATCTTCTGCAGGAACGGCTGCCACCGCGGATCTCGGTGAAGGCACCGCAGTGAAGGCTGACGCTTCATTGACGGCAGGCCAGCGTTGCGCTGCTTGTATGCGCGCTCTAGCCATTCGAATGCCACGTCGGTATTCCCGCAGTAGGCATTAGCCTGGGCATTCAAGAAGGCGTGCGCCGGGAGTTCGCCGAGTTGCTCGAGCGCGACGGTTGACATCGCCTGCTCCCCGAGGGCATGGTGCGCCATCGCCAATCCGAGGAGTCGAAATCCGTCGTGCGACTCCCTTTCGAAGGCCGCCCGCGCATCGGAGAAGCGACCCTGGGCAAGATAGACGTCGCCCAGCCCCGCCTGCGTGATCCCACCCAGCGGATTGAGTTCGAGCGCTTTCTTGACCGCAGCTTCGGCCTCGTCGAGAAGGCCCGCCCACAGAAGATTCTGCCCCAGATAGCGATGGGCCAGCACGTTGAGCGGATCAAGCGCAACCGCTCGCCGGCAAAGCTCGATCGCTTCTCCCAGGCGCTCAAGACTCGTTAGAAAAGACGCGACAAGCAAGACCTCCGCATTTTCCGGCGCCAGTTCCAGGGCTCGCCGTATCGATAGGTCCGCACCCGACCAGTCCCAATCGTATCCCTCGCGAACCATGGCCAGGGTCATGTGTCCCTCTGCCAGATCCGGCTCCAACGCCAGCGCACGATTGGCGGAGTTGCGAGCATTCCCGTAGCCTTCTTCGTAGCTCGTCCAACCACCTGTGCCCGCATCGATCGTCTGGGCGTACGCCAGCGCCGCCCATGCCGATGCAAACTCCGGGTCGAGGCTTACCGCTCGCTTGAAGTGCTCGATTCCTGTTGTAACACCTCCCTGTGTCCGGCGCGAGACCAAAGACCGTCCCTGCAGATAGAGCCGATGGGCCTCCGCGTTTTCGCCACGCCCCTTGGTTGCCGCCCGCACTTCCGCCTTCACCGCAGCGCTTGCTGACGAGTCCCGCTTGTCTCCCAACAACGTCGCCCGCAGCTCCTTTACGACCGACTGCGCGATGTCATCCTGAACGGCGAAGATATCCTCCAGGTCGCGATCGTAAGTGTCCGACCACAGATGCGAGTCGGTGGCGACTTGGATGAGTTGCGCCGTGATGCGTACGCGCTTGCCGGCCTTGCGCACGCTGCCCTCCAGGATCGTCGCCACGCTGAGCTTCTGTGCGACAGCGGCGACGTCCACCTTGGCGCCCTTGAAGCTGAACGCGGAGGTACGTGACGCCACGCGTAGCCCGCTAATCTTCGACAGTACATTGAGCAGCTCCTCCGCCAGGCCGTCGGCAAAGTACCCGTTCTCCGCGTCGCCGCTGAGATTGAGGAAGGGCAACACGGCGATCGACGGCGCGTCTTCGAAAATCGGCGATGTCCCCGCCGTGCGCAGCGATGGAAACGACGACGGCAAACCCGGATGGGACAGCTGAAACACTGTTTCGCGACGCGCGATATCCTTTAGGCCATGCTCGCCGAGAGGGTTCAGTGATGCGCCCACCGGAAGTCGGTCGCGGCAGAGATCGTTCGTAATTGCGGAAGCGAGTGTCTGTCCGCCATGCGCTATGGCCAGCAGGCGCGCGACGTGGTTGAGCGGACTGCCAAAGTAGTCGCCATCACGAAACTCAACGGCGCCCGTGTGCAGAGCCATCCGCACTCGGATCGAAATCGACTCGGGCCAAGGCTCGGCATGCAATACCTGTTGTGCGGAAAGCGCCGCCATAAGTGCCTGGGGCGCGGTAGAAAACGCAGCGCAAAACGCGTCACCGATCGTCTTGAAGACGTAACCGCCACGCGCGGCGATGGCCTGCCGCATCAACTCGTCGTGGCGTGTTAACGCCGCCTGCATCGCCGATCGATGCGTCTCCCACAGTCGCGTACTGCCCTCGATATCGGAGAATAGAAACGTGACGGTGCCCGTCGGCGAGGAGCGGTCAGCGCGACGAGTCATGATGGGGAGCGGGCACGAATGACACCGTAATGCATTCTGCGTGTCGCTCGCCGCATGCGCAACCCCGAACCACAGGGAATTTCGACGGGCTGCCCACGGAAAGCAAGGGAGAGCGGCGGAAACGCGCTGAATGTTCGATTGCGCCGCTCAACGGCTGCTATCGGTCGTGTACGCGGGTGACCGCAGGTGGCCGGGCAGCGACCCCTGTCACGGGGCGCCGACCGGCAGCTTTCCCGTTAGGCAGCTACACCTCGGTCTGTTCGGCTATCTCGAGCGCGTCGTCAACGTCAATCCCGAGGTAGCGAACGGTGCTTTCGAGCTTGCTGTGACCGAGTAGCAGTTGCACCGCCCGGAGGTTCTTCGTGCGGCGATAAATCAAGGTCGGCTTGGTTCGCCGCATGGAGTGCGTGCCGTAGGCCGTGGGATCAAGGCCGATCTCCTCGACCCAGTCATGCACGATCCGAGCGTACTGCCGGGTCGACAGATGTGGCGATGCCGACACGCGCCTCGGAAAGAGGTACTGGTCCGACTTCAGATGTGCCGCTGCGATCCAAGCGGCGACGGCGTCCCGCGTTTGTTCGGTGATTTCGAATTGCACCGGCCGCTGGGTCTTCTTCTGCATGACGATTGCTCGGGGAGCGACGTGACTCCCCTGGACCACGTCGTGGACGCGAAGCCCGACCAGATCGCACCCCCGCAATTTGCTATCAATAGCGAGGTTGAACAACGCGAGTTCCCGGATTCGATGATCCAACTGCAGACGAATTCGGATAGCCCAAATTTCTTTCAGCTTTAACGGGGGCTTTTGGCCCAGCAGCTTACCTTTGTTCCACGGTATTGCGCGACTTGTGGTAGTCGTAGCGGTATCCATGAATGGCTCCTCTGTTGAGGGAAGGAGCCTCATGGTGATCTTGGCCGACGGGCGCTTGTCGACCCTTTGCTGACGGCCGCGGTGCCTTGAAGAGGTCAGTGAAACCCATCAAAGCGGCAGTTCGAATCGCGACCGCGCGGATGTCCCGTCCCGGGTCAGTAGAGGTCAATGAAGCGGTGTCGCTGCCCGCGGGGCGGCACTGAACTCGAAAGGGCGGTGCTCGTAGCGACCCTAGGCGCGCTCCGTGGAAAACAGTCCGGTCAGGATCGATTCAAGGTCGGCCCACCTCACGACTCGGGGTCCTTTGTATCGGGCGATAGTCGCTGTCACGTTGCGGACCTCGTCATCGCTCGGCGGTCGCGAATGAGCCTCCAGATAGCGATAGGTGAAATCTAGCACTGCATGGCCGTCTTCCATATCAACCAGTTGTTCTGGCGAAGACGGCCGGCCACTTGCTTGATCAGCTTCATACCACGAACACTTGTCTGGCAAGCTGCCCATTTGCTGCCCCCGTTTCACTTGCTGCGCGGCACACGCAATTGACCCCTCGAGCGCTGTTGGACGCGCCCGGGGCCAAAGGGTCGGCGCACATTCCGCTGACAATGAGCGAGTAGGCCGAGCGCGGTCTGTGCGGTACCGCACAACCCCCCTCGGCCGGTGCCAGGGCAGCGCCCTAGCGCAGGCGGGTCCGCCCAGATCGACCGGATTGCCGCGCTGCTGCCTGCAAGTCGGAGACCCCCGCCAACGCTACTTTGGTGTGCTGGCGCGAACGGCCGCTCACGGGAAATTTCCGCGGCGACCGGAAACGGCAGAAGTTGGCCGGTCAGTGACCTTTAGCCGCGGGCGCCGACCGGCCGCAGTCACAACGGGCAGCTACACCCCGGTCTGCTCGGCTATCCCGAGTGCGTCGTCAACGTCGATCCCGAGGTATCGGACGGTACCCATCGCTAGGCGTAGGATATCGAGATGACCGACGAGTCGAACATTCTAATCACTCAGATCAATGGCCCCAACTTGGTGACAGGTCAGCTCACCGTCGTGGCGCCGGCGCGCGTACGCACGATGCAATCTGCAATGCTGTGCCGATGTGGTCATTCGCGGGATAAGCCCTTCTGTGACGGTGCACATGTGAGGTCCGCCTTCAGGGATGCGGCCCGGCTGCCCGCCAAGATCGAATCCGAGGCTATCGGAACGGGCTCATTGACGATCCGACCGATAGCGAATGGGCCGAACAGGTGTGAGGGACCACTTGTGATCCGCGGTTCCGACAAGCGAAGGGCCAGCTCGACCTTGACATTCCTTTGTCGGTGCGGCGAATCACAGAGAAAGCCGTATTGCGACGGCACGCACAAGAAGATCGGGTTCCAGGGGTAGGTTCCGCTCCCACAGCTTCCTATCCACTTCGGACGGTGCCGCATTCTCGTATGTCGCTTGGCGGCTGGAATCGAATTGTGAATCCATGGGGCCGCGCTCCCGATGTCCGGTTCGGAGCGATTTTCGTGCAGGTCATGAGCGGCGGCTCCTGGCCGTCCAGAGACTGTCGCCCTTCACGTCTCGAGGCCCCATAGCCGCCGTTCGCCAATTCCGGGAGCCGACCCTTTAGAGACGCTCGGCATATGCCAAAGCGGACCTCGCCCAGTCGGCTCAACCCGGCCTGCGCCAGGCCTGAGTTCGGGGACCTCCGTCATCAGGGACTTCGCACCAGATCACGGCGCCGGTCATTGGAGGATGTCAAGCGCTGGTAGCCACGAGGTTCCATTGAGGCAATGCCACACGTAGACCGCAAGTCCCGGGTCGCCGTGCCACAGCGTGTAGCGGCCTTGCCCATAGTGTTGCCGCATCCGATCTCTCTGTGCCATCGAGTGCACGGCAAAGGATCGTGCGCGTTCCAACCACAAGGGATCACCGGTGCGTTGGTACAGCTTGAGGAATGCATAGCCGTTGCCCGTCGTGCCGTGGCACAGTCCGTAGCCCTTGGTCAGCGGCCCAGCCTTCCAGATCGCGTGGCCCGCACCGATCAGGAAGGCGTCCACGTCGGAGGACCGCTGCGGCGGAAAGTCCGCCAGTGCGGTCACTATGCCGGGCGCGCCGTGGCACCACTGCATCGAGAAACTCGTCCGGCCGGGTCGGGGGGCGTATGTGCCCTCCGGCCAGTTGACGGCGCCATCTTCGATCTTCGCGGTGGCACGCAGGGTCGCAACGCAGCGGTCGTAGAGCGCTTCACGGCGGCCCGTATCGAGCAGTGAGACGCCCTTCAGCAACGGATAGACATTGCCCGCGAAGCCGTGGGCAGCGCCAAGGTATTGAACGACCTTGCCGTCTTCCAGAAGCTGGGTCCACAGGTGGCACTGCGCCTGGGCATCGAAGACCCAGGTCCGCCAGAGCTGCTCGACGTTCTCCAGGAACAGATCGCGCCAGCGACCCTCCCCGGTCGCTTGCCAAAGATGCCAGGCTGCCACCATGGTGCCGGGCGCAGCCCAATACGCCTCGTTCGTCGGATTCTGGATGTTCGACTTGATCGACGCATAGAGTCGGTCCGTCGCTTCCGTCGACCCCGTCAAGCGCCACCACACGAGCAAGATGCCCACTTCGCCCATGTAGTAGGACGGCACGATCTTCCCGGTGTCGGGATCGGTCTGGTACGCGGCGTCGATCTGTCGTATGCCTTCACTCGGGTCGCTGCCCAGTTCCACCGCACCCTCGCGCTGCAGGTACCACAGCGCCCAAAGCACGCCCGCGCATCCGAGGCGAAGGCCTTTGAAACCGCTTCGAGGCTCATCGCCTTCGTCGTCGAGCGGATGCAGGGGCCAATGACCCTCGGCAAGGCGACTCCGCTCAATGTCGTGCACGATGGATTGGATGGCCTCGCGCGCACGCGACGCATCCCAGGCAGTGTCGCAAAGCGCTTCATGGCGATCAGGCTCGAAGAGCATGGGATGGCGGCGCGAATGCGGCCTTGGCTGCCGGGACGACAAGCGTACTGTAACGAGCAGATGATGAACAGCCACCGCTGCGACTGCTTTGTCGTGTAATGGGGTACGTCAGGTTGTGGCCGTTTGCGGTTGTACTTCGGCGACGGCTATCGAACCATCGCTGAAGTTCAACAGGCCAGATCCAAGGCCGCGGAGCGGCCATTCACTGCCGTCCTGCGGTCGTGCGGCATGATTCTTCGGTACATACGATCGGATAGGGAGCACCGTATGCGCGGGTGGCGACACAATTCGCGCTGCCATCGTGACCGGGCCGAACCCATGCAAGCGAAGCCGCACTCAAGCGAACCCGTTAGACTGCTCAAGATGTTCCTGCAGACCGTGCACATCGGCCAGGAGGTCTGAACATGATTCCCAAGCTATTCGTCGCCATCGTGGCGCTCTTTGCGAGTCTGGTGCTCCTAGTGATGGGCAACTCGAGCCTGGGCACGATCGCCGCATTGCGGCTGGAGATCGAAGGTTTCGAACCCAGCACCATCGGACTCGTGCTGGCGCTGACATCGCTGGGCTTCGTCCTTGGCAGCCTATATGCAATACGCGTTGTCCAACGCGTCGGCCATATCCGGGCATTCGCGGTGTTTGCAAGCATTGCGGCGGCTGCCACGCTGATGCATCCGCTGCATGTCTCGGTGCCGGGTTGGATGCTGTTCCGGCTGGCGCTCGGGTTCTGCATCGCCGGCCTGATGCTGGTGACAGAGAGCTGGATCAACTCCCACGCCACCAATCAATCGCGTGGCTACCTTCTGGCCACCTACATGGTGCTGTTCTTCTTGGCAGCCTCGAGCGGGCAGTTCATCGTGATGCTCGGCGACCCCGGACTGCATCAGCTGTTCGTCGTTGCTGCCCTCTTCTTCATCCTGTCGCTCGTGCCGATCTCGTTGACGCGCTCGTCGCCCCCCGCCATGGAAAGCGCGAGCAGGCTTGCCTTCGGTGATCTGTGGGTCCGGTCGGAGCTGGGACTGACCGGCGCCGCCGTCAGTGGCGTGTTGCTCGGTGCCTTCGGGACCGTCGGCCCCGTGTATGGCTACGAAATGGGACTGGAAGTCGATCAGATTGCGGCCTTCATGGGCATTTCGATCCTCGCCGCAATGGTGATCCAATGGCCGATGGGGTTCGTGTCGGACTACCTGCCGCGCCGCATGGTGATCGTGAGCGTCGCGGCGGCGGCGGCGGGCCTAGCGATCTTCACCGCCGCGTTCGCTCAACGCTCGTGGCTGCATCTGTACGGCGGTGTGGCAGCGTTCTATGCGCTGGCGTCGTGCATCTATCCGCTGTGCCTGGCGCTGACGCACGACATGCTCGACAAGCATCAGATCGTGCCGGCGAGCGCGACGCTGCTGCTGGCGAACGGCATCGGCGCAGTGGCCGGACCGATCATCGGCGGTGCCGCGATCTCCCTGCTCGGGCCTGCCGCGCTGTTTCTGTTTCTGGCTGCCGCGCTGGGACTGCTGCTGTTGCTGGCGCTGCACTCGTTCGCGCGCGAGAAGGCCCCCAGGGTGCGCGAACAGTCGCATTGCGTGGGCATTGCGCCCGTATCAACCCCCGTGATCATGGAACTCGATCCGAGGCAGGAACGTGGATAGCGGCATGGACCTGCCGGCCGCCGCGGCCGTCGGCGCGCTGGCGCGATGGGCGCCAGCTCTGCTCTCGCTGGGGTCGTGCTCCGCCCTTGCCGAGGAACAGGTTCAATACGTAGAGAGCGATGTCGGGAGGCAGGATCACGATGAGCACGCCCACCAGCCTGACGGTGGCTCTGGTCAAGATGGATGCATGGATCTGTTAGCAAGTCGCAGTTCAGTGAGTATGCGTTCCCTCCGCTCCGGCGCGGCTTGGCGTGGTGTCCAACACTTGCCGGAGCGGTCATTGCGGATTGTGCGAACGGGGGCCAAAATACCCGCCGTGCAAAAGCCCTAAGGCTGGAATCGGCGCGGCACCTCCGCAACTGCCGGGGCCGGCGAGGAGCACCGGTATCGAACTTCCTATCGGCGGACACCCCAGCGCAAGGGAGACGTAAATTCATGAGAGTACGTTTCTGGGGAACGAGAGGATCGATCGCCGTACCGGGGCCGGGCACGAACCATTTCGGCGGCAACACCTCATGCGTCGAGCTGACCACTGACGGGGGCGACCTTCTGATTTTTGACTGCGGCACCGGTGCGCGCCAGTTGGCCGCTAAGTTGATGGCCCAGGGAAGAAAATCAATCAACGTCAACATTCTCCTCGGACATACCCACTGGGATCACATTCAAGGTTTTCCGTTCTTCACTCCCGCCTTTGTCAAGGGCAACGCCATTGCAATCTATGGCCCTGAAGGCAGCCGCGGCCCGCTGCATGACGTGTTGGCCGGCCAGATGGAGTTCACCTACTTCCCCGTCGACTTGACACAATTGCCCGCAGCGATCACCTACCACGACCTGACCGAGGGCATCCACACGATCGGAGGAACGCGGGTAGCCACGCAATTTCTCAATCACCCGGCGATGACCGTGGGCTACCGCGTAGAAGCTGACGGCGTGGCGATCGTGTACCTTGTGGACCACGAGCCGTTCTCCGATGAGCTCTGGCGCGCCGGCGTCGAGCCGGGCCACATCGAGTCCATCCTGCACGAGGGTGATCGACGACACGCCAAATTCATGGCCGACGCCGATCTCGTGATCCATGACGCCCAATACACGCCCGGTGAATATCCCGCAAAAAAAACCTGGGGACACAGCACATACGACTACGTCGTGCAAATCGCGGGGGCAGCCGGTGTGAGGCGTGTCGCACTGACGCATCACGATCCGAACCACGACGACGACTTTGTCGCGGAAATTGAGCGCGACGCTCGCCGCCTGGCGTTGCGCCAGGGAACGAGGATCGACGTCTTCTGCGCGTATGAAGGCTGTGAAATTGTCCTGGAGCCGCGCTCCGCCTTGAAGCCGTTCATCGCGGATGCTCCCCACCAGGCATCTGTCGCGCAGCGCCAGTTTCACATCCTGGTAGTCGATGACCAACCGGAAATGATTACACTGATCGTTCGTGCGCTCGAAGACGAGCAATACATGGTCAGAACAGCCACCGGCGGTCTCGAGGCGCTCCGGATGATCGACGAGCAGTTGCCGGATCTCCTGGTGCTCGACTACAAGATGATTGGCATGGACGGCATGGCTGTGATGGAAGCAATCCGCGCTAAGCCCGAGACCCGTTCGCTTCCCGTGCTAATGCTTACCGCCATGACGGATGAACCCAGCACCCGCGCCGGCTTCGACGCGGGGGTGACGGACTACGTGACCAAGCCGTTTTCGATCCCCCAGCTCGCCGCGCGCGTGCGCGCCTGTCTCACCAGAACGCAGAACGACTAGCGTTGTGCTGGCTTATTGGTTGACGATCTCGACGCGGTCCAGGTATAGGGACAATTGGCCCACCCACTTGCGTGATGCGTCGGCGTCGACTTTCAAGGCCGCCTGTTCTAGGTCGGCGCCGATGTCACTGATGCCCTGGAATCCCCAGCTGCCACCGGCGCCCTTCATGCCATGCCCGAGGCGCTCCACGGTTTCAAAGTCGCCCCGGTCGAGCGCACACAGGATTGTGCGGACATCATTCCTGCGATTCTGCAGGAATCCCGGAACCAGGTCTGCAAACTTGGGATCCGCATGCACAACGATCGCGACCTCAAGGCCATTGTCCCCATTTGAGGCCGGCGGCGTTATCAAGCAATGCTCCTTGATCGCTTGCAGCAGCACTTCCTGTTTGATCGGTTTCGTCAGGAAGGCCGTACATCCCGCCGCTTCAAATTTTTCCTGATCCCCCTTCAAGGCAGACGCCGTCAGTGCAATGATCGGTGTGGGCGGCCGGCGATCGGCTTTTTCCCATTCTCTAATCGCTCGCGTCGCGGTCAAGCCATCCATCACAGGCATTTGCCGGTCCATGAGCACAAGGTCATAGTGACCGGCAGTAAATTTTTCATACGCGATGGCCCCGTTTTCGGCGATTTCGATCCAGTACGGGGCGTCCTGCAGATAGGCCATCGTAATCGTGCGATTGTCAGGGGAGTCCTCTACCAGAAGTATATGAAGCGCCGGCAGCGGTGGTTCCCGGCCGGTGCCCACCGACACGGCAGCCTGCCGGGCGGGCCCGGCAAATATTTCGAGCGGCACCGCGAAAGAAAATACGCTTCCCGTTCCAACGGCGCTTTCGACCGAAATGCGTCCGCCCATCAGCTCCACCAACCGCTTCGAAATCGTGAGCCCCAGGCCCGAGCCGCCATACCTGCGAGTGGTGGACGAGTCCGCTTGCGTGAATCGCTCAAACACCGTTCCCAATTTCTCGCCGGAAATTCCGATTCCCGTGTCGGTGATCGTGAATCGCAATGCGCCTGGGACTTGGGATTCCACATCCAGCGTGACCCGCAAGGTCACTTCGCCGGATTCGGTGAACTTGATCGCATTACCGACTAGGTTGAGCAGCACCTGCCGTAGTCGTGTCGGGTCGCCGACCAAGTCGCCGGGCACTTCCGGCGCGATCTCGCACACCAGGGCCAGCGCCTTTTCATTGGCTCGAACCGTGACCATCTCAGTTACCTTGCCCAGCAAATCGTTCAAGGAAAACCTGGTCCGTTCCAGCTCCAGCTGCGAGGCTTCGACCTTGGACAGATCCAGGATGTCGTTGATGAGATGCAGGAGGTTGTCACCGGCTCGGCGAAAAATCTGCACGTACTTGTCCTGTTCTGGCGACAGGGAAGTCTTCGCCAGCAGGTCCGCGATGCCGATGATCGCATTCATTGGTGTCCGGATCTCATGACTCATGCTCGCCAGAAACTCCGATTTGGTCTGGCTCGCGCTCTCGGCGGTGGCCTTGGCCTGCTGCAACTCGGCCTCAACCCGCTTTCGTTCAGTCACGTCACGCGCCGCGGCGAATACGCCCTGCAGAGTTCGATCCCGGTCATAAATCGTGGTCGCGTTGTAGGACACGACTGTCTGCTTCCCGTCACGGGCACATGCAGTCAGCTCGTAGTCGGTGAGCTTTTTTTCGCTCAGGACGCGCTTGATCCCTGCTTCGGCCCGCTCCGGATCGGTAAAGTAGTTCTTGAACGGCGCACCGATCAGCTCGTCGCGCGTGCAGCCCGTCAGCGCCTCCATCTGCTTGTTGACATCCGTGATGATGCCTGATGGATCAGTGGTCATCAGCGCGTCGATGTTGGATTCGATGAGCGAACGCGTGTAGAACTGCTGATCGCGCAGGCGCTGGTCGAGTTTCCTTTGCTCAGCTTCGACCAGCTTGCGCGCGGTGTTATCGGTACCGATCAACAGATAGCCGATGATGGTGTCCTTCGCATCGCGCAGTGCCGTTACGGATACCACCGCCGGGAACCGACTGCCATCCTTCCGGATATAGGTTAACTCGTAGATGTCCTCAATCCCGCGGGAAGCCTTGAATACCAATGCCTCGAATCCTGGCGTGATTGTGGTCGCAAGTTCGATGCTCAGCGCTTTGGCCCGCGCAACCAATTCCTGCGGATCGGAAATGTCGGCGGGAGTAATCTTGTTCATTACCTCCGTCGCCGCGTAGCCCAGCATCCGCTCGGCGCCAACATTGAAGATTTGAATGACACCCTTCGCGTCGGTGGCAATGCTTGAGAAGTTGGCGCTGTTGAAAATCGCCCGCTGCAGAGCCCCCGCTTTCAGCAGCGCCGCTTCTGTCCGCTTGCGCAATGCCATGCTGCCGGTCCGCTTGGATACACCGGCCCTTGTCGTGGTCGCGACCTTTCCCTTAGTCATGGTCTTTCCTCCAGTAGCTTAGGCACGCACATGCCGGTATCGCTATCAATTCGATCTCGACTCACTTGGGAAGCCCTTGCAGACAGAAACCGCCAATTGCGGTCAGTCTGCGCCTTGGTTGCCGTAAGTGCAGCTACTTTGTTGCTCGCCCGACGCCCGGAGTTCCTGGCGCAGCGAGGCTAGTCAAACGGCCAGGGCGGGGTTTGACGGATCGACAGACAGGACGCCGAAACGGCCGCGCCAGGCTCGCGGCGACAGTAGGACGGGACCCAGCTGGACGCGATTACTTCTGGCCTCATCGTGCTGTAGTCGAACGCGGCGGCCTCCTCGATCATCTTGTTCACATCGAGGAGATATTCGGACTCGGGGAGGTCCCGGTAGAACATTCGAAACATCGGAACGATCATGCGCCGCGAGACGGCTATTCCGAGCGGGCCGATGAAATTGCGACGCTGTCCCGTGTGGGCGAGTTCATCGATCATGATCTCGCGCAGCATGTTCCGAATGTGGTCACGCGCCTCAGGCTCATCGGCGAGGATGTCGTCAAGCAGATAATCCAGGTGCCGGTAAAGCGTCAATCCCATGAGTTCACTCACAAAGGCCGGCGGCGACATGATCGATTCTGGGAATTTCGGCAAGCACCGGTATACGCGGCCCATCCACTTCCCCAGCGGAACCCACTGGATATGGTCGAGTTGAAAGGTGCGAAACATCTCGTGAAACAGCCGGATATGGCAGAACTCCTCGCAGAGGTGATAGCGGCTGATCTTCTCGGTCGTCGACCTCGAGCGCGCCATGTTCGGGATGCCGTCCCAGACAGCAGAAATCCCGGCCCACTCGTGTCGAGCGAACTTGTAGAGAAAAGTAAGTAGCAGGGTCTTGCGGTCGAGGCTCCGGGGATCGTCTACCATCACGATGTAGTTTCGGTAGAAGCCTTCCGGATCGGCCAGCGGCCTGCGGGTCCGGATCAAGAGGTTCCGGAATCGCTCCAGCGACTCCTTTTTGCGGGTCAGATTCTTCTCGCCTTCGAGGATCTCGCCCGCATGGTCCTGACTGTAGATCCAGTAGTCCTCGAAATTGTCCCTGCGCTCCCGCGCCGTGGCTGGAGTGAAGATCGATCGGTATGAGTTCACCCTCGCACGATACCTGCGAACGCGTCGATTTGACCGTATCCCTGAACGCCGACTGCGAAGGGCCGGCGAGGTACTCGCCATGTCGTTCCGGATTTGCGCATCTTCATGAATCCGACTCCTTCAGAACAAAATCGGACTGCAAAATAACCCGACTTCAGTTTGACACGATACGTCGGCCGCACGCCCGCGATTGACCGATGGGCAACGGTCGAAGAAAGGTCCCGCCCAAACGGATTGAGCGGACCGTGCTACGGGTTCGATTGCGACGCGGCCGGCGCAAATCAGACCCTTGGTTCGCCTTGCGCGTTGACCAGGATCGTTGCACCCGGGGGCGATGTCATTTGCACGCGGTGCTCATAGCCAGCGAAGTTGTAGGTAACATCCCAATAATCCAAGCTCGCGGAAGTCGGCACGTTTTCGCAGCGTTGCACGTTCTGACTGTAAACCGGACCGTCCGGGCTGCGGCCGACGTTGGCGCCTACCGCTGCGCCACCGACGGCTCCGATACCCGTAGCGACATCCTGCCCACGCCCGCCGCCAATCTGGTGGCCGATGACTCCGCCGATCACGCCACCGATGATCGCGCCGGGAATGTTGACGCCGGCGGAGCCTCGGCTGTCCACCTGCTCGCGAGCCACCCAACAGCGCTGTTGGGGCGGACCGACAACGGCACGGACATAACTCACATTTGCTTCGTACAGCGGCTCGTTCTGACGCCTGCGGTAGTCGCTGGCGGAAGGTGCATAGGCGTCGGAGCGTGACTGCATTGAAGTGGCCACGCGCTGCGCGTCGTCAGCCTGGCGCTGCGCTTCAGTCGCCTGGACTTGCGCCGACTCGGCTTGGCGGCGGCTCATGTTCGCCGTTAGCTGTGCATCGTTCGCCCTGCGGCGCTCCATGATCGTCGCTTCCTCACTACGTGCTCGCGCCGCTTCCTGCGCGAGACCTGCGCGCTGGTTGGCCAGCATCGCAAGTTGGTCCACCTCGCTGGTTCGGCCGCCGCGGGCTGCAAGATCATCCGCTTGACGCAGTGTCGCGACGGCTTGATTGAGCTCTGCAGGAGCGTAGGACGTTACCAGCGGGTTGCTGCGCGCAGCATTCACGGATACCCGCGCGTCTTCCATCACGGCGTCCCTCCCGGGAACGGAAGCGCAGCCTGCCGCTGCCAGCACTGCAAGCACGAGAACGGATTTAGGAAAATTTCTTAACATGATCGCCTCCAAACGAGAGCGCGCAGGATCAGCGCGAGATGAGACTTGGTCACATGGCCCTCGGATGCCCCTCACAAAAGAAGGTGGGACCGGGGGAGAGCAAAGCGCTCAATCGGCGCGGATTGGCTGCCGCAAGTGACCGTGTCGCTTATAACGGCCTGAGCATGCGCGCGGGTCACGGCATCGTCTGTGGGGTAGCACACGTAATTCGACATATTCGTCGGCACGTCGACCGCCGACTCAAGTGATGAGAGATTTCATCGACGCGCACCGGGGTCGCCACGGGATCAAGGCGTGCAAAGTGCTGCAGGTTGCCCCTTCGGGATACCGCGACGGCCTTCCGTCTGTATGTGCGGTGACGTACACACCACGCGCTTGCGGCTGAATGTGGGCTCCGACTGCCGCAGAGGGAGTCCGACCGGCGCGTGCAGCGTGGCGCCGAAATATCAACGGGCATGTGGTCCTTCGCACAGAGCCTTTGGGTCTTTTTGCGGCAGACTTGTCCGCTTCCGACCACTCCCAGCCAAGGATGCATATGAAACGCAAATACGTCGGTCACGCGTACTTTTCCCCGTTCATGCTCTGGGGCGACCTCGCTACGAAGACTCTAGAGATGATGCTGGCCTCGGCGCAGGTCATCGCTCACCGAACTGGCCGCATGGCCCTGGCCGGCCCCGCTCCCAACGCGCGTGACCGGCGCGAATTCGCATTGATGGGACAGGAAAAGATCGAAGCGGGCGCGCAATCCGCTCAGGCGATGGCCGCGCACATGATGTCGATGAGCCAGCCGTGGGGCGCGTTGGCTTTCCGCCATCTCCTGCGGAACTCGGCGGCGTTCATGTCGTTGGCCAGTAGCCGAACGCCAAGCCAATTAATCGCGCGGCAGGCAGCACTCGCGCGAGCGCTGGGACAATCGGCGATCAGCATGGCGTACGTTTCGAAGAACGCCACCAAGCTCGCGCACCGCGGGCTGAAGCCCATCCACGCCAAGGCCACCGCGAACGCTAGGCGGCTTGGAAAGCGTTGACTGGCGATTCCGTTGGGATCCGTGCCGCCGGCAGATCGGCGTAGAGCCAGCCATGCGAGTGCGATCTCGCCACTTCGGCCACGCGGCAGCGAGACATTTCACTGTCGCCGCGCGTGGCGCGTTACGGCCCGACAGGGATATCCTCGGGATGGCTACTTGGCGACGTAGGGCAGGAGACGATCGAACTCCGTCTTGACCACCTTGTAGCACTCGCAGCACCGCGCCTCCAGGCCCGGACGATCGATAACGGTGATTCTGCCGCGCTGGTAGCGAATCAACCCGGCGTCCTGCAGCTTCCCGGCCGCCTCCGTGACGTCTTCGCGGCGCACTCCCAGCATGTTGGAGATCAATTCTTGGGTCATGGAGATTTCGTTCGACGACAACCGATCCAGGCACAGCAACAGCCACCGGCACAATTGCTGGTCGACCGAATGGTGCCGATTGCACACCGCCGTCTGCGCCACCTGCGTGATCAGCGCCTGGGTGTAGCGCAGCAGGAGATGCATGGTCGGACCGTAACGCTCGAACTCATTCTTGAGCAAGTCGGCCTTGAGTCGGTAGGCGTACCCCGCGCCTTGCACGATGGCGCGACTGGGTGTGGTGTTGCCCCCCATGAACAGGGATATGCCGAGGATGCCCTCGTTGCCCACGACGGCGATTTCGGCCGATGCGCCATCCTCCATCACGTACAGCAGCGAAAGAATGCAGGTGGTGGGGAAATAGACCCGAACCGCATCCGCGGACCATGATCGATTGGGGCGATCCGGAAGGTACGCTTCATAGAGATTTTGGCGGCGACGGCGACCGGCTGGAGTCGTTAGCGGTATTTGGCTGCTTGGGAAAGCCGACGCTCAACAACCTTGTACTCCAGCCGCCGCCGTAGGCTATGCACGAACCCATCTCCTGCACGGACCAAGCAAAAGCAGGTTTCGCGCATTGTCGCGGAGGGACCGTCACTCCTCCCAGGCAAAGCGCTTGACCGCGATCCAGCCGAAGAGCGCGCTCAGGACGAGCATCGCAGCGACGGGTGGCAGTGCCGCCTCCAGCCCCAGGCCGCGCCAGGTCATCGCCTCCAGTCCATCGATCGCCCAGCGCGTCGGCACGACAAGCGTGGCGCTCTGCAACCACTCGGGAAAGACGAAGGTCGGGACCCATGCACCGCCAAGCATCACGAGGAGCAGCGTGGCGAGGACCGCGATGCCGCGGGTCGCCTCCGGCGTCCTGCCGAGGGCCGCTATGAGGAGGCCGAAGGTCGATGTCAGGATCGCGAAAGCGATGGCGACCATGACGAAGCCTGTGACGCTGCCGTCGATCCGCACGCCGAAGAAGAGGATGGCGGCGGCGTAGATGAGAACGAAGATGATCGACGCGATCACGGCGCCGGAAACGATGCGGCTCCCGAGGAGCACGGCACGGGACAGCGGCGCGGCGCGTAGGCGCTTCCATAGACCGAGCCTTCGCATCAATAGCAGTCCCACCCCGAGCTCGATGCCCATGAAGAGAATGAACTGCACGCCCATCCCAGCGAACGAGTGCGCGTAGCCATTGTAGTTGCGCTCGCGGTTGCCGGTGACCTCGGTCTCGCGGGTCGCGAAGGGCATCGACAGGCCTTGAATCGCCGCAGCATCGGTTCTTCCGGTACCGGGGTTGCCCGCCTGCAGGCGCTCGACGCTATCGAAGAGCGCGAGAAGGTTGCGGCGCCGTGCCTCGTCGAGGTCGGCGCCTTTGTCGATGTCTGCACGCAGCGAGGCCATCGTCCTTTGCCCCATCGCCGGATCGAATGCTGCGCGACTCACCTGCCGCATCACGTGCTCGGTGAGCAGGCCCTTCACGAGCGGCAGCGCGATGCCCTGCGACGGGTCGTAGAGCACGGCAATCTCAGGCTTCCTCGCATTCGGCCGGAACAGTGCCTTGGGCGCCTCCTCGCCGAATCCGGACGGGATCACGGCGGCAGCGCGCACCTTGCCCTCGCGGACGAGCCGCGCTGCCTCGGAGTTGCTTGTCTGGCGCAGGTCGAACGCCGTGTCCGCGTCCATCGCCGCGACGATGGCCCTGGACACGGGACTTGCGTCGAGGTCGACGACCGCTACTGGGATGCGCGAAGGCTTCCTTGGCGGGCCGCCGAGGACTGCGCCGAAGAAGGCGGCGATGAGAATCGGCGCGACGATGGTCACGAACACCGCGCGCTTGTTGGCGAAGTAAAGAACGATGTCCTTGCGGACGAGGGCAGCGAGGGCATTCATGTCAGTCACGGAGCTGCCGCCCGGTCAAGTGCAGGAAGACGTCTTCGAGCGATCCGCTGCTCCGGCCGCGGACGGCCACGCGGTGGGCGGCCAGAGTCGACAGAAGCTCGTCGTCAATCACACCTTCGATCTCGATGCGCCGGACGCCGGACGCGGGCAGCAAGCACTGTAGCTCCCTCTGGTTGCCGCTCGCGATCACTTTGCCGTGATCAATGATAGTGACGCGATCGCAAAGGCGCTCAGCTTCTTCCATGTAATGCGTGGTGTATACGAGCGCCTTGCCGCGCGCGCGGAGCGTTTCGAGGTTGTTGAAGATGGCGTTGCGACTCTGCGGATCGACGCCGACAGTGGGCTCGTCGAGCACCAGCAAGTCGGGATCGTGCACCAGCGCGCACGCGATATTGAGCCGGCGCTTCATGCCACCGCTGAAGCTGGCGGGCGTCACGCGCGCGTGATCTACCAGGCCGACAAGCGCGAGTGCATCGCTGACGCGCTGGCGCAGGAGATCGCCGGTGACCCCGTAAAGCGCGCCGAAGAGCTCGAGATTGGCGGCAGCGCCCAGGTCTTCGAAGAGCGACACTTCCTGGGTGACTAGCCCGATGCGCCGCTTGGCTATGCTCGCGTCGCCGCCGATCTCCTCTCCCGCGATGGTGACCGTCCCGCGATCAGGCGGCGTGAGGCCACAGAGCATCGCAACCGTCGTCGATTTCCCCGCGCCGTTCGGGCCGAGGAGTCCCACGATCTCGCCAGGCGCGACGTTGAGCGAGACGCCTGCGACCACGACCTTGTCGCCATAGGATTTCCACAAGTCCGTCGCGACGAGCATGGTCGATCCTCTCTGAAGATTGCGCCTATCCTATCCGATTACTATCCGGTGAACAGCATCATCAGCTGGACGACCTCCCATCTGTCGGTCCGAACGCCCGGCACGTTGATCCGCGGCTGCTTAGAGATCTGCAGTCTGCACCCAGCGAGTACGCAAATCCCGGGACAGGGTAACAGTGGCGAAAGGCGCAATGCCCCGGGGTATCGAGCTTGACACAGTGCGCGTGCCAGACATGCGGCCCGAGCTCATTCCCGCAATTTGCCGCATCCATGAGCGGGCGACGTCGGCCGGTACAATATGAGGCATCCATCGTCGATCATCACCCTGGGCACATGAACGCACATCGCTCCACGCTGCTGCCGCTGCTTGCCTTCCTCATGCTCGTGGCAGGATGTGCCAGCCGGCCCGTCAATCCGCCGATTACCGAGGTAAACCGGAACAGCGGGTACCGCTTCCAGACGCGTCAGCTATACGACAACGACAAGGAGAACCTGGTCATCCTCGCGTTCTCCGGTGGCGGCACGCGCGCGGCGGCCTTTTCCTATGGCGTGCTGGAAGAGTTGCGGCAAACACAGCTCGTCGGGCGAAAAGGCAAGACCGTTCGCCTGCTCGACGAGGTGGATATCATCACAGGTGTTTCCGGCGGCAGCTTTACCGCGCTCGCTTACGGCCTGTACGGGGAGAAGCTGTTCGACCAATACGAGCGGCGGTTCCTCAAGCGCGACGTCCAGGGCGATTTGGTGTCAAAGTTCCTGAATCCGAGCAACTGGACGGCGCTTTGGTCGAACGGCTGGGGTCGCTCGGAGATGGCGGCGCAGATGTACGACGAGGATCTGTTCAACGGCGCGACGTTTCGCGATCTCGATCGCGGAGATGGACCTCTGATCATGGTGACCGCCACCGACATTTCGACCGGCTCGCGCATCACCTTCACGCAATCCGAGTTCGACATCATGTGCTCCGACCTCGATGCCGTCCCGCTGTCGCGCGCCGCGGCCGCATCGTCCGCAGTCCCGCTCGTGCTGTCGCCGGTCACGTTCAACAACTATGGCGGCACGTGCAACTACAAGTTTCCGCATTGGGCGCAAATCCTTCTCGACCCGGTGAAGCGGACCCGACCTGCCGGACGTTCGTTGCAGCGCCTGAAGGAACTCGAGGAACGGCAGGACGGAGCCGAGCGTCCCTACATTCACCTGGTCGATGGCGGCATCTCCGACAACCTGGGCCTGCGCGGCGTACTCGAGTCGCTGGAGGAATTCGAAGCGGTGCGCGGCCTGCACCAGAGGACGCGGCTGGACGATGTCCGCCGCTTGATCGTGTTCGTGGTCAATTCGCTCTCGGTGCCGAAGACTAACTGGGACCGGTCCGAGCGTCCGCCCAACGACCTCGCGATCCTGCTCAAGGCGACGGGCGTGCCCATCGACCGCAATTCCTACGAGACCGTCGAGGTGCTGAAGGACATCGTCGCGCGTTGGAAGATCCTGCGCGAGGTGAACAATTCCAAGGAATTCCGGGTCGGCGCCAGCGGCGACCTGAAGGAGGTGCTGGACGTTCCCGAGATCGAGATATATCTTGTCGACGTCTCGTTCCAGGCGCTCGATGACCCCGGCGAATTCGAATACCTCAACAACCTGCCGACGTCGTTCGTGCTGAGCGACGAGCAGGTGGATCGCCTGCGCGCCGCGGCCGGAAAGGTCGTCGCCAATTCGCCCGAGTTCCAGCGACTGCTGAAGGATATGGGCGCAACAGTGGTTGCCGCGCCGGGCGTGACCGTGCCTTCAGTGCAATGACGGCAGCGATCGAGCGCCTCTTCGCGCTGCAACGCGCAGCCTTTGCCCGGGAGCGCTATCCCGGTCTCGCCACGCGGCGCGATCGCCTTGCCCGCCTCGCCACGCTGGTATCGGAAAACGAGGCCAGGTTCGTATCGGCGATAGACCGCGACTTCGGCCATCGCTCGGCGCAGGAAACGCGGCTGGCGGAACTGTATATCGTCAGTTCGGGCATCCGACATGCGCAGACTCACCTCGCGCGCTGGATGAAGCCCGAGCGCGTCGCGATGCCGCTGCATCTCATGCCGGCGGTCGCGCGCATCGAGCGCCAGCCGCTGGGCGTGGCGGGCATCATCAGCCCGTGGAATTATCCCGTGCAACTCGCGTTGTCACCGGCGCTCGGCGCGTTGGCGGCGGGCAACCGCGTGCTGCTCAAGCCGTCGGAATTGACGCCGGCGACTTCGGCGCTATTGCACGAACTCGTGGCGGCGCGATTCTCCGAAGATGAGTTCGCGGTGGTGCTGGGCGATGCGCAGGTCGGGCAGGAATTCAGCGCATTGCCATTTGACCACCTGTTCTTCACAGGGTCGACGGCCGTGGGCCGGCGGGTGGCGCTGGCAGCCGCGGCGAACCTCACGCCGGTCACCCTCGAACTGGGTGGCAAATCGCCGGCGCTGTTCGACGCCGATGCCGATTTTTCCCGCGCTGCGCCGCGGCTGATGTCCGGCAAACTGCTCAACGCCGGACAGACCTGCATCGCGCCGGATTACGCGCTTGTTCCCGCGGGACGCGTCGAGGCGTTCGTCGCCGCGGTTACGAAAGCCGCCGCCCGAATTTACCCGACGTACGCGGGCAATCCCGACTATACGGCGATCGTCGACGAACGCCACTTCCAGCGCCTGAGCGCGCTGATCTCCGATGCGGCGGCGAAAGGCGCACGCATCGTCAACTTGGGCGCGGCCGGCGAAGCGGCGGATTCAGCCTCTCGCGTGATGCCGCCCACGCTGATCGTCGGGGCCGATGAATCGATGGCGGTGATGAACGAGGAAATTTTCGGGCCGCTTCTGCCGGTCGAAGTCTACGACACGCTTGACCAGGCCATTGCCCGGATCGACGCGCGGCCCCGGCCATTGGCGTTCTATTACTTCGGCAGCAATCGTGCGCATCGCGGCAGGACGCTGCGTGAAACGATCGCGGGTGGCGTCACCGTCAACGACACGCTGTGGCATTTCGCGCACGAGGAACTGCCGTTCGGCGGTGTTGGCGCGTCGGGGACCGGCACCTATCACGGCGAAGCGAGCTTCCTCACGTTTTCGCATCGCAAGCCGGTGTTCACGCAGCCGCGCGTTGCCGCCACGGCATTGCTGCGGCCGCCGTACGGGAAGGCGTTCGAGATGGTGTTGGCGCTGCTGCGAAAGTTGAACGGCTAGCGTCCCGGTTCACTTCGACGCCGGAAGCTTGCCCACCACGCCTTCGACGTAATAGTCCATTTTCATTAACTCGGCGTCGCCGATCGTCTTGCCAGCCGCGAGAACTTCCTTGCCTTCGTTGTTCTTCATGGGTCCGGTGAAGGGGTTGAGCTTGCCGGCGGCGATTTCGCTCTCGGCTTTTTTCACCTGCGCGACGACATCCGGTGGCACCACCTTGTTGAACGGCGCCAGCTTGATCATGCCATCCTTGATGCCGCCCCAGACATTGTCCGGCTGCCACTTGCCATCGATGACCGATTGCGCCACCTTCGTGTAGTAGTCGCCCCAATGGTGCGTGACGGCGGTCAATTGCGCGTTCGGGCCGTATTTCGACATGTCGGAGTGATACGCGATCGCGTGGACTTTCCTGGCTTCGGCTGTTTGCACGGCAGCGGTCGAGTCGGTATGGTGCGTGAGTACGTCAGCGCCCTGGGACACCAGCGTGTTCGCCGCCTCACTCTCGCGGCCAGGGTCGAACCAGGAATTGACCCAGATCACCTTTACCTCGGCCTTCGGGTTGACGCTGCGCATGCCGCGCGCGAATGCGTTGATACCCATCACCACCTCGGGAATCGGAAACGCGGCTACGTAGCCGGCCACGCCGGTCTTGGACATCCTGCCCGCGACGATGCCGGCCAGGTAGCGGCCCTCGTAGAAGCGTGCATTGTAGATGCCGACGTTCCTGGCGGTCTTGTAGCCCGTTGCATGCTCGAAATGCACATTCGGGAATGCCGCCGCGACCTTGAGCGTCGGGTTCATGTAGCCGAAGGAGGTGGTGAAGATCAGGGTATGGCCCGATTGCGCGAGGTCGCGGATCACTCGCTCAGCGTCCGCACCTTCCGGCACGCTTTCGACGTACTTGGTGGTCACCTTGGGGCCTAGCGCCTTTTCCATTTCCTTGCGCCCGATGTCATGCTGATACGTCCAGCCGGCATCGCCGATCGGGCCCACGTAGACGAAGCCGATCTTGAGCGGCTCCCCGGCTTGCGCGAATGCGGGCACCGCCAGCGCCAGACCGCAGGCCGCCGCCGCGGAGAGCAAAAGAAGTCGGGTAACGCGGGTCATCGGGATCTCCTTGGAGGCGGGCAGGGTGGTGGGTACTTTCCGCCAATGATTTTATACATATGTTGACCAGCGCAGCCGATACAGGCGCGCGTCGCCGAACTTCTTGGCGAGCGGCAGGGAGCCGATGTACTCGCAGGCGAATCGTTCCTGGTCATCGGCGACCAGCGATGACGCAAATTCCTCGGTCACGAAGATCTGGCCGGGCTGGACGATCGGCTCGAGGCGCGCGGCGCGGTTGACGTGGCTTCCGTAAAAGGTCGTCCTGGCTGTAACAGGATTGAATACGCGGAACATCGGTCCGGTATGAAGTCCGACGCGGACCCCGGTATCGGCGGCAAGTCCCAGGCATGTCCAATCGACCTTGCTCAGTACCTGCTGCAGACGCACGGCGAATTCCGCGGCGTGGCTCGGTCGATCGAAAACCGCGAAGATTCCATCGCCATGCGTGTTCACTTCGAGGGCAGGCCGCGTCAGCGAATCGAGGATGGCTTTGACGTTTCCCAGGAACATTTCCGCGAAATCGGGCGTGTACTGCTCGGGCATGCGCGAATAGCCCTTGACGTCGGCAAAAAGCAAGCTCCTGAGGCTCCGCGCACGAGACGATGCCGCCGCAGGCGGCGCAATTTCGGGCGCGCCATTCCCGGCGGAATCGCCGCCGCGCAATGCGGTCAGGTCGATGTTCTCGACACGGCCCCCTATGCGCGCCCAGTTCCGCGCGGTGGCCGCCGTGCCTCCAACCTTGTCGCCAGTGCCATGCGCGTGAACGGTGAGCATGGTCGGGTGCGTCGAGAGTTCGCTCGCGCGCAAGAACGCCATGCCCTGGATGAGGTTGGCGGCGTGTTCGAACAGCACGTCGTCGTTCAGGAACGGCTCTTCCGTCGCGTAGACGACCCGATGGGCACGGGCGAGCGCGCGGTGAAAGCGGGCGATCCAATCGTCTCCCGCGAAGGCGACGCTGGTCGCGATGTATTCCAGTGGCAGGAATGGCAGCACGATTTGCGTCTGCATCCCTGCATCCTGCATTGCTTCGAGAAAGAGGATGTCCGCGCCGCACGCCGCCTGCGCGTAGCCGATCGACGGCCCCCACGCGGCGATCCTTGCGCGCAATTCGGCCGCGACCGCCGACCCGAGGCGGGCGGGAAATCGGGAAGAGGCGCGGTCCGGACGATCGATCATATGTCCGGAAAAGGCGATGACACGGGGGGCTGGCAGCGCGTCGGCGATTTCCCTCGCGGCATCGGTGTCGATCAGCAACAACTGCCGTCGCATCGCGGCGACGTCGCCGAACTTTTTCCCCGCCAGGCGATAGGCTTTGCCGTAGCTCGTTCGCGCCTCCGCTTCGCGGTCGAGGGCCAGCAGCGCCTCTCCCTCGCTCGCATGATGCCAGTGGTCCCCGCCAGAGGGGCTCAAGGCATCGAGCGCCTCTTGGGCAAGGCCGCGCGCCAGGTCTTGATCCCCAGCCAGCTTGGCCAGGGTGGCGGCGTTCACCGCGGGGTAGGCCGCGCCGGTCAGCGCGAATGCTCGCTGGTAACTTTCGCTGGCGGCGCGAGCAAGTTCACCGGCGAGCGCGGTCGAGCGGTCGTTGAGCGCAACAAAGCGCTCCTTGGCGATCCGGCCCGCGAGGCTCCACACTTCGACGGCCAGTGGACTCGCGCCCAGCGAGCCGCGGTCGATCCTCGCCAGCCACGCTTGAGCCTCGCCCATGGCGTTCATCCGGGCGGAGGCGAGCGCGCCGAGGTAGATGAATTCCTCGGAGTCCGGGTGGACGACCAATGCGGCGCGCGCGAGATCGAGCGCCTGCGGATTGAGTCCGGCATCGAGCGCGGCACGAATCGTGGCGACTTCGGAAACAGCGGTGGCGACGCCTGTCACTACTTGCCCCGGTTCTTCTGCTCCTCGGCGATCTCTTTGCGCAGGAGCTGCGTGCTCCTCAAATTTCTCATCGACGGAGGCAGGCCGTCGATGATCGCGGCGGCATCGGCAAACGACGCCGAACCCTGCGCGCCGTCGGCGAGTCCTGCGGCCGCCAACGCCTGCGCGAGCTCGATGCGCAGAGAGAGGTCCTCGCCGGTGCGGGTTTGCAATTCGCGATGCATTTCCAGCGCGGGCGCGACCGCCTTCTTCGCCTCGGCGTGGCGATCCATCCGTGCGAGCGTGGCGGCGAGCAGGACCTGGCTGTTGGCCATGTCGCGCCGTCGATCGAGGTTGCGCTCCGGCACCCGTTGCTGGTAGAGGATGCTCTGCAGGATGGCCTTTTCCGCCGCAGGATAATCCTTGAGGTAGTAGTCTGCCAACGCGAGGTCGCGATATCGGTTGGCGTGATTGGAGTTCCAGATGTAGAGCATCTGGCCCCCCTTCGGCGGGACGATGCTGGCGTCGGGAATGACCTCAACGAGGATGCGACGTGCCGCGGCAAAGTCGTAGTCGGCCATCGGTATCACGATCCTCGCTCCCCCTTCGAGCATCCGGAGCGTTGCGCGGGCATCGGGAGACGCGTCCCCTTCGCCCACGATCTTGGCAAGGCTTTTCACATGGGCAACGGCCGCTTCCGCCTGGGCGCGATTCCCGCGGTCGGCTTCGAGCTGCGCCAGGAACCACGAGGGAAATATCTGGTTGACCGCGAAGAAAGCCGACATCCGGATTTTCTGTTCCACGGCGACGGACTGGTGGAGTCGGTCGCGCGCCTCGTCGAGGCGACCCAGCCGATACAGCGAGTAGGCGTCGCCGAGAATGTTGGAGGAATAATTGTTCCACGCGATGCCATTGCCCGGATCGAGCTTGAGGAAGGCGTCCCAGTCGGCGATCGCGTTCGCACCGACCGCAATGGACTTGGCGAGATGGCGATCGTCCGCTTCGATCTGGGACAGGTTGCTGGATATGAGCGCGCGCGCGCGCAACGCGCCCATGTACGCCGGCCGCATTTCGAGAACCCTGCCGGCTATCCTGGCACCTTCTTCGCCGATGCGCTTGGCCTCTTCGCTCTGCTTGTTGCTCCGCAACGCCTCCATTTCCCATCCGCTGGATTCGGCATAGGAGGTCGCGGCCGCCAGGTCCGTCATTCCGAGGCTATCGATGCTGCGAAAGGTGGCGCGGGCTTGCTCCAGGCTCTTGATGGCGTCGTCGAGTTTCATGGCCCGGAGCTGGGAGTAGCCAACGTAGTTCATCACGTACCCATAGGCGCGGCGCAGCGGGACCGACGGCGCCGGCGCTAAAGCGAGAGGATCGAGAACAGCGACCGCCTGCTGCGCATATTTTTCCGCCTCTGCGTACTTGTTGAGGCTGTCCGCGACGCGTGCCTGCGCTGACAGGCCCACCCCGAGGCCGATCGCCGTGATCTCGGAGGCATCGCCCTGCTTGCGCAATCCCTCCAGGACGCCTGTGGCCTCGGCCAACGCCTTGCCGGCCTCGTCGAGCTTCGACTGGTTCCGCAACGCCGCACCATAACGAACCAGCGCCAGCGCGCGGTTGCGCTCCGTCTCGGCGGTGCGCAGTTGCGGCGGCAATTCCTTGTAATAGTTGAGCGCACGCTTGGCCAGCTCGGCGACGATGTCCAGCCGCCCGACAGGTTCGAGCTCGAGGTAGAAGTCGTCGAGCAGGTAGACGATGAGTTTTTCCGCCTCGCCACGCGCCTGCTCGGCCAGGTGGCGCGACTGCTGCGCCTGCACTTCGGCCTCCTGCGCGCGCTTCATGCCGAAGTAACCGAATACGGCGCTTACGCCGGCGACGACTGCCAGCACCGCGCATCCGGCGGCAATCTGCCGCGCGCGCACCAGCGCCTTGCGGGTGGCGATTTCGCGCGCGCGTTGTGCGGCGAGCTGCCGCTCAGCTTCGTCACGCGCCTCGCGCTCGAGGCGCAAGTCGCGGCTGGCGCGAACCACGCCGCACAGCACGTCGTGCGTCAATTCGACACGGCGCACGTCGAGCCGCTCCTCGATGCGCAGGAGGCGCCGGTTGACCAGCGTGGGAAGCGTATCGGCCGGCGCACCCGCTGCCGCAAGCGCCCTTTGCAAGCGCTCCTCGGCCAGGCTTTCGCGATGGCCCGATTCGGTGAGGAGATTGTCCTCGATCACCTGGCGTACGCCGGCTGGCTGGTCCGCGAGCGCGCGCTCGTAGAATTCCGAGAGAATCGTGTCGCGTGAGCCGGCAAGCAGGTCGGCGGAGATCTCTGCACGGTTTTGCGCGATGCGCGCGTTGTTGAGTTCGCGGCAGATGAGCGAGAGCAGCGCCGGCTCGACTTCGGCGTTGGCCAGTTCCGCACCGCCGGCGATAAAACGGACGATGGAACCCGCAACTTCTTCCGACACCAGCTTTCCACCCGGCTTGATTACGGCGCTCAGGGCTTGCGCGCCCGTCATGCGCGCCAGGCGCATGCGATTCTGCGAAATCGAGGGCATCGCGCCCTTCAGGCCCTCGAGGTGCGCCAAATAGTCTTCACGCAACGCGATCAGGATGCGATAGTCGCCGCGCGTGAAGTCGAACTTCTCCACGGCCGACTCATCCGCGTCCATCTTGGCCTCAAGCGCCCTGGGCGCGCGATTCTCGACCAGATCGGCCAGATCCTCGATGAACTGCGCGGCACGCCGCCGGCCGAAGTCGTCGCTCTGTGCGAGCGTGAATAATTCCTCGAACTGGTCGAAGATGAGAATCGGGATGAGCGTCCTGCCGGAGGCATCGCGCAGCACGTCGTCACGGTGGTGCAGGAACTCCCAGAGCGATTCCCCCGAAACGGCGGTGCCAGGCTGGCTCCATGCGCCGGCCGCCTGGGTGGCTTGGAAAATGGCCTGCTTGATTTGTTCGGTAGGGGCAGGCGAATCCTGCGAATAGTCGATCCGCACGTAGACCGGGCAGTAGCCGTCGGGGCGCAGGCGCGGCACGATGCCCGCGCGCAGGATCGACGTCTTGCCCAGGCCCGATTGGCCGAAGAGGATCGTCAGCAACTTGCGCTGCACGCGCCGGCACAATTCGCCGACTTCCTCTTCGCGCCCGTAGAAGTAGCCGCGCGTTTCCTCGGTGAACGACGCCAGGCCCAGCCAGGGGTGCTCTGCGTCGACCGCCAGTCGCGTGTCGTCGGAGCGTGGCGTCGTTGCCGTGTCGTTCATCGTGGGCGGGTCCCGCGCCGGAAATTACGCGTGGCGGGCAGAGAGCAGGTCGCGGATTCGCTGCGCGAACTCGGGAAAGACCTCGCCGCCAGGAAGGCGCGTGAAATGCACCGAGCGAAACTTGTCCGGAACCAGCGCCTCCCCGCTGTTGGTGTCGTCGATGCACACCGGCAGGATGAACAGCGCGCCGTCCGCGATGTTGCGCGTGCGGTCGATGGCGTAGCTCCATTCGCGCCGGAAAAACCCCTCCAGCCTTCGCTGCGTAGTAACCGACACCACGGGAATGAAATACGAGCAGCGCGCGATGTTGCGCTGTATTTTGCGGTCGTAGTCGTCACCGCCTTCAAGGCGGTCGAGATCGAACCAGGTCTTGATGCCGGCGGCGTCGAAGCCCGCCTTCATCTTCTGTACTGCGGCCAGGTCTTCGCGCGCATAGCTGATGAACACCGCGTTCTCCGGCATTTCATGCTCCGGCGGCAGAAAGCGCTGCGGCGCGGCGTGAAGTGGGATGACGTCGCCAGGCTTGCTGCGGGTCAGCCAGCGGCGGTGAAGTTCGTTGACGAAATTGTCGGCGCCACTGTAGATGCGGGTGCGCACGCTGACCTGCTGCAGAAACGCCATGAGGCGCCCGTCCTTGCCGGAATGGTTGTCGGCCAGCACCTCGCCCACGTCACGCGGGTCCGACAAGCGGCGCCGCTTGGCCATGCGCAGGAAGAGGCGCGCGAGCCAGTTGGTGAAACTGCTGCCAATGAACAGCAGGTGGTTGTGCTCCAGCTCGTGGAACAGCTTTTCGGGTGTCAGGTGCTCGCTTTGCAGCGCACAGATGAACTCCAGGGTGTCCTCATCGGAGATGACGTACGTCGGCGATGCGGACAGCCGGCCCAGGAGATGGTAGACGACCGGACGTTGCAGGTGCTCGCGCTCGGAGGGAAGGTCCGCAACGCGGTTGGGCGCGTAGGCGATCACTTCGGTGGATTGCGCGCCGCCGAAGCGCTCCGCGTTGATCGCCTGCTCCAGCAGCGGATCGAACGTGGTGGTGACGAACAGGTTGAAGTCGGTGATCTGTGCAAGGCGCCGCAACGCAAGGGGTGGTGAGAAGTTGGCGTCGCGCAGGATGCTGCGCAAACGCGTATAGGCTTCCTCGCGCCGGCCGCGCGACGAAAGAAACCAGCACACCACGTCGTTGAGCGTGTAGGGCTGCGGCAGCAGCGCGGTGTCGACCCCGAGCTTGGCGGCGAGCTTCTCGGCGATCCATTCATAAAGCAATCGTGGACCGGTGTCGGTGTCGACCGTCAGCAGCTCGGGACCGAGAATAGGGATGACCCGGCGCTCCTCGATGAAGTTGAGCAGGTCTTCCCACGCATCCTCGTCGAGCGTGGAGAGTGCAGGGTGCATCGGCAGCAGGTTGCTCACGCGCTTGCGCTCTCTTCCAAGGGTACGCAGCGCCGGGGAGAGGGTTCCGCCAAGGTCACGCTTCGGGGCATCGCGGGAGTGTCGGCGATTCCCGGACCGTGGTCAATGATGTGCCTTGTGGAATCGCTAGGAATCCGGATGGAAAGGTTTGCCGAGCGAGGCTGGGGCGTTGAGACGGATGGCCGCGGCATCGCGCGAAATGATTGTAAGCACCACGATGGTGGCAAGATAAGGCAGCATCGACAGGTATTGCGAGGGAATGTCCACGCCCAGGGCCTGCGCCTGGAACTGCGCCAGCGTTACGCCGCCGAAGAGATAGGCTCCCGCGAGCACGCGCCACGGCCGCCACGTCGCGAATACCACCAGCGCCAGCGCGATCCAACCCCGCCCCGCGGTCATGCCTTCGACCCAAAGCGGTGTGTAGGCTACGGAAAGATACGCACCGCCCAGTCCGGCGCAGGCGCCGCCGAACATCACGGCCAGGTAACGGATGCGCACGACGGAGAGGCCGATGGCATGTGCCGATTGCGGTGATTCGCCAACAGCGCGAACGATCAATCCGGCGCGGGTCCGATGGAAAAACCACTGGATGGCGGCGAACAGCGCGAGCGACAGGTAGACCAGCGGGTTGTGCCCGAACAGCACCTTGCCGATCACCGGCAGGTCACTGAACCACGGGAGACCAACCGGAATGATGGGTTCGATGACTACACTGATGTAGTTGAGTCCCAGGAACGCCGAAAGGCCGATCCCGAACAACGACAACGCCAACCCGCTCGCCACCTGGTTGGCCATGAGCGAAAGCGTCAGCACACCGAAGACGAGCGACAGCGCTGCGCCCGCTGCCACGCCGGCGAGCACGCCCAGCCATGGCGACTTGGTGGTGGCCGCCACGATGAACGACGTCACCGCGCCGACCAGCATCATGCCTTCCACGCCGAGGTTGAGCACGCCGGATTTCTCGGTGACCAGTTCGCCGAGCGCGGCATAGACGAGCGGGGTGCCCGCCGCCATGGTGAGCACCAGCAGTTGCGCAATCTGGTCCATCAATGCGGCTTCATCGGCGAAGGTCCGTCAAGTGGTAGCGGCGCGCTGGGTCGGCCGGGCGAAGCGGAGGCGGTAATTGATGAAGACGTCGGCGGCGAGCAGGAAGAACAGCAGCGCGCCCTGGAAGAGTCCCGTCACTGCCGAAGGCAGGGCGAGGTTGATCTGCGCCGATTCGCCGCCCAGGTACAGCAGGGACATCAGGAGGCTGGCGAACACGATGCCCACCGGGTGCAGGCGGCCGACAAACGCGACGATGATGGCGGCGAAGCCATAGCCCGGGGAAACCGAAGGCAGCAATTGGCCGATCGGGCCGGCGACCTCGCTCACGCCAGCCAGCCCCGCGCATGCGCCGCCGATGAGCATGCCCAGCCATACCGTGCGGCGTGCGGAAACACCGGCGTAGTTGGCCGCGTCGGGCGCGAGTCCCGCGACGCGCATCTGGAATCCGGCCAGACTCCGATGCATGAACAGCCAGCCCAGCGCGACGACGGCGAGTGCCAGCAGGAATGAATAATTGAGCCGCGTGTCGGGCAGCAGGATGGGCAGCATCGCCGTCTCCGTGAACAGTTTCGACTGCGGAAAGTTGAAGCCTTCGGGATCCCGCCACGCCCCGTTCACCAGGAGGGACAGCGTGAGCGTGGCGACGTAAACCAGCATGAGCGACGTGAGGATTTCGTTGGCGTGAAAGCGGGTGCGCAGGTACGCAGGAATGGCGGCCCAGAGCATGCCGCCCGCCACGCCCGCGACCAGCATCATCGGCAGCAGCAGCGCGGAACTCGAGTCTTGAAACAGCAACGCCAGGCCGCCGCCAAAGACCGCGCCCATCGTCAGCTGACCTTCGGCGCCGATGTTCCACACGTTGGCGCGGTAGCCGGCCGCCAGTCCGACGGCGATCAGCATCAGCGGCGTCGCCTTGAGCAGCAGTTCACCGATCCCGTAGAGCGTGGCCACCGGTTGCACGAAGAACGCGTGAAAGGCCGTCCACGGATTCTTGCCAAGTGCCGTGAACAAAACGAAACCGACGACCAGCATGGCGGCTGCCGCAAGCAGCGGCGACAGCCAGCCCGCGACGCGCGACGGATCGGGACGTGCTTCGAGCCTGATCATCCGTTGCCCAATCCCGCCATCAGCATCCCGATTTCCGAGGCGCTGGTTTCCCGAACCGGCTTGGCTTCCGACAGGCAACCCTGGGCAATCACTGCGAGCCGGTCACAGACCTCGAACAGCTCGTCCAATTCCTCGGAGACGACCAGGATGGCCACGCCGGAATCGCGCAGGTCGAGCAGCGCTTGCCGGATCTGCGCCGCGGCGCCGACGTCCACGCCCCGCGTCGGCTGCGCGGCAATCAGCATCCTGGGCCGTTGGCGGATCTCGCGTCCGACGATGTATTTCTGCAGGTTGCCCCCCGACAGGCTGCGCGCCGCAGCTTCCGGCCCGGCAGCCTTGACGCCGTAGTCCTTGATCGTCCGCACCGCGTAGTCGCGCACCACTGCAGCCCGGATGAAGCCTTGCCGCACCAGCCCGTGACGATGTGCAGTGAGCAGCGCATTGTCGGCGAGCGACATTTCCGGCACGGCGCCGTGGCCCAGCCGCTCTTCGGGCACGAACGCCAAGCCCAGTGCGCGCCGCTGCGCGGCATCGAGCCGCCCGGCGGCCGTACCGAGAATGCGTACAGTTTCCGCATCGGCCAGCGGTTGTTCACCGGAAAGAGCGGCCAGGAGTTCCTTCTGGCCGTTGCCCGACACGCCCGCGATACCGACGATTTCTCCGGAATGCACCGTAAGGTCGATTGCCGACAGCGACGTGCCGAAGGGATCGTCCGAGGCAAGGGACAGGCCGGACACGACCAGCGCGGGGTCGCTTGCATGCGCCTCGCGGTGGCGCGGATGCGGCAGGTCGCCGCCGATCATCATCCGCGCAAGCGACGCCGACGATTCGTTGCGCGGATCGCATTCGCCCGTAACCTTGCCTGCGCGCAACACGGTCGCTTTGTGACACAGCGTGCGAATCTCATCGAGCTTGTGGCTGATGTACAGAATGCTGCAGCCTTCGTCGGCGAGCCGGCGCAGCGTTTCGAACAGCTTGGTGACGGCCTGCGGCGTCAGCACCGACGTCGGCTCGTCCATGATGAGCAGGCGCGGCTCCTGCAGAAGGCAGCGCACGATCTCCACGCGCTGCCGTTCGCCTACCGACATCGTATGGATGTGCCGATGCGGTTCGAGCGGCAGGCCGTATTTCGTGGAGACTTCGCGAATCCTCGCCGGAAGGTCTGCGCCCGCGTGGCCCGGCTCCAGCGCAAGCACGATGTTCTCCGCGACCGTCAGTGTTTCGAACAACGAAAAGTGCTGGAACACCATGCCCACGCCGAGGCGGCGCGCACGCGCCGGGTTGGCGATGTAGACTTCCGTGCCTTCCCAGAAAATCGTTCCGGCATCAGGCTTGACCACGCCGTAGATGATCTTCATCAGGGTCGACTTGCCGGCGCCGTTCTCGCCCAGCACGGCATGAATTTCGCCGGGCAACACCGCGAGCGAGATGTCCTGGTTGGCGACCACGGCCGGATAGGCTTTGGTGATGCCGGAGAGCTTCAGGCGCGGATTCATCGCGGGAGTCACTCGCGCCCGCAGTGCGCGTGGCAGCGGCAAAGGTTGCCCGAGAGCGCATCCGCGACGGCGGTTCGCGCTGGACAATGCGCGCTCTTGTAAGGAACGAACAAACCCATCACGAAGCGGGCGTGCAGAAGCCGCACTGGGTCGCCGTTCACAAGAAAGCGCAGCGAATTCTCCGGCATGGCTGCCCATTCATTCCACGTCGTGGCTGACGGGCCATTTTGCCAGTAACCTCGGGGCCGCGCGGAAGATTGCGGCGCATGCCGCCGCAATGACAAACGGGCCCCGCGGGGCCCGTTGCCATCGTTCGACGATGTTCGGATTGGCTACTTGGCCTTGCCGCCGGTCGCCTTGGTGGCCCGCGCCAACAGCGGATCCGCCTTCTTGTTCTTTACGCTCATGCGGATAAGGATGTCCGGCGGCAGCACTGCCTTGCCGAAATAGGCCTGGTTCCAGTCGTTGCTGGGCGCGATGACGGTGCCATCGAGGTTGAGCCCGCCGAACACACCCTTGGCGCGGCTGAAGGTTACCAGGTCGGCCACGATGTCCGACCGCGCGCCGGCACCGACAGGACCTGCGGCCACGCTTGCATCCGCGCCGACCCGTACGTTGTTGGTCAGCAGCGAGTTGACGCCCTTTTCCGTCATGACCAGCGTCACATTCTCCGATACCGAAACGCCGGCCTGGAAGCCCACGCTTGCGGTAGCCATCGTGTAGAACGCCGGCCCGACCCATTTACCCGATGCCTGGTCATGCACGATCAGCACCGCACGGCCACCCGAGCCGCCGAAGATGAACCCGGCCTTGGTGATGGACGGGGCGATCAGCACGGCCCGCGCCCGCCCGAAGTTGTTCTGCAGCCACGACATGTCCGGGTCACGCAGGAAATTGTTGAGCGTCGTCGTGGCGGAGTTGACGAGCGTCTGCTGCGGCGACTGGGCCTGCGCAGGGGCCGCCATGAGAATCGCCGCAGCCAGCGCCGCTACGGCGATGGCGGAAATTAACTTGAACGATCGAAACATTGTCATCTCCTGAACATGAGCGGCACGACACGCCGCGTGAGCTGTGGGTGGCATTCGTCCGCCGGGGCCAGATCGTGCCCGACATCATAGCGCAGGTCGCCACGGCAACAGCGTATTTTACGCCTGCCAACATCCGCGGCGCCAGTCGTGGACCGGGGTGGGCTGCATGCTAGACTTTGCGCCATAGAATTCCGTCCCATTCTCATTCCCACCCGCCGACCGACATGCTACGACCTTTGTTGTGTGCTATCGCCGTCCTTTGCCTGGCCGGCTTGGCCAACGCGACTTCGCCCACGCTCGATCGCATCAAGGCAACCGGCTCTGTCACCTTTGCCTACCGCGATGGCGCATCGCCGTTTTCGTTCAAATCCCGCAATGGCCATCCGCAAGGCTACTCGGTGGAATTGTGCGAGCACGTGGCGACGGCCATCGGCAAGTCGCTCGCCACGCCGGCACTCAAAATCGAATGGCGTCCGGTCGATGCGGCAAACCGCCTCGAGACGGTGGCGTCCGGCAAGGCCGACGTCGAATGCGGCACCACGACCATGACTCTGGGGCGGATGGAGCGCGTCGATTTCTCGGTACCCATTTTCGTCGACGGCGGCAGCGTGCTGGTGCGGGAAAAGGACCACCTGACGCGCCTGGTCGACTTGAAGGGGCGCAAGATCGCCGTCATCACCGGCACCACCACGTTACCTGCGCTGCAGCGGGCTCTCAAGGTGGTGGACGTTGGCGTCGAGATCATCCCGGTCAAGAACAGCGCCGAGGGCGTTGCGCTACTGCGCTCCGGCAAGGCCGACGGATTCGCCTCCGACCGCGTGGTGCTGGCGGGCATCAAGCTCGCGCAGCCTGGCGATGAACTCGAAATCATGAACAACGATTTTTCGTTCGAGCCCTATGCGCTGATGGTTCGCCGCGACGATCCGGATTTCCGCCTCGCGGTCAATCGCGCACTGGTCGGCATGTACAAGTCGGGCGACATCGATGCCGTGTACGTGAAATGGCTGGCGCCGCTCGGCCGGCCCGGCCCGCTGCTCAACGCCATGTTCTACCTCAACTCCCTTCCCGATTGATGGCTACCTGGAAATTCATCGTTGCGATCACGGTGGCGGCCGGCGCAGGATGCGCGCCTCCGACGTGGGCGCAGGGCACACCGGCAGGCAACGACTGCGGCAATTGCGGCGTCATACAGAAGATCGCTTCTGTCAATGTTCGCCAGCAGTGGACGCCGCTGGGCTCGGTCAACAACTCCGCAGCCTACGGCGGCGGACCCACCGGTCAGCCGGGAAGCCAGACGATGTATTCGATCGGGCCCGGATTCACGAACAAGGGCATGGTCGTCGTCGGTGCGGCGGGCGGCGCCGCATATGCGCAAAAGCCCAATGAGTACCAGCGGCAGCGCTGGGATGTCACAGTGAAGATGGACAGCGGTCCGCCTCCGCGCGTGATCAACCTCGCCTACGAGCCGTATTTCCAGGAAGGCGACCGGGTGCGCGTATCGGGCAACCAGCTGGAGCTGCTCGCCCCTTGATCCTGATGTCCAGGCGATGACCACCGCGGCACTGGCCGTTTCCGACGCATCCGACGGAGGTCGTGTGCTTGCGTTGTCGGGACGACTGGATTCAGCGTCCGTCACCACGCTGTGGGAATCGGTAGGGCGGGCGGTCGCGGACGCCAAGGCCCGCCGCGTGGTGGTCGACGCGCGTGGCGTCGACTACTGCGACGGCGCCGGCATCGCGCTATTCGTCGACCTCCTGCGCCACCCCCGCGACCCGAAGGTCGAGATCGCAAACCTCAAGCCCGCGTTCGAGGTGCTGCTGAAGCAATACGACCCGAGCGTACTCGAACACGATCTCGATCCGGAACCCACGCGCGGGCCGGCGGTGGAGGAGATCGGGCGCGCGGCGCTGACGGTCTGGGGTGACATTCGCAGCCAGGTCACGTTCGTGGGGGAGACGACCTCCGCGCTGGTCCACGCCATGCGCAATCCGGCATCGGTGCGCTGGCGCGAAGTGTGGCGAATCTGCGAGCAGGTCGGCGCCGACGCGCTGCCGATCGTCGCGCTGATCTCGTTTCTGCTGGGAATGATCCTGGCCTTTCAGTCCGCCGTGCCGATGAAGCGATTTGGTGCCGAGATTTTCGTGGCGGACTTGATCGGCCTCTCAATGCTGCGCGAGCTGGGTCCGCTGATGACGGCGATCCTGCTCGCGGGACGCTCCGGCGCGGCGTTTGCCGCGGAGATCGGCACGATGCGCGTGAATCAGGAGGTCGACGCGTTGACCACCATGGGCCTGGATCCGGTTCGGTTCCTGGTGACGCCACGGGTCATTGCCGCGCTGTTCATGACACCGCTGCTCGTGCTGTTCTCGAATCTGGTCGGGCTGATCGGCGGCGCGATCACGATGCAATCGTTCTCGATCCCGATTGTCACGTTCCTGAAGGAAGTCGACAGCGCGGTGACCACGACGGACTTCCTGGCGGGATTCGTCAAGTCGTTCGTGTTCGCCATCCTGGTGGCGGGCATCGGTTGCCTGCGCGGATTGCAAACCGGCGCGGGTGCATCGGCGGTCGGCGAATCCGCAACCAAGGCCGTGGTGTCGGGCATCATCCTGCTGGTCGTCGTCGACGGTCTGTTCGCGGTCGTGTATTACGTGCTTGACATATGAGCGGGCAGGCAAGCGAACTCGGCAACGTGCCGGGGAAGGCGGACGCGATCATTCGCGTGGTCGCCATGGATGCGGGCTACGATGGTTCGCCCGCCATTCTCACCGACGTGAACTTCGACGTTTTGCGCGGACAGGTGTTCGGTATCCTTGGCGGCTCGGGTTGCGGCAAGAGCACGCTGATGAAGCACATGATCGGACTCATCCCGCCACTGGCCGGGCAGGCCTGGATCGACGGCGCGGACATCGTGACCGCGGAAGGCGCCGATCTGCTGGCGATCCGGCGCAAATTCGGTGTCATGTACCAGTCGGGCGCGTTGTTCGGATCGATGACGCTGCTCGAAAACACGCGCCTTCCTCTCGAAGTCTGGACCGACCTGCCGGATGACGCGATCGACCTGATCGCGCGCATGAAGCTGGAGCTGGTTGGTCTGGAAGCGTTTACCGGCCATTTGCCCGCGCAGCTTTCGGGCGGCATGCAAAAGCGCGCGGGCATCGCTCGGGCGATGGCGCTCGACCCGTCCATTCTCTTTCTCGACGAGCCATCCTCGGGACTGGATCCCATCACCGCTGCGTCGCTGGACGCCACGATTCGCCGACTTTCCGACAGCTTGGGCGTGACCTTCGTCATCGTCACCCACGATCTCGGCAGCGTATTCGTCGCCGCCGATCACGTGATCCTGCTCGACGCGCGCGCCCGCGGAATCATCGCCGAAGGCGACCCGCGCCACTTGCGCGATCAGAGCACCGACCCTCGGGTTCGGGCGTTTTTCCGACGGGAAGCCGAACCGGTGGCCGCATGAAGCCAATGCGATGAGCCTCAAGGCCAACTACTTCAAGCTCGGACTGTTCGTGATCGGCGCAGTGATCGCCGGCGTGATCCTGCTCGTCGTGATCGGTTCCGGCCGCTGGTTCCAGCCCAAGCTCACCGTCGAGTCCTATTTCAACGAGTCGGTGCAAGGGCTGGATATTGGCTCGAAGCTCAAATACCGTGGCGTGGTGATCGGGCAAGTGACCCATATCGGGTTTACCTACAACCGTTATCAGCAGGACCGGCCGATGTCGGAGCGCGCACGCTTCGTGCTCGTCGAGGCGCAAATCCTGCCCAAGCTGCTCGGCGGACGCGTGGCGACGGGCGATTTCACCAACGAGGAAACGGCCAAGCTGGAAGTCGAGCGCGGGCTGCGTATGCGCCTTGCGCCGCAAGGGATCACTGGCACCAGCTACCTCGAGATCGACTACGTGGACCCGCCGCCACCTCTGCTGCAGATCGACTGGAAGCCGGACAACGTCTACATCCCCAGTGCGCCGTCGACGGTGTCGAGCTTCGTCAACGCTGCGCAGGAAATTCTCGACCGCCTGCACCGGCTCGACGTCGAAGGCACGGTCGCCAATCTGAACAAGCTGATGGTGACGGCCAACGATCGCATCGCGGCGCTCGATACCAAGGCGCTGTCCGAGCGCACCGTCCGCGTACTCGGGAAAGTCGAAACGACGCTCGACGGCATCGCCGCCAAGAAGCTTTCCGACGAAGGCGTGGCGCTGCTGACCGAATTGCGCACGACCAATGCCGAGTTCCAGAAGATGCTGGCCAACCCGTCGCTGCAGAGGCTGCCTGACGATGCGAGCGCGGCGGTGGCGCGCATCAAGGACCTGGTTTCCGATCCGAAGCTCGCGCGCACGCTCGACAATCTCAGTCGCACGATGAGCCGTCTCGATCGCATCGTGGGCGGCGGCGAATCCGACCTGGCGACGAGCATCGACAACCTGCGGCAGATCACCGACAACCTGCGCGACCTGACCGAGGACACCAAGCGCTATCCGGCGAGCGTGATCTTCGGCGGGCCGCCACCTCCGCTGGAGCGCAAGCCATGATGTCCTCCTCGATCCGCGTTGCGGCAACGATCGTCGCGCTGGTTGCGCTGGCGATGATCGGCGCCTGCAGCTTGACCCGGCCCGCGCCGGTCAAGGCGTCGTACTTGCTGGAGCCGGCGTGGCCTTCGCCCGCTGCGAAGGCGCAGTCGGGATCGGTGCGTGTGGGAGCCATGACGGTCGCTGCACCGTTTCGCGGGCGCTCGTTCGTCGTGCGCGACACCGACCTGCGATTCGATGCGGACTTCTATCACGAGTTCTTCGTGCCGCCGGCGGTGATCCTCGCCGACGCGACTACCCAGGCGCTGGTGCGCGCCAGGTTGTTTGCGGATGTCACGCGTCCGGGCGTGGTCGCGGACGCGAACTGGGTCCTCGACGGCTTCGTCGGCGCGCTGTACGGCGACGCCCGTGATCCGGCGAGACCTGCGGCCGTGCTCGAAATCACCTACTTCCTCTCGCGCGACGATTCAGGCGCCAGCGTGCCCGTCTGGACGCGGTCCTACCAGCGCCGGATAGCCTTCGCGGCCGGGGAGACGAGCGCATACGTTGCTGCGCTCAACACCGCGTTGTCGGAAATCCTGGCGGAATTGGCGGGCGACCTGGCCGCGGCACAACTTCCCGCGAAGTAATCGTGCGCCGAATGCGTGCACGCTAGAACAGCGGCGGCGGGCCGGTTCCCAATTCGTTCACCGGTACCGGCGCGTTCCCGGTAGTTAACGTATCCGCCGCAACGACCCACCCGCCGCCCATCGCCTTGTAGATGCTGACGTTGGCCGAGAACACCGATGCGCGCACGGTGGCGAGCGTGAGCTCGGCGGGAAACAGTGACTGTTCTGCCTGCAGCACCGTCGTGTAGGAAGTGTAGCCGCCGGTGTATTGCAGATTGGCGAGCCGCGCGTAATCCCTCAATGCGGAGACCAGGCGTTCCTGCGCGGCGAGTTGCTCCTGCAGCTTGCTCGATGCGACGAGCGCGTTTTCGACGTCGGCAAACGCGTTCTGGATCGACAGCTGATAGCTGTAGAGCGCAGCCTTCTGCGCGCCTTCGGCCTGCGCAACCTGTCCGCTGACGGCGCCGAAGGTGAAGATCGGCCCGATCAACTGGCCGGAGTAGCTCCACACCCTGGCCGGACCGGTAAAGAGGTTCGAGAGCGCGCTGCTGGAGCCGCCGAGCGCTCCGGTAAGGGAAATCGTCGGAAAATAGAGCGCCTTGGCCGCGCCGATTTGCGCGTTGGCGGCGATCAATGTTTCCTCCGATTGCAGGAGATCGGGCCGGCGGGTCAACAGTTCCGACGGCAGGCCGGCGGGAACGCGCGGCAGGGTCAGTTGGTCGATCGACTTGCCGCGCGGGATCGGGCCCGGATTGCGGCCGAGCAACACCGAGAGAGCATTTTCCATCTGCGCAATCTGCGATTCGATCTGGGGAATCTGCGCCGCGGCGGTTTCGTATTGAGATTGGGCCTGCGCCACGTTCATTTGCGACACCTGCCCGTATTGAAACTGCAGCGTGAACAACTTCACGGATTCCGAATAGGTACCGAGCGTCTCCTTGGCGATCACGAGCTGGGCATCAAGTCCGCGCAACGTGATGTAGTCGCTCGCCACGCTCGCGACCAGCGACAGGATCACGCCGCGCCTGGCCTCGTCGCTGGCAAGCAGGTTTGCGCGTGCGGATTCGCTCAGGCGGCGAATCCTGCCCCACAGGTCGACCTCCCAGGTTGCGTTGAGCAGAGCCTGGTAGGAACTGGCGGGGTTCGGAACCAGGCTGGCGAATTCCGGATTGACGCCGGCTTCCGTGGCGCGAGCGCGACCCCCGATGCCTTGATAGCCGACCTGTGGATAGAGCGAGGAATTGGTCTGCGTCAGCACGCCGGCGGCCTGCTCCACATTCGCGGCAGCCACCTTGACGTTGAGGTTGTGCGCGAGCGCCTCGGCAATCAGCGCGTCGAGCACCGGGTCGTCGAACTGCTTCCAGAATTCGGTGTTGGCGGTGTCCGCGGCGGCCTTGGACTCGTACATGAACGCCTTGGGCGCATCGACGGTCGGGCGCTGGTAGTCCGGTCCGACCATGCAGCCAGCAAGCGACGTCAGCGCGAGCAGCGTCGCGAGAGCAACAGAGTGCCGCAGGGCCGTCCCAAGGCGCTCGCCCCCTCGGGGGGAGGCGGCGCGCAGCGACGCTTCGGAGGGGACAACACAGTGCCGCAGGGCCGTCCCAAGGCGCTCGCCCCCTCGGGGGGAGGCGGCGCGCAGCGACGCTTCGGGGGGGACAACACAGCGCCGCAGGGCCGTCCCAAGGCGCTCGCCCCCTCGGGGGGAGGCGGCGCGCAGCGACGCTTCGGGGGGACAACACAGCGCCGCAGGGCCGTCCCAAGGCGCTCGCCCCCTCGGCGGGAGGCGGCGCGCAGCGACGCTCCGGGGAAGCCACACATGTCAGTCGCCCTTTGCCGGTGCGTGTGCATCGGGGAGCGCGCTCGTCGGCCCATCGCCCGGCCCCGCAGGTGGCGGCGCCGATTCGGAGCCTTCCGACTTGCCTTCGCCTTTCTCCTTCATCCGGTCGAACAGGTAGAACAGGAGCGGCACGTAAAGCATCGCGAGCGTGGTCTCGCCCAGCATGCCGCCGATGATGCCGGTGCCGATCGAGTGACGCGCGTTGGCGCCGGCGCCCACGGCGAGCGCAAGCGGCAGGCAGCCGATGGCAAAGGCGAGCGAGGTCATGATGATCGGGCGCAGTCGCTGCTCGCCCGCAAGGATCGTCGCTTCCATGATGGACTTGCCCTGATGGCGGAAGTCGATCGCCGCCGACACGCGCAGCACCGCGTTCTTGGCGCCGAGCCCGATCAGCACCAGCAGGCCGATCTGGAAGTAGACATCATTGTCGAGTCCGCGCAAATGGTTCGTGAGCAGCGCGCCCAGGATGCCGAACGGCACGGCCGACATCACCGCGCCCGGCAGCGTCCACGACTCGTACTGCGCGGCCAGCACCAGGAACACGATGATGAAGCCGAACACGAACGCGAGCCCGGAGGTGCCGCCCGATTTCTTTTCCTCGTAGGACAAGCCGGACCAGGCGAACGCGTAATCAGCCGGCAGCACTTCCTTGGCCACGGCTTCCATGGCCGCGATCGCGTCTCCCGAGCTGTACCCCGCGGATGCGTTGCCGTTGACCTTGGCCGCGGTGAAGCCATTGAAATGCGGCAGCAGGTCGGGACCCGCAGTCCACTGCGTCGATACCACCGACGACAGAGGCACCATCTGGTTCTGGTTGTTGCGCGTGTACAGCCGTGTCAGGTCCGCGGGGTTCTGACGATATTGCGCGTCCGACTGGATGACCACCCACCAGACGTTCGAGAACATGTTGTACTGGCTCACGGTGAGCGACCCGAACTGCGCCTGGATCGCGCTGTACACGTCCTGGATCGGGATGCCGAGCAACTGCGTCTTCTCGCGATCGACGCTGACCCGCAGTTGCTGCGTGCTGGCGGAGTAGGTCGTCGCGAGGCCGGTCAACTCCGGCCGCTCGCGCGCCTTTTTCAGGAAATCCTGCAGCACGCTGCCGAGCGCGACGGGGTCGCCGGTGCCGGTGTTCTGGATCCAGAACTCGAAACCGCCGGTGGTGCCGATGCCGGGGATGGCCGGCGGCGCGATTGGAATCACGATCGCCTCGTCGATCATCCGCGCCTGCGCGAAAAATCCCTGCAGGATCGCGCGCACGTTCTGCTGCTTGGCGGTGTCGATGTTCTTGTAGCGTTCGTCGAAGTCCTTGAAGGTGACGAATATCGTCGCCGCGTTGGTCTTGAAGCCGCTGTCCAGCAGGCTGTAGCCGGAGACCACCGTGCGCGTCTGCAACGCCAGGCAGGTCCTTGAAGATGGCGTCAGCCTTGGCCGCGATTTCCTGCGTGCGCGACAGGCTCGCGGCCTGCGGCATGATGATCGCCGCGAACGCGTAACCCTGGTCCTCGTTCGGCACGAAGCTCGTCGGAATGATCTTGAACAGGTGGAATATCGAGTACAGGAAGACGGCCAGCAGGATCAACGCCACGACCGCGAACTTGATGACGTAGGTCACGGCCACGCCGAACGCCTGCGTGACGCGGTCGACCTGGCGGTTGAACCACGCGAACGGGCCGCGCGTCGGCGGCGGACTGTGCTTGAGCAGCGCCGCACACATCGCGGGCGTCACCGTCAGCGCGACGAAGCCGGACACCGACACCGAGATGACGATCGTGATCGCGAACTGCTTGTAGAGCTGGCCGGTGGTTCCGGGCAGGAACGCGGCGGGAATGAACACCGAGCACATGACGAGCACAACCGCGACCAGCGAGCTCGCTATCTCGTCCATCGAGCGGATGGTCGCCTCCTTTGGAGCGAGGTGGTGCTCGTGCATGTTGCGCTCGACGTTCTCGACCACGACGATCGCGTCGTCGACGACCATGCCGATGGCCAGCACCAGTCCGAACAGCGTGAGCAGGTTGATCGAGAAGCCCAGCGCGAGCATGCCGGTGAACGTCGCCACCAGGGCGATGACGATGGCCACGCTGCAGATGATCGTCGTGCGGAAGCTCTGCAGGAACAGGTAGACGACGAGCACGACCAGCACCATCGCCTCGATCAGCGTCTTGATCACTTCCTTGATCGACAGCCGGACGAAGTCGTTGGTGTCGAGAGCGACCACGTAGTCCATCCCCTGCGGGAACCGGGATTTCATCTCCTCCAGCGTCTTGCGCACAGCGGCCGATACCACGAGGCCGTTCGCGCCCGGCTGCTGGTAGACGGCGATGACCGTCGCCGGCACCCCGTTCATCTTGCTGTCGACGATGTACTGTTGCAGTCCGACCTCGGCGCGCGCGACGTCGCCGACGCGGACGATCGCGTTGCCGTCCTGGCTGGCGCGCAGGATGATGTTCAGGTATTGGTTGGGGTCGGTGAACTGCGGCTGGGTGACCACCGGAAACGTGAGTTCGACCGGGCCGGCGTTTGGCTGCTGGCCGATCTGCCCGGCGCCGAACAGCTGGTTCTGCTGGCTGACCGCGTTGGCGATGTCGGACGTCGTGATCGATAGCGATGCCATGCGGTCCGGATTCATCCAGATCCGCATCGCCTGGTTGGGCACACCCATGATCTGCGCCTGACCCGCGCCGTTGACGCGTTTCAGCGCGTCGAGCACGTAGACGTTGGCATAGTTCGCGATGTAGTTGGCGCTGTAGCGGTCGTCCTTGGCGTACACGGCCACCAGCATCATGATCGACGACGACTTCTTCTGCACGTTCACGCCCTGCTGCACGACCGCGGACGGCAGCTGCGGCATGGCGAGGTTCACGCGGTTCTGCACCTGCACTTGCGCGATGTCCGGATCGGTGTCCAGCGAGAAATAGATCGTCATCGTCAGCTGGCCGGTCGACGAGCTGGTGGACGACATGTACAGCATGTTGTCGACGCCGTTGATCTGCTGCTCGATCGGCGATGCGACCGAGTCGGCAAGCGTCTTCGAGTCGGCCCCCGGATACGTTGCCGACACCGTGACCTGCACCGGCGTGATCGATGGATATTGCGCGACCGGTAGCTGCGACATCGACACGACGCCAGCCAGGCAGATGACCAGCGCGACGACCGCCGCGAAGATCGGCCGCTCGATGAAGAACCGGGAGAACATGCGTCGCGGTACCGGCCGCTACTGCACGACGATCAGGTCAACGCGGCGCGCCTCCCTGTCGTTCGCGCCACCCGTCACGCTCACCGGCGCGACAAGCTCTATCCGCCTGGGCTCGACACCAAGCGTGACGAGCTCATCGCGAACGGCGGTTGCGCGCTTCTTCGCCAGCTCGACGTTGGCCGCCGCGTTGCCCGTGCGGTCGGCGTAGCCGGTGATCCTGATCTTGGTGCCGATGCCCGCATAAGCCGCGGCGGCGCCGCGAAGCGCGCGCTGCGCGTCCGAGTCCAGCGTTGCCTGCCCGACGGGGAAATAGACGGAAGCGTTGCTCGGCGACGCGGCGGGATAGGCCGCGGCGCCGCTCTTGGCGGCCGGCGTCGCCGTGGGCACGTACGTCGTTGCCTTCACCACCGCGCCCTCGGAGAGGCGCACGCCACCGTCGACAACCACTCGGTCGCCGTCGGTCAAGCCCTCCGAGATGAGCCAGCCTTCGCCTTTCCAGTCGCCCACGGTGACCGGACGCAGTTCGGCCGCGTCGTCCTTGTTGATGACCCAGACGAAGTGACCCTTGGCGCTCTGCTGGACCGCGCGCTGCGGAATCACGATGGCGTTGGGCCGGATCGCGCCGGTCAGGCGCACGCGGACGTACTGGTTCGGGCGGAGTGCGCCGGCCGGGTTCTTCACCGTGGCGCGCAGCAGGAAGGTGCCCGTCGTCGAGTTGTACGACGGATCCGCAAACGTGATCGTTCCCGTGAACGGAAAAAGATTGCCGTCGACCATCTCGATCTCCACGACAAACCTTCCGCCATCAGGCAGCTTGAGCTGTCCGCTGCGTACCTCATTGCGAACGCGCTCCATCTCGTTCTCCGAGACGCTGAAGTTGATCCACATCGGCGTCAGCACGGACACCGTCGTTAGCTGCGCATTCTGCGGATTGAGGTAGGTGCCGTCGGCGACGGCCGCATAGCTCGACACGCCGTCGACCGGCGAGCGGATCGTCGTGTACGAGAGGTTGAGCTGCGCGGTCTCGAGCTGCGCCTTCGCCTGCTCGACCGCGGCGGCAGCCTGTTCGTACTGGCCCGTGGCGTCGTCGAGGTCCTTCTGCGACAGCGCGTTCTGCTGGGTGAGCGGCTTGGTGCGGTCGAGATTGGCCTTTGCCACCTGCAGCGCCGCCTGATTTCGTTGCAGTGCCGCCTGCTGCCCGTCCACCTGCGCCTGAAACGGCTTCGGGTCCATCTGGAACAGAACCTGGCCGGCCTTGACCACGGAGCCTTCGACATACGTCCGCTTGTCGAGCCAGCCGGAGACCCGCGCCTGCACATTGACGCCCTGCGAGCTCTGGGTTTGCGCGACGTAAACGGCCGTCGTTGGGACGTCCTTGCGCGCGACCGTCAGCACGGTGACGCTGGGCGGTGCCTTCTCGGGGGCGGGAGCTTGCTTGCTGCAGCCCGAGAGCAGGACCAGCGATGCGATCATCGCGCCGGTAAGCGGTCGCCATTCAGGTTTGCAGGCAAAAAATCCATCCGCAGCGTTCATCGGCGGATACTCCAGACAAAAATGGGGAGGGAAAAGTCTTGCCCGCGGCGACTGCCGAACAAGGCCCCGGCAGCCGGCATTTGTACCGCATTGCCTCGAGTTTGTCGACTCGTCGAGTGCGCACATTGGCTCCGGCGGCCGCCCGTCGCTACACTGTCGATCGAAGCGATAGAGGCCGATCATGGAATCCGGTTTCACCGAATTCGATTTCGCGTTGCGCGACGGTCGCATAGTCCACATCCGTGCGATGCGCGAGACGGACGAGGGCGAGCTCGTGCAGGCATTCGAGCGCATGAGCAACGATGCCCGCTACATGCGTTTCATGCGCTTTGTCCGCGAGCCCAACCTGGAACGCGTGCGGAAGGCGCTCGCCTCGTTTCCCGAACGCGGGATCGGAATTGTGGCGACGGTCCCCGCGGCGGATGGCATCGACATCGCGGGCAGCGCCACCTATCTCGTCGGCAACGACCCCGCGATCTGCGAGTTCGCGATCACCGTCGCATCCGAATTCGTTGGAGTAGGGCTGGCGAGCACGCTGCTGGCCACGCTCATCGGCACGGCGAAGGCGCGCGGATTGACCGAGATGGACGGCTATGTGCTCTCCGTGAACCAGCCGATGCTGCGCCTCGCGCGCCGTCTCGGATTCAGTATCGCGCCCGACCCCGAAGATGGAACCGTGCGCATTTGCCGCCTGCGCCTGGCGGATGCTTAGGGTGCCGACTTGGTTTGCAGCGACTGGTAGTGTTCTATCGCCGCGCGCGCGTTGAACAGCAGGCGCTCGCGGCCGAGTCTCTGGTCCAGCCCGGCATGGCGCACGACCTCGAGGACTCCGGGATTCAGGCCCACCAGCCATACGACCGCACCGTGCTCGGTTAAGCGCTTCTCGCCCTCCATCAGCGCCTGCAGCGCGGAGTATTCGATGTCGGGCACGCGGCTCATGTCCACGGCGAGCACGCGTGGCTTGTACTGCGCGACAAGGGTGTTGATCCGCTCCGCCACGTAGGGTGCGTTGACGAAGAAGAGGCGCCCTTCGGGACGCACGATCAGCAGACCCTCGAACGTCTCGTCGTCGGGGTGTTCCGGCGACAGTGGCCGCAACACGTCGGCCCCTCGCTTGCGGCCGATGACGGACACGCGCGGGTGGGCGGACTGGCTGGCCAGGCCGATCAGCGAAACTATGATCGCCACGACGATTCCCTGCAGCGTGCCGAAGATCAGCACGCCGAGTGCGGCGATGATCGCCCAGCGGAACTCCATCGTGCGTACCTTGCGCACGGCAAGGAATTCCATCGGCTGAATCAGCCCGACTGAATAGACGATCACAACGGCCGCGAGCGTGGCGTTGGGCAGCAGGCCCAGTATCGGCGCCAGAAACAGCATCGTGGCCAGCGCGGCGCCGGCGGTCACCAGCGATGCCTTCTGCGTCTGCCCGCCCGCGGAGCGCACGACCGCCGTTTGCGAAGTGCCGCCTCCTGCCGCCATGGCGCCGAACAGCGCTCCGCCGAAGTTGGCAACGCCGGTTGCGACCAGCTCGCGATTCGCGTCGATCGGAGGATCGGGCGCTCGCGCGAAGGCGCGGCCCGCGGCGATCGTTTCGGTAAAGCTCATCAGCGCGATTCCGAGCGCTCCTGGCAACAGTTGCTGGACCAGCGCGAGGTTCGGCAGCGTAAGCGAAGGAAATCCCTGCGGGATGTGACCGACCGTCGAGACACCGAGCGCCGTCAATCCGAAGTACCACGACGCGGCGATCGCGCCACCGACGGCCACCAGAGGCGCCGGAGAATGCGGCCACAGCCGCTCCATGCCGACCAGTATCACGAATGTCGCGGCGGCCACGGCCAGTGTCAGAAGCGACGCCTCGGGAACGTGGTGGACGATGCTGAGCAGGTCGGCAAAGAAATTCTGCTTCGTGATGTGGATGCCGAGCAGCTTCGGAAGCTGGTCCAGCACGATCACGAGGCCAATGCCGGCCTTGAAGCCGGTCAGCACCGGCGCGGAAATGAAGTTCGCGACGAAACCCAGTCGCAGCAGCCTTGCCAGCAAGAGTATCGCGCCGACCAGCGCGGTCAGCGTGGCGGTGGCGGTGATAAGCATGGCGGGATCGCCATCCGGCACCGCAAGACCGAGCTGCGTGCCGGCCAGGATTGCCAGCGTGGTGGTGGAGCTGACGCTGAGCACTCGCGACGAGCCGAGCAGCGCGTAGATCGCCATCGGGATGAACGCGGTATAAAGGCCGACCGCCACGGGCAGGCCGGCGACCGTCGCGTACGCCATCGCCTTCGGCAAAACGACCGCCGCTGCCGTGAGTCCGGCGACGATGTCGAAGCGCAGCGCGTTCGAGCCGGGCTGGCTTGCCGGTGTGCCTGTCGTCGGTTGATTCATGCCACATTTCCAAGGTCGATGCGCCAATGCGCGAACCCGCTCATCGCAGCAAACCGCGCAATCCGATGCTATTGTATTCCTCGCGCAGTGGCGTTAACTTCGGCTCGAATTGACGAGTTCCGACATGAGCGAATGGCAGTGACTGACGGCGACATCATCGACAGCAGTGCCCGCGAGCCCGTGCTCAATCCGGTGGACCGGGTATCGGAAATGCTCTTCGGGCTGTTCATGGCGCTCACCTTTGTGGGCGCCGTGTCCGTTGCGGACCGCGGCGATGCGCAGATCCGTGCGATGTTCATTGCGGCGCTTGGCTGCAATCTTGCCTGGGGCCTTGTCGACGCGGTCATGTACCTGGTCCGCACCGTCACGGATCGCGGGAGGCTGCTGACGTTGCTCCGGTCCGTACGCGAGGCCGCCGACCCGAAGTCGGCGCACATGCTCATTGAAAGCGCATTGTCGCGGGTTGCGGCGGGGCTTGTTTCGACGGCAGAGATGGAGGCGATGCGCCTGCGCATCCTCGCGCTTGCATCGCTGCCGCCGCGTTCGAGGCTGGAGCGGCACGACCTGGTCGCCGCGCTGGCGATATTCCTGATCGTCGTCGCATCGACCTTTCCCGTCGTGTTGCCTTTCATGATGTTCGAAGATGTCAGAACGGCGAAGTACGTATCGTGGGCCGTCGGGCTGGCGATGCTGTTTGTCGGAGGGCTCGCGCTCGGCCGGTACGCGGGCTACGGCAGCTGGAGGGCTGGATTCCTGATGGCAGGGCTGGGCACGGTGCTGGTGATCGCGATCAACGCGCTGGGCGGATGAAGACGGCGTCATGGAGCGTCGTCGCCGTCGCGGCCGTCCTGGCCCCGATGGTGCATGCCGCCGAGTACGATCCCGCCGGACGCAGCGCTTCCGCTGCCGAGACGCCCTCGTGGGAGTTCGCGATCACCGCTTTTCCCACGGTTGTCCGTGGCGGCGACAACTACACGTCGGCAATCGTGGCGGCCGACCGCGGCCCGCTGCATCTGGAAGCCCGGGTCAACTACGAGTCGGTCGGTGCGCGATCGGCCTTCGTCGGCTGGACCTTTTCCGGCGAAAACGCCGTCACGTGGGAGTTGACGCCGCTGCTCGGCGGCGCGTGGGGATCCGTACAAGCGTTCATTCCCGGGCTCGAGGCGAGCGTGGGCTGGAAGCAACTCGATTTCTACATCGAGGCCGAATACGTGCGCGACAGCAACGCGCGGAGCGACAGCTATTTCTACGCGTGGAGCGAGCTGGGATGGCGGCCGGTCGAATGGCTGCGCATCGGGATTGCCGGCCAGCGCACAACGACCTACGACAACGGTCGCGATTTCCAGCGGGGCCCCTTCGCGCAGGTAACCTTTGGCCCCTTTACCGTTGGCGGGTTCTGGTTCAATCCAGGCTCGCACGAACAGGTGTTCGTCGGCTCGATCGGCGCGACGTTCTGAACATGCCGGGATCAGGGCAATCCTCAGCCTGGGCTGCTATCATGCGAGTTGTACGCCGAGCGTTTGCGTCACCCACCAGAAGATCCGCGAGGTGATGCTCCCGATTCGCTTCTTCTTGAGGCCTTTCGCCCGCTGGATCGGGTCGCGGTCGCGCATACATCGTCAAATGAACCATCGGGCAGGCCTCGGCCGGTCGCATCGATGCACAGGACCCAATCAGGAATTGGAGCAGGCATGTTGAACAGCCCTCGTACCACTGGAGCCGGAAGTCGCGAAAGCCCGTCGCGCTGGCTTGGACGCGCAGCGGGAATCGTCCTTCTGGCTTGCGCGATGAACACTGTCGCGCAGGCGCCGGCGGCTGCCGGTGGCGCCGCGCCACCACAGTCCAGCGAGGCGCTGGACAAGCTCGTCGGGCCGATCGCGCTTTATCCCGACGATCTCGTCGCCATCATCCTTCCGGCCTCGACCAATCCGCTGCAATTGGTGCAGGCCGATCGCTACCTCGACAAGCGCAAGGCCGATCCCAAGCTTCCCGTCGACGACAAGTGGGACGACGCGGTCAAGTCACTGCTCAACTACCCCGACGTCGTGAAGTCGATGAGCGCCGATCTCGACTGGACGAGCGCGCTGGGTGAGGCGGTCGTCGAGGACCAGGGCGCCGTGCTGGATGCCATCCAGAGTTTCAGGCGCAGGGCGCAGGCTGCGGGCAACCTCAAGTCCGATGGCAAGCAGGTCGTTGCGGCCGAGCAGGAAATCATCACCATCGTTCCGGCCGATCCGCAGGTGATCTACGTGCCGCAATACAACCCGTCGACGGTCGTCGTCTACGGCTCGCCGTACTGGGGCTACTACCCGACCCCCTATCCGTCGTATTACTACCCGTATGCACCCGGCGCGGCGCTGGCGGCCGGAGTCATTTGGGGGGCCGCCATCGGCGCGGCCTGGAACGGCGGCCGCTATGTTTCGCATTACGGCGGGGATGCCAACATCAACATCAATCGCAATACGAACATCAACACCAGCAATATCAACCGCGGCAACACGGCTGCCGGTGGCGGTACTGCGTGGAAGTCCAACAAGCAACCTGGACAGGTCAGCAATTCGGTCGGCAAGACGGCCTCTTCCGCGCGCGTGGGCGATGCGCGTGCCGGCGGAGGAGGCGCTGCATCGGCAGGCGGCGGAGCGCGTGCGTCAGCGCAGCCGGCCAGCGGTGGAATGGGCGCCAGCGCAAGTGCGCGCGGCGCGGCGTCAGCCAGCGCGTCGCCACGCGACAGCTATGGCGGGAGCGCCAGTCGTGGCGGTGGCGGGGGCGGCGACGCCTTCGGCGGTTACGGCTCCGGACGGCAGACGCAGATGGACAGTTCTCGCGGCGCGTCGAGTCGCAGTTCCATGTCCGGCGGCGGCGCGTCGAGCCGCAGTTCCATGTCCGGCGGCGGCGCGTCGCGTTCTATGTCCGGTGGTGGCGCGCGGGGCGGTGGCGGCGGCGGGCGCGGGGGCGGCCGTCGGTGACGGCCGGAACTTCTCCATGCGCTCATTCCCCACAATCGACAGCAAGGCACTGCCCATGAACATCACCCGTCTCTGGTACAACCTGCGCCGATTCGCGTTGGTGCTGCTGCTGGCCGCACCATTCGCGGCCGTCGCGGCTCCGCAGGAAACATTCGCGACGCCCGAAGCGGCAGTCGATGCGCTGATGGCCGCGCTCAAGGCCGACAGCGATTCGGCGATGATCGCGATCTTCGGCGAAGAACACAAAGACCTTATCCTCACTTCCGATCGGGCGGCATCGAGCGCGACCCGCGCGAAGATTCTCGCCGCGATGCAGACGCTGCGCGTGCTGAAGGAGCCCGGCAAGGACCGCCGCGTGCTGGTGATCGGCGACGAGGCGTGGCCGGTGCCCATTCCTATCGTCCGCGTGGGAGAGCGCTGGCGTTTCGCCACCGAGGAAGGCGAGGACGAAATCGTCAATCGCCGCATCGGCGGCAACGAGCGCAACGCGATCTACGTGCTCCGCGCGTACATCGATGCGCAGCGCGCCTATGCCATGCGGGATCGCGACGGCGACGGCGTGCTCCAGTACGCGCAGAAACTGGCCAGCACGCCGGGCAAGCACGACGGATTGTATTGGCCGGTCGACGCCGTGAAGGGCGAAGAGGCGAGTCCTTTCGGTCCGCTGATCGCCGAAAGCGCGGCGTACCTCAAGGGACACACGGCGGACGACGCCTACCGCGGCTATCAATTCAGGATCCTGACGCGACAGGGCAAGGATGCCCCCGGAGGCGCCTACAACTACGTGATCAACGGCCGCATGATCGCCGGCTTTGCAATGGTTGCCTATCCTGCCGAATACGGAAAAAGTGGAGTGATGACGTTTGTCGTCAGCCACAACGGCAAGGTCTACGAGAAGAACCTCGGCAAGGACTCCGCCGCCATCGGCGCGAAGATGTCGACATTCGATCCGGGCGCCGGATGGAAGGCAACGGCGCCCTGAACCGATTTGCCAGCAAGGCGGTCGCCTAGCATGACCGATACGATTGCAGTACTGAACGCGGGTTCGTCGAGCATCAAATTCTCGGTGTTCGCCGCGCGTGATGGCGCTCTGGAGTTGACGGTGCGCGGCCAGGCCGAAGGGCTTTACACGTCGCCGCAATTCATGGCGAAGGATGCCGCGGACAAGGTGCTCAACGAAAAGTCGTGGGGCGACGGCGTCAACCTGGGACATGGAGGCGCGCTCGCCTATATGGTCGCCTTCCTGCGCGACGAGTTTGCCGGGCACCGGCTGGTTGGCGTGGGCCATCGCGTGGTGCACGGCGGCGTCGAGTACACGAGCCCCGTTCGCGTCGATGCGACTGTATTGAAGGCGCTGGAGAAGTACGTTCCGCTCGCGCCGCTGCACCAGCCGCATAATCTTGATCCCATCAGGGAACTCCTCGAACGCTCGCCTCAATTGCCGCAGGTGGCGTGCTTCGACACGGCGTTTCACAGCGGAGCGCCCGTGGTGGCGCAGGCCTTTGCGCTGCCCAAGGCAATCACCGACCTCGGCGTGCGCCGGTACGGCTTCCACGGCCTTTCGTACGAATACATCGCGCACGTTCTGCCGGAGTTCGATGAGCGCGCGGCACGGGGCAAGACCGTGGCGCTTCATCTCGGCAACGGCTGCAGCATGTGCGCGATCGCGGATCGTCGCAGCCTCGCCAGCACGATGGGATTCACCGCCGTGGACGGCTTGCCGATGGGCACACGCTGCGGCAACCTCGATCCTGGCGTCATGCTGTACCTGATGGACGAACTCAAGATGGACGCGCGGGCGATCGAGAAGTTGATCTACCAGCAGTCCGGACTGCTCGGCATGTCCGGCATCTCCAGCGACATGCGGACGCTCGAGGCCAGTGACGCGCCGCTGGCGAAGGCCGCGATCGATGTCTTCGTCTATCGGATCGGTCGCGAGCTGGGCTCGCTTGCCGCGGCGCTCGGCGGGCTCGACGCGATCGTGTTCACGGCGGGCATCGGCGAGAACAGCCGGTCGTTGCGGGAACGTGTCTGCCGGGACGCAAAGTGGCTGGGCGTGGAGCTCGATGCAGCGGCCAACGGGAACAATGGACCGCGCATCGACGCGGTGGGAAGTACCGTTTCCGCGTGGGTCATCCCGACTAACGAGGAGTTGATGATTGCGCGGCACACGCAGCAGTTGCTGATGGGAGAGCGACAATGAAACTCTGGATCGCAAATATCGCGCCGGGCACGACGGACGACGAGATCAAGGCACTGGTGAAGAAGTATGGGACGGGACTCGAATGCATCAGCATTCAACGCGAAGAGGGTGACGGGTCGCGTCCGGCCGCAGGCATCGAGTGTTCCGGTACTCGCATCGAGGTCGGCAACCTCAGTCTTCGTCTGAACGGCATGTACTGGAAGGGGCGCGCTCTGACTTCCACGACAACGCTGTCACCTTGATGCGGCGCGCGGCTACTCCCTCGCCGCGCACGGCGCATTGCAAGGCATGGCCGGCGGCGTGACGATGTTCGCGATGAGCTATCATGGCGCCAGCAAGGTGATTCCGACGTACAGTGTCACGGGCCCCGTAAAGGCGACAGTGGGCGAGCATTCCTGTCCTTGCGATACCGCCCGGTCCGCTCAAGACGCGCGCTGCATCGGGTCTCAAGGACTTCGAACTGTTGCTCACCGAGGTGGAGCAGCGCGCACCGATTGGCGAGCTGGTCGACATCATGGACGTGGGTTTCACCTGCGCGTACCTGGCGACGCCGTATGCGCGGCGGCTGTCCGGCGAGACGCTGTACGTTGACGGGGGCGTCAACATCATGGCGTAAGGGTGCTGGCGGCGACGCGGGAATCGCGACGAGGACTCTACTGTCGAGGGCAGCACGATGGAAGGACTAGGTACGACCAACACGGAGTCGGTTGCCCGCAGTCCGCGACCGGTGGCGACACCGGCAGGACGCTCCGCAATTGTCCGCACGGCGTCTGCGGGGATCGGGCTTGTCGCGGCGGCCATTGCGGACAGTGCTTTTGCATCGTTCCTGCCGCCCGAAATGATGGACACGATGGCGAAATACGTCGCCTGGTTCGTCATCATCTTCGTGCCCATCGGAGCCATCGTGGTGTTCTGGATGCTTCACGTGCTGCCGGAGAAGATCGCCGAAAAACGCCACCATCCGCAAAAGGATGCTATCCACACGCTGTGCCTGCTGTCGCTGCTCTTCGGCGGCTTGCTATGGCCCATCGCATGGCTGTGGGCTTTCACGAAACCGGTTGGCTACCGGTTCGCCTACGGCACCGACAAGCACGACGACTACTATCACACGCAAGGGGCGAAGGCGCAGGCCGGCGAGCTGCTGGAGTATGAGCTCGCCCACCTGCGCGAGGAACTCGATGCGATGGCCGAAAAGGGAACGCTGACCGCCGAACTCAAGGTGCTGCGCCGTGACCTCGAGGCCGCGACCGCGGCGCCCCCCGTGCCGGCGACGGCCGCTGCCATCGCCGCCAAAGGAGGGAACGCCTGATGGAAGCGATCCTCCTTGCCATCTACGCGTTCTTCGTCTGGCTGATATTCATCAAGTTCAAGTGGCTGCCATGGAACACGGCATGGCAGGTCACCGTCGTCATCATCCCAATTGTCGGGCTGGCGGCAATGATCCTCACGCTGAACGTAGTCGCCCCGTCGACCGCGGATGTCCGCGTCTTCAAGTATGTGGTGCAGGTCATACCGCAGGTGCGGGGACGCGTGGTCGAGGTACCTGTCGAGCCCAATCGGCTGGTTAAGAAGGGCGAGCTCCTGTTCCGCATCGACGCGACCCCGTACCAGAACGACCTGAACGTCGCCAAGGCAAAGCTTGCGGCCGACGAGGCGAAGTTCGCGCAGGCAGGCGCCGGCGTGGTCGATGCGTCGGCCGGTGCGCGCCAACTGCAGGAACAATTCAAGTCTGCCAGTGGACAGGTCCAGGCGCTGCAGCCCAAGCTCGAACTCGCGCGCCTCCGCGTGCGGCAGAACAGGGAGCTGGTGGCGACGGGCGCCGGCGACAAGTTCGCGCTGGAGCAGGCCGAGGCCAACGTGATCGAGCTGGAAGCCCAAATCGCGACGGCGAAGGCGAACGAAGCGCAGGTCACGGAGAAACTGGCGGGGCAGGTGAACGGCGAGCAGGCGTCGGTAGCGTCGGCGCGGGCCCAGCTCGCCACCGCAAAGGCCCAGGTCGACGTAAGCCGCGCGGACTTGGCGAACGCCCAGTGGAATCTCGACCAGACTTCCGTTTTCGCACCCGCCAATGGTTACGCGATAAACGTACAGCTACGGCCAGGCTCCTATGTGACTGCCTTTCCGGTCGCGCCGGCGATGAGCTTCGTCGAGGAAACGTACCAGGTGATTGCGCTGTATGCGCAGAACGAATTGCGCCTGGTCGAGCCGGGCAACGATGCGGAATTCGCGCTCAAGACGTATCCCGGGCAGATCATCAAGGCCAAGGTCGATTCGATCGTCTGGGCGCAGGGTCAGGGGCAGGTCGCACAGTCCGGCATGCTGCCACAGACGGGGGCGTATCCGCAGGTCCCGGGGCGGTTCCCTGTCAAGTTCGAGGTCGCGGAGCCGGATCGCGCGTTGTTTCTCGCCGCCGGCGCGGAGGGTGCCGGCGCGATTTACACCGAACATGTGCATGCCCTTCATCTCATTCGCATGGTCATCCTGCGGGTAGGCTCGATCACCGATTACCTGGTGCTCAAGCTGCACTGATGGACCAACGCTGCATGCGCCGGAGGATCTTTGCGGCGGCCATGGCGGCCGCCGCGGCGGGCTGCGCGCTCAATCCGCCGCCTACCACCGATGACCTGCGGCGGGACGCTCTTCCGCATACGGCGATTCCGTCAGCGTGGAAGGCGGGGGGTAACGCAGCACCCGTGGCCGACCATTGGCTCGCGACGTTCGACGATCCGGTGCTGTCCGCACTGGTGGCCGAGGCGCTGGCGTTCAACGCCGACGTGGAAGTGGCAGCCGCGCGTGTCGAACAGGCTGCGGGATATGTCGCCGTAGCCAGCGGCTCGCTTTTCCCGACGGTGGGACTGGCGGCGACGCAGAGCGGCAACTCCGGCGGCGGCGGCGGCCTCAACGCGGTGTTCCTGAATGCCTCCCTCGAGCTCGACGTGTGGGGCCGCCTGCGCTATGGCCAGGCCGCGGCGGAGGCGCAATCCGCGGCCGTTACGGCCGACTATGCGTACGCGCGGCAGTCGCTCGCGGCGAACGTGGCCAAGGCGTGGCTCGTCGCCATCGAGGCCAGCCTGCAGCGCGCGATCGTGCAGGATGTTCTGCGCTCGTCGGAGTCGCTGCTGCGTATCGCGCAGGAGCGGCTGCGCGTGGGGAACGGCAACGAGCAGGCGGTGGCGGAAGCGCGCGTCAGTGTCGGCACCTATCGCGACCTCTTGCGGCAAACCGAACTGGCGCGCGAGCAGGCGATGCGCGCACTCGAGCTTCTCCTCGGCCGCTATCCCGCGGCGGAGATTGCCGTCGCCTCGCAACTGCCGCCGATGCCCCCGCCGGTGCCCGCCGGCATGCCTTCCCAATTGCTCGAGCGCCGGCCCGATGTGATCGCGGCGGAGCGCCGCGTCGCCGTGGCATTCAACCGGATAGGCGAAGCGAAGGCCGCCCTGCTGCCGCGCATCAGCCTTACCGCCGGTGGCAGCACCATATCGAGTGACGTATTCGTGTTGCAGGATCGAGCCAACCCGGCATTCAGCTTCGGCGCGAACCTGCTTGCCCCGATCTATCAGGGCGGCGTGCTGCGGGCGCAGGTCGAGATTCGCACGGCCGAGCAGAGGCAGGCAGTCGCGGAATATGCGCGTACGGGGCAGCGGGCGTTCTCCGAGGTCGAGAACGCGCTCGCAGCGGAGAACACGCTGCGCGATCGTGAAGGCATCCTCGACGCCACGGTCCGCGACAGCGCGCGCGCGCTGGAGCTCGCGGAGATCCAGTATCGCGTGGGTTCGGTCGACCTGCGCGCAGTCGAGCAGAACCACCTCGCGCTGTATACGACGCGGATGTCGCAGCTGCGCGTGCAGACGGAACGACGCGCGCAGCGCGTCAACCTGTATCTCGCGCTGGGCGGCGGCTCCGACTTGCCGGCCATGGAACCCGTGGCGGCGAAGTAGCGCATTGATTCAATGGAGATGACGATGGCGAAGAAGAGCGCGGAAGTGAAGGACGTCGCGAAGGGCAAGACAGCAAAGCGCGCCGAGACGGCCACCAAGGCATTGTCGAGCAAGGACTACGACAGGGAACTCAAGAAGCTGCATGTCGAGCTGGTGAAGCTGCAGCAATGGGTCGTGCACAAGGGGCTCAAGGTCTGCATTGTCTTCGAAGGACGCGACGGCGCCGGCAAGGGCGGCACGATCAAGGCGATCACCGAACGCGTCAGTCCGCGGGTGTTTCGCGTCATCGCGCTTCCCGCACCGACCGAGCGCGAGAAGTCGCAGATGTACGCGCAGCGCTACCTCCCCCACTTCCCTGCCGCAGGCGAGATCGTGATCTTCGACCGCAGCTGGTACAACCGCGCGGGCGTCGAGCGCGTGATGGGTTTCTGCACCGAGGAGCAGGCCAGGGGCTTCCTCAAAATGATCCCTCAGTTCGAACAGCTGATGCTCAATTCCGGGATCATCCTGCTCAAGTACTGGCTGGAGGTGAGCCCCGAGGAGCAGACCCGGAGGCTCCAGGCGCGGATCGGCGACGGCCGCAAGACGTGGAAACTGTCGCCGATGGACCTCAAGTCCTACGACCGTTGGGACGACTACACGAGGGCGCGCGACGAGATGTTCGCCACGACCGACACTCCATGGGCGCCCTGGTTCGTGGCGCGCTCGGAGGACAAGAAGCGCGTGCGCCTCAACGTGATCAGCCACCTGCTGAAGCACGTTCCGTACAAGGGCATTCCGGCCGCGAAGATCAAGCTCCCCAAGCGCAAGATCGGCCGCTACAAGGCCGCCGACGTCCCGTTCAAGTACGTGCCGGAAAAATTCTGATCGGGTCGCGGCACGCGGCGCCGTGCCCGACATGCAGGAGGCGCGGCCATGCGTTACGAACTTTTCTATTGGGCGTCGATCCAGGGCCGCGGTGAATTCGTCCGGCTTGCGCTCGAAGAGGCCGGCGCCGCGTATGTCGACGTCGCGCGCGAGGAGGGCGGCGAGGAACGCATGCTGGCGTTGCTGGACGATGCCGGCCTTGCCTGTCCGCCGTTCGCACCGCCATTTCTGAGGATCGGCAACCGCGTGATCGCCCAGACGGCGAACATCCTTCTGTTCCTGGGCGAGCGCCATGACTTGGCGCCGAAGCGCGACGCGGGCAGGCTCTGGACACATCAGCTGCAGCTCACGCTCGCTGACTTCGTCGGCGAAGTCCACGATACGCACCATCCGATCGCGGCCAGCCTGTACTACGAAGACCAGCGCCGTGAGGCAAAGGCCCGCTCCGCGGATTTCCTCGCCAACCGTCTGCCCAAATTTCTCGGCTACTTCGAGTGCGTGCTGGCGAGTAACCCAGGCGGCCCTGGACACCTCGTCGGCGCCCGGGTGACCTACGCGGATCTGTCGCTGTTCCAGGTCGTTGCCGGTCTGCAGTACGCGTTCCCCCGGGCCATGAAGCGCGTGGCGCGGAAGCATCCCGCCGTGCTGGCGCTGCACGCGAGCGTCGCCGCGCGGCCGCGAATCGCCGCCTACCTTGCATCACCGCGCAGGCTGCCGTTCAATCCGCAGGGTCTCTTCCGCCATTACACGGAGCTTGATCGCTAGGGCGCCAGGAAGAAATTCCGGCAGCCATCGGCGGGTTCGACGCAGACGCAGTTCAGGCGCGGCCGCCGACGGCTAGACGGCGACGCGCGCGTGCAGGTCGTGATCGGATGCCGCCGTCACGGTCACGCGGGCGAACTCCCCGACGCGCAGCGCGCCGCCGCCGGCAATTCGGACGGTGCCGTCGATCTCCGGCGCGTCGGCGCTGGAGCGTGCGATTGCGGTGCTGTCGTCGATCGCGTCGACCAGCACATCGATCGTTCGGCCGATCTTGCGCTGCAGCCGCGCCGCGCTGATGTGCGCCTGGCGCTGCATGAAACGCGCCCGGCGTTCCTCGCGGACTTCCTGCGGCAGCGGATCGGGCAGGGCATTGGCGGCGGCGCCATCCACCGGCGAGTAGGCGAAGCAGCCGACGCGATCGAGCTGCGCCTCGTCGAGGAACGCCAGTAAATCCTCGAATTCGCGTTCCGTCTCGCCCGGGAATCCCGCGATGAACGTCGAGCGGATCGTGATTTCCGGGCAAATCGCCCGCCACGCCCTGATCCTTGCCAGCGTGTTCTCGGCGTTGGCGGGACGCTTCATGAGCTTGAGAATGCGCGGGCTGGCATGCTGGAATGGCACGTCGAGGTAGGGCAGCAGCTTGCCTTCCGCCATCAGCGGCACGACGTCGTCCACGTGCGGATACGGATACACGTAGTGCAGCCGTACCCACACGCCCATTTCGCCCAGCGCCGTCGCGAGTTCGACCATCCTTGTCTTGATCGGGCGACCTTGCCAGAAGCCGGTGCGATATTTCACGTCAACGCCATAAGCGCTGGTGTCCTGCGAAATGACGAGCAGTTCCTTCACGCCGGCCTTCACGAGGTTCCCGGCCTCGGCCAGGACCTCGCCGATCGGCCGGGAAACGAGGTCGCCGCGCATCGACGGGATGATGCAGAACGTGCAGCGGTGATTGCAGCCTTCGCTGATCTTCAAGTAGGCATAGTGCGTCGGCGTGAGCTTGATCCCCTGCTTGGGCACCAGGTCGACGAAAGGGTCGTGCGGCTTCGGCAGGTGCAGGTGCACCGCCGACATGACTTCCTGCGTCGCATGCGGACCCGTTACGGCCAGCACCTTGGGGTGCGCATCGCGCACAAATGCGCCGCCTCCCTTGGCACCCAGGCAGCCGGTGACGATGACCTTGCCATTTTCCGCGAGCGCCTCGCCGATGGCGTCAAGCGATTCCGCGACCGCGGCGTCGATGAAACCGCAGGTGTTGACGACGACCAGGTCGGCGCCGTCATAGGAAGGGGCGATGGCATAACCTTCGGCCCGCAATTGGGTGAGGATCTGCTCGGAGTCGACCAGTGCCTTCGGGCACCCGAGTGAGACGAAGCCGACGCGGGGGGCGGGTTCAGCACCCTTGCGTCTGGAGATTCGGGGGGCGGTGGTCATGCCTAAGTGAACGCAATGGCCGATGGGGCGCGGCCTAACGCAACGCAGCAACGCTTGGCGACAAACGTCGGATATTGCGCCGCTTCGCGCGGTCAGCGCTTTGAATCGTCGTCGGCGCCGTTTTGCGGCGGTGCACCGAAGTTGGGAAACGGAAAGGCCGTGAACATGCCTCGTGTCTGGTCCTGCATTCTCTGCTGCATGTCCATGAACAGCTTGGCGCTCTGTTCGAGGTAATTGCCCAGCATGCCCTGCATCGCCGGCGCCTGCATCTGCATGAACTGCTTCCAAAGGTCGGGCGTCAGCAGCATCTTGTCGCCGTAGACCTGCTTGGCCTGGTCCTGCAGCTTCTTCTGGATCGCCAGGAACGCCTTGACGTTCTGCTCCATGTACTGGCCCATGATCGTCTGCTGGGCGCTGCCGTAAAAACGGATCATCTGCGACAGCATTTCCGGGCTGAACATGGGCACGCCGCCACCTTCCTCGTCCAGGATGATCTGCAACAGGATGCTGCGCGTCAGGTCGTCGCCCGACTTGGCGTCGATGACCTGGAATTCGATGTTTTCCAAAACCATCTGCTTGACGTCGGCCAGCGTGATGTAACCGCTGTTGGCCGTGTCATACAGCCGCCGGTTCGGGTATTTCTTGATCGTGCGTACCGGGTCGCTCATTTTGTGCTCTCCTGCGAGTAAGGCGGACATTATAACCCACTGATTTATCGGACGTTTGACTTTCGGGTAGCGGTCGCCGGGCGGTGCTTGGTGCGCTGCACAAAAAAATCCTTGACGGGGGGGTGGACAGTCCCTACAATTCGTCTTGTGCGGTGCAGCAATCAAGGTGAAGGCACAGTGAAGACAGTGCAATTGCCCAAGGGTCGCTGCCGCCGCGGGCGGTTCCTTCGGATGATCCGGGCCGCTCAAGCACCCTGCATGCAACGGGCCTCGGTCCAAGGGTGAGGGGTCGGCCGGTAACGGCAGGCTTGCGGAAGACGAACCGTTAACCATTTACTCAATAGGGAACTGACCATGTACAACGCTTCTGAACAATTCGCCGAATTCAACAAGACCAACGTCGCCCAGGCGACCAAGTTTGCCGCCCTCTCGCTGGAAAGCGCGGAGAAGCTGGTGAAGTTCAACCTCGCCGCGACCAAGTCGGCGATCGCCCAGTCCGTCGAAGGCGCGCAAGCCGTGTCGTCGGTCAAGGACGTGCAGGACCTGCTCGCGCTGCGCACCAAGCTCGCCGAAGCGCAAGTCCAGCAAGCCATGGGCTACTCGCGTCACCTGTACGAGATCGCCACGGAAGCGCAAGCTGGCTACTCGGCTCTTGCCGAAGAAATGTTCGCCGTGTACACCAAGGGGATGGCGTCTTGGGTCGACAAGGCCAGCAAGTCGGCCCCGGCTGGTTCCGAGTCCGCGATCAACGCGTTCAAGTCGACGATCGCCGCGACCACCGCCGCGTTCGACCAGTTCCAGAAGGCCGGCAAGCAAGTCGTCAGCCTGGCCGACGCGAACGTGCGCCGTGCCGCCGCGACCGCGCAAAAGTCGGTCAAGGGCCGCAAGGCAGCGTAAGTATTCACTCAGTCGGGCTGAGTGACGCTTGAGATGTAACGCGCCGGTGGCAAAACGCGCCGGCGCGGCCTTTTCGGGGGCCAACAACAGGGGGTTGAAAAACCCCGGGCCAACCCTAGATTGAAGGTGCTGTCTCCTTCTGTATCAACTCCTCCTCCTGATTGATACAGCCTCGAACCCTGCGATGCGAATCGCGGGGTTCTTTTTTTTGTGCGTTCGCCAGTGCCGTGGCGCCGATCGACCCTGGGCGCGAAGCCTCCGATCACCACTAGGCTCAGGCTGTCGCCCGCTTCGCGCCTGCTTCGTCGAATGTCGCCACGAGTGGACACGGCCCTTCGCTACGGTGGCGGTTGCGCCAGTGCGCTTGGAGGTCGCCAACACCGGCCTGCGGGTGCCCGGCGCACCGGCGCTCGTCAAAACAAGACTTCGCTTGCCGCGCCACCCGCGACGGCCGGCGCGACCTGCGCGCGGACTGGCGCAACCGCCACCGCAGCGAAGGGCAATGGCGAGTGCGCGGTACCAGACGCTCCGATCAAGCGAGATGATTGACAGGCGTCGGTCTATTGCCGCGCGGGCGAGCAATCCGGTCGGAGGCGTCTTCGCGCGTGATGCGGATGCCCTTGGTGTTGGCGGAGGTGACGCCGCGCACGACAGCGGCGTAAACATTGTCCGCGGGTGCTTCGAGCATGACCGCTGCGGAATCGTAACTGGGACCCGCAGCGTCCTTTGACTGCTGGGACATTTGTTCCACTCGGCCTATCGCGCGCTTGGCCACCAGCGCCCATTGCGCATCGGCCGCGCCCGCGCCGAGCAATAGCACGAAGCCCACTGCCATTGTGGTCGGACGCGGTGCAGATAATCTCATGCGAATCCTCCTTGGAGATGGTCGGCAGGCGGCGCACTTGTCTTCGCCTGCAAAAAATGGCGCGCAATTCCGCGCGCCAGTCTGTCAGGAGAGCGTCCGTGCGTCAGAACATGTGCTGGCCGCCGTTGATCGCGATGTTGGCGCCCGTGAGGAACGCGGCTTCCTCGCTCGACAGGTAGGCGACCAGCCCCGCCACTTCCTCCGGCTTGCCCAGGCGGCCCATCGGGATCTGCGGAATGATCTTCGAATCGAGCACTTCCTTCGGGATGGCCATCACCATCTTGGTGCCGATGTAGCCCGGCGAAATGGTGTTTGACGTCACCCCCTTGCGCGCGTATTCGAGCGCCAGCGCCTTGGTGAAGCCATGCATCCCGGCCTTGGCGGCGGAGTAGTTGGTCTGGCCGAACGCGCCTTTCTGGCCGTTCACCGAGGAGATATTGATGATCCGTCCCCATCCCCGGTCGGCCATGCCGTCGCACACCTGCTTCGTCATGTTGAAGCAGGAGTCCAGGTTGGTCTTCATCACCGCGTCCCAATTGGCCTTGTCCATCTTCTTGAATGTCATGTCGCGCGTGATGCCGGCATTGTTCACCAGGACGTCCACCGGCCCCACTTCCTCGGCCACCTTCTTCACGCAGGCAACGGCGGATTCATAGTCGGCAACGTCGCAGGGATAGGCCTTGAACGCGAGGCCCTGCGCCTTCATCGCGGCCAGCCATTCGGCGGCCTTGGTGTTTCCCGGGGAATGCGTGGTGACGACGGTATATCCCAGCGCGGCCAGCTTGATGCAGATTGCCTCTCCCAGTCCGCCCATGCCGCCCGTCACCAATGCAACGCGATGCTTGTCCATGGCCATGATCGTTCTCCTCCTAGCTATTTGTGATGGGTGTTGCCGAATCCGTTGTCGTTGCTAGCGTTCCACCGCGAGGGCTACGCCCATGCCGCCGCCGATGCACAGCGAAGCCAGCCCTTTTTTCGCGCCACGGCGGCGCATCTCGTGCAGCAACGTGACCAGCACGCGGCAGCCCGATGCGCCTATCGGATGTCCAAGCGCGATGGCGCCGCCGTTGACGTTGATCTTGCTGGTGTCCCAGCCCATCTCCTTGTTCACGGCGCAAGCCTGCGCGGCGAAGGCCTCGTTGATCTCCATGAGGTCGAGATCGGCCGGCTTCCAGCCGGCCTTTTCCAGACAGCGCCTGGAGGCCGGCACCGGTCCCATGCCCATGATCGCCGGGTCCACGCCCGACGATGCGTACGCGTGGATGCGGGCGAGCGGGGTGATCCCCAGTTGCTTCGCGCGCTCGGCCGTCATCACCAGTACCGCGGCCGCGCCGTCATTGAGGCCCGACGCATTCGCCGCGGTGACCGAGCCATCCTTCGCGAACGCGGGCTTCAAGCCGGCGATGCTCTCGAGCGTCGTGCCGCTCTTGATGAATTCGTCGCTGGCGAACGCGACCGGATCGCCTTTGCGCTGCGGGATCATCACGGGCACGATCTCGTCCTTGAACTTGCCGGCCTTTTGCGCCGCCTCGGCCTTGTTCTGGCTCACCACCGCGAACTCGTCCTGCTGCCCGCGCGAGATTCCATGCAGTTTCGCGACATTTTCCGCGGTCGTGCCCATGTGGTACTGGTTGTAGACATCCCACAGGCCGTCGACGATCATCGTATCGGTCAGCTTGGCGTCGCCCATGCGAAAACCGTCGCGCGAACCCAGCAGCACATGCGGCGATGCGCTCATGTTCTCCTGTCCGCCGGCGATCACGATGTCGGCATCGCCGCAGCGCACCGCCTGCGCAGCCAGCATCACGGCCTTCAGTCCGGAGCCGCACACCTTGTTGATGGTCATGGCCGGAATCGAATTCGGCAGCCCCGCCTTGATCAGGGACTGGCGCGCGACGTTCTGGCCGCTGCCCGCGGTCAGGACCTGGCCCAGGATCACCTCCGAGATCTGCTCCGGCTTGACACCATGCTGAGCGAGCAACGCACGGATGACGGTTGCGCCCAAGTCGGGTGCGGAGACCTTCGCGATCGAACCGCCAAACTTGCCGATACCCGTTCGCAGCGCGCCGGCGATGACAATGTCGGTCATGTTGGAATTGCTCCTTGGAAAATTGGCCGCCCTCGGTAAATGCGCAGGCGAACGGCGACTATCTTAGCGCAGCAAGTCACCTTGCGGCATCCGAAGCAACGTGTTCTGCACGGCGCATCGAGTTGTTCACTGATAGTGTAGGCGGGACGTCACGCCGGCGCGCGCACGTAATCACCCGGCGCCGGCGCGAGAGGCGGGTGGGCCGAATTGCCCGGATGCTGCGGTGCCGCGTGTCGCGCGCCGCCGTGCTCGCCGAGCCAGGCGTACCAGTGAGGCCACCAGCTGCCGGGTACGCTCTCCGCACGTTGCAGCCAGTCGTCGGCGGCGTCGGTGATGAGTTCGTTCGTCCAGTAGTTGCGGCGCGGCGGCTGCGGCGGATTCACGACGCCGGCAATGTGGCCCGAGGCGCCGAGCACGAACTCGCAGTCGCCGCCCAGCAATTCCGTGGTCCGGTAGGCCGATCGCCAGGGGACGATGTGATCGTCGCGGGACGCATAGACATAGGCCGGGATGGTGATCCGGGTCAGGTCGATCGCGGCGCCCGCCATCGTCAGCGCGCCGGGTTCGCGCAACTTGTTGTCGAGGTACAGGTTGCGCAGGTAATACTCGTACATCGGGCCGGGCAGGTTGGACGAGTCGCCGTTCCAGTAGAGGAGGTCAAAGGCCGGCGGCGTCTCTCCTTTCAGGTAATTGCTTACGACGTAATTCCAGACGAGGTCGTTCGCGCGCAGGCTGGCGAACGCGCCTGCCAATTCGCTGCCATGGACACGCTGGCCCGCGCGCAGCGCCGATTCCCGCGACGCCAGGAATTCCCGCGACACGTAGACGCCGATCTCGCCGGGATCGGCGAAGTCGAGCATCGTCGTCAGGAACGTGGCGCTGGCCACGGTCGAGTCGCGCCGGGCAGCCAGCACGGCCAGCGTGCAGGCGAGCAGCGTACCGCCGACGCAAAAACCTAGCGCGTTCACGTTGCGGCTGCCGGAGATCTCGCTGGCGACGCGAATCGCCGTCAGGGTGCCTTGCTCCAGGTAGTCGTCCCAGGTGAGCGTCCCCAGTTCCGGCGGAATGTTGCGCCAGGAAATCATGAACACCGTGTGCCCTTGCGCCACCGTGTGATGCACGAAGGAGTTCTCCGGCTTGAGGTCCAGGATGTAGTACTTGTTGATGCACGGCGGCACCATGACCAGCGGCCGCCTGTGCACCGTGGGCGTCGTCGGGTCATACTGGATCAATTCGATCAGGTCGTTGCGGAAGACCACGCTGCCCGGGGTCACGGCGAGGTTGCGGCCAACCGCGAACGCCGACTCGTCGGTCATCGTGATGCGGCCCTTCTGCGCGTCGTCGGCGAGGTTGCGCAGGCCCCGCACCAGGCTCGCGCCTTCCGTCTCGAACGCCTTCGCAAGGACATCGGGATTGGTCGCCGGGAAATTCGATGGCGCAATCGCGTCGAGGTATTGCCGGGTCGTGAACTCGAGTTTGCGCTTGTCGTGTTCCGGCAGCGGCGCGAGCCGGGCAAGCTCGCTCATGTAGTCGGCGTAGAGGAGATACGCCTGCTTCAGAAACGCGAAGTACGGCTGTTGGCGCCATGCGGGACTCTTGAAGCGGCGATCGGCAACCGCGGACTCGACCAGTTCAGGCAGCCTGCCGCCGGTTTGCGGCAGGTGGTACATCGCTTGCGCCAGCGCCTGGAAGCGAGGCTGGAAGCGTTCGTTCAACGCCACCAGCGATTCCGGTGGCGTGACCAATGATTGGGGCACCTGGGGCGCGGACGCGCCCGGCAATTGCAAGGCGGACGGCGCCTGCCGCCACCAGTCGAGCCAACCTTGCTGCAACTGCTGCCATTGGCTCATGAGGTCAGCCCACGGTTGCGGATCATGCGGATCGAGAGGGGCCATGGTCTTCTGACGTGCGCAGCGCGGGCTCGGTACGGTTCGACGCCGAATGCAGAACGGCGATGGTATCGCGCCGGGTGACCTCGCTCAATCCGGTAGTTCGGACCGGTCGATGCGGACGATGAAAGGCTTCAATGCGGCAGCACCAGATGCACGCCGGCGATGACGGCTATCCCCAGGCCGATGGCCAGCATTTGCTTGGCGGTTTCGATGGGCTCCGGCCGCCGATGCAGGCTGGGAATGAGGTCGGCGACGGCAACGTAGAGCAGGCTGGCCGAGGCGATGGCCAAGGCGGTCGGCAGCATCTGCTGCATGTCCGCGAGCGCGGCGTAGCCCGCGAGCGCGCCGATCAGCGTGGCCAGTCCCGCTGTCACATTGAAAGCGAACGCACGGGTGCGCGTGAATCCGGAATGGATCAGGACCGCGAAGTCGCCGACTTGCTGTGGCACGGCGTGGGCGACGATGGCCAGCGTGGTCGCAATGCCCAGGCGCGGACTTGCCAGGAACGCGGCCGCGATGACGACGCCGTCACACAGGTTGTGAACTGCGTTGCCGATCAGGATCATGAGCCCCGGCCGCCCTTGCTCGACATGGGTGTGCATTGCGTGGTCGTGTTCGCTTTCATCCTCGTCGGCGCGATGATGCTCATGGCCATGGGCGTGCCGCCAGAGCACCAGCTTTTCCAGCAGGAAGAACGCCAGCAGGCCGATCAGAACGGTGACCATCACCCGCTCGGCACTGCCTGCCTCGAGCGCATGCGGCAGGAGCTCGAGGAATACTGCGCCCAGCAGAGCCCCGACAGCGAATGACACCAGCCGCGATATCCAACCGGCATGCAGTGCCAGCGTGCCGGCGGCGGCGAGCGTCGACAGTACGCCACCGGCAAGCGCGGCAACAAAAATGGAAGCAAGCGTGGTCATTGCGGCGGGGAAGGCAATCCTGGCGTTGTTTCGCAATCGCGCCGCGCGGATGTCCGGCGCAGCCGCATTATAGGGGCCAGCTCATTCGATCCAGACGAGCGTGGCCATCCGTCCGGTGTCCTTGTTCGCACGATAGGAGAAAAAACGGTCCGTCTCGGTCAGCGTGCAGAAGCCGCCGCCGGAAACGACGGCGACTCCTGCGCGTAGCAGCCGAAGCTGCGCGAGGCCATACAGATTCGCCAGCCATTTGCCGCCGCGGTGCGGCACGAACCAGTGCGCGGAAGCCGGGTCTGTCGCACAGAAAGCGTCGAACACCTCGCCGCCCACCTCGAATTCATGCGGCCCGATGGCGGGACCCAGCCACGCCACGACATCGCGCGCCGGGACCCGCATCGCGAGCAGCGTCGCCTCGAGCACCCCGGCCGCGAGTCCGCGCCAGCCTGCATGTGCCACGCCGATCACCGAGCCTCCGCGATCGGCGAACAGCAGCGGCAAGCAGTCTGCGGTGCGCACACCGAGCACGACGCCGGGCGTGCGCGTCACGGCCGCGTCCGCCACGGAAGGCACGGCGGTCAGTGCCGCGACGTTGGCGGCGTCGATCGACGCGACATCCGTGCCGTGTACTTGCGACAGCCAGACGGGGGCGGCGGGGAGAAACATGGACAGGCGGCGCCGGTTTTCGCGCACTGCGTCGGCCTGGGCATCTTGCGTCGGCAGCGCGCCGCCGAGGTCGAGCGACGCGCACGCGCCGGTGGCCACGCCGCCATTGCGGGTCGTCGACAAGGCGCGAACCGCGGAAGGCGCGGCCCAATCCGGAACAATCCAGTCCAGCCCCGCCTGTGCCAACTGCTGCGACAGGCGCGCCGTCATCGTGCCCTGTACTGCTTGGGATCCTCGCCCGCGGACGCACCCAGCGCCGCCACCAGCGCGGAAAAATCAGGAGGGGGCGCCGCCTCCCACTGCATTGCGGCGCGCGACAGCGGATGGGTCAGCCCCAGCTTGTACGCGTGCAGCGCCTGCCGGCGAAACACGCGCGCTTCCGGCGGCAGCGAGGCCGCTGCTGCGCGGCCGCCGCGATACGTGGGGTCCCCCAGCAACGGATGCCCGAGCGCGGTGAGGTGAACGCGGATCTGGTGCGTGCGGCCGGTTTCCAGGCGACACCGCACGAGGGTGGCCGGACCGAAGCGTGTGATGAGTTCGACGTGCGTGCGCGATGGTCTGCCCGTGGCGACGACGGCCATCGACGTTCGTAGCGTCGGGTGCCGGCCGATGGGAGCGTCCACGGTCGTTGCGCGCGCGAGGTCGCCATGAACGACCGCGAGGTATTCGCGCTTGACCGTGCGCGCGGCCAACTGCCTGACGAGATCGGTCTGCGCCGCCTGCGTTTTCGCGACGACCATGAGCCCGCTCGTGTCCTTGTCGAGCCGATGGACGATGCCGGCGCGCGGCAACGCTGCCAGCGCCGGCAGGCGATGGAGCAGGGCATTGAGCAACGTGCCGTCCCGGTTTCCGCTGCCGGGGTGCACGACGAGTCCCGCGGGTTTGTTTAGGACCAGGATCGAGGCGTCTTCGAAAACGATTGCCAGATCCATCGCCTGCGGCTCGAACGGCGTCGCGCGGGGATCCGCGTGTTCCGTGACTTCCAGATGCTCGCCGCCCCGCAGCTTGGCGGAAGGGTCGACCGCGGCCACCGCGTTGACAGTTACGAAGCCGGCTTCGATCCATCCCTTGAGGCGAGTGCGGGAATGTTGCGGGAGCAACTGCGCGAGCACCTGATCGAGACGGCGCCCGGCGACCTCGACCGGTGCGCTCAGCGAATGGTGCAACGGCGGGGCGTCCGGCGGGGCCTCTTCCATGGGTCGGTTATAATCGAACTAGCGAATCGAGAATGCCGCAAACGGGAACAGTCAAGTCAATGGCGTTAAGTCAACCGAGGAGGCAACTGGGGAGGCAAATGAGGTGGCACGTTTGGATTGCCGGCCCGCTGCTGGCTGTCCTGTTGGCGCTGGCCGGCTGCAGCTTGCTGCCCGACGTGGCCAAGGACGAGACCGCGAACTGGTCGGCCGACCGGCTATACCGCGAGGCGCACTCTGCGTTGGTCGAGGGCAATTATACGCGGGCCGTCAAGCTCTTCGAGTCGCTGGAGGCGCGCTACCCGTATGGCCGCTACGCACAGCAGGCGATCCTCGAAGGCGCATTCGCGAACTGGCGCGCCAACGAGCAGGCCGCCGCCCTTGCCGACCTCAACCGGTTCATCCGCACCTATCCCAATCACCCCAATATCGACTACGCGTTCTACCTGAAAGGCCTCGTGCATTTCCGCGAGGACCAGGGCGTGTTCGGCTATGTGTACGAGCTCGAACTCTCCGAGCGCGACCCCAAGGAGATGCGTGCGTCGTTCTCCGCATTCAAGGAACTGACGGAGCGATTTCCGCAGAGCCAGTACTACGACGACTCGATATTGCGCATGAAATACCTCAACAATGCGCTCGGCATGTATGAGGTGCACGTCGCCCGCTACTACTACAATCGCGGCGCCTACATTGCCGCGATAAACAGGGCGCAGCTGTCGATCGTCAACAATCCGCAAACACCGTCGAACGAGATAGCCCTCGCCGTCATGTTGGATAGCTATAACAAGCTGAACCTTCCTCAGCTTGCCGATGACTCGCGGCGCATCCTCCAAAAAACGTTCCCGGACAGCAAGTACGTGAACGGCATTCCCGACAAGCCGTGGTGGCAGATCTGGTCGCCGCAGAATACGACCTTGGGCGTGCAGTCCACAGGCGAGCTCGCAGTCAAGCCCTGGTGGCAATTCTGGGATTGACGGCCAGCGAACTACAGAACAGCACGGCGGCCCTTTCGTCGCGCGTCCGGGCCATGGGCGGCAGCGCCTGCCAGATCCTGCGGCCGTACGGCTTGTCCACCAGACGTGGATCGCAGATCATCAGCACGCCGCGGTCCGTCTCGGTGCGAATCAGTCGCCCGGCGCCCTGCTTGAGCGCGATGGCCGCCTGCGGCAACTGCCAGTCCATGAACGGATTGCCCCCGTCGGCCTTCAGGCGATCGAGACGTGCAGCGAACAACGGGTCGTCCGGTGGCGCGAAGGGCAGCTTGTCGATGACTACCAGCGACAATGCGTCGCCAGGCACGTCTACGCCTTCCCAGAAACTTGCGCTACCCAGGAGCACCGCGTTGCCGAGTTGCCGGAAACGTACGAGAAGTTCCGATTTCGAGCCATCGCCCTGCACGAGCAGCGGATAGTCGAGCCCCTCCCGCTCGAACACCGCGGCCAATCGCTCGCGCGCGCGCTGCAATGCGCGCAGCGTCGTAAACAACAGGAACGCGCGACCGCCGCTCGCTCGCACCAGCGGCAGCGCGGCGTCGACGACCGCGTCGGTGTGCTCCAGCGAGTTCGGCGCCGGCAATCCCCGCGGCACATAGAGCAGGCTCTGCAAGGAATAATCGAACGGGCTGTCCCAGGCGCCGGTGGCCGCCTGGTCGAGGCCAAGCTGGCCGGTATACAAGGAGAAGTCGCGGCCCACCGCCAGCGTGGCTGAGGTGAAGATCCACGCGCGCGCTGTCGATTCAACCTGGCGCCTGAACATCGGCGCGATGGAGAGCGGAGACGCCTGGAGCTGAAATCCGTAGGGCGTGACGTCGATCCAGCGGATCCAGTCGCCGTTGTCGTCCGGTCCATCGGAAATGGCTTCCTTGCCATCGCGCCAGCGCGCGACCTGCCGCGCGGCGTCTTCCGCGCGGCGCGCGACCAGCGCCAGTTCCTCGCCGCGCTCGGCGAAATGACCGAGCTCTGACGCCAGACGGTCGAGCGCTGCGACGAGGCTGTCGAGGGCTTCGGCAAAACCCGCACGCGCCAACGCCACATCGCGGGTGAATTTGCCAGGTACGTTGCCGGCCGCAAGGCGCAGCTTCTGGAGTGCGGGGACCACGTCGCCTGCGGCGTCGGGCAGGTCCGGGACATCGCGGGCAGCCGTCCGCGCAACAACTTCCGCGTCGCGCGCAAGCTCGCCCAGTTGCCCGGCGCCCAGCTGCTCGCCGAAGAACAAGGTCGCGGTGTCCGGTAACTGGTGGGCCTCGTCGAGGATGACGGTGTTGCAATTGGGCAGCAGTTCCGACACGCCTTCGTCACGCAGCATCACGTCGGCGAAGAACAGGTGATGATTGACCACCACCACGTCGGCGTCGAGTGCCTCGCGCCGTGCCTTGAGGACGAAGCAGTCGCCGTGGTATGCGCAATTCTGGCCGAGGCAGTTCTCCCGCGTCGACGTGACCAGCGGCCAGATGGTCGCGCCCTCCGGCACGTCGGCCAGTTCTGCACGATCGCCACGCTGGGTCGCGCGGGAGAACGCGATGATCTTCTTCAGATGGCGGACGTCGTCGCGCGACGGCAGGCGGTCTTCCTGTGCCGCGCGCTCCAGGTGGTAGTGGCAGACGTAGTTGGCACGACCTTTGAGCAGCGCGATGGTTGCCGGCACGCGCAGCGCGTCGCGAACCAGCGGCAGGTCGCGTTCGAACAACTGGTCCTGGAGTGTCTTGGTACCGGTCGAGACGATGACCTTGCCACCGTATAGAAGTGCCGGCACGAGATACGCGAACGTCTTGCCCGTGCCCGTGCCGGCCTCGGCGATGAGTTGTCCGCGCGTGGAGATGGTATCCGCCACCGCCTGCGCCATCGCGAGTTGCTGCGGCCGGAAGCGAAAGCCCGGCAACTCGCGCGCGAGCGTGCCGCCTTCGCCGAAGATCGCCTGGAGCGCCGCGTCCTCCGCGCCGGCGGGCACCCCCGCCGTGGCCGCGACGGGTGGTGCAGCGCCTTGCGGCGAAGCCGCGTCGGTTGCCGGTTCGGCTGGCACGCCTGCGTAGGACGGGTCGTGCAGCGTGGCGTTCAGTGGGGGGCCGCCTTGGCCTTGGCCTTGACCTTGGTTGATGCGACCGCAGGCGCTTGCGGCGCGGCGGCGGCCGCCTTGCTGATCGCGTCGGACCAATCGACGAATGCGGTGTAGGGTCGGGCGACGCGGGACTTGTAGTCCTCGTCGGACTCGCCCGCATTCCACTTCAGCCCTGCCAGCGCTTCCAGCCACAACTGCTGCAGCGTATGAAGGCCGTCGACGGCGGCCTTCGACCTTGCGACTTGGGCCAGGGCGGCCAGGTAGGGACGCGTGATGTTGAGCTTTTGCTTGTCGACGCAGTATTCGCTCTTGGCGCCGTTGACGCCTTCCTGCGCTTTTTCGTAGCCGAATTCGATGACCTCGATGCTCTTGATGTGCCGGCACATCGTGTAAAGGTGCTTGACGGCGTCGAGATAGCAGTCGAGGCCCGTGTCGGAATTGTTGGGACAGATGTAGTTGCTGGCGGGCTGGAATTTCTGCGCGTCGACCGCCTGCGCGACCGGCGCGGCGGCGTAGGCAAGGGCAAAGGCGACGAAACTGAAGAGGACTCGGGTGCGGGTTGGCATGGCGGTCGCGTGGGCTGGCTCAAATGGTTGATCCGCGCATGCTACGCGCCGGACGCGCGCCGGGAAAGTCCGCCGAAAGTCTGATGGGACGGTGGGCCCATTCCCTGGGCAAAGGCGCATGCGCAGCCCGAATTCGTTCGCCGTGCGCCGCCAGCGGCGGCACACGGGGATGTCACCCGGATCAGATGGTCACGCCACCGGAAACTTCGATGACCGCGCCATTGATGTACGAGGCTTCGTCCGAGGCGAGCCACGCGTAGGTGTTGGCGATTTCCTCGGGCTGACCCAGGCGTCCCATCGGCACCTTGTCCTCGATCATCTTCAAGACCTTGGACGGCATCGAGGCCAGGATCGGCGTGTGAATGTAGCCCGGGCAGATCGCATTGGCGCGGATGCCCTTGCTGCCGAGTTCGCGCGCCCAGGTCTTCACCATGCCGATAACGGCGAACTTGGTCGCCGCGTAGTTGGTCTGGCCGAAGTTGCCGTAGATGCCGACGATGGACGAGGCGTTGAGGATGCACCCCGAATTCTGGGCAAGCATGATGTCCACGACCGCCTTGGTGCAGTTGTAGACGCCCTTGAGATTGACGTCGATGACGCGGTCGAACTGCTCTTCGCTCATCTTCTTGAACTGCGCGTCCTGCACGATGCCCGCGTTGTTGACTAGCGTGTCGATGCGCCCCCACTTGGCCATCACGCCATCGACCATGGCCGTGATGCTGGCTTTGTCGGTGACGTCGACGCGGTACCCCGCCGCCTCGCCACCCGCATCGCGGATCAGCTTTACCGTGTCGTCGACCGCGGCCATGTTGACGTCGCAAACCGCGACCTTGGCGCCTTCCTCGGCGAACTTGACTGCGGTGGCACGGCCGATGCCTTGCGCGGCGCCGGTGATGATCGAGACTTTGCCCGTCAATCGCATAGAGATCCTCGGTTGAAACTGCAGCGCCATCGCGGGCGTTCCCGGAGGCGACCAAACTTGGCGAATATAGCCCGAAATGGTGCAACGCACAAGAACAGATGTCAGTTTGCTGACACAGGTCAAGTCAGTGCATCGCAACAGGAATAACCGATTCATTAACAATGGGTTGCCTGTTCGCGGGCCGTAAGGTTGCCCTTGACCGTTCAGCCGCAGGTTTTCGCCCCGTCCTGGTGCCGCGCAGGTCCTGGCGGCTGTCAGGGTGTTCAGGCGGGCAGCCAGTGCTCGATCGTCAGTTGCAACGACGTGTTGCCCTGCCATTCGTTGACTTCGGGGCGGAACGCTACGCGGACCCGGTTCGGCAGCGGTTCGGCGTGATTGAAGTGCATCGCGGCGAAGCGTTCCCCGCCGCGCGAAAGCGATACCCGCGTGTGCTTGCCGGCCACGATCCGGACGTCGTGCACGTCGAAGGTGTCGTCGAAAACCGGTGGCGGCATACCCTGTCCCCAGACCTGATCGTGAAGCGTCGCGGCCAGTTCCAGCGTCAACTGGCCCGGCGCCAGCGCGCCGTCGGAATCCTGGGACCGGCGCAGCAGCGCGGGGGGCAGCCATTCGCGGGCGACCTGCTCGAAGGCCGCCGCAAAGGCCGGCAATGCCGCGGCATCGATGGTCAGCCCGGCGGCGAAGGCGTGACCGCCGAAGCGCGCGATCAGCTTCTCGTGCCGCTTGGCGACGAGATCGAGCGCGTCGCGCAGGTGGAATCCCTCGATCGAGCGCCCCGAGCCCTTGAGCGCGCCGTCGGCGCCGCGCGCGAACACGATCGTCGGCCGGTGATATCGGTCCTTCAGCCGTGACGCGACAATGCCGACCACGCCCTGGTGCCAGTCCTCGCGATAAAGACACAACGAGAATTGCCCCGCGGCAGCGGAGTCGACACGCGCCAGCTCGGAAAGGGCCGTTTCCTGCATCGATGCCTCGACGCTGCGCCGTTCCCGATTGAGCTGGTCGAGTTCGCCTGCCAGCGTTGTCGCCTCCTGCGAGGTCGTCGCCAGCAGGCAGCGGATTCCCAGCGACATGTCGGCCAACCGGCCGGCAGCATTCAGGCGCGGGCCGGCGACGAATCCCAGGTCGAACGCGCTGGCGCGCCGGGCATCGCGTCCCGCGACGGCGAAGAGCGCCAGCACGCCGGGTTGCGCTCGGCCGCTCCTGATGCGCCGCAGGCCTTGCTCGACGAAGGTCCGGTTCACCTGGTCCAGCCGAACCACGTCGGCGACGGTGCCAAGGGCGACGAGGTCGGTGAGATCGGCGAGATTGGGCTCGTCGCGGCGCGCGAACGCCCCCTCGGCGCGCAGGCGGGCGCGGGTCGCGACCAGCACATAGAACATGACGCCCACGCCTGCGATGTTTTTGCTCCGGAACGGGCACCCCGGCTGATTCGGGTTCACGATGATCGCGGGGGTGGGCAGCACCGCGCCGGGCAGGTGGTGATCGGTGATCAGAACGTCGATCCCGCGCGTGGCGGCTGCGGCGACGCCGTCCACGCTGGCGATGCCGTTGTCCACGGTGACCAGCAACCGCGGATTCATGCGCGCCGCGAGGTCGACGATTTCCGGCGTAAGGCCGTAGCCGAATTCGAAGCGGTTGGGCACGATGAAGTCGACGTCCGCGCCCATTGCGCGCAATCCGCGCAGGCCCACCGCGCAGGCCGTCGCGCCATCCGCGTCGTAGTCGGCCACGATGACGATCCTTTCGCGCAGCGCGATCGCCCGCGCCAGGCGTTCCGCCGCCGCGGCGATGCCTTTGAGATTTTCGTGCGACGGCAATGCCGCAAACGTGTGGTCGAGTTCGGCCAGCGATGTGATGCCGCGCGCCGCATAGATGCGCGCAAGGACGTCCGGCATGCCCGCGGCGGCCAGCTTGTCGGCGGCGGCCGGCACGTCGCGGCGGATGATTTCCACGGTCACGCGTCGTCTCCAGCGGCAACCGGCGGCACGAATGGGCGCCTGGCGATTGTCGCCAGCGCGCGGCGGGTAAACGAGGGTCGTTGCGCATGCCAGGCCGCCGCCACGCCTTGGCCGTCCGCGAGCAGCGTCAGGCCGTCCAATGCGCCTTGCGCGAGCGCCGCTATGGCGGGCTTCAGCCAGCCGCGATCGAGCTCGCCGATACTGGTCGATGTGCCGCGCGGCAACACCACGACGGCGCTCCCAAACGTCGGCAGGCCGGAAAAGTGGGAAGGCGGCAATTGCACAGCGTTTCCGCGCCGAAGCGCCAGGCCGCGCGCCACATCACCTGCCGACCCCGCCGCGGCGAATGTTTGCGCCGCCGGCGCGTCGTCGCTGTCGACCAGACGGCCGCCGCCGGAAATCCAGATGCCGGTAACAGGCACCCATCCACGCGCCGCGCGCGCGGAATTTACCGGGTGCTCATGCAGCAGCATCTGCATTTCACTCATCCAGCGCCGCCACTTGGGTGCGTCGGCGCCGACCGGCATATGCGGGTAGATGGCACTGCGCACAACGGCAAGCGGGGTCGTGGAAAGACACGGGTCGCGAGTGGGGTCCCCTGCGACTTCGAGGAACCACGCATCGGGCCGTGGCGCATGGAAGGCGAGACCGTCGCCGTTGAAATGGGCGTCGAGCGTCGCGATTAGCGCCTGGCTTTCGTCGCGGTCGAGATCGTCGATGCGCGCAGCGAGTGCGACATCGCTACGGCCCGCCACCAACGAGACCGGATCGGCGCGCAGCACGTAACTCGCCCCTCCAGCGTATCCGGCGCCGAGTGCGGCGAGCGGGGCGGTGCCGGCGCCCAATGGCGTGACCAGGAAGTCGTCAAGCGTGCCGCGCTGCACGTCCGGCGGCCCGGAAAACCGTGCGAGCGTGGCAAGCGAAGCGACGGCGGCCAGCGCGGCGCGGTCCTGGACCAGCAGATCGGGTACGGCGAGGGTGAGGCGCATGGCGGGAGCACGGGCTGCAACGCGCGGTCGCGGTGTGTCGAACGACGGCCAAGTGAATGACAACCGAGCGGGAACTTGTCCGCTCGTTCGAGTCTAGCATGCGATAATCGCCGCCCGTCGAGCCTGCATTGCGCGGGGCAATCGGTGCATTTCCGCTGCCGCGCGTCGCCCCAGATCGGAATCCAACCCCAGTGTCTCCGTACGAACTCGCCGTCGGCCTTCGCTACACGCGCGCCCGCAAGGGATCGGGACGCAACACCTTCATATCGTTCATATCGCTCATGTCGATGGCTGGCATCGCGCTCGGTGTCGCGGCGCTGATCGTCGTGCTGTCGGTGATGAACGGCTTCCAGCAGGAGCTGCGCAACCGGATCCTGTCGGTGGCGGCGCACATCGAAGTGCAGGGCATGCCCCAGCTGCAGGACTGGCCCGCGATCGCCGCCATTGCCCGGCAGAATCCCCGCGTCGTGGGTGCCGCGCCCTATGTGCTGGGCCAGGCGATGCTGGTGGCCGGCGACGGCAATCGCGGCGCCATCGTCCGCGGCATCGATCCTGCGCTGGAGAATTCGGTAGCCGACATCGGCCACCGCATGCGTCGCGGCGCCCTCTCGGACCTGGTCCCGGGTTCGTTCGGCATCGTCCTTGGCGCCGAGCTGGCGCGAGGACTGGGGCTGATGCCGGGCGATTCGGTGGTGGTAATCACACCGCAAGGCACGATCACGCCCGCCGGCACGCTGCCGCGGGTGAAAAGCTTCAAAGTGGTCGGCATCTTCGAAGTAGGCATGTACGAATTCGACAGCGGCCTGGCGCTAATCAATATCGAGGACGCGCAAAAGTTGTATCGCCTCGACGGCGTGAGCGGCGTGCGCCTGAAGCTGGACGACCTTTATGCGGCGCCGCTGGTCGCGCGGGAGCTGTGGGAAAAGATGCCGGTGAACGTCGACGTGCGCGACTGGACGCGCAACCACGCCAATTTTTTCCGCGCGGTGCAGATCGAGAAGCGTGTGATGTTCATTATCCTCACGTTGATCGTCGCCGTGGCGGCGTTCAACATCGTGTCAGCCCAGGTGATGGTGGTGACCGACAAGCAGGCGGACATCGCCATCCTGCGCACGCTCGGTGCGGCGCCGCTTTCCATCATGGCGATTTTCATCGTGCAGGGAGCGCTGATCGGGATCATCGGCACCGCGATCGGCGTGATCGGCGGCATCCTTCTGGCGCTCAACATCGGCACCGTGGTGCCTTTCCTCGAACGGCTCTTCAACACCCAGTTCCTCGACAAGTCGGTCTATTACATCAGCGACCTGCCGTCCGACCTGCAGCGCGGCGACGTGCTTACCATTGCGGCGATCGCGCTCGGCCTCGCGCTGATCGCGACGATCTACCCGGCGTGGAAAGCCGCGCGCGTCAATCCGGCGGATGCCTTGCGCTATGAATAGCGACGGGACGACGAGCACGCCCGTATTGGCTTGCCGCGAGCTTGCCAAGACCTACACCAGCGGCCCGGCCAATGTCGCGGTCCTGATGGGCGTCGACCTGTCCGTGATGCCCGGCGAACGCCTGGCCATCGTCGGCGTGTCGGGGTCGGGCAAGAGCACGTTGCTGCATCTTCTGGGTGGCCTCGATGCGCCGACCGCGGGGGAAGTGCTGGTCGACGGTGTGGCATTTGCGTCGCTGTCGGAGGCCGCGCGCGGACAGGTGCGCAATCGCGCGCTGGGCTTCATGTACCAGTTCCACCATCTGTTGCCGGAGTTCAATGCGGTCGAGAACACCGCGATGCCGCTGCTGATCCGCCGCCAGGCGCCGCGCGACGCGCATGCGACGGCCGCAGCGATGCTGGAACGCGTCGGGCTCGGTCACCGGCTCAATCATCGTCCGGGCGAGCTTTCCGGCGGCGAAAGGCAACGCGTGGCGCTCGCCCGCGCGCTGGTGACCAGTCCCCGATGCGTGCTGGCCGACGAGCCCACGGGCAATCTCGATCGCCGGACGGCAGGAGAAGTATTCGACCTCATGCTCGAGCTGAATGCCATGGCGGGCACGGCGATCGTGATCGTCACGCATGATCCGGAACTCGCCGCGCGCACCGACCGCACGCTGCACCTCGTCGACGGAACGTTGCGTTAGCCGGTGGATCGACGTCTTTGACAATCATCCCCCGACCCGTGGCGGCCATTCTCGAGGAGATCGATGCGGCCATGCGTCGTGCGGACGTTGCGCGCGCCACGACACTCGCTCGCGATGCGCTGGCCGCGGGCGCGGAACATCCTGACCTGCTCAATCTGCGCGCGTTCTGGTACGAGGGGCAAGGGCGCGACGCCGAAGCCTTGGCCGATCTGCGGCGCGCCAGCATGCTTGCACCCGATAGCGTGGCCATACGCTACGCGCTCGGCTTGGCCCACGCCAAGGCCGGACGTCACCACGAGGCCATCGCGTGTTTCGATGCCGTGATCGCGCGCGACCCCAATTTCGAACCCGCCCATTTCAACAAGGGCTGGGCCAGCGAGGCGCTGGGCGACCTGCATACCGCGCGTGATTGCTACGCGCATGCAAACGCATTGAAGCCGTCCAACGCAGAGCCGCTTGCGCGCATGGCCGCGCTTGCCGTAAGGGCCGGAGATTGGCCAAACGCGAAGTCTCATGCCGGCTGCGCGCTCGCGATCGATCCGCTGCATCCGATAGCGGTCGCGGCGCTGGCGGCCGTCGAGCGCGTGGAGGGGGCGCACGCGGAAGCGGAGGCGCGTCTCGGGGCACTGTTGGCGCGCTCGGACCTGGAATCGGACCAGCGATCGTACGCCGAAGGAATTCTCGCCGACTTGCTCGATGCGGAAGGACGCACTGGCGATGCGTTCGCGGTCTGCAAGGCCGCAAATGATGCGTTGCGACGGATTCACGCGCCGCGATTCGAAGGACCCGGAGTCGAGACGCTGCCGATGTCCTTGCGTTGGCTCACCGAAGTGTTTGAAGATGCCGATTCCACCGCTTGGGCCGCTGCACCATCCGAGCCTGTTACGGCGGCCGGGCTACCCTCGAAGCATGTGTTCATGCTGGGATTTCCGCGCTCCGGGACGACGTTGCTGGAACAGGTGTTCGACAGCCATTCCGCCGTAGTGACGTCCGGAGAAAGAGAGACGCTGGACGAGGGCGCACGAGAGTTTCTTGGCGCGCCAGCCGACGTCAGGCACCTGGCTCGCCTGAGTGGGGCGGGCCTGCGGCGCCATCGCCGTGTCTACTGGGACAACGTGCGACGGCATGGCATCGAAGTTGCCGGCCGCGTGTTCATCGACAAGCAGCCATGGAACACGCTCAAACTTCCGCTCATCGTCAAGCTGTTTCCTGCCGCGAAGATCGTGTTCAGCGTTCGTGACCCGCGTGATGTGGTGCTGAGCTGTTTTCGTCGCCGCTTCCAGATGAGCGCGCCCAATTTCGAATTCCTGACGCTGGAAGGGACGGCACGGCTCTACGATGGAACGATGCGCCTTGCCGACCTGTATCGCGCCAAGTTGCCGCTTGATCTCTGGCAGGTGCGACACGAAGATCTGGTCGCGGACTTCGACGGTCAGGTCGCGGCCGCGTGCGATTTCCTTGGGCTGGCCTGGCAGGACTCCATGCGCGACTTCGCTGCCCACGCCAGGACGCGGGCCATCGCCACGCCGAGCTCGGTGCAGGTCATGCGCGGCCTCAACCGGGAGGGTATCGGCCACTGGCGGCGCTATCGCGACCAGATGGAGCCGGTTCTTCCCCTATTGCGGCCTTGGGTCGAACGATTTGGTTACCCGCAAGACTGAAGTCCTCCCTGTAGCGGTGCTTTTCCCATCGCTGCGCCGCCAACGCGGCTAGTACTCGATCGGCACCGGATCAATCGACCGCCACAGGTACCACGTCGCGACGCTACGGAATGGCGACCACATCGCGGCGAATTCGCGCAACTGGGCGACCGGAAGCCGCGTTCCGCCGTGGTAAAGCGTCGCGACGGCGTTCTGCAAGCCGATGTCGGCGACGGGCAGCACATCCGGGCGCAATTCGTGGAACATGAGGAACATCTCCGCCGTCCAGCGGCCGATGCCGTGCACGTCGGTCAGTCGCTCGATCAGGTCCTCGTCGTCCAGCGCCGGCCATTCGCTGGGGTCGAGTGCGCCGGAAACGAAATGGCGCGCCAGGTCGCGGATATAAATGGCCTTGTTCTCCGACAATCCGATGCGGCGCAACGTGATCTTGCGGGTCCGGCTCAATCGTTGCGAATCGAGAAATATCGGATTACCTGAACCTCCGGTCGCGGCGACCAGCCGGTCCCAGATCGTTTGCGCGGCCTTGACGGAAATCTGCTGGCCGACGATCGCCCGCGCCAGCGTGGTGAACGGGTCGCCGCGGCGCACGACGTGGATTCCCGGATGCTCGGCGATGAGCCGTGCCATCACGACGTCCTGCCTTGCCAGTGTGCGCGCTGCTTCGTCCCAATACGGGGGTTTGGCGGGCGAAGTTGGAGGGATTGGCGGCATGGCGTGGGACCAGCCGGGAATGGTACATTGGCGAGCCATTTTTTGGCGGGGGCGAGATGTTCCTTAGGCTGTTCGGATGGAATCGGCAGGGTGGTGTCGGCAACCATCGCGCACGGATGCGGTGTACCGTCGTGGTGCTCGCAGGCGTCGCTTGGGCTACGACGTGTTTCGCCGCGGCCGATCCCGACAAGGTCCTGCGCATCGCGTTTCCGACCGCGGAGACAGGCTTCGATCCGGTCAAGTCCGCCGACCTCTACTCGGCGACCGTGATGGAGACCATCTATTCCAGGCTCCTGACTTACGACTACCTCGCCCGGCCTTCCAAGCTCGTGCCGATGGCGGCGGAGGCCATGCCAGAAGTCGCCGACGATGGCCGCACCTATACGTTTCATTTGAAAAAGGGCGTCTATTTCACGCCCGATGCGGCGTTCAAAGGCGTGAAGCGCGAATTGGTGGCGCAGGACTTCATCTACTCGTACATGCGGCACATGGATCCGGCCAACCGTTCGCAGTACGCGTTTCTGCTCGAGGGCAAGATCAAGGGCCTCGACGCGCTGGCTGCCGCCGCGAAGAAGGGCGGCAAGTTCGACTATGACGCCAAGCTTCCGGACCTGGAAGCAGTGGACCGCTACACGTTGCGCATCCACCTGGCCGAGCGCGACTACAACTTCCCGCTTGTCGCCGCTCACACCATATTGGGGGCGGTCGCGCGCGAGGTGATCGAAGCCTACGGCAACGACACCAACGCCCACCCCGTGGGCACGGGACCTTACATGCTCAAGGAGTGGAAGCGCGGGGCCAGGATCGTGCTGGAGGCGAATCCGGGCTTCGCCAGCTTCGTGTGGGACTGGAAGGCCAATCCCGGCAGCCAATGGGACGATACGGTGGTTGCGGCGATGAAAGGCAAGACGATGCCGCAGATCGGCCGCGTCGAGATCAGCATCATCGATGAAGAACAATCGCGCTGGCTGGCGTTCAACCAGAAGGAACTCGATATCCTCGAGGTGCCGGACACCTTTGTCTACAAGGCGATCAACCAGGACAACCAGCTGCTGCCGGAGTGGGTGGACCAGAAGGTCAACGTTTACCGCGCCGTCAGCGTCGACATAACCTACACGTATTTCAATTTCAACGATCCGGTCGTCGGAGGCTTCAGCAAGGACCGAATCGCGCTGCGCCGCGCGATCATCATGGCGTTCAACGACGAGGAGCTGATCCGGGTCGTGCGCAAGAACCAGGCGATCCACGCCGAAATGCCCATTCCGCCGGGCGCGATCGGTCACGATCCGAAGTACCGGTCGCTCAACTATTACGACCCTGAGCTCGCCAACAAGCTGCTCGACCGGTTCGGCTACAAGAAAGGTGCGGACGGCTATCGCACGCTCCCGGACGGCAAGCCACTGATACTGAAGCTCGCCTCCGGCAGCACGGCGATCGAACGAGAGCAGAACGAGCTGTGGAAGAAGTCGATGGATGTCATTGGCGTGCACATCGACTTCCAGATCTCCAAGTTTTCCGACAACCTGAAGGCTGCGCGCCAATGCCTGCTGATGATGTGGGGCGCGGGCTGGACGGCGGACTACCCCGACGGCGACAACTTCATGCAGCTCCTGTACGGACCCAATTCCTTCCAGAGCAACAACGGCTGTTACAAGTCGCCGGCATTCGACGCGTTCTACCTGAAATCGACGCAGATTCCCGACTCGCCGGAGCGCAATCGCCTGTTCCTGGAAATGTCACGGCAAATGGAAGTCGACGGTGCGTGGAGCCTGCAGGACACCCGGGTGCGCAACTACATGTTCCGACCCTGGGTGCGCGGATACAAGAAACACCCGATCCTCGCGGCCGAGTATCAGAACCTGGATATTCAACCGTAGTGGCCGGAACTTGGCCCAGGCTTCCTGACCGAAGCGGCGGTTGTCAACGGCTCCGAGAGGCGCCCATTGGCCATGCGGCGTCAATTCGCGGCCCCGGCAAGGACGGCGATGGGAAACAAGAACGATGAAGGAAAGAAGCTGCTGATGGCGAAATTTTTTCTGCGGTGGTCCGCTGTTGCGATATTTCTGTGGGCGCAGAGTGCCGCGCAGGCGGCGGACATGAACAAGGTAATCCGCGACGTGTTCCCTGCGGCGGAAACGGGCTTCGACCCCGCGGGTGCGAACGACCTGTACTCCGATACGATCGTGCAGGCGATCTACGACACGCTGTATACGTATGACTACCTGGCTCGTCCGGCGAAGGTCGTGCCGCTGGCGGCGGAGTCGCTGCCGCAGGTCACCGACAACGGCAAGACGTACACGATTAAGCTGCGCAAGGGGATCACGTTTGCCGCGGACCCGGCCTTTGCTGGCAAGAAGCGCGAGCTGGTCGCCGACGATGTCATCTACACGCTGAAGCGCCTCGCCGACCCGAAGATCCATTCGCCGTGGGTGTTCCTGGTCGAGGGCAAGTTTGTCGGCCTGGACGAGGAGATCGAGGCGGCCAAGAAGTCGGGCGCCTTCGACTACGACAAGAAGCTGCCGGGGCTGGAGGCGTTGGACAAATACACTCTCAGGCTGCGCCTCAAGGACACCGACTACAACCTGCCCTACGTCCTTGCGCACGCCCCGACGGGAATCGTCGCCCGCGAAGTCATCGAGAAATATCGCGGCAGCGACGGGCGCGCGATGTCCAATCCCGTCGGTTCGGGCCCGTACAAGCTGGGCCAGTGGGTGCGCAGCTCGAAGATCGTGCTGGAGGCCAATCCCGACTACCGCGGGTTTACCTGGGACTTCACGTCGAAGGACCCCGCCGACCAGAAAGTGATCGCCCAGATGAAGGGCAAGAAGATGCCCCAGGTCGGCCGCGTCGAGATCAGCATCATCGAGGAGGACCAGGCGCGCTGGCTCGCGTTCCAGAACCGCGAGCTCGACATCATGAACATGGAGGGGCCGCTGGCGCCGCAGGCGCTCGACGGCGACCGGCTGAAGCCCGAGCTGGCCGCCAAGGGCGTCCGCCTCGACCGCATCGTCGATCCGGAAATCTCCTACGTGTACTGGAACATGCAGGACCCAGTCGTGGGCGGCCTCACCAAGGAGAAGATCGCGCTGCGGCGCGCGATGGCAATGTCCTACAACGTCGCGCAGGACATCAAGGTGATCCGCAACGGCCAGGCGGTCGAGGCCAATTACCCCATTCCTCCCGGCGTGGTCGGCCACGTGCCGGATTGGAAGAGCGGCGTCAGGTACGACCCTGCCGGGGCCAATGCGCTGCTCGACAAGTTCGGCTACAGGAAAGGCGCGGACGGCTGGCGCAATACCCCGGACGGCAAGCCGTTGGTGGTGACCCTTTTCTCCCGGCCAGATTCGCTCGGGCGCCAGCAGGATGAGTTGTGGAAGTCGGCGCTGGACGGCATCGGCGTGAAAATGGAAGTGCACAAGGACAAGTTCGCCGAACTCCTCAAGATGGAGAAGAAGTGCCAGGTGATGAGCCGGCCGGCGGCGTGGATTGCCGACTACCCGGACGGCGACAACTTCATGCAGCTCCTGTACGGCCCGAATACGGGCGCCAGCAATGGCGGCTGCGCCAAGATTCCGGAATATGATGCGCTCTACGCACGCACCACCAGGATGCCTCCCGGACCCGAACGCGACAAGCTGTACCGGGAGATGACCCGTATCGCGGAGAACTATGCGCCGTGGCGGCTCACGATCAGCCGTTATCGAAACCAGCTGGTCCAGGCGCGCGTGGAAGGCTACAGGAAGCACCCCATACTGCGCGCGCAGTGGCAATATCTGGACGTGGCTCCGAACGCGAAGTAGCCTGAGCGCGCAAGCGGAATCGGAGCCGGACACGAAAGCACGGCAATATGACAGCGTATATCATCAGGAGACTGTGGCAGATGGCCCCGACGATGCTCGGGGTGGTTCTGCTGGTGTTCCTGCTGTTCAACTGGGTGGGCGGCGATCCGGCTTACGTGCTGGCCGGCAAGATCTCCAACCAGGAGCAGATCGACAATATCCGCCGCCAGCTGGGCGTGGACCAGCCGTACTACGTGCAGCTGTGGATCTTCATCAAGCAGATCCTGACCGCGGATTTCGGCGCGTCCTGGAGCACCAACGAAAGCGTGTCGCACATCCTGGCCACGCGCCTGGGCCCGTCGCTGACGGTGCTGGTTCCGTTGCTGTTCCTGCAAACCATCATCGCCATTGGCCTGGCGCTCGCGGTTGCATATGTCCGCGGGTCGCTGACCGACCGCATGGTGATGATCGTGTGCACCGTCGGCCTGTCGATCTCGATCCTCGTCTACATCATCGTTTTCCAGTATGTATTCGCCTACAAGCTGGGGTGGTTCCCGGTGCAGGGCTGGGGCAACGACTTCTGGGAAAACCTGATCAAGTACGCGTCGCTGCCGATCCTTATCGGACTCACGGTGAGCATCGCGCCCAACCTGCGGCTGTACCGCACGTTCGTGCTGGACGAAATCAACCAGGACTACGTGCGAACGGCGCGCGCCAAGGGCGTGGGCGAAAACCGCATCATGTGGATCCATGTGCTGCGCAACGCGTCGATTCCGATCATCACCAATCTGATGGCCGAATTGCCCGGCCTGTTGCTGGGCTCGTTCCTGATTGAGCGCTTCTTCTCGATCCCGGGCATCGGCCGCGAAGTGATCCTGGCCGTCGAGCGCTCGGATTTCCCGGTCATCAAGGCCATCACGGTCTACGTGGCATTTGCGACGATCACCACGAACCTGCTCGCCGACTTGATGTACAAGGCCGTCGATCCGCGGGTCCAGCTGAAGTAGGCGCAGGCGATGCCGATCGACACCGCTCTCAATCCCTCGGTTGCGCCGGCGCGCGAAATCCAGCATACCGTTTCGCCGGGTTTGTGGACGCTGGCGTGGCGGCGCCTCAAGACCGACAGCGTGGCGATGGTGTCGCTCGCGACCGTCGCGGCGTTCATCCTGTTGATGATCGTCTCCGGCCTCGGGCTGGTGGCGAAGGACTGGGCGAAGGAGGTGGGCGTCAACTACGCGCCGCCCTCGTGGATCACGCTGGGAGCCACCGATGCGCCGGCACCCGTGGCGTTGCCGGCGGGGGCCGCCGAAGCGGGTCCGCAGGGCCCGACACCGGGAAGCGCGTTCAATTCCACGGTCGTCGATCCGCTCGCCGACGTGATGAGCGAACTGCGCGGTGGCGGCAAGCCGGACGCCGGCGCGGCGCCCGCTTCAGCAGGCGACGAGAACAAGGTCGTCGATCCGCTGGCGGACGTGATGAAGGACATCCGGTCCGGCCAGGCCAACGCCAAGGAGACGCCTGCCGCGGAGGAGCGCCGCGCCACGCTGCCTTTCGGCGGCGACAAGTGGGGCCGCGACATCATCGCCAAGACCATCAAGGGTTCGGAAACGTCGATCTTCGTCGGCCTGGCGTCTGCCGTCGTGGCGGTGTTCATCGGCACGGTGCTGGGCGCGTTTGCCGGCTACTACGGGCGCTGGGTGGACGATGTGCTGAACTGGTTCTACAGCGTCTTCAGTTCCATTCCATATCTTTTGCTGATTCTCGCCGTGGCCGCGGTGCTGCAGCAGAAGGGAACCATCACGATCGTGCTCATCCTGGGACTCACCGGATGGTCCGGCGTGTTCCGCCTGATTCGCGCCGAGTACCTGAAGCACAAGGGCCGCGAATACGTGATGGCGGCCGATGCGCTGGGCGCGTCCAACAGCCGCAAGATGTTCCTGCACATTTTCCCCAACGTGTCGCACGTGGTTCTGGTGCAGTTGTCGATCCTGACGGTGGGCTTCATCAAGGCGGAGGTCATACTGTCGTTCCTGGGTTTCGGTGTTCCCGTGGACGTCGTGTCCTGGGGTTCCATGCTCAACGAAGCGCAGAACGAGCTGATCCTGGGCAAGTGGTGGCAGCTCGTGGCGGCAACCGTCGCAATGGCTACGCTCGTGACGGCGTTCAGCCTGTTCACCGACGCGCTGCGCGACGCGCTCGATCCCAAGCTCAAGGGCCGGACGGGTCACTGATGAACGACCCCCACGCTCGCGGTGCTCGCTGCCCCCAAGGGGGTGCATCAGTTCCTTGGGGCGGCCCTGCGGAACTGATGAACGACCCCCACGCTCGCGGTGCTCGCTGCCCCCAAGGGGGTGCATCAGTTCCTTGGGGCGGCCCTGCGGAACTGAAGAAACGGCGGGACTGACATGGACGCAGCCGACATCGCCCTCGATCCGCTGGTCCGCATCCGCGACCTGCGCATCACGTTTCGCATCGACAAGCACTCGTCGTTCGAGGCCGTGAAGGGCATCTCGTTCGACATCCCGAAGAACTCGACCATCGCGCTGGTGGGCGAATCCGGTTCCGGCAAATCGGTCACTTCGCTGGCGATCCTCGGCCTCTTGCCACCCGAAAACACGATCATCGACGGCAAGAGCCAGATTCTTTACGGCGGTCGCAACATCGTCGGCATGCCGCCGGGGGACCTTCGCGCATTGCGTGGCGCCGACATCTCGATGATCTTCCAGGAGCCGATGACGTCGCTCAACCCGGTGTTTACCGTGGGGTACCAGCTGGAGGAAGTTCTGCGCCTGCATATCGGCCTGCGCGGCGCCGAGGCGCGCAAGCGCTCGATCGCGTTGCTGGCCGAAGTCGGCATTCCGGAACCCGAGCGCCGCATCGACATGTTCCCTTCGCAAATGTCGGGCGGCCAACAGCAGCGGGTGATGATCGCGATGGCCATCGCTTGCGAGCCCAAGCTGCTCATCGCCGACGAGCCCACGACCGCGCTCGACGTCACCATCCAGAAGCAGATCCTCGACCTTATCGCCGCACTGCAGAAGAAACACCAGATGTCGGTGCTGTTCATCACTCACGACCTGGCGGTGGTGGGCGAGATCGCCGACCGCGTGGTGGTGATGCGCAATGGCGAGATTCGCGAGCAGGGACCGGCGAAGCAGGTATTCGAGAATCCGCAGGACACCTATACGAAGGCGCTGCTGAAGTGCCGGCCGCAAATCGACCGCCGGCCGGCGCGCCTGCCCGTGATCGACGACTTCATGTCCGGCGACGGGCGCGGACCGCGCGACATCCCGGAGCGAAAGCGTGGCCTCAATCCGGGTGACAAGGTGGTGCTGGAGGTCAAGAACCTGGGCAAAAGCTTCTTTTCGCGCGAGGGCCTGTTCGGCAAGCGGGAATTCAAGGCGGTGAAGGACGTCTCCTTCTCGCTGGCCAAGGGCAAGACGCTGGGCCTGGTCGGCGAATCCGGCTCCGGCAAGACCACCGTCGGGTTGACGCTGATGCGCCTGCACGACGCCACCACCGGCGAAGCGCTGTTCGACGGCCGCGACATCCTGGCGATGTCGCCGAAGGAGTTCATGCAATACAAGCGGCGCATCCAGATCATCTTCCAGAATCCCTACGCGTCGCTCAATCCACGCTTCATCGTCGGCCAGATCCTGACTGAACCAATGCAGATCCACGGCATCGGCCGCAACGCGCAGGAACGCACGGAACTCGCGTTCGAACTGCTGCAGAAGGTGGGCCTGCCCGAGTCCTCGTTCTACAAATATCCGCACGAATTCTCCGGCGGTCAGCGCCAGCGCATCGCGATCGCGCGCTGCCTGACGTTGAAGCCCGACATCCTGATCTGCGACGAGTCGGTCTCGGCGCTCGATGTCTCGGTGCAGGCCCAGGTGCTGAATTTGCTGCAGGATCTGCAGGAGGAATTCTCGCTTTCCTACATCTTCATTTCGCACGACCTGGCCGTCGTGAAGTACATCTCCGACCAGGTGATGGTGATGAGCGAAGGCGAAATCGTCGAAATCGCCAATTCCGACGACATCTACCGCAATCCGCGCGAGCCCTACACGAAGCGACTGCTCGCATCCATCCCCAAGGGCTGGGTACCGGCGGGGTAAGGCGGGGAAACACTGGAACCATCATTTCGGCGCCGGCAGGTCGCCGGTTTCGAGGACTCACATTGGCGTCAGCGCAGCCCAACGCACTTGCCGACGGATTACTGGCGGACTTGACCGCGTCGCCGGATGCCTATCCGCAGAAGCTCGACCTGATCCGCGACGCCGTGCTGCTCGTCCGGCTGGATGCTGCCGGCTACCGCGCCGCAAGCTTTCTCGATGACCGGATACTGGGCCCGGCCACGCAGGGCGCGTGGCTGCCCGCCAGCGTAATCGCCGATGCGGCGCGGCGTGGCGGCAACGGGCGCCCGGTCCACTTCATTTTCCACACCGGCCATGTCGGCTCTACGCTGGTGAGCCGGCTCCTGGACGAGACGGGCAATGTACTTTCGCTGCGGGAGCCGTTGCCGTTGCGCACACTGGCCGAGGCCAGGGCCGTCTTGGGTCAGCCCGAATCGCTGCTGAGCGACACACAGTTCGGCGCCCACCTGGAAATGTTCATGACGTTGTGGAGCCGCGGCTACGCCGCGTCGCGTGCGGTCGTTGTGAAAGCGACGAGCAGTACCGGGCACCTGGCCATGCCGATCCTTTCGCGCCACGTCGCCTCGCGCGCCATCTACATGAACCTGGGCGCCGAACCGTATCTCGCCACGCTGCTCGCGGGACAGAATTCACCGCTGGACTTGCGCGGGCACGGGCCCGGCCGAATTCGCGCGCTGCAAGTGCGAACCCGCGCGTCGATGGCGCCGCTGCATGCGTTGTCGCTGGGCGAATTGGCCGCGATGAGTTGGCTCGCGGAATCATGGGCGCAGCGCGACGCGCTGCAAGAGGATCCCGCCCGCGTCATCGCGCTGGACTTCGACTGGTTCCTGGCCAATGTCGAAGAAGGCATGCACCAGGTCCTGTCCCACTTCGCGCTTCCCGTAGAACCGACATATCTTGGCAGTGTCGCGCGCAGCCCGGTTCTTGCGCGCTATTCGAAGGCACCCGAGTTTGCCTACACGCCGGCTTTGCGCGCGGAAATCCAGAACGAATCGCGCCGGGTCAATCGCGAGGAGATTCGCAAAGGCATGGCGTGGCTCGAGTGCATTGCGCGGGCTGACGCCGGCGCGGCGGCCGTCCTGACGGGAAGGGGTCTTTAGTCCAATTCGCACCCCACCGTACGAATTCACAGCGCCGATTCGACACTGCGCGGGGATGCGAAAAACAATCGTTCCGCTGCGCGAAGATGACGCGTCAGGTACTCCACATGCGCAGCAGGTTCTGCCGCACGACATCGAGGCGCACCCGGCTTTCCCAGCGCATCGTATTGCCTTCGAGTGCCGCGATTTCGTTCAACTCATAGACCTGCATGCGCCGGTGCGAATCGGCGATCAGGCTTTCGACGAACGTGATCGAGACCAAGCGCTGTCCCGAGCGAACCGGCATGACCTCGTGCAGCGTCGTGGACGGATAGACCAGCGCGTCGCCGGCGGCTTCCTTGAACGGAAACGACTGGTTGCCTGCGACAATGACGAGTTCGCCACCGTCGTAGGTCGCGGGTTCGCCGATGAAGACCGTACACGACAGGTCCGAGCGCAGGCGCTCGTTGCCGATGTGAAGGATCGCGGCATCGGCGTGGGCACCGTACTTCATCCCGGGCTCATAGCGACTCAGCAGCGGCGGTGCCAGACGCTTGGGCATCGCGAAATCCATGAACTCGCGCGAGCGCACGAATGCAGAATGGACGATCTGGACCGACTCGGCGTACTTCGGGTCGCCGGCGTCCGCCTGCAGATTGCTCTTGGTCACGTTGGCCGGATTCGAGACGCGACCGTCGACGAAGCGCAATTCGCGGCTCAGCACCGCGAGGCGGGCGATCTCCTGCGCGTTGAGCAGGCTCTTGATCTTCAGGAACACGGGGCGGACCGACTAGAGGGTAAACGCCATTTCTTTCACCAGCGCGCCCGGCAACTCGAGGCTCATCAGCTTGCGCGCTCCATAGGTTCCGGAATCGAGCAGCAGTTCGGTCTCCGTCGTCAGCGCTTCCAGTTGCGAGCCGAGCAGGCGGTAGCCCGTGTCGTCGAAGCGCAGGACGTCGATGGGCGCGACGATCCTGCCGTCCTCCACCCAAAACGTCGCGAAGCGTGTCATTCCCGTCATGCGGCACGCCGGGCGGTCGGAATAGTTGAGGTAGTGCAGGTTGCCAATGGCGATCCCGGTGCCCAACGCGTCGAGAGCGTCCTTTTCGGCCAGGGTGCCGCCGGCCATCACCAGCGATTCCGGGGCTTCGTCACCATTGGCGCCGTTCTCGGGAAGGCCGAATTCGCGCGCCGTGCGCGGGCTGACGAGCGACCCCACCAACGCGCCGCCTTCGACCAGCGCCACGCTCGCCGGACGGGCGAAGCCTTCGGACTGGAATTCCGGCGCCACGCCGCTGGCTATGTCCTCGGCCAGGGAAATGCGCGGGTCGAGCCTTTCGCCATTGCGCATTCGCGCCAGCGCGCTTTGCTGGGTAGCCAGCGCGCGACCGGAGAAGCCGCCCCAGCACAGGAGACTGGCGATTTCTTCCATCGCGGATGGCGTGAGATACGCGCGGTACTTTCCGGGTTCAAGCGCCTTGGACGGACGGCTGATCAGGCCCAGGCGCTCACGCGCGTCCGCCATCTTTCCTGCAAGCGCCGCGCCGTCCCAGGCAAAGCCGGCATGGGCGGCCTTCACCGCCTTGTCGGCGCGGTAGTACAAACTCCATTGCAGATTGAATGTCGTCGACTGGTGCCAGTTGCGCTGGCCTTCGGAATTGGCGAAGCCCCGCCACACCGGACCAGCTGCATAGATTCCGACCAGATCCGTGCCGCGGGCCGCGTCGAGGATCTCGGCGACCACCTGTTCCGCCGGCGGCAATGGGCCGCCCCGAATCGCGCGCGTGGACAGGACGTCGGTCGGCAGAAGCAACAGCGGATCGTCGGCCAGTTCGGGCAGTGCTGCCCGCAATCCGGCGACGGCCGATCGCAGAGCATCCCCGTCGGACTTGGCATCTCCGCTCAGCGACAGCACATGCTTGGCGTGGCGTGTCCCGCGAATCAGCCGCACGGCGATGTAGCGCTGCCCGACGCTGCCCGGCTGGCGGACCTTGCCGCGATTCATCCGCACGAAATCGGTCTGCTCGGCATCGAAGGACGCGGTGTAGCGCTCTCCAGCCTCAAGTGCGGCGTCCAGAACCTTGGCCAGTGCCAGGAAATAGTTCTCCATGGCCAGGCCCTCCGCCCCGGCGTTGATGTTCGCGTAACTGCCCACTGCGCTGCCTTCCATCACGACTCCCCTCCGAACACGTCCACGTTGCCGAACACGCAGGCGGGCGTCGCGTGGCCGACGCGGATGACCTGGGACGGCTCGCCCTTGCCGCAATGGGGCGTGCCCAGCACCTTCAGGGTGTCGGCGTTGCCGACCCGCTTCAGGCTGCGCCAGAAATTGGCCGAAATGCCGCGATAGTTGGGATTCTTTACCACCGCACCGAGCTCGCCGTTCTCGATCAGGCGTCCGCGCTCGCAGCCGAACTGGAACTTGTTGCGCGAATCGTCGATCGACCACGAGCTGTTGGTTTCCATCAGCACGCCGCGCTCGATGCCGCCAATCATCTCGTCCATCGTGGCGTCGCCGGGTTCCAGATTCAGGTTGGCCATCCGGTCGATCGGGGGACGGTTCCAGTTGTCGGCACGCGAATTCGCGACGCCCTGCATGCCTGCGCGCACCTGGGAGATTGCGCCGCCGAGAGGACGCTCCAGGATGCCGGCGCGGATCAAGTGGATGCGCTCCGCGCGCGTGCCGTCGTCGTCGTAGGCGTAGCTCGCAAGTTCCTCGCGGCGGGTGGGATCGAACGTGATATTGAGCAGCGGCGAGCCATATTGGTAGGTGCCGAACATTTCCGGCGTGACGAAACTCGTTCCAGCGAAGTTGCGCTCGTCGCCCAGGATGCGGTCGAGTTCGAGCGGATGGCCGATCGATTCGTGGATCTGCAGGATCATCTGGTCGGGCATGAGCAGCACGTCCATCGCGCCGCTCGGGCAATTCGGTGCCGCGAGGAGTTCGAGCGCTTCCTCGGCGATCCGGCGTCCCGCGCCGGCGAAGGCGAAGCGGCCGAGCACCTCGGTGCCGCCTTGCTGGCAGATTCCGCGATAGCCGTTGAGCGTGCGATTCTGGGTGACGCCGTCGGCATGCGCGGTGACGCCCATGCCCGGCATCAGGTACCGGTAGCGCTGCACGACGTCGCCGCCGGCGCTGGTCACCAGGCGATGGGTGGCGGTGATCACGTCGACCGAGGTCTCCCAGTCGACGATGCGGGGGTCGCATCCCGCCTGTGCCGATTCGTGGCCGAGCAGCTCATACCATTCGCGCCGCGAGGGTGTCGGATCGGCAAGGGAAGGGGACGCATATTCGCCGCGCGGCGCGGGTCGGGGCAGCGTACGAGAATCGAGTAGCCCGGTCGCCGCCGTGGCCCGCGCCCAGCGTGCCGCGCGTTCCAGCGCATCGCGCAGGCCCGCCGGGGACAGGTCGCCGGTCGCGGCGTAGCCGTAGCCGCCGTCCGCATAAACCGTGGCCATGGCGCCGCGGTCGGTGGACGCGACAAAGGGCATCGCGACGTTCTTGCGCACCGCGTAGGAATCGCAGTGCTCCTCGACGAAGCGGAGCGACCAGAAGTCGACCGCGTCGAGTTGAGGCAAGTCGGAAAGGGACAAACGATCAGCGTCGGGCATGGGGGTCTCGTGCTCGCGTGGGCGCGCAAGCCGGGATCGCCGGCCTGGCGCAAAAGAGGCGAATTATCGCCCGGAACACCCCCCGCCGCTACCCGCCCTTCGGCCTAACCCGGGTCTGCGTCGGCCAAGGTATCCAACGCGGGGCCGACGACCCGGACGATGCGCCAGTCCGTCAACACGGCAGCGCCGAGTGTCCGATAGAACTCCATCGCCGTCGCGTTCCAGTCCAGGACAGCCCATTCGAAGCGGCCGCAGCCCCGGTCGCGCGCTATCCGGGCCAGTGCGCCAAGCAGCTTGTTGGCGCAACCGCGGCGACGGAATTCCGGGCGGACGAACAGGTCCTCGAGCCAGAGTCCAGGGCGGCCGAGGAACGTCGAGAAATTGTGGAAAAACAGCGCGAAGGCAACCGCTTCGTCGCCTTCCCAGGCCAACAGCACTTCCGTGCGCGGCGAGGGGCCGAACAGGGCCGACTCGATGTCGGACTCGCTGGCGACGAACAGGTGGGAAAGCTTCTCATAGTCGGCGAGCGCGCCGATCATCGCGTGGATGACCGGCACGTCTTCCACCCGCGCAGGACGTATGTCGAAAGGCATCAGTCGCCGTCGTAGGTCTGGATGCCGTAATACTCGCCGACACCCACGGTGGTTGCCCGCACCAGGTCGCGCTCGGCCTGGGTCAGCGTCGGATTCCAGATGTCGAAGATCATCACGGCGCGCGGCACGTCGCTGTCGTTCCAGGCCTCGTGCTCGATCGTGTCGTCGAAGACAAATGCCTTCCCGGGGACCCATTCGCGCGTTTCCGCACCACAGCGCAGCCTGCATCCGGGTGGAACGATCAGCGGCAGGTGGACCAGGAGGCGGGTGTTGCTGACCCCGGAATGGGGCGGAATATGTGTCTTGGCGTCCAGGATCGAGAAAACGCACGATGGGGCCGAGCCGGGAACGTCGCATTTCGGCCACGCTTCGAGCGCCTTGGCCGTGCGTGGGCAACGCGCCAGATGCGTTTCGTCCGGAACGCCCTGGTTCCAAAGGTAATAGATGCCCCAGCGGCGCGAGTTGTTGAGTTCCTTGAATACGCCCGCGGCCCCCTCCGCGTGGGAGACATAGGGCACCAGCGTTTCGGGACCGTCGGCGAGCACGTTCAGGAGCTCCTCGCGAATATCGTCGGTCGCGGCCTCGATCGAATCGAGCCACGGAAAGTCGCTGCGTTCGTAGAATTCTATCGCCGGCAGGCGCGGAAAGTACATGAACGTCGGCTGCTGCCCGAATATCTTGCGCTTGCGCAGCAACGTGGCGAGACAGCGGTCGAAGCCGGCCTGCGATTCGCCCGAGTATTTCTCCCGCAGACCCTTCAGGCGGTCTTCCAGGAACACCTCGAGCGCGAGGTCGTTGGCGGCGACGGCTTCCTTGGCGTGCTGCAGGATCGCGCGCATCTGCGCTGGTGGCTCGAATCCCTCGGGAATGATCCGCAGCGCGATACGATAATTCATGGCAGCAAGGCGCGGTTCGTTGCGGTTTTCGTGCAGCGCGGCCTTCTGCAGCAGCGCGCGCACATGGTACGGATCGATGCCGAGGACCTTGTCCAAAGCCGCCAGTTCGTCGTCGGCGCGCCCCAGCCCGCGAAGCGCCATCGCGAGATTGAGCCAGAGCATTGCGTTGAAGGGCTCGGTCTTAACCGCCTGCTCGAGAACCGTGGCCGCGCCAACCATGTTGCCTGCCATCAGCATCCGGCCCGCCACCCGGTTTTGCACCAGCGGATGCGCCGGCGACTCCGCTTCCGCCTGTCGCAGCAGCCTCTCGGCATCGTGCTCGCGACCGTCGGCAAGCGCCTGTTGCGCGGCGTCGAACATCTGCCGAATGCGCTGATCGTGGGTATCGGTCATGGTCGTGAAACGTTGGACATGGCGTTGGATTCGAGGGACGGATGGGATGGCAGCTGGTCGGAAGGCGTGCCGCTTGCGGCCATTTCCGCGCGTGCAGCGAAGGTCCGCGGCCAGCGGACATTCTAGCCAGATTCGGATGACACCGCGCCGTATCTGCTTAAGTCCACGTCTGCGGTTGACCCGCAATTTCAATCGCTTAATACTGAACGCACATGCAAACCAACGACATCGCCGGCCGCGCGTCGGTCGAACCGGCCGTCCTCGCGGGGATCAACGCGGCGCTGCAAGCATCGGATCTGACGCGCGCGACCACGTTGGCGCGCGACGCGCTGGCAGGCGGGGCCGAGCATCCGGTCCTGCTCAACCTGCGCGCGTTCTGGCTCGAAGGACAGGGCCGGGACACCGAGGCCTTGACCGATCTCCTGCGCGCCCGCTCGCTCGCGCCCGGCGATCCGGCGGTCAACAATGCCCTCGGCCTGGCCCTCGCGAGAGTCCTTCGTCACCGCGAGGCCATCGAATGTTTCGATGCCGTGATCGCGGTCGCACCGGACTTCGCGCCTGCCCATTTCAACAAGGGTTGGGCCAGCGAAACACTGGGGGAGATTACGCTGGCGCGCGAGAGCTACGCCACCGCGCACCGGCTCGCGCCGGCAAATCCCGATGCGCCCGCGGGCCTCGCCGCCCTCGCCAGCCGGTCGGGCGACTGGGCACGGGCCAGGTCATTTGCCGAACGCGCGCTTGCCATTGACTCCGCGCAGCCGCTCGCGATCACCGCGCTTGCCGCCGCTGAAATGGCCGAGGGTGGGGCAGGGTCCGCGGAGACACGATTGAAAGCCCTCCTGACACGGACAGACCTGGCGCCGCCACATCGCGCGTCCGCCGCAGGTCTTCTCGGCGATCTACTCGACGCGGAAGGGCGCGTCGGCGCGGCGTTCATTGCCTACACGTCGGCCAACGACGCGCTGCGACGTTTCTACGAATCGAGGTTTGGGGGTTCGGGGCAGGAGACCGCGCCGACATATCTGCGCGAGCTCGCCGAGGTCTTCGAGGAGGCCGATCCGAACGAATGGGCCACCACGCCTGCCGGCCACGGAGCCGAGTCAAGCGGGTCGTCAGGGCACGTGTTCATGGTGGGCTTCCCGCGCTCGGGGACGACGCTGCTCGAACACGTGCTGGGCAGCCATCCTGATGTTGTCACGTCGGGCGAGAAGGACACGCTGGACGAAAGTACACGCGAGCTGATGCGCACGCCTGGCGATGTCCGGCGCCTGGCCGCCTTGCCCGAAGCGGCACTTGCCCCGCATCGCCGGAGCTATTGGCGGCGAGTCGCCAAGCACGGCATCGACGTGGCCGGTCGCGTGTTCATCGACAAGCAGCCCTATCACACGCTGAAACTGCCACTCATCGTCAAGCTCTTCCCGGCGGCGAAGATCGTGTTCAGCCTGCGCGACCCACGCGACGTGGTCTTGAGCTGCTTCCGCCGCCGCTTCCTGATGAGCGCTGCGAATTTCGAGTTGCTGACGCTTTCGGGCGCGGCGCATTTCTACGATGCGACGATGCGGCTTGCCGAACTTTATCGCGCCAGGCTGCCCCTGGATCTCCTGCAGCTCAAGCACGAGGACCTGGTCACCGACTTCGAACCCTGGGTCCGCACGACCTGCGAATTCATCGGATTGACGTGGCACGACTCGATGCGCGATTTCGCTGCACGTGCGAGGACGCAGGTCATCACGACGCCGAGTTCGGTGCAGGTGACCAAGGGGATCAACCGGGAGGGGATCGGCCACTGGCGGCGCTATGCGGGCGAAATGGCGCCCGTGCTACCCATCCTGCAACCCTGGGTAGAACGGTTCGGCTATCCCGCCGTTTGACCAACCGGGGGCCGCTGCGTGACCGCCCTGGCGGTGCCGAGGAGGCGGCGCAGCATCGCTATTGGACGTCGAGCGCCTTGATCCGGTCGAGTTTCGCCGCATACAGGTCGCGGGCGTGGCGGGTCGTGCTGGTGTCCATCGCCAAGCTCAGCTGCGTTTCCGCACGCGCCTTGTCCCCGAGGCCCAGGTAGGCCGCGGCAAGCCAGAAATGGAACTCGTGATAGTAGGGTGCGCGACTAACCTCGCGGGCGAACAGGTCACTTGCGGTCTTGTAATCTCCCTTGCGCATCGCCGCCATCCCCTCCAGGAAGAAGCTGAAGGGGGGGTCCGGTTCGATCTTTGCCAGCTTCTTCGCCAGCGCGTCCGCCTCCGCGGTCCGCCCAAGGTCCTTCAGCACAGCCACCATGTTGGACATTACGCGCGTATTCCTCGGCGCGACGTCCAGCGCATAGGCGAGGACCCGCTCCGCCTCCTTCAGGTTGCCGTGGTGCTTGTAGATCACGCCGAGCGTGTTATAGGCGCTGACGAAACGCGGGTCCCGCTCGATGGACGCGCGCGCCCACCAGTAGGCATCGTCCAATTTGCCCTGGACGAACGCCTCCGCCGCACGGTTGTTGAGGTACATGGCGACGATGGTTTCCTCGTCGACTACCCGGGTATTCAATCCGCGGATCTCCCGCGGCAACAGGAAGTCGATGGTCAGGTCGTTGTCTTCCGGGCGAACGATCAGGTTGGTCTTGGTGTTCAAGTGGGACTGGTTTTGTCCCAGCGTCACGTTGACGTGGCCGATGAAGAAATGAACGTCGCCGCTGCGCCCCCATGTCTCGTCCAACTGGGCGCTCTGGTACGTCACCGGCAAGCCCATTTCCTTGGCGAACGCCGCGGTCATGATGACCAGCGACAGACAGTTCCCGGAGCGCGCGGTGAACGCCTCCGCCGCATTGAACGTCCGGGCCGAATCGTATTCGAGCTTCAGCTGGCCCCGACTGTAGAGCGAGTCGAACAATGCTAGTTGCGCCCCCTTGCCGCGCACGTCGGGAAGGATGCGTTTGTTCAGGTACTGCTTCATTTCGGGGCTCATCGCGAACAGGTCGTCGGCGCCGATCCGCTCGGAAGGCGCGGCGAACAACTTGTCGTTGAGAATCCCTTCGGCGCGCTGGGACAGCGGTGCCGATGCACATCCCGTCAGCGCGATGGAAACCAGCAGGGCCATCCAGGGTTTCATTGAGCGCTCCTTCCTGTTTCGGGCGCGGGCTTGCGATGCCGACATTGCCTCACGCGATTGTATGCCTATGCGAATTCCCGCGCAGGGCACAGGCACCCGTCCCCAAGGGAAGGCAACTCCCAACTGTTGCTTTGGCCGAAGCAAGGGACCTTAGGTTCACTGGGTCCCTCGACCAAGGTCATGAGGATCACATTCTTACCGTTCGTCCGGCAGCCTCGCGGGGCCGCTTGAGCCGCGCCTGGTCCGCCTCTCGATACCATCCCCCAGGTGCTGCAACGCAGCAAGCGCGGGGGAACGTTGCCATCCGAAATTGGCCCCGCGTTCTGCATCGACAGTGGAGAAAGCGCGGATGTCCGGACTCGGCATGGGCGCGTTTGCACCGCGGAAAAAGCGGAGTGTCGGGCGCCCGGTTCAAACGCCGCGCGCGATAAACCGGCCTGCGCGCCGGATTTGCGGCCGCCCGGGAAATTGTCATGTTCAATCAACGATTTCCGCAACGGTATCGAATTTGCAACAAAGTTTGCATTTAAATCCCCGACCCCCTTTGATTTCGTTGCCGGGAAAAACTGCGTTGGGTTAAGGTGGCACGTGATCGCCGCAAGGCGAACAACCTGTTTTGATTTTGTAACACCTTTTCCTGGGGGCAAAGAGATGAAAATGAATCGCAAGAAGGTGACGCTTGCCGTTCGGCACGCGATCAACGCTGGACTGGTGTTCGGCCTCGCCACGCCATTGGTTCACGCGCAGCAAACAGCAGCGACGCCTCCCGTCCAGACGCTCGACAAAGTGGAAGTCACCGGTTCGCGCATTACGTCGGCCACGTTCGAGAGCGCCAGCCCGATCAACACCATCACCGCGAACGACATCGCGATCACCGGCCTTCAGAACACGGCCAACATCATCAATCAATTGCCGCAAGCGTTCGCCGATCAGGGCGGCAGCATTTCGAACGGCGCGTCGGGAACCTCCACCGTCAACCTCCGCAATCTCGGTCCGGCCCGCACCCTCGTGCTGATCGACGGCAAGCGCGTGCCGGCGGGCAGCCCGACGACTTATGCGACCAACCTCAACAACATCCCGGCGCCGCTGATCAAGCGGGTCGAAGTGCTGACGGGTGGTGCGTCGGCCGTGTACGGTTCCGACGCCGTTGCGGGCGTCGTGAACTTCATCATGAACGACTCGTTCGAAGGCGTGCAGGTCCAGTACAACGGCAGCACCTATCAGCACACGCAGAACGGTTCCTATGGCGACCTGGCCGCGCGATCCTCGACCAATCCGGCGCAGTTCAAGGTGCCGGGCGACTTCTGGGGCGATGGCACCGTCCAGAACTACAACATCCTGATGGGTTCCAACTTTGCCAATGGCAAAGGTAACGCGACGATCTTCTTCCAGTACCAGAACACTGAAGCCCTGCTGCAAAGCAAGTACAACTACAGCTCGTGCTCGTTCGGCAGCACCGGCGATCCCGAGGACTCGAGGTTGCTGTGCGGCGGTTCGTCGACGGCATCTCCTGGCCGGTTCACGAACGGCGACACCGGCCTGAGCGCAACGATCGTCAATGCCGCCGGCGATGTCCGCAAATTCTCCACGGCGCTGGACCAGTTCAACTTCGGTCCGTACAACTTCTATCAGCGTCCGCAAGAAGACTACCAGGCCAACGCTTTCGCGCATTACGACCTGTTCGCCGGCGACGACAAGTGGATGCCCAGCGTTCGCGTCTATGCCGAGTTCGACTTCACCAGCACCACTTCCGTCGCGCAAATTGCCCCGGGTGGCATCTTCTACGGCGCGTTCGACCCTCTGTATGCCGAGAATCCGCTGCTGAGCGACTCCTTCAAGAATTATTTCGGCATCACGCCGGGCAATCCGCTGCAAACGCCGCTGATCGGCCGTCGCAACACCGAAGGTGGTGGCCGCGAGCAGCAGTTCAGCTTCAACGACTATCGCTACGTGCTCGGCGCCAAGGGCGATTTCGCCAATCACACCTGGGACTACGATTTCTGGTGGCAGTCGGGCAAGAACAGCCTCGACCAGATCACCGCCAACTATTTTGCGTCGGACCGCATCCAGAAGGCCCTCAATGTCGTCACCGACCCGAACACCGGCCGGCCGGCGTGCGCATCCTTCGTCGACGGTACGGACACGGCGTGCGTGCCGTATGACATCTATCACAACGGCGGCGTCACGCAGGCAGCCCTCGATTACCTGCAGGTCCCCGGGATTCAGCAAGGATATACGCAGCAGAACGTCGTCGGCCTGCACCTGACATCCGATCTTGGCAACGCCTATGGCTGGACGTTGCCGTGGGCCCGAAACGGTGTCGGCGTCGCTTTCGGCGTCGAGCACCGCACCGATCGGCTGCAGAACACACCGGACTCGAATCTAGCAAGCGCCAACCTGAGCGGCAGCGGTGGCGCTACCCTGCCGATCAAGGGTCAGGTGACGGTGGACGAAGTCTTCGTTGAAGCCAAGGTACCTATCGCGGAGCGGCAGGAGTTTGCCTATCTGCTGCAATTCGACGGCAGCTATCGCTATTCGGATTACAGCAACGGTCCCCACACCAACTCCTATGGCCTCGGCGGCGAGTGGGCGCCAATCAGGGGTTACACGGTGCGGGGCAGCTATCAGCAGGCCATCCGCGCCGCGAACATCATCGAGCTGTTCCAGCAGCAGGGCAACAACCTGTTCGGTGGCCAGGATCCTTGCGCCGGGCCCAACCCCACGGCGACGCTGGCGCAATGTCTCCGGACCGGTCTGCCGGCCAACCTCTATGGCAGCACGATTCTGGACAGTCCGGCCGGCCAGTACAACTTCCTGCAAGGCGGAAACCCGGACCTGACGCCGGAAAAGGCGGAGAGCTACACGATCGGCCTGGTGCTGGACCGTCCGTCGGACATCAAGGGTTTCACCGCGACGATGGACTACTGGAACATCAAGGTCAAGAACAACATCGGTATCGTCGGTGCGCAGGACCAGTTGACCCAGTGCATCAACACAGGCGCGTTCTGCGACAACATCCATCGCGACAACCTGGGCACGCTCTGGCTGGACGGTGGCGGCTACATCACCGCGACCAACCAGAACCTCGGCACGACAGAAACCTCCGGTATCGACTTTACCGCGAACTACACGTGGCCGATCCAGGACTGGGGCACCCTGCTGTTCTCGTTCCAGGGGACGTATCTCGACAAGTTCATCAACCAGCCGCTGCCGAACGGCCCGTCGTACGATTGCGCCGGCCTGTATGGCCTGGTCTGCGGCACGCCCGCCCCGAGGTGGCGTTCCAACGTCCGCGTGATGTGGAACACGCCGTGGTATGGCATCGATGCCGGCTTCACGTGGCGGTACTTCGACAGCGTCAAGGTCGACGCGTCCAGCAGCGATCCGTCGCTGGCCAACAACGTGACGGTCGAACCGGCTACGTCGAAGCTCGGCGCACGCAACTACCTCGACCTCGTGGCGTCCTGGCAGATCGACAAGAACTGGATGGTTCGCGCCGGCGTCAACAACGTCCTGGACAAGGATCCGCCGATCACCAGCACCACGCTGTCGGATCCGTCGATCTTCGGTAACGGCAACACGTTCCCGCAGGTTTACGACTCGCTGGGCCGGCTGTTCTTCCTGAACGTGACCGCGAAGTTCTGATCTAGTACGTCCTTGCACTCACAACGGCGAACCGCAGGGTTCGCCGTTTTTTTTGTCAGGAGGATTCCGCGGTTTCCAGCGCACCGCTGAATGCATTCATCGCGGCCGCGAGTCCGGAAATCATGGCCCGCTCCGGCGGCGTCAGGTGCGGGTGCCAGATGTCAAAGATCAGGACGACCCGGAGCTTGTCGCTGTCGTTCCACGCCTCGTGCTCGATCGTGTCGTCGAATACCCAGGCCTTGCCGGGGACCCATTGCCGGGTGTCGTTGCCGACGCGGAAGCCGCAATTCTCGGGAATGATCAGCGGCAGGTGCGTGACCAGGCGCACGTTCGTCACGCCCGTGTGCGCGGGAATCCGGGTGTGGGGTTTGAGCAGCGAAAACATCGCCGCGGGCGTGCGCCCCTGTTGTTCGGGCAGCGGGGCGCCTTCCAGCAACTTCATCGTGACGGGACACCTGGCCGCGTTTTCCTCGACCAACCGGCCCATCTTGTACAGGTGGAAGGCGCTCCAGCGCGGCGAGTTGTTCAGCTCGGCGAACTGATTCTGCGGAACGTCGTCCGGGTACGAGATGTACGGGGTGAATCCCGCCTCGGTGGCCAGGACCTGCAGGAACTCGTCGCGGATGGCATCGGTGCCGGCCTCGATTGCGTCCAGCCACGGAAAGTCGGCGCGTTCGAAGAATTCGATCGGCGCCAGGTTGGGGAAATGGTAGGTGACCGACTGCGAGTCGTAGCGCTTCTTGCGGCCGAGCATGATGTCGACCGAATCGCGGAACCGCTTCAGGTTTTCGCCGGCGTAGTCCTTGTACTGTTGCCCCAGGAACTGGTCGAGGAATGCGGCGAACTCCCGGTTGTATTTGTCGCAGAACGCGAGGGCGCGCTCGACCGCCGGCCTCAAGTCGGGATGCAGCCGATCCATCGGCGGCGCGACGGTAGCCACGGCCCGGTGCACGGCGGCAGCCTCGTGCGTCTTTCCCTGCCGCTCGAGCAGATCGGCACGCAGGATGAGCGCCAGCAGGTTGCTCGGGTCGAGGCTCAGCGCCCGCTTGAGCGCGTCCTTCTCTCCCTGCTCGTCGTCCAGGCTCCGGCAGGCAAGGGCAAGGTTGATCCACTCTTGCGGGTCGTCTCCCTTGACCGCGACCAGCCGTTCGAACGCCCCGCGCGCGGTCTGCATGTCGCCCTGGCGAAAGTGTCGCTGGCCGAGAACCGCCAGGGTTGGAACATGATTGGAATCGATTTCCAGGATTCGGCGCAGCAGCGCGTCGACCTCGTCGTTGCGTCCCAGCTGCGCGGCGCGCTCGACCTCCACCTTGAGCGCATCGATTGCCCGCTCGCGGGCTTGCGGATTGTCCATCGAACTTATCCTATCCGGGAATGGTCTTGTGTTTGAGGGAAGGCTGCCGGTCATCGCTCTTCCCCGCGGCGGGCGCCCGCAAACGGACGAAGCATCTGGGCGCGAAGGAACGAAAAGTGTAGCATCGGCGCTGGTGCAAGGACTCTTGTCCGATTCCGAAGGAGGGACTATGAACCGACACAGGCTGTTTGCGCTTTGGTTGGTTGTTCTTTCCGGCGCGACTTTCGCGTCCCTGTCAGGCGCGGCCGTTGCGGCAGCAGCGGACACCTACCGCGCGTCCGCGCCGGAGGGCCTGGTACCCGTTGCGTCCCGGATGCTGGACGAGGTCTACCTGCGTCCCAGCGCCGACTTCGTCGGGTACCGCAAGGTGCTGATCGACCCGATCCAGGTGTCGTTCCGCAAGAATTGGCGGAAGGACCAGAATTCGACGCGCGACGTCTCGCGCTGGATCTCGCAAACCGACGCCGACGAAATTCTGCAACAGGCGTCCGCCAGCATGACCAAGACGGTGGCCGACGAATTCATTGCCAAGGGCTACGAGATCGTCACGGCCCCGGGCGCCGGTGTGCTGCGCGTGACGCCGAGCGTGACCGATCTCGATGTCTACGAACCCGACGTGACGTTCTCCCGGCCGCAGGCACTGTTTACCCAGGACGCGGGGATGGCTACCCTCCGCCTGGAGGCGCGCGACAGCGGCAGCGGCGCGCTGCTGGGGGTGGTCGTCGACCGTGGCACCGCCAGCCAGATCAGGCTGATCAACCGGACCAACCAGACGACGAACCAGTTCTGGTTCGACGCCATGTTCCGGCGATGGACGGCGAATTGCATCGTGGCAATGAACGCCGGCACGGTGCGCTGAAGCGGAAATCGCCGGTGCGGGCCGCCCGTCATTTCAGACGGGTGACCTTGATGAGCCCCTTCTGCCAATCGGTTGTGAGGTTGTAGCTTCCCAGGAAGCCGTTCTCGATCGTGACTGTCATCGGCGTGCCCGGCGCGGGGTCGCGCACGACCGACGTGTCGCCCGTCAGTTGCCTCCAAACCTGGCCGTTGGCGAGGATGAAGAGGGCCTCGCCATGCGGGGTCCGGGCGAACTCAATCACGCTGGCAGTGATGCCCTTGATCTCCTCGGGCGTGGGCGGCGGTGCCTTCTTCCCGTATTCGTCGGCCGTTTGCGGCGTCGCCGGCTTCGAGAATCCAAACCAGTCGAGGAAGCCCTTCTTTTCGGTGGCGGCCTTGCTGGCCGGCGCAATGGCCCCCTTGGCCAGCGGTGCGGCGCGGTCGTAGCATTTCAGGCGCTCGGCCCCGTCGGTTACGTCGGCGCATTTGGCGACTTCAGTCAACGCGTCGAGCGCGGGGTCGGCGTTCGCTGGCACGGAAAACAGCAGCACCAGGAAAATGGCGGCAGGGAATCGCATTGGAAAGCTCGCAGTCGATTGGCGAGGCGCCCGCAGGCAACGGCGTGCGGATGCCAGCCTCGGTTGGTCTCAGTTTGCCTCAGTTTGCCTCAGTTTGCCTCGGTTTGCCGCTGGTCCGGATTGCACGCCACCGGTACCTAGATTTCCCAGTCGGGCTTCTTGCCGGAGTGCATGTCGATGGCGCCGAACATCGCGCGAATGAGCTCGCGTTCGTTGTCGGTGAGTTCCGGGCGCCACATTTCGAACAACAGGATCACGCGAGGGCGGTCGCTCAGGTTCCACGCCTCGTGTTCGATCGTGTCGTCGAACAGCCATGCCTTACCCTCTACCGGTACCCGCGTTTCGTTGCCGACACGCAGGCCGCAACCCGGCGGAACGAGCAGCGGCAGGTGGCAAATCAGTCGTGTGTTGACGATGCCCGTATGGGGAGGGATTCGGGCCCCCGGCCGCAACAGCGAAAACAGCACCGACGGCGACCTATTCGGCAGATGGACCAGCGGAAAGTCGGCAAGGGCCTCGATCGTCCTGGGACAGCGCGCGGCGTTCTCGGCCATGATCTCTCCGTCCCGCAACAGATAGAACGCGCTCCAGTCCGGATTTTCCTGCAGACCGGAACTATCGCCGCGCGGCCGGTCCGGATTGTTCTCGACATAGGGCTTGAACGCGGACTCGTCATTCAGGACTTGCAGCATTTCGGCGCGAATGTCGGCCGTCGCCGCCTCGATCCTGTCGAAGACCGGAAAGTGTCTGCGGTCGTAGAACTGGATTTGCGGCAATCCGGCAAAGAAAAAGATCCGTGGTTGCTGGAAATAGATCGATTTCTTCCCGAGCATGATGTCGAACGATTGCCGAAATCGGTCCGATGACCCCGGCGCGAGCATTCCTTTCGGAACCAGCTGTTCCCGCAGGAACGTCTCGAACTGCGCGGCGTACTGCTGGCACATGGCCTGCGCGCGGCCCAGTTCGCCGCGCAGTTCGGCGGGAAGTTGTTCGGGCGGCGGCGCGACCTTCACCGCGGTCTGATAGAAGAAAGACGCAGAGCGCGAATCGCCGAGCGCCTGCAGGTAGTCGGCCTTCATGATCAGCGCCAGCAGGTTGCGTGGCTCCCGCGCCAGCGCGTTTTCCAGTGCGGCACGCGCCGCGACGTGATCCTTGAGCCGGGTGCAGGCCTGGGCCAGGGCCACGAAGGTCATGGCGTCGGCTTTGCCTTGGCCAATGATCAATTCGAACGAATCACGGGCCGCGCGCGCATTGCCTCTGCGCAGCGCGTCCATGCCTGTCGCGGCCAGCGCGTCCGTGTCGATGGGGGGAGCCTGCATGTCAAGTCACCGGTGCCTTTCGCGTGCTGGCCCGACAGGAAAAAGGGGCCGAGCGAGAGGATAGCATCGGGATCAATCGCGTATTTCTCGGACGGCGATGCGCTTAGGCGCATGCTTCCGAATCAGGGTAACATCTGCAAAACTTGCCACCTCCGGGACCCGCCAGGGACGCGCGCGGGCGTGTTGCGGAGAAGATGCCAATTGAGGCATCCCTTGGGCCGGTCTGACCAATTGCCGCAATGAACTCCATGGGGACCACGATGAAGAGAAGTGTTGCCGCCGCAATTCTGGCCGTGCTGACTTTCGCGACGACGCCTGTCTTCGCTGCCGACAAGGCGCCCGCCGCCGCGTCCGCTCCCGCGCGCTCCGGTGCCACCGATCTGCAGGCGATGTACAAGGCGGTGCAATCCGACAAGAAGGCCTACGTCGCGTCGATTCTGGTCCTGACCGATGCGCAAGCCAAGAAGTTCTGGCCGATCTACGACCAGTACCAGCGCGACCTCGACATGTACAACCGCCGGCGCAACCTCGCGCTGGAAGGATTGATCGGTCTCGACAAGCCCGTGTCCGACCTTTATGCGAGGCAACTGGCGACCGAACTCATCGCCGCGGATGAAGGCGAAGTCAAGGCGCGGCGCAAGATGCAGAACAAGCTGATCAAGAGCCGACCGCTCAGCCCGATTCCCGCCGCGAAAGCCGCGCGCTACTTGCAGCTCGAATCGCAGATTCGCGCGGTGCAGGATTACGCCGTCGCCGAACAGTTTCCGCTCGTCAAATAGGCGACCATGGGGGCGATGGCGCGACCCGCCTCGCGGCGGGGCAACGACATTTTCCGGAATGACCGGCGCCCGTCGGGCCGTGCCGTCCGGGTGGACTTTTTGCCCGTTTCGTGTAAAGTCCTGCCGTTTTCCGACGAGGCTTGGCCCCGCCTGACCGCGGGGCCAATGTGTTTTGGCGCATACGTCCTCCCGGACCGGCCGGGTCATCCCGGGCAGGTCGATGGAGAAAGGGGCGGCGCCAACCCGCATTGGGGACATCCTTACGCATCCGAGAGTTCGAGCGCATCGAATCTTTCAGATTCACTGGAACGGTTCGCGGACGACTCGTGCGCGGGCTGGCGTCGTCCGAACCTGTCGGTCCGAAACCCGTTATTCTGACTGTAACGTTTATCGTCTGGAGACAACATGTTCAAGCTGACCCGATTGGCCGCCCTGGCTGCGCTCCTGTCCCTGTTCATGGCCACGGCCCTGATGGTCGTTCCGCGAGTAGCACTGGCCCAGGGGCAACCCGCTGCGGCCACCGAGCCTGCTGCGGCACCTGCTGCACCCGCGGCACCGGCAGCCGCGGCCGCGAAAGGTTCGACAACGGAAGTCATCGACAATCCGTACGGCCTGCAGGCACTCTGGGCCGGCGGCGATGCGGTCGCCCGCATCACGCTGGCGATTCTCGTCATCATGTCCGTGGGCAGCTGGTACATCATCATCACCAAGGTGTATGAGCAGGGCAAGATGAACAAGGCCGCGAAGGCCGCGGAAAAAACGTTCTGGGCCGCCCCGTCAGTGAAGGCTGGTGCGGAGGGACTCAAGAGGGGCAGCCCGTTCCGGTTCATCGCCGAGACCGGTGTCGAGGCGACGGCCAAGCACGTCGGCCTGCTCGGCAACGTGGACATGAATGAATGGATCACGATGTCGATCCAGCGCGCGACCGAGAACGTGCAAAGCCGCACGCAGGATGGACTGGCGTTCCTCGCCACCGTGGGCTCGACCGCTCCGTTCGTCGGCCTGTTCGGAACCGTGTGGGGCATCTATCACGCGCTCACCGCCATCGGCATTGCCGGTCAGGCCTCGATCGACAAGGTTGCCGGGCCCGTGGGCGAGGCGCTCATCATGACGGCGTTCGGCCTCGCCGTGGCCGTTCCCGCCGTGCTGGGCTACAACTGGCTCGTCCGCCGCAACAAGACCGCGATGGACAATGTGCGCGGTTTCGGCGCCGACCTGCACGCCGTACTGCTCGCGCAGCCGAAGCACATTGCCCGGAGCTGAGCCATGGCGATGAGCGTCGGGCCGTCGTCCGGCGGCGAGGACGAAACCATCTCCGCCATCAACACCACGCCGCTGGTCGACGTGATGCTGGTGTTGCTGATCATTTTTTTGATCACGATCCCGGTGGTGACTACATCGATACCGGTGCAGCTGCCCAAGGAACGCAACGAGGTCCGCGAGACCAAGCCGGAAAACATCGTGATCTCGGTTGACGTGACCGGCAAGATTTACTGGAACGACCTGCAGATCAAGAGCACCGCGGCGCTGATCGACCGCCTGAAGAAGGTCGCGGTGCTGATCCCGCAGCCGGAAGTGCAGATCCGCGGTGATGCCGGCGGGCGATACGAAGGCGTAGGGCGCGTGATCTACGCAGTTCAGCGCGCGGGTATTGCCAAGGTGGGGTTCATTACCGAGCCACCGGTCAAAGGTGGTTGATCCGAGTCCGGCCCTCGATCAATTGCTGCGAATGGAACGACACGAGGAATACGCATGGGTATGAACGTAGGCTCCGGTAGCTCCAGCGAGCCGGAAGTGATGATGGAAATCAATACGACGCCGCTGATCGACGTGATGCTGGTGCTTCTCGTCATGCTGATCATAACCATCCCGATCCAGCTGCATGCGGTCAATCTCAACATGCCGACCGGAAATCCGCCGCCGCCGCTGACGCCGCCGGAGGTGCTGAAGGTCGACATCGACGACGTCGGCCGCATCTGGTGGAACGGCGAAATCGTGCCCGACCGGAGCTACGCTCGAGGACAAGATCCGCCTCGCGGCCGCGCAATCGGTCCAGCCCGAGGTGCATCTTAGGCCGGACAAGAACGCCAAGTACGAGGTCGTGGCAGAGGTGATGGTGTCGTCGCAGCGCCTGGGGCTCACCAAGATAGGTATCGTCGGCAGCGAGCAGTTCATCAACGATTAGCGGTCGCGGCGCGGCACGCGGCAACCGGAGTCAACACAGCATGGTAATGGACTACGCACGGCAGCAAAGGGACCCGACCAAGCACGCGATCGGCATCACTTTCGTGATCCTGTTCCACGTGGTGCTCATCTACGCCCTGCTGAACGGTCTCGGGCGGGCGATCGTGGAAGTGGTGAAGAAACCGCTCACCGCGACGATCATCGAAGAGCTGAAGCTGCCGCCGCCGCCACCGCCGCCGCCGCCGAAGAAAATCGTGGAGCCCAAGCCGCAGCCGCAGGAGACCTACGTACCGCCGCCCGACGTACCGGTGCCGACAGTGTCAGAGGCGCCGACGATCACCGCGACCACTACCGCGCCGCCGACGGAGCCGCACGTCATCGTCCCGCCGGCGCCGCCGCCGCCGCCCGCGCCACCTAAGCCCGCGATCCGGCGCGGCGTCGTCAAGATTTCCGGCGAGAATCCCGAATTCCCGCGGGCAGCCCTGAAGGACAACATCTCCAAGGGCCGGGTTGTCGCGCGCCTGAATATCGACGGACAGGGCAACGTCACCGAGGTGACGATTTTCAGTGCCGATCCGTTGCGCTACTTCGATCGCGAGGTGATCCGGGCACTTAAGACATGGAAATTCGCGCCGGACGGGGATAAGTACATTGCCGAGGTGGAAATCAATTTCAAGGTGTCGGAATAGCGCCCCTCGACCCGACCTGGAAGTAGAAAAGGCCGCCCGGACAGGCGGCCTTTTTCTTTCATTCTCTCCCGAAGAACCCGCTTGACGCCTGCGGCTCGGCCTCAGCCCGAATTGCGGAGTGTGAAAGCGGCGGCGCTCCAACTCAGCGCGCCCGCGAGCAGCAACGCGCCGGCCATGCCGGAAAGGGATACGGGTTGCGCGCCCAGCAGCCTGTAGCCTTCCCGGGCGATGTCGAGCACCGCGGAGGGCAAGGCCAGCGAAATTCCCGCCAGCGCAACGCCCCAGAGCGCGATGACCACGGGCTTGCGCCACGCGGGCAACGCCAGCGTCGCGGGCAGAAGCTGCATGACACGCGCGGTAAAGCCCTCGTCGGCGATGTAGGCGGAACGTTCCTCGCGCGCGTCGGCGACGAGCAGCCGATCGAGCCAATCGTCGCCGGAACCGGAAGCGGAAACTGAGGCGAGATCAGGCGCGGAATCGAATGGGTTCGCGTTCATGGTCATGGTGTTTCCGACGCATAGGCGGCCAGCGCCACCTTCAATTTTTGCTTGCCGCGCAGCACATGGGTCTTGACCGTGCCGACCGGGCAATTAAGTACGTAAGCCGCTTCCTCATGGGTCAGGTCGTTATGGTAGCACTGGACGATCGCGGCGCGCTCTCCCTCGGAAAGCACCGCCATCGCCCGTTCCAGGTCGAGCTTGAGCGACGCGCCGCGGGCGTGGTCGGCGTGTGGCGCGTCAGCGTCGGTCCCGCCGCCACCATCCTCGTCGGCCACGGCCTCGTCGCGGTCGCCCAGCAATTCTTCCTTGCGCTTGCGCGCGTCGGCCAGCCAGCAGTTGGTCGCGATCCGGTACAGCCAGGTCGAAAACCGCGCTTCCTGACGAAACGATTTGAGATTGCGCCAGGCAAGCACGAACGTCTCCTGTGACAGGTCATCGGCCAGCGCGTGGTTGCCCGCGGTCAATTTGCGCAGACAGGCGCGGACCGTCGACTGGTGACGGCGCACCAGTTCGGCAAACGCATGGCGGTCGTCGCCGACCAGGGCGCGCGCGATGAGAGTCGCATCGGGAACCTCGGGCGGCGACATTCCGTATCTAGCATCCCGCGGATGAGGCTGGCTGGGCGCATGGCGTATCCCTCACGCGCCTCCCGCCGGCGGGGGTGGACGTACGCTGGTCGGCGCGGCGAGTTGGCGATCTTCGAAGTACCACAGGAAACCGTAACCGATGCCGAGGAACAGCAACACCAGGCCGACCCAGTTCGGCGACCGGTCATCGAACATCGAATAGGCGATAAACGAAAGACCGACGGCCACGAGGATGACGCCCTTGCGCAGGTCGGACCAAGCCGCCTGGGTTCGCAGCATCTTGACCTGCTCCACGACCGTTGTCCGGGCGGCCACCGCGGTGGCCGCGGCGGCAGTACCGCCAGCCTGCAGCGCCTGCAGCATTTCGGACGTGGGAACGACCCCCTTTTCCGCGAGCTGGACCATGGTGTCGTTCAGCATCCGGTTCTTGCGCAGCTTGTACCAGATGACCAGGCCGATGATGAGCACCGGGGTAAGAAAGACGATGAAGACGACACCGACGACCATGAACGCGAGCCCCGGATCCTGATGCACGAACTCCTGGAAGGAGTCGTATTCGCGATCGGGGCCGCCCAATCCGACGGTGACACGCTTGTTCGTTCCGCTGCCGGAATCGCTGCTCTCGATGCGAATTCCATGGCGGTCGATGGTGATATTCGGCGGACTCTCGGTGCTGTCCGCAGCGTCCTTGGCGGCTTGCGCCGCTTCCTTGGCTGCGGTCTTGGCGTCGGCGGCGGCCTCCTTGGCGGCGTCGGAAACGTCCTTGGCGGACTTGGCGGCGTCGGAAACGTCCTTGGCGGACTTGGCGGCGTCGGCCTGCGCGAGCGTCAAGGTCCGGGTGACATGAGCCTCGGCAAAGGTCTCGCCGGCCTGAACCGGCGGTGCATAGGGACCGAACGCGACGATCAGTGCGCCCAGGACCGCCCCGCCCAGGATGATGCGGCGTGCAGCCCGGGACAGGGTGGTGGATGAAGGGGGATGGTTCATGCTTTCTCCATTCAAGGTCTGGTTTCCTCGATTGGATGCGATAAGGCAGCGTTTTGGATTCGTTAGAGTGCCCGAGGCGGACGGATCCGGCCGCGCGTTCCCGGCTTCGCCTGTAGCGCGCCATCCTTCCGCCGGGCGGGCATTATCCGCTTCCGGGCGCCCCATGAGCCACGGGACCCCATGCTATCATCGACGGCGATCATTCAATCGCGGCGACACCCCGTAAAAAGGGCGGCCGCCGCTGCCGATGGCTGTCCAATCCGCCCGTCCGGCCACAAATCTGAACATTGCGCGATTCCGCCGCTGTTTTCACGGTGCTGCCAGGCTGGCCGCCGGGGCGCTGCTCGTCCTCGCCGTCGCCTCGTCTGCCGCCGACGACTCGGTCACGCTCAACTTCGTCAACGCAGACATCGACGCCGTGGTGAAGGCGGCGGCGGAAATTACCGGCCGCAATTTCGTCCTCGACCCGAAGATCAAAGGCACGGTCAATATCGTCTCGGCACGGCCCGTTCCACGCGAGTTGGTCTATCCGACGCTGCTTTCGGCATTGCGGCTGCAGGGCATCGTCGCCGTCGAAGGTAACGGCGTAACCAAGCTGGTCTTGGAGGCCGAGGGCAAGCAGCACGGATCCGAAGTGCTGCGCGGGCCGGTCAGCGGGAGCGGCGACCGCCTCGTCACGCAGGTAGTCGTGCTGCGCTACGAATCGGCGCTGCAGCTGGTCAACGTGCTGCGTCCGCTGATCTCGCCCAATAACACCATCGCCGCCTATGCCGGAACGAACTCGCTCATCATCACCGACTACGCCGACAACCTCCGACGCATCGACAAGATAATCGCCTCGCTCGACGTGCCGCCGTCGGGCGAACCGCTGATCGTCACGCTCAAGAATGCGTCGGCGATCGACTTGGTTCCGCTGCTCAACAAGCTGGTGGGCGCGGAGACGGCCACGCAGGGCGGAACGCCCGGCGATACGCAGCAGCGGGTGATGATCGTCGCCGATCCGCGCTCCAACAGCGTGCTGCTGCGCGCGGACAATCCCGGGCGCGCGGCGCGCATCAAGGCGATGATCGAGCAGCTCGACACCCCGGGACGCGCCGGCGGCAACATGTTCATCGTGTATCTGCGCAACGCCGACGCCGCCCGCGTCGCTCAGACGCTGCGCTCGCTGATGTCCGGCGGCAGCGACGTGACATCAGCGCCAGGCACGACGTCGCCGGCGGCCTTCGGCAACCAGATGGGAAGCATGTCCAGCCCCACGGCCGCGTCCGCAGCGCCCGCGGCACCCGCGTCGACAGCCAATCCCTTCACGAGCGGCGCCGGCAGCGGCGCCGGCAACATGGGCAACGTCACGATCCAGGCCGACGTCGCCAACAACGCGCTGATCATCATGGCGCCGGAGCCCATCTACAACAATCTGCGCTCCATCATCGACAGGCTCGATGTGCGCCGTGCGCAAGTATTCGTCGAGGCGCTGATCGTCGAAGTCACGTCGGACAGGGCGGCGCAGTTCGGCATCCAGTGGCAGGTGCTGCAGGGGCTCAACAAGCAGAACGTGCAGGGCTTCGGCGGCACCAACTTCGGCGCCCCCGACAGCGGCAACAACATCATCAGCGGCGCGGTGAACCTGTCGAATTTGGGCCAGGGCCTTAACCTCGGGATCCTCAACGGCACGATCGCCATTCCCGGCCTGGGTGTGATCACCAATCTTGCTCTGCTGATCCGGTCGCTGGAGCAGGACGCCAACGCCAACATACTGTCCACGCCCACGCTGCTCACCCTCGACAATGAGGAGGCGCGAATCATCGTCGGCCAGAACATCCCGTTCGTGACGGGCCAGTACGCGACGACAGGGAATACGTCGACGGTGACGCCGTTCCAGACCTTCGAGCGGCACGACGTGGGCGTATTGCTGCGCGTGAAGCCGCAGATCACCGAGGGCGGCACCGTGCGCCTGAACATTTACCAGGAAGTCTCGCGCGTCGAATCGATCACGACGACGACGGGCATCGTGCTTTCCAAGCGCGCACTGGAATCGACGGTCAGCGTCGACGACTCGCAGATCGTCGTGCTGGGGGGGCTGATCCAGGACAGCCAGACCAATGGCACCGACAAACTGCCGGTCGCCGGTGACATCCCTTTCTTCGGCCAGCTGTTCCGCTATGACCAGCGGCAACGGACCAAGACCAACCTGCTGGTGTTCATCAAGCCGACGGTCGTTCGCACCGACTCGCAGGGCCGCGCGCTGACGTCGGAGCGCTACGATTACATCATGAACCAGCAGCAGAACAACCTGGGCAAGCCGCTGTGGTTCTGGAACGACCCCACCATTCCCGTGCTGCCGCAGGAAGGCGTGATGCCCGGAACGCCGGCCAGCGTTCCGCCGCCGGCTGCGCCTGCGCCGGAGGCGACGCCCAATCCGCCCGCGCCGCCCGCGCTTAAGTAGGCGCTTCACACCCGGCGCGCACTCCACATGACGGCCCGCTCGACGCTGCCCGCCGAAGCTGCCAGGTTCGCGGCGCAGATTCCCTACGCATTTGCCAAGACCCACGGCGTGCTGGCCACCGCGCTGGAAGGCGGGTCGGTCGTCGTGCTCACGCGCCCCGATGCCACGCCGGACGGCGTCGTCGAGATCAAGCGGGTGCTGCAGCGGCCGCTCGTCACGCGCGCAGTCGGCGCGGAGGAGTTCGCGGCGGAACTGGCCCGGGCCTACAACCAGGGCGCGCCGAGCGCCGCGGCGACGTGGGCCGGCGATCTGGCGCGCGAGACCGACCTCGCGCGGCTGATGCAGGACTTGCCGGTCAGCGAGGACCTGCTCGACAGTTCGACTCAGGCGCCGGTCATCCGCATGATCAACGCGCTGCTGCTGCAGGCATTGCGGGAACGCGCGTCGGACCTGCATTTCGAGCCTTATGAAGCGCGCGCGGTGGTGCGCTTTCGCGTCGACGGCGAATTGCGCGACGTCATCGAGCCGCCGCGGGCGCTGCACGCGGCGCTGGTCTCGCGCCTGAAGATAATGGCCAATCTCGATATCGCGGAAAAGCGGCTGCCGCAGGACGGCCGCATCACGCTCAAGCTGGGCGACAAGCAGGTTGACGTGCGCATGTCCACGCTGCCGACCGGTGTCGGCGAGCGGGTGGTGCTGCGCTTGCTCGACAAGGATTCGGCGCACCTCGACCTCACGGCGCTCGGCATGAACGAGGCGACGCGCGACGTGATCGACCGGATGATCCGCGAGCCGCACGGCATCGTGCTGGTCACGGGTCCGACCGGTTCGGGCAAGACGACGACGCTGTATGCGGCGCTGTCGCGGCTGCCGCGCGGCTCGGTGAACATGATGACCGTCGAGGATCCCATCGAGTACGCGCTCGACGGCGTCGCGCAGACGCAGGTCAATCCGCACATCGAGCTCGATTTTGCCCGCGCACTGCGAGCGATCCTGCGGCAGGACCCCGACGTCATCATGATCGGCGAAATTCGCGATCTGGAAACCGCGCAGATCGCCGTTCAGGCTTCGCTGACCGGACACCTCGTGCTCGCGACCCTGCATACGAACGATGCGGCAAGCGCGGTGACGCGCCTCGCGGACATGGGCGTCGAGCCCTACCTGCTGGCTTCGAGCCTGCTCGGCGTGCTGGCGCAGCGCCTGGTGCGCACGCTATGCCCGGCCTGCAAGGTTGCGCACCCGCCGTCCGCTGGCGAAGCCAAGCTCAACGCTACCCTGGGACTTCCGGCGGATCAGCCCGTGTGGACCGCGCCGGGCTGCGACGCGTGCAACCAGACGGGTCACCGCGGCCGCACCGGCGTATACGAGCTCCTGCCCGTCGATGATTCGATCCGCCGCAACATCCACGACGGCGCCGGCGAACTTGCGCTGCGCGCGGCCGCGACACGCGCAGGCATGCGCTCGCTGCGCGCGGACGGCGGGCGCTGGGTCGCGGACGGGTCGGTGTCGCTGGCCGAGCTGCTGCGCGTCACGCGCGACGCCTGAAACGGCGCCGGTGGCCGCCTCGTTTCGCTGGGAAGCCGTCGACGCGCAGGGGCGCATGCGGCAGGGATTGCTGGAGGCCGACAGTCCGCGCGCCGCCCGGGATCATCTGCGCGCCGAGGGTCTGACGCCCACCGCCGTTGCCGCTGTGGTCGCAAGCGCCGATCGCCTGCCATCGCCGCGTCTGCCGGCGCCGCTGCTGGCGTTGACGACGCGTCAGCTCGCCACGCTGGTGCAATCGGGCATGCCGCTCGACCAGGCATTGGCCGCGGTCGCCGAGCAGGCCGATGACGCGCACGCAGCGAAGATCATGGCCGACCTGCGCACTCATATCACGTCGGGAGAAGCGCTGCCCACAGCACTGGCGCGGTATCCGCGGACCTTTTCTCCGCTGTACCGCGGATTGGTCGGCGCGGGCGCCGAGACCGGACGGCTTGCCGATGTGCTGGCGCGGCTGGCCGACTACCTGGAGGCGCGCGAGGCGCTGCGGCAAAAACTGGTGCTGGCGCTGATCTATCCCGCGGTGGTCACCGTCATCGCCTTTGCCGTCATCGCGGTCCTGCTGGCCTACGTGGTCCCACAGGTCGTTTCGGTGTACCAGCAGAGCCGCCAGACGCTGCCTTGGCTCACGCAGGCGCTGATCGCGACCAGCGCCTTCTTCCGTGCGACCGGCTGGCTCTGGCTCGGTTTCATTCTCATCGCGGTCGTGGCATTCGCGTGGGCCAACCGCAAGCCTTCGTTCCGCGCACGCTGGCATGCGTCGCTGCTCCGCCTGCCGGTGATCGGCAAGCTTGCCCGCAGCCTCGACTCGGCCCGGTTCGCCAGCACGCTCGCGATCCTGGTGGGCAGCGGCGCGCCGCTGCTCCGCTCGCTCGATGCCGCCTCGGACGTGGTGCGCCTGATTCCGCTGCATCGTGCCGCGCGGGCGTCGGCGGCGCTGGTGCGCGAAGGCGTCACGCTGTCACGCGCGCTGAAGGAGCAGGCGGCGTTTCCGCCAGTGCTTATTCATCTGGTCGCCAATGGTGAGGGCAGCGGGCGTCTGGGTCCGATGCTTCAGCGCGCCGCCGAGGAGCTCGAACGCGACGCCGAGCGGCGAATGGCGTGGCTCGCCGCGTTGCTGCAGCCCGCGCTGATCGTGGTGATGGGCGCCATCGTACTGGTGCTGGTGCTGGCGATCATGCTGCCGATCGTGTCGATGAACCAGCTGATCCGCTAGGTCGCGGGCGCGCGGTCGCGTTGTTGCGCCAGCGCCCACGCCACGTGCTCGCGCACGAGCGCCGACGGGTCTTGCGCGCGCTGCCGCAACGCCGACACGACGTCCGCGCTCCACGGCGCGTTGCCCAGGCCGACGGCGAGGTTGCGCGACCAGCGTTCGTAGCCGATGCGCCGGATCGCGCTGCCTTGCATCCGGTGTTGGAACTGCGCCTGCGTCCACTGGAACAGCTCGACCAGGCTCGCGCGGTCGAGGCCATGGCGCACCGCATTGAAGTCGCGCTCGCTGCTGGATTGCGCGAAGCGATTCCACGGACAGGCAATCTGGCAATCGTCGCAACCGTACACGCGATTGCCGATGAGCGGGCGCAGGTCTTCCGGAATGGCACCCGGCAATTCGATCGTCAGGTAGGAAATGCAGCGCCGCGCGTCGAGTTCGTAGGGCGCGACGATGGCGCCGGTGGGACACGCGGACAGACACGACGTACAGCTGCCGCAATGCCCGGATTGGGGATCCGACAAGGGAAGCGGCAGGTCCGTATAGATCTCCCCGAGGAAGAAATACGACCCCATGTCGCGGGTCAGCAACAGCGTGTGCTTGCCGCGCCAGCCCAGGCCGGCCTTGGCCGCGAGTGCGACTTCCAGCACCGGCGCGCTGTCGGTGAAGACGCGGTACCCGAATTCGCCCACTTTGCCGGCAATGCGGTCCGCGAGCTGTTGCAGGCGCGCCCGCAGCACCTTGTGATAGTCGCGCCCCAATGCGTATCGCGCAAGGTACGCAGCCCGGCCGTCGGCGAGTACCGCGCCGGCATCGGCGCCTTGCTCGGGCCAGTAATTCATCCGCGCGCTGATGACGCGGATCGTGCCGGGCACGAGGTCGGCGGGCCGCGAGCGCGCGGCTCCGTGGCGCGCCATGTAATCCATTTCTCCATGCCGCCCGGCAGCGAGCCAGCGGAGGAGATGGACCTCCTCGGCGCCCAGCTCGGTGTCGCCGATGCCGATTGCCTGGAATCCCAGTTCGCGGCCCCACGTCACCACGTCGGCCGCCAGCGCCACCCAGTCACGAGCATGGGGTGCAACGGGTGCAACGGAGGCTGAGGGCGTGCCGGCGCCGGTATCATGGGTCATTGCCGCCTAGCGTAAACCATTGCGCCGCCGTCCTTGCCTGACCGCATCGCCCCCATGTCCCGAAGATTCCATCTTGCCGATGCCGCCACCACCGAATTGGTGGGTGCTGGCATGGCGTCCGCACTTCACGGCGGAATGGTGGTCCTATTGCACGGTGACCTTGGGGCAGGCAAGACGACCGTGGTGCGCGGTGTGTTGCGGGCCATGGGTTGGGCCGGCCGGGTCAAGAGCCCAACCTACTCTCTGGTTGAACATTATCTGTTTTCGAGTTTATACTTCTATCACTTTGATTTTTATCGGTTCGCCGATCCAAGCGAATGGGAAACGGCGGGATTCTCCGATTGCTTCCGCGACGATGCGGTCTGCCTGGTCGAATGGCCGGAGCGGGTCGCCGGTCTGTTGCCGCCCGCCGACCTCGATGTCCTGCTTGCCTATGGCGGGAGCAGCGGGTCCGGCCGCGAACTTGCGCTTGTCGCGCACACGGCGGACGGTGAACGATGCCGGGATGCGATAGCCCACGCCGTCGCGCGCTCGGCAACGCCGGGCTGATCCGCGTCTCGCTCGGGCGCCGCAGGCTCTGCCAATGGCTGCTGGTGCCGGCAGCGCAACTCCTGCTGCCCAGCGCCTGGGCAGAGGCCGGGCGCATCGCCTCCGCGCGCATGTGGCCGGCGCAGGAATACACACGTGTGATCCTGGAGTCGGCGGCGCCGATCGCGCACCAGTTGCTGTTGCTTAAGAATCCGGAGCGGCTGGTGCTTGACCTGGAAGGCATCGAGCTCACGTCCGAAATTGCGCAACTGCCGTCGCGGGTTCAGCCCGACGATCCGTACATCGCCCGCATTCGCGTCGGCAAGAATTCGCCGACGGTGGTGCGTGTCGTGCTCGAGCTGAAGGCGGCGGTCAAGGCGGACGTATTCGCATTGAGTCCCTTCGCGGAATTTGGCCACCGCCTGGTACTCGACATCTATCCACTGGTGCCCGTCGATCCGCTGATGGCGCTGCTCGAGGGCGAGCATGCGCGCGATGCCGCCGCGCCCACACAGCAGGATTCCGCGCCGGCGCGGCCGCAGGGACGGCCGCATGCGAAGCCGGAACCGAAGTCCGCGCCACGACGGATCACGATCGCCATCGACCCCGGTCATGGTGGCGAGGATCCGGGGGCGATCGGCCGCCGCGGCACCTACGAGAAGGACGTCGCGCTGGCGATCGGCCGGCGCCTCAAGGCCGCAGTCGACGCGGAGTCCGACATGCGCGCAATGCTTACGCGCGACGGCGACTACTTCGTGCCGCTCGGCGATCGCGTGCTCAAGGCGCGGCGGGTGCAGGCCGACCTGTTCATATCCATCCACGCCGATGCGTTCCGCGATCCCAACGCGCGTGGGTCGTCGGTATTCGCGCTGTCGGAGGGCGGTGCGACGAGCGCTGCCGCGAAGTGGCTCGCGCAGAAGGAAAACAGCGCCGATCTGATTGGTGGCGTGGATCTCAACCGGCGCGACCCCATGCTGGCGCGCATGCTGCTCGACCTTTCCCAGACGGCGCAGATCAGCGACAGCCTGAAGGTCGGCCGCCAGGTGCTGGACGGCATCGGCACGCACAACGCGCTGCACAAGGCCACCGTCGAGCAGGCAGGGTTCGCGGTGCTCAAGGCGCCCGACATTCCCTCCATCCTGGTCGAGACCGCGTTCATCTCCAACCCGGAGGAGGAGCAGAAGCTGCGCAGCGAGAAGCACCAGCAGAAATTCGCGGATTCGATTTGCGACGGAGTGACGCGTTACTTCGCGCAGAATCCGCCGCTCGCGCGCGCGTGACCTGTCCCCGGACGCTTTGCGCAGACCTGTAGAATTCCCGGCATGCTGCGCTTCTTCCTATTGTTCGTCGTGATGCTCGCCGCGCTGTTCGGGCTGGAACTCACGCCCTGGGCGCAGCAGTACTTCGTGCTACCGTGGACGAGTGCGCTGGCGTCGATATCGACGTGGATCGTCACGCTCTTTGACGGCAGCGTGGAAGCCAGCGGACAGGTCATGCGCAGCACCACGAATGGCTTTGCGGTGTCGATCGAAGCCGGCTGCAATGGCGTCGAGGCGACGCTGGTCCTGCTGGCGGCGATACTCGCGTTTCCTGCGCCGTGGAAGCACAAGGCGGTCGGCCTGGCGATCGGGATCCTGGCCGTGCAGGCCCTCAACATACTCCGCGTCATCAGCCTCTTCTATCTCGGCCAGTGGAACTACGACCTGTTCGAATGGGCGCACCTTTATGTGTGGCAAGCGCTGATCATGCTCGACGTGCTGGTGGTGTGGCTGATCTGGGTTCGGCGCGTGCCAGGCAGCGACGGTGGTGAGAATCCGCCGGGTCCCCCGCCGGCGCTGGTCGCGGGATGAGCGACCCGCAGGCTGAGGCGCCCGAACCGCGTCCGGACTCCGTCCACCACGTCGCACCTCTGGCTGCCCGTGTCCCCAAAATTCCGCGGATCCGGAGCCCGCTGACGCGATTCGTGCTGGCCGCGCTGGCGTGGCTGCCCCTGACTTTCGCCACCTGGTTTCTGACGGCGCCGCTCCTGCTCTGGCCGGTACGGCTGTTAACGCAATTCATCGCGCACGTCGGATTTGGCGACCTCGTGCGCAGGATCGAGTCCGATGGCACCTCGCTGTCCTTCCTGACTTCGCTGAAGCCGGGCGAAGGCGTCGGCGCGGGAGTGGTGAGCATAGACGTCAACATGCTGGTCTACGCGTTCGGCATGCCGCTCTTCGCGGCGCTGACGCTGGCGGCGCGCGAAGGCAAGTGGTGGCGAACGATGGGCGTGGGTTACGGAGCGATCGTGCCCTTCGTGGTGTGGGGCGTGCTCGCCGATTTCCTGAAGGGCATCGCCATCGTCGCGCCTGCCGCCATCGCGTCGCAAACGGGCTTTTCCGGACTGCAGCGCGAATTAATCGCGTTCGCCTACCAGTTTGGCTCGCTGATTCTCCCGGCAGTCGTTCCCGCCGTGGTTTGGGTGCTGCTGCACCGCGCATTTCTCGAGCGCATGCGCTTGCGGTCCTGACCGCTTGCACCGCCTGTTCGGTCGGCGCGCAACCCGGCAGCGGATCCGGAATACCAGGACGCTGTGGCAAACTGCGCGCCACATGAGCGATTTGACACACGATGCGCGTCCGGTTCTGCACTGGAGCGAAGAGGGCGGGGCGCGCGCCGCGCGCTGGCGCTCCGAACGCGGCGGAGCGCCGCCAGTGCGCGTGATCGTTGCCGACGATCGCATGACCGCGGACGACGCGTACGTGCTGGCCACGCAAGGCACCGGACTCCTGTGGCGGGGCGACTTCCAGAACGCGCGCCAGATGCTGGTGGCGCTGGCGAGCCGCGTCGACCGGCCGCCGCGCCGGCAAAGGAAGACCAAGGTGCCTCTGCCGCCGGCGGACACGTTCAACCAGCTGCGGCAAGTCCGGTCGCAGCGTGCGCGAACGCTCGGGATGCTGCTGATCCCGATCGATGCCGACTACGGCATTCCATTGCGGCGCGCGCCGGACGTGCGCCAGGCATGCGCGGAGGCGTGGGGGCCGCCGGGCGGTCCGTCGGTGGCATCGCTGCGCGAGTTGCAGGGCGTCGTCGGCGCGCACGAATGGCGTGTGAAAGGAATCGAAGTCGCGCCGACCGGTGGCCGGATTCATCCGCATTACGGCGTGTTCGCTCCGATCCGCAGTGAATATGTCGACCTCGTCGCGGTGGCGCCCCTACCGGTGACGCTGGCGCCGAACGGTACTGCGTTCGATGTCGGAACCGGAACCGGCGTGCTGGCGGCCGTACTTGCGCACCGCGGCGTCCGCAAAATCGTCGCCACCGACCAGGATTCGCGTGCACTGGCCTGCGCCCGCGAGAACATCTCGCGCCTCGGGATGGCAAGCCAGGTCGACGTGGTGCAGGCTGATCTTTTTCCCGAGGGCCGCGCCGCGCTGGTCGTGTGCAATCCGCCGTGGATTCCGGCACGGCCGAGTTCGCCGCTCGAGCATGGCATCTACGATCACGATAGCCGCATGCTGCAGGGATTCCTGCGCGGCCTGCCCGCGCATCTCGCACCCGGCGGCGAGGGCTGGCTTATCCTGTCCGATCTCGCCGAACACTTGGGCCTGCGCACGCGCGAGAGTCTGCTCGCCGACGTCGCCGCGGCAGGTTTGAAAATCGTGGGCAGAATCGATGCGCGCCCGCGGCATCCCAAAGCATCGGATCCGCACGATCCTTTGCACACGGCGCGCGCGGCGGAGCTGACGTCGCTCTGGCGGCTCGCCGAGGAACGCTAGCAACCGGAGGCAACGACAGGCGGCGCCACGGGCCGCGTGCGCGCGGGACGGTGCGAAGCCCCGGCGGCGCTGTCAACGGTTGTGCTTGCGCGCGGCCTCGCGTTCGCGCAATACCTTGCGTTGCACCTTGCCGGTCGTTGTCATCGGCAGCGCGTCGATGAACTCGATTTCCTTCGGGTATTCGTAAGGGGCGAGGAATTTGCGCACGTGCTCCTGGATGGCCTCGGCGAGCGCATCCGACGGTACATGCCCGGCGGCGAGCACGATGAACGCCTTGACCACGTTGCCGCGAGTCTCGTCGGGCGAGGGAACAACGGCGGCATTGGCCACCGCGGGATGCTTGACCAGGCAATTTTCGATTTCCGACGGACCGACGCGATAGCCGGCCACCTTGAAAACGTCGTCCGCGCGCCCCTGGTACCAGAGATAGCCGTCCGCATCGATCGTGGCCATGTCGCCCGTCCGGCACCAGTCTCCCGTGTATTTCTTGCGCGTGCCTTCCGGATTCTTGAAGTACTCGAGGAAAAAAACCGGGTCCGCAGTGCCGTCCGGCGCGACGCGGTGAACAGCCACCTCACCAGGTTCGCCCGGCGGCACGGGGATGCCTTCATCGTCGATGACCTCGATCCGGTGCCCGGGATAGGGACGTCCCATCGATCCGGGCTTGGCGGGCCATTGCAGGTGAGAATTGCCGACGATGTAATTCATCTCGGTCTGCCCGAACATCTCGTTGATGGTTACGCCCAGCGCGTCCTGCGTCCAAGCAAAAACCGTGGTTCCCACGGCTTCGCCGGCGCTCATGATGCTGCGCAGGTTGACGTCGAATGTCTCGCGCGGCCTGGGAAATGCCTTCATCATCAGCTTTAGCGCGGTCGGGAACAGGAAGCTGTTGCGGACCTGGTATTTCTCAATCAACCGCAGCGCGCGTTCGGGATCGAAGCGGCCGCGATAGCCGACGATGGGTCGGCCGAAGTAGAACGTCGGCAACAGCGCGTCCATCAGCCCGCCGGTCCATGCCCAGTCGGCGGGCGACCAGAACACGTCGTCCGCCCGGGGAAAGCCGTTGTGCGAGTGGACGAATCCGGGCAGGTTGCCCAACAGGCACGCATGAGACATCAGCGCGCCCTTCGGCGGTCCCGTGGTTCCACTGGTGTAGACGATGAGTGCCGGATCGACGGCGCGCGTGTCCGAGGGCATGAAGTACGGCGACATCGCGGCGACCAGCGAATCGTAGGCGAGGATTCCGTCCCCTTGCGCACCGGCCACGCCGATCACATGCTCGAGCTGTGGCAGTCTTGCGCGGATTGGCGCCAGGTTCGGCCACGACTGGAGATCAACCAGTGCGACGCGCGCCTCGGAGTTCTCGAGCCGGTACATGAGCGCGTCGGGACCGAACAGGAACGACAGCGGCACGGCCACCGCACCCATCTGGTAGATCGCGATGTGCGCGACGGCCGTTTCGCGGCGTTGGGGAAGGACGAGCGCGACCTTGTCGCCGCGCCTGACGCCTGCCTGCGCCAGCGCATTCGACAAGCGGTTGGCTTCGCGCTGCAGGTCCCAGAACGTGTGCGCCGACGCGGCCCCCGATTCATCCTCCCAATAGAGCGCGAAGCGCGCGCGATCTTCGGCCCAGCGGCCGCAACAAGCCTGCGCGATGTTGAAATGCGCCGGAACGTCCCATCGATGCTCGGCGTGGAGCTTCGCGTATTGGTCGACGGCCATGCGGATCGGGCGGGAATGGCGATGAGTCGCCGATCGGGATGCTACTTGCCGGCGGTGCGTGCAGGCGGCAGTCCGCCCAGCGTCATCGCCGACGTCGAGTGATGCAAGTCCAGCGGCTCGACCGTAGCCCACACCCAATCCGGCTGCTGCTCGATCAGGCGCCCGTAGCGGATCGGATTGATCGCCTTCGCGGTCATCAGCTTCAGGCGATTGGCCGGCTGGAATTCGACTGCCGGCACGATAAGCGATTGGACGCCGACGTCGGCCTCGCGCTTGCGCAGCGCCAGAAACAGGCCCTGGAACGTGCGCCCGTTGATCGTGGTTTGTTCGCCGTCGACCGAATAGTCGCTGTCCGCGTGCTTGCGCTGCTCGACCAGGTCGACACCGACCAGCGTATTGGCGATGACCTGCAATCCCAGCTCGGCGCGATCCGTCGTCAGCCGCCGCATCCGACGCACGATACCGAGTGTCCACAGCATTTGGCCATGGGGGCGGATTGCTGACAGCGTACCGAGCGTGACGGCGTTGGCGGCGCTCATCGGCGCGATCAGCCGAAAGCCGGTCTGCGACACGTCCTTGATTTCCCACGGCCCGCCGGGCGCGGCGTAGACCGCAAGTCGGCGCCGCGCCACGTCGATGCGGCGGTCACGTTCGTTGCGCATGTGACCGAACACCGCCAGTTCCATGGTGCCGCCGAAGCTCTTGCCGGGCTCCAGCAGCGGTATCGGGTCCCGCTCCTCTTCCCGCAGGAACGCGCAGATCTTGGCGAAGCCGACGATCGCATCCACCATGCCCGCTGCCGCCGTGCGCTCGCCGCGGCGTGCAAAGGGCTTGAATTCCGGATCGACCTGCGACGCGAGCTTGGTCATCAGCGCCAGCTGTTCACTCCGGCGCGGCGTCCGGTCCGACAACGGCTGGCTCTTGATCTTCTGCTCGAGCACGATGACGTTCTGCATCAGCACGGCGTGCAAAGGGCGCGAGTCGAGAAACAGTACGCGTCCCTCCAGCGGACCCGGCGTGCGGCGGCGGAAACCCTCGCGCGCGCCGAGGTCGACGTAGAACGACGTTACCGACGAAGCTTCGAGCGTTAGCCTGAGCGGCGTGCACCACTCATCGAGTTCGCCCGCCACCCACTCCAGGTGCCGCGCGGTCATGTTGCCGGAGTTCATGAGCTGCAGCAGCAGCGTGATCAGGTATTCGTGCTCGATGGTGGTGGTGCCGCCGCCGGTGCCCATCACGACCTGCTGGCGGTCGATCTGGCGCGAGCAGGCGAGCGTGAACAGGTCGTGCAACTCCACCCATTTCGCCGGAATCCATTGCTCGTAGCGGTACAAGCGGATCTTGGCATCCAGACCCAGGTGAATGATCTGGCGCGCGACCAATCCCGGCAGCAACAACTGCCACTTTGCGCTTTGCGAATGTGCGACCACCTCGCGGGCGAACGCCTGGTACGCGAGCAGGAATGCCTGGGTGAGATCGAACAGCGCCGACCACAGCTGGTTTTCGATTTTCGAGCTCCGCGTCGAGTGCTCGATGTATTGCGCGGTCAGCAGCTTGCGCAGACCGGACGCGCGGCTGTCGATGAAGAACAGGGTCTCCAGTCGCGCGGGCGTGCGCCGCGCCGCCTGCTCGGTGATGAGGTTGAGCTCAGCCAGCAGTGCTGCGTGCAGCGCCAGCGGATCGTTTTCCGGGAACGATGCGAACCAGCGCTCGGCCGACTTGATGTCGGCACAGGGATCGCGATTGGTGTTTCCGAATCCGAACATGGTTGCATCCACCGGGAACTTGAGGCATCGAGCTCAATGCAAGAACCGGTCCGGGCATCGTGCCAAGACGACAACCTCATGGATCGCGACGAAGAAAAACGGCAGCCATGCTGCCGGTCGAATCGGCATCATCGCCCATTGCCGACCAACGGGCAAGGCGGCGCCCCTGTCTTGGCACACATCGTGCATAAACGGATCGTGTAGCACAGCTTGGCCTTATCGACGGCGCCAGGCTGCTGGAGGCGTGTCGGGTAAGCCCGTGGGCTATACTTGTGCAGCACAGACCGCCCTATTCAACTGACGCAAAACGAACAGGAACGACGACGATGGGCATCCTAATCAAGGCACCGAACCGGCGCCGCGAGCCGCAGCTGGCCGAAGTCGGGGCCAATGAAGCCGCCGCTGGCACGCCGGGTGCGTTGCACATTCGCGAGGTCGTGCGCATTACCGGTCTGCGCCGCGAACAACTCTACATGTGGCAGCGGCGGTACGGGTTTCCGTCGCCGCTGCGCGATGCTTTCGGGGACCGGGTCTATCCGGCCGAACAGTTGGCCCGCCTCAAGCTGATCAAGCAACTGCTGTCAGAGGGATGGCGCGCAGGCGCCGTGGTGCCGTTGGCCGATTCCGCGCTGCAGTCGATGCTGGGTTTGGCCGTGGACGAGCCGTCGCCGCTGGCTGCGGAAATCGAGACCTCCGTCAAGCTGCTGGCTCAGCACCGCATCGGCGAAATGCAGAACCATCTGTCCAAGCTGCTGCTCGGACAGGGGCTGCGCAAGTTTCTCGAACAGACGCTAATTCCCTTGAACGAGGCCGTGCACGAGCGGGTCGTCCGGGGCGAAATGCAGAACTACCAGGAGTTGCGCTTCGCGGATCTGGCGCAAAGGCTGCTGCGCGATGTGACACGACTGGTTCGTCCCACCCGCGATGCGCGGCCCGTGTTGCTCGCCACGCCACCGAACGACCCCAATCAGCTGGGGCTCGCCATCCTCGAATTGCTGCTCTTCACCGAGGGGGTCAATTGCCTGACGCTCGGTTCCGGCGTTCCGGCGCAGGAAATCGCCGGCGCGGCGCGCGCCTACAAGGTGGCCGCCGTCGTGCTGTTGTTCGACCGGGGGATCTCGGGAAAGATCGCGGGCCAGGAAATCCGCAGCCTGCGCGCCAGCTTGCCAGCCGAACTGCCGCTGGTCGTCAGCGGGCGCGCGGTAAACCTGCTGGCAAAGCCCATCGCAGATGCCCACACCGCCGCGGATTTCAGCTCGGTCATGGCCAAGTTGCGCACGCTTTCCATCATGCCGATTTCGCCGGTTTCGCTGGTGGGCGTGCTGCCGGAGCTGTCGCAGCGCGCATAATGCGGGTGACGTGAGCCCTCCAACAGTCAACGATCACTTGCACGACGGAAACGGCGCGGCCGGCGGGCTGCGCCGTTTCCTATCCCGTCGCGCATTTTGGCACTCCGTCGCGTTCGTCCTCGCCATGGCCATTGCGTGGCTGGTGGTGCGCGCCTATCGCCAGCCGGATTTCATGATAGACATCGCCAACATGCAGTTTTGCTGACGTCTGGCGGCGCCCGCACGGTGGAGACTCAGGGTTCGTTCAGGAAGTCCTCGAGCTTGCGGCGTTCGCGCTTGGTCGGGCGTCCGGGAAATCTGGGCTCGGCCAGGTCCGCGGCGCGGCGCAGCAGCTGCGCTTCCTCGCGCGCGGCGGCACTCGCTTCGGTCTCCCTGTAGAGCAACGCGGCGGCGGTGGCGTTGCCGCGCCGGTCGGACAATGCGGTCACCAGCACCTCGCAAACAATTCCCGACTTGCGAATGGAGACCGATTCCCCGATCCGCATCGCGCGTGCGGGCTTTACGCGTTCGCCGTTGACGCGAACCTGGCCGGCGTCGATCGCCTGCGCGCACAGGCTCCGTGTCTTGTAGAAGCGCGCCGCCCACAGCCACTTGTCGAAACGGATGCGGCCGTCACTGCCGTCATCCGTCGCAAGATCAGCGCGGCCCATCGCTCGCGCCGCTCGGCTTGGCGTACGTGTCCATCCAGTCCGCCGTTTGCGCGGCCTCCGGGTAGCCTTCGGCGCGCAAAGCTTCGATAACGCGCGCGCGGTCCTCGCTGCCTCGGTTCTGCGACAACTTGAACTTGGCGTCGACGTGCTTGATGCGCATGCGAAAGGTCACGATGGCGCCCAGCAGCGCATCGCGCTCACGCTTTTCGCGCTGAAACTGCCAGGGTTTCGCGCGGGATGCTTCGAAGCGGTGCACCAGCGCGTCGATGATGCCCTGCGCCTCGACGGGGTCCTCGACGAGCGTCAGCGCGCCATGCGCGTGGACATTGGCGTAGTTCCATGTCGGCACCATGCGCCCGGGCTCGCCATACCACGACGGCGAGACATAGGCGTGGGGACCGTGGAATACCGCGATCGACTCGGCGTCCCGCGCATGCTGCCAATGGGGGTTCGCCCGCGCGAAATGTCCCAGCAGCGTGCCATGCGGCTCGCAGCCGGGAACCAGCAACAGCGGCAGATGGCTGATCATCGGCTCAGGCGCGGCCGGCGTGATCAGCGTGGCGAAGGAATGCTCGTGCATGAGGCGCGCGATCGCCGCGCGTTCATGCATGGCGAAATGCTTCGGCGTGTATAGGCTCACGATTCGCGGTCAGTTCGATTTCGCTGCATGTGCCGGCGTCGCAGCCCGGCGCTCAATGGCGGACGGGCGATGCGCTATGGGCAAAAATGGCGCGCGCCCCGGCCGGCCCGAACGAATAGTTGCGGTTGCAGAATTCGCAGGTAACGTCGACGTGGCCGCGCTCCGCCAGAATCGACTCAACTTCTGCCCGGCCGGCGATACGCAGCGCCCGTTCGACGCGTTCCTGCGAACACGAACAATGAAAGCTTACCGCCTTCGGCGCGAACACGCGTACGTCGTCGTGGGCAAAGGTCGCGGCGAGAAGCGTTTCGGGGGAGCCGGGCTTAAACATCGTCGCGGGGTCGGTCTGCGCCACCAGCGCGCTCGCCCGGTCCCAGGTGTCGTTGGCAACGGAGACGTCCGGCGCGCCCGCCGCCGGCAGTCGCTGGACGAGGAGGCCCGCAACGCGACCAGCATCCGTCGCGAGTTTGAGCCGGCTCGCCAACTGCTCGGAGGTCACCAGGTAATGCTCGATGAGGGCTGCGACAGATGCAGTCTCCAGCGCGACGATCCCCTGGTAGATTGCGCCGTTGCCCTTCGGATCGAGCGTGATCACGAGCTTGCCCTGGGTTGCGCCACCGGCCAGTTCCGCGAGCGTGGCCCCGGGTCCGAAGGCCGCCGTTCGTTGCGCGTCCCATTGCGCCGTGGCGCGCAGCTGCAGTGCGTCGTTGCATTCGACGACCAGCAGGCGCACCGGCCCGTCGCCCTGCAATTGCACGATGAGGCTGCCGGTGAATTTGAGCGTGGAGGCGAGCAGTGCCGACGCCGCGAGCAGTTCGGCCAGCACCCGCCGCAACGCCGGCGGATACGGGTGGCAGGCGAGAATTGCGCGCGAAGCCGCATCGAGGGAGACCAGTGCGCCGCGAACCGGCGCCTGCTCGAAGACGAAGCGGGTGAGTGTGTCGCGCGAATTCATTCCATTCGGGTCGGCGTGGGGCGTCTCAGATGGCCTTCGCCTTGAGCGTGTAAAGCGTCATGGGCAGCGCGGAATTCTTATCGAACAACGCGCCCGCTTCGACCCCCGCCCTGGCGATGGCTGCGGCGGTCCTGAGTCGCGAATACTGCGCGTGCATCGCGCCAAGCGCGAATTCGCGGCCGGAGCCGGCCGCCCAGAATTGCGTGTACTCGAACACCTCTCGCATCGAATAAACGCCGAAGATGCCATTCTCGTTGGCGATCAGCGCGGTCATTTGCGTCGATTCGTAGGGATCGTCTTCCTCCTCCTTCGGGTTCAGGAAGTGCTGTTCCTTGAGGATCGGATGCAGCTTACGGAAAGTCTCGAACACCGCCGCCTTGTGGGACAGGTCGAGGTCGTCGTGCTTCCTCAACAGGCTGTCGAACACCAGCTGATGCGCGGCGGAGCCGCACAGTCCCACGTAGCTGCCGTGGTACTGGACGATCTTGTCGTAGGTTCGGTCATGCTGCGCGGACAGGCGCGTATCGCCGAAGGTGGTGAGCGAATCCGCGGCGATGGCGATTTCGTCGCCCTTGCGGACGACAACGATGGTGGTCATGGGGCAAACGCTTAGGGGATTGGGGGCCGGAAGCGGCGAATGCGCGCGCTCCGGGCCGAACCGATAATTATACCTGTCCGGCGGGCCACGCTTCAGGGGGCTCCGCCGGAGTCCGCACACGCCGGCGCCGGCAACATCGGGACGGGCGGCAGGCGCGCCGCGCGCCAATTGGCGCGTGTCCACGCCCAGAATTCCCCGACCGATGACGGATACCCCGGGAAGGGCGATTGATCGAGGAAATGCCACGCCGCAAGCAACGTCGGCAGTGGCGCTTCGGGGAGCGGCGCGGCGCCGGTCTGCTTTGACAGCTTCTTCCCGGCCCGATTGAGCGCGACCGGAACATGCAGGTACGAAGGCGTGGGCAAGCCCAGCCAGCGCTGCAGCAGGATCTGGCGCGGCGTGGAGGCCAGAAGGTCGGCGCCGCGCACGACGTCGGTGATGCGCTGCTCGCCGTCGTCCACCGTTACGGCCAGCTGGTAGGCGAACAAGCGGTCGGCGCGCTTGACGACGAAATCGCCGACGTCCGCTGCCATCGCCTGCCGCTGCACGGCCTGGAGACGGTCGCGGCTTTCCACGACGGCACTGCCGACGCGCACCCGCCAGGAACGCTGGCGACGTCCGTCGTACGCCTTCGGCCAGCCGTCCCGGCAGGTGCCCGGATAGACGCGCTCGCCCCCGGCGCCCATCGGTGCGGATTCGAGTTCGCGCCGCGTGCATCCGCAAGGATAGGCGATGCCGGCCGCCTTGAGCCGCGCCAATGCCGCTTCGTAGTGCGATGCGCGCTCCGACTGTCTTGTCACGGGGCCATCCCATGCGAAGCCGTACCGTTCGAGCGTTGCCAGGATCTGCGCCTCGGCGCCGGGGCGGCTGCGCGGCAGGTCAACGTCCTCGATGCGCAGCAGCCACTCACCCTCCGCGGCGCGGGCGTCGCAGAAACTGGCCAGCGCGGCGACAAGCGATCCAAAGTGCAGCGGTCCCGTGGGCGAGGGCGCAAAGCGGCCTCGATAGCGTGCCGGTGTCGCAGGGGCGGGTACGGTTTGCGGCGGGGTCACCGCGGTGCGGGGTGGGGAACGGATTGCTGCACTAATTTTGGTTCATAAATGCCGGGCTCATTGGCCGCGGTCCTGGCTTCGGGCGAATAATGAAAATGCCGGTTCATCGCGGCCAGCACGGCGTTCGGATATTCCGGCCGGCCGAGGCTGCCGTTGTAGCGCCCCAGCGCGCGATAGAGATCACCATTTTCAATATCGAGGTAGTGCCGCAGGATCACCGTGCCATAACGAAGATTGGTGCGCAGGTTGAACAGGTTCTGGTCGGGCGTTCCGATCTGCTTGACCCAGAAAGGCATCACCTGCATGTAGCCTCGCGCTGTCGCGCTGGAAAACGCGAATTTCTTGAAGCCGCTCTCGTGATAGATCACTGCCAGCACCAGCTGGGGGTCGAGTCCGGCACGCATCGATTCGTAGTGCACGGTGGCGAGGAGTTCGCGGCGTTCCGCCTCGTCCGGCACCTTGTGCGCGATGCGCGGCGACATTTCCTTCACCCACGGCCACACATCGGCGCGATTGATGTAGTCGGTGGGCACCGGCCTGTCCGAGATCGATTTGGACAGGCCCATGACCACGGAAGGCGCGAGCTGCTCCTCGACCTGCGCACCTGCGAACGCATGGGACGGCAGGAGGACAAAAAGGAGCACCGCCCCGGCCCGCCGGGCCGCGAGGTACCAGAATCGACGCAGGCTGGTATTGATCATTAGTTTTCCGTTACGGCAACACCACGTGATCCGCGCCATCCCCACCAGGTTTCGTCAGTCGGCAATTCGCTCGCGAATGAACGCGGCGATGGCCGCAACCGGAACGGCCGTGGCCTGCGTATCCTTCCGCGCCTGGTATTCGACCTTGCCTTCCTTCAGTCCGCGGTCGCCTATCGTGATGCGGTGCGGAATGCCGATCAGTTCAAGGTCAGCAAACATCACGCCAGGGCGCTCGCCACGGTCGTCGAGCAGGACTTCCACACCTGCCGCCGCGAGTTCGTCATGCAATTTGTCGGCCAGCGCCTTGACCCCCTCGTTGCGGTCATAGCCGACGGGCGCAATTGCCACGGTGAACGGCGCCAGCGGCATGGGCCAGAGGATTCCCCTTTCGTCGTGGTTCTGTTCAATGGCTGCGGCCACGACGCGGGTGCAGCCGATGCCGTAGCAGCCCATTTCCAGCACCCGGGACTGACCGCCGGCGTCCAGATAAGTTGCACCGAATGCTTGCGAATAGAGGTGTCCCAGCGCGAAGACGTGGCCGACTTCGATGCCGCGCAGGATGTCGAGGGTGCCCTGGCCGTCCGGCGACGGGTCGCCCTTGACCACGTTGCGGATGTCCGCGACGAGGTCGGGTTCGCGGCAATCGCGTCCGAAATTGACTCCCAGCAGGTGGAAATCGGGCTCGTTGGCGCCGCAGATGAAATCGGCCATCACCGCGACCGATCGGTCGACGATCAGCGGCATTTCCTTGGGTATCCCCACAGGCCCCAGGTAGCCGGGCCGGCACCCTGTCGCCTCGATAATCTCGGCTTCGGACGCCATGCGCCATCCGTCCATGCCGGGCAGCTTGCCGATCTTCACCTCGTTGCCCATGTGGTCGCCACGAATCAGCAGCATCTGCACGCGCCCGTCGGACCAGATCATCAGGCACTTCACCGTTTGCGAAAGGGGCACGTGCAATAGTTCCGCCACCCCTTCGCAAGTCGCAATACCCGGCGTGGGCACGCGCGTTTTTGCGGCGGAGGGCGCGGGTCGCGATGGCGCTGGCGCGAGCGCCTCGGCCTTCTCGACGTTGGCCGCATAATCCGAGCCGGTGCTGTACGCGATCGCGTCTTCGCCGGAATCGGCGAGCACCTGGAACTCGCACGACATCGCGCCGCCGATGGCACCGGAATCGGCATCGACTGCGCGGAATTGCAAGCCCATCCGCGTGAAGATCCGCGCGTAGGCGTCGTACATGTTCCGGTACGACTTCAGCATGCCGGCTTCGTCCGCGTCGAAGGAGTAGGCGTCCTTCATCACGAATTCGCGCGAGCGCATCACGCCGAAGCGCGGCCTGATCTCGTCGCGGAACTTGGTCTGGATCTGGTAGAAATTCACCGGCAGCTGCTTGTAGCTGCGAATTTCGCGGCGGACGATGTCGGTGATGACCTCTTCGTGGGTCGGACCGACAATGAAGTCGCGCTCGTGGCGATCCTTGAGGCGAAGCATGTTGGGGCCCATTTTTTCCCAGCGGCCCGACTCCTGCCACAGCTCGGCCGGCTGGATCACGGGCATGACGAGTTCCAGCGCACCCGCGCGATTCATTTCTTCCCGGACGATTTGCTCCACCTTGCGCAGCGTTATGAGGCCAAGGGGCATCCACGAATAGAGCCCGCTGCCGAGCTTTTTGATGAGCCCGGCGCGAAGCATGAGCTTCTGACTCACGACATCCGCTTCCGCGGGCGCTTCCTTCAATGTCGAAACGTAGAAAGCCGAAATGCGCATGGTGCTGTTTTTGTTGGGAAAAACGCATTGTACCTGAGGCGTGACGGTGACTGCTCCCCCGACTGATGCGGATACCGGATCCGCGCGAAAAGGGCGCTATCATCCGATGCTGCGCGAGAACGCCCCAATTCCATGAAAATTTCCCTGATCATCCCGCTATTCGACCGGCGTGATGCGGGCTGCGCGGCCCTCGAAACCGCGCTCCGGCAAAGCGCCGACAGGGGAAGTTATGAGGTGATCGCAGTCGTCGGTGATGCGCGGCCTTCCACCACGACTGGCGACCGGCGCGAGCAGGCGCTGTTGCTCGAATGCGACGTGGTGGTCGAGCTCCCCGGCGAAATGACCCGGCCCGACCAGGAAATTCCGATGCTTCTCGCCGGATACGCCAGATCCACGGGTGATGTGCTGTTTTTCATGGAAGGGCACACCGTCCTCGACGCAGACTGCTGCGCCATGATCGCTGCGCACTTTCGTGACAATCCGGGGTCACGGATCGCCTGGGCGCCCAGAATTCATCGCAATGAGACGGCGCTCGGATCCCTGATCGAAAGGCACAGCAAGCACCATGAACGGCTGGCGCGCGAACGTGGCGGCTTCTGGCTGGGCGCCAACAGTGCGGTGGCGCGGGATCTGTTCGAGGAAATGGGCAGACTGGACGCGAACTACCTGCGTTTTTCCGAGAGGGTGTTCCTGGAGCGCGTGGTGCGGGCAGGTGTCGCGATCGGCAGGCTGCCCTCGCCGCTGGCCACCCACCACGACGACATGACGCTTCCCCAATTTCTTGCTGTCGCGGACGCGGCAGGAGAAGGCAGATTCAGGTATTACAACGCCTCCGCGCCGGGAGCAACCACGGTCCGGGTCCGGCACTGGATCTATGTCGTTGCGAATCGTGAAGCGAACGCGATCGTCCTGCGGCCTTTTGCGCGCGGGGTGGGGACCACGCTCCTACGCGCCGCGGTCGGCTTGCACAAATTCAATGCAGGATGGGCCTATAGGGTCTTCGTGCTCGGACTCGGCTTTGCCGACCTTGCCGGTTACTGCACGGCGCGCGTCCGCGCCGGACATTCCGAACGCAACGCCCGGTGGACCCTGGCTTCGGGCCGCGGAAAATGAGCGCTTCGCCAGGATTTCAAGCTGCGCGAAACGAGCAGCGCGTTGCACAGCGACGCTCGATCTTTTCCGCTCGACACCCGCGTTTGGCTCGGCAGTTACGTGCACCCGTGCTACCGGACCACCAACACGGGCAACTTGCCGTGGGTCAAGACCTTCTGCGTTTCGCTGCCGAGCAGCATCGCCGATAATCCACGGCGTCCGTGCGAAGCCATCACGATGGCGTCGCACTTGGAGGTCTTCGCGGCCTTGAGAATGGCCTCCCACGGGGAAGCCGCGATCGCGTGCACGCAGGCGGATTCGATCCCCGCCGCGCCGGCCTTCGCCGCCGCGCGTTCGAGCACCTTGTTGGCTTCCTTGCGCGCAAGCTGCGTGTACTCCTTCTTGGAAACCGGCTCGTAGACGACGCCGTCCGCGTACGCGGGCAAGGGGTAGTCGGGGGAAGCGTAGAAGAAGCTGATCTTCGCATGCAGCGCCTGCGCGAGTTCGATTGCGTGCGCCACGGCCCTGTCGGAAAGCTTTGAGCCGTCGGTCGGAACCAGCAGATGGGCATACATTGCGGACTCCTCATAGGAAGGACGATTTCCATCGTACACCCTGCCCTCAGGGGTGTCTTGACGCAAGTCAACGGAAAAAACCGCAGCCGCGGCATGCGCCAGATCAAGGTGCACGATCGCATGCCTTGACCCTGCCGGCGGCGCGGTCGTAGAGTTCGCCGCATGTCCGCGATCTTCGCTGCCGCTTCCGCTTCCGATGCATATCGCGACGCAGTTTTCGTACCTGGCGAAGTGCAGCGCGACGACATCGCGCCTGCCGCGACCTGCTTCCATTGTGGATCCCCCAATCCGCCGGATCGGCGGTGGCGCGACGTCGTCGCCGACGAGGCGCGCGATTTCTGTTGCGCCGGCTGTCTCGCCGTGGCGCAGACCATCGATGCGGCGGGACTCGCGGGGTTCTACGCGATGCGTACCGAGTCCGCCGTTCGCCTGCCGGACGAGGACGCCGATGAGTGGTCGCGCTGGGACGAACCCGCGGCCGCGGCGGGCATCGTCCACGATGGCGGTCCCGGACGCCGTGAAGTGGCGCTGCTGCTCGAGGGACTGACATGTGGCGCGTGCGTGTCGTTGCTGGAGACGTGGCTCGCGCGCCTGCCCGGCGTTGTCCAGGTGCGGGTCAATTTTGCCAACCGGCGCGCCAGCGTGATCTGGAATCCGGACGAGACTCGGTTGTCGGTTGTGTTGCGAGCGGTCGCGCGTATCGGCTATCGCGCGCATCCTTACGACCCGGCGCGCAGCGAAGCGCTTGCGCGCCGCGAACGCCGTACACTGCTGCTGCGCATGGCCGTAGCGGTACTGGCGGCGATGCAGGTGATGATGTTCGCTCTACCCGCCTATCTTTCCAGCGAGGGCGTCGCACCGGAACAGCAGCGCCTGCTCGACTGGGCCAGTTTCGTGCTGACTTTGCCGGCGCTCACCTATTCGGCGTGGCCGTTCTTCCGCGGCGCATGGCGCGATTTGGCGTACCGTCGCCCGGGCATGGACGTTCCCGTCGCGCTGGGAATCGGCGCGGCGTTTGCCGCCAGCGCCTGGACCACGTTTACCGGCCAGGGTTCGGTGTATTACGACTCCGTGACGATGTTCATCGCGCTGTTGCTGATCGCGCGCTATGGCGAACTGGTCGCCAGGCAACGGGCGGGCGCCGCGATCGAATTGGTCGCGCGCCAGCGGCCCGCCGTCGCCGAGCGCTTCGCTGCGTGGCCCGGCGACGCAGCGACCACGACGGTGGCGGCCGCGCAACTCTTGGCGGGCGATGTCGTGCTGGTGCGCCCGGGCGGCACGATTCCGGCGGACGGCGAAATCCTGGACGGTCACTCCCACGTCGAGGAGGCATTGCTTACGGGCGAAAGTGCGCCCAGCGCCCGCACGGCGGGCGACGAGGCTCTCGCTGGCGCCGTCAACCGGGACAGTCCGTTGGTGGTGCGCGTGCGTGCCGCCGGCGAAGCGACGCGCCTGGCCTCGGTGCTCCGGCTCGTGGAACGCGCTGCCAATGCGCGGCCCGCAGTGGCCCGCCTGGCGGATCGCGTCGCCGGCTGGTTCGTTGTCGGATTGCTGCTGCTCGCGCTGGCGACGGCGCTCTTCTGGTGGCAAGTCGATCCGGCGCGTGCGCTGCCAGTCACCGTGGCGCTGCTCGTCGTCTCCTGCCCTTGCGCGCTGTCGCTGGCGACGCCTGCTGCGCTGGCCGCCGCGGCGGGCACGCTGGCGCGCTCCGGCGTCGTGCTGGCGCGCAGCGATGCACTGGAGTCCCTTGCGCGCGTTACCCACATCGTTCTCGACAAGACCGGAACGCTGACCACGGGACGGATACAAATGGTGGCATGCCGAACCGTCGATGGCTTGTCTTTGGCTGCCGCAACGGCAACGGCCGCTGCCGTGGACGCCCGCTCCGAGCATCCGCTGGCGCGCGCGTTGCGGGACGCAGCAGGCGAATCTTCGGCAGCAAGTGGTGTCGCGCGGCTGAGCGAGTTCCAGCAGGTCACCGGAAAAGGTGTCGAGGTCGTGTCGCGCATGGCAGCGGGCTCAATTCGCATCCGGGTGGGCCGGCCCGACTTCGTGGCCGCCCTGGCGGGTCCCATGCCGTCGGCGCTGCGCGAGTTCGCCGACGATGCACTCCATCGCGGCGCGCTGGCGGGCCTGGGCGACGAGCGAGGATGGCGGGCGCTTTTCGCGTTCGCCGACACGCCGCGCGCCGGAGCATCGGCGCTGATCACGCTATTGCGCCAACTGGGCCTTCGGGTGATCGTGCTGTCCGGCGACCGACGGGCCAGCGTCGACCAGATCGCTTCACGCTTGGGCATTGCCGACGCGCGCGGCGACCTCTCGCCCGAAGACAAATGCGCCGCCATTGTGGACCTGCAGTCCCGTGGCGCGATCGTCGCGATGATGGGCGACGGGATCAACGACGCCCCGGCGCTCGCCCGGGCCCAGGTCTCGATCAGCCTTGGCACGGCGGCGCCGCTCGCCCAGCAGACCGCCGACGTAGTGATTCTCTCCGATCATCTCGAGTCGGCGGCGACCGCGCTGCGCGAATCGCGGCGGACGATGGCGGTCATCCGGCAAAACCTCGGTTGGGCAATCGCGTACAACGCGGTGGCCATTCCGGCCGCCGCGTTTGGCGTGCTGACGCCCTGGGTAGCGGCGTTGGGGATGTCGTTGTCGTCGCTGGTGGTCGTCGCCAATGCGTTGCGCCTGACGCGACAACGCGCCGGCGCCGAGGCGACGGCGGCAGCCGCGGCATAGTTGGCCGGCGACGCCATGGAAATCCTCATGCTCCTCATACCGATGTCGGTCGTGCTGGTGCTTCTCATTGGTGCGGTCTTCTGGTGGAGCGTGCACAGCGGCCAATTCGACGACCTCGAAGGGCCGGCGCACCAGATATTGGCTGACGACGACGGTGCAGCCAATCAGTCCGGGCTGCCCCCAAGCGCGACATTGACGGGGGTCAAACCGGGGTGGGGTCCACCCAATTAGTATCGCGAGTTGGCTTGTGGTCAGCGGAGTGAACCGCGTGCGGGATCCCGCATGCACGCAACACGGGGGCAACAGTAATGGCGATCGCCAAGACAGCGGAAACGTTCAACTATAAAGTCGTGCGGCAATTCGCGCTGATGACGGTGGTCTGGGGCATCGTCGGCATGCTCGTCGGCGTCATCATTGCCGCGCAGCTCCTCTGGCCACAGCTCAATTTCGATACTCCCTGGCTGAGCTACGGTCGCCTGCGGCCCTTGCACACCAACGCCGTCATCTTCGCGTTCGGCGGATCGGCATTGTTCGCGTCATCCTATTACTGCGTGCAGCGTACTTGCCAGGCGCGGCTGTTCGGCGACCGCCTCGCAGCGTTCACGTTCTGGGGCTGGAACGCCGTCATCGTGCTGGCAGCGATCACGCTGCCGATGGGCATCACCTCGGGCAAGGAATACGCCGAACTCGAATGGCCCATCGACCTCCTGATCACGGTGGTCTGGATCTCGTATGCCATCGTGTTCTTCGGCACGCTGGCCAAGCGCAAGACGCCGCACATTTACGTGGCCAACTGGTTCTTTGGCGCATACATCCTGACGATCGCGCTGCTGCATGTGGTAAACAGCGCCGAGCTTCCGGTGTCGTTCCTGGGCTGGAAGTCCTACTCGGCGTACGCGGGTGCCCAGGACGCGATGGTGCAGTGGTGGTACGGCCACAATGCCGTTGGTTTTTTCCTGACCGCCGGCTTCCTCGGCATGATGTATTACTTCGTGCCCAAGCAGGCGGGCCGCCCGATCTATTCGTACCGCCTGTCCGTGGTCCACTTCTGGGCGCTGATCTTCACCTACATGTGGGCCGGTCCGCACCACCTGCACTACACGGCGCTGCCGGACTGGACGCAATCGCTCGGCATGGTCTTCTCGCTGATCCTGCTGGCCCCGTCGTGGGGCGGGATGATCAACGGCATCATGACGTTGTCCGGGGCCTGGTACAAACTGCGCGAGGATCCGATCCTCAAGTTCCTCATCGTGTCGTTGTCGTTCTACGGCATGAGCACGTTCGAGGGGCCGATGATGTCGATCAAGACCGTGAACGCGCTGTCGCATTACACCGACTGGACGATCGGCCACGTGCACTCGGGAGCGCTGGGCTGGGTCGCGTTCATTTCGATCGGCTCGATGTACTACCTGATTCCGCGCATGTTCGGCAAGGTGGAGATGTGGTCGGTGCGCCTAATCACCGTGCATTTCTGGATTGCGACGATCGGCGTCGTCCTCTACATCGCCGCGATGTGGATCGCCGGCGTAATGCAGGGCCTCATGTGGCGCGCCACCAATGCCGACGGCACGCTCACCTACGCGTTCGTCGAGGGCGTCAAGGCGACCTATCCGTTCTATGCGATACGTCTGCTGGGCGGCGTGCTGTTCCTGAGCGGGATGCTCATCATGGCCTACAACACGTTGCGCACGATCGCCGGCGGCAAGCCTTTCGAAGCGCCCATTCCGACCGGCGTTCCCGTTCACGCGTAGGAAAGATGACGATGAAACTCAATCAGGAGCATATCGAAACGCATGTCCCCTGGCTCATCATCCTCGTGCTCCTCGTCGTCAGCGTCGGCGGGCTCGTGGAAATCGTGCCGCTGTTCTTCCAGGGCTCGACGACGCAGCCCGTGGCGGGGCTGAAACCCTATTCGCCGCTGGCGCTCACGGGACGCGACATCTATGTGCGCGAAGGCTGCTACAACTGCCACTCGCAGATGATCCGGCCCTTCCGTGCGGAGACCGAGCGCTATGGCCCCTATTCCGTTGCGGGCGAATTTGTCTACGACCATCCGTTCCAGTGGGGAAGCAAGCGCACCGGACCGGATCTGGCCCGCGTTGGCGCGAAGTACTCCGACGACTGGCACCGCGTTCACCTCAACAATCCGCGCGACGTGGTCCCGGAATCGAACATGCCCGGTTATCCGTGGCTCGCGAAGACGCCTGCGGATGCCGACACCATCCAGGCCAAGATGCGGACGCTGCGCACGCTCGGCCTTCCCTACACGGACGAGGAAATCGCTGCCGCACCGGCCGTGCTCAAGGACAAGACGGAACAGGACGCGCTCATCGCGTACCTGCAAGGCATGGGCGTGCTCATGCGCAACGCGAGGTAGCCATGGATACGTCGACGGTATTGCACAGCGTCATGACGCTGATCACCTTCATCACGTTCCTGGGCATCGTGTTCTGGGCCTGGAGCAGGAAGCGCACGCCTGAATTCGAGGAAGCTGCCAATGCGCCGTTTGCGCTGCCGGACGACGCTGTCGGCCCGCAGGTTGGCGAAATCGCCTCACGCGGAGGGAAGGCGTCATGAGCGACTTCACATCGAGTTTCTGGAACTTCTACGTGATCGTGCTGGTGGTCGCGTCGATCGCCGCCTGCGCGTGGCTGTTGTGGGCCACGGGCAAGGTAAAGGTGAGCGCGCCGAAGGGCGCGGGAAAGCCTTTGCCCGGCACGCCGGGGAAAGTGGATGTCACCGGCCACGTCTGGGACGACGACCTGCAGGAATACAATAATCCGCTGCCGAAATGGTGGTCGAACCTGTTCTGGCTCACCATCGTGTTTGCCGTCGTGTATCTCGCGCTCTACCCCGGACTTGGTACGTTCCCCGGGATTCTTGGCTGGACCTCGTCCGGCGCTTACAAGTCGGAAACCTCGGACTTTGACGCCAGGGTGCAGCCGCTTTACGACAAGTACATGGCCATGGAGGTCCCGCAAATTGCCGCGGATCCCGCCGCGCAGCAGACGGGGGAGCGCCTGTTCCTTACGTACTGCTCGGCCTGCCACGGCTCGGATGCAGGCGGCGGCAAGGGCTTCCCCAATCTGCGCGACCACGACTGGCTCTACGGCGGCGAACCGGCCAACATCATCACGTCGGTCACGGGCGGTCGGATGGGCGTCATGCCGGCGTTCGGTCCCATACTTGGCGAGGAAGGCGTGCGTGACGTGACGGCCTACGTGCGTTCGCTATCCGGACTTCCCAGCGACTCGTTGCGCGCCCAGCTGGGCAAGCCGATGTTCGCGACGAACTGCGCTGCGTGTCACGGTGCCGACGGCAAGGGCAACCAGGCGATTGGCGCGCCGAACCTCACCGACAGCATCTGGCTGTACGGCAGCTCCGAAGTCACCATAGCGGAAGGCGTCACGGGGGGACGTCATCTCAACATCACTGATGGGCACACGCCGATGCCATCGTTCGGACCGACGCTCGGACCTGCCAAGATCAAGCTCCTCGCAGCTTATGTCTGGGGCCTTTCGAACACGCCGGCGCACGCCGTGGGAAACTAGTTGTCTCCGCGATCCGCTGGCCAACGCTCCGGATCGCCGACGAGTAGCGCGACAAAGACGCCGATGGAAGTCAAGACCGTGCCGCTCAAAGTCGTCGCCCCCGAGTCCGGGGACGACGAGGTCGGCCTCTACGAGATCCGCAAGAAGATCTATCCGCGCGCGGTGACCGGCCGGTTTGCGAACTGGCGGCTGGCGATGATCATCGGCACCCAGCTCGTGTTCTACGGGCTGCCATGGCTCTACTGGAATGGCCGGCAGGCGGTGCTGTTCGATCTCGCTGCGCGCAAGTTCTACATCTTCGGCCTGGTGTTCTGGCCGCAGGACGTCATCTACCTTACGGTCCTGCTGATCCTGGCCGCGCTGTCGCTGTTCCTGTTCACCGCGGTGGCGGGTCGCCTGTGGTGCGGCTATGCCTGTCCGCAAACCGTCTACACCGAAATCTTCCTCTGGATCGAGCGCAAGATCGAAGGCGACCGGTTGGCGCGCATCCGCCTCGATGTTGCGCCAATGTCCCTCGAGAAATTCGTCAAGAAGGCATTGAAGCATATCGCGTGGATTGCACTGGCGCTGTGGACCGGATACACGTTTGTCGGCTATTTCGAGCCGATTCGCGATCTCGGGGTGCGCGCGATCCTGTGGAACCTGGGCGGATGGGAAGCGTTCTGGATCCTGTTCTACGGTTTCGCCACTTACGGCAACGCCGGCTGGATGCGGGAGCAGGTGTGCAAGTACATGTGCCCGTACGCGCGGTTCCAGTCGGTCATGTTCGACCATGACACGTTGGTCATCGCCTACGACAGGAAGCGCGGCGAGCCGCGCGGCGCGCGCAGCAAGAAGATCGACGCCGCCGCGGCCGGCTTAGGCTCGTGCATCGATTGCAGCATCTGCGTCCAGGTATGTCCGACGGGCATCGACATCCGGCAGGGCCTTCAGTACGAGTGCATCGGCTGCGCCGCATGCATCGATGGCTGCGACCAGGTGATGGACAAGATGGGGTATCCGCGCGGCCTCATCCGCTATGCGTCGGAGAATACGCTGGAGCGCGGCGAGAGCACGGGCGCGATGTGGCGGCACTTGGTCCGTCCGCGCACGATCATCTACACCGCGATACTCCTGCTGATCGCGATGGCTGCCGGTGTGTCGCTCTACCTGCGCAACCCGCTCAAGCTGGACGTGATCCGCGATCGCGGCGCGCTGGTGCGCGAGAGTTCGCCGGGCGTCATGGAGAACGTTTATCGGATCCAGATCATGAACACGGACGAAAAGGCGCGCAGTTTCCGGCTTTCCGTCGAAGGGCTGCCGGGGATACGGGTGGCGGATTTGCCGGAGCCGATCGACGTGGGCGCAGCCGCGACCCGGTTGCTGCCGTTGCGGTTGCAGGTGCCTGCCGAGGCGGCGTCCCCAGGACCGCACAAGATCGAAATCGTCATACAGGCCGTGGATGACCCGGGCATCGCCCGGCGCGAAAAGTCCACATTCATCCTGCCCAAACCCTGAGGCATCCGACCCGTGAATGACGCCGCAATGAGCCGTCGCATGCGCAACTCCTGGTATCACCAGCGCTGGCCGTGGCTGCTGATCGCCGGCCCGGGCCTCGTCGTGATTGCCAGCTTTGTTACGCTGTGGTTGGCAATTGCAAGCAACGACGGCGTCGTCGTCGACGACTATTACAAGCGCGGCCTTTCGATCAACCGCAAGCTCGCGCGCGTGGACCGCGCAGCGGCGTTGCAATTGACGGCGACGGTCGACGTCCGCAGCGATGGCGCAATCGACGTGGCGCTGGCATCGCCTTCCCTGGATCCCGACGCGACGCCGGCGGTCCTTCGGGTCGCCGTTGCCCATCCGACCCGTGCCGGTCTCGACCGGCAGGCCGAACTGGTGCGCGGGCGCGACGGTCGCTACGTGGGACGCATCGAGCCGATACCGCCGGGGCGGTGGCTGGTGATCGTCGAAACCGACATGTGGCGCCTGCCTGTCGTCGAAATCACCGGCGCCGTGCATGACGTGCAGCTTGGCGGCGCCGTTCCCGCGTCGCGCTCCTGAGCCAACACGGTGTCGATTGCAACCCTGACAACTACCCTGGAAGTGCATTGCCCATGAATACGGTGACCGGACAAATGACGCGGCGGCTGATGTGGGTGATCTGGCCGGCGTTCCTGGTGGCGGGGATCGCCGAGATCGTGTTCTTCTCGGTGTTCGACCCGTTCGAGCTGCACTTCTTCGGCGATTCGCTGGAAATGTCGCGCCAAGGCATCTACACGATGGGTTTCTTCGGATTCTGGGGACTGGGCGTTGCGTCGTCGGCCCTGACCCTGTTCCTGGCCGGCACGTCGGGCTCGCCGCCAGAAGAACGCGACGGCGACCAAGTGACGGAGTGAATGCCTAGCCGAGCCCGACCAGTTGCTTGAGCGTCGCGAGGTCGTTGATCTTGACCGAGCGGCCGGCCACGGTCATCAGGCCCTCGTCCTGGAAGCGCGAAAACAGACGGCTGACGGTTTCGAGCTTGAGGCCGAGATAGCTGCCGATTTCCTCGCGCGTCATGCGCAGCACGAATTCGGTCGAGGAATAGCCGCGGGAGCGATACCGTTCGGAAAGATTCACCAGGAACGCGGCGAGGCGCTCCTCGGCGCGCATGCTGCCGAGGAGCAGCATCACCTTGTGGTCGCGCTCGATCTCCCGCGCCAGGAGTCTATGCAGATTGTGTTGCAACGCCGGAACATCACGCGCCAGGTCCTCGATGCGTGAGAACGGGAGCACGCACAACTCGGAATCCTCCAGCGCGATCGCCTCGCAGCCGTGCTGGTCGTTGCTCATTCCGTCGAGGCCGAGCAGATCACCGGGCATGTGATAGCCCGCGACCTGCTCGCGCCCGTCATCGGAAAGCACCGTGGTCTTGAGCGAACCCAGCCATACCGCGAACAGCGATGTGAACGGAGCGCCGTTGCGGAACAGCGATTCGCCCTTTTTGAGCCTGAGCCGGTTCCCGAGAATGTTGTCAAGCGTGGCCAGGTCCCTATCCGGGAGACCGACCGGCAGGCACAATGCGCGCATGTTGCAGGTCGCGCAATGCGACCGCAGGTTGCCGATGGACACGACGGGCGCCATCGTCGGCGGCGGGAGGGTGGGTCGGGATGCGGAATTTGACATGAGTCGGGACCATCACTAGCGGAGCCGCAGTCTATACCTTGATCGGCGTCTTATGCGGCGCCGACCTCGCGGGCAGCGTTTTCCCGCCTTTTCGTCTGACGCCACGATCTTACACTTGAAACGACATGCCGGAGTCAGCACTGCTGGGAGCGTTTCTGGGCGGCCTTCTTGGCGGATTGCACTGTTTCGCCATGTGCGGCGGCTGGATCGCGGCCGTCGCACGGCCGCATGGCGCGGCGCAAGAAGTCGCGCTGGTGCCTGCGCGCGCGCTGCGCATCGGCCAGGTGGTCTCTCATGCGGGGCGACTGTCCACGTACATGCTCCTGGGTGCTGCGTTTGGAGCGGCCGGTGGCGCGGCCTTCGCCGCAGCCATCGCGCCGGTGCAGCGGGGATTGTACGTGGTGGCCAACACGGCGCTGTTGCTGCTGGCAGTGTCGCTGGTCGCGCGCGGCATGCAATTTGCCGGACTCGAACGTGCGGGCCTCGCGGTGTTCCGGCGATTTCTGCCCATGGTGGCCCGGCTTGCGCCGCGCGAGGGGACGGCTTCACGCTACTTGCTGGGCATGGTGTGGGGATTCACCCCTTGTGCGTTGGTCTACGGCGTGCTCCCGGTTGCGTTGCTTTCGGGTAGCGCAATGAATGGCGCGCTGGTGATGCTGGCCTTTGGCGTAGGGACGTTGCCCAACCTTCTGGCAGCGGGATGGACGCTTTCCCGGGCGCAGCGCTGGTTCGCCGATCGGCGCCTCCGGTATGCCGCCGCGGCGCTCATCGCAGGATTCGCGCTTGTCGGTCTGTATCGCGCCGCGTTCGTACCCGAAGCGTTGGGGCAGGGGCCATTCTGCATCTTCCGATGATCCGAGCGCGGGCGCGGCCCATGCGAGAATGTACGTGTCCGCCCGTCCGCTGCCTGTCCGCTGATGCATGACATCCAGGATCCCCGCCGCCTTCCCGATCCCGCCGCGGCGTCCGCGGAGTGCGCGCGGCTGCACGCGCTGACGGCGGCGAGCCAGGCCGCGCAGGGGCCCGAGGCGGTCGCACTGGACGCTGAAATTGCGCGCGGATTGCAGGAACTGCTGGCGCCTGGGCACGGTGACCGGTTGGCCGCCGTGTTCGAGACCGCGCCCACTGTCGCCGTGTACCGGCACCTGTGGCGTCTCCTCGTCCAATGCGAGCGGGCCGGAATTGGTGCCGGCGCCGGGGACGGCGAACTCGGCATGACCCTGTTCGCGCTCCCCATCATCGTGGTCGCGGGCCTGGAAGGCGGGGTCGCCAAGCCGGCCACCGTTTCCGGCATCCTCGATGACGCCGCCGCGCTGGGCGCAATCCTGCGTGAGCATCGGGCACTGGCGGGCAACCTGTCGTTTGCATTGGCGAACGTGCTCGTTTCGGCGGCCTCGATCGACTTGCCCCGCTTGCCGGCATTGCTTGCCTGGCGGTCGCTGCCGAAAACGATGGATCTGCCGCGGGAACTTGAACCGGCCGCCATCGCCCTCACGCCGGGACCAGAGACGGTGCATATGCGCTTCCTCGTCGGCAGCGCACTGTGCGCTCCGGGCGCGGAGCTACTCGCCGACGAGCGCGTCGGCGCGTGGGGAATCCCGTTCACCCAGGCGCTGAACCGGCAGTTGGCGACGCCGGGCGTGTCCGTCCTGGCGCTGCCGCGCGCGCCGCAGTCGGTGCTGCAGGCGTTGCGGCAAGGGCGCGCGTCCCAACGCGAGGTCGGCGCCCACATATTCGCCAGCAATGCCATTCGCAAGCTGCGCGCGTCGGTCGGTGAGCCGACCGCCGTGATCAGCGCCCATCGGGAACCGGCCGTGCCAGGCGGCGGGGAAGTGCGGCTGTCCTTGTCGTCGCCCTTCGATTCGCGCGAGGCGGAAGGCTTTCGCTGCCCGCTCTATCCGCTGGATCGCGTCGACGACGTGGTGACTATGTTGGCTGACTTACTTGCCGAGTGCCGCGTCACGGATGTACGCGTCGTGCCAGGCGTCCATCCGGACCGCGATCCGGTCACCGGATTGCCGTTGCTGTTCAAGGCAGATTCGTTGCCGCAAACGCAGGGCATCCACTGAGGCCGGTCCGCCAAAGTTTGCGGTGAATCGGTGCCGTGGCGCAGGCCGGTCGTCGAGCAACGCGTCAGTCTGCCAGCGCGACCGGCGGCACCAAGGATTGCGCGGAATCCCTGCGTTTAACCCGACCGGCGCCGCTCAGGCTCTCGCGCACGACCGGATTGCCGATGTACTCGACCACACCCGCGCCCGATACGGTGACCTGCAGCTTCTTCTGGACGTTGACGACGATCTTGCCGGCGCCGCTGACGTCGACCGTCGCGTTGTCGCTGACGAGCTTGCTGGCCTGGTAATCGGCGGCACCGGACATTTCCAGGCTCTGGTCCGTGGCCTGCCCCGCGAGCTCGGCTTTAAGCGCGCCGGATCCCTCGACGGACAGCTTGCCGACGCGCAGGTCGTCGATCTGGATGGTGGTGCCACCCGACCCGTCGATGCGCAACTCCGGAACGCGAATCGAGCGGGCATTGATCTTGATGGCTCCTGCGGCGTCGATGCTATCGAGGTCCTTGAAATGCACCGTTATCTGGGTCGTCCCCGCGGGACCCCGACCGAACAGGTTAGTCCACCACCGCGACCCGTCCGCGGCTTTGATGATCAGCGTTTCCCTTTGCACCTTGACATTGACCCGGGTGCCGGCCGTCTGGGGCACGGAGGCGACCAGCGGCCCGTTCGTGTCCTGAACGAGGGTCAGGACGGCGGAACCGGAAATCTCGATCCGCTTGAATGGCGCGAGCGGGCTCGATTCGGCCTGCGGTTCGTCCTTGCGGTCGGGGCTTTGCGCTAGTGCAAGCCCGGTCAGGCACGCGGCAATGGCGATCGACAGCAGGATTACGATGGGGAGCGAAAGGCGGCGCATGGCGGTCTCGGCGGGAGTGGGGTTCCTGGTTATCGTCCATTAGATGCGGCGAGAGCGCCTGGCGGATTCGCCCGGGACGGCGCGGCTGCGGTGCGGGCCGGGAACGGATCGACGCCGTTCCACCGAGGCAGGCGCCTGTCCGCGACGAACTCCCGGCAAGGTAGCCGGCAAAGGGGATCCGCTGGACATGATCACTTCGACGGCAACAGGTCGCGCAGCAGCCGGTGCTGAATCTTGCCGGTCGCGGTCCGGGGCATCTGCGCCTCGCTGATGAAGGTCAGCGACCGGGGCCGTTTGTAACCCGCAATCCGATCACGGCACCAGGCGAGAAGGTCGGCCTCGGAGGCCGTCGCTCCCGCTCGCCGCACGACAAACGCGTGCACGGACTCGCCCCACTTTGCGTCCGGCGCGCCGATCACAGCGACATCCTGCACGTCCGGGTGACCGGCAAGCAGTCCCTCGATCTCGGAAGGATAGATGTTCTCGCCGCCGCTGATGATCATGTTGCTCTTGCGGTCGACCAGGTGGTAGTAGCCGTCCGCGTCGCGCCGGGCGAGATCGCCGACCGTGCACCACGCGCCGCGGAAAGCCTCGGCCGTCTTGCCCGGATGCTTCCAGTAGCCATCGAACGCATAAGGCGTCCGCGAGTAAAGTTCGCCGACTTCGCCGTCGGGTACATCGTCTCCGTTGGCATCGAGGAGCCTGATCGGTCCCGACCCTGTCCATTCGCGCCCGACCGAGCCGAGCTTCGTCAGCTGCTCGGCGGGTCGCAGGAGCGTTACCCAGCCTGCCTCGGTCGAGCCATACAGCTCGAACAGCGCCGAATGGCTGAAGTGGGCCATGATGGCGACTTTCGTCTCGCGTCGCGCCGGGGCCGAGGAAATCATGAGCTTGGTGACGCTGCCGACGTCATACCTGCGTTTCACGGCATCGGGAAGGTCGAGCATCATGATGTAGTGGGTCGGCACCAGCGAAGTGAACGTGATTTTCTGTTCCGACAGTGTCTTGAGCAGCTGCTCGGCGTCGAAATGGCGGCGGTCGTCGATGACGCAGGTGGCGCCCAGGTACGTGAACGTGAATGCGAAATACAGCGAATTCGCGTGGCACATCGGCATGACGAGCAGCGCGACATCGTCGCGCGTGAGCCCCATGTCGAGCGCGGTCACCAGGGAAATCAGCGCGCTGCCCGCATGGTTGCGGATGGCTCCCTTGGGCTTGCCCGTCGTGCCGGAGGTATACATGAGTGCCCAGGTATCCTCCGGCGCGACTTGCATCGCCGGCGCGACCGGAGACGCGGCCGCGAGAATCGTCTCGTAATCCAGCCATCCGGGGGGCGCGACATCGGCGCCGAAATGGATGAATCCCGACGGCGCGACCGCCAGTCGGCCACGCAGCGGCTCGATCCGGTCCACGAGGTCGTGTTGCACGACAAACGCCCGCGCATCGCAATTGGTCGCGATGTATTCGATCTCGGCGGTCACGAGCCGGAAGTTGACGGGGACGGCGACCAGGCCCGCGCGCGCGAGCGCGACGTAGATTTCCATCCACTCCGCGCAGTTGTAGGCAAGCAGCGCGACGCGATCGCCCTTGACGAGGCCCATGCTCGTGAGCGCATTGGCGAGGCGCGTCGCGCGCTCGTTCCACTGGGCGAAGGTCAGGCTGCGGCGGGAGTCGCGGACGGCGACCTTGTCCGGCTGCAATCGCGCGCCGGCCGCGACGATCTCGGCGACGGTCAGCAACGGACTCACGGCCGGCGGCGCGCGCGCTCCGCGTCGTCCCAGGAAGTGAGTGCCTGGTAGTCGGGTACCCAGCCCAGGCCCTTCCCGGCGTCGGACGACAGCGCGTTCCGCGTGACGACGACATCGAGCAGCGCCGGCGCATTGGCGAGCGCAGCCTCGAGCGCGGCCGGAAGGCGCGCGGGATCGGTCACCCGTTCCGCGTGCAGGCCGAACGCCCGCGCCATCGCGGCGTAGTCGGACCAATCCAAAGTCGTGCCCACGACGCGGCCGCCGTAATTCAATTCCTGGTCGAGGCGTTCGATGTTCCAGGCGGCGTTGTTGGCCACGATGAAGACGGCCCTGGCGCCATGCCGCTTCGCCGAGTCGATCTCCATCGCGTTGATGCCGAATGCACCGTCCCCGGTGACGACCACGACCTGCCGCTGCGGATACAGCAACGCGGCGGCGACGCCGTAGGGCACGCCGACGCCGAGGCAGCCGAACGTGCCGGAGTCGAGGTAGGTGCGGGGCGGAAGTCCCATTCGCGAAAAACTGAGGATGTCTCCGCCGTCCGCGATCGTTATCGCATCCGGCCGGAGCGCGGCGTGCAACGCCGCGAAGATCCGGTTGGGATGCATGTGCCCGTCCTCGCCAGGCGGCGCGGTCGCCAGCGACTCCGCGTATTTTGCCGCGCGCCGCGTGTGCTCGGTGCGCAGCATCGCGCTCCAATCCGAGTCGAGTTGCGGCGGCCGAACGGGGATTGCCTGCGAGAGCGCCGCGAGCGCCTTCGCCGGGCACGCGAACAGCTCGACCTCGCCCCGTCGATTCTCGCGCAGTTCCTCCGAGTTGTCGCCGATGCGAATGAAGCGCGCGAGGGGAAAGGCAACGGGGGAACCGTAGGCGGTCTGGTAGTCGAGCTTGCGCCCCACGACGACCACGACGTCGGCCTCCTGCATCGCCTTGGCCCGCACGGCCCCGACGACGGATGGGTGCGATGCGGGGACGAGGTTGCGGCTCTCCTGCGTGTCGATGTACACGGCGCCCGTGCGGTCCAGGAAATGCACGAGCTCGTCGCGCGCGTCCAACGCGCCGCGACCCGACAGCACCAGCAGGCGGCGGGCCTGCCCGATGATTTCGGCGGCCCGCCCGACCTCGGCCGGGTCCGGCGGCACGCGACGCGGCGGCTTGGCCGCAAGCCATTCCGGAAGCACCAGTTTCGGCGGAACGGTTTCGCGCAGCACGTCGGTGGGGATTTCCACGTAGACCGGGCCCGGGGCATTGCCGTCGCCCAGTGCCGCTCGCATAGGCCTTGTCGAGGTCGCGCGGCACGTTGTCCGCGACGCGCAGCGTGCGCGAGAGGCGCGTGACGGGCCGCATGACCTCGGCGTGCGCAATTCCCTGCAGCGGTCCGAGATCGTCCTGCGCGCGCGGGGCGCAGCCGCCGATCAGCATCACCGGCACACGCTCCAGTTGCGCGTTGGCAATCGCGGTGACGCAATTGGTGACGCCGGGACCGGCCGTGACCATTGCGATGCCGACGGTGCCCGTCAGCACGGCATGCGCATGCGCCATGTGCACGGCGGCCCCTTCGTCGCGCACGTCGATGATGCGCACCCCGCGCTGACCCAGCTGGTCCCAGATCGGCTGGATATGCCCGCCCTGCAGTCCGAATATGCGATCGACGCCGCGGGCGAGCAGGAAATCGACGACCAGTTCAGCGACGGTTGCTGCGCGTTGAGCCATCGAGAGCCTCCTTGAATCGCCGGCTCCTTCCGGATCGGTGCCGTGGAAAATACTAGTAGTGAACCCGGCGATCGGCAACAGTCAGGGGAGTCGTTGACCGCGGATCAATCGCCGGAGTGCCTGCGCAGGTGGGCACTGTATCGCTTTGCCTTGGCCACGTAGCCGTCCGCGATGGCGCGGAGGCCCGCCACTTCCGCGTCCGTCAGCGTGCGAACCATTTGCCCGGCGTTCCCATGACCAGCGAGCGGTCGGGAATGACCTTGCCCTCGGGAATCAGCGCGCAGGCGCCGATGAGGCATTCCCGCCCGATGACCGCGTGATTCAGGACCACCGCCTTGATGCCGATGAGCGAGCCTTCGCCGATCGTGCAGCCATGCAGCATCACCTGGTGACCGACGGTGACGGCGGGACCGACGGTGAGCGGGATGCCTGCGTCGGTGTGCAGGACGGAGCCATCCTGGACGTTCGATCCCGCGCCAATAGGATGCGATCGTTGTCGCCCCGGACCACCGCCTGGAACCAGATCGAGGCCTGCTGCTCGAGCACGACGTCTCCGACGATCGCGGCATCCGGCGCCAGGAAATGGCCGTCGCCGCGCAATTCGATCCATGTTCGCCGAGCGAGAAGAGCATGGTCCGGTCCTATCGCGGGGAAACGAAGTGGATGTCGCCATAACCGTCGCCGTCGAATCCGAACACCCACCGGGCCGGCGAATTTTCCGTGCCGAAGACGCCGTTGTCGGCGCGTCGATAAGTTGGCGATTTTCCGGCGCCATTCGCATCCGCGAGGCAGCGGGCCGCCGCGCTTTCCTGCCGCGAAGGGGCGACAGTGGCGCGGTCCCCGGCCGCAGCCAGCCCAGGAAGGGAGATTCTCATGGCGCGACGGTGCGGAACGGTGGAGGGGTTTTGCTCACCTATGATATCGTGGTTTTTTCCGCAGACCCATCCCGATACCGCGAAAGTCCCGCGATGAGCTTCGACCTCGTTCCCGCCGGCAAGGACGTTCCCAACGACTGCAACGTCATCATCGAGATCCCGATGCGGGCCGACCCGATCAAGTACGAGGTGGACAAGGAGACGGGCGCCGTGTTCGTCGACCGATTCATGTCCACGGCCATGCATTACCCGACCAACTACGGCTATATCCCGCACACGCTGTCCGACGACGGCGACCCGTGCGACGTTCTCGTGCTGTCGCCGGTGCCGCTCATCACCGGTGTCGTCGTGCGCTGCCGACCCATCGGGATGCTCAAGCTGGACGACGAGGCCGGTGGCGACGCCAAGATCCTGGCCGTGCCCATCGACAAGCTGTCGTCGCTGTACCGCAACGTTCAGTCGCCGCGCGACCTGCCCGAAATCACGACGCGCCAGATCGCGCATTTCTTCGAGCACTACAAGGATCTGGAGCCGGGCAAATGGGTCCGCGTCGGCATCTGGGTCGACGCCGCCGAAGCCAAGCAGGAGATCATCGAAGGTGTCGCGCGCTACCTAGCGGCGCGCAAGAAGCAGTAAACGTCCGTGCGGGCCGCGTCGTTCGAACTGCCTTTTACCGTTGCGCGCGGGAGCGACGAAATATCGACCGCACGGGCACGGCTGGACGTATCTCTGATTCACGCCTTTCTGGCGCAGAGCTACTGGTCCCCGGGCATTCCCCGCGACATCGTGGAGCGCGCGATTGCAGGGTCGCTCAACTTCGGCGTGTACCGGAACGGCGCCCAGATCGGGTTTGCGCGCGTGGTCACCGACGGCGCGACGTTCGCCTATTTTGCGGACGTGTTCGTGGTGGAAGGACAACGTGGCGCGGGCCTGGCCACGTGGCTCATGACCACGGCGCTCACCCATCCTGCTCTCATCGGATTGCGCCGCTACCTGCTTGCCACGCGCGACATGCATGCGCTTTATGCGAAGTGCGGGTTCGTGCCACTGCCCCATCCCGAGCGGTTCATGGAGATCCATCGGCCCGACCTCTATCGATCCGCCGGTGGTTGAGCCGGCGCCGGCGCATCCGCGCCACGCAGCGTTCTTCCCGGCGCTGTTCGTGCTGCTGTGGAGCACGGGATTCATCGCCGCCAAATATGGCCTGCCCTACGCGCCGCCGTTCACGTTCCTGCTCTATCGCTTCGTTCTGGTCGCCGCATTGATGCTGGTGGTCGCGCTGGCGACCCGCGCGCCCTGGCCGCGCCGGCGCACGGAGTACCTGCACGTGGCCATCGCGGCGTTGCTCGTGCACGGCATGTACCTTGGCGGCGTATTTGTCGCGCTCGATGGCGGCATGCCCGCGGGCACCAGCGCGATGCTGGTCGGACTGCAGCCGATCCTGACCGTATTCATGGCCTTCCTGTGGCTGCGGGAGCGCGTGGTCTTGCGGCAATGGACAGGACTCGTGCTCGGCTTGGTTGGCGTCTACCTGGTGATCCGGCACAAGGTGGATTTTGCGGGCGGCCACGGCGGCCTGCTGCCTTCGGCGATCGCGCTGGTCGGCATCAGTGTGGGCACGCTATACCAGAAGCGCCACGCCGGCCACGTCGACCTGCGCAGCGGCGCGGTGATTCAGTTCACCGCCTGCGCGCTCGCCTACGCGCCTTTGGCGTTGCTGCTCGACGCGCGCGCGGTGCAATGGGTGCCGCCATTTCTGTTCGCACTAGGTTGGTCCGTGGTGGTGCTTTCAGTTGGTGCCATCAGCCTTCTCTATTGGCTGCTGCGGCACGGCGCGGCGTCCGGTGTCGCACGCCTGTTCTACCTGGTGCCTCCGGTGACCGCGGTGGAATCGTGGCTGTTGTTCGGCGAAAGGCTGGACGCGCCGGCCATTGCGGGCATGGCGCTCATTGCCCTCGGCGTGGTCCTCGCGCGGCCGCGCACCTAGGCCATGTGCCGCGCCCTCGACGACATTCCCCCCGCCGTATACTGATCCCATAGTCGCTGCACGACGGAGGCAACGCGATGCGCTCGAGTACGGCTGTTGGCGTATTTCTGGCCTGTTTGGCCTCCGCCATCGGTCACAGTCAGGCCGTGGAGGCTCCGACGGCATCGACGAAGCCCAGGACGTACGCGCTCGTTGCCGCCATCGGCGAGGAGTTCACCACGGTAACCGAGACCGCCAGGGTGGGAACACATCTAGCCCCCTATCGTCGGACTACCGAAAAGGTCCCGGATAACATCCTCAATCGCCTCGCCTTGCATGGTCTGGACAAGGCGATCGTGGCCATCGATCCTGCCAGCACCCGGATCTACATGTCGCTCCCTGCAGCGCAGGTCGACCGCGTGACGCCATCAAGGCGCGATAGCACGGCGATCAACGCGGTCACGGCGGAACTCGCGAAGATGCCGCAACGTCTCGAATGGGAAAAGATCGTGGTCGCGACACCCGCCTTCCGGGCGTTGGCGCGCGATGGCATGGCCAGCAAACTGCAAGGGTTCGGCGTCTTCAACGAATCGCAGTGCCAGGCAGGATGTCCCAACTGGCGTGTACCCGGAAGCGACGTGCCGGCAGAGCCTCTCGACGGTGTCGACGCGCTCTCGTCGGAAAACAAGACGTTCAAAGCCAAGACCTATATCGCCCCCTATTCGTACATCAAGGTGTGGGTCCTGGACCCCAGGACTCTCGAAATCCTCGACGTGCAGCAAGGATTCGACAGCCAGAAGCTCGCGGAACAGCGCCACAAGCCCGTGATGGACGCGACCGAGTGGCAGAATTATATTGCCGGTCGGATTGTCACGCTGATTGAGGTATCCGTCGTCGAGGCGGTTATGCGATCCGAAATCAATGCCTCGAGGGGCACCGCGAATGTCGGGCCGATCAGGCAAATCGACCCGGACGAGATGCCAGTTCAAAGTCCAGGGGTGCCTCAGTGAATCGGGACGAAGATTGCGCGCCGGACGTTAGCCATCGCGGAGAATGCGTGTTCCGGCGATCCGGTCGTGCAGGAATTGCCGGTCGGGGTCGATCACCGCCCAGATGAAATTGAATGCGGCGAATCCGAGTGCGAGGCCGCCGTGACCACCGGGACGTAACGCCACGTAGGCGATGAGTGCGAGCATGGGCCCGATCCACGCTGCAAGGTAGCGCAGCAGTGCCGTCTTGCGCGACGGCGGTGCGCCGTCCGGCATCGCGATGCGCATGCGCCACGTCTTCAACGGCAGCGTGCGCCGTCCGCCCGTCCAGCTCCAGACGAAATACAGGGCGAGGACTGCAAACAGCGCGCAGAAAAGCATCACCCGCGCCGGCGCGGGCGGCACGGTGAGCTCGGTGGCGGAAGCGGCGGTCCCCGGCGAGACCAGAGGGAGCATCAGGAAACCGGAGATGAAGACCAGCGCGGTTGCCAGCAGCAACTCGTAGAGTGCCGCGCCGAGGCGTGCCAGCAGGCCGGCCCGCGCCGGCCCCGCCGGCGCGACTTGCATCACTTCGGTCAAGGCCGGTTGCCGGAAGGGGCGGCGGAAGGCGTTGTGACGGGAGCGGTGGGCGACAGTGGCTGCGAGGTGGTCGGCGCCCTTGGTGCCTGCGGACCGAGGGGCTTGGCCGGGACCGTGGCGTTCGTGGCGGGTGGGTGATTCAACGGTGCCGCGGGCTTCATCGCGAGTTCGCGCTTGGTTTCCGCAGGGAGATTCTGGTACTCCTGCCAGCGCTGCCGCGCCTCAGCCTTTTTTTCCGGAGGTAGCTTCCTGATGTCCTTGTATTGCTCGCGTGCGATCGCGCGCTGTTGCGGCGACAGTTCCGCCCAGGAACGCATTTGCTTCTGGATGCGTTGCTGCTGGTTCGGCGCCATGCTGGGATAGCGATGTGCGAGTCCGCGCCACTTCAGCTTGCGCTGCGCGTCCAGTGTCTCCCATTCTGGCGCCAAGGGTGCCAATACCGACTGTTCCTGTTTGGACAAACTGGACCACGAAGGCGAGCTCATCGTGATCTGCGCATTGGCCGTTGCGGGAACGAGCAGGGCGGCCAGCGCCACCGCCAGCGCGAGAGGCGCGAACGCCACCGCAACCAAAAGTGCCGGCCGGGACGGATTCCAATTCTTTTCCGCGAAGGTCAGTCTTCGTCGTGCGCTAGCCAATTGCGGAATCCCCTGTCCAGGTAGGCGTCGATGGGCAGGTCCGACGACAGGATCTGGGCGTCCAGTTCCGACATTTCGTTCGCTTGCTGATAGACCTGCCACTGCTGGTAACCGAATACCCCCGCCGCAATGGCGGCGATGCCCAGCCAGACACGCACGCGGGCCAGAAGCCCACGTCTGCCCGAGGACCCGGCTCCGGAACCTCCGGCGAATGCATGGGCCAGGCGCGATTCCGATGCCCGCTCAGGTTCGGCTCCGGACAGGCTGGCGACGGCGGCAAGCCGTACCTGTTGCAGACGATAGGCAGTGCCGGCCTTGAGTCCGGCCGTGCCGTGGTCCAGGTAACCTGTTAATTTTTTGGCGAAATCTTCGTCGTCGACAGTCATAGGTGCAACCCCTTGGCCTTGAGCGTCAGGGCCAGAGCGTGGACGGCACGCGAGCAATGGGTCTTCACGCTTCCCTCGGAACACCCCATTGCCGCTGCCGTTTCGGCCACATCCAATTCTTCCCAATAACGTAGCAGGAACGCTTCGCGTTGACGCGGGGGAAGCCGAATCAGCGCCTGTTCGATCAACCCCACAACCTGAGCTTGTTCGAACTGTTTCGCCGGGTCGACCGTTGCATTTGAATCCGATTTTGCCGCCAATGTCTCAAGAATGTCGTAGTCGTCGTCTTTTTCGTCACCTTTCCCGAACGCCGATAGGAGCGTCGTCCACGTATTTCGCACCTTTTGCCGTCGAAAATGATCGTGGATGGTGTTTTGCAGGATGCGCTGGAACAGCATCGGCAGCTCGGCCAGCGGCTTGGCCGCATACTTCTCGGTCAGCTTCAGCATGGCGTCCTGCACGACGTCGAGTGCCGCATCCTCGTCGCGAACGGCGAACATCGCCTGCTTGAAGGCGCGCCGCTCGACTTCCGCGAGAAAACCCGAAATTTCCTGTGGAGTTGCCAGTTTGGGCGATCCGTAGTGCAAAACCCGAAGATTATAGGAGCAAAGCTGAGCCAGCCCTTAAGAAATTCCTTGTCACCGTTGCTGCATCACAGCACCAAGCGGGCAAACCGCCTTGACCGGCACCCGGATTTCCCGCTAATGTCCTGTTTCCGGGTCGCGAGACTCGGATGTTGTACTGCAAAAAACAGCCGTCGCGTTCCCTCCGTCGGGGCCACAAGCGTCGAGGAGTCTCCCCAGGAATGCGTCCGGTGTTTGCTTGAGTTTCGCGAATCGCGGCTTTCTACCCTAAAGAAGCTAAGGTTAGCGCACACCATCCCCTGTGCGTCCGGCAACAAAGGCAGATCCCGGCACCCGCGCGTGCGCGGTACCGGGGCGAGATCCATTTACGCTAGGGAAAAGCCATGCAACTCACGGGTGCGGAAATCACCATCCGCTGTCTCCAGGAAGAAGGCGTCGAATACGTCTTCGGGTATCCGGGTGGCGCGGTGCTCAACATCTACGACGAATTGTTCAAGCAGGAAGTCGTCAAGCACGTGCTGGTGCGTCACGAACAAGGCGCGGTCCACGCGGCGGACGGCTATTCGCGCTCATCGCACAAGACCGGCGTCGCGCTGGTCACCTCCGGTCCGGGTGTCACCAATGCCGTCACCGGCATCGCCACCGCCTACATGGATTCGATTCCGATGGTCGTGCTCACCGGCCAGGTGCCCACGCATGCGATCGGGCAGGACGCATTCCAGGAGTGCGACACGGTCGGCATCACTCGTCCCTGCGTCAAGCACAACTTCCTGGTCAAGGACGTGGGTGACCTGGCGGTCACGATCAAGAAGGCGTTCTATCTCGCTGCCACGGGACGACCGGGGCCCGTGCTGGTCGACATTCCCAAGGACGTCACCCAGGCGACGACCGAGTTCTCGTATCCAAAGACGGTCTCGCTGCGCTCCTACAATCCTGTCACCAAGGGCCACGCCGGCCAGATCAAGAAGGCGGTGCAGCTGCTGCTCGATGCCAAGCGGCCGATGGTCTACGCCGGCGGCGGCGTGGTGCTCAACAACGCGTCGTCGCAGCTGACGCGACTGGTTCGACTACTGGGTTTTCCCTGCACCAACACGCTGATGGGGCTGGGCGGCTTTCCCGCGACCGATCCGCAGTTCACCGGCATGCTGGGCATGCACGGCACCTACGAATCGAACATGGCGATGCAGCATTGCGACGTACTCATCGCCATCGGCGCGCGCTTCGACGATCGTGTGATAGGCAATCCGGAGCACTTCTTCCGTACCGACCGGAAGATCATCCATATCGACATTGACCCCTCGTCGATTTCCAAGCGCGTCAAGGTGGACGTGCCGATCGTCGGCTATGTGGCCGACGTGCTGGACGAAATGCTGAAGCTCATCGAGTCCTCGCCGCAGCGGCCGGACCCGTCGGCGCTGAAGACCTGGTGGGCGGACATCAAGGAATGGCAGCGCAAGGATTGCCTCAAGTACGACGCCAGGAGTCCGCTGATCAAGCCGCAGTTCGTGATCCAGAAGCTCTACGAACTTACCAAGGGCGACGCCTTCATCACCTCGGACGTCGGCCAGCACCAGATGTGGGCGGCGCAATACTACAAGTTCGACAAGCCTCGCCGCTGGATCAATTCCGGGGGCCTGGGCACCATGGGCTTCGGCCTGCCGGCCGCGATGGGCGTGCAGCTCGTCAATCCGGGCGCGTTGGTCGCGTGTGTGACCGGTGAGGCGTCGATCCAGATGTGCATCCAGGAACTGTCGACGTGCAAGCAATATCACCTGCCGATCAAGATCGTCAACCTGAACAACCGGTACATGGGGATGGTGCGACAGTGGCAGCAGTTCTTCTACGGCAACCGTTATGCCGAGTCGTATATGGATGCGTTGCCGGACTTCGTGAAGCTGGCCGAGGCCTATGGACACGTCGGCCTGAAGGTCGAGCAGCCGGGTGATGTCGAAGGCGCGCTGAAGGAGGCGCTCAAGCAGACGGAGCGGCTGGTGTTCCTCGACTTCATCACCGACCAGACCGAGAACGTGTTTCCAATGGTGCCGGGCGGCAAGGGTCTGACCGAAATGATTCTGGCGGAAGAACTATGAGCGCCGCCGGACCGCTCCAAGGCGCTCGCCCCCTTGGAAGGGGACGGCGCGCAGCGCCTTCGGGGGGAGGTTTGCAATGAGACACATTCTTTCGATACTCGTGGAGAACGAAGCCGGGGCGTTGTCACGCATCTCGGGCCTGTTTTCCGCGCGCGCCTATAACATCGAGTCGCTCACCGTGGCGCCGACCGAGGATCCGACGATGTCGCGGATGACGATCGTCACCGTCGGTTCGGAGGACGTCGTCGAGCAGATCACCAAGCAGCTGAACAAGCTGGTCGAGGTCGTCAAGGTCGTCGATCTCACGGAAGGCAACCACATCGAGCGCGAATTGATGCTGGTCAAGGTGCGGGCGTCGGGCAAGGACCGCGAAGAGATGAAGCGCCTCGCCGATATCTTCCGCGGCCGCATCCTCGATGTCACCGACAAGAGCTACACGATCGAACTCACCGGCACCGGCAGCAAGCTCGATGCGTTCATCCAGTCGATCGAGCCAGGCGTGATCCTCGAAACGGTCCGCACCGGCGCGTCCGGCATCGGTCGCGGTGAGCGCATCTTGCGGATTTAGCGCTTTCCCACCGTAGGCAGGAAGGGAAAAAACAACTGGGTCCCCGCTCAGTTGCCAAACAGTTACCAAGAACAGTTACCAAGAATCGCGGGGATGACGACTACAGAGGAAATGGGAACACTATCATGATGAAGGTTTACTACGAAAAAGATGCGGACCTGTCACTGATCAAGGGCAAGAAGGTCACCATCGTCGGCTACGGTTCGCAGGGTCACGCGCACGCGCAGAACCTCAACGACTCGGGCATCAAAGTCACCGTCGGCCTGCGCCGTGGCGGTGCGTCGTGGGACAAGGCGAAAAAGGCGGGATTGAAGGTCGCGGAGGTGGCCGACGCCGTGAAGAGCGCGGACATCGTCATGATGCTGATGCCCGACGAGAGCATCGCGGCGACGTACGCCGCCGACGTCGAGCCCAACATCAAGAAAGGCGCAATGCTGGCGTTCGCGCACGGCTTCAACATCCACTACGGTCAGGTCAAGCCGCGCGCCGATCTCGACGTGGTCATGATTGCGCCCAAGGCGCCGGGCCATACCGTGCGCTCGACATATGTTGCCGGCGGCGGCGTGCCGATGCTGATCGCCGTCCACCACGACGCGTCGAAGAAGGCTCGCGACGTCGCGCTATCGTATGCGGCCGCGATCGGCGGCGCGCGCGCTGGCGTCATCGAGACCAATTTCCGCGAAGAGACGGAAACGGACCTCTTCGGCGAGCAGGCTGTCCTGTGCGGTGGCACGGTGGAGCTGATCAAGGCGGGCTACGAGACGCTGGTGGAGGCTGGCTACGCGCCGGAGATGGCGTACTTCGAGTGCCTGCACGAGTTGAAGCTGATCGTCGACCTGATCTACGAGGGCGGCATCGCCAACATGAACTACTCGATATCGAACAACGCGGAGTACGGCGAATATGTCAGCGGACCCCGTATCGTCACCGCCGAAACGAAGAAGGCGATGAAGCAAATGCTGACGCGCATCCAGACCGGCGAGTACGCCAAGGATTTCATTCTCGAGAACCGCGCCGGCGCACCGACGCTGCTGTCGCGGCGCCGCATCATGGCCGAGCACTCGATCGAGGTCGTGGGCGAGAAACTGCGCTCGATGATGCCGTGGATCAGGAGGAATAAACTGGTCGACCAAACGCGCAACTAGCGCGGCGCGCAGTGGAGGTCAAAATGCATCGCTACCTACGCAAAGGGAAGCAGGGGGGCTGGGTCGGACTGATCGTGATGCTGCTTGCGCTGGTCATCATCGCCTGGCTGGCCAAGGATGCGCTCAGGGATTATGGGTTGCTCGGGGAAATGGAGAAACGGCAAAAGCCGACCGCCGATTCCGTGCGCGGCCCGGGTATAGGCGTGACCGGGGCGGCACCTGACGTGACGACCGTGACGCCGGCGCCCATGGACGCGCTGGAAAAGGCGCGCGGAATGCAGGACGCGGTCAGGGAGCAGGCGGCGGATCAGTCCAAGCGCATCGACGACGCCACCAAATAGGCGTGCCGAGGCGGTCGTAGGGCATAATCCGCCCGGTTCCCGGTACCGATCCGCCCCCGCCCAACAGAAGCGATGAACGACAACTATCCGCATCCGCTCATCGCCCGCGAAGGCTGGCCGTTCCTGTCCGTTGCGCTGGTGGTCGCAGCGGCATTGACCGCCATGGGCTGGATCATTCTCGCCCTCCTGGCCTGGGTTGTCTTTGTCTTCATCCTGCAATTCTTCCGCGATCCCGGCCGTACCATCCCGCAGGGCGCCAAGTCCGTGTTGTCGCCGGCCGACGGCCGCATCGTGATGGTGGAAAAGACGCGCGATCCCTACCTGGGGCGGGACGCGCTGAAAATCAGCGTTTTCATGAATGTCTTCAACGTCCATTCGAATCGCAGCCCCGTCGATGGCAGCGTGGTCAATCGCTGGTATCACCCCGGCAGCTTTTTCAATGCGGCGCTGGAGAAGGCCTCGCTCGAAAATGAGCGCAATGCGCTGCATCTGCGCACGACGTCCGGCCAGGACGTCACCTGCGTGCAAATCGCCGGACTGATTGCGCGCCGCATCCTCTGTTACGTGGATGCCGGTGCCACGGTGACGCGCGGACAGCGCTACGGCTTCATCCGCTTCGGATCGCGTGTCGATGTTTACCTCGATCCCGCTGCCGCGCCCCGGGTTGCCGTGGGTGATGTGGTCACCGCGACGTCGACGGTGCTGGCGGAATTGCCCTGACCACGTCCGCCCGGATTGTGGGCGCAGTCACTAGCTGCTAGTCTCGGCCACGCCATGCATGACGACTACGACCAGGAACGCATGCTGCAGAAGAACCGCATTCGCCGCCGCGGCATCTACCTGCTGCCCAACCTGTTCACGACGGCCGCCCTGTTCGGCGGTTTCTACGCCATCGTGCAGGCGATGAACCTTACCTTCGACCGTGCGGCCTTTGCCATTTTCATCGCCATGGCGCTCGATGCGCTGGACGGCCGTGTGGCGCGGCTCACCAAGACGCAGAGCGCGTTCGGCGCCGAGTACGACAGCCTGTCGGACATGGTGTCTTTCGGCGCCGCGCCCGCGCTGGTGATGTACGAATGGGTGCTGCGGGACATGGGCAAGCTGGGGTGGTTCGCCGCGTTCGTTTATTGCGTATGCGCGGCATTGCGCCTGGCGCGCTTCAACACACTGCTCGAAGTCGCGGACAAGCGATGGTTCACCGGCATCCCCAGCCCGGCGGCCGCGGCACTCGTGGCAGGTTTTGTCTGGATCGCCGACGATTACAACATCGATCCGCTGACAATCAGGTGGTGGGCGTGGGGCGTCACCCTGTTCGCCGGCCTGACGATGGTTAGCAACCTCAAATACTGGAGTTTCAAGACGATCAACCTGCGCAAAAGCGTGCCGTTCGTGGCGGTGCTGCTGGTCGCTGTGTTTATCGCACTCCTGTCCTATCAGCCGGCCATCGTGCTGTTTGCCGGCTTTGTCGCCTACGCGATCTCCGGCTACGTGGTCTCCGGGTGGTTGCTGCTGCGCCGCAAGCGCGGCGCCGCCAAGGCTCTGTAGGACACGACAATGGTTTCGCGTGAGCCGTTAATCGCGGTTCTGATCCCCTGCTATAACGAAGCGCTGACTGTCGGACGCGTGGTCGAGGATTTCCGGCGGGCGCTCCCGGGTTCCACGATCTACGTCTACGACAATCGCTCCACCGATGGCACAGGCGACCTCGCGCGAGCGGCGGGCGCGCGGGTGCGGCGGGAAATGCGACCGGGCAAGGGCGTGGTGGTGCGCCGCATGTTCGCCGAGATCGACGCCGACATTTATGTGATCACGGACGGCGACGGGACCTACGATGCGACACGGGCGCCGGAAATGGTGGCGGCGCTGGCCGACGATGACCTCGACCTCGTGACCGGCATTCGCGACGACGAAGGTCGCGATGCCGCGTACCGCCGTGGTCACCGCTTCGGCAATCGCACGTTCAACTCGCTGCTCGGGCTGCTTTTCGGCGAGCGTCCCGCCGACATGTTCTCGGGCTATCGCGTGCTGTCGCGCCGCTTTGTCAAATCCTTTCCGATGGAAGCGCGAGGTTTCGAGATCGAAACGGAGCTTACCGTGCACGCGCTGGAACTGCGCGTGCCCATGGCCGAGATCCGCACGCGCTATTTCGAGCGTCCGGAAGGATCGTCCAGCAAGCTCTCCACCTTCCGCGATGGCGCCCGCATCCTGGCTACCATGGCGCGCCTGTTCCGCGACGTGAAACCTCTGCCATTCTTTTCCGGATTCGCCGCGGTGTTTGCCATTGCAGGATTGGCGCTTGGCGCCGGCGTGGTTGTCGAATTCATGGAGACAGGGCTCGTCCCGCGGCTGCCTTCCGCCGTGTTGGCCACGGGATTGATGCTGTTGGCGTCGCTGTCATTCGCCTGCGGGATAATCCTGGACAGCGTGGCACGCGGCCGACGCGAGGCCAAGCGGATGGCCTTCCTGGCGGCCGGCATGGTCCGCGATCGCTAGCGCAATCCCCCGCAAACCGGCGCGCCGCGCGCGCCCGTGAACGTTGCAAGTTCGAACACCGCGTTGCCGTCCGCTTGCCGGTAGGTCTTCGTAACCGGGACGCTCCATTGCAGCTCGTTTCGCCAGCTCTCGATTCGCGCCGCGCGATCTCCTGTGATCACCGCGAACGCCACGTCGCGGCCTTCGCAAAGCATCTGACGCGCGTTGGCGATGCTCACAATGGAATCCATGCCAACCGTGCCACCAGTCAGCAACGCGATCGGCATCGACAAGCCCCAATCGGGAAAATAGACGAAAGGCTTCCTTTCCATCGCCACGAGGTCCGCCGCCACCCGGTTGATCGCGTCCGAGAAATAGCCGACGCCGCGGGTTTCGGCGAGGCGCCGCGCTTCGGTTGCCTGGCCCGCGACATTCAGCGTTACGATTCCCGCAAGCGCAATTACTGCGCCGACCTGCGACCAGCGCACAAGTGCGGCGAAGTCTTGGGCAGATTCGAACATTGCGACCGCCAGTGCCGCATAGGCTAGCGGCAGCAGGGGGACGAAGTGGTGACCCTGGAGGCGCGTGCCGAAGATCAACGCGACGGTGACGAAGGAAATCGGCAGGGCAACCAGGACCCGCAGCAACGTCGATGCTCCATGGCGCGTTTCGGCGATGCCCCACAACACGACCGGCGCGACCAGCAACAGCCACATTTTGGGCATGGCTCCAGGCAACGGCGAGTATTCTCCGAAGATCAGCTGGTGATGAAAAGAGTTGCCGAATACCGACTCCAGCATCGTTTCGACATGGGCGATGCGCACGAGAACAGGAGCCTGAGCGCCGAAGGCGCCCAGCGCCAGCTGCATCTGCTGGAATTGCGTCCAGGCTTCCGCGAAGCCGCCGGCATTGTGGATCATCAACCCGTAGCCGATGGGATAGAAGCTGGCGCCAACGACCAGGCCCGCGAGCCATGGCGGCAACCAATCTCGCAGCCTGCGACCAGGTCCGGCGTGGCCGTCGCGACTCCATAGCCAGAGAGCCAGCAGGAGCGCCGGCAAATAGAATGCATAGATGAAATAGCCGAATATCGCGACGCCGGCGAACACGCCGCTGGCAAAGAGAAGCCAATTCGTTCGCGCAGATCCGCTGCTCGCGCGTTGCGTTGCATAGAGAGATGCGAACAGCCAGGCCGTGGGGGCGAGCGTGATGTAACTCTGCGTCCGAAATGCATAGGAGAACGCGGGGTCGAGCGCTAACGCGGCACCTGCGAGCGCCGCTTGCCACGGCTTCATGCCGCCACGCATGAGCACGGCATACGACGCGGCCAGAATTCCCAGGGCAAACATCGCATGCGTCAGACGCAGGCCCGTGACGGTCGTCCCGAACAACGCGAAAAACGGCAGGCCCAGCCATACCTGCTGCGACCCGTGATAGAGAGAAATGAGGAGTGGCGCCTTGCCGAGGAGATAGTTACCGCCGAGTACCCAGGGCGCGATCGGCTGCGCATGACGATTGAGCAGGCGAACCACAAGGTAGTCGGGGTTGACTGCGTCCATGTACACGCCGGGCAGTGTGATCTGCTGCGTTGCCACGACCAGCCAAACGGCCGTTACGATGGCGAAGGGCCACCAAGAGCCCGCGGCCGGCCCGGCGCGCGAACCGGTCGACGCGCCCGCCTTCGTCATGTTCATGGGGGAGTGGGTCCCGTGCCGGCGCGCACTTCGACAGGAGTGTATTTGCCGATCGCATCGCTCGAATGATACTTGGGCCCGCACGCCGCATGGGTGGCATAATCCACCGCGCCATGGCCAACCCGGTGCCCTATGCGACGCATCAAGCCGAAGGGCCGGGTCCCTTTCCCGTCTCGTACATGCGCTGGCTCGCGCTGCTGCTGGCAATTCACGTCGGCATCGGGGTCTGGGCACTCACGCAGGTGCCGGAGACGCCATGGTTCCAATTCCGCCAGGGGGAGTTCGTCGCGGTAGGATTTACCGCCCTCGCGGCCTTTGGTGCGGCCTTCGCGATCCGGGGCCGCTACGCGCGGGCAATCGCGTGGAATGGCGCCCTACTTGTGGCATCGGCATTGCTGACCCCCGCGGTCGTCCTGGTGGTCGGACTCCAGCTGCTCAACGCCTTCGTGCTCGGCGATCGCGTGCTTGCCCGAGCGCAATCGCGGGATCCGATTGCCGCGGCGCCGCACTTCGCCGTCGCGACGTTGGCGGGAGTCAGCATTTGGATCGGGATCATCGCCGCCACGGCGTCGCTCAAAGTTCATTTCCTGAGCGTCTATGCCGTTGCGCTGATCCTGCCTTTGCTTTGCTGGTGGCGAACGGCGGCACAAGCTCTCCGCCGAATGTGCCGCGTGCTGCTGCAGCGGGACCTGCCGATGAGCGCGACCGAACGCGGCTGGATGGCTCTGCTGATGGCCATCGTGGTGTTGCATTTGTTCGTCGTGGCCAAACCGGAAGTAGGTTACGACGCGTTGGCGATGCATCTGCAGATTCCGATGCTGATGGCCGAGGCACACCGCTGGCCATTCGATGTGACCCGCTTTGTGTGGGCAGTCATGCCGATGGGCGCGGATTGGGCGTTCACGGCGGCTTTCCTGGTGGGAGGGGAGGGTGCCGCACGGCTCCTCAATTTCTGCTTTGCGGTGCTGGCTTGCCAGATGATCTGGGAATTGATCAGCCTGCACACCCGTCGCGAAATCGCACTCGCAAGCGTGTGCCTGGTCGCGTCGACCCCGCTCGCCTTCCTGGAAACCGGCACGCTATACATCGAGAGTCTATGGACTGCCTTTTTGCTAGGCACGCTCCTGCTCGCCCTCGACTACCTGCGTACTCGATCGACACGTTCGCTGGTGGCGCTTGCGCTCCTTGCGGCCGGCGCCATGCAATGCAAGGTAATCGCAGTAATCTGGCTGGCGCCACTGCTGGCGTATGTTGGCGTCGTGGCGTGGCGTGAACGGAGACCACACAAGATCACGAAGTGGGAGATTTTCCTGTTGGCCCTTGCCGCCGCGATCGCGGCGTGGCCCTATGCAAACGCCTGGCTGCGAACGGAGAACCCCGTCTTCCCCTTCATGAACGCGCTGTTCCAGTCGCCCTATTTCGATACCGAGGAGTCGTTCAACAATCGGCTGTACAACGCGCCGCTGCGACCCTGGAGTCTCTACGAATTGGTTTGGTCGAGCGGTCGCTTCATCGAAGGCTCCAACGGAGCCGCTGGGTTCCATTGGCTGCTGTTGTTCCCGGTCATCGCCCTCGCGTTCCTGCGACGCCGTCCGCGCACGCAATGGCTATGCCTCGCGCTCGCGGCGATATTCTTCGGGGTCGTGTACAGCCAGCAGTCGTACCTGCGCTATCTTCTGCCGTTCTTCGCGCTGGTGTCGGTGCTCGGGGGCTGGGCGCTCGCCGAAATACCGGACCGAAGGGCGACCAAGGCCGCGATATTGCTGATCGGCGCAGTGATGTGCGTCGTCAATGTGCGCCTGATGTATTCGGCCAGCTGGTCGAATCTCACGCTGTGCCCCGGGTGCGCGGTCGAAAGGCGTGCGCGGCAGGCATACATCGCGCAATACGGCCCGGACCGAATCGCATCGGATTACCTCAACCGGTTCCTTCCCGATGCGCGCGTTGGCTTCTACATGCTAGGAGGGCACCCCGCCGGGTTCGTCGGCTACTCCCGCGCGGGAAACTGGCACGACGTCACAACGTCCCACGCGCTCGCCTATGCGGAATCTGCGCAGGACGTGCTCGCCAATGCGGAATCGTTCAAGCTGACGCACATCGTGTATCGCGACCCGCCGTACGACACCGAAAATCAGGCGATGCACGATTTTCGTGTCCGGTATACGGTACCGATCTGGCGCGCCAACGGAATGGTCATTGCGGAAATCCGGGAGCCGCCGGACAAGTAGCAGCCTGGCGGCTAATCGTCCTGCTGCAGCGGCACGCGCGGCACGTTCTGGATGTCGAATTGCAGCGCGCCCAGCAGGAATTGAACGCCAACGAGCACCGGCAGCGCGGCGATCATGACCTCACCCGACGTGGCGGCGATGCCGCTGCGAGTGGACAAAATCCACCTGGCAGCCCCGTAGGCCGTACCGGCGCCGCCAATCAACAGGGCGCCCAGCATTTGCAGCGTGCCGGCGTTGAAATCACGCAGGAAGTAGGCGTAGAAAACCCGCTTGATTGTCGCCCGCAGATATTTGTACGGGAACGACAGCAGCACCCGCCCGACCCGCAGGGTACTCGACTCATCCTCGTAGCGAGATTTCATGGACACGTCACGTACCACGGCGCGCAGCGTGTAGAGGCGAACCAGCATGTCCGATTCGAAAAAATATCCCGGGTCGATCTTGTCCAGCGGCAATCGGGCCAGCACCGTTCGGTGGACGGCCGTGTAGCCATTGGTCGGATCCATGATGTCCCAGTACCCGCTGGAAATCTTGTTCACCATGGATAGCATCGCATTTCCGATCAGCCGCACGCGCGGCATCGCACGCAGCGATTCGAGATCGTAGAACCGGTTGCCCTTCGCGTAGTCCGCCTGGCCGTTGAGCAGGGCCTTGGTGAAATGGGGAATGAGCGCTGGATCCATCTGTCCGTCGCCGTCGACCTTGACCACGATGTCGACGTCCGCCTCGAGCGCGGCACGGTAGCCTGTGACCATTGCTCCGCCCACGCCCTGATTCGCTGAATGCCGGATCACGGATACTCTCGCATCCCTACACTCCTTCTCCACGAGCTCACCGGAGTGTTCGGGGCAGGCGTCGTCGATCACGAAGATGCGCTCAACCTCCGGACCGATTCTCGCGATGACGCCCAGCACCTGCTTGCTGACTCGATAACACGGGATGACGACCGCGATGACCGAAGTCCCGGGCGTCATGTCACTTCCACCGGGTCGTTCATCATGGCAGTTCCGCCGGGCCGTCCGGAGAACGGGCGGCTCTCCTCACGAGGGCAGCGAGCATGGCGGGCGGGGATACTTCATCGCACGGCGATGATCACACCGGCGACGATGACGACGCTGCCAACCAGCGTGTTGACGGAGATCTGCTCGCCCAGGATTGCCCAGGCAAGCACCGGTACGATCAGGAAGGCGAGCGAGAACAGCGAATACGCCGTCCCCAGCGGAACCGTCCGCAGCACGAAGACCCAAAGCAGGGTCGCCCCGGCGTAGATGGCGAGAGCGGCGAGCATGGTGGGGGAGAGAAACCCCCGTACCGTTGCCCACGACCATCCGTCGATGCGCCACTGGCCCGCCGCCGATTTGAACATCAGTTGCCCGATGGCGATAAGCACGACGCAAATCAGTGTCAGAAGAATGGAGCGTGGTGTCATTCCAAGCCCGAAGATTTTTCGTGTGGCCGAGGGAACGCGGGACATCCAGCGTTATTGGCGGCCCGGGACCCTCAGCGCGAAGACTATCAGCTAATGGCCGGCAGGTCCGGGGTGGCCGGTTCCGTTCCATTGCGCAGTGGCAGCCGCTGGCTTTCGAGGGGCGAAGCGTGGCACGGCCGCGGGCGACGCCAAGGCTGGCGCCCCTCTTGCGGCGCAACATGATTTCGGTTAGTGTTTCGGATATGAGCAGCCACAATCACATCGCCACCAGCGCCCGGACCGGTTCCGCGTCCGCGCCTGCGCTCGTCCCCGGCGGTCTGCTGCTCCTGCTGCGCCCCGCGCGCACATAAAACCTAACCCTCAATTCGAGTACGGCCCCAAGTAGCGTCCCCCGGAGCACCGGAGGACGATTGCACCGACGCGAATCCCCGACCGAGAGCGTTCCCATGACCATCGATCCGACCGCAAAGTACAAGCCCTTCACGCCGATTGCGTTGCCCGACCGCACCTGGCCGTCGCGCGTGATCACAGAGCCGCCCGTGTGGTGCAGCGTCGACCTGCGCGACGGCAACCAGGCGTTGATCGAACCCATGGACGCCGAGCGCAAGTTGCGCATGTTCCGGCTGCTGGTCAAGCTGGGCTACAAGGAAATCGAGATCGGCTTTCCGGCGGCGTCGCAGACCGACTTCGATTTCGCGCGCAAGCTGATCGAGCACGACCTGATTCCCGACGACGTGACGGTGCAGGTGCTGACGCAGGCACGCGAGCCGCTGATCAAGCGTACATTCGAGGCGTTGCAGGGCGGACGTCGCGTCATCATGCACCTGTACAACTCGACGTCGACTACACAGCGACGCGTTGTGTTCGGCCTCGACCGCGCGGGGATCAAGGCCATTGCCGTGGATGGAGCGAAGATCATCCGCGATTGCGCGGCGGCGCAGCCGGATACGGAATGGGTCTGCCAGTATTCGCCGGAGAGCTTCACCGGCACGGAGCTCGATTTTGCGGTGGAAGTGTGCGACGCCGTCGGCGACGTGTGGCAGCCGACGCCCGGCCATCCGATGATCATCAACCTGCCGGCGACGGTCGAGATGGCCACGCCCAACATCTACGCCGACCAGATCGAATGGATGTCGCGACACCTCGCGCGCCGCAACGGCATCGTGCTTTCGCTGCATCCCCACAACGATCGCGGTTGCGGCGTGGCCGCGGCGGAGCAGGGCCTCATGGCGGGCGCGCAGCGCATTGAAGGTTGCCTCTTCGGCAACGGCGAGCGCACCGGCAACGTCTGTCTGGTGACGCTGGGCCTTAATTTGTTCACGCAAGGGATCGATCCCGGCATCGATTTTTCCGACATCAACGAGATCATCCGCACAGTCGAGCACTGCAACCAGTTGCCGGTGCATCCACGCCACCCGTACGGTGGCGACCTCGTGTTCACCGCGTTCTCGGGATCGCATCAGGACGCGATCAAGAAGGGCCTGGCCGCGCGCGCAACTGAAGTGGCGCGAGGCAATCCGGTATGGGATGTTCCGTACCTGCCCATCGACCCGGCCGATGTCGGGCGCACCTACGACGCGGTGATCCGGGTCAACAGCCAGTCGGGCAAGGGCGGCATTGCCTACCTGCTCGAGCGCGATTTCGGGCTGGCGCTGCCGCGCCTGCTGCAAATCGAATTCAGCCAGGTGATCCAGCGCATCACCGACGCGACCGGAAAGGAGCTCGTTCCCGCGGATATTCGCGCGGCATTTGACCGTGAATACGTGGCTGCCACGCTACCCGTGTCATACGTCGGCCATCGCGCCCAGCATAGCGTTTCCGACGGCACGGTCGAGCAGCTGAGCGCCCATTTGACGATCGACGGCGCCGAAACGGTGCTGACCGGATCGGGCAATGGGCCAGTCGATGCGTTCGTCCACGCGCTGCGTCACGACGGCGGATTCGACATCCATGTGCAGAACTACCATGAGCACGGCGTCGGTGCCGGGGAGGACGCTACGGCGGTTGCCTATGTGCAATTGCGCATCGGCTCCGAGCAGACGGTGTATGGCGTCGGCCTCGACCAGAACATCGTCACGGCCACGTTGCGGGCGGTGGTCAGCGCCGTCAATCGCGGCATCGGGCAAGGCATGCTGGAGCGGCCCGCGGCGCGGCGCGCGGTCGCCGTGATCGGGTAGAATCAGGGCGCTGATTTGCGCATTGCCCGCGCCGGCGCCCGCGTTGCCAGAAGGTGGGGCGCAGCGCCGTAGCCGCATCCCCATTGACCCGACCAGGACGCCGATGAGCACGCCTAACTACGGTCCCGGCATCGATATCGCCGGACGTATCACTCCCGAGTACGCACAGATCCTAACCCCGGAGGCCATGGCGTTCGTCGCCAAGCTGCAACGCGCGTTCGGTGGACGGCGCGAGGAGTTGCTGGCGAAGCGCGCGGTGCGCCAGGCGGAATTCGATGCGGGCAAGCTTCCCGATTTCCTGGCGGAGACCCGCGCGGTGCGCGAAGGCGACTGGACCTGTTCGCCGGTGGGCGCCGATATTGCGGACCGGCGCGTGGAAATCACCGGTCCGGTGGACCGCAAGATGATAGTCAACGCCCTCAACTCGGGCGCGCAGGTCTTCATGGCGGATTTCGAGGACGCTAACACGCCGCGCTGGGACAACAACATCCAGGGGCACATCAACCTGCGCGATGCGATTCGCCGCCGCATCGACTTCGTCTCGCCCGAAGGCAAGTCCTATGCGCTGAAGGAAAAACTGGCGACGTTGTTCGTGCGCCCGCGCGGCTGGCACCTGCCGGAGAAGCACGTCAGGATCGACGGACAGGCGATGTCGGGCGGGATTTTCGACTTCGGGTTGTATTTCTTCCACAACGCGAAGGAACTGAAGGCGCGCGGCAGCGGCCCCTACTTCTATCTCCCCAAGCTGGAAAGCCACCTCGAGGCGCGGCTGTGGAACGACATCTTCGTCATGGCACAGGACGAACTGGGCGTAGCCACCGGCACCATCAAGGCGACTGTGTTGATCGAGACCATCGTCGCCGCCTTTGAGATGGACGAGATCCTGTTCGAGCTGCGCGAGCATTCGGCCGGACTCAACTGCGGCCGCTGGGACTACATCTTTTCCTGCATCAAGAAATTCCGCAACAACAAGGATTTCTGCCTTGCCGATCGTGCGCTGGTGACGATGACCACGCATTTCCTCAGGAGCTATGCCGAGCTGTGCATCAAGACCTGTCACCGCCGCAACATCCACGCGATGGGCGGGATGGCCGCGCAGATCCCTGTGAAGAACGATGAAGTCGCCAACGCCGAGGCCTTTGCCAAGGTAAAGGTCGACAAGGAACGCGAAGCCACTTACGGGCACGACGGCACGTGGGTCGCGCATCCGGCGCTGGTGCCGGTCGCCTTGGAGGCGTTCAACCGGCTGATGCCCACGCCAAACCAGATCGAACTGAAACCGCGTGATGACGTTCACACCACGGCGGCGGACCTCATCAAGTTCGAGCCGGAGCAGCCGATTACCGAAAAGGGGCTGCGGCTCAATATCAACGTGGCCATCCAGTACATCGGTGCGTGGCTCGCCGGCCAGGGCGCAGTGCCGATCTTCAACCTGATGGAAGATGCTGCCACCGCGGAAATCTCGCGCTCGCAGGTGTGGCAGTGGATCCGCTCGCCCAAAGGAAAGCTCGACGACGGCCGCAAGGTAAGCAGAGAAATGGTCGCCGCGATGATTCCCGAGGAAATGAAGAAGATCCGCGAGTTGCTGGGCACGGCGTTCGGGGATGGAAAGTACGACGATGCCGCGAAGATTTTTGCCGACCTCGTCAACAATGACACGTTCGTCGAATTCCTTACGCTGCCGGCCTACGAGCGTATTGACTGAACGCGCGGCACTCCGAGGTCGCGAGCCGCGATGCAACCGGCGCGCTCAGTTCAGCGTGGTTGCCGCGCACCAGACCACATGCGCCACCTCGGGCCTGGCGATGTCGCTGTGGGCGCCCGACGGCGGGTCGCCTTCGCGGATCACGCCGCTGGCTTCCAGGTTGTGGAACCGCTCTGGCCGGAAGTCGTAGGCCGCGGTCGCCGAACCCATGGTCAGATCCACCATGTCGAGGCCGGGACCGCGCGCCCCAAAGGTGCCGACACCACCATATTTGGGAAGCTCGCCGGGTGCGAACGCCACTTGGTCCGCAACGCCTGCGGCGACGGGGTAAAGGCGTCCCACCGCGGTGTCGAATTCGGAGCGGGTCGTGACAATCGGGCCTGCAACCAGGCGATCCGCGACGATCCGGCGAAAGTAGCCGGGCTTCTCGGGTGCTTTCGGTATGCTGGAGCAGTACGACCAGAGCGACAAGGCACCCTGCACCAGCACCAGCGAGCTGGCGGGGCGTGGCAGACGCGCGCCGCGCGGTCCGTTGACGGTGGCCGAAGCGACGATGCAGCCGAAACTGTGTCCCATCAGGTGAAAGCGCACATCGCCGCCGTCGCTTGCGCGCATGAGCGACGAGACCAGTCCGAAGGAACCGCTTTCGCCGAAAGTGCGCGCGCGTTCCTTCATCTTCCAGAACGATAGCTGTGCGAGTGGCGACAGGAGGCCGCTCAGTGTCGTCCCTCCGAAGCTGACGGATTGGCTCATCGCATTGCTGTAGGCCGCATCGGGGTTGAACGGTTCCCGGTCGTCGCCCGGGCCGCCGCCGACCCCCTGACTGCCCAACGCCGACTCTTCGTCGAGGACCCTGTACGCCTGGCGAACTGGTTCGGGGAGTGCCGCCGGCGCAATATCCCGCTGCGCCGAGTCGAATATCGTGCGCAGCGCCGCCCGTGCCGCCGGGGTATCCACGATGCGCTCGGCGCAGCGATCGATCGTGCATTCGATGCCGCCGCCGCCGACCGCAGCGAACGAGACACCTGGGCTTGCGAATTCCTCGACGCCGTAGGGCAAGCTCGGCCAATGCAGTCCGACGAGCAGAGGCTTGAATCCCGGTCGGCGGGCCGCGGCCAGCGCGAGGTCCTGCTTGCACGCGAGCATGGCGCCCATCCAGGCGCCGTATTGCGCTTTGGCGGCAGGAATATCTCCCTTCCATCCGTGACTCAACAGGAAGACGTCCGTGGCCTTTTCCGCCCGCATGGCATCCAATGCCCGCGTGCTCATCAAGCCATCCGGATCGTCAGCGCGTTCGCGACCGTCGGCGTCGAATGCGATCAGGTAGTACTGGGTGGAAGTGCCAGGCACAGTTTCGATGGTCATGCCGTCCTCCGTATGATCGAAAACAGGAACGCTCTGCCGTCCTTGCGCGACGCGCATGCGGGACGGAAGGCGATTAGCGCAGGCTGCGTGGCCCTAGTGCTGAAGCCGGACCGCCGGGTCGCCGATGATTACGTAACTCCGCGCGTCATTGTTGGCCGTCCACAGATTGGCAATTGAAATTTCGTTAGGAATTGCCCCGAATTTGATGTCCTCCAGTTCGCCGTTGAGGCTCACCGCGAGATCGGCATGCCTCATCGCGAACGATTCCATGGCCGGACCCAGGCGCGAGCCGCTGAGCAGCGCGCCGAGGCAATTCTCGAATACCGCCGTCTGATCTCCGGCGCCCGGCCAGGCGAAGGAATATCCCCATGCGCGCTCGACGTGACCTACTGCCGCGAGGGCGCCGCCCCGCGGCAGGCCCAGCATGCGCTTGGGGAGTTGCGCCAGGAACGCTTGCGGCGCGATCTCCTCGCGTACGCCACCCCGATGGGCGTAGTCGTCCAGCTTCGGGGTGCCGGCTCCGTAGCACGCGAAATGGAATGCGATCATTCCGCTGAGGCGCGCGCCGTCGGTCAGATCGTCGGCGGAGAAATAGAACTCTGGCGGAATGGGGCCAACGTGGAGGAGGGGGCCGGGCCACTCCTGGCAAAGAAGCGCCCCCTGATGACGCGCCTGCAGGGCGTGCTCCTTTGGAAATCCCATGCCATGGCTCGCGGTAAACAGCAACGCCGGCGGCTCTGCGCCATTGAGGAGTGTGCGCAAGTTTGCCCTCGACGCGTCGGTCGCAAGGAGCCGATCCACCTTCCAGCCTGCGGCCGCATGTGTCGATTCGATCGCCGTCGCGAGCGGGCCCACGAGGTGATCAGCGCTCATCGTGGTGGCCTGGTCGCCCGCGTTCCTGACGCCGAACAGGCACGCCCTCCGACCGGTGGTCATTCCCGCGGTGCCTTCCGCGGCAACGACACCGGCCGCGTATTGCGTGTATTCGTCGAGAGTGTCGAAGTGGATCCGGCCAACCGAATAGTTCAATCCGAGCTCGTACTGGAAGCGGAACGGAATGCGCTCGGGATTGCCTACGATGAGCAGGTAATACGGCACCTTCCGCGGCTGCGGCTGCCCCGGCCCGACGCCCTGACGCGCGAGCCACGCGCGCGACGTTTCATCCGGCCGATGACCCGCCGGGCCCGAGAACTCCCTGTACAGATCCTTGGACTGGTCCGCCCGCAATGCCATCAATGTTGCGAGCGCGGCGCGCAGATCGGGTTCCGCGTCGTGGGCGAACACGATCCCCCAACCCGTCTGCGCCAGATTCTGCGGATCGACGCCATAGGCAACGCCATACGTCGCGGCCGTTGCATCGTGACGGCCTCGCAGCTCCGCAAACCGGTCGGCGTCGAGCGTTTCGCCTTGCGCCAGCCGCGCCACCTCCGCGACGGTCAGCGCCGGCATCAGATACGATCCGGTCGCTCCATTTACGCCGTTGAGTTCGACGCGGTCTTCGGGCATGCGGCATCTCCTGCGTTAGATTGGTCGTCATGGCGCGCTCGTTTGGCTGCGCAGTCATGGGCAATCGTCTATTGCTTGGCGACCACCTGCTTCGCCGCCTGCACCATGGACTCGCGACTGAAGTTCCAGGCGAGCAGTTCGTCGCTTGCCGTGACGAGAAACAGGCCGTCCGATCGTAGCGCAATGCCTCGCACCGAATGATGGCTCGCAGGCGCAATCTGCAAGGTCGCGCCTTCCGTCGAGCCGCCGGTCCATTCCCGCACGTTGCCTTCCCTGTCCGCCGATACAAAGATCGGACGTTGCCTGGGCGAACCCTCGTCAAGGATGGCAAAGGCAAGGCTGGTCACGGAACGCTCGTGACGCGTGTCCAAATTCTCCTTCTTGAGCGCGGGCAGCGACCACTCGATGATGAATCCATCCTCCCCGCCGGATACGAGCAGGCTCGCGTTCGGCTTGAAGGCAAGCGCCAGCACGGCCTTGCCGGCGTCAACAGAAACCGGGAGGAAGGACGCCGCCGGCTTGCCGTCGTTGATCTCGAGCAGGCGGATGCGACCCGAACTTCCTCCGACCGCCGCCATGTGCGAAACGGGGCTGAACGCCAGGCTGGAAATTGTCTCCTGCCCTCGATCCGCGGCGTCACCGCTCTCGCTGTCGCCAGCGTTGATCGCTCCGGCGAATTGCAGCTCCCAGACGTCATTGACGCTGCGCGACCAGATTTCCAGCTGGGGACCAAAAGCCGCGGCAAATAACGCACCTTCCCGGTTGAACGAAGGGGCGGCCATGGGGCAGGAAGGGAATTTGCCGGGGTGGTCCTGGGGGGCAGCACCTTCGGGACCGGCACCTGGCCTTCGACAAGATTCCACATGGTCAGATTGCCACCACAAGCGACCGTGGCGATACTCGACCCATTGGGGGCCAGCGCGAACATCGTCCCGGGAGCCACCGCCATCGTCCAGTTGGGTATCGCCACGATGCCCCCGGATGTGTGGCGCCAAAAGAAAATCCGGTTGTCCTCGCGTGCGGCGGCAATCGTCGACGACGCACGGTCCATGGAGACGCTGCGCCAGGCACCTGTCGATTGATCGGCGGGTGCGAGTGCGGTCGCCAGTTGCGAGCCGCGTCGTCCCATGTCCACCAGTTGCACGGTCCGGGTGCCGCCAACCGCCACCACGCCAGCGCGCGTCGGATGGTAGCTGACGCTATAGAGTCGCTCGCCCAGGTGGCCGACCTGGAGGACATCGATATTTTTCTTGAGGTCGCCGGCTGCCTTTGGATTGCCTGAAATGTTCCACTTGAGCAGGACACCATCGACGCCGACACTCGCGAATTCCCGAGGATTCAGGGGTGAGAAGGCAATGTCGTAAATTTCGGTATTGAAGTCGTCGGTTCCGTGGCGAGCCGCAGTCAGCCGAACGCCGCTCGTTCGCGGGTTCGCCGCCAACAGGTCCCAGATGTATACGTACCCTTCCGAGTCCCCGGCCACCAGATAGTTTCCGTCGGGACTAACCGCCGCGCTGTACAGGCCGACGTTTCGATTCACGACATCGCTGACCGCGAAATCGCGCTCCGCGCTGGCCTTGACAGGTTCTCCCGCACGCGGCGTGGGGATTCGCCAGATTCGGACCTTTCCGTCGAGATCGGTCGATGCCAAACGCTCGCCGTTCGCATCGGCGGGTAGAAACACGATCCGCTGAATCGGCGCATGATGGTAATTCGTCCCGAACGAGGCGATTTGCGCCGGAACGGCAGGATTCGTGACGTCCCACAGCAGAATGGTCTTGTCCCAGCCGGCTGTCGCCAACAGGTTCCCATCCTTGTTGAATGCGGCAGTCGTAACCTGCCTGCGATAGCCCGTGCTACTGCCATCGAGCGTGGTGAGTTTCTCCAGTCCGGAGTCCGTTAGGCGCCACAGGATGATCCTGCCGTCGATGTAGGTGGACGCAAGCACGCCCGTTCCTTCGTGCAGCGCCACTGCATACGTCTCGGCGCCCTGGTCCTCCGTCCTGACGGCTTGCATTGCGGGTTGATCGAGCCGCCAGATCGCGACAGTCCCGTCCCACGAGCCCGAAATCAGGCGGCTGCCGTCAGCCTTGAACGCAAGCGACCGTACGATGTGCGAGTGCTGGCCCAGTACCCTCTCGATCGATCGCGGAACCGCCTTCAGCGTCTCGAGAAGCGTGCTGTCGAAGAAGAACGAAAGATTGTCGCGTTCGCCTACAGCATTTTCGCGCCGGGCAATTTCCTCATGGACCTCGAGCAGCTTGCCGATGGCCTCCATGGGAGGCTTGTCGCGTACGGCCCCCACTGCCCGGTAAAGCTTCGACCGTTCAACCTGATCGGTCTCTTGCCTGCGCAGTTCATCCAGGCTGGTGTGGTACTTCGTATTTTGTGCCACGAATCCGGTCCCGACGGCGAGGAATGCGACAGCAAGAGCGGTAGTGGCCATTAGTGCCCGGCGCATTATCTGGTCTTTCCGCTTCTCTTTCGCGATGCGATCGCGCTCCCGGCCCGACTCTGCGAGAAATTGGCGCTCGTCGTCGTTGAGCTCCTCGGGGTTCTCTCGCGCGAACTTTTCCGCGATCAGGAGATCCTCCCGGACAAACAGCAATTCCCCATGCTCCTTTCCGGCGGCCGCCCACAGCTTCGCCTGCCGCTGGAACAGCTGCAGGTTCCGGTCACGCCACTCCTTGTTGCCTGCAAGAACAGGATCGACCAACCGGTCGTGCGCGAGCTCTATCCATTCCTGGTCGCTGCGCACGTCCGAACGGATCAAATTGGCATCGATCAGGCAACCGATCGCTGCGTCCAAGGTTCCAAGTACCGCTGGGATACGCAATGCGGGTGCGCGAACGCCGTTGGCGGTAGTGAGGTTGCTTTCGATCCAGTCCCGCAGGTTCCGTTGTGAAACTTGAGTCGCCTGCGCTGCCTTTTCGACTTCCGCGTCGAAATAGTCGCGCAATGCCCGGTCAACCTCGCTAGTCCCTTGGCCGGAAGTGACGTCGGCAATTTCGATCGGACGCCTCTCGCTCGCCACCACCTTGTCCCAAAGCCGGCGGCAGACGACCTGGAGATGCACGGGTTCGACGAAGCGGCCCTCGCGCAGGAACTCGGTGCCGTCGGGTGTCTGCAACCGCAGGGTGCGCAGGTCGTCCACCAGCTTTACTGCGGCCTCGGGGGTCATGTAGGTGCCGGCGGGTTTGATGACGGCTTCAAGCGCTTCGTCGCGCTCGAGAGGGTCCAGCCGAAACCGGAATGCGAGCGCGGTCGGAATCATGTACAAGAATGGCTGCAGCTCCGCCACCCGGTCCTCGCGCATCGATATCAGCGCCCAGGGCTTGACCGGCTCCAGCTCGTCGACCTGCGCGGCATCTTCACTGGTGCCCGCCAACAGCTTCCCGAGTTCGGCCAGATACGCCTTCTTTGCATCCCAATCCAGCCGATCGAGGGTGAACAGCTCCTCGAATTGATCGAGGACGAGAAGGTTGAATTCGCGCTTGGCGGCGTCTCTGCCGGAATTCAGGCGGCGCGCAAAGTAATTGGCAAGCGTCAATTCCCCAAGCTCGACATCGGATAACTGCTGGTCGCGCGGAAAGCGTCGTTCGAGCGAGCGCATCGTCGACCAGACATAGTGGTTCACGTTCGTCCGGCCGGCGAGGGCTTCGCTGCGATGGGTAAGCCGAACCGGCGGCAACGCGTTGAGCCGGTATCGGTCGTGAAGGCGGGGAATCAGCGCCGCGTCGATCAGCGAGGTCTTGCCGGCGCCGGAAGGCCCGAACAACAGGACGATGCGCTTGCTGACCAGGAGGTCGGCCAACTCGTCGGTCTCCTTCTTTCGGCCGTACAGCGGCGGTTCGCGAACCGGGACCGGCCCGACATAGGGATTGCGCAACCCATCGCCAGACGCGGCTGGATGCGCAGGAGATTCGGGTGTCATGGCGAGGGCGGTCCAGGCGGGACGGTTATCGCGGCTACCGGTCAACCAACCCGGCATCGATGCAGCGCGAAATCAGCTGCCTCATGAAATCATCGGTGGTGACAAAGGAAACGCCGATACGTGCCTGCCGTTCGAAGTATTTGCGCAGGTACTGGACGGCCCGCTCCGGATCGACGATCCGGCCTTCAACCGGGCTCATCTGGACCGCTACCCGGGTCCGCTGCTCTGACAGCAGATTGCCAGACTGCTTCAGGATGCTGCTGAACAGCACGCGGAAGTCCCAATCGTCGACCTGGAAACCCAGCAGCAGCAGACCCGAGCTAGCCAGCGCCGTACTCACCTTGGGCGGGATGCTCATCTTCCGGAGCGCTTCGTTGCGTGTCACCGCGATCAGGAAATTGAAGTAATCGTCCTCGGTAAGAACCAGGCTCTCCGGATACTCCAGGTTGCCGAAAACATGAAAGATCAGTGGTTCCTTCTGGCTTGGCTCGTACGCTGGATCGAGCGGCGGCCCCATCGGCACCGGCATGTCGTTCTTGGTGCGCCATGTGCAAAGCTGGATGTGCGGCGTGCGGCCGGCTTCGATCAGCGAATCGCGCAGCAGATTGTCCCGATTGGCGTTGACGTAGATCTTCACGGGAAGCTTCGCGAGAAGCCGGTGCACGTCGTTTGGGTGGTCTTGGCGCTCCTTCGCGCCAATGTGCGATACCAGGCTGTTGACCAGGCCGACATTCACCGGCCCCTCCATAAGCTCGGGCGGCAAGTCCGGCTGGTAATTCCGGCGAAGGTATTGCGCAAAATAGGTACGCAGCGCCTGCAGCGCATACGCCGAGCTCTGTCGGTAGGCGAGGTATTGCGCGACCTGCGCGAGATCGTCGCGATTCCGCGGGGCGAGCGGAAACTCATAATGTTCCGCCCATCGCTGCGCGATATCCCGCGTCGTGCCGAACAGCGACTCGACAAGACTTGGGCCGAGCACCGGAACGCAGAGTTCATCGGTCAGGTCGGTGACCACGGCGTCCCACTGGTCGAATCCTTCGGCGCCTGCGACCGCGGCTGGCCAAAGGCTGCCGGTCCTGGAACGCATGAAGAGTGCCGGCATCCACCAGTCGGGCTCGTCACGGATGTCGCTTCGCGCGACGGCCATCGCACGATCGATCTGACCATCCTTGGCCAGTTCCCGGAACAGCCGCGGCATGAACTTGTCGACCGACCTGACGGTGATGTCACCCTGCATGGCGACGACGCTCGGCACGCCTGCCTGCGCAAGGCGGGGCCCGATTGCGCCGAGCGCGAGCCCGTTTCGCCCGCCGGCGCTCTCGCACGACGCCAGCACGACGAGTCGGGGTCGCTCACTCATGCCTGCGAGCCGCTCGACGAGCGTCTCGCCCTTCACCATCTCGCCGATGCCCGCTTCCGTTTCAAGCAAAAGCCGCGGCTCGCCGTCCTCGGTAAGCGTTCCGTGGCAGGCGAGATAGACGACGTCGGAATAGCGGTCGCGCAGGTCCGACACGATGTTGTAGACCGTCGCCCGCATGGGCAACTGCCTGACGGTGATCTCCCGGGCGCCGGGTTCCGCCTGCGTACTGAGCGCGCTGACGGCCTTGGCATACTCGGCGTCGGAGTCCAGTTTCGCCAGCCCCCACTTCGTTTGGATGTCGCTGGGATTCGCGACGATGACCAACGCCTGCAGACTGGCCTGTTCGGGCAATTGACGGAGCCGGAAATCGTCGGCGCTGAGGAAGCGCGAAAACCAGATATCGCTTTGGGTCAGCAACGGTGAACCGGACTCCGGATCCCGCAGCGTTTCCCAGCGAACAGCATGAAGTTCCGGCGCACTCGTCTGGATGCTGAGCCGAATGCGCAGCCCGTCCCGGGCCGAGGCCGCCTTGCGCGCGTGCAGGTACGCCTGGCGAATCGCGCTGTCATTCGCGCCGAAGAGCATTTGCGTCAGCGCAGCGCCGTACGCATCGGAGTCGAGCGCAAGCTGGCGGAGTTGATCGACGTCGATTGCTATCCGGATCGGGTCAAGGATCTCGTTTTCGAGATCGCTAACCGAGTCGATGAACTTCGCGCCGATGAAGTAGACGCCCCGGTCCAGCCATTGGATGCGCAGCTCGAGTTCGCAGTAATTGTGTGAAGGCATCGGCTGGAGCGGGGTGGAAGAACGTCGCAGATTGGCTGATCGATGATCTCAGCCGCTAGACCGACGTGATTGCATCCTTTGAGCCTGGCGCATCCGGCGATTTCGCCGTCCAAGTTTTTGCCGATGAACAGGGGAATGCTGCAAGGCTGAGAAGAGCGGGTATTTGCACGATCCCTCCTTTACCCTCGGCAATTTGCGCCAACCGGGATAACCCGGAGACCGACAGCGCGGACGTTCATTCGGGCCGCATGGCCGACTCGGCGGCTCAAGCAGCGATGAATCCTCCTTTGCCAATCTCGAGCGCCGCTGGCCGCTCAAAAGCCGGTGGCCCCGGTATCGGAATCTGCCGGACGTGCGGCGAGAGACTCAGATTCCCCCACCGCCTCTGCTTATCGCGGGGCTTGTGCCGCAATCCCCGATCAGGGGCCCCTCCCACGGCGTTGCATTGGCTCATCGAACCAATCGATTGTTGAATTTTGGATGTTTTGTAGGGTGCAGGTTCGTACGATACACTTAGAGAAGGACAAGTCAACGCGGAATATTCGCTCTGCGCTCTGTTCGGCAGCGCAATGAAGCCTGCGCTGTCCGGCCTGGAACGCAACGCCTCCGAGGCGCGGAATGAAGATCGGTCAGACCACGCGGCATGCTTCCTCGAAGGCCAGCCGTGGATTGCGCGGGCGGACCTTGGCCGGGTCGCCGTGGCCGATGTTGATGAGGAAATTCGACTTCCACTTGCCTTCGGGAAAGAACGCCGCATCCACCATGGCGTTGTCGAATCCGCTCATCGGACCGCAATCGAACCCGAGCGCGCGCGCGGCCAGGATCAAATAGGCGCCCTGCAGCGTGCCGCCGCGGAACGCATTGATCCGGATATGCTCGTCCTTGCCCGCGAACCAGCTGCGCGCGTCCGTGTGCGGAAAAAGCCTGGGCAGTTGTTCGTAGAATTCCAGGTCGTATGCCGCGATGACGACGATCGGCGCCGCCATGGTCTTGCCGACGTTGCCGGCCGAAAGCGCGGGCCGCAGTTTTTCCTTGGCTTCCGCCGAACGCACGAAAACAAAGCGCCCCGGCCCGCTGTTGGCGGTCGTGGGTCCCCACTTCATCAGGTCGTAGATGGCGCGCAGATCGTCATCGGTCACAGGACCGCTGAACGCGTTATGCGTATGGGCTTGCCGAAACAGGGTGTCGAGGGCCGGGGCGTCGAGCTTCATGAAGGCGATTCTTTCGGGTCGGAGATCGAGGCAATCGTGCACGTATAGCACGGCGGAGGAATTTGCATGCTCTTTGCGTTGGATTAACCGGGATTATCGCGGCTATTGGCATAATCGATTGGACGCATTTCGCGCCGGCCGCGCAAAATTGAGCGACCGGCGGGGCGTGAACGAAAATTGGGGAGACGAAGCGGCACCGGATCTCCGCATGGCGCCCGGCCACTTACCCGAGGAGAGCAGCATGAAAAGTCTCAAAGGCAGCAAGACCCACGACAACCTGAAGGCCGCGTTCGCGGGCGAATCGCAGGCCAATCGCCGCTACCTTTATTTTGCAAACAAAGCCGATGTCGAGGGCCAAAACGATGTCGCCGCGCTGTTCCGCTCGACCGCGGAAGGCGAAACCGGACACGCGCACGGACATCTCGACTATCTCGCGCAGGTTGGCGACCCGGCGACCGACATGCCGATCGGTGCCAGCCGCGACAACCTCAAGGCGGCGGTGGCCGGGGAGACGCACGAGTACACCGACATGTACCCGGGCATGGCGAAGTCGGCACGCGACGAGCAGTTCGACGAAATCGCCGACTGGTTCGAGACGTTGGCAAAGGCCGAGCGGTCGCATGCCAATCGCTTCCAGAAAGCGCTGGACGCATTGACGGATTGAACGTTTTGCGCCTTGCAGCGTCGCAAAGTGCGCGACGCCCGCAATACCGAGGCGAGTTGGAGCACACGTCGCTTCAACTTGCCCGCTGCAATCGTCACCACGTCCCAGACTTCCTTCGCTTGCGCATCTCGACGGCGCGTTGCTTCTCGCATAACCATAAGACCATAGTGACATGACCACCCGCGAAGGCAGCCTCGAAGCGCCCACCCGGCACGCGCTGGACTGGCGCAATCCGGACTTCTACGACGAGGCGTCGCTCGAGCGTGAACTGGGGCGCGTGTTCGACGTCTGCCATACCTGCCGCCGCTGCGTCAGCTTGTGTGGCTCGTTTCCGACGCTGTTCGACCTTATCGACGAGAGCAAGTCGGGCGAACTCGACAGCGTCGACAAGGCGGACTTCGGCAAGGTCATCGACCAGTGCTACCTGTGCGACGTCTGTTTCATGACGAAGTGCCCCTACGTGCCTCCGCATCCCTGGAACATCGACTTCCCGCACCTGATGCTCCGTGGCAAGGCACAGAAATTCGCCAAGGGTGACATCCGCTTCCGTGACCGCATGCTGACGTCAACGGACAAGATGGGCAGGCTGGCGACCATTCCGGTGGTCGTGCAGATGGTGAATGCGGCGACCAAGACACCGTCGCTGCGCAAGGTGGGCGAGGCGGTGATGGGTATCGCCGCTGCGGCGGAACTGCCCCCGTATGCGGCCAAGCGCTTCCTCGCGCATGCCGAGCCCTCGTTGGGCTGGCCCGTGCGCGATGGCGAACGCACGCCCGGAAAGGTCGCAGTGTTCGCCACCTGCTACATCAATTACAACGAGCCCGGTATCGGCAACGACCTGCTCAAACTCCTTGGCCACAACGAAATACCCTATCGTGTGGTGGAGAAGGAGGCCTGTTGCGGGATGCCCAAGCTGGAATTGGGCGACTTCGAAGCAGTGGCGCGCTTGAAAAGCGTGAACATCCCCCAGCTTGCGGCCCTGGCGCGGGACGGCTACGCGATCATGACGTCGGTGCCGTCCTGCACGCTGATGTTCAAGCAGGAGTTGCCGCTGCTCTTCCCCGAAGATCCGGAGGTCGTCGCGGTTGCCGAGGCGATGTTCGATCCCTTCGAATATTTCGTTTTGCGCGACAAGGATGGCCTGCTTAAGCGGGAATTTCCGATGCCCCTGGGCCGGGTGAGCTATCACATTCCCTGCCACGCTCGCGTGCAGAACGTGGGGCAGAAGACGCGCGAAGTGCTGCAATGGATACCGGGAACGGAGGTGAACACGGTCGAGCGTTGCGCCGGGCACGACGGTACGTGGGGCGTCAAGGCCGAGTTCTATGCCGAGTCGATGAAAATCGGCAAGCCCGTGTTCGGCCGGATGGCCGACACCGATCCCGACTACGTGAGTTCCGATTGCCCGATCGCCAGCCGCCGGATCATGCAGGGCATCGCGGAGAACGGCGGGGATGGGAGCCGGCACGCACGCCGCGAGCATCCGCTGACGCTGATGCGCATCGCCTACGGACTGGACTGAGTGATGACCGCCATCAAACGCGACAGCCTGCTGACGCTCGAAGCCTACGCCAAGGCAAGGCCGGCATTCCGCAGCCGGGTGCTCGAACACAAGAAGGCGCGCACGGTCCACCTGGGCCAGCACATTACGCTGATCTTCGAGGATGACCTCACCGTACGCTACCAGATCCAGGAGATGTTGCGCATTGAGAAAGCTTTCGAGGAGGAGGCGATTCAGGACGAACTCGACGTCTACAATCCGCTGGTGCCGGACGGCAGCAACTTCAAGGCGACAATGCTGATCGAGTATGAAGACGTCGAGGAGCGCCGCGCTGCGCTGATGCGACTCAAGGGCGTTGAGGATCGCGTATTCGTGGCGGTCGCGGGCTGCCCACGCGTATGGGCCATCGCCGACGAAGATTTGCCGCGTGAAAACGAGGTGAAGACCTCGGCAGTCCACTTCCTGCGCTTCGAACTCGCGCCGGACATGGCGGTCAGCCTGAAGCGTGGCGCCGCATTGACCATCGGCGTCGACCACCCGGCGTATCGCGAGGAAATTCCTGCCGTGGATGCGGCGACACGCTCGTCGCTGGCGGGCGATCTCGCCTAGCGCAGCTTGTAGCGGTAGTCCAGCACGGGCTCGCCACGCAGTGTGCCCGCAGGTTCGGGCTCGGCAGCCCGCGCGAAGCCCAGTTTTTCGGCAACGCGCTGCGACGCCGCGTTGCGCGTGTCCGCCGTGATGATGAAGCTGCCCACGTGGCAGTCCCGCCGAAGATGCGCGATCACCGCGGCCGTCGCTTCCGCGGCAAGGCCTTGCCCTTGCTCCGCCGCAAAGACGAAGTACGCGAGATTCGCCTCCCGGCTCGGATAGACAGTTGCCTCGACCAGGCCCACGTAACGTTCATTGTGGCGCCAGCGCAGCGCCCAGTTGAGCCAGAGCTCCCCGTCGGGCGCGGGTCGGCGGCAAATCGTTTGGAAGCGTAACTTCAGCGCCGCGAGGTCCGGCGGGGATCGGTCGAGCCAAAGGTAGAGAAAAGGATCGGAAAGACCGGCAATGAGCAATGACGCGTGGCCAGGCGTCAGAATTTCGAGGGCGAGCCGCGGCGTCTCGCCGGCGAAGGGAACATATTCCAAGGGGATGCGGGCGAGCGGAGAGCCGCTGCTGTCGAGGGACGGCTGCTCGCGCGCTGGGTCCAAGGCCCCGGAGTCAGTCGCGGAAATTGTTGAACTGCAGCGGGAAGTCGGTGATCGATTTCTTGACCAGCGCGATGGCGTTTTGCAGTTCGTCGCGCTTGGCGCTCGACACGCGGACCGCATCGCCCTGGATCGACCCCTGCACCTTGAGCTTGCTGTCCTTGAGGATCTTGACGATCTTCTTCGACAGTTCCTGCTCGACGCCGGTCCGCACGGTGACTGTCTGCTTGACCTTGTTGCCGGAAACCTTCTCGACGTCGCCGTACTTGAGCGAACGCACGTCAACGGTGCGCTTGGTGAGCTTACCCGTGAGGATATCGGTGACCTGGGACAGCTTGAAGTCGTCGTCGGCGTGGAGTGTCAGCACCTTCTCCTTGACCTCGACCCGCGCGTCCGATCCCTTGAAGTCGAAACGCGTGGAGACTTCCTTGTTGGTCTGGTCGACGGCATTGTTGACCTCGACCTGGTTCACTTCCGAAACGATGTCGAATGAAGGCATGGTAGTGGTCCGGAAACGGGTGGCATTGACGGGACGTCATTCTACCGTCAGCCAAGCTCGTCGATCGAGCGTGGCCAGCTCTTGTGCAACAGGCGCGAAAGCGCGCGGTCGGCGAGGATGACCCCTTCGTTCTGGCAGCGCGCACAGTAGTTGCACTCGTTTTCCGCGTAGACGATCCGCTGCACCGGCGCGCCACAAACCGGGCAGGGCCGGCGGAACTTGCCGTGCACCGCCATTTCAGGTCGGAAGGCGGACACCTTTTCCGGGAATTCTCCTTGCGCCTCGGTGCGCAGGCGCTCGATCCATTCGGCCAGGACGGTCCGGGTCGCCGCGTGCAGTCGCGCGACCTCGTTGTCATCGAGCTTTGCAGTCAGCTTGAGCGGCGACAGGCGTGCCCGGTGCAGGATTTCATCGGAGTACGCGTTGCCGATGCCACTGAAAAGTCGCGGATCGGTCAGCGCCCGCTTCAGTGTGTGGTTCTCGCGGCGCAACCGGCCGGCAAATGCCTGGAAGTCGGCGTCCATGACATCGATCCCTCCCATGTCGAAGGCGGCAAGCCCAGCCTGGCCCTGCGCCAGGTGCAGCGCCGCGCGACGCTTGGTGCCGGCCTCGGTGAGTGCGAGTCTGCCGTTGTTGAACTCCAACACCGCCAGCGTCAGCCGACCCGGCGGCTTGGCTGCTTTCGCGAGCCAGCGCAGGCGGCCCGCAATCATCAGATGCACGACCAGGTACAAGTCGCCTTCCAACGCCAACACGAGGCGCTTGCCCAGGCGCTGCACGGCAACGACGCGCTTGCCCTCCGCTTGGGCGATGGGCGGCACGGCCGTGCGCAAAACGAAGGGATTGCGGATCCCCACCTGCAACAGCACCTGACCGCGAATACGGGCGTCCAGGGCGTCGCGGTAAATCGTGATGTCGGGCAACTCGGGCATGGACGGCGTGCTTGTGACCGGGGAACCGGCGCCAGGTCGGAGGCGAAGTCGAGTCGGCTAGAATAGACCATTCCCTGTCATCGCCCAGGACGCCCCCGCCTCACATGTCGCACATCCTGCAGGATCTTCCCGTCGGCCAGAAGGTTGGCATCGCGTTTTCGGGCGGCCTCGACACCAGCGCGGCGCTGCACTGGATGCGGGCCAAGGGCGCGATTCCGTACGCGTACACCGCCAATCTCGGCCAGCCCGACGAGCCGGACTACGACGACATTCCGCGCCGCGCGCTGCAGTACGGCGGCGAAGTCGCGCGCCTGGTGGATTGCCGTGCCGCGCTGGTCGCGGAAGGGATCGCCGCGTTGCAAGCGGGCGCGTTTCACATTTCCACCGGTGGTGCGACCTATTTCAACACGACACCGCTCGGGCGCGCGGTCACCGGCACGATGCTGGTCATCGCGATGCGCGAGGACGACGTCAACATCTGGGGCGACGGCAGCACGTACAAGGGCAATGACATCGAGCGTTTTTATCGTTACGGGCTTCTGGCCAATCCGAACCTGCGCATCTACAAGCCGTGGCTCGACGCGAAGTTCATCGAGGAATTGGGCGGCCGCAAGGAGATGTCGGAATACCTTGCCCGCGCCGGTTTTGGCTACAAGATGAGCACCGAAAAGGCGTACTCGACCGATTCGAACCTGCTCGGCGCCACGCACGAGGCAAAGGACCTCGAGTTCCTCGACAAGGGCATGAAGATCGTGCAGCCGATCATGGGCGTCGCGTTCTGGCGCGAGGACGTCGCCGTCGAGCCGGAATCGGTCCGGATCCGCTTCAACGAGGGGCGCCCGGTGGCGCTGAATGGCGTCGAATTCACCGATGAAGTCGCGCTGCTGCTGGAGGCGAATGCGATTGGCGGCCGCCACGGCATCGGCATGAGCGACCAGATCGAGAACCGAATCATCGAAGCCAAGAGTCGGGGAGTGTACGAAGCGCCCGGCATGGCACTCCTGCACATCGCCTACGAGCGTCTGGTCACCGGCATCCACAATGAAGACACGATCGAGCAATACCGCGACAGCGGCCGCAGGCTGGGCCGCCTGCTCTACCACGGCCGCTGGTTCGACTCGCAGGCGATGATGCTGCGCGAGACCGCGCAGCGCTGGGTCGCGCGCGCGATCACCGGGGAAGTCACACTGGAATTGCGGCGGGGCAACGACTACTCGCTACTCGATACGGCGAGTCCGAACCTGACTTACCAGCCCGAGCGGTTGACGATGGAAAAGGGCGCGTCGTCATTTTCGCCCCAGGACCGCATCGGCCAGCTCACGATGCGCAACCTCGACATCGCGGACACGCGCGAAAAGCTGCTGACGTACATGAAGACCGGCCTGCTGCAGTCGTCGGGAGATACGATCCTGCCAAGCCTCACGGGCGGCGCCGACAAGGACCGCTAGTCGACTTTCAGTCTACTTTTACGCCGGCCTTCCTTATCACCTGCACCCACTTTTCGGATTCGCTCTTGATGAGCGCGCCGAAATCCTCCGGTGTGCCGCCCATGAGGTCGAAGCCTGCGGCGTGCATCTTTTGCACGACGTCCGGTTCCTTCAGTACCGCATTGATCTCGGCGTTGAGCCGCTGCACGACCGCCTTGGGCGTTCCGGCGGGAACCATCACGCCATTCCAGGCAAGTGCGTCGAAACCGGGATAGCCCGACTCGGCAATCGTCGGCAGATCCGGCAGCAACGGGAAGCGCTTCGCGGAGGTCACCGCCAGCGCGCGCAGCTTGCCGGCCTGAATCTGCGCCTGCAGCGGCTGCATCACCGCGAAGATCATCTGGGTTTCGTTCTGGATCGTCGCCATCACCGCCGGCGGCGAGCCGTTGAACGGAATGTGCACGATGTCGATGCCCGCCATCGACTTCAACAACTCGGCGTTGAGGTGCGAGGAGCTGCCGTTGCCCACGGACGCGAAATTGACCTTGCCGGGATTGGCCTTGGCGTAGGCGACGAGTTCCTGCACCGACTTTATCGGCAGCTGCGCCGTGACCGCGAGCACATTGGGCTGGCTGGACGTGATGATGACCGGCGCCAAGTCCCTTTGCACGTCGTACGGGAGCTTTTGCAACAACGGCGTGATCGCCAGCGGGCCGTTGAAAGCGAGCAGCATCGTGTAGCCGTCGGGAGCGGCCTTGGCGACCTCGGCCGTGGCCAAGGTGCCGCCGGCGCCCGGCTTGTTCTCGACGATGACCGGTTGCCCGAGGCGATCCTTGAGCTTGTCACCGATCGTCCGGCCGAGCACATCGATGGAACTTCCGGCAGGCGCCGACATGACGAATTTGATCGGCCTGTCCGGCCATGCTTGCGCAAGCGGCTGTGTAGCGGCCAAAGCGCACACGATGGCAAGCAACGGGCGAAGTGCATTGGACATGAAAAATGGCATCGCGAAAACTCCAGTAAATGAACTCGACGACCCGGCGTTTCTGCGTCGGGTCACGCTTGGGTCTCAAGCTGGAAGATGACAGACTGCTTCGATGTTGTGGCCATCCGGGTCGAGCACGAATGCGCCGTAGTAGTTGGCGTGATAGTGCGGACGCAAGCCGGGCGGGCCGTTGTCGCGCCCTCCGGCCGCGATGGCCGCCCGGTGGAACGCGTCGACCGCGGCGCGGGTGTCCGCGCGAAACGCAATGTGCACAGGCGGCACGTTCGGCGTGCCCTGGCCGATCCAGAAATCCGGCTTCGGCGCGACGCCGAAGCCGGCGAATTGTTCGAACTCCATCAACGTCGCGTAACCGAGCGGTGCCAGGGCCGCGCCATAGAAAGCTTTCGAGCGGACAACATCGGACACGCTTACGCCGCTATGGTCGATCATTGTGACCTCCTGTTGTTGCCACCCGCCCAGCCTCGCTTCCGGCGCTCACCATGCCACCCTGTACTTTGCCACCGGTCCAGCTTTTTTACGTCGATCATGGTTCTTCCTCAGGGATTGACGCGGCCGCAGACCAGATACTCGAGCAATGCCTTCTGCGCATGCAGCCTGTTTTCGGCCTCGTCCCAAACGACGCTCTGCGGTCCGTCGATAACGTCGGCGTCGACCTCCTCGCCGCGATGCGCCGGCAGGCAATGCATGAAGAGTGCGTCCGGTTTGGCCCTGCTCATCATTCGGCCGTCGACCTTCCAACCGGCAAACGCGCGCAGCCGCGCATCGTTCTCGTCCTCGAAGCCCATGCTGGTCCAGACGTCCGTGGTGACGAGGTCGGCGCCGTTGCATGCATCCATCGGATCTGCGAATGTCTCGACATGCGGCGCCACGGTGGCGTCGACCAACGACCGGTCCAGTTCATAGTCCGGCGGCGCCGAGACATGCACCCGAAAGCCGAGAATGGCAGCAGCCTGCAGCCACGTATAGCAGACATTGTTGGAGTCGCCGATCCAGGCCACCGTTCGGCCCGCGATGTCACCGCGATGTTCCACGTAGGTGTAGATGTCAGCGAGGATCTGGCAGGGATGGTAATCGTTGGTCAAGCCGTTGATCACGGGGACGCGCGAGTGCGCGGCGAAACGCTCGATGATCGACTGCTCGAAGGTCCGGATCATCACGACGTCGACCATGCGCGAGATAACCCGCGCCACATCCTCGATCGGCTCGCCGCGCGAGAGCTGCGTGTCGCCACGATTCAAGTTGATGGCGATGCCTCCCAGCTGGTTCATTCCGGCCTCGAACGATACGCGCGTGCGGGTGGACGCCTTCTCGAACACCATCGCCAGCGTGCGGTCGCGCAGCGGCTGATAGAGCTCGTAACGCTTGAAGCGGTCCTTGATCCAGCGGGTGCGCTCGAACAGGTATTCGAATTCCTCTCGGGAGAAGTCGCGCAGCTGCAGGAAGTGCCGGGGAGGCGTGGCCATCGAAAGCTGGAGCGGAGGATGCGGAGACGCGCGCAACCGCCCTCGTGATGAAAATGAAAATGAGGAAAATACTAGCATGGCCCGGCAGGTCGTCGCCGGGCGAACACTTCAGTGTGGCAGTGATCCAGGGGGCGGCCCTGCTTGCGCCGCAGCCTCCAGCACTTGGGCGCCCAGCAGCAGGCGCATGTCGACCACGCCGTCGCGCCATGCCTTCTCAAGGTCGGTGTCCACGGCCGCCAGCGCGTCGTCACCCGGCTTCAGCATGCTGCCGACGCCGTACGCGCGGTTGCGGCCGTGCACCTTGGCCATGTACAGCGCCTTGTCCACCAGGCCCAGCACGCGCTCCCAGCCCAGCGAAACGCCGTCCGGCGGCAAGAGCACGGGTGAGTAACCGACGGAAACCGTGGTGTGGATGTAGTGGCCCATGTACTGGATGGGTTCGTCCGAAATGGCGTGCATGACGCGCAGCACGATTTCGTCAAGCCGATCCGCCGGCGCCATCGGCACGAACACCAGGAACTCCTCGCCGCCCCAGCGCACGATCATGTCCGAATCGCGCAGCGTGTCGCGCAGCCGCCGCGCGACGGCGATCAGCACGGCATCGCCCGCGGCGTGGCCGAACTGGTCGTTGGTCAGCTTGAAATGATCGAGGTCGATCAGCAGCAATGCCTGCACGGGCCTGTCGATGGCGCCACGGCGCCGGTCGATGTCTCCCCGGTCTTCGTTGATGAAATTCTGGAAGTGGCGCCGGTTGTACAACGCGGTCAGCGGATCGCGGCTGCTCTGAAAGCTCAGTTCGGTGTTCTTCTGCGCCAGCAGGCGATTGGTCATGCGCAATTTCCTGTACAGGATCGCCACGACGACAAACGATCCGGCGAAGACCGCGGCCAACAGCCACCAGACGCGCTGCTGCATCTGCCGGCTCTGCAGTTCGGCCGCCTGCAAACTGCGCTCGTGGTTCAGGTTTTCGATCTCGCGCTTGCGCTTTTCCGACTCGCGCAACTCACGTTCGGTCTTGTCCCGCTGTACCGCCGCGATCTCGTCGCGTAGCCTGCGCTCCCGGTCGAAGAGCGCGATGGCGCCCTTGTAATCGCCGGCGTCGGCGAGGTGCTGCCCGTACTCGACCAGCAGTTCGCCGGTTTCCGCGACCGCGCCCGCGCGTTCGTACTCCTGCACCGCCAGCTCAGCCAGCTTTTTCCCGGCGTCGATGCGTCCCAAGCCCAGCAGCGCGAAACCCATGTTCGCCTTGTTGGTGGCGACCGTCGCCGTGTTGCCCAGCGCGGTCGCCAATTCCAGCGAACGCTGTGACAGGTCCAGCACCTCCTTGAAATTGTCGCGGCGCAGGTAGACGTCGGCCAGATTGATGAGCGCCATGCTTTCGGCGGCATCCGAGTGCGCGGCGCGTGCGATGGCCAGCGATTCCTGCATTGCCTCCAGTTCCTGCTTCGGCCGCTCGAGGTACTGCAGTGCCGCAGACTCGGCCATCTTGGCCTTGGCCATGCCGAAGGCGCTGTTGGCCAGCCGGGCCTCCCGGAAGACCTGCAGGCTTTGTTCGAATGCCTCGGGCCACTGCTTCATCTGGGTGTTCAAGACCGACTGCTGATACAGGGCAATAGCCCGTCGGTAAGGGCTGTCTTCGATCGTCGCGAGCGATAGGGCTTCCTGCAGCGCCTTCTGCGCGTCTTCGTTGCGAAGGAGTTGCCGCGCCGAGGTTCCCGCCGCAAGCGACGCCCAATACTTGACGTAGTCGTCGCCCGAGCTGCCAAGGAGGTCGTGCGCATCCTCCGCCAGCCGGCTGGCGACAGACGCTTCGCCGTTCCAGGATTGGACGGCACTGCGCACCAGCCAGGCCATGGCCACCAGGCCATCGTCCTTGACCGCGCGTCCTTCCTTCTCCAACTGGTCAGCCAGCCGCTCGGCATCGTTGGTTCTGTTGGCTTTCACCAGAGCCTGGCCGCGCAGGCTTTCGATGAAGCGATAGGTGGCAGGATTGGCTCGACGCGCCTGCGCGACGAGGTCATCGAGTTCCGGAAGGAATTGCTTGGGATAGCCTTCGAGGTCGGCTTCGATCTGGCGCCCCCGCGCCAGCAGTTCCACTTCGTTCGCGGCGGCGCTTGGAAATGCCAGGAGTAGCGCCCAGGAAGCGCATGCCACTGCAGCCCATTTGCGGGACCAGCGGCGGATCGTCGCATCCCGCGATGCGGTCGTTGCCGAGGGCGCAGGCCGCATCACGGGGCCTTGGAGGTCGGGCAGCGGGGTCATGGGTTGGTGGGGAGCGGTTTAGGGCCGCGAATGGATGCGTGCCCGGCGGCGACATTGCGCAATCAGGGGCGTGGATGGCGCGAGGCAGCCTACACCCTACGCAATTGTCATGCCTGTGTCCTGTTGTTTCGGTGCCGTTGCTCCGGCGTCAGCCACCGGTCCGCGGCTGGATGATAGAATTTCCTCGGACTTTCACCCGGTTTTGCCATCTTTCGCCTGCATTTTCGGCGCTTTCCCGCGAGTTCGCCCCGCTCCATGGGTTCCGCCGGCTTCGACATCGTCATCTGGGGCATCACGGCCGCCGGCAGGACCTTCCGCCCAAGTGACTGGACGGACCGGATTGCCGGCCTGACATCCGCTTTCGGCGAGGACCGCAAGCTCATCTATTCGCCGCATGTGCTGCCGGTAACGGTCGGTGGCGTCCGCGCGGTCGTCGTAGGTTGCGAGCTCGAGAGTCTCGAACCGCGCCTGTTCCGGTTTCTCGTTTCGTTCGCGCAGGACAACGAGTTGCAGATGCAGCGGGTCCAGAATGCGCTGGCATCGCCCCATGCACTCACGCCGCCGGCGCCCCCGGCGCGCGGCGGCCGGGAGCCCTCCGAGCCCATCTGACGTAGGGTCACGGCCAGGATTCGCGCCCTGTTCGGTCGCAGGCGGGCCAATGAAAAGGCGCCCGGAGGCGCCCTTCATTAATTTCGGCCACAGCTTTGCAAAGAGTTCAGCGGGCGGCAATTGCGCCGCCAGTCAGGCCAGCGCCTTGATCGCCGTGGATAAGCGCGACTTGGTGCGCGAGACCATGTTCTTGTGCACGATCTTCTTGTCGGCGATCTTGTCGATCATCGATTGCGATTCCTGCATTGTCTTGGTGGCGGCCGCCTTGTCGCCGGTGGCGATGGCTTTTTTCACCTTCTTGACTGCGGAACGCAGCGCCGACTTGAGGCTCGCGTTACGCATGCGCGTCGCTTCCGCCTGCCGGGCGCGCTTCCTTGCTTGCGCCGAATTGGCCATGAAAGTTTGTCCTGAAAATTTGTGGGATGCGTGAGAAGCCCGACATAATATCGGATTTCCGGCCTTCGGGCAACCTTGGCAGATGCGCTGCCCCCAATCTCGGCCCCAATTTTAGTGAATCTGCTCAAGGCCTTAACCACAGTCAGCGGCATGACGCTGCTGTCCCGCATCACGGGACTGATCCGGGAGAGCCTTCAGGCCGCCCTGTTCGGTGCGGGCTTGCAAATGGACGCATTCCAGGCGGCCTTCCGGCTGCCCAACATCTTGCGCCGGATGTTCGCCGAGGGCGCCTTTTCCCAGGCCTTCGTGCCGATCCTGGCCGAATACCAGCGGCAGCTCGGGGACGACGCCACGCGCGATCTCGTCGGCAAGGTCGGGGCGTTGCTTGCAATAGCGCTGCTGGTCATTACCGTGCTCGGCGTTCTGGCTGCGCCTGCGCTCGTTTACGTGCTGGCGAGCGGGTTCGTCCAGACGCCGGGCAAGATCGAATTGACTGCCGATCTCATTCGCATCGTGTTTCCGTACATCCTGTTCGTGTCCCTGGTGTCCCTCGCGGGCGGTGTGTTGAATGTGTATCGGCGCTTTGCGGTCCCAGCGTTCACACCGGTACTGCTAAACCTATCCATCATAGGGGCGGCGATCTTTCTCGCCCGATTCTTCGACCCGCCGATCAAGGCGCTGGCCTGGGGTGTGTTCATCGGCGGCGTCGCCCAGCTGGCGTTTCAGATCGCGCCGCTCGCAAGAATCGGCATGCTGCCACGCTTCGCGTTCGACTGGCGCGATCCGGGCGTACGACGGGTGATGATCAACATGGGCCCCGCGCTGGTGGGCGTGTCCGCGGCGCAGATCTCCGCGCTGATCAACACCCAGCTGGCCTCGATGCTGGGCGACGGCCGCATTTCGTGGATCACCTACGCCGATCGCCTGATGGAGTTTCCCAGCGCGATGCTGGGCGTAGCGCTGGGAACGGTGCTGTTGCCTACCCTGGCCAAACATCACAGCGATGCCAACAGCGAACAGTACTCGTCCCTGCTGGACTGGGGATTGCGCCTCGCGTTCCTGTTGGCGCTGCCGGCTGCCGTCGGTCTGTGGCTGCTCGCGCTACCGCTGATCACCACGCTCTACCAATACGGCAAGTTCACTGTCAACGACGCGTGGCAGACGAGGGAAGCCTTGCTGGGTTACAGCGTCGGCCTGCTCGGACTCATCGTCGTGAAAATCCTGGCACCCGGCTTCTATGCGCGGCAAAACATCAAGACGCCGGTTCGCATCGCCTTCTTCACCGTGTTCGTGGCGCAGACGCTGGCGTTCATCCTCATGTGGCGCATTGGTCATGCAGGTCTGACGCTCGCGACGAGCGTGGGCGCCTGCGTGAACGCCGGATTGCTGTTCTGGTTCCTGCGCAAGAACGGTTCGTATCGGCCTCAACCGGGCTGGCTCCCCTTCCTCTGCAAGCTCATCGTCGCGCTCGGCGTGCTGGCGGCGTTGCTCTACGCACTCAGTGGATCGCCGGAAAGCTGGCTGGCGGCCGGGCTATTGCGTCGGGTGGGGTGGCTGGCCGGCATCATCGCGGCAGGGATGGCCGTCTATTTCGCGACGCTTTACCTGCTGGGTTTCCGCCTTGCCGACTTCGACCGGCGCGAACACTGAATCCTCGCCCCCGTCCTAGCCGGGGTGCTTCCGGTGAGGACAGCGTGTCTTGGTGCAATCGGCGTAGAGATAGAGCGCGTGCTCGTTGATCTTGAAGCCCCGGTCGCTCGCCACCTTGATCTGGCGCTTTTCGATTTCCGCGTCGTAGAACTCCTCCACGCGCCCGCATTGCATGCATACCAGGTGGTCGTGATGGGTGCCTTCGTTCAGCTCGAACACGGCCTTGCCGGACTCGAAGTGATGGCGGGCAAGCAGCCCCGCCTGCTCGAATTGGGTGAGTACGCGATAGACAGTCGCCAGGCCAATGTCCATGCCCTCGAGGAGCAGCAGTTTGTAGACGTCCTCGGCCGTCAGGTGGCGGACCTTGGACGCTTCAAACAGATTGATGATCTTGAGGCGCGGAAGGGTCGCCTTCAGTCCCGCGCTCTTGAGATCGTGCGTGGTGCTCATCCTTGCATTCCCCAGGGGGTGACCCGGATATAATAACTGGTTATGAGAGTCAGACCCAAAGCTCCCGCCCCGATTTCCAGCGTGCTCGACCGGGTTCGCGGCGCCGCCGTTGCGGTGCCTGTCGCGCTGGCGCTCGCCGGCTGCTCCAACATGACGGCGCCCTTCGACAACTTCATTCCCTACGTCAGTCAATTCGGCATCTACAAGCTCGACATCAACCAAGGCAACTACCTTTCCCAGGACATGGTCGACAAGCTGAAGGAGGGTCAGACCAAGCAGCAGGTGCGCACCGTGTTGGGCACGCCCCTCCTCTCCAGCGTGTTCCGGGACAACCGTTGGGATTACCTCTACGAATACCGCAAGAATGGCCGCGTGCAGACGCATCGGCAGTTCACCGTGTATTTCCAGGGTGACTCGCTGGCCCGCTGGGAAGGCGACGAAATGCCGCAGTCCGTCGTCGAGCTGAACCGCACGGCGGCAACCCGCAAGCTGCCGGTCGATCCTTACGGTGACGATGCCGGGATCATGGGCAAGATCATCGATTGGTTTGAAAAGCTGGGCAATCCTTCCGCGCCGCCGGTGCCCTGAGCATGAACGCGGTCCGGCTCGCGATCGCCGGTGCCGCCGGCCGGATGGGTCAGGCGCTGATCGAAGCGTCGCTAGCGATGCCCGAGGTCGCGCTGACGGTGGCACTCGACGTTGCCGACAGCCCGGCGCAGGGCCGGGACGCCGGTGAGCGCTTCGGCCGCGCGACGGGAGTGAAGGTCGGCCACGATGTCCGTGCGTTGTTGCGTGACGCCGACGTCCTTATCGACTTCACCCGGCCCGACGGGACGCTTGCCCATGTGGCGGCCTGTGCCGACACCGGCGTCGGCGCGGTAATCGGCACCACCGGATTGAGCGAGGCGCAGAAGGCCGAAATCTCGCGCTGCGCGCAGCGAGTGCCGATCGTCTATGCGGCCAACATGAGCGTGGGTGTCGTGGTCCTCATGTCGCTGGTCGAAGCGGCCGCCGCCAAGCTGGGTCCCGGCTTCGACATCGAAATCGTCGAGATGCATCACAAGCACAAGGTCGACGCGCCCTCGGGCACGGCGTTGCAGCTGGGCGAAGCCGCGGCCGCCGGCACGGGCCGCAAGCTCGCCGATTGTGCGGTCTATGCGCGGGAAGGACACACCGGCGAGCGGCGTCCCGGCACGGTGGGATTTGCAGCGCTGCGCGGAGGCGACGTCGTCGGCGATCACACGGTGATATTTGCCGGTGCTGGCGAGCGCGTCGAACTGTCGCATCGCGCAACGTCGCGCGAGAATTTCGCGGGCGGCGCGTTGCGTGCCGCGTTGTTCGTTGCGGCAAAGCGGGCGGCGGGGCAGGCCGGCCTTTTTGACATGCGGGACGTACTAGGATTGCGATGAGGGGATCGCGCTGATGGAACACCCTTTCGATCTTTCCGGCCGCGTCGCTGTCGTTACCGGCGGTGGTTCCGGGTTGGGGTTGGCGATTGCCCGCGGGCTTGCGCAATCGGGCGCACGTGTCGCGATCAACGGCCGCAATCGCGCCAAGCTCGATGCCGCGGCGGCAGCGCTCGCCGGCGAGAACCTTGCGATCTCGGTCTGCGCGTTCGACGTGACCGACGAGGCGGCGGTAAGCAGCGGCATCGCCGACATCGAACGCACGGTGGGACCGGTCGATATCCTGGTCAACAATGCGGCGGTCAACAACCGCAAGCCCTTCGACGAATACACGCTGACCGAGTGGCGCGCCCTGCAGGACGCCAATTTCGACGGGCCTTTTCTGGTCACGCGAGCCGTGGTGCCGGGAATGAAGGCGCGCCGCCGCGGCAAGATCATCAACATCTGTTCGCTGGCCTCTGACATCGGCAGGCCGAACATAGTCGCCTATGCGGCGAGCAAAGGCGGGCTCAAGATGATGACGCGCGCGCTCGCGGTTGAACTGGCGCCGCACAACGTGCAGGTGAATGGCATCGCGCCGGGATTCTTCAAGACGGAAATGAACACCGCGCTGATCGAAAACGCGGAGTTCTCGGCCTGGGTCGCAAAGCGCACACCGGCCGGACGCTGGGGGGATCCCCGGGAGATCGCTGGCGCCGCGGTGTTCCTGGCGTCTTCTTCCACCAGCTACGTCACCGGGCATCTCCTCTACGTCGACGGGGGCTTCAGCGCGGCTTATTAGGAAAAGTCGTGCAGGGACGAGGCGCCCCGCGCAGTCGAGTGCCCAGTGACTCAGATTCGTTGACAATAAACGCAACGACGCCGGTTCCTGCTGCCGCGGGAACGACGATGAATTTGGGGTATAATTTGCCGGATACAGCGGGGAAGGCCAAGCCTTCCCCGTTTGCACGTCCCCCGTTTGCACGTCAACGGTTCGCCCGCACGCAGAATGAGGTCCCATGAACGCGCCTGAAGCCGCCGCCGCGGATGCCACCGCCGCGCTCTTCCCGCCGACCACGCCAGCGCTGCTTGCGTTGGCCGACGGCACGGTGTTTCGTGGGCGGGCTATCGGCGCACTCGGCAGCACGACCGGCGAAGTGGTGTTCAACACCGCGATGACGGGTTATCAGGAAATCCTGACCGATCCGTCGTATGCCGGGCAGATCGTCACGCTGACCTATCCGCACATCGGCAACACCGGTGTCAATTCCGAGGACGTCGAGGCGCAACGAATCTTTGCTGCGGGCCTCGTCATCCGCGACCTGCCGGCCCTCGAGTCGAGTTGGCGCTCTACCGGTACGCTCAGCAACTACCTGCGCGACAGCCACGTGGTGGGCATTGCCGATATCGACACTCGCAGGCTGACCCGCATCCTGCGCGAAAGAGGCGCACAGAACGGCTGTATTGTCGCCGCTGCCACGCTCGGCGCAGCGGACGAAGCGGCCGCCATAGCGCGCGCCCGCTCGGCGCCTTCGATGGCCGGCCTCGACCTGGCCAAGGTCGTGTCGTGCGCGGAACGCTATGATTGGAGCGAGGGGATGTGGTCACTGGAGGGCGGATACGCGGCGCCGCCTGCGGCTCGGTTCCACGTCGTCGCCTACGACTACGGCATCAAGCACAACATCCTGCGCATCCTGGCCAGCCGCGGCTGCAAACTGACGATCGTGCCGGCGCAGACACCTGCGCGCGACGTGCTTGCGCTCCGGCCCTCCGGCGTGTTCCTGTCCAACGGGCCCGGCGACCCGGAGCCCTGCATTTATGCGATCGAAGCCATCCGCGAAATCGTCGATGGTGGCATGCCAACCTTCGGCATCTGCCTCGGCCACCAGTTGCTGGGATTGGCTTCGGGCGCGCGCACGATGAAGATGAAATTCGGCCATCATGGTGCCAACCATCCCGTGCTCGACCGTGATACCGGCCAGGTTCTGATCACCAGCCAGAACCACGGCTTCGCGGTGGACGCCGCCACGCTGCCGGCCAACGTCCGGGTCACGCACGTGTCGCTGTTCGACGGCAGCCTGCAGGGCATTGCCCGCACCGATCGTCCCGCGTTCGGCTTCCAGGGACATCCGGAGGCGAGCCCCGGTCCGCACGACCTGCGCTATCTCTTCGACCGCTTCGTGAAGATGATGGAAAAGACCTGACCATGCCCAAGCGTACCGACATCGAATCGATCCTGATCATCGGCGCCGGCCCGATCATCATCGGGCAGGCGTGCGAGTTCGACTACTCGGGCGCCCAGGCCTGCCGCGCGCTGCGCGAGGAAGGCTATCGTGTCATCCTCGTCAACAGCAACCCGGCGACGATCATGACCGATCCGGAGATGGCCGACGTCACGTACATTGAGCCCATCACGTGGCCGATGGTCGCCAAGATCATCGAACGCGAACGCCCGGATGCGCTGTTGCCGACGATGGGCGGCCAGACGGCACTCAACTGCGCGCTCGACCTGGCGCGCGAAGGCATCCTCAACAAGTTCGACGTCGAGCTGATCGGCGCCACCAAGAAGGCGATCGACAAGGCCGAGGATCGCGAGAAATTCAAGGCGGCGATGACGCGCATCGGCTTGGGATCGGCGCGCTCCGGCATCGCCCACAACCTCGACCAGGCGCTGGAAGTGCAGGCCGACATCGGCTTCCCGGCCGTGCTGCGCCCCTCGTTCACGCTGGGCGGCTCTGGCGGCGGCATCGCTTACAACAAGGACGAGTTCATCGAGATGTGCAAGCGCGGCTTCGACCTGTCGCCGACGCACGAGCTGCTGATCGAGGAGTCGCTGCTGGGGTGGAAGGAATTCGAGATGGAGGTTGTCCGCGACAAGAAGGACAACTGCATCATCGTTTGCTCGATCGAGAACCTCGACCCGATGGGTGTGCATACTGGGGATTCGATCACCGTCGCTCCGGCGCAGACGCTGACCGACAAGGAATACCAGATCATGCGCGACGCCTCGATCGCCGTTTTGCGCGAAGTGGGCGTGGACACCGGCGGATCGAACGTCCAGTTCGCGATCAATCCCGCCGATGGCCGGATGATCGTGATCGAGATGAACCCGCGCGTGTCGCGCTCCTCCGCGCTGGCATCCAAGGCCACGGGCTTCCCGATTGCCAAAGTCGCGGCCAAGCTCGCGGTCGGCTACACGCTGGACGAGTTGCGCAACGACATCACTGGCGGACAGACCCCGGCCTCGTTCGAGCCAACCATCGACTACGTCGTCACCAAGGTGCCGCGGTTCGCGTTCGAGAAATTCAAGCAGGCCGACGACCGCCTCACGACGCAGATGAAATCGGTCGGCGAGGTGATGGCCATCGGCCGCACGTTCCAGGAATCGCTGCAGAAGGCGCTGCGCGGACTGGAAGTCGGTGTGGACGGTTTCAACTTGAAGACTGCCGAGCCGGAAAAGATCGCCGACGAGCTCGCGTATCCGCGCGCCGAGCGCCTCTGGTACGTCGCCGATGCATTCGGGATCGGCATGTCGCTCGAGGAAGTGCATCAGCACACGAAGATCGACCCGTGGTTCCTGGCTCAGATCAAGGAAATCGTCGATCTCGAGTTGCAGCTCGACGAGCGCACGCTCGATTCGCTGACGCCCCTGGAATTGCGCGAGCTGAAACGCAAGGGCTTCTCCGACCGCCGTCTTGCGTACCTGTTCAAGCTCAGCGAAACCGAGGTGCGGGCGCGCCGGCATGCGGACGGAATTCGTCCGGTGTACAAGCGCGTGGACACCTGTGCCGCGGAATTCGCGACGCGCACCGCCTACATGTACTCGACCTACGAGACAGAATGCGAGGCAGAGCCTTCGCCGCGCAAGAAGGTGATCGTTCTGGGCGGCGGACCCAACCGCATCGGGCAGGGCATCGAATTCGACTATTGCTGCGTCCACGCCGCAATGGCTCTGCGCGAGGACGGCTTCGAGACCATCATGGTCAACTGCAATCCGGAGACGGTCTCCACCGACTACGACACTTCCGATCGCCTGTATTTCGAACCCGTGACGCTCGAGGACGTGCTCGAGATCGTCCACGTCGAGAAACCTTGGGGCGTGATCGTGCAGTACGGCGGCCAGACGCCGCTCAAACTCGCGCGCGACCTGGAGAAATTCGGAGTACCGATCATCGGCACGTCCCCTGACATGATCGACATGGCGGAAGATCGCGAGCGCTTCCAGCAGATGCTGCACCGGTTGAACCTGCGGCAGCCGCCCAACCGCACCGCACGCACGGAAGAAGCGGCGCTGGCCGCCGCCGCCGAGATCGGCTATCCGCTGGTGGTCCGTCCCTCGTACGTGCTCGGCGGAAGGGCGATGGAGATCGTGCATGAGCAGCGCGACCTCGAGCGCTACATGCGCGAGGCCGTCAGCGTGTCCAACGATTCCCCCGTGCTGCTCGATCGCTTTCTCAATGACGCGACGGAAGTCGACGTCGATGCCATCTGCGACGGTACCGACGTGCTCATTGGCGGCATCATGGAGCACATCGAGCAGGCGGGCGTGCATTCGGGCGATTCCGCGTGCTCGTTGCCGCCCCATTCGCTTTCCGCTGAAGTGCAGGACGAATTGCGCCGGCAGACGGTGGCGATGGCCAACGGATTGAACGTGGTCGGCCTCATGAATGTCCAGTTTGCGCTCCAGTTCGACGAACAGGACCGCGCGCTGGTGTACGTGCTGGAAGTCAATCCGCGCGCGTCGCGCACGGTTCCGTACGTGTCCAAGGCAACCGGGCGGCCGCTGGCGAAAATCGCGTCGCGTTGCATGGTCGGCACCACGCTCAAGGATCAGGGCGTGGCCGGCGAGATCGTGCCGCCCTATTTTTCGGTGAAGGAGGCGGTCTTCCCGTTCATTAAATTCCCGGGGGTCGACACGATCCTCGGGCCGGAAATGAAGTCCACGGGCGAAGTGATGGGCGTGGGCGAAACGTTCGGTGAAGCGTTCGTGAAGAGCCAGCTCGCGGCGGGCGTCCGCCTGCCGGAAGGCGGCAATGCCTTCATCAGCGTGAAGAACGCCGACAAGGCCAAGGTCATCGAGATCGCCCGGATGCTCGCCGAGCTCGGCTTCAGGCTGGTGGCGACCCGGGGCACGGCCACGGCGCTGTCGGTCGCCGGCGTGCCGGTGTCGATCGTGAACAAGGTTGCCGAAGGGCGACCGCACATCGTCGACATGCTGAAGAACGACCAGATTGCGCTGGTGGTCAATACCGTCGAGGAAAAGCGCGCCGCCATCCAGGACAGTTACGTGATCCGGCGCGCGGCGCTGGTCGACCAGATCCCGACCTACACGACGCTTGCGGGCGCGCGCGCCGCGGCAATCGGCATGAAGGTGATGCGCGGCCTCGTCCCCTATTCAATCCAGCAGCTGCACGAGCGGCTTGCGCAAAATCAGAACTGAATCGAGTCGAACATGGCCAAGGTACCGATGACTGTCGAAGGGGCGGAGCGCCTCAAGGTCGAATTGCAGCGGCTGAAGGCGGTCGAGCGACCCGCAGTCATCCAGGCGATCGCCGAGGCGCGCTCGCACGGCGACCTGTCGGAGAACGCCGATTACGACGCGGCAAAGGAGCGGCAGGGATTCATCGAGGGACGCATCGCCGAGGTGGAGTCAAAGCTTGCCAATGCCCAGGTGATCGATCCCGCGTTGCTGGATGCGGATGGGCTCGTCGTCTTCGGCGCGACCGTGGACCTCGAGGATTCGGAGAGTGGCGACAAGGTCACCTACCAGATCGTCGGCGACGATGAGGCCGACATCAAGCACGGCAAGATTTCCGTGAGCTCGCCTATCGCGCGGGCGCTGATCGGCAAGAGCGAAGGCGATACCGCCGACGTGCAGGCGCCGGGTGGCGTGCGCAGCTACGACGTGCTCAGCGTCCGCTACGGCTGAACCCGGTTCCGGCGCAGACCGCACGTCACGCCTGCCGTTGTCGGCAAATCCTCAGGCCTTGCGCCGTCGCCTCGGCGTGGCGCTGGCCGCCTTTGGACTGCCGGCAGGGGGCTTCTTGGCCCATGCTTCGCGCGGATTAGGCTTCGCGCTGAAGGACCTGGGCTTTGTCTTTGGCGTGTAGCTGGACTTGCGCTTTGCTTCGGGCGCATCGTCGGCGTCGCGCGCGCGCCGGGCAGGCAATGGCGCGCTTTCGGGCAGCGCGTTGAAGCGCGCCGCGCCACGGGTACCTTTGCCAATCGCGATTTCCGGCGTGCTGCCGCGGCGGCGTTCCCGGATCGGGTCAACCGGCGCGCGCGGACCGGTTTTCGGTGCCTTGGGACGCTTCGCTCCGGACTTGGTCGCGCTCTTCGCCTCCCGTTTGGGCGCCGCGGGTTTCTTCACCTCCGCGTTCTCGCGCCACACCACGAGGATCTTGCCCAGGTGCTGGATCGGAGCGCATTCGATGTCCGCGCAGATGGTCGCCAACAACGCTTCGCGCTCGTCGCGCGCGTCGCTGAACACACGGATCTTGATGAGCTCGTGCTTGGAAAGCGCCAGGTCGATTTCGTGCACGACAGCGGGCGTCAGCCCATGCTGCCCGATGATGACGACTGGTTGCAAGTGGTGCGCTTTGGCGCGCAGTGCGCGGCGCGCAGCGGAATTGAGGGTATCCATTCCGGTAGTTTATAGGAGGAGTAAGCTTGCGCGCCCTCCATTGATGCCCTGCGCCATGTCGCCCCTCAATCCCACCGGAAAGAAAAACCGGTTTACCAAGGCCTGGATGCACGACCACCTGAACGATCCGTACGTTCAGGAGGCCAAGCGTCGCGGGTACCGGTCGCGTGCGGCATTCAAGCTGATCGAACTGGCCGAGCGGGACAAGCTCCTCCGGGCCGGCATGACCGTTGTCGAACTAGGCGCTGCGCCGGGAAGCTGGTCGCAAGTGCTGCGGGAGCGGGTCGGTGCGGCCGGGCGGATCGTGGCCATCGACCTGCTGCCGATGGACGGCATCGCCGGCGTGGCGTTCATCCAGGGCGATTTCCGTGAAGAGGAAGGTTTGCGCGCGCTCAAGGAGGCGCTCGGCGATTCGCGTCCCGACCTTGTGGTCTCCGACATGGCCCCCAATCTCTCAGGTATCGATGCGGCGGATCAGGCACGCAGCGTGCATCTGGGTGAACTTGCGCTGGAATTTGCCGTCGGACATCTGCGGCCGGGTGGCGATCTGCTGGTCAAGGTGTTCCAGGGGGCAGGTCTGGCGGAGTTCCAGCGTACGCTGGGGGAGTATTTCACCAAGGTTTATGTGCGCAAGCCCAAGGCGTCTCGCGACCGGAGCCGAGAGACATTTTTGGTCGGTAAAGGATTTCGGGCGGGCGAGTAGAATTCGGGCGCTCGGTCGCCGGCTCGAGAGAAAGGTGTCGTTTGGCGGCGACGTTCGGCGAATTGCCGGACTTTGCCGGGTTTTCCAGTGTTTTAGTGCGATTTGATTACCCGTCCGTGCATCGGAAACTGGTTTTCCGGTGGGATTCACGGCTAGAATCTGTTTGCTGCCAACGCGCGGGTAACGCGGAGCAGCGAAGAGCCGGTGCGCGGCCCGCCGAATTCACGACGGCCGCAAGGAGCCTGTTTTGAACAATCTGGTCAAGAACGTCGGCATCTGGGCCGTCATCCTGATGGTCGTGCTGGTAGTGGTCAAGCAGTTCGACGCCCGGCAGCCGGGCAAGGACACGGTTTCCTACTCCGAATTCATGGATGCGGCCAAGAGCGGCCGCGTCGAATCCGCCACGGTCGAAGGACGCCGGATCAACTGGATGTCGACCGACAAGAAGAAAGCCACCACGTACAGCCCGGGCGACATCTGGATGGTTGGCGACCTCCTGAAGTACGGCGTGAAGGTCGACAGCAAGCCCGAAGAGGAGCAGTCGTTCCTGTCCCAGATCTTCATCTCCTGGTTCCCGATGCTGCTGCTGATCGGGGTGTGGATTTTCTTCATGCGCCAGATGCAAGGCGGCGGCCGCGGCGGCGCGTTCTCGTTCGGCAAGAGCAAAGCGCGCATGCTGGACGAGGCCAACAATACGATCACGTTCGCCGACGTGGCGGGCTGCGACGAGGCCAAGGAAGAGGTCGCGGAGCTGGTCGAGTTCCTGCGCGACCCCTCCAAGTTCCAGAAGCTCGGCGGGCGCATTCCGCGCGGTGTGCTGATGGTCGGATCGCCCGGAACGGGCAAGACGCTCCTCGCCAAGGCGATCGCCGGCGAGGCCAAGGTTCCGTTCTTCTCGATTTCCGGCTCTGACTTCGTCGAGATGTTCGTCGGCGTGGGCGCGGCCCGCGTGCGCGACATGTTCGAGCAGGCGAAGAAGAGTGCGCCCTGCATCGTGTTCATCGACGAAATCGACGCGGTGGGCCGGCAGCGCGGCGCCGGCCTGGGCGGCGGCAACGACGAGCGCGAGCAGACGCTGAACCAGCTGCTGGTGGAAATGGACGGCTTCGAAGGCAACGCGGGCGTGATCGTGATTGCCGCTACCAATCGTCCCGACGTGCTCGACCCGGCGCTGATGCGTCCGGGCCGCTTCGACCGGCAGGTGGTGGTGCCGCTGCCGGACATTCGCGGCCGCGAGCAGATCCTTCTGGTGCACATGCGCAAGGTGCCGATGTCGCCCGACGTCAAGGCCGACATCATCGCGCGGGGCACGCCCGGCATGTCCGGCGCGGACCTCGCCAACCTCGTCAACGAGGCGGCGCTCTTTGCTGCGCGATCCAGCAAGCGTCTGGTGGACATGCACGATTTCGAGCGGGCGAAGGACAAGATCATCATGGGCGCCGAACGGCGTTCGATCGTGATGCCGGAGGAGGAGCGGCGCAACACCGCGTACCACGAGTCCGGCCACGCCATCGTCGCGGTGCTGCTGCCGAAGACCGACCCGGTGCACAAGGTCACGATCATTCCGCGCGGTCGTGCGCTGGGCGTCACCATGCAGCTGCCCACCGAGGATCGCTACAGCATGGACCGCAATCACATGCTGAACATGATCTCGGTGCTGTTCGGCGGCCGCATTGCCGAAGAGCTGTTCATGAACCAGATGACCACCGGCGCGTCGAACGACTTCGAACGCGCGACCGAGATCGCGCGCAACATGGTCACTCGCTACGGCATGTCGGACGAGCTGGGACCGATGGTCTACGGAGAAAACGAAGGCGAAGTGTTCCTCGGCCGTTCGGTGACCACCCAGAAGAACGTGTCCGAGGCGACCATGCAGAAGGTCGACCAGGAAATCCGCAAGATCATCGACCAGCAATATGCCGTCGCGCGCAAGCTCCTGGAAGACAACCGGGACAAGGTCGAGGTGATGGCGAAGACGCTGCTAGAACTGGAGACGATCGACGCCGATCAGATCGCCGACATCATGGCCGGCTTGCCGCCGCGTCCGCCCAAGCCGACGCAGTCGGCGACGGGGCCATCTTCCGGCGGCACCACGCCGGGCCCGGATGCGGCGCCGTCGGCAAACCCTGCATAGGCAAGGCGTTGGAAAACGTCTCCTGGAGACGGGGCCGGGCGGCGCGGAAATCTTCGGCAGAAATCTCATGGAAACGGGGCGCGCAGCGCCCCGTCTTTGTTTTGTGGACCTGAGTTTCGGTAGGCATCGCCTCTCCCTCTCCCTCGCCCGTCCCCTCGTGATGGGCATCCTCAACGTCACGCCGGATTCCTTTTCCGATGGTGGCAGGTTCGCTGACCGCGAGCGTGCGCTGGCGCATGCGCGACAGATGGTGGCGGACGGTGCGGACATCATCGACGTCGGCGGCGAATCGACCCGGCCCGGCGCCTTGCCGGTGTCCGAGGCAGTGGAGCTGGAGCGCGTCATTCCCGTGGTCGAGGCGCTTGCGCTCGAAGGCGTGCGCGTGAGCGTGGATACGGTCAAGCCGGCCGTGATGCGCGCAGGCATCGCTGCCGGAGCCGGGATGGTCAACGACGTCCGCGCGTTGCGGGAAGAAGGCGCGATCGGCGTCGTTGCGGAGGGCAGGGCCGCGGTTTGCCTGATGCACATGCAGGGCGAGCCCCGCACGATGCAGGTGGCGCCGCACTATGCCGATGTGGTGGCGGAAGTCCGCGATTTCCTCGTCGCGCGGGCGCGAGCCTGCGAAGCCGCCGGCATCGGTCGCAATCGCATCGTCATCGATCCCGGCTTCGGCTTCGGCAAGTCGGTGGCGCATAATCTTGCGCTGATGCGCGCGCTTGGCGAGCTGACGGTCACGGGGTACCCGGTCATGGTGGGTTTGTCGCGGAAGGCGACGCTGGGGGCGATCACGGGCCGCGATGCGGGCGAGCGTGCGGCCGCCAGCGTTGCGGCGGCACTGGCCGCGGCGGCGCGCGGCGCGTCGATCGTCAGGGTGCACGACGTGCGTGATACGGTAGACGCCTTGAAGGTGTGGCACGCCGTGGAGTCCGGCGCCACCGGCTAACTTGGGAAGTTTGAGAGCATGAAGCGCAAATATTTCGGAACCGATGGCATTCGCGGTCACCTGGGCGAAGCGCCGATCACGCCTGAGCTGGTGATGAAACTGGGCTGGGCCGCCGGGCGTACGCTGGCAGCGGCCGAAGGCGGGCAGCGCGGCGACCGTCCGGGCGTGCTGATCGGCAAGGACACCCGCATCTCCGGTTACCTTCTGGAGGCCGCGCTGGAGGCGGGCTTGTCCGCCGCAGGGGTGGATGTGTATCTTTGCGGGCCGTTGCCTACGCCTGCGATTGCCTACCTCACACGTGCGCTGCGCCTTGCCGCGGGGATCGTGATCAGCGCTTCGCACAACCCGTTCGAAGACAACGGCATCAAGTTCTTTTCCGCAACCGGCACCAAGCTGCCGGATGACGTCGAGGCGGCGATCGAGCAGACGATGGAGTCGCCGCTGGTCTGCGTCACCTCGGCGCAACTGGGCAAGGCGCGCCGCATCGACGACGCCGCCGGGCGCTACATCGAGTTCTGCAAGAGCACGTTCCCGTCGGAGCTCGACCTGCGCGGATTGCGCATCGTCGTTGATTGCGCGCACGGCGCCGCCTATCACGTTGCGCCGCCGGTATTCCACGAGCTCGGTGCGGACGTCATCGCTGTCGGCGTCGCCCCCGACGGACTCAACATCAACGCGGGCGTCGGCGCTACCAACCCGCAATTCGTGGCGGACCAGGTGCGGGCGAACCGCGCCGACCTGGGAATCGCTCTTGACGGCGATGGCGACCGGCTGGTGATGGTGGACAGCGATGGCGTTCTCTACGATGGCGACCAGCTGCTATACGTGATTGCCGGCGACTACCGGCGGCGCGGCGTCGCCAATGGAGGCGTGGTCGGCACGCTGATGAGCAACCTTGGATTCGAGCAGGCATTGGCGCGCGACGGCATGACGCTGGCGCGCGCGCGCGTCGGCGACCGCTACGTGCTTGAACTGTTGCAGGCGCAGGGTTGGCTATTGGGCGGAGAGAATTCCGGGCACGTGATCTGCCTGGACAAGCACACCACCGGCGACGGCATCATCGCCGCACTCGCGGTCCTGCGCGCGCTGATCGAGCAGCGCAAGACGCTGGGGCAAGCCACGTCGGCAATGACCATGTTCCCGCAGCGTCTCATCAACGTGCCGGTGCAGCGCGACTGGGACTGGAAGTCAAGCGAGCATGTCCTGTCGGCCGAGCGGGCAGCGGTCGCGGCGCTGGGCGACGCCGGCCGCGTGCTGCTGCGGCCCTCCGGCACCGAGCCCGTGCTGCGGGTCATGGTCGAGGCGCGTGAACGCGGCCTTGCCGATCGTCACGCCGAGGCCCTGGCCCACTCGATCGCACTTGCGGCCGCCATGCGGCCCTAACGACCCGTCCTAGTACTGGATACTGCTGGCAATTTCCGTCAGCGGCACGAAGTGGCGCGCGGGATCCGCTGCCAGCTCGGCGTCGAGCGCGCGCAAGTCCTTCTGGAACTGCGCAACGAGTTCCTTCAGCGCGGGCGTGTCGAACGCATAATTGCGATTGGGATCGTCCATGTCGGTTTCGAGGTCCATCAACCGGCGCGAATTGTGCGGCATGTAGAACAGCAGATCGGCCCAATGCGCGTGGAGCAGGTCCGTCGGCCAGCACAATGGCGTCTTGCGCAGCAGGTGATCGACGAACGCCTCGAACTTCTCCGTGAAATGCATGCCTTCGGAGTCCATGGCCGCCGGCGTGAGCGCGTAGTCCTTGGCGAGCGGGGGTGCGACACGCATGATAAACGGCACCGGCCGTGCGGGCACGACCACCTTGCCGTCGGGGCCGCGGCGCCCGTCCATCATTTCGTGCAGCGTCTGATGGTCCGCCGAGTGGCGAATCGACGCGTTCCAGATGAAATGCGCCAGCGAATCGGCCAACAATTCCTTGTTGGGCGTCTTGCCGTCCGCACCCAGCAGGTCCGTACCCGATGGGAATCCGGGGATCCAGACGGCCACGTGGTCCGCCCAGAAGCGCACTTCCCTCCAGTCGATATCGCTCATCTGGTCGACGACGCCGCGCGTGAACTTGCGCACCGGCACGAAATAGGCATTCAGGAATTCGCCGTACCGCGATGGAATCTGCGGCGGAACGGGGTCGTATCGATAGGCCGGATACGAGCTGTTGCTCTCGTCGAAGTACGGATCCTTGCTGGGATCGCCGGGTGACAGCCTGGCCGAATAGTATTCGGACCCATACCAGCCAAACGGCAGCAACTTGCGCACTTCGTCACCCGCCGCGACGAACGGGCTCCACGGATACCAGGTCTTGCGGTTGATCAGGGAACGCTGACCCTCGAGTACCGTATTGTTGACGCACATCGACAACCACATGTGCGGCTGCAGCAGGCGCAGCACCAGGTTGTCCTTGGGCAGCACGGTCTTGGTGATCGCGTTGATCGCATCCGGCGGAAAGTGGACCTCGGTGTGATCGACCAGGTTGATGCGCTGGATCGCCCCCTGCAGCAGGAAGTAGCGGGCGATGCGCCACGCCAGGCCGTCGGCGCTGGTGAACACCGGCGACTCCTCGAACTTCCTGGCTTTCTTGTCCCAGTGCTGCAACTGGATGGCCACGACTTCGTAGTTGAAGCCCGGGTCGTCCTTGGGCCGGCGGATCAGCGCGACCGACGCCGCAGCGGCTTCGCCGGGATGGGTCTGCTTGACCACGCGCATGCAGGAGTAATCGGACTTCAGGTAGTTGAAGCGGTCCGTGTCGGTGATGAAATCCTTGAACAGGATGCGGTCGCGCGGATCGAGGTCCGACAGGAACTTGCTGTAGAGTCCCTCGCATACGACGAGGTTGAACTCGGCATCGGTAATCTCGGCGTACTCGAGGTCCGTTTCGCGGGAGTCGTGCACGGCAATTTCAGCGGACTTCACGCCGAACGGCGCGGCCTTTTCCAGGTAATACTTGCCCACGTGCTCGTTCCAGTCATCCCATTCCGCCTTGGGGATCTGGTAGATGCCCGGCGCCTGTCCGAACGGATGGTCACGGCTGGGCTGCGGCCAGGGGCCCTCGTGGCCATAGAGAAAATCGTCGGTCGACAGGTCGGGAAATGGGCCCGAGCGGCCCGGTGCGCTTGCAGTCATCGGTGCAGCTCCATGGAAGTGTTCATGCAGGAAGAAGCGCGGCGAGACTGGCTTCCGCGCGCAGCTCCCACGCCTTGGCGCCGAGCGCATTCGCGGTGGTCAGCGCGCGCCGGTAGCAGGCTTCGACTGCCAGGTGGTCGTCCCCGCGGCGTTCGAGCAGGAGGCCGCGAATGCGGTGCAATTCCGGTTCTGCCCAGCGTTCGTTGGTTGCCTCCATCTGCGCAAACGCGTAGTCCAGGCGCTCCTGCGCCCGCGCGAAATCGCCTTGGGCGGACAGCGCGTCGGCGTGAAACGCGTCCCAGTACGCGAGGAAACAGCGGGAACCTGTCGCGCGGAATTCGTCGAGCGCCGCCTGCATCGCCAGCGGCCCAGCGGCGTCGCCCTGCTCGCAGCGTGACCAAGCCGCAAGCACGTTCCCCTGCGCCAGGAACACCGGGATGTTCTCGTCGGTGCAAAGCTGTATAACTTCGTCGGTCATTGCCTTGGCACCGGCAAGCTCCTTGTTGTATTGGCGGTGCCACCCTGCAAACGCCAGCGCGAAAGATAGCGTGAAGGGATGCTCGAGAGAGCGGGCGAAGGCCACGGCATTCCGGCTCGTGTCGAGTGCCCGTCTCGATTCACCGCGCAGCCAGTAGATCCACGACAGGTAGTTGAGTGCGACTGTGGCGGGGTCCTGCCCGAACTGGAAGCGATGGCCGCCGTGGCGCTGCGCATCGTACATCATGCCGACGCGCTCGAAATGCGCCGTCGAGTCCGCGAATTGCCCGAGGAAGAAATTCGAGATCCCCATCGCCAGGTGTGCCTCGATCAGCAGGTCGTCGCTCTGCACGGCCTCGGCCCGGCGCAGCACGTTCGCCGAGAGGTCCAGCGCCGCGCGATGATTGGCGCGCACGCATTCGTACATCCAGAGGCCGAACAGCGCCGGGAACTGCTGCGGCACGTCGCCGACGGTGGCGCATAGCTGCTGCGCGCGCATCCACGTGGCTTCGACGTCGGCGGAGGCATAGCCCTTGGCGGCGACCAGCGCCGTGCCAAGCGTGATCTGCATGTCGAGCTCCGCCAGCGCCCGCTGCGGCAGGTCGGGCAGCCCGGTGAGCGTATCGAGCGCGCCGCGCAGGTACGCGGCCGCCTCCACGTGCGCGTTGCGGCGCAGGGAGCGCTGGCCGGCATCGAACCAAAGTTGAGCGGCCCGTTCCGGAACCTTGCCGGCGGCAAAGTGATGCGCGATGACCTCCGGCTGCTTGGCGACGACATCCGCGAACTGCGTTTCCAGCACCTCTGCTATGCGCCGGTGATGCGCGACGCGGCTGCTCTTCAGCAGCGATTCATAGGCGGCGTCCTGGATCAACGCGTGCTTGAACAGGTAGCGCCCCTGCGCACCATTGCCGACCGGATAGATGAATTCCGCCAGGATGAGCCGCTCGAGTCCGATATCCAGCGCGTCGCCGCTGCCCGTCCACACGGCAGCCAGCACTTCGCGGCTGAACTCGCGCCCCAGCATGGACGCCAGTTGCGCCACGCCCTTGGCCTCACCCAACAGGTCCAGGCGCGCCAGAAGCGAATCGTGCAGGCTGGCGGGAATGACCACCTGCGAGGACGCCGCAGTGATGGCCGCCAGGCGTGATTCGACCACGGCCCGGGTGAATTCCTCGATGTACAGCGGTACTCCGTCCGTCTTCTCGATCACCTTGCGCAGCACCTCCGGTTCGAAATCCTGTTCGCGGAACGCGAGCCGGACGAGCTCGCTTGCGTCGGCACCGCGCAGTCGCGAGAGTGCCAACCCGGTGACGTGCTCCTGCGACGGCAACGAATGGTCGAATTCCGGCCGATGGGTGAGCAGCACCAGGATCCGCGCATCGCGAATGCGCTCAATGAAGAAATCCACGAGCTCAAGCGTCGACGGGTCGGCCCAGTGCAGGTCCTCAAGGATGAAGATGCCGGGACTGGACCTGGCCCGGTCGATCATCAGTGACACCACGTAATGGCGGGTGAGCAGGCGCGCCCGGTCGGGTGTGAGCGTCGATGGCGGGAAATCCGACGGTGCCGGAACCGAGAGAAGGTTGGCGAACAGCGGCAGCGCTTCGTCGGCGTTGAGCGTGGTCGTGCGCAGGTAGTCCGCGATGGCGGCCCAGCGCGCGGCGTCGTCCAGGTTTCGCTCGTCGCCGAAAATTTGCCGGCGCAGCTGGTCGGCTACCGGGAACAGCGAGTTCTGGGTGTGGAAGGCCGAACACTGCAGCTCGATCATCCACTGAGAATTGTCGTGCCGTGTCTCGTCGATGATCACGCGCGCTAGTCGCGACTTGCCGATGCCTGCCTCGCCCCCGATCGCCACCACCTGGCCCTGTCCCTGCACGACTCTGCGCCAGCGTTCGCGCAACAGGTTGCATTCGGCCTCGCGCCCGACCAGGGGCGTCAGCGGCGCGACGCGCGCGGCCTGGAAACGGCTTTCCACGTGCCGCACGCCGATCACGCGCCAGATCCGCACCGGCTGCGCGATGCCTTTCAGCGTGTGTTCGCCCATGTCCTCGAAATCGAAATTGCCGCTGGCAAGGCGCTGCGTCGCTGGCGCGATGATCACCGAATTGGGCATGGCCAGACCTTGCAGTCGCGCGGCCAGGTTTGGCGCGTCGCCGACGACGTGCCGCTCGGACGCCCAACCGGGACCCACGGTGTCGCCGACGACCACCAGTCCGGTGGCGATGCCCACGCGCACGCGCAATGTCTGACCCGAGATCGGTTTCAGTTGCGCGACGGCTGCAACCAGCTTGAGTCCGGCGTGGATGGCTCGCTCGGCCGAATTCTCATGGGCGCGCGGCCAACCGAAATACGCAAGGATCCCATCGCCCATGAAGCGCGCGATGAACCCGTCGAATTCGGCGATGACACCGGTGGACGTCTCCTGGTAAAGGCGAATGACTTCGCGCATGTCCTCGGGATCGAGCCGTTCCGACAAGCCGGTCGAATCCACGAGGTCGCAGAACATGACGGTGAGCTGGCGGCGCTCCGAAACGTCGTCGCCCGGAACGCTGGCGGCGCTGGTTCCGCGCCTAGCTGCAAGCGACCGGCCACAACTGCCGCAGAATTTCGCAGAAGCCACGCTGGCGGCGCCGCATTCCGGACAGGTCAGGGGCAGTACCGTTCCGCACTCGCTGCAGAATCGCTGTCCGTCACCGTTTTCAAATTGGCATTGCGGGCATTGCATGGTGCGATGGGCTCTTGTGGCTCTATCGGAAGCTCTGACTGGTACACATCGTTGCGCTTTTCACGATGTCGGACCATCGGCGGACCGGTATGATAGCCGTTGTTCACCTCAAACAAAACGCGCCGGCATGCTGCGGCACTGTCGCGACCCCTCCCGTCATGGACGTACGGGTCGTTTGCCCGGCCCGAAGCCTCCGGAATGACGAACCATTCGATGCCTGCGAGCGACTCAGCGACAATTCTCCGCCCCGGCCATGCGGCCGTGCTGGGCGGCAGCATGGCGGGCCTGCTTGCCGCGGCCGCGCTGGCCAGGCATTTCTCCCGCGTGACGGTGGTCGAGCGGGATGTCGCGCCGGCGGTTCCTGAACATCGCAAGGGCGTCCCGCAAGACCAGCACATTCACGTGCTGCTCTGCTCCGGGGCCAGGATCCTGGAGCAGTTCTTCCCCGGACTGACCGAGGAACTGATCGATGCGGGTGCCGAAACCTTCGATTGTGGCAGCGACGCGCGCTGGTTCCATCACGGCGTATGGAAACTCAGGCAACGCGCGGGCGTGCCGCTGCTGGCGCAAAGCCGGCCGTTCCTCGAGTGGCACGTGCGGCGCCGGCTGGCCGCGATGCCGAACGTCGCGTTCGTCCCTGGCGACGCGAGCGAGCTCATGTCGGACGCGGATCGGCGCCATGTGCTGGGCGTTCGCGTGCGCTCGCGCGGTGCGGCGGCGGCGGAACTCGACTTGACCGCGGACCTGGTCGTCGAATCGGGCGGTCGCGGCAGTCACGTTCCACAGTGGCTCAACGCGCTGGGCTATCCGAAGCCGGAGGAAGAGTCGGTCGTGATCGACCTGGGTTACTCGACTCGCATCTACCAGCGTCCGTCGCCCACCGAGCGCGACTGGCGGATGTTGCTGGTCTATGCCAAGCCGCCGCATGGCACCCGCACAGGCATCGTGTCTCCCATCGAAGGCGACCGCTGGATCGTCACGTTGTCCGGATGTCTCAAGGACTACCCGCCTGCCGATGATGCCGGCTTTCTCGAATTCGCGCGCAGCCTCGAGCGCCCCGACCTCTTCGATGCGATCAAGCACGCGAAGCCGCTCACGCCGATCACCACGATCCGCTTCCCGGCGCAGCGGCGGCGGCATTACCAGCGCATGCGCCGATTTCCCGACGGGCTGGTGGTGATGGGTGATGCCATGTGCAGCTTCAATCCGCTCTACGGACAGGGCATGAGCGTGGCCGCACTGGAGGCTTCCGCGCTCGACCAGTGCCTGCGCGAGGCTGCCGACCTGGCGGGTTTTCCGCGTCGCTACTTCCGCCGCGCGGCGGGCATCGTCGACGGTCCCTGGCTGCTCGCGACGGCCTCGGATTTCATGTATCCCGGCGCGGTCGGCAAGCGTCCCGCGGGCAACGGCGTGCTGGCCTGGTACAACGCCCACGTGTTGGAGCTTTCGGGCGACGACCCGCGCGTGCTGTCGACGTTTCTCGAGGTCATGCATCTGACGCGCGGTCCGTTTGCGTTGTTTACGCCCGATGTGCTGGTGCCGGTGCTGAAACGCGCGCTGGGCCTCGGTTCGCGCGCACCCGGCGTTGCGACCGCAACGGCGAAATAGACGCGTATCAGCGGAATCCGTTACAAGTCCGGCGTCGGCCGCCGCGTATAATCGCGCCATGGTCGCCGTGCTGCACGCCGCGCCGCAGACCGCCACGCCGCAGGCGGTCGCCGCGTGGCTAGACACCCTTGTTCGCGAATACTCCGCCGACGAACGCGCGTCGTTCGCGGCGGCGTTCGAGCACGCACGTGCGCTCTGCGCCGATGCGCTGATGCCGGATGGCGAAGCGGCCCTCGACCGCGCGCTGGGCACTGCGACAATCCTTGCAGGTATCAAGCTCGATCCCGACTCCATCCGCGCCGCGCTGCTGCTGGGCCTGCCGATCGCCGGCGCGTTCGACACCGACGACGTCGCGACCCGATTCGGCGCCGGTGTCGCCGCGATGGTCGGCGGCGTTACCCGCATGGGCGCCATACGCACGACGCCTTCGACCGGAACGCGCGAGGAGCGCGCCGCGCAAGCCGAAAACCTGCGCAAGATGCTGCTCTCGATGGTCGAGGACATCCGCGTCGTGTTGATCAAGCTGGCCGAACGCACGCAAGCGCTGCGTTCGCTCATGGGCCGCGACGCCGAGGTGCGGACCGCGGTTGCGCGCGAGGTGCTCGACCTGTTCGCACCACTCGCCAATCGCCTGGGCGTGTGGCAGTTGAAGTGGGAGCTGGAGGACCTTTGCCTGCGCGCGCTCGAACCCGAGGCGTACCAGGCGATCGCCCGGTCGCTGGACGAGCGCCGCCTCGACCGGCAGCGCTATATCGAGGACGTGCTGGCGACCCTCACGCGCGAACTGAAGAGCGCCGGCGTTTCGGCCGAAGTGACCGGGCGACCGAAGCACATCTACAGCATCTGGGACAAGATGCGGCGCAAGCAGGCGGGCATCGACGCGCTCTACGACATCCGCGCGGTGCGCGTCCTCGTCGATTCGGTCAAGGACTGCTACGCGGCGCTCGGTCTGGTGCATCACCTGTGGACGCCGCTCGCACGCGAGTTCGACGATTACATCGCCCGGCCCAAGGCCAACAACTACCGGTCGTTGCACACGGCGGTGATCGGCCCCGAGGACAAGCCGCTCGAGGTGCAGATCCGGACTTGGGAGATGCACCAGCACTCGGAATACGGCGTCGCTGCGCATTGGCGCTACAAGGAGGGTGCGCTGAAGGGCGTGCGCCACGATCCCACGTTCGACGACCGGATCGCGTGGCTGCGGCAGGTGCTCGACTGGAAGGACGCGGTCGCGGATTCGGGAGAATTGCTCTCGGCATTCAAGGAGAGCCTATTTACTGACTCGATCTACGTGCTGACGCCGCAGGGCAAGGTTGTCGACCTGCAGCGCGGGTCAACACCGGTCGACTTCGCCTACGCGGTGCACACGAACCTCGGCCACCGCTGCCGTGGCGCCACCGTGGATGGCGTCATGGTACCGCTGCATTACACGTTGAAGAACGGCCAGCAGGTCGAAGTGGTGACGGCGAAGCAGGGCGGTCCCTCGCGCGACTGGCTGAATCCGGATTTGGGCTACGTACAGAGTCACCGCGCGCGCACCAAGGTGCGGCAGTGGTTCCGTGCGCAGCAACTCGAGCAGACCATCGCGCAGGGACGCGCGTTGGTCGAACGCGAACTGGCGCGCACCGGCCATACCGCGCTCAAACTCGACGCACTCGCGGCGAAGGCCGGTTTCGCCACAGCCTCCGATTTCTTTGCCGCGTTCGCGCGCGACGAGATCAACACGAAGCAGGTGCAGGCGGCGATTCACGCGCTGGCGTTGCCCATGGCTCCGGTGCCCGCATCGGCGGAACCGGAAGTGCAAATGCGGCAGAGCCGCGCTTCAGCCGGCGGTGGCGGCATCCTCGTGGTCGGCGTCGACCGCCTGCTCACCGGGCTCGCGCGCTGCTGCAAGCCGGCGCCGCCCGATCCCATCGCGGGATTCGTCACTCGCGGCAAGGGCGTAACCATCCATCGAGCCAGCTGTCCCAATATCCTGCGGATGCGGGCAACCCAGCCGGAGCGCCTGATCACGGCGGATTGGGGCACACCGCGCGACGAAGTCTTCCCGGTGGACATTGTCGTCGAGGCAATGGACAGGCAGGGCTTGCTGCGCGACATTTCCGAAATTCTGTCGCGCGAAAAGATCAACGTCACTGCAGCCAATACGCTGACCAGGAACATGCAGACCCGGATGGCATTCACGGTGGAGGTACAGAGCATCGCGGTGCTGAAACGCGCGCTCGCGCTGGTTGCCGATGTCCCCGGCGTAACCGGGGCCTCGCGGCGGCTTTAGGCGTGCAGATTGGCTAGTCGCAACGGCTGCCGAGCACCGCCTTGCTGTCGGCCAATGGCCTGACACCGGCCGCCAGCAACGGCGCGACGCATGGGCGGAGCGCATGCCGTGCGCGTGGGTCAATAGTCGATGACGAATGGAGCGGCAAGCAGCGCGGCGCCGATGGCGGCCTGGGCGAGCAGGCTGTCCGTGAAGTACGGAAAAATGCACAGCAGCACGCCGCAGATCGCCGGGACGAACTTGCTCTGTCGTTTCCCGTAGACGAAGTAGGCCATCCCGAACGCGCCGGCGATGATGCCAACGGCTAGATTGTTCATGTCCGCAAGAATAGGGCAATCAGGGCGCGAAGTGAATTGGCCATGGCCGCATGACGCCTAGAGTTTCAACGCGCTGCCGTAGCCGGTGAGTTCGAGATAGCCACGCCCGACTTCGCGCCCGTCGACAAGGGCACGCACCGCGCCTTCCCAGTAAACGGTACCCACGCTGGCGCGCGAATCGAGTTCCTGATCGTCGAGCAGAGGGTCAAGCGCGATTTCGATACTGCCGGCACGGACGCGCATCGCCACCGGATAGTCAATGCCGGTGCGCGTCGAGCGCCAACGCCGCAGCGCGGAAAACGAGACCTCATCCGGTTGCAGGATGCGCTTTGCGCCGTCCGCCCGTTGCCACGTGCCGCCGGCCCAATACGCATCGCCTCGGGAGTCGCGAATGCGGAACGCCATCAATGCCGATCCGTCGTCGAAGTTGACGCCGATCCAGTCCCAGCCGCGCGCTTCCGGCGCCAGGTAATCGCTGGACCACTCATGATCGAGCCACGCGCTGCCGCGCACGGCCGCGGTACCGGTCGGCAAGCCGAGCGTGCCATCGACGGAAAGGTGCGGCCGGCTGTAATAAAAGCTTGCCTGTTCCGGACGTGGTCCCTTGCGGCTTACGCCTTGCGTGCCCTGAAGCAGCGGCGGCGCAGGCGCAGTGAAACTCAGGTCGAGCGTGAATTCGCGTGCCGGGACGCGGGCCCGATAGGTTTCCCCGGTCAAGCGCCACGACCAATCTCCTATATGCACGTCCGTCGTCGTCTCCGCTGCCTCCGCCAGACCAAAGCCTACGCGTGCTGCGCGTTGGTCTTGCCACAAACGGCCGTGCCGAGGATCCGCGACGGCGGCGTGCGCGAACAGAAGTTGTCTCGGCGCGAAGCGGCTGGTGCCGCCTTCTGCCACGCCCGGACGATTGCGAAAGAACGTGATCTGCACGCCGAAGTCGCGCCCGGCGGCGTCCCCTGCGTCCGCGTGACTCACCCAGGCAGTGACGTACCACCATTCGGTGCGGAATGCCGGATGGCTGCCGTGGTCGCGCGGAAACGCGAGCGTCGTCCCCGACGTCACCGCAGGATAGGTCACGGTGGCACGGGCGGGTGCGGACATCAGCGCCAGCGGCGCAAGCAGGAACGATCGCCTCTTCACCAGTCGTCCTTGACCGCGCGGATCGCGTCGCCGGCCATCGCGCCGCGGGCACTCACCAGCGTCGTTGCCGTGGCCAGCGCGAGGAGCGCGAATGCCAGCACGAGCAGCGGTACCCAAGGCATGTGCAGATCCATGCTCCAGTGAAATGACTGCCGGTTGACGACGAAGATCAGGATAAGACTTATTAGCCAACCAAGAACGAGGCCGACGATGAGCCCGACGCCGCTAACCAGCAGTCCTTCGGTAGCCAGCATTCCCGCGATCTGGCGTTGCGTGAGTCCGACATGCCGCAGCATTCCGAACTCACGGCGCCGCGCAAACACCAATGCACCGAACGACGATGACAGGCCGACCAGCCCCAGGCAGACGGCGGCAGCCTCCAGTGCATAGGTCACCGCAAACGTACGGTCGAACACATGCAGCGAAATCGTGCGGATTTCTCCGGGCTCCGCAAAAGTCAGCTTGCCGTCCTTGCCGAAGCGCGCCTCGAGTTCGCGCTTCACCGCATCGATTCGCGCATCAGGCGCGAGCCAAAGCGCCGCATCGCTGGCGCTGGCGTCGCCGGTCAACGCCGCGTAGAGCGCTCGGTCCATCACGAGAGCGCCCTGCTGCCGCGCATAGTCGCGCCACACGCCGGCCACGACAAAGGGGACGGCGCTTCCTGCCAACGGTAACGTAATGTGCTGGCCCGGCGCAAAGCCGTACAGGTCCGCAATCACCTCGCTCACCCACACCGGGGGCGGATCGCCCGTGGCGCGAACGGGAATCTCGGCGAGCAACGGCAGCGCGCGCGCCGGATCGCCGTCGGGCAGGTCGCGCGCAAGCAACACGACGCGTGCTTGCGCAGGGTCGAGGAGCAGCGTCTGCGCGCGCAGGAAATCGACGCGTCGCACGCCGGGAAGGCCAGAGAACTTGCGCTGGTCGTCGGCGCTGAAGTAGGCGCTGTCTCCGGCCATGCCGGAGCGGACGTAGAGGTCCGCCGGAAGGATCCGCCCGAGCCAGTCGTCGAGCGATTGGCGAAACGAGCCGACCATGATGGCCATCGCCACCATCAGCGAGACGCTGGCGACGATCGTGGTCAGGCTTACCGCAGCCTGTCCTGGCGCACCCCGCAACTGCTGGAACGCCAGTGCCACAGGAACGGAACGGGGCGCCGGCAAGTGCGCAAACAGGAACGCGGAAAGATGTGGCATCAACAGCAACGTGCCGAACAGGAGCAGCACGATGGCCAGGTATCCGAACAACGGCAGTTCCGCGACTGGCGGCAGCAGGGCCGTCAGCGCGCCCGCGGCAAGCAGTGCGATGCCAGGTCCGGGGTGACGCAGCGAACGGAACGCGGTCTGTTCGTCGCCGGCCTTCAGCGCCGCCGCGGGGGCGGCGCTTGCCGCCTCGAGCGCGGGCAGAAAGCTGCCCAGGACCGCCGCCAGTACACCCAGCGCACCAAATATCGCTGCGGCGCCCGGCTCGACGCCGATGCTCGGCGCCACGCCGCGGAAGAAGCCGGCGCCCAGGTCGCCCCCGAAAACGCGCAACACGAGTCCCGCCAGCAGATAGCCCGCCAGCAATCCGAGGAGCGCCCCTGACACGCCAATGGCCATGCCTTCCAGCAGCAGCATGCCGACCAGCCCCCGACGCGAGAGGCCAAGCGTGCGCAGGAGGGCGAATTGCGCACGGCGACGCACGACCGACAATGCCTGCGTCGAGAACACGAGCAAGCCGCCGGTGAACAGCGCGACCAGTGCCAGCACCGAGAGGTTGACGCGATAGGCGCGCGACAGGCGCGTGGTAGCGTCCGCCCGCGCCTGCGGCGTCGCGACGGTAACACCCGCGGGCATCGTCGCTTGCAACCGCGTGCGCATCGATGCGATGTCGACACCTGGCCGCACGCGAAGGTCGATTCGGGTGAGGCGTCCCACGCGGTCGAAATGTTCCTGCGCCGCGGCGATGTCCATGACCCCATAGCGCTGTGCCGACGCCGAACGGACCAGGCCGGCGACAGCAAATGAAATGTCACTAAGCCCAGCCTGCAGCGTCAGCGTGTCGCCCGCGCGCAATTCGAGCCAGCGGGCAGCCGCGGGGCTCAGGAATATCCGATCGCCGCGCAGCAGGTCGAGCGGATCGCCGCCGTCGGGAAGCAGCGACGGCGTGATCGAGGCAGCGCGGAATGCGTCAATGCCCAGCACCGGGAGCGAATCGTCGCGGCCCGCAATGCGGGCCTCGACTTCGACCACGGCGCTGGCGACTGCGATATCGCGATCGCGCGCGAGCGCGGCAAAGAGTGTCTCGTCGAATCCGGCGCGCGGTCCGCGCACATCGAGGTCCGCACTCCCCGACAGCGTCGCCATGCTGCCAGCGAACTCGCCGAGCGCGGCCTGGTTGATGAGTTGCACGGCGAAACCCAGCGCGACACCGAGCGCGATCGCGAGTATCGATAGAATCAGCCGCCCGCGATTGCGGCCAAGCGCACCGCCCAGCGTCGCGCCAAGGACGCCCGCGTTCATCGCAGCACGGACGGCAACGGTGCGGCGGCGCTTGGCATTGCGCTCAGCCCGTTGGCGCCGAGGATCAGCACACGATCTGTAACCGCGGCCGCCGCGTGCGAATGCGTGACCAGCACACCGGTGGCGCCCTGCGCTTTCAGTTGACCGCGGAGCAGCGCGATGATGCTGGCGGCATTTTCTGCATCGAGATTGCCGGTCGGTTCGTCGGCCAGCACCAACGCCGGGCGATGGATGAGCGCGCGCGCGATCGCCACACGTTGCAGTTCGCCCCCGGACAATTCGCGGGGCATGGCCAAACCGCGACCTGCCATGCCGACGCTTTCGAGCATTGGCGTTACGCGCGCGTCCGCTTCGGAGCCATGCACATGCTGGAGCGCCAGCGGCAGCGCGACATTCTGCGCTACGGTGAGGTAGGGAAGCACGTGGAATGCCTGGAAGACGAATCCCAACTTGACGCGACGCAGGCGCGTCAGCGCGTCGTCGTCGAGCAACGCGAGATCGACGCCGTCGACGAGCACCGAGCCCCGGTCGGGCCGGTCGAGTCCGGCGATGAGGTTGAGCAACGTGGACTTGCCGATGCCCGACTCGCCCATGATGCCGATGAATTCTCCGGCTGCGACGTCGAGCGAGAGGTTGCGCAATACCGTCAGCCGGCGCGGGCCGGCAAACGTCTTATCGACCCCACGAAGGCAGAGCACGGCGGACGCTGAATGGATGGGCGTGAACCATGGCCCAAGGGTAACGCATGGCGGCGCGCGTCGCGCCGTTGGCACATCTACGCCGCGCGGGATTCCCTGGCGGGCGTCCAGACGCGGCCCAGGACTTCCCGCAACGCGCGAACCACGGGCTCGTCCTCGCGCTCGGCAAGGTAGATGAACGAGAGCGTTGTCTCGAGGCGCTGGTCGCCCCACAGGACCACTTCGCCAGCGGCTTCCGCAGCGATTGCCAGGTCTTCGCGCATCAGGGATACGCCAAGCCCAGCCACGACCAGCGAACTGATCACGGCTTCGTGGTCGGCTTCGACCCGGCGCGCGGGCGAAACACCGTGCTCGCGGAACAACTCGCCGGCCAGCGCGCTGTGCGTGCTGATGGGCGGGGTCATTACCCACGGCATTGCGACGATCTCCTCCCACGGCGCGTTTTCGACGCGCCCGCGCCACGCTTCGGGCGCCACGACGCGATAGGCCACATTGCGCAACGGCAGCGCGGCCACGGTGGGATGGGTGAGGTTGCCGTAATAGAAGCTGGCGTCGAGGGCGCCGTCACGCACCTTTTCGAAGGCCGCGCCGGAAACCTCGTTGTGCAGCTCGATCTCGAGCAGCGGGTACGCGTCGACCGCCTGCGTGAGCAGCTCCCCGACTCGTATGAATTCAGGATCGGAAACGGTGCCGACGCGGACACGCCCGGCCACCTCGCCCTTGAAGGCGCTGGCATGGCTCCGCAGGACCTGGGCGGCAGCAACGACGTTCTGGGCTTCCGGTAGCAGCCGCTTCCCAGCAGGCGTGAGTTCCATGCCGCTGGGGAGTCGGTCAAACAGCACGACACCGAGTTCGTCCTCGAGCGCCTTGATTTGGGCGCTCAGCGCCGGTTGACTGATGTGAAGCCGGTCCGCCGCTCGCGTCAGGTGTCCCGACTCGGCGACTGCCGCGAAGCTCCTGAGCTGGTAAAGCTCCATAGGACTCCGAATTGGTCTTCCAAAGTCACATTGTATCATGGATGCTGCGACGCACCAAACCCGCGGATTGAACATAATTCAAACGAATAGCATTGATTTAAAAGAACGATTGGACGATTTGCCTCCTGGGCCTTAACTTGTGATGGTGCGATGCACCAATATCGCACAACCCGCCCACAAGGCGTCCAGGAGCTATCAATGAGAGCAAACACTCACCCCCAAATCGACCCGGGTTTCATTACCCTGTGTATCAAGATGGCCCAAACGACGTTCTCGGACGTCATGCCCCCCGATACGGATTCGGCGCCGGTGCCGCCCTTTCGGGCCGAACCCAAACCCGGCCTTCTGGACCGGCTGGACGACTGGTTCTATCGCCAGCAATTGAACGCTCGCGAAGCCTATCTGGCCGAGTCCAAGGACATTTTCGACCTGGAAAACCGTATGCGGCACCTGGAGCGTCGGGAATACTCGTACTGTTAGCAGCTGATACAGCGGCTACAACAGACCTTCCAGCAAGAGGACGTCGACCCGCTCCCCGATGGGCAAATTGCCGGTCGACGTGGGCAGCACGATGAAGCAGTTGGCCCGCGACATCGAAGACAGGATGCCGGAGCCCTGGTCGCCGGTGCTGCGCACGGTCCATCCTCCGGCATCGTCCGGGGCCAGGATTCCGCGTTGGTACTCGGTGCGCCCGGGCATCTTGCGAACCGGCGCCGACAGCGCGGCCTTGAACATGGGCATCGGCTCGAGGTTCTGGCGCCCGGAAAGCACCAGCAACGCATCCCGAACGAACGCGTAGAACGTCACCATCACCGCCACCGGGTTGCCCGGCAGGCCGAAGAAATGCGCGGCGCCGATCTTGCCGTAGGCGAGCGGGCGGCCCGGCTTCATCGCGATCTTCCAGAACAGAACCTCGCCCAGCTTGTCCAGCAGAGCGCGAACGAAGTCGGCTTCACCAACCGATACCCCGCCGGAGGTGATGACGACATCCGCGCTTCCCGCGGCAGTGGAGAACGCGCGCTCGAGTTCGTCCGGCACGTCAGGAATGACGCCCATGTCGACGATGTCGCAATTGAGGCGCTTCAGCATTCCGAATAGCGTGTACCGGTTGCTGTCGTAGATCTGCCCGGCCGCCAGTGGCGTGCCGATCGACTTCAGCTCGTCTCCGGTGGAAAAAAAGGCGACGCGCAGCTTGCGATAGACGCTCACCTCGCCGATGCCGAGGGAGGCGAGCATGCCTAGCTCGGCCGGGCGCACAGGTTGGCCGACGCTGAACACGACCTGCCCCTCTTTCAGATCCTCGCCGGCGAATCGTCGGTTCTGTCCGGCCTTGGTGATCGTGCCGGCGGGAACGCGCACGCCACCCGGAATCTCCGTTGCGCGCTCCTGCATCACCACGGAATCGCTGCCGACGGGCATGATCCCGCCGGTAAAGATTCGCACCGTCTCGCCGGGTCCCAGCGGCCCCGGATGGGGCTTGCCCGCGAAGGATTCGCCGATGCGCTTCAATTCCGTGTCGCCATCCGAACGCAGGTCGGCGAAGCGGACTGCCCAGCCGTCCATCGCCGAATTGTCGTTGCCCGGCACGGCGATGGGAGACACGATTTCCTGCGCCAGGATGCGGTCCAGCGCCATCCGGATGTGCACGCGTTCCGTGGCGGTCACCGGCGCCAGGAATCGGAGGATCAGCGTACGCGCCTTGTCGACCGCCATCGAATTGGGGTCGTAGTCGTCGGCGCAGGAGGCTTCGCGAAGCGTTTGCGGTGCGTTCATGCGGACGTTTCCTTGTTGTGGATTCCGACGCGGGATTTCAAGCGGAGCGCTGGCGCTTCCAGGCCATGCCAAGATAGCGCAGCGAACACCAGTGTCAACGGGAGCGCCAACCCGAACAGCGGCATCGGGTCGATGCCCGGCACGCATTGGATCAGGCTCTGCTGAATGGGGAAGGAATAGACATAAACGCCATACGAGTAGTCGCCGACCCTGTTGAAGGCGCGCCACTGTAGCCGCGGGTGATACGCGGCCACGAGCACCAGGTAGGCGAGCAACGGCGCAAAGAACGCGCCGCGCGCGAGGTCGGCAGGGTTGAGGATCAGCAACAGCAGCGCGCCAGTGGCGAGAACCAGCGACACCGGGATGACCTCGCGCCAGACGGAAGCCAGCGAGCCCAGCGCGAACAGCACGACGAGATCGCGGGTTGCGGTCTCGAGGGGGGCATCGGCAACCCGTCCGGGTGCCAGATGTACAGCGCGGCTATTGCGCACAAGGTGGCGGTCCACGTACGTCGTCGCGCGAGCATTCCGGCGACACCTGCAAGCAGCACCGCGCCATACAGGCGCAATTCGATCGGCAGGGTCCATAACGATCCGTTCACGTCGTGCGGCGTGGGATTGGTCGCGAACGCGCCGGGCAGCTGGTAGCGCATTTCCCAGGCCGGTGCGACATGAAGCACGAACTCCCGTGTCTGCGCATGACCCAGGAAGGCGCGCCAGCCAAGCGCGCTGGATGCGCCCGCGAGCAGCACAGTCAACGCCACCGCCGCGATGAGCGCCGGATAGATGCGCAGGACGCGCGCGGCGACGAAGGGCAGCACGCGCTCCCGCGCGAGCCAGCTCCGGGTCACGAGGAAGCCCGAGATCACGAAGAAGCAAGCCACGCCGAGCGCGCCGAAGTTGAGTTCCGGGATGCGTTTCCACAACGGTTCGTCGGTCCAGTGGTTGGTGAGCGCGTAGCTGTGAAACAGGACCACCGCAGTTGCGGACAGCAGCCGGATCAGCTGGAAATTGTTGTCGCGGCCATGGGCGAGGGCCGAAAGTCGCGGCATCAGGTTCCGCTGCCCGCCGCCGCGGCAAGCTCGACGATCGTGTTGATGTTGCGAAAGGCCGTCTCCTCATCGTCGAACGGAACTTCGACCACCTGCAGTGCCGCGTACCACGCGTCGATCTTGCGGCCACCGCCCTCCAGGAAGGCTGCGAGATGGGGAAGCACGTCGCGGCGAACCAGCGCAAAAACCGGATGGGGCTGGTCACCGGTTTTCGCCACGGCCAGCTGCGCGTCGCCTTTCGCCATTGCTGCACTGAGACGCGCGACGAGGTCCGCGGGCAGGAATGGCGAATCGCACGGCACCGTGACGACGAATGGCGTGGTGGCACGGGACATTCCGGCGTGCAACCCTGCCAGCGGTCCGGCAAAGCCTCCCACTGCATCGGCCACGACCGGATGGCCGAATGCCGCGTATCGCTCGGCATTCTGGTTGGCGTTGATCACAACGGAACCGACTTGGGGTGTCAAGCGTGCCAACACGTGCGCCACCATCGGCTGTGCATGGAGTTCGACCAGGCCCTTGTCGATGCCGCCCATCCGCCGGCCCATGCCCCCGGCCAGAACGATGCCGGTGATGTCGGCGCGGACAATGTTCATCGCGCCTTGGGACGGCCCGGCGGCGCTCATGGACGACCCTCACGCTCACTTCGTTCGCTGCCCCCGGAGGGGGCGGAATTCGCGCCTTGGGACGGCCCGGCGGCGCTCATGGACGACCCCCACGCTCACTTCGTTCGCTGCCCCCGGAGGGGGCGGAATTCGCGCCTTGGGACGGCCCGGCGGCGCTCATGCCGCGTCGAAGCGTTGCGCGCCCGTAAAGAGCAGGTAGTGCCGGTTGGTGGCGCGGCCGATCATCGTGATGCCCACCTTCTCGGCGATCTCGTAGCCCATCTGGGTCAGTCCCGATCGCGAGACCAGGAACGGGATGCCCATCTGCGCCGCCTTGATCACCATTTCGGAGGTCAGGCGCCCGGTCGTGTAGAAGATCTTGTCGGCGCCGTCCAGGCGATCGAGCCACATCCGGCCGGCGATGGCATCGACCGCGTTGTGTCGGCCGACGTCCTCGACGAACATCAGAATTTCCGCTTGCATGGGTCCGTTGAGCGCCAGCGCGCATCCGTGAACGGCGCCCGCCTGCTTGTAGATCGTTTCGTGCACCCGCACGCGATCCAGCAGGTCGTAGAGCGTAGCTTGCGATAACGTTGCGCCTGGCGGCAGGCGAATGTCGTCGATCTCGTCCATCAAGTCGCCGAACATCGTGCCTTGGCCGCAACCGGACGTCTTGGTGCGCCGCGCGGTCTTGCCCTCGAGGTCGGCCAGCCCTTCGCGCGTCCTGATCGCGCAGGAATCGGTTTCCCAGTCGACCTGCACGGCGACGATATCGTCGATCGACGCGACCAGCCGCTGGTTGCGCAGGTAGCCGATGGCAAGCGCCTCGGGGGCCGCTCCCAGAGTCATCAGCGTGATCAGCTCCTGCTTGTCGACGTAGAGCGTCAGCGGATGCTCGCCGGCAACGGGAACGTCGCGCGCCTCGCCGCGCTCGTCGACCGCGCGCACGGCAAAGGTGGTCGGCCGCGCGGCGTCGGTCAGCAGGGGTCGCAAGGGGACCTCGGGAGCATTCACGCTAGCCCCCGATGTAGCTCATCTCGACCTTTGGCGCGCGCGCGGTGTTGGCCGTGCGCACTTCGGAATAGCGGTCGGCGCGCCCGTTCCAGACTCCGGCGACGGCGTTTTCGATCTGCCCGTCGGAGAATCCGCCGCGCAGCAGGTCGCGCAGATCGTGGCCGCGCGCGGCGAACAGGCACGTGTAGAGCTTGCCCTCGGTCGACAGGCGCGCCCGGCTGCAGTCGCGGCAAAACGCCTGGGTCACCGACGCGATGACGCCGATCTCGCCGCTGCCGTCCGCGTAGCGCCAGCGCTGCGCGACCTCGCCTCCGTAGTTGGGGCTCGCCGGCACGAGGGGCGATTCGGCACTGACCATGCGCACGATCTCCGCAGCGGGCACGACGTCGTCCATCCGCCAGCCATTGGTCGCGCCGACGTCCATGTACTCGATGTAGCGGACGATATGGCCCGTGCCCTTGAAGTGGCGCGCCATCGGCACGATCGAGCTCTCGCTGATGCCGGCTTTCACCACCATGTTGATCTTGACCGGCGACAGTCCCGCCGCGTCGGCTGCGTCGATGCCCGCAAGCACGTTGGCCACGGGGAAGTCGACGTCGTTCAGCGCGCGAAAGGTGGCGTCGTCGAGAGAGTCGAGGCTGACGGTCACGCGCGTCAGCCCGGCATCCCGCAAGCTCCGCGCTTTCTTTGCCAGCAGCGCGCCGTTGGTGGTCAACGTGACATCGAGCTCGCCCAGGCGGGCGAGCATCTCCACCAGCCGCTCGAGATTCTTGCGCAGCAGCGGCTCGCCGCCGGTCAGCCGAATCTTGCGCACGCCCAGCCCCACGAACACCTTGGCGACGCGCGCTATCTCCTCGAAGCTCAGCAGATCGGCGTGTGGCAGAAACTGATAGTCGCTGTCAAAGACGGCCTTGGGCATGCAATACACGCAGCGAAAATTGCAGCGGTCGGTGACTGAGATGCGCAAGTCCGTCAGGCCGCGACCCATCGTATCGACGACGGCGCCGCGCGCATGTGCGTCCCGTTCCGGATTTGCTGACCGTGCCATCGCGCGCAACGACGCGTTCGAGGCATCCGTCGCGAGGCTGCCGCCGGGCATCTGCAGGAGGGGAATGATCGTGGCCATGACGCCGCAAATGGTAGCAGACCGCGTTGGCGCTTGAAGCCGCCGCGAGGTGAGGACCTCGGCGTCGTTGCCGGGCGCCGTTGGTGTATCGTTCCCCCATCTGATCCGGCTGCCTTCGATCGAATAACCATGTTGCCGTTGTATTTTTCAGTTGACGTTCTGATGGAGCGCGTTCCCCTCGACAATCGCTGGGCCAGCGAGCAATGGCGGCCGGCCGCCGTGGTGCCCGTCGGACCGGTCGAATCGCACCAGGTCCCGGTGGAAATGGACGCCGGAGAGCGCGTCCGGGACGGTCCTGAAGGAACGCTGTGGCGCTTCGCCGGCCGCACCGTCGAGTTGCATCCCACCGAGGCCGAAGGCTACTTCCTCAACATTACGTCCGACACGCCGGTCGTCTTCGTGATGTGGCGCAGTGCGGAGGACGGCAGAGAACCCGCGGCGCGTCCCGAGATGGTCACCGTCAGCTACAATCAGGCGGGTCGCATCATGGACGGGGGAGAAAAAGTCGACCCGGTGCCGATGCCCGAGGCGATCGCCGCATGGATGCGGCCATTCGTGGCCGAGCACTACAAACCCGAGCCCAAGCGGAAAGTGAAACGGAATGACCCGTTCAAGGACGGCGCGTTCCGGCGCGACCGTCCGCCACGCGCGTGATGTTCCTGGAATCGAAGCGCATGACCGACAAGCCCGAGTCACCCCTTCCGCTGACGCTCAAGCGCTGGTCACAGCGCAAGCTGGCCGCTGCGCGGCATGTTGCCGTCGAGACCGCGGTGCCGCAGGCGCCGCCAATGCCCACGCCAACTCAACGCGCGCCTGAAGCGCCGTCAGCGACAGCGCCCCGATCGCCGAACGTGGCCTTGGCGTCGCAAAACGACGGGGTAACGGGTTTGGCGCCGGGTTCGGTACCGGACTTGCCTCCCTTGGAGTCGCTGACTTTCGATTCCGATTTTTCCGCGTTCATGCGGCCGGAAGTGGGTGAGGCGACCAAGCGCGCGGCACTGAAGAAATTATTCAGCGACCCGTCCTTCAACGTGATGGACGGCCTCGACATCTACATCGGCGACTACACACTGGCGGACCCCATGCCTGCGGGGATGCTGGAAAAGTTGTCCGCCGTGTATGCGCTGGTCGATTCGCCGGACGACAAGAAAGCGACGGACGCGCCGGCGGCTGCCGGGGTTGCGGCGACCGCGCCCTGTGTCGAAGCTGCGGCCGATTCCGGGACTGCGGCTTCGCCATCAACCCCTGCCGAAACCGCCGCCACTGTCGCACCTGACCAGGCGCCTGAACAGCCACGAAGGCCGGATGAGCGTCGCGGATAAGAAACTGTTCCTCTGCTCGTGCAACGGCACGATGCCGCTGGACGCGGACTCGCTGGCAGGCGCGCTGGCGCTCCCGGCCGTTCCCGGCGTCCACACCACGCTTTGCCAGCGCGAACTCGCCCGCTTCGAGGCGGAGGCGCAAGGCGATGTCGTGGTCGCCTGTACCCAGGAACAAAGACTGCTGGGGGAAATCGCGCAGGAAGGCGGCAGGACGACCGCCATCCGGTTCGTGAACATTCGCGAAACGGGCGGCTGGTCGACGGAAGCGAATACTGCGACGCCCAAGATCGCGGCGTTGCTGGCCATGGCCGCGCTTCCTGACCCTGATCCCGTGCCGAGCGTCAGCTACGACTCGGCGGGCCGGTTGCTGATCACCGGGCCGCTTGGAGCTGCTTTGCATTGGGCCGATGCGCTCAAGGATCGCCTCGAGGTCGCCGTGCTGGCGACGGGCAGCGCCCACGGCAACGAGCTGCCGCCGCAACGGGACTATCCGGTTTATTCCGGTGAAATCAGCGCGCTGTCGGGTTGGCTCGGGGCGTTCGACGTGAATTGGGCGCAGGTCAATCCGATCGACCTCGACGTCTGCACACGATGCAACGCCTGCATCCTCGCGTGCCCCGAAAAGGCCATCGACTGGAGCTACCAGGTCGACCTCGACCGCTGTCGGGATCACCGCCGGTGCGTCGTGGCTTGCGGCGCGGTCGGCGCGATCGACTTCGATCGCCAGGATGTGCTTCGCGCCGAGCGCTTCGACATCGTGCTCGACTTGCATGCGACGCCGTGGCTTCGGATGCAGCAACTGCCGCAAGGTTACTTCGCGCCCGGCAGCGATCCCGTCGCACAAGCGGCGGCCGTCGTCGATGTCGCCACGTTGACCGGCGAATTCGAAAAGCCGAAATTCTTCAACTACAAGGCGTCCATCTGCGCGCACAGCCGCTCGAAGAAGACCGGATGCACGCAATGCATCGACGTGTGCTCGGCAGCTGCTATTCGCACTGACGGCGACAAGATCATTGTCGAGCCGCATCTGTGCGTGGGCTGCGGCGCTTGCGCGACAGTATGTCCTTCGGGCGCGCTCTCCTATGCTTATCCGTCGGTGCCGGATTTCGGCGCGAGGATCCGGACCCTGCTTGCGACCTATGCCGGGGCCGGCGGGCGTGATGCCTGCGTCCTTCTGCACGCCGAGGACAGCCGCGACGCGATCGCGCGCCTCGCCCGCCGCGGCAAGGGACTGCCGGCACGAGTGATTCCGGTCGAGGTCCACCACATCGCGTCCGTTGGCATCGACCTCTGGCTGGCAGCGCTGGCCTGGGGCGCCTCGCAGGTGGCGGTGCTCAGCACGGGCAACGAAGCGCCGCAGTATCGAGAGGCTCTGGCCTTCCAGATGCGCCTGGCCGACACCATTGCCAATGCGCTGGGCTATCAGGGTGAACATTTCCGGATCGTCGAGGGTGCCGATCCCGGGCATTTCGCGTCGGGCGTATGGGACTGGCCACCCGCCCTTGCGGTCCGGTCGGCGGCAACGTTTGCGCCGTCGCCGGAAAAGCGCACGACTCTCGGCCAGGCGCTCGACCATCTCGCGCTGCATGCGCCGGTCCCCCAGAAGTCGATCCCGTTGCCGCAGGGCGCACCATTCGGCGCTATCGCCATCAACGCCGACACCTGCACGATGTGCCTCGCGTGCGTGGGATCGTGTCCCGAGGCGGCTATCCTCGACAACATGGAGGCGCCGCAAGTCCGCTTCATCGAATCGAAATGCGTGCAGTGCGGGATCTGCGCCGCAACGTGTCCCGAGCACGCGATCTCGCTTGTGCCGCGCCTCGATCTGACGCCTGCGGCGCGGGCGCCGCGGGTGCTCAACGAGGCGGCCATCTTCGCGTGCATCGGTTGCGGTAAGCCGCTTGGCACCGACAAGATGATCGCGAACATGCTGGGGAAGCTTTCCGGGCACTCGATGTTCGCTGCTCCAGGCGCGCTCGAACGGCTCAAGATGTGCGCCGACTGTCGGGTGGTTGACCTCATCAAGCACGAGAACAGCGCCGATATCCGGGATTTCTGAGACGATGGAAACCGCGCCGATAACCATCAGGCACAACCTCGATCCTGAAGACGAGGCGCGCGCGCAGTTCTACGCCCTGCTGTCGCACCTGTACTCCGGCGGCCCCGACGCGACACTGCTGGCAGCGCTTGGGCGTACGGACCCGTGGCCCGAATCCGAAGCCAATCCCTTGGCCGCGGCCTGGAACACGTTGATCGTGGCCAGCCGCGCCATGGATGCCGCAGCGGCCGAGCAGGAGTACACAGAGTTGTTCATTGGCGTGGGGAAGAGTCCCGTCAATCTCCACGAGTCGCACTGGATCGCGGGATTCATGATGGAGCGGCCGCTGGCGAAGTTGCGCACGGACCTGGGCGAGCTGGGGCTGGCCCGACTTGGCGGGACCACTCAATTGGAGGATCAGCTGGGCGCGCTGTTCGAGACCATGAGGATCCTGATCGCCGGAGATTCTCAGCGCACGCCGGTCGCAATCGAAGTGCAGCGCGTGTTCTTCGAGCGCCACATCGCGCCATGGGTGTTTGCATGCTGCGATGCAATATGCGAATGTCCCCTTGCCAACTACTACCGTCGGGTAGCAGAATTCACCCATCTGTACATGGCGGTCGAACGTGACTCGCTCGCCATCGGGTAATCGTCCGACTCGAGCAATCGGACTATCCACAACGTCACGCTGAGCAGTGTCTTCGGAGGGAAGCATGAGCAACAAGCCATTGGACGCGTCGCCCGCGTCGGTATCGCAGCACGTCGCTACCTCCCCCAATCTCAAACGCCGCCGCTTTCTCTGCGCTCTGGGTGCGGGCGGCGCAGGCGCCGCAGCCCTCGCGACTCAATCGCTGGCCGCGCCATTGGTTCCGGCGACCGCGACAGTCGATGCCGGAGAGCCCAAGGGATATCGCGAGACGGAACATATTCGCGACTACTACGCGACGACGAGGATCTAGGAGCCGCCATGCTGCTTACGCGCAAGTCCGACACTGCCCGCACGTCCGGCTCGATGCTCAGGCGTTCCGGGTCGGGAAAGATGTCCATGATGGATCGGCGGACATTTCTGAAACGTTCCGGGCTCGCCGCAGGCGCCGGCGCATTTGCCAGTCAACTGCCCTACGGCGCGATCGGTCCCGCTGCGGCTGCGAAGGAGGGCGACGCCGCCGCAACTGCCGTCAAGCGCACGGTTTGCACCCACTGCTCGGTTGGCTGCGCCATAGACGCCACCGTCGAAAACGGCGTGTGGACGCGACAGAACCCGGTGTTCGAATCGCCAATCAATCTGGGCGCGCATTGCGCCAAGGGCGCATCCGTGCGCGAGCACGGGCGCGGCGAGCACCGGCTGAAGACGCCGATGAAGCTCGTCAATGGCAAGTGGCAGCGGCTGTCCTGGGAGCAAGCGCTGAATGAAGTCAGCGCCAAGATGCTCGAAATCCGCAAGGAGTCCGGTCCCGACGCCGTGTACTGGGTCGGCAGCTCGAAGCACAACAACGAGCAGTCGTACCTGATGCGCAAGTTCGTTTCCTTCTGGGGCACCAACAACTGCGACCATCAGGCGCGGATTTGCCATTCGACGACGGTCGCCGGCGTAGCCAATACCTGGGGCTACGGCGCGATGACGAACTCGTACAACGACATGCAGTATTCGAAATGCGCGCTCTACATCGGCAGCAACGCGGCGGAGGCGCACCCGGTCTCCATGCTGCACATGCTTCATGCCAAGGAAAACGGCGCGAAGATGATCGTGGTCGATCCTCGCTTTACGCGCACGGCGGCCAAGGCCGACGAATACGTTCGCATCCGCTCCGGCACCGATATCCCGTTCATGTTCGGTCTCTGCTACCACATCTTCAAGAACGGCTGGGAAGACCAGAAATACATCGACGCCCGCGTCTACGGCATGGATAAGGTCAAGGCTGAAGTGATGGCCAAGTGGACGCCCGACAAGGTCGAGGAGGTCACCGGTATTCCCGAGGCGCAGGTCTACAAGGTGGCCGAGATGATGGCCAAGAACCGGCCGTCGACGGTCGTGTGGTGCATGGGTCAGACGCAGCATACGATCGGCAATGCCATGGTGCGTGCGACGTGCATCACGCAGCTGGCCCTTGGCAATATCGGCGTGTCGGGTGGGGGTGCCAACATCTTCCGCGGTCACGACAACGTGCAGGGCGCCACGGACATCGGCCCCAACCCCGATTCACTGCCCGGCTACTATGGTCTGGCTGCTGGCTCGTGGAAATACTGGGCGGGCGTCTGGGGCGTTGATTACGACTGGATCAAGAAGCAGTATGCCGAAGGCATGATGGAAAAGCCCGGCATCACCGTGTCGCGCTGGATCGACGGCGTCATGTATCCCAACGACACGATCGACCAGGGACCCAACCTGCGTGCGATGGTCTACTGGGGCCACGCCCCGAACAGCCAGACGCGCGGCAAGGACATGGTCGAGGCGATGAAGAAGCTCGACCTGATGGTCGTCATCGATCCGTATCCCTCCGCCACCGCGGCAATGTGCGCGATGGTGCGCAAGGAAGGCGTGTACCTGCTGCCGGCATGCACGCAGTTCGAGACGTCAGGTTCAGTCACGGCGTCGAACCGTTCGCTCCAGTGGCGCGAGAAGGTGATCGAGCCGCTGTTCGAGTCCAAGCCCGATCACACGCTGATGGTTGCGCTCGCGGACAAGTTCGGCTTCAAGAAGGAACTCGTCAAGAACTACGAATTGGTCAAGGACAAGGACGGCTGGGACGAACCCACGCCCGAATCGATCCTGAAGGAAATCAACTCCGGCACGTTCACGATCGGCTATACCGGCCAAACGCCGGAACGCCTGAAGCTGCACATGAAAAACATGGCGACGTTCGACGTGAAATCGCTGCGCGCGCGCGGCGGACCCTGCGATGGCGACTATTTCGGCTTGCCCTGGCCGTGCTGGGGCACCGCGGAGCTCAAGCATCCGGGAACGCCGAACTTGTACAACCCATCGATTCCCGTCATGGATGGCGGTGGCTGCTTCCGCGCGAATTTCGGTGTCGAGCGGGACGGCGTGTCGCTGCTCGCAGCGGACGGCTCGCACCCAAAGGGCAGCGACTTGACCGTCGGCTATCCGGAATTCGATCACGTCATGGTGAAGAAGCTAGGCTGGTGGGACGAGCTCACCGACGCCGAGAAGAAGGCGGCCGAAGGCAAGAACTGGAAGACGGACCGTTCCGGCGGAATGATCCGGGTCGTGATGAAAAATCACGGGGCCTACCCGTTCGGCAACGCCAAGGCGCGCGCCGTCGTGTGGAACTTCCCGGATGCGCATTCCGCAGCACCGCGAACCCCTCTATTCGCCGCGCCCGGACATGGTCGCGAAGTACCCGACGCACGACGACAAGAAGACGTTCTGGCGCCTGCCCACGCAGTACAAGTCGATCCAGGAGAAGAACATCGCCGACAAGGTCGCCGTCAATTTCCCGCTGATCCTCACCAGCGGCCGCCTGGTGGAATACGAAGGTGGCGGCGACGAAACACGTTCCAACCCGTGGCTCGCCGAACTGCAGCAGGACAACTTCGTCGAGATCAACCCCAAGGACGCCAATGACCGTGGCGTGAAGGATGGTGAATACGTCTGGGTCAAGTCGCCGACCGGGGCGAAGATCTCGGTCAAGGCGTTGGTCACCGACCGCGTCGGTCCCGGCACCACGTTCGTCCCGTTTCATTTCGCCGGCTGGTGGCAGGGCAAGGACCTCCTCGAGTTCTATCCCGAAGGCGCGGCACCCATCGTTCGCGGGGACGCGGTCAACACGGCCACGACTTATGGCTACGACGCCGTGACGATGATGCAGGAATCCAAGACGACGCTCTGCCAGGTCGAAAAGAACGTCGGCTGACGGGCTCACAGGAGATATCGCGATGGCTCGAATGAAATTTCTCTGTGACGCCGAGCGCTGCATCGAATGCAACGGCTGTGTCACCGCCTGCAAGCAGGAAAACGACATACCTTGGGGCGTGAACCGGCGGCGTGTCGTGACTATCAATGACGGGGTGCCTGGCGAGCGCTCGGTGTCCGTCGCATGCATGCATTGCTCCGATGCGCCGTGCATGGCCGTGTGTCCGGTCGATTGCTTCTACCGAAGCGAGGAAGGCGTGGTCCTGCATGACAAGGACCTGTGCATAGGTTGCGGCTATTGCTTTTACGCCTGCCCTTTCGGCGCACCGCAGTTTCCGCAGGCGGGCGCGTTCGGGGTGCGTGGCAAGATGGACAAATGCACGTTCTGCGCCGGCGGTCCGGAAAAGGACAATTCCGAAGCAGAGTTCAAGAAGTACGGCCGCAACCGGCTGGCCGAAGGCAAGCTGCCCGCGTGCGCGGAAATGTGCTCGACCAAGGCACTCCTCGCTGGCAACGGCGATGAAATTGCCGACATTTACCGCCAGCGAGCGACCACGCGAGGCAAGGGCAGCGAGGTCTGGGGCTGGTCGACCGCTTATGGTCGGCCCGAGGCACCGGCCAAGCCGGCGCCCGTGCCGGGAGGCAAGTCATGATGACCCGAGTGACGAAGTTGATGGCGCTGATTTCGGGCGCTATGGCGGTGCTGATGCTCGCCGGGTGCGGCGAGCGGCCCCAGGTGATCAACTACAAGCAGGGCAAGTATCAAGGCAAGCCGGACGAGCCGCCTTACATGGCCGCGCCCTTCAACGGCAACAAGGACCTGTGGGAGCGCGACATTCGCACTCGCACGCAGAGCCAGAACGAATACAAGCGCATAGGCACCTGACTCCCGCCATGAAGCGAACCAGGAATTGCGGCGTAGCGAGGATAGTGGCCCTGGCATTGGGATTTGCCTGGACCGCATGGGCGGCCGCGCAATCGCCGGCGGTGTCGCCGGTCGAAGCGGAACAGGCCAAGTCGCAGGCGAGCCAGCAGATTTTGCAGCCGCTCAACAATCAGCCGCTGTGGACGGAAATCCGCTCGGGCGAACCGCAGTACACCAGCATCCCCGGTCGCGAGACCAACGTGCTGATCCAGCCGCAGGGCCAGACGTGGCGCGCCGCTCGGGTGCCCATCGCAACCGCCGGCGGCTTCCTGTTCGTGTTTGCGCTGCTCCTGCTACTCGTGTTCTATGCCTGGCGCGGGCCGATCAGGGTACATGGGCAGCTCACGGGCCGAATGATCGAACGATTCACCGTTGTCCAGCGCTTCGTGCACTGGACGGTTGCAATCACCTTCACCACGCTCGGCGTCACGGGCCTGATCATCACGTTCGGCAAGGCCGTGCTGTTGCCGCTGATCGGATACACGCTGTTCTCTTGGCTGGCAATCCTCGCGAAAAACCTGCATAACTTCGTCGGTCCGGTGCTGATCGTGATGCTGCCGATCATGATCGTGCTTTTCGTGGGCGTTAACTTTTTCAGGCGCTGGGATGTGGAATGGTTGAAGAAGGGCGGCGGCATGCTCACCGGCGAGCACGTGCCTGCCGGCAAGGCGAATGCCGGGCAAAAAATCCTGTTCTGGCTGATGGTCGTCGGCCTGGGAATCACGCTGGTCGTCAGCGGCGCGATCCTCGACTTCCCGAACTTCAACCAGACGCGGCAGACGATGCAGACCGTCAACGTGATCCACATGATCGCGGGCGTCCTGGCGGTCTGCCTGCTGGCGGGACACATCTATCTCGGCACGATCGGCATGGACGGCGCCTGGGAGGCGATGCGCTACGGCTACGTCGACGAAACCTGGGCGAAGGAGCATCACGAATACTGGTACAACGAAGTAAAGAGCGGGTCCACGCAGGCGAAAGCGATGCCGGCCGCAACGGCGCCGCGGACGGCCTGACGTGTGGGCCGAATCAGTTACGGGCAGGGGAGGAGAAACGCAACGATGAAGACGATCCGTGCAATCCTGGCGGCTGCGCTCGTGGTCGCGTCGTTCGGTGTGGCGGTGGCGAAATTGCCGCCTGCTGCGCCGTTGACCGATGCACAAAAGGCGGAGGCGAAAGCCAAGGCCGACGCCGCAGCCGACTTGGCAAAACAACAATTGGCCAAGGCGGAGGATCGCGTTGCCGCGCACTATTTCGCGGACATGAAGGCACAGGGCAAGGCCGTTCCGGCGCCGCAGACGGCGCCGGCTGCACCGGCTGCTCCAGCGAAGGGCGCGGCACCCGCGAAGAAGTAAGCGGAGTCTGTTGCGAAGGAGTTGAACGGGGGCCGAAGCGCCCCTGTTTTTTTGCTCGCCGCACACGTCGCGCGGGCATCGCCCATGCGGATTCTTTGCCGCGGGAATGGCCTCCAAGTTATAATCCCGGGCTCGCCGGAGAGATGGCCGAGTGGTCGAAGGCACTTGACTCGAAATCAAGCATACGAGTAATCGTATCTAGGGTTCGAATCCCTATCTCTCCGCCATTCTTCTCATGTCAATACACTGATTGACATGAAAACTCATCGATTTGCATCCGGGCATCGCCCAATGCGAGTGAGTCTGTAGGACGCCTCTTACGGCGCAATCGGTCGGTACCCTGCATCGCGGGGTCATGGGGCCGGGCATATTGCAATCGTCGCAGATGCAAAAACGAAGTCCGGGACCGCACCTGCCATCAGCCACAAGGCGAACGCACGAGCGACGGACGTTGAGGTGGAGACAGCTTCCACCGCATCTTCGACGAAACGGCTACCCCAGTGGTGGCCGTTTCATTTATTTCTGTGCCCGCGATACCGCACACGAACGGCGCCCCAAACGCGTGATGCGCCACGAGAGAAGCAAGCGAGACGACGGGAACTCGTCGCCGCGCTTCCTGTCGCAACTTGGTGCGGCCCGACAGGGGCGGTTCTTCGAAAGACAGCGAGCACCGTAAGGAGAAGGGATGACAAAAGCGCAAATAACAGACCGCCAGTTGCGGCCGTTGGTCCTTGCCATTGAGCGCCGCGAAGCGGAATTGCGTCGCGAGATTGCCGAGGAACGCGAGCGCGCGAATGTCGAAGGCTATGCTGAACTGGTGAATCACGGGGGCGATGCTGCCGATCAGGCTTTCGCACGCATCAGGGCCGGCATCGAGGAGAAACGTATCGACCGCCACCTCGCCGAAATTCGCGAGCTCGAGGCAGCTCGTGCGCGCCTGGAGAACGGCATGTTCGGGGTCTGCGTGCAGTGCCACGAGCCGATCGATCCGGCGCGGCTCAACGCTTTCCCCGGGGCGGCGCGGTGTGCGATCTGCCAGGAACGATTCGAACGCGGGGGACCCGTCCATCATTGATGGAGCATCCGTTGCCAGCTGGAGCGAGTCTGGCTTCACGGATGCAGTGCGTGCGCTCAGACCGATTCGAAACCGCTCGTTGTCGTGGCGCCGTCCGTGCCGGTTGGCGCCTTGCCGAGCGCCCCCGGATAGAGCGTGTCGAGCATCGAGCGGGCGGCGCGCTCCAGCAGAGGGATTAGCGCCTGCTCGACCGCCGACACGCCACCATCGTCGTCGCGCCGCGACCAGAGCGCGGACAGCGATGGCCGAAGAGCGTCGACCTCGCGTTGGGCGACCTCGTTCCAGAATGCCGGATATTCGCTTTCTTTCCAGTTGCCGCGGCCGCGGCCGAAATGTGCGACGGCGAGGTAGCGCAGCAGCGCGGCGGTGACAAGGCGATCGAGCAGCTCGTCATCCCAGCGCAGCAATGCTCCCGTCCGACCGCGAATCACGTTGTAACCCCGCGCAATGCCGGCCCCGCCGAGCGCTCCGGCAATGGCGCCGATGAGGGTGCCGGCGCCGAAAGTGAGCCCGTGGGCGGCGAGGTCGGCGGCAAGACCGGACATGGCGCCGGATACAACCCCGCCCAAGAGCGCGGCCTTTCCTTCATGCAACGGCGCGTCGACGCGCAAGTCGCCGGATAGCCGCTCGAGAACGGTGTCAACGGCGGCGCCCTCGAGCCCATGTATCGCGATGAGCCGGGCGGTGCTGGTCCGCACGCCGGCATGTAGACGATCTGCAAGCTGGCGTGCCGCGTGCAGCTTGTCCTCCTCGACCTTCGGCTTTGCGACGATGGAGCGAATGGCGTCGCGAACCTTGTCCTTGAGGCCCGGATTTTCGAGCGCCTCCCGATCGCAGGCTGCGCGCGCAATGGGCGCCGCAAGCACTTCCATCGATTCCTCGAACTGTGCGATGCGGCGCGCTTGCCATGCGGCGACCAGACGATCGAATCCCTTGCGCTTGGCTGGCACGATGGCGGAAGCTAGTGCGCGCAGCAGCACGATCTCCTGTATCCAGCAGCGGGCAAACGCGTCCAGAGGCAGCACCCCGCGGACGAGTGCGTGCGATCGCAATGCGTCGCGCCAACGTCGCTCGACCGCTTCCTCGTCGTGCCGGGGTTGGGGTGGGCCCATCTGATTCAGCAGCACAAACACCGGCCGGCCGATCCACGCCAGGACATCGAGCTCGGACGCGATGTAGCCGGCGTCTTCGGCGGTCTCGGACGCATTGACGAGGTAGAGCACGATGTCGCTCTCGTCCCGCACGTTCCGCACCGCCTTTTGCGACAGATGGAGCGCTTCGTCGCGGAAGCGGTCCCAAACCTGGGTGAGAAACCAGCCGATGGGGTTTCCCTGTTGCGCCAGGCGGCGGGCAAGCCGCGAGCTGTCTCCGAAGCCGGGGGTGTCCCACAGCATGAGCGCGTCGCCCTCGGGGGTGGCCTGCAGCCGATAGCAGGTCGCCTCCAGGGTCACATGCGGGGCGTCGCGAACCTCGCCGATGTCGCGCCCGAGCAGCGTTCGCGCGAGCGTCGTCTTACCGGCATTGGTGTGCGATATCAGCGAAAGGGCGACCTGGCTCGTACGCATTACAGCGCTTCTTCGAAAGCGCGCTCGAGCTCGCCTGCGGCATCGCCGATATCGCTGGCGCTGAGAACGGCGAACGCACAGGGCACGTCTCGATCCGTGCACAAGGCCCGCCAGCTCGCTCGCCGCGCTTCGACGCGCGCCGGGTCGCCTCGCGAGCGTTCACGAAACGCGCCCTCGTCGATCAGGGCCACCAGAATTCCGCCGGGTTCCAGATGTCCGACGAGCGCATCGAGGAATGCACCGTGCGTTTCGCGCTCTGGCGTCGCGGCGGCATTGAACAGCGCGACGACGCTGGTGCCGGCATCGGGACGCCTGTCTGTCGCGACCACGTCTTCGCCACCATACTCGACCGGGGCTCTGATGGTAAGCGACGTATTCCCGCCGACCACGTGACGAACGATCCGCTCGAGGCCGAGCGAAGCATCCGCTGGTGGTGCATAGCTATAGGGAACAACCTGCACCCGTGCCGGGTGGCCACGAAAAGCTCGCAGCAGACGCATGAAGTACGGCTCCGCGAGAGGCAACGAAAGGCGCGTCCTGCGATACCGTTCGAGCAGCCACGCGGACAGCGCCAGAACGAGCCGCGGGGCGATCACCAACACTGCTACCGTCCCTGCCATCAGGTGCAGCCATCGCGCCGCATTCTCGCCCGCCGGGGCGCGGATGGCCGCGACTTCGGGCAGCGTCGGGATCGGAATTCCGGAAATTGCGGCGCCTGGTGCCAATACCGCCGCCAGCAGCGTGCGTACCGTTTCCGCGCCGAGGAACGTGCTTTCCCAGGTCACCTGATACTCGAATGCGATACCGCGCACGTAGAGTCCGCAGACGATGCCGACCGCGAATCCGGCCGCAGCCAGGTGAAGCAGGCGCGCCACACGCGCGGCGTAAACAGGTGCGGATACGACTGACCATTCGCCCGCGAATTGCGCAATTGCCAGCGCAACCTCGCCTCGTCCGGGGCTCGCGTGGCCCCCGGCAATTCGGACGACGAGCCGGCGTACGGGACCGAAGCCTGCAGGTTCGCCATAGCGCACGATGAACCCGATCACGAGCGCGGCGTAAACGATGACATTCCAGAGGAGCAGACCGAAAAACGGCGGCGCCAGCAGGTTGATCCGCTGGGACCCACCGATCTCGTCCATCGCCACACCGGTGAGGAACGCAGCGGCGATGATGACCAGTCCCACCCAGGACCGCCAGCGCAATGCGTTGACCGCCCGCGCAAACGTCCTGGACCGTTCGCCGACGCGGCCCAGCGCAAGTCGTGCCCGAGTCGCCAGGAAGTCCTCCGGCGCGCCGCCCTCGCCAACGACCTCAGCCGCGGCGCGGCTCGCCCAGGCGCTATCGCCATCTGTCCAAACTGCCTTGGTGCCGGCCGCCCCTTCGATGGCGCGCACGGCGGTAACTTCGAGCGCGGCGTTTTCGTCGAAGGACACGTGGCGGACCTTCCTCGTCTGCAGGCATTCCACAACCCGCACGGGGAATGCAATTGGGGTGCGTACTCGCGCCGTATCCGGCGTGCAATGACGCCCATGCAACGGCCGAGCGAACGGAACTTCCGGCCGCCATTCTACCGTGCAGCGTGGCGATCCCGTTCACGCAGGGTCGGTCGTGGTCTTGTGGGTATTCTTGGCGCCAAACGAATGAATTCTTGATTGCCATCGCTACTGCCGGGCGGGACACGTCCTCCCGGTGCTGCGCGCTGCTACACTTTCGGTGAATCAGCGACTTCGCGCCCGCTGGGGAAGCCCCTGCATGCAATCTTGCCCAGTCCTTGCCCTCTATTACAAATGAAACTACGCCCGAACTCGACCGACTCGGCGATCACGCTTGCGGTGCTCGCGGTGCTCGTCGTCGGTGTCTTCATGGTCATCGCGCCGTTCCTGTCCGCGATCGTATGGGCGGCGGTGCTGGCCGCGGCGACATGGCCCATCTTCGCGTGGCTGCGGCGCAGGCTGGGCGGGCGCTCCGGCCTGGCGGCGACGCTCATCACCTTGGGTATCCTGCTGGTTGTCGTCACGCCATTTATCGTCGTCGGCGCCACGCTCGCCGAGAATTCCGACCGCGTCACGGCGTCCCTGCGCGGACTCATCGAGAGCGGACCGCCGGCGCCCCCCGCCTGGGTAAACGACCTGCCGATGTTCGGCCCGCAGATCGTCACCTATTGGTCGACGTTCGCGCACGACAGCGCGGCGACCTTCGTCGAACTCAAGAAATGGGTCGAACCGGCCAAGGCGCTTGCGCTTAAGGGCGGGGCGGGCGTTGCCGGGGGCCTGGTCCAGCTAACGCTCTCCGTATTCATCGCCTTCTTTTTCTTCCGCGACGGCGACGCCATCGTCAAGCGCTTGCGTAGCGCGGTCAGCCGTATCGCGCCGGAAAAAGGACTGCACATGCTCCGGGTCGCGCTCGACACCACGCGCGCGGTGGTCTACGGGATCCTCGGCACGGCACTCGCGCAGGGCGTACTGATGGCGATCGGGCTGTGGATCGCGGGCGTCAAGGCCGCGCCATTGCTGGGGCTGGCCACGTTCTTCCTGTCGCCGGTGCCGATCGGACCACCGCTGGTATGGATTCCGGTAAGCATCGTCCTGTTCACCCATGGCGACCAGACGTGGGGCGTCTTCCTGTTTCTGTGGGGGCTGCTCGTGGTGTCGGCGGTGGACAACTTCATCAAGCCGTTGATCATCAGCCATGGCAGCGACCTGCCGTTCATTCTGGTATTGCTGGGCGTGTTGGGCGGCGTCGTCGCGTTCGGATTTATCGGCGTGTTCCTGGGCCCGGTTCTTCTCGCCTTGGGCTTCGCCATGGTCAAGGAATGGGCGGGCGAAACTCACGCCGTCGATGCGATCAAATAGGACGGCCGGCAGGAAGCCCGCCGGCCGCTGTCGATTGGCCTGCCTTTAGTACGTCGTGCAGAACGCGATGGAATTGGGGCCGCTGCCTTCCGGCACCCACGCGCGATTCAGCATTGCGCGGCGCACGGACAGGTCCACCGTGTAGCGGTGATTGGCGTCGTTCCTGTTGTTGAAGAAGCGATAGACCGGCAGCGTGTGGTCCGGGCAATTGCCCTGGCCATCGGGGACCTGAATGAAGAACGCCGACGGGGTTTCCAGGTACCAGATGCCGGGCCAGGTCACCTGCACGTAGTTGCATTCGAATGCGCTCGCGCTATAGAAATGCGAGTTTATGAGGCCCGCGGCAAAGAACCGGCAAACGGGGCGGGCCCCCGCGGGCGCCTCGAGGGGATTGAGGTAGGCATAGAAATACAATCCCGTCCGGTGAAATACGCCGGACAGGACCGTGTCCATGTAGTAAATGTCGGCCGGCTGCGCCGTGATGAAGTAATGGTCCAGGGCCGGGTTGTAGTACTCGATGACAGGGTACGCGCCGGGAGGCGGCGTGCTGCCACCGGGCAGCGTGCTGGTGATCGCCGCACCCGCATCGAGCAGGCCGGCGCCGCAAAGATTCGACTGGGCGCAAATCGACGACGCCGGGAAGTCGCGGGAACTGCCCTGCACGATGTCGAGCACGCGGCCCGCTGTCGTCATGGGATTGCGCGCGATCATCATGGCCGCGGTGCCGGAAACCATCGGTGCGGCGAAACTCGTGCCTTGCGCGGTCTCATAGTCCGGGTTCTGTGGCACCGTCAGGCCATCGTTGGACGTGGAGACAATGAGACCCGACGCCGGCAGGCTGCCGCCTGGCGCGGACACCGCGACGAGCGGTCCATAGTTCGAGTAGCCGGCCAGCGTGGCGTCTTGCGAATGTGCGGCAACGGCAATCACGCCGCTGCAATTGGCAGGGGTGAAATCCTGCACGTTCGCCGACGAATTTCCGGCGGCCGCGACGACAACCGCCCCCTGCGCCAACGCATCGTCGATGGCTTCCTGGATCGATTGATCACAAGCACCGATTCCGCCCAGGCTCAGGTTGATCACCTTGGCCGGATCGGTGTTGGGCGGGACGCCCGCAATCTGCACGCCGGACGCCCACAGCGTGCCGGCCAGAACGTCGTCGAAGCTCCCGCCGCATGCACCCAACACGCGCACAGGAAGAATTCTGGCACCGGTCGTCAGGCCGGCAATTCCGGTTCCGTTGTTGGTGTTGGCTGCGATGAGCCCTGCGACGAAAAGGCCATGGAAGAAGCTGTCCTCCGGCGGAGCGCAATCACCGTTCGACCAGTCGCCTTCGTCGCGCGGGTCGGGGTCGCGCGCATCGCCGTCTCGCGCGCGGTTCGGGTCCGAGATGAAGTCGTATCCCGGCAGCACGCGGCCCGCCAGGTCAGGGTGCGGCAGGATGCCGGTATCGACGACCGCCACGACGACCGACGAGGAATCCGGCTGCAATGTCCAGGCGGTCTCGGCGTTCACGCCGGACAGCGGGTCGTGCAGTGTCCACTGCTGCGGATAGTACGGATCGTTCGGGGCAGCAAAGGGGATCGCGTGCCGGACGGGATCGGCATACTGGACTGCGCCGTCCGTCTGCAGCAGCTCGGCCATTTGCGCGAGTTGCGCGGGAACTCGCGGCGTCGGAACGCTCAGAACCCAGACGTTGCCGATCCGCCGCTCGACCCTCAGATCGGTACCGATGTGGCTTCCCAGCTGCGGCAGCAGGGTGGACCAGTCCGGGTCCACCCCGTCCTTGAGGCGCACCATCAGGCGTTGTCCCGGCGTGTTGTCGACGAAGGGCGAAGCCTGCGCCGACTTCGCCATGACCGACATCGTGGCGGCGCGGGACGGCTCTGCCCACAGCACGCCACGGTCATTGCGCAAGGCCCGGAGCGTGGCCGCGATGGTCGTGCTGTCCTGCGGCACGGCCAGCTGCAGATCCAGCGCCCCGGTACGCGTCGTGCCCGCCAACGTAAGCCCCGTGCCCACCAGCGCTTCCAGCTTGGTCAATGCGTCGGGCGGCAGCGTCCCCGCGGCCGCCACGTAAGGGTGCAGCCGCACCCGTATCGTCGAGGTGGTTTGGGCTGATGCGGGAAGGGCCAGCCACAGCGTGGCCGCCAGCGTGGTCGCGAACGTGACCAATTTTGAAGCGCGCAAGTGCATTCAAGGCTCCCGGACGATTTCTCCGGCAAGTTGCCGGTTCGAATGACGCCAGCAAGTCCGATGCCATCGACGTCGAATTCGCCTGCTGGCACCCCCTGCCGCATGACAGCAGGATACGCCGGGGCCGCGGCAAAAGGCCAGCGGAAGGCTTTGACCCCGTTCGGTTTCCAGGCGGTTTCGGCTAGCTCCTTGCCCCCGCCGTTGCTGCGGCGCGGTTACGTTCCATGTCCTGCCGGTAAGGCGCGAGCGCGGTCACCATCTGGGCGAAGATTTTGGGGCTGGCGGCGATGCACTGGCCCCCGTGCAGGTAATTTCCCTCGCCCGACAAGTCGCCGATCAGTCCGCCGGCCTCGAGCACAAGCAAGCTCCCTGCGGCAACATCCCAAGGGTTCAGGCCGACTTCCCAGAATCCATCGTAAAAGCCCGCGGCAACATAGGCGAGGTCGAGCGCCGCCGCGCCGGGCCTGCGCAGTCCCGCGGTCTGGGTGATCATGGTCTTCATCATCTGCAGGTAGGTGTCGATGTAACTGCCGTCCTTGAACGGAAAGCCGGTTCCGATCAGGCAGTCGCGCAGGTGCTGGCGCTTGGCGACGCGGATGCGGCGGTCGTTCAGAAACGCGCCGCGGCCGCGGGTGGCAGTGAAAAGATCGTTGCGCACCGGGTCGAGGATGACGCCCTGCTGGACCACGTCCTTGTGCGCCAACGCAATCGACACGCAGTACTGCGGGAAGCCGTGCAGGAAATTGGTCGTGCCGTCGAGAGGGTCGATGATCCAGACGTATTCGGAATCGGGATTGTTGCCCTTGTTGGTTCCCTCTTCGGCCAGGATCGCATGGTCCGGATACGATTTCAGGATCGTTTCGACGATCGCGGCTTCGGCGCCTTGGTCGATTTCGCTGACGAAGTCCTTGGGACCTTTGGCGGTGATGGTGAGTTGGTCGAGATCGCGCGCCCCGCGATTGATGATATTGCCGGCGCGGCGCGCGGCCTTGACGGCCGTTGTGAGCATGGGATGCATGGCGTTTGGTGGCGGCGTCAGAGTGAATTACGGATGCTGAACGACAGTGGAACGCGTGCGCAACAAAACCCCGCGTGTCAAAACGGAGGAATCCGGCTATTTTACCCGCTTCCCCCCGCGATACCCCAGAACCGACCGTGTCCAATTCGACCATCGCGCTGGCGCGCATCCGCATCGTGCTGGTCCGCACGCGCCATCCCGGCAACATTGGCGCCGCGGCGCGCGCGATGCTGACGATGGGGCTGACCCGGCTGGTGCTGGTCGCGCCCGCTAAATTTCCGGACCCTGAAGCGGATGCGCTTGCGGCCGGCGCGAACGTGGTGCTCGATGCCGCGCAAATCGTCGCCACGCTCGACGAAGCGCTCGCGGGCTGCGCGCTGGCGATCGGTTTGTCGGCGCGTCCGCGCGAATTCGCGGGACGCGTACTGGCGCTGCGCGAGGCGGCGCGCGAGGCGATTGCCCGTGTCGGTGCCGGTGACGTGGCGCTGGTGTTCGGCACAGAGATGTCGGGACTTTCCAACGACGAGCTCGCGCGCTGCGGAATCGCCGCGACGATTCCGAGCAACGATGATTTCGCGTCGCTCAATTTGGCGGCGGCAGTTCAGGTCGCCGCCTACGAACTGCGCGTCACGTCCGGTGCCGCGCAAGTCTGGTCGGCACCGCGCTTCGCCGCGGCCACGCATGACGAAGTCGAATCGCTTCATGCGCATGCGCGCAGTACCCTCACCGCGCTGCAGTTCCTGAAGCCCGACAAACCCCGCCGCCTGATGCCGCGCCTGCGGCGGCTGTTCGGGCGCGCGCAGCTCGAGCGCGAGGAGGTCAACATCCTGCGCGGGATTCTCGCGCGGATCGATGAATACATAGGCCGGGCGGGAAGGCGATGAGCGCGTGGTTCGCGCGGGTCGGCCTGTCTTTCACCGCGGCGGAGGAAGCGGCGATCGGCGCATGGCTCCGCGCCGCTATTCCTCAGGCAAGGATCGCGATCGACGCGGTGGTGTCCTGGCCCGACGCAGCGCGGTTCCTGCGCCTGACCGAGCATGACGCCACGTGGTGGGACCACGAGGAGGCGGAGCGTGAAGTGCTGTGGGCGCGCGCAGCGGAGCAGCGATCCGAGTCGGAACTGCTGCGGTGCCTGGATGCCGCGGCCCTCGACGTCGCAACGGACATTCGCGAAGCGGCGCATGCGCGGACGGCGGCCGCCGGTCTGACCGACCTGGCGGTCGCGCGCGCCGCCTCGGACATGGCGCTCATGGCCGCGCATCAATGCGCGCTCGCGCAAATGGCCGGTGCGGGCGCCGGGCATCCATTCGTCCGCAAACATGCGTTATTCGTCGGCGGCCGCTGGCCGCTCGGCTATCATTCGGCGCGTCTCGCGATCTTCTGAAGCGACCGCTTGCCGATGTCCTTGCAAACCACTCCAGCCGGCGCCACCGAACCCGTGAATTCGTGCCGCAATTGCGGTGCGAACGCGAGCGCGGAATATTGTCCGGTCTGCGGCCAGGAGACGCGAGTGCAGCTTCCTACCGCGCGGGTTTTCCTGCGCGAGGCTGCGGGTCGCTATGTAGCGCTGGATGGCCGGACCTGGCGCACGCTGGCGGCGCTGTTGTTCCGGCCCGGATTCCTCACCCGCGAATACTTTCGTGGCCGCAGGCGGCGTTTCATTCGCCCGGCGCGCTTGTTCCTGGTGCTGTCGTTGGCACTGTTCGCGGCCATCCGTTTCTTCGCCGGCGCACCCGATCTCATGAATCTCGAAAGGGCGGACGTCTCGGAGATTGCCGCAGCACCGAAGGAAGGTGCCAAGCCCAAGCCGAAGGCAGGTGCCAAGTCCGGCGACAGCGACACCGGCGAGATCCAGATGCCCGGGTTCACCATCCAGGTTGACCCTGAACTCAATCTTGCCGTAAACGACTCCACGTCACCGATCGCGCAAGAATTGAAAAAGCGCTTCAAACATTTCAACGGCCTCTCCCGCCAGGAGAAGTCCGAACAGGTGTTTCTGGGCACCGTGCGCTATGGTCCATACGCGATGTTCGTGCTGATGCCTGCATACGCGCTGCTGCTCCTGATTGCGTATCTTGGACGTGGCCGGCGCTATCCCGACCGTCCGCGACGCTACGCCGAGCACCTCGTGTTCGCGGCGCACACCCACGCGTTTCTGTTCCTGGTAGGCGTGCTGGCTCTGGCAATCCCGTTTACCCCGTTGCGCGCGGCACTGGGCGTCTGGTGGTTGCTCTATGTGGTGTGGGCGACCAAGGTGGTCTACCGCGGCGGGTGGTTTGGGCTGTTTGCACGCGCGTTCCTGGTCGGCATTCTCTATCTGGTGTTGTTCGCGCTGGTCATGGCCGGCCTGCTGCTGGTGGCGATCCTGGTGCGCTGATCACGGGGTCTTGCAAACCTTCTCGGCCTCTTCCTTGAAGCGCGACAGCCGCATTTCGTGCCTGGCTTTTTTCTTTTCCATGTCGCTGATCGCGGAATCGTAGCGCGCGCACATGCTCTTGCTGGAGCAGCTCTCGCGCCCCTTGCTGTCCTTGGCGATTGAATCGATGGCCGCCGCGAGCGACCGCTGTTCCTTGTCTTCCCTTTTGCGCGCAGTCATGCACGCTTTGGTCGGCTCGGCGCCGGCGGATGCCGCTGCGGGGGCTACCGTCTGCGCGACCGCGGGAAAGGCTGCGGCGGCAACCAACAACAACACGAGCGGCCCGATTGTTCGCATCATGGAAGCCTCCATATATACAGAAGGTCGGGGACTGGGATCCAGGCGCCCGGAGGGAGTGGCTGCGCGGAATCGCGTCGACGCAGCACTGGCCCGGTCAAGTCTAGCAAACGGCTCCAAGAGCCTGCACCAAATACTTGAGTGATTTAATCGGATATGGGATAATTGGACGATGTTCGACCGACTCCGCGAAGACATGGACGTGGTGTTCGACCGCGACCCCGCGGCGCGCACCCGCTGGGAGGTCCTCACCTGCTATCCGGGACTGCACGCGCTCGTGTGGCACCGCAACGTCACGCATCCTTTGTGGGGCGGCGGGCTGCGCTGGCTCGCGCGCTGGCTTGCTCACTGGAGCCGCTGGCTGACGGGCATCGAAATCCACCCCGGCGCTACCATCGGCCGCAGGGTATTCATCGACCACGGCATGGGCGTGGTGATCGGGCAGACGGCTGTCATCGGCGATGATTGCACCCTCTACCACGGGGTCACGCTTGGCGGAACCTCCTGGAACAAGGGCAAGCGGCACCCTACGCTGGGACGCAGCGTGGTGATTGGGGCGGGTGCCAAGATCCTTGGCCCGATCCTGATCGGTGACGGCTCCAAGATCGGTTCCAATGCCGTCGTGGTTCGTGACATTCCGGCGGGCGCCACAGCCGTAGGCATACCGGCACGTCTGGTCACGGCCGACGAACAGGACCGGCGCGAGGCGCAGGCCGCCAAGATCGGCTTTTCGCAATACGCGATTGCGGCAGACATGAATGACCCGGTCGTGCAGGCCATTCACCGACTGCTCGACCACGCGGCGGCAACCGAGGCCCGCTTCGACAAGCTCGTCTCCCTCCTGCAAAGGGATGGCATGGACTGCGGCGATGCCAAGGCGACCGCGGAGCGGTTCGATCCGGCCCAAATCAATAAAATGCTTGAGTGAACTTTCAGGTCTTTTAGTTGACTAAAATGTTCGGGTATAGGACAATTTCCTATGTCCAGGACAACGCCAAGCCGGATGATTCGCGAGCGAATGCCGTGGACGTGTTACACCAGACTGTGAGGACCAGACCATGCGCCTGACTACCAAGGGACGTTTCGCTGTGACGGCGATGATCGATGTCGCGATGCACGGCTCCAAGGGGCCGGTGACTCTTGCGGCCGTTTCCGAGCGCCAGCGCATTTCCCTTTCCTATCTCGAGCAGTTGTTCGGGAAGCTGCGGCGCAACGGCCTGGTCGACAGCGTCCGCGGGCCTGGCGGTGGCTACAGCCTGGCGCGCGCATCGGATACCGTGACGGTCGCGGACATCATTCTTGCCGTCGACGAGCCGATCGATGCCACGCAATGCGGTGGCCGGGAAAATTGCAAGGACGACCGCCGCTGCATGACGCACGATCTCTGGTCCGGCCTGAACGACCACATCTTTGCGTACCTGCATGGCGTGACGCTCGCGCAGATGGTGTTGCAGCAAAGGCCGGCGGACGTCGCGGTGCTGCAGGATCACCGCCCGTCGCAGAACGCCGCGCCGGCAAGCAAGACGCCCGTAATTGCCACCGCTTGATCGCCTCTGACAGAAACGCCTAGCCCGATGTCCAAGACCTTGAAGCTCCCGATCTATCTCGACTATTCGGCGACCACGCCCGTGGACCCCCGCGTGGCGCAAAAAATGGTCACGTACCTGACCGAGGAATTCGGCAACCCTGCCTCGCGTTCGCATTCGTTCGGATGGACCGCTGAGGCGGCGGTTGAAGAGGCGCGCGAACAGGTGGCCGCGCTGGTCGGCTGCGATCCCAAAGAACTGGTGTGGACGTCCGGCGCGACGGAGTCGATCAACCTGGCACTCAAGGGGGCGGCGCACTTCTACAAGGACAAGGGCAAGCACCTCGTCACCGTACGCACGGAGCACAAGGCGACGCTCGACACGATGCGCGAGTTGGAGCGCGAGGGCTTCGAGGTCACCTACCTCGATGTCCGCGACGACGGCCTCATCGACATGGACGCGTTCAAGGCCGCGCTTCGCCCGGACACGATCATCGTCTCGGTGATGTTCGTGAACAACGAGATCGGCGTGATTCAGGACATCGCGGCGATCGGCGAGATCTGCCGCGCCAAGGGCATCATATTCCACGTCGACTCCGCACAGGCGTCGGGCAAAGTGCCCATCGATCTCAAGGCGCTGAAGGTGGATCTCATGTCGTTTTCCGCGCACAAGACCTATGGCCCCAAGGGCATGGGTGCGCTGTTCGTGCGGCGCAAGCCGCGCGTGCGCATCGAGGCACAGATGCATGGTGGCGGGCACGAGCGCGGCATGCGCTCGGGCACGCTGCCCACCCACCAGATCGTAGGCATGGGCGAGGCGTTCCGTATCGCCAGGCTGGAGATGGCGACCGAGAGCGAGCGCATCCGGATGCTGCGCGACAGGCTTTGGAAGGGCCTCTGCGAAATGGAGGAGGTGTACGTCAACGGCAACATGGAACACCGGGTGCCGCACAATCTCAACGCGAGCTTCAATTTCGTCGAGGGCGAGTCCCTGATCATGGCGATCAAGGACATCGCGGTGTCGTCGGGGTCGGCGTGCACGTCGGCATCGCTCGAGCCGTCCTATGTGCTGCGCGCATTGGGACGAAGCGACGAGCTGGCGCACAGCTCGATCCGGTTTTCGATCGGCCGCTTCACCACCGAGGCGGACGTGGACTACACGATCGCGCTGCTCAAGCGCAAAGTCGGCAAGTTGCGCGAGTTGTCGCCGCTCTGGGAAATGCACCAGGATGGCGTCGACATCAGCAAGATCGTCTGGGCCGCACATTAGATTCGAGGAGCAACATCATGGCGTATAGCGAAAAGGTACTGGACCATTATGAAAATCCGCGCAATGTCGGCTCGTTCGCGAAGGACGCCGACGACGTGGGCACGGGCATGGTCGGCGCGCCGGCGTGCGGCGATGTGATGAAACTGCAGATCAGGGTCGGCCCCGACGGCATCATCGAGGATGCCAAGTTCAAGACCTATGGCTGTGGCTCGGCGATCGCCTCGTCGTCGCTGGTCACCGAATGGGTGAAAGGCAAGACGCTCGACCAGGCGATGACGATCCGCAATACGCAGATCGCCGAGGAACTCGCGCTGCCACCCGTCAAGATCCATTGTTCGATCCTCGCCGAGGATGCGATCAAGGCGGCGGTCGCGGATTACAAGCAGAAGCACGGCTCGTCGGACGCAAAACCCGACGCACGCAAGGCCCGCCGAAATTGGCGTGGCGGCGGATTGAACCCGGCAAGCCACCTAGACGCGACGCAGAAACGCACGGAGAGACACGCATGGCGGTGACCCTTACCCCGACGGCAGCGCAACATGTTTCGGCACACCTGGCCAAGCGCGGCAAGGGCGTGGGCCTGCGGCTGGGGGTGCGCACGACCGGCTGCTCGGGCCTTGCTTACAAGATCGAGTATGCGGACGACGCCAAGCCCGAGGACCTCACGTTCGAGAGCCATGGCGTCACGGTGGTCGTCGATCCGAAGAGTCTGCCTTACCTCGACGGGACCGAACTCGACTTTGCGCGCGAGGGCCTGAACGAGGGATTCAAGTTCAACAACCCGAACGTGAAGGACGAGTGCGGCTGCGGCGAATCGTTCAACGTCTAGTGACCCCGGCAAATTGCGCGAAGTTTTGCGCGCGCTTGCCGAGGTAAATCTGCAGTATCTGCGCGTTCGCGCCATTTTCCAGCACCCCTCGCACAACTTTCGGGGCCGTCGGCTCGACCGGAACATGATCGACTTCTCCCGCAACCACTTCGACCTGTTCGGCCTGGCGCAAACGTTTCGCTGCGATCCGGCAGCACTCGACCGCGCCTACCGCCAATTGCAATCCGATGTGCATCCCGACCGCTTTGCCGGCGGGAGCGACGCCCAGAAGCGCCTCGCGCAGCAATCCTCGGCGCTGGTGAACGAGGCCTATCGCACGTTGAGAAGTCCCGTGCAACGCGCGCAATATCTGCTGCGCCTGCACGGCATCGACCCGGTGAGCCAGACCGACACGGCGCTGCCCCTCGCCTTCCTGGAACGGCAGCTGGAACGGCGCGAGCATGCCGCGGAAGCGCAGGCACATGGCGATATCGGGCGTCTCTCGGACCTGCTCGCCGATGCGCGCGCGGAAAGCGCTGCACTCGAGGTCGCGCTGGGCGACGTCCTGGATGGCGATCGTGACTATGCGGCCGCGCGGATGCAGGTGCGCGAGCTCACGTTCCTGTCCAAGCTCGCCGAGGACATCGACGCAATGTTGGCGGCAATCGATTCCTGATGGCGCTCTTCCAGATTTCCGAGCCCGGCGAGTCGCCCGCACCGCATCAGCGCAAGCGGGCAGTGGGCATCGATCTCGGCACCACCAATTCGCTCGTGGCCACGGTGCGCAACGGCATGGCGGTCGCGCTGCCCGACAGCGAGGGTCGCGCGCTGGTTCCGTCGATCGTTCGCTACGGCGAACAGGGCGTGGAAGCCGGATATGCCGCAATGGCCCGTCAAACGGACGATCCACAAAACACCATCGTGTCGGTCAAACGGCTGATGGGCCGCGGCCTCGCCGACCTGGCGGATGCCAGGCGATTTCCCTACCGCTTCGTGGACGCGCCGGGCATGGTCAAGCTCGACACGCGCAGCGGCGTGAAAAGCCCGGTGGAAATTTCGGCGGACTTGCTGCGGGCGCTGCGCCAGCGCGCCGCGGATTCGCTCGGCGGTGAAATAGACGGCGCCGTCGTCACGGTCCCGGCCTACTTCGACGACGCGCAGCGTCAGGCCACCAAGGACGCGGCCAGGCTCGCCGGTCTGCCGATCCTGCGCCTTCTCAACGAGCCGACGGCGGCGGCCATTGCGTACGGCCTGGACAATGCGTCGGAAGGTGTTTACGCGGTCTACGACCTCGGTGGAGGCACGTTCGACATCTCCATCCTTCGTTTGTCGCGCGGCGTGTTCGAAGTGCTCGCGACCAATGGCGATTCCGCGTTGGGCGGCGACGACTTCGATCACCGCGTCTTCTGCTGGATCATCGAAGCCGCGAAGCTGCCTCCGTTGTCGCCTTCGGACGCGCGCCTGCTGTTGGTGAAGGCGCGCGAGGCCAAGGAAAATCTGTCGGAACACGACACGGCAATTGTCGCGGCGACGCTCGCCGGCGGCCGGGCCGTCAACCTCACGTTGACCAAGGCGATCTTCACGGAAATCACCGCCAACCTCGTGGCCAAGACGCTGCAACCGGCCAAACGCGCATTGCGCGATGCGCAGTTGCAGGCGGCGGACATCAAAGGCGTCGTGATGGTTGGCGGCGCCACGCGCATGCCGCAGGTCCGCCGCTCGGTCGCGACGTTTTTCGGCCAGCCGCCGCTGACCAACCTCGACCCCGACGAGGTCGTGGCGCTCGGCGCCGCGATCCAGGCCAACAAGCTCGTCGGGAATCGCGAACGCGACGATGACTGGCTGCTGCTCGACGTCATCCCGCTTTCGCTCGGACTGGAGACGATGGGCGGACTCACCGAGAAGATCATTCCACGCAACTCGACCATTCCCATAGCGCGCGCGCAGGAATTCACGACGTACAAGGATGGCCAGACCGCCATGGCGATCCACGTGGTGCAGGGCGAGCGCGAGAAGGTGGCCGACTGCCGCTCGCTTGCGCGATTCGAATTGCGCGGCATTCCACCGATGGTGGCGGGCGCGGCACGCATCCGGGTGACGTTCCAGGTCGACGCCGACGGCCTGCTCGATGTCGCGGCACGTGAGCAGGGGACCGGCATCGAAGCCACGATCACCGTCAAGCCGTCCTACGGACTGTCGGATGGGGAGATCGCGAAGATGCTGGCGGACTCTTTCACGCACGCCGCCGATGACATGCAGGCGCGCGCGCTCGCCGAGATCCAGGTCGAGGCCGACCAGATCGTCGCCGCGACCGCGTCCGCGCTTGCAGTCGATGCCGAACTCCTCTCCGGCGCCGAACGCGATGCCATCGATGCCGCGCTCGCCCACTTGCTGCGGCAGAGGGCCGGCACCGATCACCTCGCGCTGCGCGCGGCCGTCGAGGCGCTCAATCTCGCCACCGGCGAATTCGCTGCGCGGCGGATGGATCGCAGCGTGTCCCGCGCGCTGACCGGGAAGCGCGTCGAATCACTCCAGGGTTGACCTGCGATGCCCGAAATCGTCGTCCTGCCGCACACTGACATTTGTCCCGAAGGCAAGACCTTCGAGGCGCAATCCGGCATGTCGATCCTCGACAACCTGCTGGACCAGGGCATCGACGTCGAGCACGCGTGCGAGAAATCCTGTGCCTGCACGACCTGTCACGTGATCGTGCGCGAAGGCTTTGCCTCGCTGCCGCCGTCGTCCGAGGATGAGGATGACCTTCTCGACCGCGCGTGGGGACTTACGCCGCTGTCGCGGCTGTCCTGCCAGGCCATCGTCGAGGACACCAAGCTGGTGATCGAGATTCCGCGCTACACGATCAACCAGGTGAAGGAGGGGCGATGAAATGGACTGACGTTACCGACATTGCCATCGCGCTTAGCGACGCGTATCCGGACGTCGACCCGCGCTATGTACGATTCACCGACCTGCACCGTTGGGTGTGCGAGCTGCCGGGCTTTGCCGATGATCCGGCGCGCAGTGGGGAGAAGATCCTCGAGGCGATCCAGGCGGCGTGGATCGAAGAAGTCTAGTTTGCGCCGGCGAAAGCAAACAGCGCCCCACTCTGGCGATGCCCGCCCTGGAGATGGACGAAGCTCCGTTCCGGCCAGCAGCAGGCCTTGGCTCAAGTCGTGCAAAGCGGTCATTTCCGGACAGGCAAATCACGGCGCCGTCAGCGGCGGCGGCTCGTCTCTCGGCCCGGTAGAATCTCGACGTGATCCATTTGGCGCGTGGTAGTCAACGGCGGGTAATCGTGTGTGGCCAGTACGCATTCAAATTGCCGCGGCTACGTCGCTTGCGCGCAGGCGCCCGAGCCAACTTGGAAGAGGCACGCATATGGCGCGAAGGCTGGCAGCGTCGATTCCCGGAGCTTTGCCCCGTCGTTGCGTGTTTGCCATTCGGGACCGCGCTCGTCATGCCTGCGGTGCGCATCATGACGCAACCTCAATTCAACCAGTTTGTCGCATCCGGCGAGAAGCCGGATCACTACCCGGACCCGGAACTGTACGAGGACAAGCCGGGTGAATGGGGTTATCTTGACGGTCGCCCGGTTGTCGTGGACTACGCAATGCGCGTCCACATGACTCCCGAAGATCTTGAACTGATTGACCCGCGGGTCCGAACCATCGGCGACGTCATGCGCGAATGATTTCTTGCCTAGCTTCAATGCCGAACCCCATCTCCTTTGCAAGTAACGTGGCTCCCGAACGTATCGTCAGCCGAATTCATCCCGACCGCGATGCGGAGCGTGCGGCGCTCATGGCATCTCTGCTTGCGTCGCCGGCCAGTATCGATCCCAAGTATTTCTACGATGTGCTGGGCTGCGCGCTCTTCGCCGCGATTTGTGAAGTCGACGAGTATTACCCCACACGCACCGAGCGATCGATTTTCGAGCGTTACCGCGAGGCGATCGCAGCAGCGGTTGGCGCGGGTGTGCAGCTCATCGATCTCGGTGCAGGCGATGGACGCAAAGCCGAGCAGTGGTTCGAAGTATTGCGGCCGCAGCGCTATGTTGCGGTGGACATCGCGGCGCCCTCCGTGGCGGCGACGCTCGCCCGCATCGGAGCGCGCTATCCGACGCTCGATACACTGGGCATACTGACGGATTTCACGGTAGGTCTCGATCTTTCCGCCGATCTCGCGAGCGCACCCGCGCTATTCTTCTACCCGGGGTCGTCGATCGGCAACTTCGCGCCCGCCCATGCGGTGCGGTTTCTTACATCCATTCGCGCGCACTGCGGCACCAATTCCGGCAGCGCGCTGCTGATCGGCGTCGACACCAAGAAAGACCCACGCGTCCTCGATTCTGCGTACGACGATGCGCTTGGTGTCACCGCTGCCTTCAACCGCAACGTGCTGCGCCACGTAAATGCGGTCATTGGCAGCAACTTCCAGCCCGACGCGTTTGCGCATCGGGGCTTCTACAATGCCGATGCCGGCCGCGTGGAGATGCACCTCGAGGCAATTGCGCGTCAGGAGGTGCGCGTGGGCGATTGCATTCGCACCTTCAGTGCCGGCGAACGGATCCTGACAGAACACTCCTACAAGTACACGCCGGACGAATTTCAGATTCTCCTGCGTGAGGCCGGGTTTGCAACGGCGCGAATTTGGCAGGACGAAGCGGGCGCATTTGCGGTATTTCTTGCGCGATGACTGCGCGCGCTGCTGGCCCGAAGTCCGATCTGCCAGGATCGCGTTTGTGCCTGTAGGTCGGAGTTCGCCTTGACGTTTTCTGTGCGTCGCCGCGGGCGGATGCTCGCGTGGCGAAATCCGGCTAGCTTCGGGCGAGTCGTATCCCCGAAAACTGCCACCGCGTATCGGGTGCAAAGAAATTGCGATAGGTCGCGCGGACATGGGATTGCGGCGTCGCGCAGGATCCTCCGCGCAGCACATACTGGTTGCACATGAATTTTCCGTTGTACTCGCCGACGGCGCCTTCCGCCGGCCGAAAGCCGGGATATGGTTCGTACGCGCTGCGGGTCCATTCCCACACATCGCCGAACAGCTGCGTGGGCTGGTCGGTCGTATCGTCCGCACGAGGCGCGAGCGGATGGTATGCCTCGCTTTCCTGGAAATTGCCCACTATCGGCACGTTTCTGGCCGCACATTCCCACTCCTGTTCGGTCGGAAGACGCGCGGCTGCCCATCGAGCGTAGGCGTCGGCCTCGAAAAAACTGATGTGACTCACCGGCGCATGCGGATCGACGTTCGCGCGTCCGTGTAGCGTGAACGTGGTGAATCGCGAGCCCTCTTGCGACCAGTACAGGGGCGCCTGCCACCGCTGCGCCTGCACGGTGTCCCAGCCGAGGGACAGCCAAAGCTCGGCGCGGCGATACCCGCCGTCTTCGACGAAGGCCATGAATTCGCCATTGGTCACCGGATGCGAGGCGAGCTCGAACGGTGCAACATAGGCACGATGCCGCGGCGTTTCGTTGTCGAACGCGAAGCCGGCGCCATCGTTGCCGAGCTCGATCAGACCGCCTGCATAGCCCAGCCAGTGCATCGTGCGCGGTCCGATCGACGTGAGCGGCCATGGCGTGCGATAGGCGGGCTGCAGCGGATTGCACGAGAATAGATGCTTGAGATCTGTGAGAATGAGCTCCTGGTGCTGCTGTTCATGCTGGATGCCGAGCTCGACGAGTGCGAGCAGTTCCGGGGAGCGCGGATCGCGCGTTAGTAGCGCGTGCATGCGAGCGTCGACGTGCAGACGGTACGCGAGCACCTGTTCGAGCGCTGGCCGTGACAGCAATCCCCGATGCGGACGTGAATAGCGGTCGCCAACGGCGTTGTAATACGAATTGAACAGCATCCGGAACGCCGGGTGGAATGGCGCGTGGCCGCCTTCGCGCTCGAGAATGAACGTTTCGAAGAACCACGTCGTATGCCCGAGATGCCATTTGGTCGGACTCGCATCAGGCATCGACTGCAATGCGCAGTCCTCCGGCGATAGCGACGCGGCGAGACGAATCGTTCCGGCTCGCACCCGCTCGTACCGGTCGAGCAGCCCCATCGGAGCCAAGCGTGGAGCGTAGGAGAGCGTACCATTGCGTTGCACGGAACCTGCAGTCATCTCGTGCTCCCTTTTTAGGTGGCGATCCGCAGAACTGCATCTGCGCCCACGTTCCTTGGAACATGAACCCGCAACGCAGTTCCCGGCGTAAAGGTCAAACGCCGCAAGCGCACTATATTACCTTCGCGGGGCCCCAGCTAGCATGTCGCCGGTCGCCAATCCATCGTCGCAGGAGGTGCCGCGATGTCCCCATCCGACGCACGCGAGGCGAGCGGACCGGCAACATCGTCAATGCAAGGCGAAATCCACCCGGCTTGCCTTGCCTTGGACTCTGGGAGATTCCGCGCCGGCGCGTGGCTCGACCAGGAACACCCGCTCGGCGGGAACATGGGCGGCGCCCACCAGGCGGTCTCTCACCACCTGCGCGCGGTGTTGGGCCAGCTGGCGCACATCGTCGTCGCCCACCGCCGCGTTGGTGAGCAGCAGCGTTTCCATCTCCTCGCGGGGCAGGTCCTTGGCCAGGCCGAAGGCGTTGCGCGGCTTGGGGAAGTCCGCGGCCTTGTAGGCGCGCGTCAACAGTGCTTCGTACTCGGTCGGTGTCACTTCCACGGCGTCTGCCGACACCGGCGGGTTGCCCGCCTTCACCAGGTCGTTGAATTTCTGCACGCGAACCTTGTGGTCCAGCGACGCGCGCTTCAGCCCCTCTCGGTCGGCCGCGGGATCGGTACGTCCGGTGATGTCGAGCTTCAGCGCCGGGCGATCTGCAAGTGCCTTTGCCAACGAGGCGATCTTGGCTTCCCCGGACGAGTCCAACGTAGCCGAGCCCGCCGCAAAATCGATGTAGGCGAGCTCCTCGCTGTGGCCCCCAAGCGAGCCCAGCAGCGCGAAGGGCGCAGTTACGATCTTGGTGATCAGTCCGACCAGCGCACGGAACACGATGCCGCCAACGGAGAACTGTGGATCGTCGAGGGACCCGCCAACGGGCAGGTCGAACTTGATCACGCCATTGCGATCCTTGAGCAGTGCCACTGCCAGCCGCACCGGAAGCTTGGTCGCATCGGGGCTTTCGACCTTGTCGCCAAACGTGAGCTGATCGAGGACGATGCCGTTTTCCGCGGTCAACTTGCGCTCGTCGATGAGATAGTGCAGTTTCATCGACAGCTTGCCCTTCTGGATGCCGTAGCCGGCGTATTTGCCGGAATAAGGGGACATCGGCGGCAGTTCAATGTCGCTGGCGTTCACCTTGACGTCGAGGAAGAGATTGCGGGCAAGCGGATTGATGCGCCCCACGATTTCGACCGGCGCGGTGTCTTGAACCTTGGCCCGCAGTTCCAGGTTGGCAGGCTTGTCGAAAGCGAGAGACGACAGGCTGCCGGTCACCCGGGTCAGGTTAGCCGAATAGTTGGGACGAACGTAGTGGTCGGTAAAATCGACGTTGCCGCCGACAAGCGTTGCCTTGCCGAGCGTCAGCCACGTCGTGGCAGTGCCGGGAGGGGTCGCGAGCTCCGCGGTCTTTGGCGCTGCTAGCGATGCGCGCGGGGCGGCGGCTGGCGTCGATTCGCGAGCGCGGCCAAGCTGTTGCAGGTTGAATTCGCCATTCTGATTGAGGATCAAACGCGCGAAGAATTCGTCGACGGCGATGTCGCCAACGTTGACCGCCAGCGGTTCGAGCTGCGCGGTGATGTTTGTGAGCGATAGCGCCTTCCATTTGAGCAGGTCGGTCACGTTGGCTTCGTCCAGCATTGCGACATTGGCCAGCACGACGTCGCCCTTGTAGGCGGCGCGCGCCGCCGCGCCGGACGCCACATCGAGGGTGCCCCGCGCCGACGCGGAACCTGCGGTGAGCACGACGCTTGCCGACTTCGTGATGTAGGGCTGGAATGGGACGAGATCGATGTCTTTGGCAACAACGTTCAGCGTCGCGGCAAACGGTGCCGTGACCATTGGCCCCGATAGTGTCAGCGCGCCGCGCTTGTTGACCGTTGCCTGAAGCTTCGCCCGGCCTTTCGCCTTCGCTGTATTCGACACATCCTCCAAGGCGAGCGAGACGCGTGTGAGCGCGACGCGCGCCGGCGGCGTCACGGTTTCGTCGGTGAAGGTCGCCGCGATGTCGTCGAAAGCGAGCTTATGGGCTTCCACGCGCCAGCTGTCGGCGGCCGCAGAATCTCCAGGTACGGCCTTTACCAGCCGCGCGAAATTGAACTGGCCCTTGTCGTTGCGGACGACATTGGCCGCGGCGCCGCGCGCTTCCACCAGGGTGAACTCGACCGTCCGCTTGGAAAGATCGATCGAGCCGCCATGCGCGGCAAGCACCGGCATCTGCCACAGCAATTCCTTCTCCTCAGGCAAGCGCATTTTCAGCGCGCGCATCGTGGCGTCGAGGTTGGTCATCGTCAGGTTCGGAGTTGCGCCCGCGACCTGCCAGTCGGTAGTGAGGTCGAGCGTCCCGTCTACGACCTCGAGATTGAGCGCGCCCGCGTAATACGGATACAGGCGCCGCAGCTGGAATCCGGCAATATCTACATGTCCGTCAGCAAGCAGCGGATTCAGGCCGAGCGTGCCTTTGTGGTCCACGCGCGCGCCAGTGTCCGAGGCGAAAGAGAACGCGACCGCGGCTTTCTGATTGGAGGCATTGCCGAGATTGGTCACTTCGGCCGTAAGCCCGCTCAATGTTGCGACCAGCACCGGGTTGACCGCTTCGTCGGCGATGCGCAACGTGGTGTGACTCACGGCGATCCTGCCGATCTGGAATTGGAATGGTTTGCGCGCGGTGGCGGATGGAGTGTCCGGGGGCAACAGAGTGGCAAGGTTGAAAGTTTCGTCTTTGCCGCGACGCAGGTCGAGCTGCGCGTCGTCGATCAAGAGCGACCGCAGCACGGCGCTTCCGCCCAGAATCGCATAGCGATCAAGCGCAGCTGCCAGCGTTTTTACCCGCAGCAAAGGCGTTCCCGAGCGCTCGTTTATGACCAGGTCAAGTAGTCGCCCGGAGCCGGCGAGCGTCAGCCGCGCCGGCTCCGCACCGCGGCCGACGAAGCTGAGGTCAAACCCTGCGTCGAGATTGCCGGACGCCAACTGGAAGGGAAGCGAAACCGGAAGGTAGTCCAGATAGCGGGGCAGGGTCAGCGCGGCAACGTTCAAGTGCAGCACCGTCTCGTGGGTGTCCTTGAATGGCCGTGTTTCCCCCGTCACTGCGACAGGTTGCCCGTTGACAATGGCGGAAAATGCGGGCGCGACCTTGATCTCCACCTGTGCAGGCAGGCTGGAAAGGAAGGGAATGCCGATGGTGATTCCCGTGACCTCATGCCGCTGCTTGAGAGGACGGTCGTCGAAATCGATGCGACCGTCGACCAACTCGATGTTGGCAATGGAGAAGCGCGGTGGCGGACCCGGAGGACCGGCCATCGCCCGTTCTATCAGGTCGGAGATGTTGTAGCTCTTGCCGGCGTTGCGCACCAGGCGCAGCTTCGGTTGTATCAGCCGCAACTCGCTCACGACCGGAGCCCACCGCAGCAGAGACAGCACCTCGGCGTTGACGTGCAACTCACCAAGCGCAAGCAGCGGCGGGCCATCGCCGTGCTCCGCGACGGAGACGTTGTCGAGCGTGGTGGAGAGCGCGAACGGATTGATCTTCAGCCGCTCGATGGTCACCTTGCGCTCTAGCGCCGCCGACAATCGGTCCTCAAGCATGGGCCTGAGCAGTGCGGGCAGGACCAGAAAACCAAGCACGCCGTAGGCGAGCACGCCTGCCGCGCTCCACGCAAGCACCCTAAGCAGTCGGGAGCGCAACGATGCCGCAGTTGGCATTGGGCGGTCGCCTTTCGACATGACGGCGATGGTATGTTCGGCCTGGTCGAAGACCTGCGTCAGCCTCGCTCGGGCATCATCTGCTGGCGGGCCTTCCCGGCGCCGGCTTGCGCGTCAAGCTTCAGCTTGTACGCAATGAAAACGGCGATGGCGATGATGGCGGTAATGGCTCGCATGTTCCGTCCCCTTGGAATCGCAAGCATGATCCGCTCCCGACACCTGCGCAAGCGGACAGGCGGTTGCGACCAGCCGTTCGACATAGCGGAACTGGTAGTTGTGTCCTACCCAGAACATTGCCAGCACGAAGAAGCTCACGACATACGTTCCAATCGCCTCGCCCACGGACGCGAAGTGCCGGACGGCGTCCGCGTTGGACGCGAACCGGACGCCCTCGGGCAATTTGATGTCGAGCACGAGCAACGTCATCGCCACGGAGAATATGCCATCGGACAATGCCTCCACGCGCTCTTTGCGCGGCATGTTGGCCTGAACGTAGTGTGGGCGGCTCATCGTCATTCTCGGCTAGACAAACAGGTTCAACGCACCGTCCAGGCCGCAATGGTCAAGCGCATGCGTGGCCCTGGCGCGCACGACCGCCTTGGCGCGATAGGCGACCGATATATCAGCAGCGGCGAACATGGGCAGGTCGTTCGCACCGTCGCCGATGACCACGGCAAGGCCCGAGTCGCCGCAAAGTTCCTTCTTCAGGCGCGCCAAAGCGGCAGCCTTCGCATCGGCGTCGACAATCGCGCCCTCGATGCGGCCCGTCAGTTTTCCGGAAACGACCTCGAGCGTGTTGGAGACGGTATGGTGCAGCTTCAGGCGCGTCTTGAGGCGGTCCGTGAAAAATGTGAAGCCACCGGAGAGCAGGGCAGTCTTCGCGCCCACGACGGCAAATCCGGCAAGCATTTCTTGCGCACCTGGTGACAGCTTCAGGCGTTCATCGTAGACGCGTTCCAACGCCGTCGCCGGAAGGTCCGCCAGCAGCGCGACACGGCGGCGCAGGCTTTCCGCGAAATCGATCTCGCCGCGCATGGCGCTGGCCGTGATCGCCGCGACTTCGGGCTTGATGCCCCGCATGTCGGCAATCTCGTCGATGCACTCGATGGTGATCAGCGTCGAATCCATATCCATCGCGACCAGGCGCACGTTGGCCAGCAGGCGATCACGTGGGACGAAGGCGGCGTCGCAGCCGGCCTCCGCTGCGGCGGCCAACAGCTCGGCATCGGGCCCAACCCCGGGAAAGCGATACGCCACCGGCGATCCTGAACCGAATGGAACAATGGCTTCCGCGCGCGCGCGTTGCGCCAACGCGGCGAGCGTCACCGGCGAAATGGCCGGCGCCTGCACGATGAATTCGGTAGGGGGGTTCGCCATCACGTTTGAGCGGAACTTCGATGCGGGATTATACTTTCCCTTCCCGCAGCACACTGCGGCTGAACCATTCCTTGGAGGCAATCATGCAGATACGCATTGGCGACGAAGCGCCGGACTTCACGGCGAACACTACGGAAGGCCCACTCCACTTTCACGACTGGATCGGCGACGGCTGGGCGATCCTGTTTTCCCATCCCAAGGATTTCACGCCGGTCTGCACCACCGAACTGGGCTACATGGCAAAGCTCAAGCCCGAGTTCGACAAGCGCAACACCAAGGTCGTCGGGCTTTCGATCGATCCCGTGGACGATCACGGGCGCTGGGCCAAGGACATCGAGGAGACGCAAGGTTACAAAGTCAATTTCCCGATGATCGGCGACCCCGATCTCACGGTGGCCAAGCTCTACGACATGATCCATCCCAACGCCAGCGGCGCCACGCCGCGCACCGCTGCCGACAACGCGACAATCCGTTCCGTGTTCATCGTGGGACCGGACAAGAAGGTGAAGTTGATCCTCACCTATCCGATGACCACCGGCCGCAATTTCGACGAAGTGCTGCGCGTGCTCGATTCACTGCAGCTGACCGCCAAGCACAAGGTGGCCACGCCGGTGAACTGGAAGAACGGTGAGGACGTGATCATCTCCGGCTCGGTGAGCAACGAGGATGCCAAGGCCAAGTACCCGGACGGCTGGAAGTCGCCCAAGCCCTACCTGCGCATCGTTGCCCAGCCGAAGTAACCGGCGTCGGGAGCTAAGGCCTGCCGCGTCCCTTGTTTGGGCCTCGGGTCGAGACCTTGCCGGATAGCCTGGGTGGCGGCCGGCTGTCTCGCGACAGCGGTTCGCTGAATGTGGGCCGCGCGTTGGCGAATGGAAGCGCGCCGGCTTGCGCGTCTACCTCTGCCAGCGTGAAGTCGATCTTGGTCTGCTCCATGTCGACGCGAGCGACGCGCACGCGAATGCGGTCGGCGAGTTGAAACGTGCGCCCGCTGCGCTCGCCGATCAGCGCGTGCCGGCCGGCGTCGTAGTGGAAGTAATCCCGGCCCAGCTCCGTGATGTGGACCAGGCCGTCGATGTTGAGACCGTCGAGCGTGACGAAGAGGCCAAAGCTGGTGACGCCGCTGACCGTTCCCTCGAACTCCTCGCCCACCTTGTCCTGCATGAAGTGGCACTTCAGCCAGTTGGTGACGTCGCGGGACGCATCGTCCGCACGGCGCTCGGTCATCGACGTGTGCGCGCCCAGTTCGTCCCACGACATGCCCGAAGGCGTGTAGCGCTTTCCCGCAAGCACGGCCTTGATGGCGCGATGCACCAGCAGGTCGGGGTAGCGCCGGATCGGGGAAGTGAAATGCGCGTAGGCCTCGTAAGCCAGGCCGAAATGGCCCTCGTTGTCGGGCCGGTATTGCGCCTGCGACAGCGAACGCAGCAGCACGGTTTGCAGCAGCCCGAAATCCGGCCGGTCGCGAATCTGGTCGAGCAGCCTGGCGTAATCGCTGGAAGCGGGGTCGGCACCGCCGCCCAGCTGCAGCGCTGAGGTCCCGAGGAAGTCGCGCAGCGCGACCAGTTTGTCCGGCGGCGGGCCCTCGTGCACGCGATAGAGCGCGGCGTGCTTGTGCTCCGCCAGGAACTCCGCGGTGCAGACATTGGCCGCGAGCATGCATTCCTCGATCAGCTTGTGCGCGTCGTTGCGCGGCGACGGTACGATGCGGATGATCTTGCCGTGCTCATCGAACTCGAGCGCCAGTTCCACGGTATCGAAGTCGATGGCGCCGCGCTTGTCGCGGGAGGCCGCAAGTGCGTGGTACACCGCGTACAGGAGCTGCAGTTGCGGAAGCAGCGCCCTCGCCTCGCGCGTGGTCGCCTTGGCGGGCACGTCCAGCCATTCCCACACTTGCGTATACGTAAGGCGCGCGCGCGAATGCATCACCGCCGGGTAGAACTTGTATTCCTTGATCGCTCCCGTGGCGGTCACTTCCATGTCGCAGACCATGCACAGGCGGTCGACGTCGGGCTTGAGCGAGCACAGCTCGTTGGACAGCTCCTCGGGCAACATCGGGATCACGCGCCGCGGAAAGTAGACGGAGGTGCCGCGCTCGCGCGCGTCGCGGTCGATCGGGTCGCCGTCGCGGACGTAATGCGACACATCGGCAATTGCAACCAGCAACCGGAAATTCCTGCCCTTGCGCTCGCAGTAGACGGCGTCGTCGAAATCCTTGGCGGTCTCACCGTCGATGGTGACCAGCGGCAGCGCGGTCAGGTCGACGCGATCTTTGCGATCGGCGGCGCGTACTTCCGTCGGCAAGCGCTTGGCCTGGCGTTCAGCGTCCCGCGAGAATTCGAAGGGCAGCGCGTGCTTGCGTAGCGCGATCTCGATTTCGATGCCGGAATCCGTCGCGCTGCCGAGCACTTCCTTGACCCGGGCGATCGCCTCGCGGTTGGCCGCGGGCTGGACGACGATCTCGGCCACGACGACCTGGCCCGACTTGGCGCCGCCCAGGTCGCCGGAAGGAATGAGCAGGTCCTGGTTGATCCGCCGATTCTCGGCGACCACGAACCAGATGCCGTGTTCCTCGTACAGGCGGCCCACGATCTCCTTGTTCGCGCGCTCGAGGACCTCGACGATCTCACCCTCGGGCCGTCCGCGACGATCGGTGCCGGTCTTGCGCAGAGCCGCGCGATCACCGTGCAGCACCTTGTGCATCTCGCGCGGGCTCAGGAAATAATCGTCGCCACCCTCGTCGGGGACCAGGAAGCCGAAGCCGTCCGGATGTCCCTGCACGGTGCCGACCACGAGGTCGAGCTTGGCGACGACGCAGAGTTCGTGCTTGCGGTTGGTGAGGACCTGGCCGTCGCGCTCCATGGCGGACAGCCGGCCATAGAAGGCCTCGCGCGCAATCGGCCCTACCGAGAGTTCACGCTCCAGCTCGGTCGGAGGCAGCGGTGTGCCGGCATTGCGCAGCGCGGCGAGAATGGCTTCCCGCGACGGCAGCAGGGCGGGATCGATGTCGCCGGCACGCGAGCGTCGGGAATCGCGGCTGCGCGCGATTGGTAGTGCGGCCGGATTGGGCAGCGCGGCCGGATTTGGCCGTCTCGCGGGATCGGCCAGTGTGGCGATCTTGCGCGCGGCGGGCTTGGTGCGTGAGGCTTGCGTGGAGCTGGCCCGCGGTTTGCGCGGCTTGGGTGGTTTCTTTGACAAGTGTCTGGAAGAAAAGTAAAATTATCGGTTGCGTCGCCCGGGTGGCGGAATTGGTAGACGCACATGGTTCAGGTCCATGCGCCGCAAGGTGTGGGGGTTCGAGTCCCTTCCCGGGCACCAATTCAAAGCTGCTGGAAGCAACAACTGCTTTCCAGACTAGCACAAGTCCCGCGTTTCTCCCTATGACGATCTCCCCGTTCGGGGCGATCGGGGCGTCTCAAACGCGTAGCGTTGCACCCGCTGGACGAGTCCAGGTGATCATCGCCCGGAAGCCAGACGATGTCGAACCTGCCATCGCACGGGCGGAACGCCAGCCGCGATGCGCACCTGGCTTCCGGGAGCGCAGAGTTGAGGGGCTGGACCGTCATCGGCATGAAGAATGATTAGAATAAGATCTTTGCCTCTGAGTAGTGGGCGACTTGTGCACGAGTGCAACCCGGGAGAAAAGCGATGAAAGCATGGCATGCAACGTGGGCGGTGAGTTTGTTTGCAGCGGTGTCTGTCGGCTGGGCGGCCGAGGGCCGCCATGCGGGCGCGTCCCCCCTACTTGTCGCGCAAGGAACCCAACAGGACCTGAAGGGCATGGAGCAGGCGGGCCAGCGCGATGACGCGCAAACAATGTCCACCGCGCAACAGGCGCAATACCGTGCCCAGTATCTGGCGGCGAAGGCGCAGTGGGCGAAGATGACGCCGCAGCAACGGTCGACCACGGTTGCAGCCGCGCGCGACAAGAAGCTGAAGGACATGTCGGCGCTTGAGCTCGTGGGGCAGCGAGACGACATGCAGCGTGAAACCGCTGCCCAGTCCGGTAAGGACAAAGCGCAAGCAGACGCGGCGAAAGCGAAGTGGGACAAGCTTGCGCCGGCGGAACAGGAAGCGGTCAAAAAGACGGCGATGCAGAAGAAGCGCGCCGATCTTAGCGAGATGGAGCGAGTCGGCCAACGAGACTGATCTTGCATCCCGCGCTATTGACTTCAGCGGGCACGAGTGCGCGCCCGTCTAGGCGTCGCTGACGATCCTCTCCAGCTCCGCGGGACTGCGCCAATGGTGGCCGCAGGTGTAGCGCGGCAGCCGCCAGACGCTTTCGTTGCCCCTGATGACTTTCGGCTCCGTGGTGAACGCCGCGCGCAGGCCAATCGCATGCGCTTCCTGGGGCAAATAGTGCGCGCTCAGGAATTCGTTGCAGTGTCCATAGGGATAGGCGAAAAACGGCGCCGCGCGGTTGCCCGTGCGACGGTTGATGTAATCCATCGCCCGGCGAATCTGGGCATCGGCATCTTCCGCCGTCGCGACCTCCATGAAATCTCCGCGCGCCTGCCGCGAGTGCGCTACCTTGTCGAGCGCAGGATGCAGATGGTCCCAGCTGTGGTTGCCGATGGAGACCAGTCCCCCGGCAGCCGCTTGCAGCCACCAGGCGTCGTCCAGCGCATCTGCCTCCAGGTATGTGTACTGCGCGTCGAAAGTGGTTTCCATCACACGACGCGCCCCAGGCGACGCAATTACGAAACTCGTCGCGGAAATGTCCGGTTGCGCGCGACCCGCCACTGAGGTCTTGAAGTCCTGCAGCGCATTGGCGAAACTGCGTTGAGGACCGTGCATCGGATGCACGAAGTCCGCGAAATCCCATAGGGGACCGTCATCGAAGGTCAATGCCACCAGCATTGTCCGGTCATCGCTTGGGTTGCGACCGGACCTGCTTGCTTCAATCGCGTCGACCAGCACGCCCAGAGAAACGATGCGGCCGCCGACGCGGGCAATGGTCGCCAGGTCGACGGGCAGTGCGACGTGATCGTTGGCGCAATATGCCGATCCCAGCACGCGGTGCGAATGGTAGGTGAGGACGACGGCCTTCACGCCGGGGCCGCAACCAATGGTCGCGTCATGGCTGATCCGCGAATTTCGCGGTGCGTCCCAGCACCCGGATCTCGCCGGTTTCCATCTGGATTTCGAGAATCGGCTTGCCGTTGGTGGCGAAGGTGAGATAACCCGTCTGCGGGTCGAAGTGTTGCGTGATCTGTCCGCCCGCGTCGAATGCGATTTTCTCCCCGGCGTTCATCGCAAAGCACGCGACTTTGCAATGCACCGACGACATGAAGCCATAGTTGACGTCGACTTGTTCCCGGTCCCGGTAGAACGGCAGCAGCCACATGCCAAAGTCGACCGTCGCGCTCGGGCCTTCGCCGCCGGCACGCCCGACCACCACACCCATGCCCACGCGGGACGCCCCGGTGGTCCACATGGTCGATGGCCCGTTGGCCATCGCGTCGACCTCCAGTCCCCACCAGCCACCCTCCGGGTTGTGGCCCTGCAACTCGAACACGCCGGCCCAGGTCGGACCGCGTCCGTATTTGTTGCCCTGCGCGTAGCTCGCGACGTTTTCGCCGTAGTCGGAGCGGTTGTTGAGGAGCGACAAATTGGCCCATTCCAGCGTGCGGCTGTCCGGGTCGGTGGACAGATGCGTGTACAGCGTCGGCACGACTACAGGCGTGCCGCCCGGGGGCGCGCTGCGCGTGACGGTCAGGCTGGCGGGCATGTCGTACACATCCGCGGGTCGCGGCGTGACGCCCTGGAAATAGCCGGTCTGGGCCATGGCGCCGGTAGTCGTCAGGAGGGCGATGGCGACGGTGGCCAGCGCGACAAGGCTGGGGGTGGAATTTGTGCGCATGTGGGACCTCTCGATAAAAACCCCTCGCTTCGGCAGACCGGCGCTTTCAATCCCTGCCGGGCCGCGAAAGGACGGCCATAGACGTCACCATGATACTGGCCGGGTGGCCCAGCGGCACTAGGGGTCGAGCCGCGCCTTCAGTTTGCCCGGGCGCAACGCGTCGTAGACTTCGAACGGCTGATGGATCCACGGGTTGTCGGGAAGGTACTCGACATGGAAGTCCGGCGCGAACACGGAACAGGCCTTCCACCACAGCACGGCAGTCTTGAGCGCGGCCATGTGCGGAAGGCGCCTCGGCAACTCCTTGTGCACCGCCTCCAGCGTGTGGCCGGAGTCGACCATGTCGTCGACGAGCAGCACGCGTTCGCCTAAGCGCGGCTTGGTCATCGTCATGTGTTCGGCAATCACCAGTTCGCCGCGAATGGTGCCACCTTCAGCCGTGTAGGAATGCGTGGACAATATCGCCAGCGGAAGCTCGAAGACGCGCGAAAGCACGTCGCCGACGCGCAGACCGCCACGCGCGACGCAGATGATCTGGTTGAAATCGTAACCGGACTCGTGCACGGTCAGCGCCAGGCGCTCCACCAGTCGGTTGTACTCGTCCCAGCTGACGTGCAGGTCCATGGTGGCGCTCGCTCCCGGCCCGTGCCCTAATTGAACGGATGGTGCACCAGGATCGTCTCGGTGCGATCGGGTCCGGTGGAAACCATCGCGATAGGCACGCCGGTGAGCACCTCGATCCGTTGCAGATAGGCACGCGCATTGGGAGGGAGAGCCGCGAAGGAGTCTGCGCCGACGGTGGATTCGCGCCAGCCGGGCATGGACTCATAAACCGGCTCGCAGCGCACGACAGCGTCGGCGCCGGTTGGAATGAGGTCGAGCGGCTGGCCGTCCATGACATAGGAGGTGGCCAGCTTTATCTCGTCCATGCCGTCGAGTACGTCGAGCTTGGTGATGCACAGTCCGTCGACGCCGTTGAGCTGCAGCGAGCGCCTGAGCGCCGCGATGTCCAGCCAGCCGCAACGTCGCGGCCGCCCGGTGACCGATCCGAACTCGTTGCCGCGCCTGGCGAGGCCGGCGCCGACGGCATCCTGCAATTCGGTGGGGAACGGTCCGGTTCCCACGCGCGTGGTATAAGCCTTCACGATGCCAAGCACGTAATCCAGCATCTGCGGCCCGATTCCGCTGCCCGGCGCTGCGGCGCCGGCGATACAATTGGAACTGGTGACGTACGGATACGTGCCGTGGTCGATGTCGAGCAGCGCACCCTGCGCGCCCTCGAAGAGAAGCGACTCGCCGCGTGCGCGCGCCGTCTGCAACAGGCCCGCGACGTCGGCCACCATGGGTCGGATCTCGCCGGCGAGTGCGAGAAGCTCGTCGCGCGTGCGCGCAAACGGAACGGCGGCGACCTTGTAGTAGTTGACGAGCATGAAATTGTGCAGCTCGAGCAGCGACTCGAGCTTGGTCGCGAACAACTCCGGGTGCAAGAGGTCCTGCACGCGCAGCGCGCGGCGCGCGATCTTGTCTTCGTATGCCGGTCCGATGCCGCGGCCCGTGGTGCCGATCTTCTCCTCTCCCATTGCGCTCTCGCGCGCCTGGTCGAGCGCGACGTGAATGGGCAGAACCAGCGGACACGCCGGCGAGATCTTGAGGCGCGAGCGGACGTCGACGCCGGCCGCCTCGAGCTCGCATATTTCCGTCAGCAGCGCCGAGGGCGACAGCACCACGCCGTTGCCAATGTAGATGGCCACGCCCGGATGCAACGCGCCGGAAGGAATGAGGCGCAGCACGGTCTTCTTGCCGGCGATGACGAGCGTGTGGCCGGCATTGTGCCCACCCTGGAATCGGACGACGCCGGTCGCGCTTTCGGCCAGCCAATCGACGATCTTGCCTTTGCCTTCATCGCCCCATTGGGTGCCGATGACGACGACGTTCTTGCCCATGGCGTTTCCTGTCCGGATGCTAATCGTTGCGCGTGACGAGACGCCATTCGCTGCCGCTGCGCTCCAGCACGCGGCGGCCGGTCAGCGTGGCGGCCGACTCGCCGGGAAGGACTGCGATCACTGCTTCGCCTTGTGCCCGCAAGCGCGCGACTTCGCGCGCCAGCCCAGGATCGGGATCGTCCGGCGCCAGGATGGTGCCAGGTGCAGCGGCGTCCCCGGCCAATGTCGCCAGCCGGCGCAGGTCCAGCGTGAATCCCGTGGCCGGTCGCGCGCGGCCGAACGCGCGGCCGACGCCGTCATAGCGCCCGCCGCGCCCGCAATCCACTACCGTTCCGTTGCCGCTGGCGGCGAAGACCGAAAAGGTTGCACCCGTGTAGTAGTGATAGCCGCGCAGGTCGGCCAGGTCGACGTGGATCGCGTCCACGCCGGTTGCGGCGCCCGAGAGGATGGCTACGGCATCGAGCGCTTCCGCAACTTCGGGCAGCGCGGGGAGCACGCGCCGCGCCGCGTCGATCGTTTCGCGCGCCGGGCCATACAGCGCCACCAGCGCACGCAAGGCGTCGCGCGCAACCTCCGGCAATCCGGATGTCAAATCGCGCACGCCCGCGGCATCCTTGTTGCGCAGCGCGTCGAAGAGTTCACTGTCGCTGCCTTCGCCTGTGGCGTCGAGGCCGGCGGCGCGCGCCAGCGCGCGATAGACGCCGACGTGGCCGAGGTCGAGGTGCAGGCCGTCGATGCCCGCGCGCGCAAGTGCCGAAAGCAAGAGCTGCATCACCTCGCGGTCGGCATGGATGCCGCCGAAGCCGTACAGTTCGCTGCCGATCTGCATCACTTCGCGCGTGTCGCCCGGACCGGTGGTCGCGGTGCGCAACACGTTGCCGGCGTAGCAGAGGCGCGTAACGCCGGTTTCGTTCAACAGGTGCGCGTCGATGCGCGCGACCTGGGGCGTCGTGTCGGCCCGGAGCCCGAGCATCCGGCCCGACATCGGGTCGACCATCTTGAACGTCTGCAGGTCGAGGTCGCTCCCGGTACCCGTCAGCAGGGAATCCAGGTGCTCGACGAGGGGCGGCGCCACCAGGCGATAGCCATGCGCCCGGAACTGGTCGAGCAGTATGCGGCGCAGTGACTCGACGCGTGCCGCTTCGGCAGGCAACACGTCGTCGATCGCCTCGGGAAGCAGCCACTTACGCATAGTGAATGACGACCAGGAAAATGAGGCCGAGGGTCATGGACAGGAGGCCGATGAATCGCAACTGGCCGTCGCTCATGTCGGTCAGCTTGCGAAAGGTCTCGCGCCAGATGCGCGGTGCGGCAAAGGGCAGCACGCCTTCGAGGATCAACAGCAACGCAAAGGCCGGCCACAATGAATCCACTGGCGATTCCCGGACGCGCGACGATCGGACGAAACTACTTCGCGGGCGCGCGCGGCGCGCGTCCCGACCCCGACTGCTTGAAATACTGGAAGAATTCCGCGCTCGGGTCGAGGACCATGAGGTCGCTCCTGTTGCGGAATGTGGCCTTGTAGGCATCGAGGCTCCGGTAGAACGTGTAAAACTCCGGATTCTGCCCGTAGGCCAATGCGTAGATGGACGATGCCTTGGCGTCGCCTTCGCCCTTGATCTTCTGCGCCTGGCGGTACGCGTCGGCGAGGATGACCTGGCGCTGCCGATCGGCATCCGCGCGGATCTTTTCGGATTCGGCAGCGCCGGTCGAGCGCAGTTCATTCGCCACCCGGCGGCGTTCCGACTCCATCCGCTGGTACACCGGTCCCGTCACATCGGGCGGCAACTCGATGCGCCGCAGCCGCACGTCGACCACCTCGACGCCGATCGTCTTGGCGTCGGCGTCGGCCTTCTGTCGGGTCACGGCGGTGATGCGATCGCGCTCGGACGAAATGGCATCGTGCATCGTGCGCTTGTTGAATTCCTCGGCCAGGTTGGAGCGAACCGTCTGCGACAGCCTTCGGCGCGCGGCTTCCTCGTCGCCCTGGACCGAGACGTAGTACTGGCGCACGTCGTTGATGCGCCAGAGAACGATGAAGTCGACCAGCAATGGCGTCTTCTCCGACGTGGTCACGCGGTCGGACTCGCTGTTTTCCAGCGTCAGGTTGCGGTTGTCGTAGAAGCGCACGTTCTGCACCAGCGGGACCTTGAAGTACAGGCCCGGCTGAGTCTTGGTCTCGATGATTTCACCCAGCTGAAACTTGACGGCGTACTTGGCCTGGTCGACGGTGTAGATCGACTGCGACGCCACCAGCAGGAGTGCGACGACAAGCGCGAGGATCGGCATGGTGAATTTCATCATGGCCACCCTTAGCGGTCGCGACTGCGCATGCCTTCGCGCGATCGGCTGGCGTCGAGCCCCGCGCCGGGTTCGGGCGCTGACGCTGCAGGCGGACGGGTCGGCGACGAGACGTCGGGTGTCGCGGTCACCGCGGCCGCGATGCTTTGCTGCATCAGCTTGTCGAGCGGGAGGTACAGCAGGTTGCCGCCGGCCTTCTGGTCGATCAGCACCTTGCTGGAATTGCCGAGCACGGACTGCATCATGTCGAGATACAGGCGATCCCGGGTCACGCCAGGCGCCTTCGCATACTCCTGGAGCACGGACTTAAAGCGTGACGCGTCGCCCTCGGACTTCTGGATCACCTCCGTGTTGTAGCCGTTGGCCTCTTCCAGGAGTCGCGAGGCCGTACCGCGTGCGCGCGGCACGACGTCGTTGGCGTAGGCCTGGCCTTCGTTGACCAGACGCACGCGATCCTGGCCGGCCTTCACCGCGTCGTCGAAAGCGGCTTGCACCTTTTCCGGAGGCTGCACGTTCTGCAGCGTGACCTTCTGGATGTAGACGCCGGTCTTGTAGTGGTCGAGCGTGTCCTGCATGATCTTTTCGGTCTGTTTGGCGATTTGTTCGCGGCCCTCGTACAGCGCGAAGTCCATCTTGCTCTTGCCGACAACCTCGCGGATCGCGGTCTCGGCAACGAAGGCGACCATTGCGTCGGGTTTGCGATTGTTGAAGACGTACGCTTCGGCGTTCTTGATGTTGTATTGGACCGCGAACTGGATGTCGATGATGTTCTCGTCATCCGTCAGCATCACGGCTTCCTTGTCGACCTTGTTCTTGGGTGTATTGCGGTAGCCGATCTCGACGGTCTTGACCTGGGAAAAATCGACCAGCTCGACCGCCTCGATCGGGAACGGCAGGTGCCAGCGCGGGCCGGGAAGCGTGGTCTCGGTGTACTTGCCGAAATGCGTGACTACGCCTCGGCGGCCTTCGTCGACGATATAGAAGCCGCTGGCCAGCCAAACGACCAGCACCAGCGCAACGAGCAGGCCCGCGCCGCCCAGCGCCAGGCCCCGGCGCGGCGGGCGGTGCCGCCGCCGCCGCCGTCGTCGCCCTTGCGGCCGAAGAGCTCGCCCATGCGGCGATTGACGTTGCGCCAGATCTCGTCGAGGTCCGGCGGTCCGCCGTCATTACCACGCTTGCCCCATTGGGGATCATTCAGCGACATGGCGAAGCTTCGAGGTCAGGAAAACAGGAAAGTGGGCGAAACGAGCAAAAAATCGGTACTCAAGCGGAAAAGATGGGGGCGGGCCGATGCCTGAACAAGCGGTCGGACCAATGTCTGGCGCGGGCAGGTCGCTCAAGCGTCAGAAGTCACCGCCGGCAGGTTTGCATAGTTGGTTTGGAACGGGAAACGCTCCGCCAGCGCGCTGCGCAAATTGGTCGAACCCGCGCCGGACAGCGCACTCAATCTTACGGATGAAATGGTACCACAGCCGTCGCGTTCGACGCCCGGGTCGAGTCCTGCCAGATCACATTTGTTGAACACTCGAATCTGCGGCAGGGCGCCGGCCCCGATCTCCTCCAGGACCCGGTCGACGGCGGCAATTTGCTCGTCGCGATTCTGCGCCCCCGCATCGATCACGTGCAGCAACAGGTCCGCCTCCGAAGCCTCGGCCAGGGTCGCCCGAAAGGCGGCGACCAGGTCGTGGGGCAGGTCGCGGATAAAGCCCACCGTGTCCGACATCACGATCGTGTCGGCGCCTGGCACGTACACCTTGCGCAACGTCGTATCGAGCGTGGCGAAGAGTTGATCGGCGACGTACGCCTCGGCGCCTGTCATGCGATTGAACAGCGTCGACTTGCCCGCGTTGGTGTAGCCGACCAGCGCCACGGTACGCACGCGCGCGCGGCGGCGCGTGCGACTTTGCACGGCGTGGCTGCGCGCGACGCGCGTCAGGCGCTCGTTGAGCAATTTGACGCGTTCACCGATGAGGCGGCGGTCCGTCTCGAGCTGTGTCTCGCCGGGACCGCGCAGGCCGATGCCGCCCTTCTGCCGCTCGAGATGGGTCCAGCCGCCGACCAGCCGCGTGGACATGTGCTTCAGCTGTGCAAGTTCCACCTGCAGTTTCCCTTCGGCGCTGCGGGCGCGCAGCGCGAAGATGTCGAGGATGAGGCTGGGGCGGTCCACCACGCGGCATCCCAGCCGCTCCTCGAGGTTGCGCTGTTGCACACCCGATAGCGTATGGTCGAACAGCACCAGATCGGCCCCGAGTTCGGTGCGATTCGCAAGTATTTCGTCGACCTTGCCCTTGCCGGCGAAGTAGGCGGGATCGGGACGCTGCCGCCGGCCACCGATGGTCCCCACGACGACCGCCCCTGCCGACGTGGCAAGCGCGACAATTTCCGCCTGCCGAAATGCACGATCGCCGTCGCGCATATCGAGCGCGACGATCAGGACACGGTCACCGCCGCTCGGGCGTTCGAACACCGGGATTCAGCGCAATGGCAGACTGACGGCGGCGAACGTCGCTCAGGCGTCGCCGTCGCTACCTGGCGCGTGATGGGGCATCGTCACGGGACGTGCCGGAACCACGGTCGAGATCGCGTGCTTGTACACCATCTGGGTGACGGTGTTCTTGAGCAGGACCACGTATTGGTCGAAGGATTCGATCTGCCCCTGCAGCTTGATGCCGTTGACGAGGTAGATCGACACCTGCACGTGTTCCTTGCGCAGCGTGTTGAGAAACGGGTCTTGCAGCATTTGCCCCTTGTTGCTCATGGTCGAGCTCCGCTTTTGTTATTGCCCGCACCGAATGGTGGAATCCGCCGCCGTCGCAGTTGCCGATGGCGGGAAGCGCTTCAGCGGCGTGCGGGTACATCCGCGTATGGGTTGGCACCGACCTTGAATTGTATCCTAAGGGGCGTTCCCTGCAATTTGAACGCGTCGCTGAAAAAATGTTCCAGATAGCGACGGTAGGCGTCCGGCACCGAATGCAGCGCGGTGCCGTGGACGATGATCAGGGGCGGATTCACGCCGCCCTGGTGGGCATAGCGCATTTTCGGGCGCACCAATCCGGCGCGGGGGGGCTGTTGCCGCTCCACCGCCAGCTGCAGCGTGCGCGTCAGGCGAGGCGTCGGCAACTTGGCCATGGCGGCGGCAAAGGCCTTGTCCACCGACTTGAGCAGCGGCCCGACGCCCTTGCCCTCCAGCGCCGACATGAAGTGAAACTGGGCGAATGCCAGGAAGCCCATCTTGCGATCAAGGTCTCGCTTGACCTGGTCGCGCGCCTCCTTCGCCACGGCATCCCATTTGTTGATGCCGACCACTACGGCGCGGCCTGCCTCGAGCACGTGCCCCGCCAGATGGGCGTCCTGTTCAGTGATCGCGTGTTCCGCATCGAGCAGCAGCACCACGACGTGGGCATCCTCGATCGCCTGGAGTGTCTTGATCACCGAGAATTTCTCGATCGCTTCGAATACTTTCCCGCGCCGGCGCACGCCCGCGGTGTCGATCAGCGTGTATTTCTGCCCGTCGCGTTCGAAGTCGAGGTAAATGGCGTCGCGTGTGGTGCCCGGCTCGTCGAAGGCGATCACGCGCTCCTCGCCGAAGATCGAATTGACGAGGGTCGACTTGCCGACGTTGGGGCGTCCGACGATTGCGACCTTGATGGTGTCCGGGCGCTCCGGATCGGTGGACGTATTGCGCGTGCGCTCGTCGGTCAGGCGGTGCGCGTCGGGAATCCTGGCAAGGGCGAATTCGATCATGCCGCGCACGTTTTCGCCATGCGCGGACGAGATGGCGATGGGATCGCCCAAGCCCAGTTCATGAAACTCCGCCACCGCGCGATCCGGCTGCAGGCCTTCCGCTTTGTTCACCACGAGCACGACCGGCCGGCCCGACTTGCGCAGCAGGTCGGCGATGGTCTTGTCCTGCGGCGCCAAGCCGTTGCGGCCATCGACCAGGAACACGACGACGTCCGATTCGGCGATCGCCTGGCGCGTCTGTTTGGCCATCTCGTGCAGGATGCCCGACGTGGCCTTGGGCTCGAACCCTCCCGTATCGACGACGAAGTACGCCTGGTCGCCGGCGAAGGCGCGGCCATAGTGCCGGTCCCGCGTGAGTCCGGGAAAGTCCGCGACCAGCGCATCACGGGTCTTGGTGAGCCGGTTGAACAGCGTCGACTTGCCGACATTTGGGCGGCCGACGAGCGCTACGGTCGGCAGCATGAAACCACCATACGGAGACGCGCCTCGGCTTTCGCCTGGCCGGGCAGCGTCAAATCCGCGCGCATGTTCCCGGCTACTTCGCGGAAACGGAGAACAGCGTGCCGGATGAGGATTGCCACAACGCGCCAGTGAGCAACAGCTCGGGCTGAGCGGTCGCGGGCTTGCCATCCGTGGCGAGTCGCCCGACGTACGCGCCGTCGACTGTGGACAGCAGGTGCAGATAACCCTCGGCGTCGACGACGCCGACATAGTCGCCCACCATCTGCGGCCCACCGATCTTGCGTTTGTTCAGCAAGCCCTGCTTCCAGACGGAGGCGCCGGTCGCCCGGTCGAGCGCGTGCACGGTGCCTTTGTCGTCGGTGACGTAGATGTTGCGGCTGTCCGAGGCCATGTTGCTCAAGCTGGAGATGTCGCGTGACCACTGCAGTGTGCCGCGCGCGATATCGAAGCATGCAACGCGTCCCTGGTAGGCGACGGCGCACACATCCCTTTCCAGCACCAGAGGCAGGCTGGTCACGTCCGCGATTCGCTCGAGTTCGGTTGAGCCCTTTGGACTCGCCACCGTGGCGTCCCAGCCGACAATGCCCGTTTTCAGATCCAGAGCGAGCAGATGGCCACCCGCGGTGCCCGCGAAAACGCCGCCGCGCCGCACGAGAACGCCCGCATAGTTGCGTACGATGAGCGCGGGAGCAGCCCGCTGGTTGACCCATTTGCGCAAGCCGTCGGTGGCATTGAGCGCATGCAGGCTGCCGTCACCGGTGAATACGATTACGACTCCGTCGGCGACGCGTGGCGGCGAAACGACTTCGGTCGAAACGCGCGCCTTCCATGCCGGCTTGCCGTCAGGGAAAAACGCGAACACGTCTCCCTTTTCGGTGCCAACGACAACCAGCGTCGAGTCAGCGCCCACGCCTGCGGAGAGTTTCTGCCCGGCATCGACGCGCCAAACGATGCTTCCGTTCGCCGGGTCCAGACGCGTCACCGAGCCGTCGTACGCGGCGGCGTAGATCGCGTCGCTCAGCACGGTCGGCGAAAAGCCCGGGCCTGCGGCGCCGACTTGCGCCTGCCAGCTGATCGAACCCGTTACCGTAGCCTTCAACTCAGGCAATGGGCCAGGCTTCTTCGAGTCGTACAGCCAACTCAGCGAAGGCGCAGGAATGGTCGGCATCCATTCCTTCATGGCCGCGCATCCTGACAATGCCAGCACGACCAGCGCGAGCGCAGCCGACACGCTGGCCGTGGCGGGCTGCGTGCGTTTCATTTGCTTCGCTCCGGTCATTGCTTCGCGGCCCGGGCCGGAGGCGGCGCGACAACCGCCGCCGGAGCAGCGGCCGGTGCGGCGGGCGCCGTCGTCGACGCTGCAGGCGCCCCAACGGGCGCCCCGACGGAGGCAACGGGAGCCGGGCCCAGCGAATCGAGTTTCACCTGCACGTAGTTTCGGTAAGGCGACTTGGCGTCGAACCGGGCCAAAGCAGCCTGGTAGGCCGTACGCGCGTCTTCGCTGCGTCCGGCGGCGGCGTATGCGTCGCCGCGCAAGTCGGCGTAGAGCCCGGCAAATGGGGCGCCATGTTTCGCGTCAAGCATCTTCAGTGCTTCGTCATACTGCTTGTCGTTCAGCATCAGCTCGGCCAGCCGGTACCGCGCGATTTCCTGCAATTCCTGCTCGTCGGCGTGGTCAACGATCCATTGCAGTTGCGTCCGGGCCGCCGCGGAGTCGCCCGAGTCGAATTGCAGCTTGGCGAGCACGAACGCCGCGCGCGGCGCATAGCCGGTCCCGGCGAATCTGTCGGTGAGCGCCAGCGTTGCGTCCTTGGCCTTGGCGACGTCGTTGGCCCGAGCCGCCTGCGCCACGGCGTTGAACAGCACGCCCGCTTCCTCGGCTTTCTTCAGGTTCCACCAGCGCCAGCCCTGCACCGCGACGACGGCCACGCAAGCGACCGTCAACACGATGGCCACCGTGTTGCCCCAGCGTGCCCACCACGCCTTGAGATCGTCTAGCTGTTCCTGTTCCTCTAGATCATAAACTGCCATGTTTCGTCCTTGGTCCTGAAAGTTGTCACGCGCGAGTTGCAAGATGCGACGCGAGCGTCGCGGCGGGCACGGCGACCTGTTCGCCCGGCGTCCGCAAAGGCTTGACGGCGACCGTGCCAGCCGCCACCTCGTCGTCGCCGATCACGAGCGCGAATCGCGCGCCGCTCGCATCGGCTCTTTTCATCTGTGATTTGAAACTGCCGCCGCCCGCGTTGACGAGCACCGCGTGTCCGTGGTCGCGCAAAGTTTCGCTTACGCGACGGGCCAGGGGAGCGGCATTGTCCCCCGCATGCACGACATACGCGAGCGGCGCCTCGTCGACCGTGCGTCCGGCATCCTCCAGCAGCAGCAGCACGCGCTCGGCGCCGATGCCGAACCCGCAGCCAGGCGTCGGCTTGCCGCCGAGCTGCTCGAACAGACCGTCGTAGCGCCCACCGGAGCACACTGCGCCCTGCGTGCCCAGCCGTTGCGTGACCCACTCGAATACGGTGGCGTTGTAATAGTCGAGTCCCCGCACCAGGCGGGGATTGAGGCGAAAGGGGATGCCTGCGTCGCGCAGTCCTTCCTGCACTTCGTGGAACTGCGCGCGCGATATGTCGCCCAGCGTGTCCCCCAGCTTCGGTGCCTCCTCGATCAACTTCTGCATGTCCGGGTTCTTGCTGTCGAGGATGCGCAACGGATTGCTCCCGAGCCGGCGCTGCGAATCGGCGTCGAGCAGGTCGCGATGCTTCTCGAAATGCGCAACCAGCAGTGCCCGGAAAGCTTGCCGCTCCTGGGCGCTGCCAATCGTGTTGAGCTCGAGCGTGATTTCCGTCAGCCCCAAGCGGTTCCATAAGCGCCGCACCATCACCAGCAATTCGACATCGATATCCGGCCCGGCGAATCCCAGCGCTTCCGCGCCAAACGTGTGATATTGACGATAGCGGCCCTTTTGCGGACGCTCGTGGCGAAAAAGAGGGCCGCTGTACCAGAGGCGCTTGGGCCCGTCGTACAGGAGGTTGTGCTCGAGCGCGGCGCGCACCGTCGGCGCGGTGCCTTCGGGGCGCAGGGACAGACTCTCGCCGTTGTCGTCGAAGGTGTACATCTCCTTCTCGACGATGTCCGTGACCGCCCCCACGCCGCGCACGAACAATTCGGTCTTTTCGACCATCGGCGTGCGAATGTTGCGATAGCCGTACTGGCGGAATACGTCGCGGACCGTGTCCTCGAAGTATTCCCAAAGCGCGGATTCGGCCGGCAGTACGTCGTTCATGCCGCGCACGGCCTGCAATGCATTGGCCATAATGTGAACCGGTCCTAGCCAATCGCCCGGACGGCGATGGACTTGCGTTCGGGCTTGAGATGGGCAGCGGGCTCCTCGCCGCCGTAGGTCGCGCGAACGTAGTCGAGCACGAGCGACTGGAACTCCTGGGCGATGCGGTCGCCCTTCAGCGTCACGGTCTTCACGCCGTCCACGAATACGGGCGCGACCGGTGTCTCGCCGGTGCCGGGCAGCGAAATGCCGACATTGGCCATTTTGGACTCGCCGGGACCGTTGACGACGCAGCCCATCACCGCCACCTGCATATTTTCCACGCCCGGATAGCGGGCGCGCCACAAGGGCATCGATGCCCGCAGGTAGGACTGGATCTGCTCGGCGAGCGACTGGAAATACGTGCTGGTCGTGCGCCCGCAACCGGGGCACGCGATGACCATCGGCGTGAACGAGCGCAGGCCCATCGTCTGCAGGATTTCCTGCGCGACGATGACCTCGCGGGTGCGATCGCCGTCCGGTTCCGGGGTAAGCGAGACGCGGATGGTGTCGCCAATGCCCTGCTGCAGCAGCACCGCCATGGCCGCCGTGGAGGCGACGATCCCCTTGCTCCCCATGCCGGCTTCGGTGAGCCCCAGATGCAGCGGATAGTCGCAACGGCGCGCGAGCTCGGAGTACACCGCAACCAGGTCCTGCACGTCGGATACCTTGCAGGACAAGATGATGGCGTCGCGCGACAGGCCCAGTTCCTCCGCGCGATGCGCGCTGCCGATGGCGGATGTGATCAGCGCCTCGCGCATTACCGCATCGGCGGACAGCGGCACGGGCAACGCGGCATTTTCGTCCATCAGGCGCGCGAGGAGATCCGCGTCGAGGCTGCCCCAATTGACGCCGATGCGCACCGGCTTGCCATACTCGATGGCCTTCTCGATCATCACGACGAACTGCGGATCACGCTTGCTGCCCTTGCCCACGTTACCCGGGTTGATACGGTATTTGGCCAGCGCCCGCGCGCAATCGGGATAGTCGGTCAGCAGCTTGTGGCCATTGAAATGGAAGTCGCCGACCAGCGGAACGCGGCAATCCATGGCGTCGAGCTGCGCGCGAATCGTGCCGACAGCGGCCGCCGCTTCGGCGGAATTGACGGTGATGCGGACAAGCTCCGAACCGGCATCGGCAAGCGCCTTGACCTGTGCCACCGTGGCTGCCACATCGGCGGTGTCGGTATTGGTCATCGACTGGATGACGATCGGCGCATTGCCGCCGACCTTGATCCCGTCGATGTCGACCTGGCGCGAGACGCGGCGCGTTGTGAGAGGGTGCTGCATGGTGGCCTACTTGAGCGTGAACCGGGCGACGTTCTGCCGACTGAAGGGCGACGTGTCAAACGCCTTGCCCTGCCAACTCACGCTCACTGCCGAAGCGTTGCCGAGCACGACGTCGAAGGGAGGGCGGCCGCTCACCACCTGGCGGTCGCCGGCATTGCCGGTCACCGAAAGGATGAGCACGCCGGCGCCGTCGCGCACTTCCACCCAGGAAGTGCCTTGGAAAGCGAGGGCGATCGGCGCGTCGCGGGCGTCGACCGGCGATGCCGTGCCAATGTTCGCTTCGCCGGCCACTGGCGCATTCGCGGCAGCATCGGGGACCTTGTCCACTTCCTTTTGCGAATCGAGTCCGCCCTTGTCCTCCGGACCCGCGAAAGGATTGGGCAGCGGCGTGGACGTGCCTGGCGAACCGTCTGTGGCATTCGTGCCGGGCGAAGCCGGGGTCGTCGACGGCGACGGGATTGGCGCGGGGGCAGCCTTGTCGGCGGGCGGAGTCCTGCCGGGCTCGACGGGCGGGCGGGTGATTTCGTAAACGGCGGCGATCGACACGACCGCAACCAGGGCCAGCGGAATGGCCCAGCGCGCCGGGCTGGGCTTGACGTGCGCCTCCGCGGGAAGCTCGCCCATTGGCCGCGGCGTGGGCGCCAGCGAAGGGTGCTCGAGCGATGACGGTGGCGCCGTTTCCGGCAACGCCGCCAGAACGGTGTCAGCGTCAAGGTGCAACAGGCGTGCATAGTTGCGCACGAAGCCGCGCACGAAGGTGCGTCCGGGAAGGTTGGCGAAGTCGTCTTCCTCGAGTGCCGCTATCTGGCGCGGGGCCAGCTTCAATTGCTGCGCAACGGCCGCCACCGACAGGTCCGCCGCTTCGCGGCCCGCGCGCAACAGCGTGCCTGCGCTTGCCGCTTCATCCGGCGACGCATCGTGCAACAGCGCGTCTGTGCCTTCGGTCACTCGCACGCTCCGCTTGCGATGTTCTTGGCCTCAGGTGAATCCGGATAGCGGTTGCGCAGCTGCGAAATGTAGGACGCTTCCGCGCTGCGGTCGCCCAGCTTCCGCTCGATGCACATGCCGAGCGCCAGTTCCTCGGGCGCCGGATTGTTCTGCTGCATGACGGGCTTCATCAGCGCGCGTGCCTCAGGAAGCCGCCCGTCCTTGTAGGCCAGTTGCGCGAGGCTGAACGCGGCGTCCGCATTGCCCGGCGAGACATTCAGCGCGCGGCGGAAGAACTGCTCGGCCCGCTGCGTCTCGCCCAGCGAGCCCGCGCATCGGCCCGCGTTGATCAGTGCGGACTCAGGTGTCTTGTACAGCGGATTGCTCACCGCACGTTCGAATTCCGGGAGTGATTCCCGCGCCTGACCGTGCGTGCACAGATACCAGCCCCAGTTCTGCCGGAATTCGGGATCGTCGGGCGCGAGTTCCAGCGCCTTGCGGAAATTGCGTGCCGCGTCTGCATCCTGGCCGAGCGTCGCGTAGACCAGTCCGTATACGTTGTACGACTTAGCCAGCGTCGGGTCCAATTTCACCGCTTCGGCCAGTTCCTGCAGCGCGACATCCATCTGGCCGCGCTCGTAATAGGCGGCGGCCAGTTCCGCGCGTAAGTTGGCGCGTACCGGCAAGGGCGCTTCCTTGATCGGCGGTGGCGGCGGCGTCGTGGGAATTGGCGCTGGCGCCGGCGTCGTCGTGCTGGTCGACGAGCAGCCGGCCGCGAGCGCTAGCCACACCAGCACGGGAAGCAGTAGTTGAATCGGCCAACGAGGGATCGGGGGCATGGGGGACTCGTGCGTTTGAGACGGGGTCAGGATGGCGGAGCGGCCACGACGCGAGTGGCCAGCCGACGCTTGGTGCGATCCTGGACCTGGCCGGCCAGCTGGCCGCAGGCAGCATCGATATCCTCGCCCCGGGTCTTGCGAATGGTCGTGACCAGGCCGGCTTCGATTAGGGTCGCCTGGAACGCGAGGATCCGTTCGCGGGGACTCGTGCGGAATTCGGTGCCCGGGAAAGGATTGAACGGAATGAGGTTGAACTTGCAAGGCACGTCACGCACGAGTCCGGCCAGGGCGCGCGCGTGGACCGCCGCATCGTTGACACCGTCGAGCATCACGTATTCGAACGTGACGAAATCGCGCGGCGCGCGCTCCAGGTAGCGGATGCACGCGGCCATCAGGCTGGTCAGCGGATAGGTGCGGTTGATCGGCACCAGGCGGTCGCGTAGCGAGTTGTCGGGTGCATGCAGGGAAACGGCCAGCGCCACCGGGCACTCGTCGCGCAGGCGGTCGATCAGCGGAACCAGTCCCGAGGTCGACAGCGTGACGCGACGCCGCGACAGGCCATAGGCGTTATCGTCCAGCATCAGCCGCAACGCCGGCACGACATTGTCGAAATTGGCGAGCGGCTCGCCCATGCCCATCATCACGACATTGGTGATCGGCGGCCGGCCGTGTTCGATCCAAGGTGCCGTGACACCGTCAGCGAGCAGCGTACGGTTGGCGTGCCACAGTTGGCCGATGATCTCACCCGTGCTGAGATTGCGGTTGAAGCCCTGTTTGCCGGTCGAGCAGAACGCGCAGTCAAGCGCGCAACCGGCCTGCGACGAAATGCAGAGCGTGCCGCGATCGTCCTCGGGGATGTACACCGACTCCACGGCGTTGCCGCTGCCGGCGTCGAGCAGCCACTTGCGCGTGCCGTCGCTCGCCGTCGTGTCCTTGATCACAGAGGGCGCGCCGATTGCGCATTCGCGCGCAAGGCATTCCCGCAACGGCTTGGCCAGGTCCGTCATGACGCCGACATCGTCCGCAAAGCGCTGGTGAATCCATTGCAGCACCTGCTTCGCGCGAAACGGCTTTTCGCCGCGTTCGGCAAAAAACGCTGCCAGCCCAGGCGGGTCGAGGTCAAGCAGGTTGGTCATGGTCGGGTATGCGTTGCCCGTTCAGCGGGTATACACCGCCAGCGCGGGAAAGAAATAGGCAATTTCCACCGCGGCGGTCTCCGGCGCATCGGAGCCGTGCACGGCGTTCGCGTCGATCGATTGCGCGAAATCGGCGCGGATGGTTCCCGGGGCCGCTTTTTTTGGATCGGTGGCGCCCATCAGCTCGCGGTTCTTGGCGATGGCGTTTTCGCCCTGGAGAACCTGGATCATCACCGGGCCGGAGACCATGAAATCGACCAGCGCCTTGAAAAACGGGCGTTCGCGGTGGACGGCATAGAAGCCTTCGGCTTCGGCACGGGACAGCCACGCCATGCGCGCAGCCACAATCCGGAGGCCGGCCTTCTCAAAACGGGCGAGGATTTCGCCGATCGCATTTTGTGCAACTGCGTCAGGCTTAATGATGGAAAGCGTGCGTTCTACCGCCATTTTTTTGGTGCCCTCATCGAAATAAAAGCCAATAAACTCAGCAGTATAGCATATTGTGCCCCATCCCGCCGCAGTGCCGCACCCGGCGGATTACACCCGGCGGACCAACGTCGCCGCGCGGGAACCCGGGAGCCCGGGACCATGGGACGGCACGTACACATGCGGGGGATGAGCGGCGCCGCGTACGGACGCGTTGGCGGCGACCTCTCCGGACGTGCCGGCGGTCGGGATCAGAACAAGAGATTGGGCAAGAACAGCGAGAGCGATGGCACGTAGGTGATGATCACCAGGAAGACCAGCAGCACCGATAGCCACGGAAGTGCTGCGCGCACCACCTCCATGATTGACATTTTGGTGATCCCGGCCGTCACGAACAGATTGAGGCCGACCGGCGGAGTCACCATTCCGATCTCGAGGTTGACCACCATGATGATGCCCAGGTGGACGGGGTCGATTCCCAATCGCTCGGCGATCGGAAACAGGATCGGCGCGAGGATGAGGATGATCCCGGTAGGCTCCATGAAGTTGCCGGCGATCAGCAGCAGGATGTTCACGACGATCAGGAATTGCCAGGGCGCCATCCCCATCGCGACGATCTGCTCGGTAATTGCCTGTGGAATGCGCTCGGTGGTGAGGACATGCGCGAACAGCAGCGCATTGGCCACGATGAACATGAGCATCACCGTCACCTTGGCGGCATCGACCAGCACGTCCGGCACATGGGCAAAGCCTATGTCCCGATACACGAAGACGGCGATGAAGAAGGCGTAGACCGCCGCCACTGCGGCGGCCTCGGTCGGTGTGAAGATGCCCCCGTAGATGCCACCCAGGATGATTACGAGCAGCAGCATGCCCCAGATCGATTCCCGGCCCGCGACGAACACCTCGCGCAACGTGGCGCGCGGCTGCCGGGGCAGGTCGATCATTCGCGCGCGAAAATAGATGGCGACCATCAGCATGAGCCCGAGCACGATGCCGGGGATGACGCCCGCCATGAACAATTTCCCCACGGAGGTCTCGGTCGCGGCGGCATAGACAACCATCACGATCGACGGCGGAATCAGGATTCCCAAGGTTCCCGCGTTGCAAATGACCCCCGCGGCAAACTCCTTCGTGTAGCCTGCCTTCACCATCCCCGCGATGACGATCGATCCCACGGCAACGACGGTTGCCGGCGACGACCCCGAGACCGCGGCGAAGAGCATGCACGCCAGCACCGAGGCCATGGCGAGCCCGCCGCGCAGATGACCGATGCAGGCGATGGCGAAGCGGATCATGCGCCTAGCCACGCCTCCGGTGGTCATGAACGCGCCGGAAAGTATGAAGAATGGGATAGCGAGCAGCGTGAAATGCTCGGAGGTCTCGAACAGTTTCAGGGAAAGCGAGGCCAGCGAGTCCTGGCCAAAGAACAAAATGGTGAGAAGCGAAGACAGGCCGAGCGCGATCGCGATCGGCATGCCGAGCAGCATGAAGACAAAGAGCAGGACGAACAGAGCAAGCGTCGTCATGACCCTGCACCCGCATTGTCCGCCGGTTCCTGGGCTTTCAGGCGCAGCGCCTCGGCCGCCTCATCGGCAAGGTTCAGTCCGCGCTCGCGCCCGGTCACGATGCGGTAGAAAAGCTCGCTGAACCGGATGACCAGGAGCGCAAAACCGATGGGGAGCACGAGCCGCGGAATCCACTGCGCGATCGGCAGGTCCTGCGCCATGATGCCGACGTCGTAAATTTTCTTGACGTAGACCGTGCCTCCGATCAGCCCGATGACCGAGTAGACGATGCACAACAGCGCCGCAGTCGCCCCCGCGACGCGGGCCGGCCCGGCCTTCAGCGTCTTCACCAGTGCATCGACGCCGATGTGCGCGCCGACACGGACGCCATAGGCCATGCCGAGGAAGATCAGCCACGCGAAGAGGTACGTGACCAGCTCCAGCGCCCAGACGAAGCTGAAGTTGAAAACGTACCGGGCGATGACCTGCCCGAACGTGATGATCGTCATCACCGCGAGGATGGTGGCGATCAGCCATTCCTCGAGCTTGCCCAGCCAGCTAAGCATGGCGCTCCCCCTACGCCGGCTGAGCGGTCAGCCGGCGTTCGACTTGGCGGCCGCTTCGATCACGTCCTTGCCGATGCCGTCCTCGAACTTCTTCCACACCGGTTGCATGGCCTTCTTCCACTCGGCGATGTCGTCCTTCGACAGATCCTGGATCTTGGCCTTGTTGGCGTCGGCGATCTTCTTGCGGTCCGCCTCGTTCAGGTCATTGGCGAGCTTGTTCGCGTAGACGGTCGCCTCTTTCATCGCCTCTTCCATTCCCTTGCGGACGTCCGGAGGGAGACCGTCCCACCACTTCGTGTTGGTAATCACCATGTAGTCGAGGACGCCATGGTTGGTCACTCCGATCGACTTCTGCACTTCCTGGTACTTCTGCGACCAGATGTTGGACCAGGTATTCTCCTGTCCGTCTACCACCCCAGTCTGCAGCGCTTGATAGACCTCGCTGAACGCCATCTTTTGCGGGTTCGCGCCGACTGCTCGAAACTGCGCCTCAAGCACGTCCGATGCCTGGATGCGGAACTTGAGGCCCTTGACGTCCTCCGGCCGCTTGAGCTGGTCCTTGTCGCTGGACATCTCCTTCATACCGTTATGCCAGTAGGCGAGCCCCTTGATGCCCTTGCCGGTCATCGAATTCAGGAGCTTCTGGCCGACGGGGCCGTCCTGGAACCGGTCGACTGCCTGAATGTTGTCGAACAGGAAAGGCAGGTCAAACACCTGAAGCTGTTTGGTGTAGCGATCGAACTTGGACAGCGACGGGGCGATGATCTGGACGTCACCCAGCAATAGCGCCTCGAGCTCCTTGGCATCCCCGAAAAGCTGGGAGCTCGGGAAAACCTGGACCTGCACCTTGCCAGGGAATTTCTTCTCGACAAGTTCCTTGAACTTGAGCGCGCCCTGACCTTTGGGCGTGTTCTCGGCGACCACATGGCTGAACTTGACGACGATCGGTTGCTGCGCGAACGCGCCGCCCGTGGCGACTGCAAAGGCGGTGCAGGCAACGGCGAACGCGACAGCGATTTTCGTGTACTTCATGGTTCCTCCAATCGAGTGGCTTTTGGGCGACGCCATGCGGTGCGGCGCCGCCGTTGGGATCATTAGGCTTTGAGCCGCGCAGGTTTGTCAACTGAGTGCCTGCGCGGGACCCGCCCAGCAGTTTCCATTGTCTGCCCGGGCCGGCCCTTGCGCAGGATCAAGGCGCCCTCGGATGCCAGGTAACCGTCACTCCTTCCTGGGCCGGTGCCGCCTGGAAGGCCGCGTCGACGCCTACCCCTGCTACTGCGGCCAATTCGTCGCCGCAATAGACAAGCGGCAGCGCCCACCTTTCCCACGCGGGAACTCCGGCGTCACGCAGGATGGCCTTCAATGCCCGGCGTGGCCGACTCGGGGTAACCTGGAAGCGCTCGCCGCCGACGCGGGCGCGCACCCATACCGGGATCCCGGCCAGCCGTCGCGCGTCGATGCCGGTGCCGTCGGCGTGTCCGAACACCAAGGTGCCGTGCGGCAGCACCAGTTCCGACTCGCCCCGCCAGCAGACGTCGAAGTGGGCGGGCGGAGCACAGTGCAGAACGATCCGGCCCTGATGCACGCCAATCTCGACGCCCGCGTGCGTAAGCCGAATTACCGCGTCGCCGCGCGCGCCACGAAGCTGGTCGAGCATCGCCGCCAGCTGGCCGGTTGACGGTGCAGGAAGTCCGTGGCCGCGCAGGAACCAGCGCAGCAAGTTGCGGGCGCGGTGGGGTGCCAGTGCGTCCAGCGCGTGGCGCAGCAACGTGGCGCCGTCGCACGCATCCTCGCCGTCCAGTTCCGCCAGTTCATCCAGAAGGCGCGCCGCGTCGGCCTGGTGCGCGGCCGCGCGAGCGAGCGTGGCATTCGCCTGGGGAGCGATGCGCTGGAGCGCCGGCATGACGGAATGGCGGAGGGCGTTGCGGGCATGGCGGCTATCGGCGTTGCTTTCGTCGTCGATCCAGCGCAGTTGGCGCGCACGCGCATACGCATCGACGTGAGCGCGCGGGATGCCGAGCAGCGGTCGCCACCATGCGACCCCTGCGGCGTCCCGGCGCAGTGCGGGCATCGCGGCCAGTCCGTGTGGTCCGCTGCCGCGCAGGAGTTGCAGCAGCAGCGTTTCCGCCTGGTCGTCGCGATGATGCGCGAGGGCCACGACGCGATTGCCGGTGCGTTGCGCCACGTCGCCGAGCGCGTCGTAGCGGGCGTGCCGTGCCAACGCTTCGAGGCTCGCGCGCGGCTGCGGGACAACGGCGACGCGGCGCACTTCGCATGCGATACTCAGTTCTGCACAGCGCTCGACGCAGCCTTGTGCCCACGCGTCGGCGTTGACGGACAGGCCATGGTGGATGTGGATGGCGGCGATCTTGTTGCCGCGAGCCGGCGCGATGGCTGCCAGTGCGTCAAGCAGGACCACGGAATCGCGGCCGCCGGACAGCGCAACAGCGATGTTTGCGTCGGCGGGCAGCGTGCGCATCGAGGGAATGCCGGACCGCGTCCTGCAGTTCGGCGGTCGCGTCGCGGGACAGGCGCCGCATGGGTAGGAATTGCCGCGTGTGGCCGGAGGAACTCAGCCGGCGGCGATTTCCTTGAACTTGCCGTACGCGAGAATCTTGTCCTCGCGCGCTTCGAGGAGCGCCTCGACCGGCTGGTCCTGCAACTGACGCAGAGCTTCCGTCAGCGCCTTTTTCAACGGAATCATCATCGCTGCGTGGTCGCGATGCGCGCCACCCAGCGGTTCGGTCACGACCTTGTCGATGAGTCCCAGCTGCTTCAGCCGCGCGGACGTGATGCCGAGCGTCTCCGCCGCCTCGGCGGCGTGGTCCGCCGATTTCCACAGAATCGAAGCGCAGCCTTCGGGAGAAATCACCGAATAGGTCGCATATTGCAGCATGAGCGTGATGTCGCCGATCGCAATGGCGAGTGCGCCGCCCGAGCCGCCCTCGCCAATGACGGTGGTGATGATGGGGATGCGCAGGCCCGCCATTTCGTAGAGGTTGCGGCCGATCGCCTCGGACTGACCGCGCTCCTCCGCGCCGATCCCCGGATAGGCGCCGGGTGTGTCCACGAACGTGAAGAGCGGCAGGCCAAACTTCTCGGCGAGCTTCATCAGCCTAAGCGCCTTGCGGTAGCCCTCGGGGCGCGGCATGCCGAAGTTGCGGTGGATCTTCTCCTTGGTGTCGCGGCCCTTTTGGTGGCCGAGTACCATGCATGGCTGCCCGTTGAAACGTGCGAGGCCGCCGACGATGGCGGGATCGTCGGCATACGTGCGATCGCCATGTAACTCGCGAAAGCCGCTGAACAGGCCATCGATGTAGTCCTGCGTGTACGGGCGCTGCGGATGGCGCGAGACCTGGGCGATCTGCCAGGACGACAACTTGCCGTAAATGTCTTTCGTGAGTTGCTGGCTTTTCTTGGCCAGCCGCGAGATCTCGTCGGAAATGTCGACCGCCGAATCCTCGTGCACGAACCGGAGTTCGTCGATCTTGGACTGCAGTTCGGCGATGGGCTGCTCGAAATCCAGGAATGTCTGCTTCATGGACGTGCCGCCGAAGGTGGTGAGGCACGCATCATAGCGCAATGACATCCCAGATCAACTTGAGGCCGGTCCCCAGCAGCAGCGAATAACTCAGATTGAAAAACGTCCGTTGCGAAATCCGGCGATGCAAATAAACGCCGATCCAAACGCCGGCGGGAACCAGCGGCAAGAAGAGCAGCGCCACGCTCAGGTTGCCTACGTTCAATTGCCCGAGGAAATAATACGGAACGAGCTTCGCATAGTTGACGATGAGGAAGAAGACTGCCGACGTGCCGACGAACGACGTCTTGTCGATCTTCTGTCCCAGCATGTAGATCGCCACAGGCGGTCCTCCCGCATGCGCGATGGTGCTCGTGAATCCGGAAACGGCGCCCCAGAACGCGCCGGCAACCGCGCCCGGAGGTCCGCGTTCCGCGGCAAACCGCGCGGCAATGCGCTCGGACAGGCGCAGCCATTGATTGAGCGAGAAAGTCACGGCGATCATGCCCACCAGCGCGCGAACCGCATTGGCCGGCAACGCGCCGAACGCGAGTGCTCCCAGCGCAATGCCGACCAGGGCGCCGGGCAGCAGGATCTTCAGGTGTTCGCGCGACCACAATTTGCGATAGGCGTGGACGCTAAAGAGGTCCATCGCGCACAGGATCGGCAGCATGATGCCGGCGGCCTCGGCCGGCAGAATGAACATGGACATCAGCGGCACGGCAATGCCGCCGGCACCTTGACCGAATCCGCCCTTGGCGATGCCGGTGATCAGGATCGCCAGCGTGCCGACGACGTAGAAGCCTGCCGGAAACTCCGGCAGGCTCATCGCCGGCGCGGCGCACAGAAGGGATTAGTGGGCGCGATCAAGGTCCCGGCGCCGGATCGTGCAGGACCGGGTCCCGGCCGCGCCAGGCGGCGAATGCTTCGTTGGCGATCACCGCAGCGAGGACGATGACACCACCAAGCAGCGCGTTGCCACCCGGATCCTCGCCCAGTAGCACCCAAACCCAGATCGGTCCCGCAATTGGCTCCAACAGCGCCAGCAAGCCGATTTCTGTCGCGGACAATGCACGGGAAGCCGCAGTGGCCAGCAGGCAGCCGATGCCGAGCTGCACGCAGCCCATGAACGCCAGGATCACGATGTCGCGCGAAGTAGCGGCAAACGTCCCGGCGAGCAGGAACGCCGGCGCGAGTGTCCACAATCCGGCAATCATCACCTGCGGCAACATGTCGACCGTTGCATGGAACTTGCGAAGCATGGTGACCTGCGCCGCGAAGCATATCGATACGCCAAACGCGAGCATGTTACCCAGCAGCCGTCCCGAGTCGATCGCGTCGCCGAACATCACGACGATACCGGCGAAGGCGATCGCCATTGCCAGCCAGGTGCGCGCCGGCACAGGCTCCTTCAACACGAGGCGGCCCGCGAGTGCCGCCAGAAAGGGCGAGACGCTCATCAGCACGAACGTGTTGGCGACTGTGGTGTGTGTCAGTGACGCGATGAAGAAGAAGAACGTGCCGGACAGAAACAGACCCGAGAGCAACCCGGGCCGACCGACGGCGCGCACGGCGCGTGGCATCGCGCGGCCATGCATGACGAGCAATACACCGGCGACGAACAGCGACATGAACAGCGACCGCCAGAACACGATCTCCCAGGCGTTGGTGATGGACAGCTTGCGCACGAGGATTCCGCCGGACGACCAGCAGATGGCCGCCACGACCATGAAGACGATAGCGCGACGGTGGCGCGCGGCGGGGGTGGTCTCGGGCATGGGATTGAACTTCCTGGCGTGACCAGCGAGGTATGTGACCGAAAAGAGTCGAGCCAAGAAAAAGCCGGCACGCGTTTGCTCAAGCGGGCCGGCCGACGAGTATTCGTGACCGCAAGGATAAGGCAATCCCGATGCAATTGCGACGCCCAGCCGACGCCCGCAGCGCGCTGGCCGGTTAGCAACGCTTCAGACTGCGACCTGCTCGAAGCCGGGGAACATGACCTTGGCCTCGGCCAGGTCATTCAAGGTGACGTACTCGCAGCAAGCGGAATACCGCTGCCACAGTGCGAGCACGGCCGGATTGGTGTGGGCGTTGTCGATCGCGGCCTGCGACACCCATTCGAAGATCTCGAGCAGCGTGCCGTCGGCGGCCCGTAGGACGGTGCTGGGGCGGCTGGTGGCCAAGCGCTGCGCGCGTAACACCGGGAGATGGTCGCGCATGCACGTCATGAGTTCGGCGCTCTTTCCCGGCTTGGGCCGAAAGAGGGCGATGACCATCTGACCCATTGCCACCTCCGCGCGCGTCGCCGTGACCAGTGGCAACGATAGCGCAGTGGCAAACCGGCGTCGAGACCGCTACATCGATGCCGCCTGCGCCGCCGTGACGCTGGTCGCCGGTGTACCGCCCAGGGCGGAAGGCGGGGGAAAGTCGAGCATGAAATTACGGCCCATGGCGGCCGCGATACGGGCGAAGTCTTCCTCCGGCGCGCGCAGGAATCCGAATCGGAATGCCGCGCCCCAATGTGTCTTGCTGCGGAGGAAGGTCAGCGACTCGATCAGCGGCTTGATCGGCGCCTCCCGCGCAGGCAGATAGTCGACGCCGAGGCGGAAAGGAAGGGCGCCGTCGGACATGGTTAAGTGGCCTTGCGCGGCCCGGTAGACGGTACCGTCGCGAACGCGGCCAATGGCGGTGAACGCCTGGAGGGCAGGCCCGTCGGGATGCGTGGTGCGAGGCGAATAGAATACGAATCCATCGCCTGCGCACATGCGCTCAAGCGGCCCGGCCTTGCCGTGATTGAGCTGGATGAAGGCGCCGGCAACACCGACGTCCACGTGGTCCCTCGAAACGACACCGATCCAGTAGTTGCGCGTACTCATGGCGGCCCTCTTTTCCATTGATGCAGGTCAATTATTGCGGCAAATTGCGGAACCGTGTGTCGATCGTACGTGCGCACGATGCGTCGGGCCATAGGACATTCGGATGAGGTGCCCTAGAATCCAACGCTGACGAGGAGACAGCAGTGACGATGCACCGCATTGCGGTAATGCCTGGCGACGGAATCGGCAAGGAGGTGGTGCCGGAAGGGGTGCGCGTGTTGGAGTCGGCCGCGCGCAGGTTCAGCATCGATTTCGCGTTCACGGAATTCGACTGGAGTTGCGATTACTACGCCAAGCATGGCCGGATGATGCCGGAGGATTGGTTCGAGCAACTGCGCGGTTTTGAGGCGATGTTCTACGGCGCGGTCGGCTGGCCCGCCACCGTGCCCGACCACGTGTCGTTGTGGGGTTCGCTCATCCAGTTTCGACGAGGCTTCGACCAGTATGTGAACCTGCGCCCATGCAAGCTGATGCCGGGCATTCCGTCGCCGCTTGCCAACCGCAAGCCGGGCGACATCGATTTCGTCGTCGTGCGCGAGAACACCGAAGGTGAATATTCGTCGGTGGGCGGCAGGATGTTCGAGGGAACCGAGCGGGAAATCGTGTTCCAGGAGTCCGTGTTCTCCCGCAAGGGCGTGGACAGGATCATGAATTTCGCGTTCGAACTCGCGCGCACCCGGCCCGAAAAACACCTCACTTCCGCGACCAAGTCGAACGGCATCTCGATCACGATGCCGTACTGGGACGAGCGCTTCCGGGAAATGGCCGGCGCCTATCCCGACATTCGCACCGATCAATTCCACATCGACATCCTGAGCGCCCATTTCGTGCAGCGCCCGGAGCGCTTCGATGTTGTCGTCGGCTCGAATCTCTTCGGCGACATCCTCTCCGACCTGGGACCTGCGGTTTGCGGGACGATCGGCATCGCGCCCTCGGCCAATCTCAATCCGGAGCGCACCTTTCCTTCGTTGTTCGAGCCGGTGCACGGCTCGGCGCCGGACATTGCCGGCAGGGGCATCGCCAATCCGATCGGACAAATCTGGTCGGGCGCGCTGATGCTGGATTTCCTCGGGCACAAGGACGCCGCGAACGCGGTTGTCGCGGCCATCGAGCGCGTGCTCGCCGATCCGGCGGCACCGCGCACGCCGGACCTGGGTGGCCGCGCGTCGACGGTCGAACTCGGCCGCGCCATCGCGGCGCAGATTTGATGTAGATGTATCCTTGCTAGAAATTCCGGGCGGACGACGCCCCTCCAGGCTTTGCCTGCGGTCGATTCAGGGGGAAGGACATGTCATTGCTGATTGGGGTGCCCAGGGAAGTTTTCCCGGGCGAGAAGCGTGTGGCTACCGTGCCCGAGGTCGTCGCCAAGCTGATCAAGCTGGGCTTCCGCGTGGCCGTCGAGGCGGGCGCCGGCGATGCCGCGCAGATCAGCGACGACGCGTATCGTGACGCCGGCGCCGAGATCGTCGCGGATCGGGCCGGACTGTGGGCGATGGCGAACATCGTGTTCAAGGTGCGCGCACCCAGTGCCGATGAGGTCGCGCTGCTGCGCGAAGGCGTGGTGCTGGTCAGCTTCATCTGGCCGGCGCAGAACCCGGACCTCATGCAGCAGCTAGCCGCGCGCAAGGTCACGGTGCTGGCGATGGACAGCGTGCCGCGTATCTCGCGCGCGCAGAAACTCGACGCTCTCTCGTCGATGGCCAACATCGGTGGCTATCGCGCGGTGATCGAGGCGGCGCACGAGTTCGGCCGTTTCTTCACCGGTTCGATCACCGCCGCGGGCAAGGTGCCGCCGGCCAAGGTCTTTGTCATCGGCGCGGGAGTCGCGGGTCTCGCGGCCATCGGCGCAGCGTCGGGCTTGGGCGCGATCGTGCGCGCCAACGACACACGGCCGGAAGTGGCCGACCAGATCAAGTCGCTGGGCGGCGAATACATAGGTGTCGATTATGTCGAGGAGGGCAGCGGCGTCGGCGGCTACGCCAAGGTGATGAGCGAGGGCTTTCAGAAGGCGCAGCGCGACGTGTTCGCGAAGCAGGCGAAGGACGTCGACATCATCATCACGACGGCACTGATCCCTGGCAAGCCTGCGCCCAAGCTCATCACCGAGGACATGGTCAAGTCGATGAAGCAGGGCAGCGTCATCGTCGACATGGCTGCGGAGCAGGGTGGCAACTGCGAACTCACCGTGCCCGGCGAGGTCGTGGTGCGGCACGGCGTCACGATCATCGGCTACAAGGACCTGCCGAGCCGGCTCGCCAAGCAGGCATCGACGTTGTACGCCACGAACCTCTTCCGCCTGATGGAAGACATGCTCAAGACGAAGAGCATCGAAGGCGACGCCGTCAACATCGACATGGCGGATGAAGTGCTGCGCGGCACCACCGTGGTCAATCGGGGCGAGGTGACGTGGCCGCCGCCGCCGCCCAAGCTGTCCGCGGCGCCCGCCGGGGCGGCCAAGGCCGCGGCGATGCCGGCGAAACCCAAGGGACACGGCGAGGCAAGCGGCCCCATGTCAGGTACCAGGACCGCCGTCTTCTTCGGCGTCGGTGCGCTCCTGTTCCTGCTGGTCGGCCGCTTTGCGCCGGCAAGCTTCCTCGGTCATTTCACGGTGTTCATCCTGGCGTGTTTCGTCGGCTACATGACGGTCTGGAATGTCAAGCCCGCGCTGCACACGCCGCTGATGAGCGTGACCAACGCGGTCTCCAGCATTATCGCGATCGGCGCGCTGGTGCAGATCGCGCCGGACCTCTCCAAGATCTCGGCGGACCTGACGCGCCCCGAGGAGTGGATACGCTGGCTGTCGGTGGGCGCCATCGGACTGGCCACGATCAACATGTTCGGCGGCTTCGCAGTGACGCAGCGCATGTTGCAGATGTTTCGCAAATAAGTTCCGCAAATGAGGTTTCGCAAGTGAGGAAGACCAGAACATGACCTCCAGTCTCTCGACGGTCTCCTACATCGGAGCCACGATCCTTTTCATCCTTTGCCTGGGCGGCCTGTCCAACCAGGAAACATCCCGGCGCGGCAACCTGTACGGGATGATCGGCATGGCCATCGCCGTCGTTGCGACGATCTTTGGCGTGCAGGTGACTTCCGCCGGTCTGCCTTACATCATCGCGGCAATGGCGGTCGGCGCGACGATCGGCCTCTATGCGGCGCGCGTCGTGCAGATGACGCAAATGCCGGAGCTGGTCGCGCTGATGCACAGCCTGGTCGGTCTGGCCGCGATGCTGGTCGGCTACGCCAACTTCATCGATCCCGCGGTATCGGCCAACCTGACGCCCGCCGAGAACACGATCCACGAGATCGAGATGTATCTTGGCGTGCTGATCGGCGCGGTGACGTTCTCGGGATCCGTGATCGCGTTCGGCAAGCTCTCCGCCAAGATCACCGGCAAGCCCGTGCTGCTGCCGGGGCGACATTTCCTCAACCTCGCAGGTCTCCTCGTCGTCATTTATTTCGGCTACGCGTTCGTCAACGCCCACGACGTCGCGGACGCGATGACGCCGATGATCGTGATGACGGTCGTCGCGCTCCTCTTCGGCGTGCACATGGTCATGGCGATCGGCGGCGCGGACATGCCAGTCGTGGTTTCGATGCTCAACAGCTACTCCGGCTGGGCGGCGGCGGCCACCGGTTTCATGCTCAACAACGATTTGCTGATCGTGACCGGCGCGCTGGTCGGTTCGAGCGGCGCGATCCTGTCCTACATCATGTGCGCGGCAATGAATCGCCACTTCCTTTCCGTGATCGCCGGTGGGTTCGGGACGGACAGCAGCAGTCCTGCCGCCGCAGGTGGCGGCGTGCAGCCGGCGGGCGAAGTGAATCCCATCCTGGCCGCAGAGACGGCCGAACTCCTGCGCGATGCCAAGAACGTCATCATCGTGCCTGGCTACGGCATGGCGGTCGCGCAGGCACAGCACACGGTGAACGAAATCACCCAGGCGTTGCGCGCCAAGGGTGTCAACGTGCGCTTCGGCATCCACCCGGTGGCCGGGCGCATGCCGGGCCACATGAACGTGCTGCTGGCCGAGGCCAAGGTGCCCTACGACATCGTGTTCGAGATGGACGAGCTCAACGAGGATTTTCCCGATACCGACGTCGCGATGGTCATCGGCGCCAACGACATCGTCAACCCGGCGGCGCAGGAAGATCCGACGAGTCCCATCGCCGGCATGCCGGTGCTCGAGGTGTGGAAGGCCAAGAACTCGATCGTGATGAAGCGCAGCATGGCGTCCGGCTATGCCGGCGTCGACAATCCGCTGTTCTACAAAGACAACAATCGCATGTTGTTCGGCGACGCGAAGAAGATGCTGGACGAGGTAATGGCCGCGCTGAAGGCCGGCTGACCTGCCTCGACGACAGGACGTTGCTGGCGTCCCGGCGACGCGAAGACGGTCGATCGAGGACATTGCCTGGGCGACTGCCTGAAAGAAGCGGCGGCCGGAATGACCAAGGCCGCTCGTACTGGCCGGAGGAAACTGGTGCCTGACCTGCCCAGCGGGATCGTTACCTTCCTCTTCACCGATATCGAGGGCAGCACCAGGTTGTGGGAGACCGACGCGGCGCGAATGGCGGACGCGCTTGCACGCCACGACCAGCTGTGTCGTGCCACGGTCGAGGTGCGTGGCGGCTGGCTGGTGAAAATGATCGGGGACGGTCTGCATGCCGTCTTTGCCGATCCGGCCGCGGCCATTCAGACCGCGCTCGATCTGCAGCGCGGCATGGCGAGGATTGCCGACGATTGCGGCATTCCGTTCAGGATGCGTTGCGGCCTGCACGCCGGCGCCGCGCAGGAGCGCGACGGCGACTACTTCGGCAGCGCGGTGAACCGTGCTGCCCGCATCATGAATGCGGCTCACGGCGGACAGGTCCTCGTTTCGCAAAGCGTGGTCGAGCTGGCGAAAGGGCGTTTTCCGGGCGACGCGGACTTCCTGCACCTCGGGCGCGTCCGCTTGCGCGATCTCTCGAGTCCGGAAGACATCTGGCAGCTCGCGCACGCCGAGTTGCGCCGCATGTTCCCGGCGCTGCGTTCCCTCGATTCGACACCCAACAACCTGCCGCTGCTGCCGACCAGTTTCATCGGCCGCGAAAAGGAGATTGCGGCGGTCAACACGCTCCTCGGCAAGTCGCGGCTGCTCACCCTCACCGGCTCCGGTGGCTGCGGTAAAACACGCCTCGCTCTGCACATTGCAGCCGTGGCGCTGGACACGTATCCCGATGGCGTCTGGCTGGTGGAGTTGGCTGCCTTGGCGGGTCCGGAACTCGTGCCTCAGACTGTGGCCGTGGTTCTCGGCCTGCGGGAGGAGCCGGGAAGGTCGTTCACCCAGACCTTGACCGATTTTCTCAAGTCGAGGCACCTAATGCTGGTTCTCGACAATGCGGAACATCTGCTCGCTGCATGCGCGCAGTTGGCCGATGCGGTCTCGAGCCAATGTCCACAAGTTGTCCTGCTGGTGAGCAGCCGTGAGGGGCTGGGGATAGCAGGCGAGCTCACCTATCGCGTGCCGTCGCTGTCCTTGCCCGACCCCAAGCGGGACCTCTCGCCGGAAAGCCTTCTGCCCTTCGAATCCGTGCGCCTGTTCGTCGAGCGCGCGCAGTCGCATTTGCCGCAGTTCGCGATTACTGTCCGGAACGCCCCCGCATTGGCCTCGGTGTGTTGCCGCTTGGACGGCATACCGCTGGCCCTGGAGTTGGCCGCGGCACGCATACGATCGATGTCGCTGGAAGAGATCAACCAGCGGCTCGACCAGCGCTTCCGCCTGTTGACGGGAGGATCGCGCACCGCGCTTCCCAGGCAACAGACGCTGCGCTCGCTGATCGATTGGAGCTACGACCTCCTGCACACGACCGAGCAAGCCTTGCTCGCCCGGTTGGCGGTATTCGCCGGTGGCTGGACGCTGGAAGCTGCAGAGCAGGTTTGCATTGGCGAGGGCGTCGACGATGGGGAAATGCTGGACCTCCATGCGTCGCTGGCCGACAAGAGTCTGGTGATGGCCGAAGAGCGCAATGGCGCGACCCGCTACCGGCTCCTGGAAACGGTTCGCCAATATGCGCGGGACAAATTGCTCGAGAGTGGCAAGGGAGAGTCCTGGCGTGACCGACACCTGAACTACTTCCTGTCGTTGGCCGAGGACGCCGAGCCACAATTGACCGGTCCCGACCAGCAGGCATGGCTCGACCGGCTGGAGACGGAGCACGACAATCTGCGGGCGGCTTCGGCATGGTCGCCCACTTCAGGCGAGAACACGGCGCGCCAACTACGGCTGGCGGGCGCTTTCTGGCGGTTCTGGTCTGTGCGCGGATTCATGGGCGAGGGTCGCGCCCGACTCTCCGAACTCTTGGCCACAACGTCAACCGATCAGGCGGCGCGCGCGAAGGCGCTCAACGGCGCCGGTGTGCTGGCATGGCAACAAGGCGATTACGCGGCCGCCGCGGTGCACCACCAAGAATGCCTGGCGCTGCGGAGGGTGTCGGGCGACCGGCGCGGCATTTCCGCTTCGCTGAACAACCTCGGCGCCCTGGCCCAATCGCAAGGCGAATCGGCTGTGGCGAGAGCGTTGTACGAGGAGAGCCTCGCACTCAAGCGTGAGTTGGGCGATCGACGAGGCATCGCCGGCTCGCTTTCGAACCTCGCAAGCGTGACCTACGACCTCGGTGAATATGCGGCTGGCCAGACTTTATGCGAGGAAAGCCTGGCGTTATTCCGCGAGCTGGGCGATCGACAGAGTCTCTCTGCTTCGCTGACCAATTTGGGACTCATGGCCACTCATCTAGGCAATTTTCCGTCTGCCAAGGAATTTTTCGAAGAGAGTTTTGCGATCCGGCGGGAGTTGGGGGACCAATGGGGCATCGCCGCTTCGCTCAATAACCTGGGGTACGTGGCTTACGAGCAGGGCGACCTCGCGGGCGCCTGCGCACTGCACGAAAAGGCCATCGCGATCTTCCGTGAATTGGGTGACCCCCGCGGCATCGTCGAGTCGCTGGAGGGGCTCGTCTACGTCGTGCTTGCCCGGCGCGAGTTCGGCCGGGCCGTACGCATCTCGTCGTTCGCGGATAAGTTGCGGATGGAAATCGGATGCCCGCGACCGCCCCGCGGCCGTCCGGACTATGACCTTAAAGTCGTTGCCGCGCGTGAGGCGATGGGCGGGGCCGCCGCGTTCGACCGGGCCCTTGAGGAAGGTCGCGCGATGACGATGGAGCAAACCATCGAACTCGCGTTGGCGAAAAGTGACGCATGATCAATGAGTACGACCAGACGCGAAGGCGCAACCGCGACCTGTTCCTGCCCGGGCTGGCCTATAATGGCCCCCCTGCGCTGATCGTCAGCAAGGCGTGTTCGGCCCAGCGCTGCGGTCAATGGCAGTCGTAACCCCAGCAAGCCCGATTTCCCATGGAGAGTCCTATGGCAACAAAGATGCAATTGCGTGCGGCCATGATGGTCGCCTGCATGTCCCTCGCCACCGCCTGGGGCAGCGCTCACGCGCAGGAAATTCCCATCGTTACCGGCCAAATCTGGACGCAGTCGTCGGACCAGGTGAAAAAGGCGTATCTCGTCGGCATTGCCAACGCGGTCCAGGTCGAATCGGCCTACCAGGCCGCCAGTCCGCCGACCGACGCACAAAGCACCGTGCCGCGCCTGGTCAAGGGAATGAAGGGCCACACGCTTGACGACGTGCGCACCGGCCTCGACGCCTACTACGCCAAGAATCCCGACAAGCTGCAGCGTCCGGTGATCGAGACGATCTGGTTCGAAATGGTCGTGCCCGGCCTCGCCAAGAACAAGTAACGGAGACGAACGATGAAACTGAGCATGAAGAAACCCGGAATGATTGTGGCAGTGGTGGCGGTCGCGGGCATGGTTGCCTGCACCAACATGACACCGCAGCAGCAGGGAACGATGAGCGGCGCCGCGATCGGCGCGGCAGCGGGCGCGGGCATCGCGGCCATCGCCGGCGGCAGCGGCTGGACCGGCGCCGCCATTGGCGCGGTGGGCGGCGGCATCGTCGGCAACATCAAGGGCAGCAAACAGTAACGCGACACCTGGCGAGACGATCGGCGCGAGGCTTGGAGCTCGCGCCGGTTTTCGTTGGCGGCAAAGCGGCGGGCGGTCGCCGTGCCGGACTTCCGGCGTCGCGGCGGCGGACGATGCGTTGCGCGACCTTCGTCGCGTAAACTCGGCTGCGTGAGCTCAGTTGCGTAAGTCACGATGTCCGGCCCGCTCTCCCATCTGACCATCCTCGACCTGTCCCGCGTGCTCGCCGGGCCGTGGTGCACGCAGTTGCTCGCCGATCTGGGCGCGACGGTGATCAAGGTCGAGCGGCCCGGTAGCGGCGACGACACGCGCGCCTGGGGTCCGCCGTTTCTCAAAAGCAGCCAAGGCGGCGACACGGCGGAGGCGGCGTATTACCTCGCGTGCAACCGCGGCAAGTTGTCCGTGGCGGTCGACTTCACGCAACCGGAAGGGCAACGAATCATCCGCGACCTCGCTTTGCAGGCCGACGTTCTGGTGGAGAATTTCAAGGTCGGCGGTCTCGCCAAATACGGACTGGACTACGCGAGCATCGCGACGTTGAATCCGCGCCTTGTCTACACGTCGATCACCGGCTTCGGGCAGGATGGCCCCTACGCCGACCGCGCGGGCTACGACTTCATCATCCAGGGCATGTGCGGATTCATGAGCGTCACGGGCGAGCGCGACGACCTGCCGGGTGGCGGCCCGCAGAAGGCTGGCGTCGCGATCACCGACCTCATGACCGGCATGTATGCGGCAGTGGCCATCCTGGCGGCACTCCAGCATCGCGACCGCACGGGGCAGGGCCAGCAGGTCGATCTCGCGCTCTTCGACTCCGCCGTCGCGATGATGGCGGTGATGGGGATGAACTATCTCGTCGCGGGTGCGCCGCCTGCACGCGCCGGCAACGCGCACCAGAACATCGTGCCCTATCAGGTCTTCGCTTGCGCCGACGGTCACCTGATCGTCGCCGTCGGCAACGACAGCCAGTTCGTGAAATTCTGCGCGGTGGCAGGAAGACCGGACTGGGCCGGCGACGAGCGCTTCGCCCGCAACGAAAATCGCGTGCGGCACCGCGAAGTGCTCGTGCCGGAGATTGCGCAGGTCATGACCACCCGCGCGCAGCGCGATTGGCTGGCCGCGCTCGAGGCCGTCGGCGTGCCATGCGGCCCCATCAACAAGCTCGACCAGGTGTTCGCCGATCCGCAGCTTCTTGCGCGCCGCATGAAGTTCGACCTCCCGCACCCGCTGTCGGGAAGCGTTTCGCAGGTGAATTCGCCCTTGAGGTTGTCGGCGACGCCCTCCACGCCGGAGCGGCCGCCGCCGCTGCTGGCCGAGCACACGCGGCAAATTCTGCGCGAGCGCTTGCGCCTTGATGAGGCGACACTCGCCCGGCTCGCCGCCGACGGCGTCATCGCGGTAAGGCAGCCGTGACCGTGCCGTCTCCGCTGACGCGCAAGCCGGCGTTCTGGATCGGCTACACGCTGCTTGCGCTCTTGTGCGCCGGGACCGCATGGCGCCTTTTTCCGTTGGCGATTCCGCTGGTCAACCTCGACATCAGGCTCGCGCGGCATGAGGCATTGTCCAAGGGGGAGACGATCGCGCATGAACGCAAGCTGGTGCCTGAGGGCACGCGTGCCGCCGCGCAGTTTCGCAACGACCAATTGGCGCAGAACTACATCGAACTCGAGGGTGGCGGGAAGCCCGCGTTCGCACGACTGGTGGCAGGCGCGTCGTACGCGCCCTTCTGGTGGGAAGTACGACTGTTCAAGCCCGGCGAAGTGCGGGAGGCCACCGTTCGTTTTCGTCCCGATGGCACGCTGGACGGCTTTTCCCGTCGCCTGCCCGAGAATTTTGTGCGTGACCCCGCCCGCAAGGCGCTGGACCAGGATGCCGCTCTGGCGTTGGCGCGAGCACGGGCGAGGGAGGACTGGAACGTCGACTTCGCGCCGTATCATCTGCTGGAGCACTCGCAGCAGTCGCGGCCCTCCGGACGCGTCGACCACGACTTCGTATTCGAGCGCGCCGAGCAATTCGGCGATGCGCGCATCCGCCTGCAGCTTCGGGTGAGCGGCGACGAGCTGACGGGCGTGACGCCCTACATGCACGTTCCGGAAAAATTCGAGCGGCGCTTCCAGGAACTGCGCAGTGTGAACAACACCATAGCGAATTTCGCAAGTTTGACGGCCGGTGTGCTGTACGGGATCGGTGGCTGCATCCTGGCCGTGTTATGGCTGCTGCGCACCCGCTGGCTGCTGTGGCGGCCGGCGCTGGTGGCTGGTGCGGTGGTCGGCGGCCTGATGGCGCTGTCGGTTTTCGCCGCCGCACCGTCGGCGTGGTTCGGCTTCGACACGGCGCAAACCGTCGGATCGTTCTGGGTGACACAGGTCGGCATCGCGATCGCCGCACTGGTCGGGGGCACGCTGGGTTACGGACTCGTGTTCATGGCGGCCGAGAGTCTGTCGCGCCGCGCATTTCCGCATCAGCCGCAGTTGTGGCGGCTGTGGTCGCGCGAGGCGGGCGGAAGCCGCCAGGTGCTTGGTCGCAGCGTTGGCGGCTACCTGTTCGTTCCGCTCGAGCTGGCGCTCATCTCCGCGTTCTATTACGTGACCAATCACTGGCTCGGCTGGTGGCAGCCTTCCGAGTCGCTCACCGATCCCAACATCCTTTCCTCGGCGGTGCCCGCGCTCGCGCCGATTGCCATTTCGTTGCAGGCGGGCTTCATGGAGGAATGCGTGTTCCGGGCCATTCCGCTCGCGGGGGCCGCGTTGCTCGGCGCGCATTTCGGCCAGCGGCGTCACTGGATCGCCTTTGCCGTGGTGCTGCAGGCGGTGGTGTTTGCGGGCGCCCATGCCAACTATCCAGGCTTCCCTTCGTATTCGCGGCTGGTGGAGTTGCTGGTGCCGGCGACGTTGTGGGCGCTGATCTACCTGCGCTTCGGCCTGCTTCCGACCATCCTGCTGCATGCGCTGTTCGACTTGTCGCTATTTTCCATTCCGCTGTTCCTGGTCGATGCACCCGGCGCGTGGGTCCAACGCTCACTGGTGATCGCGGCCGCCGTGGTTCCGCTCGTGGTGATTGGCGTCCGGCGTTGGCAGGCGGGCGGCTGGCGCGAATTGCCATCTTCACTTTGGAATGGCTCGTGGCTGCCTCCGCCGGCGTTGGCCCACACGCCGGTGCGGGTCAGCACGGAAAGGGCAAATGCGACGGCCACGTGGTTGTGGCGCGCGCTGCCATGGATGGCATTGGCGGGCGGGATCGCATGGGCCGCATGCACGCCGTTCAAATCGGATGTGCCGGGCCTGCCGATCGATCGGGTGGCTGCCGCGGCGGCGGCCGAGGCGGCGCTGGAACAGCGTGGGATAAGGCTGGGTCCCCAATGGCGGCGCTTCTCGAGCATCCGCTCCGGCATCGGCGAACTGGGTCAGACCCAGGCGAACACCTTCGTCTGGCGGGAGGCTGGGCCGGCCGCCTACCGCGCGCTGGCCGGCAATGTTCTCGCGCCGCCTACGTGGGAAATCCGCTTTGCGCGCTTTGATGGGGACGTCGCCGAGCGCGCCGAGGAATGGCGAGTCTATGTGGTCGGCAACGGTGAAATTCGCCAAATCCAGCATCGGCTGCCGGAGGGGGCCCCGGGCGCCATTCTCGCCCAGAACGACGCGCTGGAAATCGCCCAGCGGGCCATGCACGAACGTTTCGCTCTCGACCCGGCGTCGCTTCAATTGCGCACGTCCGACCAGACCCGGCGCGACGCGCGCAGCGACTGGACCTTTGTCTTCGCGGATCCGAAGATCGACGTTGGCAAGGGGGGTGAGGCGCGCTATCAGGTGGTCGTGGCGGGCGACGAGGTCGTCGCCGCCGGTCGCACGGTCTTCGTGCCGGAAGAATGGCTGCGCGCCGAAACCGAGCGCGACGACCGCCATCAGGTCATGAAGCTGGCGGGGATCTTTGCCGTTGCCCTGGGCGCGCTTGCGGCGTTGATCTTTGCGGTGATCAGCTGGAATCGCGGCCACTGCGACAAGCATGCAATGTTCCTGGTGGGCAGCACGGCCATGGGGGTGGCGGTGGCCGACCTGGTCAATGGCTGGCCCGACATGATGATGCAGCTGCAAACGGCCGAGCCCGTCGCATCGCAATTGGCGACCGCGGTCTCCGGCAAGTTGTTTGCCGCGCTGATGGCGGCGGGCCTGGTGGCGTTCCTGTCGGGCGTCGGGTCATGGTTCGCGAGATCCCGGTCGCCCGCCGGATTTCGCTCCCACATGCCGGCATGGGCGGCCGGAGTTGCCGTGGCGTTGATCGTGGCGGGGCTGGCCGCCGCGTCGTCCGCGCTGGCGGAACGCACCCTGCCGCTCTGGCCGGCGCTGAGTGTGGAGTCGCTGGCTTCGCCCCTCGTCGGCGCGCTGGTCGATCCTTTTGGACTGGTTTGGGCGAGCGGCGTTGCGTTGTTCGTGCTCTACCTGATCGATCGCGGCACGCAAGGCTGGACCCGCCGCGTCTGGGTGGCGGCGCTGTTGCTGATGGCGATCTCCTGCGCCGGCGGCCTGGCGGCAGGCAGGGAACCGGCGGTGGCGTTGCTGAGCGGCGCGGTCAAAGGGCTCGTGAGTTTCGTCCTGCTATGGCATATCCTTCGCCACGACCTGCGCACGGTCCCCGCCTTCCTGGCCACCGGAATGGTGCTCGAGGGGGCACGCAATGCGCTGATCACCGGGGATGCCGACGCGTGGCTGATGGCGGCCCTCGGTGCAATCGTGACGGTGGCGGTGGCGTGGGCGGTGACCCGCTATATCGCGCGACCACTCGAGCACGCGCCGGCCGCCTGACGGCACCGGCGCGGCGCATTCGCCAGCCCCGCTACTGCACGGTCACCCAGAACGGCATGACCTGATTGTCGGCGCGGTGAACCGCGGTGACGTTGCTGCGCTCCGCCCACGGGATCACCTGCCGGTGCAGCGGAATGTGGTTGGTCTCGGCGTTGTGGGCAAGCAGCGCCGCGTGGATCTCATCGAGCCGTTGGTCGGGCGTCATGTTGACCTTGATCTTTGCCAGCAGTTCATCGAGTTTCGGATTGGTGTACCGGCCATAGTTGTAGTCGCCGTCACCCTTGCCGTTCTTGGTGGCGAGCACCGGCTGCAGGATGAAGATGGCGTCGGTGGTTCCCCCGCCCCAGCCCAGCATGTACATGCTCGTGTCGTTCTTCTCGAGCTTGGGAAAGTACACTGCGCGCGGCATCGTGTTGACCTTGGTGTTGACGCCCACCTGCGACCACATCGCGGCAAGCGCCTGGCAGATCTTCTCGTCGTTGATGTAGCGGTTGTTGGGACAGTCAAGCGTCACTTCGAATCCGTTCGGGTAACCCGCATCCGCGAGCAGTTTCTTCGCGCGCTCGCGGTCATAGGGAAGTCGCTTCTCGATTTCGGGCGTGCTCTGGATCGCCGACGGCAGCATCGCTCCGGAGGGCGCGGACAGGCCGCGCATCGTGTTCTTCTTGATCGCCTCGATGTCGATCGCGTAGTAGAGCGCCTCGCGCACGCGCTTGTCCTTGAACGGGTTCTTGCCCTTGACGTTCGAATACAGCAATTCGTCCCGGTACTGGTCCATGCCGATGAACACGATCCGGTTCTCCATGCCTTCGAGGATCTTTATGCCCGGGGTCTGCATCAGGCGCGGCACATCCTGCGGCGGCGGGTCGTTGACAAGATCGACTTCTCCGGAGATAAGTGCCGCGACCCGCGTCGCATCGGACACGATCGGCGAGTAGATCACTTCGTCTGCATTGCCCTCCCAGACGCCGGCCTTGATGCCCCACCAGTTGGGGTTCTTGATCAGGACCGTCTTTACGTCCGGCTCGCGCGACTTGAGCATGTAGGGGCCGGTGCCATTGGCCTGACGCGCTGTGATCATCTCCTCCTTCTGCGTGAAGTTCTGCGGCTTGGTGGCGCGGTTCTTCTCGCACCAGACCTTGCTCATGATGTTGATCGTCGCGATGTGCTCGAGCTCGATCGGGTTGGGGCCGTTCGTCGTGAACTCGACGGTGAGGTCGTCGATCTTCTTCGGCATGCCCGACGCATTGGCATAGACGCGCAACTGCGAGGTGTCGGCGCGCGCGCGCTCGAAGCTGAATACGACGTCGTCGGCGGTGAACGGCGTGCCGTCGTGGAACTTGACGCCCGGACGCAGCTTGAAACGCCATGTCGTCGGGTTTACCTGCGTCCACGATTCCGCGAGCGCCGGCTTCAGGCCCAGCTTCTTGTCGCGCATGATGAGGAATTCGTAGACCAGGCTGTTGATGTTGTTGGTCAGGTTCTCGTTCTGCGAATACGGATCCGTGGTCTGCATGTCGCCGCGGCCAGCCCAACGCAGCGTGGCGGCGTCGGCCAGCGGCGCGACGCCTAAGGTGGCTGACATGGCGACGGTCAGCACGACGCCCGCCAAGGTCCGCCTTGGGGCGCGGAAGACAGCGTGCGAAACAGGGGCGTGAATCGGGATACGACTCGGGTTGGACATCGGATGGCCTCCGGAACGGTTCAAGCCTGCCGGGCTGGCGGGCGCAACAGGCAATGATCATAACAATTCGGGCGGCGTGTGGACGGTCGCGCGATAGAATTCGCGTGCCGCTTAGTGCGTCGCGGCATCGCGCCGCCGACGACTCCGCCGGAACCGCTGTCCCCCATGCCCCCTTCAACGATGGTTTCCGTCGCCGCGGCACTCGAAGCTCGCTTGCCGCTGGCCATGGCGCGGGACGCCGCACGTCTCGCCCGGCGTATCGAGCGGGCGCGCGCGCAGCACGCGCCCGAGGCCGAATGGTCGCGCATCGCGGCCGAACTGGAACGGTCTGTCGCCCGATGTGAGGCGCGGGCGGCCGCCCGGCCGGCGTTCAGCTATCCGCCCGACTTGCCCGTGGCGCAGCGTGCCGATGAACTGGTTCGCGCAATCCGCGCGCATCAGGTCGTGATCGTGTGCGGTGAGACGGGCTCAGGCAAGACCACGCAGCTGCCGAAAATCTGCCTGGAAGCCGGCCGTGGCGTGCGCGGACTCATCGGTCACACGCAACCGCGCCGAATCGCGGCGCGGGCGGTCGCCGCACGCATCGCTCAGGAGCTGGGCCAGTCGGTGGGCGATGCCGTTGGCTACAAGGTGCGTTTCACCGACCACACCCGGCCGGATGCGTACATCAAGCTGATGACCGACGGCATCCTGCTGGCGGAAACGCAGGGCGATCGCCAGCTCGAAGCATACGACACGATCATCGTCGACGAGGCGCACGAGCGCAGCCTCAACATCGATTTCCTGCTCGGATACCTGAAGCAACTGCTGCGCGGGCGACCGGATCTCAAGGTGGTGATCACGTCGGCCACGCTCGACGCGGATCGCTTTGCGCGCCACTTCGGAACCGACGGCGAGCGGGCACCGGTGATCGAGGTGTCGGGCCGCGTGTTCCCGGTCGAGATTCGGTTTCGTCCGCTGCGCAAGGCGCCGGACCCGGGCGACGCGCCGCCGCCCGGTGAGGCCGACGACGAGGAGGAACTCGAGGAGGCGATTGTCGCCACCGCCGAGGAATTGTGGCGCGAAGCGCCGGGGGACATCCTCGTTTTCCTGCCGGGTGAGCGCGAAATTCGCGAAACCGGCGACCTGCTGCGGCGCGGCCTTGCCCGCCGCCCCTATGCGGCGCAAGTCGACATCCTGCCGTTGTTTGCGCGCCTTTCCGTCGCCGAGCAGCAGCGCATCTTCGCGCCCGGGAATGGCCGGCGCATCGTGCTCGCCACCAACGTCGCGGAAACCTCGCTGACGGTCCCCGGGATCCGCTACGTGATCGACGCGGGACTGGCGCGAATCAAGCGCTATTCGCTGCGCAACAAGACCACCCTTCTGCAGATCGAAAAGGTGTCGCAGTCGTCCGCCAACCAGCGCGCAGGGCGCTGTGGCCGCGTGGCGGACGGGGTCTGCGTTCGCCTGTATGACGAGGAGGATTTTGCGGCACGCCCGAAATTCACCGATCCGGAAATCCTGCGCTCGTCGCTTGCCGCGGTGATCCTGCGCATGGCGTCGCTCTCGTTGGGCGCGGTCGACGCGTTTCCGTTTGTCGAGGCACCCGGCGCGCGCGCCATCGCCGATGGCTACCAGCTGTTGCAGGAATTGGGCGCCGTGGACGACTCGCGCGTCCTCACGCCGCTGGGCCGGGAGCTTGCGCGGCTGCCGCTCGACCCGCGCGTCGGTCGCATCGTGCTGGCGGCCCGCGACCTGGGCTGCCTGCCCGAGGCGCTGGTGATCGCCAGCGCGCTCGCGGTACCCGACCCGCGCGAACGCCCGCTGGAGCGGCAGCAGGCGGCGGACCAGGCGCATCTCAAGTTTCGCGACGACCGCTCCGACTTCCTCTCGCTTGTCGCGTTGTGGGAATTCTTCTCCGACGCGGTGGGCCAGAAGCTGTCGCACCGGCGCCTCGTCGACGCCTGTCGCGCGCAGTTCGTGTCCTGGCTGCGCCTGCGCGAGTGGCGCGACGTGCACCAGCAACTGGTTGCCGCGCTGGAGGAGGCTGGCTGGAAATGGCAGCGCCAGTTGCCGCAAACGATCGATGCGGCGCGCTACGCGACGCTGCACAAGGCGGTGTTGGCGGGGTTGCTGGGCAATATCGGCGTGAAAGCCGACGCCGAGGACTATTACCTCGGTGCGCGGGGCGTGAAGTTTCACCTGCACCCGGGGTCCGGACTGGCAAGGAAAAGCGGCGGTAGCGGCAAATGGCTGCTCGCGGCCGAACTTACGGAAACTTCGCGGCTCTTCGCGCGCTGCGCGGCAAGGATCGAGCCCGAGTGGATCGAAGAGGTTGCCGGCCACCGCGTGACGCGCGACCATTTCGAGCCGCACTGGGAGGAAAAGCGGGGCGACGTGATCGCCAGCGAGCGCGTATCCCTTTACGGACTCACGCTGGTCGCGCGGCGTCCGGTCTCGTATGGACGCATTGACCCCAGGTCTGCGCGTGAAGTATTCATTCGCGAAGCGCTGGTACCGGGCGCGCTCGCGACCAATGGGGCGTTTCTCCGGCACAATCAGCGACTGGTGGCGGAGGTCGCCGAACTGGAGCACAAGGCCCGGCGCCAGGATGTGCTCGTCGACGACGACACCATCGCGGCGTTCTATGCGGAACAATTGCCGGCGCACGTTCATTCGCTGGTGGCGTTCGAACGTTGGCGGACGCAAGCCGAGGCGGACCACCCCCGTGCGCTGTTCCTCACCCGCGAGTATCTGATGCGGCACGCGGCGACGCAGGTCACCGCGGAGCTCTTTCCCGGTGAACTCGACCTGGGTGGCACGAAGCTGACGCTCAAATACCGGTTCTCGCCGGGGCACCCTCTGGATGGCCTGACGTTGACCACGCCGCTGTCTCTGCTGAACCAGCTGGATGACGCGCGCCTCACGTGGCTGGTTCCTGGGATGGTCCGAGAAAAGGCCACCTTTTACCTGAAATCACTGCCCAAGGCGTGGCGCAACAGACTCATGCCATTGCCCGAAGTCGTCACCGCGTTCCTGTCCTCCTCGCATGGAATTGCAACCACCAAGCCGCTGCCGCAGGCGCTGCGCAGTTACCTGAGGGAGCGCCTTAACGAACCACCGCCCGCGGAAGTCTGGGACGATGTCGACCTGCCGCCGCATCTGGTCGTCAATGTGCGCGTGGTCGATGCTGCGGGTGGTGAATTGGCCATGGGTCGGGATCTCGTGCACTTGCGCGCGCAGTTAGGAGAGGCCGCGCAGATGTCGTTCGCGTCCGGCGGTCAGGCATTCGAGAAGAAGGGCTTGCGTCGCTGGGACTTCGGCGACCTCCCGGAGACGCTGGCGGTCAAGCGCGGTACGCAACGCGTGACCGGCTACCCCGCGCTGGTCGACGAGGGCGAGACCGTGGCGCTCGCGATGCTCGACACGCGCGACGCGGCCGACGCGTCGACGCGCGCCGGTGTGCTGCGCCTGCTGCGCATCGCGCTGAAGGAGGCTGCCGCGCGTTTCGACAAGGGCGGGCCGGAATTCGCGCAAGCGGCGCTGCAGTTGAAAACCACGATTCCCACCGACCGCCTGCTCAAGGATGTGTTGGCCGCCGTCACCGATCGCGCGTTCCTGGGCGACGATCCGCTCCCGCGCAACGAGCACGCATTCGCCGAACAAGCGAAGCGGGCGCGGACCCGCTTGCCTGCCGTAGCGGAAGGCGCGTTCCGGCTGCTGGCGGGCATCGCGGTTGAGCATGTGGCGCTCACCCAGCGCCTTGCCGGTCTCTCCGGCGCCCATGCCCGCCTCGCGGCCGAGGTGCGGGCGCAACGCGACGCGCTGGTCCATCCGGGGTTTTTCGCGGCCACGCCCTGGGCGCAACTCGCGCACCTTCCACGGTACCTGAAGGCACTCGACCGGCGCCTCGCCAAGTTCGGCGAGCGCCCCGACCGGGATGCAAAGCATGCCGAGCAGGTCGCGCAGTTCTGGCAGCGCTACCGGGAGCGGCTGGACCGCAACGTCCAGGCAGGGCGGGTTGAGCCCCCGCTCGAGGAATTCCGCTGGCTGCTGGAGGAGCTGCGGGTGTCGCTCTTTGCCCAGGAGCTCAAGACCCCGTTTCCGGTGTCGTTCAAGCGGGTGGAACGGGCTTGGTCGGACCTTGAACGATAGCGCGGACCAGCGTTTGGCAGGGTTTGTGGCGCGTGCTACAGTAAGTTCGCGGTATTGTCGCCTAAGAGCTTGTCTGCTAATAACTCGCCGACTCGCTGGCTTGGCAATTTTCCGACCGTAACCGGGCCAGGGTCGGCCGGGAATGCATGTGGCACGCCTCCCGGATACCGCCGGGCAGGTCGAACGAGGTGGCAAGCGACAGAAGCAGCCGTATCCATGCCGAACGCAACACCCCACACCGAATCGGCGGGGCATCGAGCCCTGCAGCCGCGCGAGTCGACCAAGATACTGGGCGACTGCCGGGATCTTGCCGTCTCACGCCTGACGAGTTCGTTCGCCCAGATGATGGATCGCGTGGGCGAACTGCTCATGGATCGCGCCAACAAGTCGGACGTGCGCGAGGAACAGCAGCTCTACCTCGACGCCCGGCTCACGCTGAAGGGCGAGAGGCCGGCGTTGATGGCCGAATTCGAGAAGCAGCTGCGCCGGACGATCAATGACCGCATAGCGGGCAAGGTCGCAGTGAAAGTCGATTTTTCCAAGGCGGATACCGAGAATCTCACGCTGGTCGAAACCTCCTCGATGGACGAATCCGTGCTGACCGGCAACATCACGCGCATCGTCGAGAATCTTTCGCATGACGAATTGCTGACGCTGAATCGTGGCCTGGGCCATCTGCTGGGCCGGCCCGATCTGGCAACCGATGCCAACCCGCTGTCGCCTGCGGCGATCGTTGACGCGTTCGCCGCGGCATTGAAAACGGTCAAGACCGAGCGGCACATCAAGTTCCAGATACTGAAGGAGTTGAACCAGGCGCCGATGGGCGACATCGCGGTCGTCTACGCCGAATTGAATCAGCACCTGAAAAAGCTCAACGTCATTCCGGCCGCGCATCGGCCGACGATCCTCAACCGCGGTGGGGCGGGGGGGCGCGATTTGGCGCGTTCGGAGGCCGCGCGCGCCCGGGCCGCGAGCCAGCCTGCGGTGCCGCCGGCTGAGATGGACGTGATGGCGATGTTCAAGCGCATGTACGGCAGCGCAACGCCGACGAGCGCACCCCAAATGTCGCCACAATTGTCTCCACCGATGACGCCGCAGGGCATGGCGGAAGCCATGGGGGCCGCGCTCGGCGCGACGATGGGCGGCGCGGGGGCTGGAGAGTTCCCGCACATCCAGGCACCGGCACAAGCACCGGGCGCGTATTCGTTTTCGCCGATGGCCCCCACGCCGTCCGGCTACGTTCCGGGCGCGCCGATCATTTCTTCGCCGGACCTGCACGAAGGCCTGACCCGCCTGCAGGCCGGGCAGACTGGCTTTGACGTCGGCGGAGCCGCCGTCGCGTTCTCGGGCATTCCGCAGGGAATGCACAACGTCCTGCGCGACCTGCAGGAATCGCCACTGGGACAGAAGGCGAACCAGCTTGAAGCGATGACCATCGAGATGGTGGCGATGCTCTTCGACTTCATCTTCGACACCAAGGACCTGCCGGACGGCATCAAGGCGCTGCTGGCGCGCATGCAGATCCCCGTGCTGAAAGCGGCCATGCTCGACGGTGCGTTCTTCGCCAAGAAGACGCACCCTTCGCGCCTGCTGGTGAACGCGCTGGCGCACGCGGGTCTGGGCTGGTCCCCGGTCATGGGCCAGGAAGATCCGCTGTACCGCAAGATCAGCGAAATCGTCCACGCCATCCTCGACCACTTCTCCGACGATCTCGCGATCTTCGACGAGCAGCGCGAAGTGCTGGAGACCTTCCTCGCGGAGGAAGAAAAGGCCGCCGAAGCGAACATCCAGTCGACGGCCGAGGAAATCAACGAGCGCGACCGCGAGCAGATCTCGAAGGTTGTCGCGAAAGCGGAGATCGAGCGCCGCGTCGAGGAATATCCGGTGCCCAACTTCCTGGCGACTTTCCTGCGCCAGAACTGGGAAGGCACGCTGGTCCAGGTGCACCTGCACGACGGCGAGGACAGCGAATCGTGGGCATCCGCGGTCACGACGCTCGAGGATCTGGTCTGGTCGATCCAGCCGAAGAAATCTCCGGAAGACCGCCGGCATCTGGTGGCACTGCTGCCGTCGCTGCTCAAACGGCTGTCCGCCGGCATGCACAGCCAGGGCTGGCCGCCGGCGGAGCGCGAGATCTTCATGGCCAACCTGGTCGAGGCGCACGCCGCTGCGGTCAAGCCGTCGCTGGCGGCAGCAAGGTCGCCGACCGCCGCCGTCGCGGAAGCCGCCAAGGCGCAGGCCGAAATGGCCAAGGCGGCGGGAGACGCGACGCTCGCGGCCAAGGCCGAGGCGCTGGCCGAGGCGATGACGGACGCGGTGCCGGAGCCGATCGAGCCGGAGCGCGAGGTCCTCGACGACGAATACCTGGAAATCGCCCGCAGCCTGGAACGCGGCATGTGGATCGAATTCGAGTCCGACGACGGCCAGCTTGCGTTCGCGAAACTCGCCTGGGTGAGCCCGCTCCGCGGCACTTACCTTTTTACGAATCGCCAGGGCCAGAAGGCGCTGTCGATGACCGCCGAAGACCTGGCGGAACGCTTCCGCAACGACCGTGCGCGGCTGGTGGAGGCCGAGCCGCTGATCGATCGCGCATTCACGAGCATGATGACGCAGATGGAAGAAAAGCTCCAGGTCGCGACGACGGACTAGGACCCAGTTGGCGGCTTCGGCAATGGGCATTGGCGCATTGATCATCGGTGATGAAATCCTGTCGGGCAAGCGCCAGGACAAGCACTTCCCGCATTTCATCGATACCCTGGCCGCGCGCGGCCTGGCCCCCGACTTCGTGCACTACCTGGGCGACGACCGCGCCCGCCTGACCGCGCTCTTGCGTGATTCGTTCGCGCGCGGCGACATCCTGTTCAGCTTTGGCGGGATCGGCGCGACGCCGGACGACCACACGCGGCAGGCGGCCGCCGCCGCGCTCGGCGTGCCGCTCGCGGCGCATCCGGAGGCGGTGGCGGAAATCGTCGCGCGCTTCGGCACGGAAGCCTATCCGCATCGCGTGCTGATGGCCGAGTTTCCCCAGGGCGCGCGCATCATTCCCAATCCGGTGAACCGGGTCGCGGGATTCGCGATTCGCGACCACCACTTCTTTCCCGGCTTTCCGCAAATGGCGTGGCCGATGCTCGATTGGGTGCTGGCCTCGTGGTACCCCGACCTCCGGCACGTGCCGCCGCAGGAACGCATGATCGTCGTGTATGGCGCCGGGGAGAGTCAGTTGCTGCCGCTGATGGAGGCCAATGTCGCCCGGTTTCCTATGCTGAAGCTCTTCAGCCTTCCGTCGTTCATGACCGACGGCGGGCGCCGGATCGAATTGGGCGTCAAGGGCGATCCGTCCTTCGTGGACGCGGGCATCGCGCACTTGCGGGAGGGCGTCGCCGCAGCGGGCTTCCGCTGGGAACCCGGCGAAGCCGCCGCGTACTAGATCCTAGGTTCGCGTCACGCCGGCGCGTTGTCGGCAGGTTGCGAAGCACGCTCGTCCGCGGGCAGGAATGTGACCGTGGCCAGCGTGCCCAACGCGATGACCGCCAGCGTGACCAGTAGGATCGGAAAACCCGAAGCCCTGACCACGGGACCCAGCAGCGCGACCGCGATCGAACTCACGCCCAGCGATATGGCCAGGCGCACGCCCGCGACGCGCGAGCGCAGCGAATCGTCGACATATCGCGCAATCAGCACGTCGGTGAACGGAATCGCGCCGAACACCGCAATCATGAACAGTACCTGAAGTGCGTAGAGCTGCCAGCCGCGGGCGATGGCCGCGAGGAGGAACAGCGGCGGCTGCAGCACGAGGATCGCGAGGTAGACCCGCTTCAGCGGAAAGCGGTCGAGTAGCCAACCGACCAAGAGTTGCGCGAGCGACGCGACGGCGTAGATGGCGGCGAGCAGCAGCCCCAGCGTGGCGGGATCGTTGACGACGCCGTCCAGCCGCTCCTTCATGAGTTCCGGGTTGCCGTTGGTGGTGAAGTTGAACAGCAGGCCGCCGGTGGCGGACGCGATGGTCATGACCAGGAACACCCGCGCGACAACGGCCTTGGGATATGACTTGCTGCGCGAGGCGCGCTTCGACGGGGCATGCGTCTCGGCCGGGGTGATGCGCGCGAACAGGATGCCGCAGCAAATCGCCAGCAGACCGGGAATGGCAAACGCGGCGCGCCAGCCGAGGAACTTCACCGCGAGTCCTGTCGACAGGGCGGCGAGCGCGATGCCCAGGTTGCCCGCGAGTCCGTTGACGCCGATCGTCCAGCCGGGCCGCTGCGTGGTCTGCAGCAGCATCGGGATGCCGACCGGATGATAGATGGACGCGAAGGTGCCGACCAGCGTCAGCGCAGCCGCCAATTGCCACGCGTTCTGCGTAGCGGCGGCCAGCAGCGACGAGACGCCCATGCCGAAGAAGAACACCAGCATCATCGGGCGGCGGCCCCAGAGGTCGCCCAGGCGTCCCGAGGGAATCGAGCCCAGGCCGAACATCAGGAATGCGGCGGCGCCGAAGGGCATCAGCTGTTCCCAGGAGGCAAAGCCGAATTCGGCGGCGATCACCGACACCGCGGTGGCAAAGATCAGCAGGAACATGTGATCGATCGCGTGCGCCACGTTGAGCAGCAGCGTCGTGCCTCGCGAATGGGCGGCAAGCGCGGGCAGGGAGGTCGTCGCGATGGTCACGGCCGGTCCAACGCGCGTATGCATTCGGCGACCAGCTCCGGCCCGCGAAAGATGAGGCCGGTGTAGATCTGCACCAGCGAAGCGCCCGCCGCGATCTTTTCGCGTGCATCCTCGGCCGAGAGGATTCCACCGACGCCGATGATCGGAAGCGCGCCGTCCAATGCGCGGGCGAGCCCGCGGATCACGGCGGTCGAGCGTTCGCGCACCGGGCTGCCGGACAGCCCGCCGGCCTCCTGTGCGTGCGGCAAGCCCGCCACGCCTTCGCGGGCGATCGTGGTGTTGGTGGCGATGACGCCCTCGCAGCGATGTTGCGCGAGCACCTGCGCGATGCCGCGAATGGCGTCGTCGCTGAGATCGGGCGCGATCTTCACGACGATGGGCACATGGCGTCCGTGCTTCTGTGCCAGCACCGCCTGCTCCCGTTTCAGCGTCGCGAGCAGCGCGCCCAGGGCGTCCTCCGATTGCAGGTCGCGCAATCCGGCCGTGTTGGGGGAGGAGATGTTGACGGTGACGTAGCTCGCCTTGGCATGGACGGCGCGCAGGCAGGTCAGATAGTCGTCCGCAGCGCGATCATTCGGCGTGTCGAAGTTGCGGCCGATGTTGACGCCCAGGATTCCCCGGTACGACGACGCGGCGACATTGGCCATGAAGCGCTCGACGCCGCCGTTGTTGAAGCCCAGGCGATTGATGAGTGCATTGGCTTGCGGCAAACGCCACATCCTTGGCTTGGGGTTGCCGGGTTGCGCACGCGGCGTCACCGTTCCGGCTTCGAGAAAGCCGAAGCCGAAGGTCGCGAGGCCGGCCAGGTGTCCGGCATTCTTGTCGAGTCCGGCCGCGAGCCCGACGCGATTGGGAAACGTGATGCCCATCACCGACACGGGCGTTGCAGGAACGCGGGGAGCGGCCAGTTGCGCCAGTCCCAATTTCGCCGCGGCGTCCAGGCCGACGAATGCGAGTTCGTGTGCGGTTTCCGGGTCGAACGCGAACAGAAACGGGCGGGCGAACGGATAGAACTTGTGCATGGGTTCGGGGCGATTTCGTTGCCATGTTCGCGGGACCGGGAAGCCCAAAGCGCGGCGCGCAGCGATGATAACATCGGCGCCATTCGCTCGATCCGGATTTCCCGCTTGCCGTTCCTTCCATTTCTGCTGCTTGCGTGGCTCTCCGCAATGACCCCCGTGGAGATGGCGGCTGCCGCACAGCCGCAGCGCGCCGGCGCCCGAGCCGCAGATGTCCCCTATACGCGACGCGCCGACGTGCGCGCATTCGCGGCGGAGTTCACCGACGAGTCCGGAATTTCCAGCCGCCAGGTCGAGCGCTGGCTCGCGGCCGCGAAATTCCAGCCGAAGATCGTCGCGGCGATGGATCGGCCGCTGCTGCTGCCGCCCAAGTGGTTCGAGTACGCGCCGCCGCTGCTGGCTGCCGACCGGGTGAGCGGCGGCGTCGCGTACTGGCGCGCGAATGACGCTGCGCTCGCGCGCGCCGAAGTGGAATTCGGCGTGCCGCCTGAGTTCATCGTTGCGATCCTGGGCATCGAGACGATCTACGGACGCAACGCCGGCTCCTTTCGCGTGATCGATGCGCTGGCCACTCTCGCATTCGATTATCCGCGCCGCGCGACGTTCTTCCGCGGCGAATTGCGGGAGTACCTGCTGCTGGCGCACGCGCAGGGCTGGTCGCCGCTCGACCCGCTGGGTTCGTTCGCTGGCGCGATGGGGACACCGCAATTCATGCCGGGCAGCTATCGCCAGTACGCTGTCGACTTCGACGGCGACGGAAAGATCGACCTTTGGCGTGACGATGCCGACGTGATCGGAAGTGTGGGCAACTATTTCGCGCGCCACGACTGGCTGCCCGGCCAGCCCGTCTTGTTGCCCGCTCGCGTGGCGCCCGACGCGAGGGACGCCGCGCTGCGGCGACTCGACGGCGGCATCAGCGAGCGACGCCCGCTTGCGGCATGGCAGGCGGATGGCGTCGATGCGGAAGATGTCCCGACTGGACTTTCCAGCGAACCGGTCGGCCTCCTGGTGCTGGAAGAGTCACCGGAGAACGGCGAAGCGCGCTCGAGCTACTGGATCGCCTGCCCCAACTTCTATGTGATCACCCGCTATAACAAAAGTCGCCTGTACGCGGCGGCGGTGTTCGCCTTGGCGCAGGCAGTGAAGCGCGCGCACGACGCGAATTGATTTTCCTGTAGCAATCTGCGCCGCATCGACTTCGATTACCGACCCATGGCCGACGACTCGCCGCTGCCCACCGCCACCGCGCCCGCCAAGGACGTACCGCTGCGCGAGGACACGCGCCTCCTCGGCCGCCTGCTTGGCGACGTGTTGCGCGCGCAGACCGGTGACGATGGCTACGCGCGCATCGAAGCGGTGCGGCAAACCGCGATTCGCTTCCGCCGCGCCGCGCCGGCCGAGGCGGAAACCGTGCGCGCCGAGTTGTCGGCGCTGCTCAACGACCTCACGATCCCGGTCACGCTCGATGTGGTCCGCGCGTTTTCGTATTTCTCCCATCTGTCCAACATCGCCGAGGACGTGCACCAGAACCGGCGCCGCCGCGCCCACGCGCATCGGGGATCGCCCCCCCAGATCGGCAGCGTCGCCGCAGCGTTGGCCAGCGTCGCCGGCCATGGCGTCACGGCGGCAACGCTCGATGCGTGGTTTGCCGAGGCGCTGATCTCGCCGGTGCTGACCGCGCATCCGACCGAAGTGCAGCGCAAGAGCATCCTCGACTGCGAGCGGGAGATCGCGCGTCTGCTGATGTGGCGCGACAGGGTGCCGCTGACGCCGGACGAGTCGGCGGAGTTCGCCAGCGGCCTTTACCGGCAGGTGTTGGCGTTGTGGCAAACCGCAATGCTGCGCCTGTCGAAGCTGCGGGTCCACGACGAAATAGACAACGGTCTTGCGTACTATCGATACACGTTCCTGGCGGAGCTGCCACGGCTGTACGAAGGACTGAACAAAGGGATCGCCCGGACGTTTGGAACCGCTGCACCGCTGCCCGTGTTCCTGCGCATGGGGTCGTGGATCGGCGGCGATCGCGATGGCAATCCCTTCGTCGTCGCCGACACTCTCGACTATGCGCTGCGCACGCAAGCCGGCGTCGCCTTCGAACATTACCTCGACGAGGTGCATCGCCTGGGCGGCGAACTGTCGCTATCCGAGCGTCTCGTGCATCCGACGCCGGCACTGCTGGCGTTGGCGGAGGCCGCGCACGACGGCAATCCCCACCGCCAGGACGAACCGTATCGGCAGGCGCTCGTCGGCATTTACGCTCGCCTGGCCGCGACGATGGGCGTCCTCGCGGGCAGGTCCCCCGCGCGTGCTCCGCATGCGGACCGGCCGCCGTACGCGACGCCGGGCGAATTCATCGCCGACCTCGATGTAATTGGCGCCTCGCTCGCCACACACGGCGCGTCGCTGCTGGCCGAGCGCCGGCTGCTGCCGCTGCGTCGCGCAGTAGAGGTGTTCGGCTTCCATTTGGCCTCGCTGGACATGCGCCAGAACGCCGACGTCCACGAAGCGGTCGTCGCCGACCTGTTCGTGCGCGCGGGCGTCGAGCCCGACTACCTCGCGCTGCCGGAAGAGGCGCGCGTGGCGATCCTCGTGCGCGAGCTCGCCACGCCACGCCCGCTGTACTCGCCGCACCTCGACTACGCGGCGCGCACGTCCGGCGAATTGGCAATCCTCAACATGGCGGCGGACATCCATCGCAAGTTCGGCGCCGTCGCGGTACCCAACTACGTAATTTCCAAGTGCCAGTCAGTGTCCGACCTGCTCGAAGTGGGCGTGCTGCTGAAGGAAGTGGGGCTGGTGCGCGGCGGCGCATTGGCCGTCAACATCGTGCCGCTGTTCGAGACGATCGAGGACCTCTCGGGTTGCGGGGCTATCATGCGCAACGCTTTCGGCGTCCCGCTGTATCGAAAATGGCTGGCCGGACGCAACGACTGGCAGGAGGTGATGCTCGGCTATTCGGACAGCAACAAGGACGGCGGCTATCTTGCCGCCAACTGGGCGCTGTATCGCGGGGAAATGCAACTGGTGGACGCGTTCCGCGCGCAAGGCGTGAAGTTGCGCCTGTTCCACGGCCGCGGCGGCACCGTCGGCCGCGGCGGTGGGCCTTCCTACGAGGCGATCCTGGCGCAGCCCGCAGGCAGCGTGACCGGCGGCCTGCGCATCACCGAGCAAGGCGAGATCATCGCGAGCAAGTACTCTGATCCGGAACTCGGGCGACGCCATCTCGAAGCGCTGGTTGCAGCGACGATGGAAGCGAGCCTGGTCGACGCCGAGCAGATCGGCGCGCGCGCGCCGGTGTATCACGCCGCGCTCGATGCCTTGGCCGCCAACGCCTACCACGCGTATCGCTCGCTGGTCTACGACACGCCGGAATTCCTGACCTACTTCCGCGCGGCCACGCCCATTGCCGAGATCGCCGAACTCAATATCGGCAGCCGCCCGGCATCGCGCACCGGTTCTGCGCGCATCGAGGACTTGCGCGCGATTCCCTGGGTGTTCAGCTGGGGACAATGCCGGCTGATGCTGCCGGGCTGGTACGGCTTCGGTTCGGCCGTCGCATCGTGGCTCGACGGGCGCCCCGACGGCATGGCGCTGCTGCAGGAGATGCACGGGAAATGGCCGTTCTTCCGCAGCGTGCTGTCCAACATGGCAATGGTGCTCGCCAAGACCGACCTCAACGTGGCATCCCGCTATGCCGAGCTGGTCGCGGACGCAAAGATACGCGAATCGGTGTTCGCGCGCATTGCCGCCGAACACGGTCTGACCGTATCGCTGCTGCTCGCCATCACCGGCGAGGCAACACTGCTCGACACGCATCCGGGGCTGGCCCGCAGCATCCGCAACCGTTTTCCGTATCTCGACCCGCTGAACCATTTGCAGGTCGAATTGCTGCGACGGCATCGCGCGGGGCAAACCGATGATCGTACCAAGCGGGCGATCCACCTTACCATCAACGGCCTGGCGGCAGGGTTGCGCAACAGCGGATAAGTCGGACGCCGCGTCGGAAGCGAAAGAATCGGCAGGTATAATCGATTGCGACGCGCCACGTCGCCGAACCGCACTTCCCGCGCGCCCGCACGAGAGCCCAATTGCGCATCCTCATCTCCAACGACGACGGCTACTTTGCGCCGGGTATCGAGCGTCTGGCCGCGGCGCTGGCGGGCAAGGCGGAGCTGACGGTCGTGGCGCCCGAACGCGACCGCAGCGGCGCCTCCAACTCCCTTACGCTCGACCGGCCGTTGACGGTGCGGCGCGCCCCCAACGGCTTCCTGTTCGTCAACGGCACGCCGACCGATTGCGTGCATCTCGCGGTCACCGGACTCCTCGACGATTTACCGGACATGGTGATCTCGGGCATCAATCTCGGCGCCAACATGGGCGACGACACGATCTACTCCGGCACGGTGGCCGCAGCGACCGAAGGCTTCCTGTTGGGCATCCCGTCGATTGCCATTTCCCTCGCGTCCAAGGCCGCACGCCACTTCGAGACGGCAGCCGACATCGCCGTGCAATTGGTGGAACGTCACGCGCGCATGGCGGCGGGCGCGTGGCTGCTCAACGTGAACGTGCCCGACATTCCTCTGGCCGATTGCCGGGGCTTCGTGGTGACGCGCCTCGGCCGGCGGCATAAGGCGGAAAACGTAATCCGGGCGCAGAATCCGCGGGGCGAAACGGTGTATTGGGTCGGCGCGTCCGGCCCCGCGGCGGACGCGGGCGAAGGCACCGATTTCCACGCCATCGAGACCGGGCACGTGTCCGTGACACCATTGCAGATCGATCTCACGAACCGCGAACTGATGGGCAGCGTTGCAGACTGGGTCGGCGCCTGACGGGGCCGGCGACGTATCGGGCCATTTTTCGCATACCCACGATGAACCAGACCGGCACCGGCATGACCTCGGCGCGAACGCGCGCCCGGATGATCGAGCGCCTGCGCGAGCAGGGCATCGTCGACGAAGTCGTGCTGGCGGCGGTCAACGCCGTGCCACGGCACATTTTCGTCGACGAGGCGCTGGCCATTCGCGCCTACGACGATGTGCCGTTGCCCATCGGGCACGGCCAGACGATTTCGCAGCCCTGGATCGTCGCGCGCATGACCGAGCTAGCACGCAACGGCAGGAACCTGGACGCCGTGCTCGAGGTCGGTACCGGATGCGGCTACCAGACCGCGGTGCTCGCGCAAGTCGCGAAGCACGTGTACAGCGTGGAACGCATCGGCGCGCTGGTGAACAAGGCGCGCCGCCATCTGCAATCGCTGAAGCTTGCGAACGTGTCGCTCAAGCATGGCGACGGCAGCCACGACCTCGGTGAGGAACTCGCGGTGGATGCAATTGTCGTAACGGCCGGCGCCACGCACGTTCCCACCGCGCTGTTGCCTTACCTCAAGATGGGTGGGCGGATGGTGCTGCCGCTGGCGCAGGCCGGCGACGAGCGCGGCGTGCAGCGCCTCACGGTAATCGATGTGACACCCGCCGGCCTCAAGGAGCAGACGCTCGATGCGGTAAGATTTGTCCCTCTGCTTCCCGGCATCGGCTGAACACGCGTGACTGCGCACGACGACGAAAACCTGCCTATTTGTCCTCCGTCACCGCCGCGACCGCGAGTCACGGTCAACTCGGCGGACGTTTGGCGTTTTGGCGCAATCGCATTGGTGGCCGTGCTGCTCGTCGGATGCGCGTCGCGCACGCGCGCACCAGTCGAGGATCGCACGGGTCCGCCCGCGACCGTTGCGGCGCCGGCGCCCAAGCCATCGCCACTGCCGGCGGCGGCGCCCGAGGCCGATGCACGTATCCCCACCTATACGGTCAAGCGCGGCGATACGCTGTATCAGATAGCGCTGGATCACGGCCTCGACTACAAGGAACTCGCGGCCTGGAACAACCTCGACAACCCGAACCTGATTCGCGTTGGTCAGGTACTGCGCGTGACCGCGCCGGGCGATGCGACCGCTGCCGTGTCGTCCGGAAGCGGGGTGACCACGGCGCCGCTCAAGATGCCGGCCCCCGTGACCGCTGCTGCCCCCGGTGCCGGATCGAGTGTCGCCTCGCCCTCGGGATCCGCCCCAGTCGCATCCGGCCCGCGCAATGCGGACAACTACAAGTCGGCGCCCAAGGCGATCAAGGAGCCATACTCGGAGCAGGCGATGCGCGACGTCGCCAAGGCCGTTCAGGCGCCGCCGGAGACGGTGGCGGCCGTCGCGCCGGCCATCGTCCCGAAGCCGGACGCGCCGCGCGTTGCGGCGCCGGCGGCCGCGGTCGAAGCGGACGACGAGGACAAGCTCGATTGGGTGTGGCCCGCCAAGGGCAAGGTCGTCGTGACATTTTCCGAGACCGCAAATCTCAAGGGCATCGACATCGCGGGCTCCGCCGGTGATCCCGTGATCGCGACCGCCGGCGGCAAGGTCGTCTATGTCGGCAATGGCTTGCGCGGCTACGGCAAGCTCGTGATCGTCAAGCACAACAAGACGTGGCTGTCGGCCTATGCGCACAACCGGGAAATCCTGGTCAAGGAAGGCCAGCAGGTGACCCGTGGCCAGAAGATCGCGGAAATGGGCAACACCGACGCGGACCAGGTGAAGCTCCACTTCGAGATCAGGCGCCTGGGAAAGCCCGTCGATCCCGCGCGCTACCTGCCGGCGGTATGACACCCGGCGCGCCGGGAAATGTCCCTCCCGCCGCGGACAGCGATGCGCCGCACCCGGAAGAATTGACAGCGCACTTCGAACCGGACCTGTATTCCGCCGATCTGCCGCTGCCGGAGCCGCCACCCGGACTGTCGTCGGACTTCGTCACCGACGTCACGCAGCTCTATCTCAACGACGTCGGCCAGCACGCGCTCCTGACGGCAGAAGACGAGGTATGCCTGGCGCGGCGTATTCGCGACGGCGACTTTGCCGCGCGCCAGACCATGATCGAATGCAACCTCCGGCTGGTCGTCAGCATCGCGCGCCACTACACGCATCGCGGCGTTGCGTTGCCGGACCTGATCGAGGAAGGCAACCTCGGGCTCATGCACGCGCTGACCAAGTTCGATCCCGAGCGCGGCTTCCGCTTCAGCACCTACGCTACCTGGTGGATCCGCCAGGCGGTCGAGCGCGCGATCCTCAACCAGGCACGGCTGATCCGGTTGCCCGCGCACGTCGTGCGCGAATTGAATGTCGTTCTGCGCGCGTTTCGGCACCTGGAAACGCACATGCCCGCCGACGGCCGCGAAGCCACGCTGGAAGATGTCGCGCACCTTCTGGACAAGCCGGTGGCGCATATCCGGCGGCTGCTGCGCCTGCAGGAGCACGTGCTGTCCCTTGACGCGTCGCTGGACCGCGAATCGGGCGCGACGCTCGCGGACGGGCTGGCGGACGACGATGCGCGTGCGCCGGAACTGATGCTGCACGTCGCCGAAATCGAGACTGCGGTAGGCGGCTGGCTTGCCGAACTCAGCGTACGCCAGCGCGTGGTGATCGAGCGTCGCTACGGACTCAACGGATGCGAGGTCGCGACTCTCGACCAGTTGGCGCACGAATTGGGCGTGACCCGCGAACGGGTGCGGCAGATTCAGGGCGAAGCTCTGGACAGGTTGCGCGCCAAGGTCGCGCGCCGGGGCCTCACACGCGATGCGCTGCTGTAAGGGGAAACTTCAGGACGACTGCCGTAGCGCCGCGGCTGCGGGCAGCACTTCGATTGCTCGCTCGAGTGTCGCGACCAGCGCGTCGCGCTGGCGCGGCGACGCCGACGCGCCATAACGCAATGTCGAGAACGACTGGCCGATCGCCGCGAAGGCGATCGCGAATTGCGGCCAGCGCTGCGAGGCGCGTTGCGCGAAGGCCATAGGGCCCTCATGCAACTGGCGCGGCAGTCCGGCGCGCGCGAGGCGTCGGCATAGGTCGTCCCACAGCACCAGTGCGCGTTCCAGCCGCCGCCTTCTGAACAGCAGCCATGCCGCGAGCAGTCCGGCCCAGGCAAACAGCAGCGCCGCGCCCAACGCCACGATCTGCCACGGCACGAAGCCGTCGAGCCGCCATTCGCGCCAAAGAAAACGCTGCCGTTCGTGGTTATACCCGATGACGTTGCGGTGCCAATCGTGATTGATGGCGTCCCAGGTGAGCTGCGCGGTCTTCAGCCACGACGCGTCCATCCGGGCGAGGAAGGGCACGCGTTCACCGGAAGGCATGGCGCCGCCCAGCCCGATTTCGATGCGCGACGGCGATACCGCGGCCGTCGGATCAAAGCGCTGCCAGCGGCCATCGATCAGCGCTTCGGCCCAGGCGTGCGCGTCGGACTGGCGGACGATCATGTAGCCGCCGCGCGGATTTATCACGCCGCCCTGATATCCGGTGACGACGCGCGCCGGAATGCCGGCCGCGCGCAGCAGGACCACGAAGGCGCTCGCATAGTGCTCGCAAAAGCCGCGCCGGGTGTCGAACAGGAATTCGTCGGCCGTGTCCTCGTTCAGCGCCGGTGGCGACATCGTGTACACGAAATTTTCCTGGCCGAACCATTGCAGGACTGCGGCGATGAGCTGGCGATCGTCCGGATAGCGCTGGCGCAGTTCCTGCGCAAAGTTTCGCGTTCGCGGGTTGTTTTCCGGCAGGCGCAGGTTGGGGGACGCATCGAACCGCGAATTGCCGGCAAAGGACGAGGAAAGCACCGACCGCTGCACGTAACGAAGCGACTGCGTTACCGGCGCGCGCGCCAGCAACTGCTGATCGCGGGTGAGGTAGGCCAGGCCCGGCGCCGACGGGGGGGCGTTGCCTTCCTGTTCCGTGTGCGGCAGCGAGGCCGGCAGGTCGAGCGCGAACAGCCACATCCGGCTCGAGGGTTCGAGGTTGACGGTATAGGTGATCGCAGGCGCACCCGGCGGGGCTAGGACGCCGCCAAATTGCGGACTGCCCGTCGACCAGGTCCGGCCGTCGAAGCGCGACAGCACCGGCCCGCGCCAATAGCGCTCGCGCGGGCTGGGCACGGGTCCGTCGAAATCGACGCGGAAGACGACGTCGTCGGAAAGCGAAAGCTCGCTGATCTGGCCGGGCTCCATTGTCTCGGAGAGTCCCGTCTGTGCGGAGTGGTCCGATGGCAACCCCCACAGCGGATTGGCGAGTCGGGGGAACAGCACGAACAACAGAATTGCCACCGGCGTCCCCTGCAGGATCATGAGGCCGCTTTGGCGCAACGATGCCGCGCGACTCGTTGCGCCCGCATCCGCCTCGCGAGTCAGCGCTTCCAGCGTGGCGCCGACCAGCACGACGGCCGGGAGCACGGCCAGCGCCGCCAGCGGCGACTGGCCATAGAAGAACGGTGTGATCAGCAGGAAGCAGGAGAGGCACACCAGGAACGTGCCATCCCGCCGCGTTCGCGTTTCCAGGAACTTGATCGCGACCAGGATGTAGAGGAACGCGACCGAAGGATCGCGGCCCGTCAGGTAGCCGTACGATGCCCGCACCGCGAACGCCGCGGCGACGGCGAACAGAACCAGCGTCCACGACGGAATGCGCGGCGGCGGCGCCTGGGGTCGCTGCCGATCCTGCCGCAGCACGACCATGCGGACAATCACCAGGAGGACTCCGGTCACGGCGATCCATATCGGCAGATGCGGGGCCTGCGGCAGTTGCGCGGCGAGCAGCAACGCACCCAGCCAGCCGATCTGGCTGGAACTCAGCAGCGAGCGCCGTTGCTCCTCGGCCGGAACGACCCGGGGATGCAGACCCAATGCCTGGGCAATGCTCACGCTTGCCTCATTTCTCGCTCATGTTCCCGACCCGCGCGGGAACTCGGCGAGCGCCGTCAACGCTGTCCGGCGATGCTGGCGTCCCTGGCCACCGGGGAGGTCGGTGCCGGGAAATGTCAGGGCAAACGGCCGCGCGGCGCGTTCGGCCGCCAGCACCCATGCGGTCAGGCGCGACAGGCGCGCTTCGCGATCCAGCGTCGGCGGGAGTCCCGCCCACGCGAGCGTCACCGGACCGCCACCGCCGATGCCGTCGAACTCCTTGGTGTACCAGCCCGCACCCCGGGCCACCGCCTTCCATGCCACACGCTGTGGAGGGTCGCCGCGTTGGAATTCGCGCAATCCCGCCAAGTCGGCATCCTCGCTGCGTCCGCCGGCAAATGCATCGGCGCCCGCGGCCCCCCGCGGGAGAGGTGGCGCCCCGATCTCGACCTCGGGATACACCATGCCGGCCAGCGGAAAATGCACATAGGCCCAGCCGCGCCAAAGTCCCAGGGGAAAGATGGAGGAAAGCGTCACGCGTCCCAGCGGCTGCCTGCCACGCGTGGGCGCGGGGACGTCGAGGGAGACCGTCAGCGCGGTCCCGGCGGGGACGTCGCCGAATGCGCGTGATCCCGCGGCGGTGAGCGCGACCGCGCTGCGTGCCAGCGCGCCACCATGCAACGACAGCGTGAAGGCAACGTGCCCGCCGGCAAATGTTTCGCCGGCAGATAGTGGCGTGACCTCGATGCCGGCCAGGTTGCGGAACGTGTGCATCAGTGACGCCGCCAGCAAGCCCGCCAGCAGAAACGCGACGCCCACGCCGAGCGATAGCGCATAGTTGAGCGACGCGAAGAGCATGATCGTGACCGTAGCGATCATGGCCAGCCCTCGGCGGGTGGGAAGAATGTAGATGCGCGAATGGCGCAGGACCACCGGCTCGCGATCCGCCGGGGCGCCTCGGAACGCCCGCTGGCGGGCGCGGGCGGCCCATCCCGAAATCATTGTGTCGGTACTAACCGCGGCCATCGGCGCGACTCGGCAATGCCGTCAGGGCAGCGGGACCGAGTGGATCAATGCCTGCGCCTGGACGGCCCCCGCCCGTGTGCCTCCGGCAAGGCGATGCCCGGCCACCGCCGGGAATACCGCCTGGACATCTTCCGGAAGTACCATCGGTCGGCCGCCGAGCATCGCCCAGGCGCGGGAAGCGGCGAGCAGCATCAATCCCGCGCGCGGGCTCAAGCCACGGCGACCGCCGTCGTTGCTGTTTGCCGTCTGCCCGCGCGATGCCGCGAGCAGTGCCTGCACATAATCGAGGAGTGCCGGCGCGACGTGAATTTCGGCGGCCTCGCGCTGCCATTCCGCCAGCGTCGCCGCATCGGCTGCCGGCGGCGTATCGGCGATGCGGGTCCGGCGATCGCCGCTGACCAGGAGATCTCGCTCGGCGGACGGGTCCGGATAACCCAGCTCGATGGCCATAAGGAAGCGATCGAGCTGCGATTCAGGCAACGGGTAGGCGCCGATCTGCTCGACCGGATTCTGCGTTGCGATCACGAAGAATGGGTCGGGCAGCTTGCGCGTCTGTCCGTCCTGGGACACTTGCCGCTCCTCCATCGCCTCCAGCAACGCACTCTGGGTTTTGGGCGGGGCGCGGTTGATTTCATCGGCCAGCACGACGGGATTGAAGATCGGACCGGCGTGAAAGCGGAACGATTGCGCACGCTCGTCGAAGATCGAGACACCCAGAACGTCGGCGGGCAGCAGGTCGCTCGTGAACTGGATGCGCGAGTACTTGAGGCCGAGCGTCGCGGCCAGCGCCTGCGCCAGCGTGGACTTGCCTACGCCGGGAACGTCTTCAATGAGCAGGTGGCCGCGCGCCAGCATGCAGGCTAACGCGAGCTTCAGCGGTTCGTCCTTGCCGACCACGATGCGGGCAAGTTGCGCGAGAACGGCCGCGAGCCGTGCTGCGGCGGGAGAATTGGTCTGGCTGGCTGGGCGGACGGTCATGATGGCTGGGCGATCCTGAAATTGGGGCCCGCGGGGAGCCTCGCGGGGTCACTTTAACCGGGGGCGGGGACCTCGTCACGACCGGCGGGCCCGGGGTAAACTCCACTCGGCGGAAACAGCGCTTCACAAGAATGGGCGGTCCGACCGGAGCCCTTCGGCGGTGCCGCCCTCCCGAAGTTCGAGGATCGACCGAGAAAACCTTCAATCAGCCGTCGTGACCACCGCATTCGTCTCCCATCCGGCCTTCCTCCTGCATGAGATGGGGCCCTACCATCCCGAATGTCCGGAACGCATCGGAGCGATCGCCGACCGCTTGATCGCCTCCGGGTTGGATGCCCATCTCCGGCACTACACCGCGCCGGCTGCCTCCTACGAGCAAATTGCCCGAGCCCACGGCGCGAGCTACATCCGCGAAGTCGAGGCCGCGAGCCCGGAATCCGGCCTGCATTTCATCGATCCCGATACGGCACTCAATGCCCACACGCTGGATGCCGCGCGCCACGCCGCCGGCGCCGCCGTGTTTGCCGTCGACCTGGTCATGCGCAACGAATGCACGACCGCCTTTTGCGCGGTACGCCCACCCGGCCACCATGCCGAGCGCAACCGGGCGATGGGCTTTTGCATCTTCAACAGCGTGGCGGTTGCCGCCGCGCACGCGATGGCGATGCACGGCCTCACGCGCGTGGCGGTGGTCGATTTCGACGTGCACCATGGCAACGGCACCGAGCAGATTTTCTCCGACGATCCGCGTGTGCTGATGGTGTCGACTTTCCAGCATCCGCTGTATCCGTACAGCGGCTTTACGGACCCGGCGCCCAACATGGTCAACGTGCCGCTCGCCGCCGGCAGCGGCGGCGAAGAATTCCGCGAGGCCGTGCGCCAGCACTGGCTTCCCGCGCTCGAAGCGCATCGTCCCGAGTTGATCCTGATTTCCGCCGGCTTTGACGCGCATCGCGAGGATCCGCTTGCGGGCCTCAAGTTCGTCGAAGCCGACTATGCATGGGTAACGCGCGAACTCATCGCGGTTGCCGGACGCCACGCGAGCGGGCGGATCGTGTCGCTGCTGGAGGGCGGGTATTCGCTGTCGGCGCTCGGCCGCAGCGTCGCCGAGCACGTGCGCGAACTGCTCGCCGCCTGACACGCTAGCGTCCGGCCCGGGCGGCAGGATGGCGCAGGAGCGACTCGCGACCGGGCGAGAGAAGGGGGAATGCCGATGGAGCGGCGGCAGTTTCTGACGACGTGTGCGGTCCTGGGCGGCGCGGGATTGCTCGCCGACGATGTGGCACGAGCGCAGGCCCAGGCCATTCCGCGCTGGTATGCGCGCACGCAATTGATCGACATCCACGGACAGCCGATCCGTTCGCGCGACCTCGCGCCCGAGACCAACTACGTTTTCCAATATCCGTATGCCGCGACGCCCTGCCTGCTGGTCAAGCTCGCGCGTCCCGTCGTGGCCGGCACGACGTTGAAGCGCCAGGATGGGACGGCCTACACATGGCAGGGAGGCGTCGGACCGGAGCGCAACGTGGTCTCGTTCTCCGCCATCTGTGCCCACAAGCTTGCCTACCCGACACGCGAGGTATCGTTCATTCGTTTCCAACGCGATCGCTCGGCCACTTCCGGGGGCCGCGTCATTCACTGTTGCGCCGACCACAGCGTGTACGACCCCGCGGACGGCGCGCGCGTCGTCGCGGGTCCCGCGCCCCAGCCCCTTGCCGCCGTCGTGATCGAATACGACGCGGCCGCGGACGGCCTGCACGCGCTAGGCACGCTGGGCGCCGAGCAATTCGCCCCGTTCTTCACCAAATACCAGGCCAGGCTCGCGCTCGAATACGGCCGTGAAGGCGGTCGCACGGAAATCGGCGCGACGACCGTTGTGCGCGAACTGACCAACTACTGCAGAACGACGATCCAGTGCTAGGCGGCGCTGCCGCAACATTGCGCTAGGCAAACTGCCCTACCGTCTCGCGTCAAGCGAATATTCGCGTGCCGCGCTGGCGCTGGTCACGCGTGGCGTCGGCTACAATCGCAGCGACTGCCGGAGTCGCCTGGCCCCGGCTTTCCCCTCACGATGGATGCCCCACTCTCGCTGCGTGGCGTTGGCAAGCCCGGTGCCGCGTTCGACACCGGATACGATGCCGCGATCGTCGTGGACGACCTGCACAAGCGTTACGAGCAAGTCGACGCCGTCAGGGGAATTTCGTTCGAGGTCCGCGCCGGCACCACGACGGCGCTGCTCGGTGGCAACGGTGCCGGCAAGACCACGACGCTGTCCATGTTGCTCGGCGTGCTTACCCCGACCGCCGGGTCCATCTCCGTGCTCGGCTGCGACATGCTCAGGCACCGCTACCGCGTGCTGCCGCGAATGAATTTCACCTCGCCCTACGTCGACTTGCCCAAGCGCCTCACGGTTGGCGAGAATTTGCGCGTCTTCGCGGATCTGTACGGGCTGCGTTCACCCACGCAACGCATTGGCGAGCTGGCGTCCGAATTCGACCTGGGTAGTTTGCTGAAACGGCCTTACGGCAATTTGTCGGCCGGCCAGCGCACGCGTGTATCGCTCGCCAAGGCGCTGCTCAACCGGCCGGAAGTGCTGCTATTGGACGAGCCGACGGCATCGCTCGATCCGGACATCGGCGACCGCATGCGCACCTATCTCGAGGACTATCAGCGCGAAAGCCGCTGCACGATGCTGTTGGCGTCACATAACATGGGCGAGGTCGAGCGGATGTGCGACGAGGTCATCATGTTGCGCGAAGGACAGGTGGTCGACCACGGATCGCCGCAGGACCTGATCGGGCGTTACGGACGCGAGACGATGGAGGAGGTATTCCTGGACGTGGCGCGCGGCCGCAGCGACGAGAGGGACAGCGAAGCTTCGTCGCGGGAAATTCCGGCATGATGCTTGGCGACGACACCGGCGCCCTGTTCTTTCCGCAATCGGGTCCGGCGGCGTCGGCGCGCCGTGTGCGCGCGCTCATCCGCCGGCATGCTTACCTGCTGCTGAAGTCGTGGCCGCGACTCTTGTCCATGGCGTACTACCCCACGGTGACCATGGTGCTGTGGGCATTCCTCACGATCTACTTGAAGCCGACCAGCAACTTCCTGCAGAGCGCGCCGGGCTTTTTCATAGGCGCCGTATTGTTATGGGATGTGCTGTTCCGCGGCCAGCTGGGCGTTTCGCTGACGTTCATCGAGGAGATGTATTCGCGCAATCTCGGCAATCTGTTCGTGAGCCCGCTTCGCCTCTACGAGTTCATCGCCGGGCAGTTGACGATGAGCGTGCTGCGCACGCTGATCGGCGTCGGTGGCGCCTGCCTGTTCGCGTGGTTGCTGTTCCGGTACTCGATCTTTTCGCTGGGCTTGCCGCTGGTCGCGTTCTTCGCGCTGCTGCTGGCGTTCGGCTGGAGCATCGGCCTTGCGGTGTCGGCGATGATCCTGCGCTACGGGCTGGGGGCCGAGGAACTGGCGTGGGCAGCCATCTTCCTCGTGGCGCCTGTTTCCGGGGTCTACTACCCCATCGCCGTGCTGCCGGGATGGCTGCAGAATGTCGCGTGGGCGCTACCTTCGGCGCACGTGTTCGAAGGCATGCGCTCGGTGCTCCTGTCTGGAGTCGTCCCGTGGGAGCATTTCCGGGCGGCCGCTGCGCTCGACCTTTTCTACCTGACGATCGGCGTCTCCACGTTTGCGCTTGCGATCAAGTACGCGCGTGCCCACGGCAAGCTGCTGCAGATGGGCGAGTAGCGCGGGCAGGCGACCTAGCCCAGCACCAGCGCCGCAACCGCGCGGCGGTCCTCGGCAATCAGGATATTGAAGGTCCGGCAGGCGGCGCGCGTGTCCATCGCTTCGACGCCGACGCGCGCATGCGTCAGCGCCTGGAACAGGCGCGGATGCGGAAAGCGCTGTTTCGCACCTGTGCCGAGCAACACGAGTTCGGGCTTGTGCTGCAACAAGGATTCAAAATCCGCTTCCGTCAGCGCTGCAAATCCTGCCGGTGCCCAATGCGTGTCGACGGTGTCCGGCGTGACAATCACGTTCTGGCGGTATTCGGCCTCGCCGATGCGAATCCAGTCCGCGCCGACGGCGGCGATGACATTGGCAGAGGGAGTCTGGAGATGGAACTTCATGGCAATTGGTGCGTTGCGGCAAACGCGCTGCCCGGATAGAATGATACCGACTTACGTCGCTCGGACGGTTCCGGGCGCTTACGCAAGGAACGTCCGCATGACCTCCCCCCTGGAAACGCATTTCTCGCGCATCGAGCGCCTCCCCCCGTACGTCTTTTCGATCACCGCCGAGCTCAAGATGGCCGCGCGCCGCCGGGGCGAGGACATCATCGATTTCGGCATGGGCAATCCCGACGGGCCCACGCCCAGGCACATCGTCGACAAGCTGGTGGAAAGCGCGCAGCGCCCGGACACGCACGGCTATTCCGTGTCCAAGGGCATTCCGCGCCTTCGTCGCGCGATTTGCCACTGGTACCAGCGCCGCTGGGGCGTGGAATTCGACCCGGAGACCGAGGCGATCGTCACCATCGGCTCGAAAGAGGGCATAGCGCATCTGGCGCTGGCCACGCTTGGACGTGGCGATACGGTGCTCGTGCCCAATCCCAGCTACCCGATCCACATCTACGGACCGGTAATAGCTGGCGCCGACATCCGCCAAGTGCAGATGACGCCGGACGTCGACTTCTTTGCCGAACTCGAGCACACGATCCGGATGAGCCTGCCCAAGCCGAAGATGCTCATTATCAACTTCCCGGCGAATCCGACGGCGCAATGCGTCGAGCTGCCTTTCTTCGAGAAGATCATCGCGCTGGCCCGGGAGTATGGCATCTACGTCGTGCACGACCTGGCCTACGCCGACATCTGCTTCGACGGGTGGAAGGCGCCGTCGATCATGCAGGTCCCGGGCGCGCGCGAAGTCGCCGTGGAATTCTTCACGATGTCAAAGAGCTACAACATGGCGGGCTGGCGCATCGGGTTCATGGTCGGCAACCGCAACCTGGTCAACGCACTCGCGCGCATCAAGGGTTACCACGACTACGGCACGTTCACGCCATTGCAGGTGGCGGCGATCGCGGCGCTGGAGGGCCCGCAGGATTGCGTCGCCGAAATATGCGCCAAGTACCAGAGCCGCCGCGACGTGTTGGTGAAGGGACTGCACGAAGCGGGCTGGATGGTCGACAACCCCAAGGCGTCGATGTACGTCTGGGCGAAAATCCCCGAAAGGTATCGCAAGATGGGATCGCTGGAGTTCGCGAAAAAGCTGCTGGCGGGCGCGAAGGTGTCGGTGTCGCCCGGAATCGGCTTCGGTGAATACGGCGACCAGCACGTGCGCTTTGCGATGATCGAGAACGAAGCGCGCACGCGCCAGGCGATCCGCGGCATCAAGCAGATGTTCCGGGACGACGGAGTGGACATTCCCCCGGAACGCGCCGCGCGCGTCTCCCCCCAGGGGCCAGGCGCAACCTTGGAGCGGTCCGGCGGGCGCGCGGTGGACACCGTCCCGGAATGAGGCCGCTCAACGTCGGTCTGCTCGGGTTCGGCACGGTGGGGAAGGGCACGTGGGACGTGCTCCGGCGCAACGAGGAGGAAATCAGTCGTCGCGCCGGCCGGCCGATTCGCATCACCTGGATCGCGACCCGCACGCTTGAGCGCGCGCGCGCGGGCACGCAAGGCGTCGCCGGCACGAGCCTGACCGATGACCCGATGGTCGTGGTGCGCCATCCCGACGTGGACATCGTGTGCGAATTGGTGGGGGGGCTGGAACCAGCTCTGTCCTACGTTCAGGAGGCCATCGCGCATGGCAAGCATGTCGTCACGGCCAACAAGGCGCTGCTTGCCCATCACGGCAACGAGATCTTTGCTGCAGCGTCGGCGAAGGGCGTGATGGTGGCATTCGAAGCCGCCGTGGCAGGCGGAATACCGATCATCAAGGCGTTGCGCGAGGGCCTGACCGCCAATCGCATCGAGTGGATCGCAGGCATCATCAACGGCACGTCCAATTTCATCCTGTCGGAAATGCGCGCCACCGGCGCCTCGTTTGCGCAGGTGCTGGCCGAGGCGCAAATGCGCGGCTACGCCGAGGTGGATCCGACGTTCGACGTCGACGGCATCGACGCGGCGCACAAGCTGACCATCATGTCGGCGATCGCGTTCGGCGTGCCGATGCAATTCGACAAGGCGTATGCGGAAGGCATCACCAGGCTCACCCGCGAGGACATCAAGTACGCGGAGGAACTGGGCTACCGCATCAAGCTGTTGGGTATAACGCGACGTGCCCTTGTCGACGGCAAAGAGGGGATCGAACTGCGCGTGCATCCGACGCTGATTCCGCACAAACGCCTGATCGCCAACGTCGAAGGCGCGATGAACGCCGTGCTGGTCAAGGGTGACGCCACCGGCCCGACGCTTTACTACGGCGCAGGCGCCGGCGCCGAAGCCACCGCGAGCGCGGTGATTGCCGATCTTGTCGACGTTACCCGCATGCACACCGCGGACCCCGAACACCGGGTGCCGCACTTGGCGTTCCAGCCGGACCAGTTGACCGATGTCCCGTTCCTGCCCATCGGCGAAGTGGTGACCAGCTATTACCTGCGCATGCGCGTCGAGGATCGCCCGGGCGTGCTGGCGGACATCACGCGCATTCTCGCCGACCGGGACATCTCGATCGACGCGATGATCCAGAAGGAGCCGTCCGAAGGCGAAGAGCAGACCGACATCATCCTGCTCACGCATCGCGTCGTGGAGAAGAACGTCGTCGACGCCATCGCCAGGATCGAGGCGCTGCCCACGGTGCGCGGCAAGATCGTGCGCATCCGGCTGGAGGAGCTCAACTGATGCGATACGTCTCGACCCGCGGGGCGTGGAGCGACAATCCGCAGCCTTTTTGCGCGATCCTGCAGGAGGGCCTGGCGCCCGACGGCGGGCTCGCAGTGCCGCAATCCTATCCGCGCTTCGCGCCGGCGGAACGCGCGGCGCTGCGCCCATTCGGCTATCGTGACCTGGCGTTTGCGATCCTGTCGCGATTCAGCGATGACATTCCGCCTGCGGACTTGCGCCGGATCATCGACCATACCTACTCGGCCGAGGTGTTTGGCAGCGACGAGATCACGCCGCTCGCGACGCTCGAACCGGGCCTCCATTTGCTGCGCTTATCCAACGGGCCCACGCTCGCGTTCAAGGATATCGCGCTGCAATTCCTGGGGAATCTCTTCGAATACGTGCTGGCGCGCGACAACGGGTCCATCAACATCCTGGGCGCCACGTCGGGAGACACCGGCAGCTCGGCGGAATACGCGATGCGCGGCAAGCGCGGCATCAACGTCTTCATGCTGTCGCCCAAGGGCCGGATGAGCTCGTTCCAGCAGGCGCAGATGTTCTCGCTCGCGGATCCCAACATCTTCAATCTCGCGGTTGAAGGCAATTTCGACGACTGCCAGGACCTGGTCAAGGCAGTCGCCGGTGACGCCGAATTCAAGGCACGCTGGAAGATCGGCGCGGTGAACTCGATCAACTGGGCACGCATCGCCGCGCAGGTCGTCTACTATTTCAAGGGCTACTTCGCGGCAACCAGACGCGACGACGAATGGGTCGATTTTGCGGTGCCGTCCGGCAACTTCGGCAACATTCTCGCGGCGCACGTCGCGCGGCAGATGGGTTTGCCGGTGCGGCGGCTGATCCTCGCCACCAACGAAAACGACGTGCTTGACGAATTCTTCCGCACCGGCCGCTACCGTCCGCGCGCGGCGGCGGAGACGCATGCGACGTCGTCGCCGTCGATGGACATTTCCAAGGCCTCCAATTTCGAGCGCTTCGTCTTCGACGTGGTCGGAAGAAATCCTGCGACATTGCGCGAGCTGTGGGCGCAAGTGGCGAAAGACGGAGGCTTCGACCTATCCGGCACACCGTGGTGGCCTGCCGTAGAGGACGCAGGCATCGTATCGGGGCGGAGCACGCACGCCGATCGCCTGGCGACCATTCGCGATATCGCCGCTCGTTTCGGAGTGATCGTCGATCCGCACACGGCGGATGGCATGAAGGTGGCGCTGGCCCTGCGCGACCCCGCCACCCAGCTCATTTGCGTGGAAACGGCGCTGGCCGCCAAGTTTGCGCCGACGATCCGCGAGGCCATCGGCCGCGATCCCGCGCGCCCCGCTGCGTGGCGCGATCTCGAAGCGCGACCGCAGCACAGCACGACGATTGCAGCCGACGTGCGGCAGGTGAAGTCCTTCATCGCGGAACACGCCGCCGCGGCGTGATGCCGCGGCCGATTGCGCGACCTTTCGAACCGCCCACTGGTATTCGCCATGCGTGTTGCCCTGGCTTCCCTGTACCGAAACCTCATGGCCGGACTGCGGCTGTCGCTGTTCATGCCGGTGAACCGACTCGCGTTTCGCATCGATTTGGGCCAGCTGTTGCTGCTGTTCGTTTTCTCGGCGCTGATCGACGTTGCCGGCGACTGGACTCGCGCGGGGCCGCTGCGGGAATTCTCACTGCTGGGTGCGGGGACCGAGATCTATTCCGCCGGCCTGCTGCTGCTGGTCGCGGCAGCGCTTGCGCTGGCGTTTCGGCAGCGGGCGCTTGCGCTGGCGATACCCGTCATCGTGCTGGCGGCGATCCCGTTGGCGCAGACGTTGAATTTTGTCCTTCCCCGGCTCACCGCCGTTTACGCTCCGTTCGAATGGGTCGCCGAGCCTGGCGAGCCAGGCGCTGTTGCTCTGGATGGTGGCGATCCTGGTGCGCAGCGTGGCCGTGGCGTTTGCGCCACCCACCTCCAGCGTATGGCTGCGCGCGATCTGCGGCGGCCTGGTCCTCGCCGCGCCGATTTTCCTGACCAACGGACTCGCCCCGAACGATCCCTGGTGGCGCGACCAGGCCGGGCCGGTGGAGATGCCGGAAGGCATGTCGGCCGGATCGGAAGCCGTACTCGCATCGCAAAATGTGCTGCTCGACCACGTGCTGTCCAACCTCGCCGACGAGCGGCCCGGCATGGCGGACCTGTACTTCGTCGGCTTCGCGCCGTATTCCCGCGAAGACGTGTTTCGCAAGGATGTCGAGGCCGCGCAACGGGTGATGGACGAGCGCTGGGGAACCACTGATCGCTCGGTCCTGCTCATCAACAATCCGCAGACGCTGCTTACCGTGCCATTCGCCACGATCACCAACCTGCGCGAGGCGCTGAACGAGATCGGCGCGGCGATGAATACCGACGACGACGTGGTCATGGTCTACCTCAGCAGTCATGGCACGCGGGATTTCCGCCTGAGCGCCAGCCAGCCGCCGCTGTCGCTCGTGGAACTGTCGCCGCCCGGCCTGCGCCAGCTGCTCGACGATGCCGGCATCAAGTGGCGCATCGTGGTGGTGTCCGCATGCTATTCGGGCGGTTACATCAAGCCGCTGCAGGACGAGAACACGCTGATCATCACCGCTTCCCGCGCGGATCGCACGTCCTTCGGCTGTGGCGAGCAAAGTGCGTCCACATTCTTCGGCGAGGCGTTCTTCCAGAAAGGAATGGCAAGCGCGGATACACTGGCGGCGGCATTCCAGATTGCCAAGGTGCGCGTTGCCGAGCGGGAAAGGGAAGGCGGCTATTCGCCACCGTCAGAGCCGCAGTGGTGGATCGGCCCCGCGATGGAGGAAAAACTGGCCGGGTTGCGCAGGGGAGGCGGCGCAACCAACGGCATCGTGACGCGCTTCGACACGCCGCGCCGGTTGGGATGGCTCCGCGCGGCAATGCCGCCCGCGTTGACGCGGGCCGCGCGCGCGCGCTATACTCGCAATCCCTGACGCGGGGTGGAGCAGTCTGGCAGCTCGTCGGGCTCATAACCCGAAGGTCGAAGGTTCAAATCCTTCCCCCGCAA
>CAWFYA010000002.1:0-891078 GCA_963819965.1 uncultured beta proteobacterium
TTCAAGCTGGAAGCGGTACGGAAGGTGGCGTTGAGCGAGAAGCCCAGGGCCCAGGTGGCGCGGGCGGTGGGCGTACGCGTCGGCCAGCTTCGAACGTGGCGGCTCGAATTCGAGAAGGAGGCGGTGACCGGCATCGCCAAGCCTGACCGATCCGCCCACTGAAGGAGATCTTGAGCAGCTGCGTCGCGAGAACGCAAAGCTCAAGATGGAGATCGAGATTTTAAAAAAAGCGGCCATCTACTTTGCGCGAGAAGCGCAGTGAAGTACGCCTTCGTCGAGAAGAATCGACGGCAGTACGGCGTGCCGGCCCTGTGCGAGGCACTGCAGGTCTCCGGGTGATTTCGACCACCCAGCAGACCTCCGACGGGCGCATCATTTTCCGATGACCACTACCAAGGCCACACTCGCGACAACACTCTTCGAGCAACTCGGACTCAACAAGCGCGAAGCCAGCCATATGGTCGACCGCTTCTTTGAGGTGAGAGCGGCCGCGCTTGCCGCGGGTGACTGCGTGAAGTTGAGTGGGCTCTGGCAATTTCATGTTGCGCGAGAAGCCGCCACGTCCCGGACGAATCCGAAGACGGGTCAAGAAACCCTATCTCGGCGCGACGCGCAACGACCTTTCACCCCAGTTTGAAGCTGAGGGCTTTGATCAAACTCCCAACGCGCTACGAGTAGGCGACGGTAGGGCAAACATCGTCCCGGGCGCCAAGGGCTATGTAGACTGGGGTTGATCCTATCCCGTGACTGGTCGACGGCGTTGCCGTATGCACGGCGGTGCTCCAGGGAGCGGTGGGCCCCGGGGCAGGACTAAGCCTACGGCACGGGTATTACGGCGCGGACGCGCACCTACTGCGTCGGGGGGCTTGCCAGCTCCTGCAGGCGGTCGGAGCGATCTTGAATTGTCACGACGCATAGGTCAGTTGCAAATGATCGTCGCTACTACTATATGGCGGGACGTTGGCGGCACATGAAGCAGGAATTGCAGCGAGCGAATCGCACCCAGCAATACCTGCAGTAGAATTGCTGGTCCGACGGGCAGAATCCGAAGCGCTGTGTGAACAAGATTGCTGAATCCGAAGCCGACGATCCGGTGATGCACGTAGCGTGCGTCGTTGGACTTGCCTTCGTAATCTTGACGTCGGGCTGTGCGGGTGTGAAAAACCCACCGCCTCTCGCGCTGTCCCAGAGCAGTCCGCCGCGAGCGGACGCCGTAGCCGTACCGCCAGCGGTCCGCCAGCCACCTTTAGCGAGCGCGTCGCCCCCGACCGTGGAGGCGCAGGTTGGAGTCGCTCCGGTTGAGCCGACAATTGGATTGGCTGCGCCATCTATGGGCGGCGCCACAAATCAGACCACTGGCAAGGTCGCCCCGCCCGTCACGAAAGCGCCTGCGAAGACCCCTGCGGCTCCCGCCCCTGCGGCGCAGCCTACAAAGAGGGAAAGCCCCCCTCCGGACGTTGCCAAGCCGAAAGCTCCACCGCTGGATCTGGCGTCGCTGGAACAGCGCCTGAAGGATACCAAGGCCATCGGCGTGCTCACCAAGATCACGCTCAAAAATCAGGTCGATGATCTGCTGAATCAATTCCGGGCCTTCTACCAAGGGAAGCTCCACATTGCCGTGGCCGATCTCCGGCGTTCGTATGATTTGCTGGTCCTCAAGGTGCTCTCGCTGCTGCAGGATGGCGACCAAGCGCTGGCAACGGCGATCGCGGCCTCGCGTGAAGCGATTTGGGGCATCCTTTCGGATCCGACGAAGTTCGCCACAATTTGATTCGATGCAGGAGATGCGATGACTCTATCAACGAAGGGCATATCGATTGCGATCTTGATCGCTACAGGCTTTGCGGCGTCCTCGCATGCAGCCGACGACGAAGCGATCAAGAAGGACTTGTTCACCGTGATTACGTTGCAAGGATTGCCGTGTGGCGAAGTCGTCAGCGTCACAACGCGAGGTGAAAATGACCACCTTGCATCATGCAAAGATGGAAATCGCTACCACGTTTACCTCAACGCCGCTGGGCGTGTGATTGTCGAGAAAAGTCCTGCCTAACCCCATGACGACGAGCGACTTCGACGCCCGGGCGGCGACTTGGGACGACGACCCAGCGAAAGTCGAACGTGCGCAGGCGGTTGCCGACGCGATCGTTCGCGGCGTTCCGCTCGCCAACGTGATGCGTGCAATGGAGTACGGCTGCGGCACTGGGTTGCTGAGCTTCATGCTGCGCCCGCGACTCGGCCAGATCACGCTCGCCGACGTATCTGACGGGATGCTCGCGGTCGCCGCAGGCAAGATCGCGGCGGCGAACGACACCGCAATGCGCACGGTGAAGCTCGACGTACTTGTCGATCCGATGCCGGCCGAGCGCTACAACATCATCTACTCGCTGATGACGTTGCACCACGTGCCAGACACCGACGCAATCCTGCGGCGCTTCCACGCCGCCCTCGCGGTGAACGGGCTCCTGTGCATTGCCGACCTCGACGCCGAGGATGGGGCCTTCCACGGCACTGGATTCGACGGCCACCTCGGCTTTGATCGTACGCGGCTCGGGGCGCAGGCGCGGGAGGCCGGATTCGCGACCGCGGAGTTCTCGACAGCCCACGAGATCGAGAAGATGGTCGACGGCGCGCCACGCCGGTTTCCCGTCTTTTTGATGGTAGCGCGGAAAGCCTAAGTGTGGCCGTGCGATTGCCGGCTGGACTATCGGACATAATCGTTACTTAACTTGGCTCGTTACGCGCCCCATGGTGCCTCCCCCAGCGATCCTCGAGTCCACCCTCACTTGTCCGGATTGCGGATTCACGGCAACTGAAATCATGCCAACCGACGCATGCCTCTACTTCTACGAGTGCCAAGGGTGTCGCAAGTTGCTGCGGCCGAAGGTGGGCGATTGCTGCGTCTTTTGCTCGTTTGGCTCGGTCACATGCCCACCCATCCAACTGGCAGACGGATGTTGTGTTAGCGTGAGTTCACCGCATGGCGCCTGACCCGGATGTCAACCGGACGCGCCGATTCACGCCTTCTACTTGGCCGGCATCAGCACGGCGCGCCGGTTAACTTGCCTCGTTAGCAGGCTGTTGAAATTCGATTCTCAGTGGAGAAAACCAGCGAATTCCGCACCTCTCTAAACCCTCCCGGCTGAAAATAATCGCGCATGGGTCGATTACGGGGTCCTACCGGGACGATGGCATCATCGACCAGGCGGTCGACTCATGGTGCTGATCTGGAACCTCGGCGTTGCGGCGATGATCGTCGGCATCGGGTCCGTGCTCGGGCTTCGGGCACGAGCGCTCTCCTGAACGGCTGCCGCGATGAAAGAGCCCCTGATCGGCATCAAGGCATGCGTATTCGACGCGTACGGAACGCTGTTCGATTTTGCGGCAGCGGCGCGACGTTGCCAAGACGAACTGGGTGATCAAGCCGCCAAGTTGACCGCGCTCTGGCGCGACAAGCAACTTCAGTACACCTGGTTGCGCGCGGCTAAGGGACGCCACGCCGACTTCTGGCAGGTCATGGGAGACGTCCTAGACTTCGCGCTCGAGACTCTGGAGATCGATCGTCCCAGCTTGCGCGAACGGTTGATGGAACTCTATCTGAACCTGGATCCTTTTCCAGAGGTGCCGGAAGTCCTGCGTTCATTGCGAAAGGCCGGATTGCGCACCGCCATTCTGTCAAATGGGTCGCCACGAATGCTCGATGCGGCCGTCAGGGGAGCGGGACTTGACGCACTGTTCGATCACGTCCTGTTTGGTAGAGGCTGTCGGCGTCTACAAGCCCCATCCGAAGGTCTATCAGCACGCCGTCGACCTTCTGGGCGTCGCTGGGCGCTCCATCTCGTTCCAATCGTCGAACGCGTGGGACGCGTACGCCGCGTCGGCGTTTGGAATGCGGGTTGTTTGGTGCAACCGCTACGGTCAGCGGGCCGAACGGTTGCCCGGCGCGCCCGACCGCGAGATCGTTTCCCTGGCGGAGTTGCCGGCGCTGGTGGGGGCCGGCTGACCGGCCTCCCTCCCTTCGTCCGTTCATTCCCCATGAATCGACCGGTGCGCCAGACATTTCCCCGAATTCGCATCCTGGGATTGGCCATGGCTGCGGTCGCTGTGGTGACAACAGCGAATCCCGCCTGGTCGCAGGACAAGCGGCAACCAGACGTTCTCGCGGTCAAGGTGCGCGGCAGCGGAGCGGGTTCGTTCGATTTCGACGTGACGATCTCGTCGCCATACGACACGCCGCAACGTTATGCCGATGCGTTCCGCGCCGCCGGCAAGGATGGACGCGTCTTCGGCGAGTGCGTGTTGCTGCAAGACCACGCCGACGAGCAGCCGCTTACGCGCGACCTGTACGGCGTGACAATTACGCCCGAGGTCCGAGTGATTGTCATACGGGCCCGCGATCAGAACTTGGATATGGAGGCAGGGTGGTCGAGATGGCTCTGCCAGGACGTACAATGCATACGCCAAATGGCGTCGGTCACTTTTCTGTAATCCAGACTGTAGAGGTGGGTAATGAACAAGTTCTTCTTGTTGTATCTCGCACCGGTGTCAGCGATCGATCAGATGATGGCGAGTTCCAATCCGGAACAAATGAAAGCCGGAATGGATGCGTGGATGGCGTGGATGAAGAAGAATGAGAGTGCTATCGTGGATATGGGTGCGCCACTGGGCAAGACCAAGCGAGTCACGGCAGCAGGTGTTGCAGGCGTCAGGAATGAAGTCACCGGTTATACGATCATCGAAGCTGAATCGCACGATGCCGCAGCAGCTATGCTTGTCGGTCACCCGCACCTCAACATGCCTGGCGCGTATGTCGACGTACTTTCGGTGACGCCGATTCCGGGACTGTAGACCTGACTTGGACACGACTCACGCCGCCTTGCGCTCGACGGAGGGTGTCAGCTCCTCTACTTCGAAATGGAGGTCGGGACCCAGACCGCCTCGAGGCAAGGCTTTAGGCCATGGGATGCGGTTCAGAGAGAAGGCCAGCGCACGCCGGCGCGAAACACGCAAAGCCCGAACGGACTACTTCGCTTAAGGCGCAATACGAGTTGTCGTCCAATAAGAAAAGCCAGTCAATTCGCCTTCGCGGTAGCTTTCTGTCACCATAGCAACACAGTTCTGTCCTTCCCCCCTCTTCGTGCTGCCGCGGGGACGCCATGGCCATCCGATTTGAAGACGTGAATGAGAGCTTGCGCCGCATCGTCCTGTCCGGACGCCTCGATACCGCTGGGAGCGAGCAGATCGCCCCGCAGTTCGCCGACCTTACGGATTCTGCAAAAGGCGGCGTGGTCGTGTACCTTTCGCAGGTCAAGTTTCTCTCGTCTATGGCTATTGGCGTACTTGTCGCGGGCGCCAAGGCGGTCCAGGCAAAAGGCGGTCTTATGGTGCTGTACGTCGCCGAGAACGAAGTAATCATCAGGACGCTCGAAGGGACCGGCATCAACAAACTGATCCCGACGTTTCAGGACTCGATCGACGCCGAAAAGGCGCTCCTGAAGTAGCCGCGCAGAATGTCACTACCGGCTGTGCAGCCGCCCGCGGCACTGACGATTCGGGCGGATGTGTGGGACGCGCGACGGGCATCCGTCTGGCTCGAATCTGCAGCACTTGCGCAGAACGTTCCACTCGATCAGGTGGTGCGCCTCGATCACTGCCTCGACGAGGCGCTAGCCAACGTGATCAGACATGGCGGCCCAACTGCGCTGTCATCGCCTGTGCATCTGCAATTCGGCGTGCGCCGCGGCCCCGGGACATGCAGAGTGGAGCTCTCGGTCAGTGACGCCGGGGTGGCATTCGACCCTTCCAGGTTCGTTGCCGTAGCACCGCACCCGGCAAACCTCGTCGATGCGACGCCTGGAGGCCGCGGGCTCCTGTTGATTCGCAACTTCTCAGACGAATTGAGCTATCGCCACAGCCAAGGCCTCAACCATCTCACAATCACGGTGAGCTGGGTCGACGAGGCATGACACGCGCCACGCCCGATTGGCTGCTCGTGGACCCGTCGGTCTCAAAAAGGGACGCATGGCCATCCTCTCGGGGGCCGGAACGACCGCCTTTCGGTATTGGGCGGCGCGCGCAACGGCCTTCAAATCAGCAGTGGTGGCAGTTCGGCCAGCGTGCGGATTTCGGCATCCGGTGCGCCAGGCAGTCGCTCGGGCCGCTGCCCGTAGCGATTGCACCAGACTACCCGCATACCGAAGGCCGAAGCCGCCCACGCGTCCCAGGCATTCGAGGACTGGAACGCGATCCGCTCAGCGGGAACGCCGAGCCGTTCGACCGCGCGTCGATAGACTTTCGGATGCGGCTTGAACACGCCGACTTCCTCGACGGAGACGACGGCGTCTAAAAGATCTCCGATGTGCGCGGATTCGACCGCTGCGGCAAGCATCTTCGGCGAGCCGTTGGATAGGATTGCGGTTCGCATTCCTGCATCCTTCAACTGGCGAAGGACATCGGGCACCTCCGGAAAGGTGGCGAGCGTCAAGTAGAGATCCATGAGGCGGTGCCGCAGGTCGGGCACTTCAATGCGCAGCGTCTCCAACGCGAAATCAAGCGCATCGCCGGTAACTTGGTGGAAGTCCGTGTGCCGGCCCTGCAACCCTCGCAGCCACGTATATTGCTATTGTTTGTCACGCCATAGCCTCGTGAGCGGTACTGTCTGTGCGCCCAGCACGTCACTGCACCGCGCTGCGGCCGAGGCGAAATCGAAAAGCGTCCCGTACGCATCGAACACGCAAGCGGCAATGCCGTCGAGACGATGTGTCACTCGCCATTACTCCGAATTCGCGCCCCAGCCCGGACGGCTCGCCTTGAAATAACGCCAGACGCTGCTGACGATCAGCGACCCGACGCCGATGGCCACGCCAAACAGCACGACCGCGCTCATGTGATCGTGTATGACTGGAACATTGCCGAAATAGTAGCCGCCACCGACCAGTGTCACGACCCAGATGGCAGCGCCGGCAACGACCGCCGACACGAAGCGCGCGAAGGTCATCTGCGCCACACCTGCAACGAACGGCGCGAACGTCCGCACGACGGCGATGAACGGCGACAAGACAAACGTCAGCCCACCGTGATTCTCGTAGAAGGCGTGCGTCTTGATCAGCGCGACCTTGTCCAGCCAAGGGTAATCCTGTGTGAAGACGCGGTCGCCGATAGCACGGGCACTTCCGTAGCTCAGCAGGCTACCCACGACTGCGGCCGCGAAAAGGACCGGTACGACAATCAGGATGCTAATCGCGCCGGTCGCGCAGTACGCGCCGCACAGGAACAGCAGCGGATCGCCGGGCAGAAAGAACATCGGAAGAATGCCGATCTCCACGCAGATGATCGCGAACAGAATTGTGTAGATGGCGGTGTCGTGCTGCGCGATGGCGCCGCCGAGATGCTCATCGAAATGAAGCACGAATTGCAGGAATTGCAGCGCGTCCATTGGGCATCCGGCCTCGCGAAGAATCGCCGATTCTAATCCTTACGGCGGGACTTTAAGACGGAAACGGGTCGCCTGCGGGCTTCGGCAGCTGTCGGCCGGGAGAAGTCTTGCGGTCCGCCGCCGTAATCTATCTGGCCGCCTTCGTTACGAGTGGGATGAGCCTTGCGTGAAAGTGCTCGATTTCGCGCGCGTCCGCAAAGGCGGCGGGCATCTCCGCTACCACTTCGAAGCGCGTCTGCCCCGGCCCGGCGGAGAGCACGGCGGTGGCGGCCGAAGATCCATTCGACGTCTCGGGCGCTGCCTGTGTGCCAATGATCCGGCCCTGCTCCGTGATGACAATGATTCGGCGCTGGGTATTCATAAGAAGTTGCCCAGGTTGAGATTGTACTGCATCCAGGTGTTTCCGTTGTTGTGGATGCGCACTGTGTAGTGAATTGCCGGCGCACCCTCGCCAGCGTCCAACGCTACGACGCCCGGCTGCTGCGCCACGAGCTCCGTATTAATCTGCGAGAGCAGGAGGTTGGGGGTCGCAACCGCTGCGCCCACGTCGGCGCCGTTGCCGAACCAATACTCCCAATAGTGAGTTGCGCCAGCAATAATTGTCGTGACCGGCCCGATATTGTGGAATTGGCCCATCGTTGTGCTCCTTGCGCTTGGGGGGTAACCAATTTACGCGCTGACCGTCGCGAATTCAATGCCCCTGCGTAGAGCACTTCGAATGACCGGAATGGGTCGCGAGTTGCCGTTTGCGGATGGTCAACTCCCGGCCAGAAGCGGACGAACCGGCTAAACTCCGAAATTGGCGCAAAGCGGACGTGCGAGTGGGAGTAGCGGGCTGGAGCTGCGATGGAAGACTCGGCGCGATTATATTCAGGTTCGGTACCGGCGCTTTACGACCGCTATCGAGGTCCGGTCTTCTTTGAGCCGTTTGCGCGCGACCTCGCTGATTGCCTGGCTGATCTCCGCGCGGGCCATCTGCTCGAAATCGCCGCGGGGACCGGCATCGTCACCCGCGTGCTCGCTCGCGTGCTCCCCGAAACGGTGTCGATAATCGCGAGCGATATAAATCAGGCAATGCTCCATTTCGCAGCAGCGCAACCAGGTTGTGCCCGGATCAGCTGGAGACACGCCGACGCACTGGCGCTGCCATTCGACGACGCGGTGTTCGATGCGGTCCTTTGCCAATTCGGCGTCATGTTCTTTCGCGACAGGGTGGCCGGCTATCGCGAAGTGCGGCGGGTGCTGAAGCCGGGCGGCCGTTTCGTCTTCGATGTCTGGGACCGGATCGAGAACAATGAATTCTGCGGGGTTGTGTGCGAGACCGTGGCTCGCCTGTTCCCGAACAACCCGCCCGATCTGCTGGCGCGAATGCCATACGGCTATTTCGACACGGTTTTGATCCAGGATGAGTTGGCACAGGCTGGATTTGAAAAGATCGCGGTCGAAACCGTGAACCGGCAGAGTGTTGCGCCATCGGCGCGCGATCTCGCGATCGGTTATTGCCAAGGGTCACCGCTGCGCAGCGAAATCGAAGAGCGCGATCCCAACCGTCTTGGCGAAGCGACGAATGCGGTGACCGAGGCTCTATTATCCCAGTTTGGCGCGGGGCCGATCACGGGGAAGATGCGTGCTCATTTCATCACCGCTGTTTAACCGGGACGAGTCTGCTCAGGCAATTGACGCCCCAACCTGGCGGTCAACCGGACGGGCCGGGCTCCTGCCATTGCTTGACAACGGTTGGCGCGGCGCGCCGGTTAACGCGTTACATCGGGCGTCTGCTCCGAAGGGCGCGACAGGCAGCAACGGGTCGTCTGCTGCCGAATGAGCGCGTCGCCCATCCGGCGGCACCCGGCCAGTTGTAGATGTGCGACTTCGCCGCGTAGATTCCCCGATAGCTGCCATTGGTATTTGGGCCTAACCGTCAGGAACCGTCACCAATTTGCAACATGGGCAGTCTTGCCCTGACTCGTTCAACTCGACGAGAATCTAGATTGATAGTACATTTTGTGGTCCGAAAATAGTGGTAGACAGGCTCACTGTTCAATCAACTCGTGGAGCGATGAAATGAGACTGAAGCGTGTGTTAACCGCGGTTCTCGCCGGTGCGGCATTGGTGCTGGTTGCAGCAACCCCGGCGCTCGCGCAAGCACCGGCCAAGAAGCCCAACATCCTCTTCATTATGGGCGATGACATCGGCTACATGCAGCCCTCCGTTTACCACCGCGGCATCATGGTGGGTGAAACGCCGAACATCGACCGAATCGCCAACGAGGGCGCGCTCTTCACGGACTATTACGCTGAGCAGAGCTGCACCGCCGGACGCAACGCCTTCTTCACCGGCATGCACCCGCTGCGTACCGGCATGATCCCGCCGCAACTCCCTGGCAGCCCCTCCTGGCTGCGGCCTGGCACGCCCGCGCTTGCCAAGTTCTTGTACGACCTGGGCTACACGACAGGCGAATTCGGCAAGAACCACCTGGGCGACCACTTCGAGGCGCTGCCGACCTCCCACGGCTTCCAGGAATTCTGGGGTTACCTCTACCATCTCGACGCCATGCAGGGCGTGAGCTTCGTCGACATCAACAAGTCCCCGCTGGTGCAGGGCATCGCGCCGCCGTGCAAGAACACGCCGATTACAGGCCTGCCCGAGGTACCCGGCGCCCTGGACCCGAAGACCTCGACGTGTCTCACGCCACCGCGTCCGGTCATTTGGTGTAAGTCCAGCGACGGCACGCAGAAGAACACGACCTGTAAGGACGAAGGGCCGTTGACGCTGGATCGCTCGCGTACTGTGGATGAGGAAATTTCGTCGAAGGTCATCGACTTTCTCGACCGCAACGATCCGAAGAAGACCGGCAAGCCCTTCTTCGTCTGGTACAACCCAGCCCGCATGCACATCACGACCATGCTGTCGCCCAAGTACGAGGCCATGGTCGGTGAACCCGGCGGCAAGGACTGGGGCACGAACGAAGCCGGCATGAAGCAGATGGACGACAATATCGGCTATGTCCTCAAGAAGCTCGAGGACATGGGTCAGCTCGACAACACCATCGTTGTCTTCACTACCGACAACGGGGCCGAGAACATCACCTTCCCGGATGGCGGCACCACCCCCTTCAAGGGCGGCAAGCTGACCACATGGGAAGGCGGCATGCGCGCACCGATGGTCATGCGCTGGCCGGGCGTCATCAAGCCGGGAACGGTCAAGAACGACATATTCGCCTCTCTCGACTGGGTGCCGACGCTGGTCGACATCGCCGGCGGAGCCAAAGGCGACGCGCTCAACGAGCAGATCATGGCGGGCAAGTACCCCGGCATTGTCAAGACCAAGCTCGATGGCGTCGACCAGATCGACTACCTCACAGGTAAGTCGGCGAAGTCGGCGCGTGACGTGTTCTTTTACTATACCGGTTCGCAACCCTCGGCAGTGCGTTACAAGAACTGGAAGATGTACTACACGATTGTTCCGGACACCGGGACCGGCGGGCTGTTCGGAGCCGTCAGTTTTCACTGGACCCAGCTCCTCAACCTGAAGCGTGATCCCTTCGAGCAGACGGTCGGCGCTGATGCGAAATCCCTGCTGGGTTACGGTGGTGCGCTTGGCTCGCCCGGCAACGCCTATATCTACAATTGGAACATGCTTCCGATCGGACAATTGCTGTGGGAGAAGGAGTTATTCTCGTACAAGGAGTTTCCGCCGATGCAGGCGCCGGAGACTTACAACCTCGATGGCATCCTCAAGGCAATGCAGCAAAGCGGCCATAACGGGCACGATTGAGCCGAGCCTGTTCCGACTTGCGATGACCGAGCGGGCGGCCCGGAGCGGCCGCCCGCTTTCGCTGCTCCTCGGCCAGACGACCTTTCTCGCGGGTGATCCGCGCAACGTCAGGAGGGAAAGAGGTGAATGTGCAACGATGGCTGTCCAGCGTGGTCGCCGCGATCGTCATCGCGCTTGGCGCGACATCGCCAGCACTTGCGCAGACTCCTGCCAAGAAGCCCAACATCCTGGTGATCTGGGGCGACGACATTGGCCGCGACAACATCAGCGCCTACAGCATGGGAATCATGGGTTACCACACGCCGAACATCGATCGCATCGCGAAAGAGGGGGCGATCTTCACCGACGCCTACGCGCAGCAGAGCTGCACGGCGGGCCGGGCATCATTCATCCTCGGCGAGCATCCCTTCCGCACCGGGTTGCTGACCATCGGCATGCCGGGTTCGCCACAAGGCATTCCCGAGTGGGCGCCTACCATCGCCGACCTGCTCAAGGCCCAGGGCTATTCGACCGGCCAGTTCGGCAAGAACCACTTGGGCGACCGCGACTCGCATCTGCCGACCATGCACGGGTTCGACGAGTTTCTCGGCAATCTCTACCACCTCAATGCCGAAGAAGAGCCGGAGACTTACTACTACCCGAAGGACCCGGAGTTCAGGAAGAAGTACGGCCCACGCGGTCTGTTGCATACGTGGTCGGACGGTAAAGGCGGGCAGAAGATCGAGGACACCGGTCCGTTGACGCGTGCACGGATGCCTACCGTCGACCTCGAGATCTACGACGCTGCGAACAAGTTCATGGACACGCAGGTGAAGGCACAGAAGCCGTTCTTCATCTGGTTCAACACGACGCGGATGCACGTCTGGACACATCTGAAGCCTTCCGCGGTCGGGCGCACGGGCATCGGGCTCTATCCCGACGGCATGGTGGAACATGACGACATGGTGGGAGGGTTGCTGAAGCGGCTGGACGAACTCGGCATCGCCGACAACACCATCGTGGTGTACGGCACCGACAACGGCGCCGAAACGGGAACCTGGCCGGATGGCGGAACAATGCCCTTCCACGGAGAAAAGGGCACGACCTACGAGGGCGGCTTCCGCGTGCCGATGATCGTGCGTTGGCCGGGCGTTATCAAGCCGGGCACCATCGTCAACGAGATCTTCTCGCAGGAGGACTGGCTGCCCACGCTGCTCGCGGCCGCCGGCGAGCCGAACATTGTCGAGAAGTTGAAGACGGGCTACCAGGCCAATGGCAAGACCTGGAAGGTCCACCTCGACGGCTACAACTTTCTACCGTACTTCAAGGGCGAGACCAAGACCGGGCCGCGCGAAGAGATTTTCTACTTCGGCCAGGGTGGCGAGTTGAATGCCGTGCGCTGGAAGGACTGGAAAGTCAGCTTTGCGGTGCAGGACGGCAACATCGCGACCGCCACACGAGACGTGCCCGGCTGGCCCGTGCTCGTCAATCTTCGCGCCGACCCCTACGAGAAGGCGCCCCACGAATCCGGGCTCTATCTGCGCTGGTACGCGGACAACATCTGGCTGTTCGTGCCTGTACAGGAAAAGCTCAAGGCGTTTCTCACGACGCTGCCCGAGTATCCGTTCCAGCAGGGCAGCAGCCTCAACGCTGCGGGCATCAACTACACATCGCTACAGGCGTTGCAGGCGATGAAACGGCTTAAGGAACTCGAAAGCCTCCCACCGCCACAGAATTGATCCGAATTCACACCGGCATCCCTGTCGGCGCAGGTAACTCGCCGGCGGTCGCGAGGGGGGCTCCCGCGTCGCGAGGCCGGGACGATGAGACGGCGCGAACAGCTGTCAGTTCTTCCTTGGCGCGACTTCTTTCCGCACCCTTTCGGATTCGGCTTGGGCGTCGAGCATCAGCCGGTACGCGACGTAGTACTTGTAGATATTGCGGACGTACGTCGTCGGGCGCGGGAACAAGCCTGCCGCCTAACTGAACCGGTCTCTCGCCACATCGCACGCCTCTGTGCTCATTGCATCCCTAGCTGCAGAATAGCACTGGCAGGCGGGACTTCGTCAGTGGACGCCAACCACCGGGCGATCCGGTTCACCGAGTTGGATACTCACCCTATCGGCCGGTGGCAATGCGGTTGTTGCGCCTCGCGCACCTGGTCAGCCTGCAAGCCCGGTTACTGCTTCGTACGGCCCCTGCGAAGGCAGGTAGATGTCGTCGTCGATTTCGCCGCCCGCGGGCAGATTGGCGCATTGCTTGTGCCCGAAATTGCTTGAGCGCGCCGGATGCGGGCAGGCGCGTCCGCCGGCGACCCGTGCGATACGGAGTCCGCAATCGGGCGAAGCCCTGCCTCATTCGCTCGAGTCTACCTCGAATCTCAAGATTGCCCGCCGGACGTCTGATCGGCCACCCTCCGGTACTCGGGGGTGGCCGATCAGTTCAGTTCACCTTGACCTCGATCCGGCGCGGTTGCGCATGCTCGGCTTTGGGAATCCGGAGGCTGAGCACACCATTTCGAAGCTCGGCCGATACCTTGCTCGGGTCGAGTTCCTTCGATAGCGTGAATGCGCGCCTATAGCGTGGCACGTTGACCTCGACGTAACTCGCCTCCATGCCCTCCGGCGTTGTGACGCTCATCTCGGCCTCAATCGTGAGCGTATCGGCTTCGACCTGCAGACTGAGCTTGTCCTTCGGTACACCGGGCAGATCCGCGTGCAGGGTGATTCCGGTGCTGTCCTCGATGACATCCACCGAAGGCATCAGCGCCGCATCGCTGTTACGCGCCATCTCGGTACGTGCGGTCGCCTCGGTAGCAGAGGCGCGATCGGTCTTGGAAACCGCGGTCTCGTCGTTCATGGATAGGTCCTCGAAGAGTTATTGGATACTGATGCGGCGCGGTTGCGCGGACTCGCGGCGCTTGATACTGATATGCAGCACGCCGTCACGATAATCTGCGGAGACACGATTCGGATCGAGATCGTCGGCGAGAGTCACAACACGCCGGAACCGACCGCCGAAGCGTTCGTTGATGTAGACAGTCTGCCTGTCGTTATCGTCAGCGGGCAGCTCCGTGGCCCGCTCGCCCGCAATCGTGAGCACGCCGCGGTCGAGATTGACCTCGAGCTTGGCCGGATCGACCCCCGGCGCGAACGCGTAGATCTCGACCGACTGGGGCGTACCGCCGACGTTCACCGCCGGGAACCCGCCCCGGCCGAAGCCCCGGATGCTGGGAGACATGTCGAACGTCTCCTGTATTTCGCGCTGCAGGCGATCCAGTTCGGAGAACAGGTCGCGCGGGAAGAAAGTTCGATACATAGCAGGATCCTCTCTTTCTGGGTTGACCCAAGCGCCTTCGGCTCTCGCCGAGGCGCCACCGTGCGCGTAGTTGTGCATGACCGGTGGCGATTTCAAGGCCCGGCGGATGGGCGAGGCCGCCTGCCTGCCCTTGGTCCCATGCACGAGGCGCTTCCGGCCGCTACAGGCGGTACTGGGACAGGCTCCGGCATTGAAAATCGCCGACGCCGATCTCAACTATCGCGCCGGAGAAATTCCGGGGAAGGACCGGCGTCCCCCGGGCGACCGTTCGGCTCACCGGACCGACGTGCGCCCCCAAGACGCTGCGACCCCGACGTAGCGCTCTGGCGCAAGGCGTCGGGATCGTGCTTGCCCTGGCAAACACGCGGAGATCCAGACCATGGCGACGACAATTGAAATTCATGTAACGGACGAGCTCCGGCGCCGCATGGATGAGGCCAGCGGCGAAGACTGGTCGCAGGTCGTCCGACAGGCGATCGAGAAGCACCTTGGGCAATTGGCGCGCGCGGCGAGCGCGCCTTTGCATACGTCGCGGATTGATGGCGACGGGCCGCAGCCCGGCGCGGCGGCGCAGAGGGGAAGCGCGAACACCGCCTACGACCAGGGATACACGTGGGCGCGAGACCGCGCGGTAACCCGCGATCTGCGGGCAATGGTCAATGCGGCCAACTATCGGACGGCGGTCGACATCGTTTGCGGGACGAAGGGCTTTTCGCAGCGCGACGAGTTCGGCGACTGCGCGTACCCGTCGGATGAAATGTGGGAGGCGTTCATCGATGGCGCCACCGCGCGGTACAACGAGGGCGCTGAATAGACCCCAAGTCAGCGCTCCGCGACTGTGGCGGTCCCACCGAGCGCGTCCAGGGTGCGGGACCGGATCGTGGGCGAGGTCTCGAAGGTGCCGCGGCGCCCGAGACCGGGCTTCGCACCCGGCACTGTCACAGCGCGGGGATGTCGAGCGGCGTCAGCGGCGCCTTGTGCAGCATTACGATCTCGCTGTCGCGGTCCTGCCAAGCCGGATAGCGCGCGCGAACCAGCGGGTCGTGGCCGGGTACCATGTGATCGGGAGTGTCGGCCAGCCGCATAGCTTGCGATAGCCCTCGAGCATGTCGCCGACGTGAAAGACGATCGGAAACGGTGACTCCTTGTGCAGGTTGGCGTAGTAATGCGAAGCATCGGAAGCGAGCACCACCCAGCCGCGCTCGGTATGCACGCGCACTGCCTGCAGGCCGGCAGTGTGGCCGCCAATATGGACCAGCTGGATACCTGGCGCGAATTCGGTATCTCCATCGTGGAAATGGACTCGCGTCTGGTAGACGCCACGCACGATGTTGACGACATCGTCCACATCGTAGGCAAGCGAGATGGGCTTCCTATCCCGATCTCGTCGGCCTCTACCCTGGAGCCTGACAGACTACGCTGACTGGCCAAATCGCGTGTGCCATTACACCGTCTTCGCCGGTGCAGAGTGCTTTCGCCGCTCCATCATTCATGGTCACGCTCGGCGATGATGGTAGCTCAGGGCCTCCGGCTCTGCTGGATAAAAGTTACTCCGCAGTCTCCCGCCTTGTTCTGGCCGGTAGCCGTCGATTGCGGCTGCTACTCCGCGGTCGGCGGACGATGAGCTCGGTTGACGGCGAAGTAGAGAACCGGGATCACGACCAGTGTCAGCAACGTCGAGACCAGGACGCCGAAGAGCAGCGAGATCGCGAGGCCGTTGAAGATCGGGTCGTCGAGAATGAACAACGCCCCCAGCATGGCGGCGAGTCCGGTCAGCGCGATCGGCTTGGCGCGCGCCACCACCGACTGTACAACCGCCTCTGCGAAAGGCACGCCGCGCCCGAGTTGCAGGTTGACGAAGTCGACCAGCAGGATCGAATTGCGGACGATGATGCCGGCGAGCGCGATCATGCCGATCAGCGAGGTTGCGGTGAACTGTGCGCCCAGCAACGCGTGCCCTGGTATCACGCCGAGGATGGTGAGCGGAATCGGCGCCATGACCACGAGCGGCGTGAGGTACGAACCGAACTCCGCGACGACGAGCAGATAGATCAGCACCAGGCCGACCGCGTAGGCGGCGCCCATGTCGCGGAAGGTCTCGTAGGTTACCTGCCACTCGCCGTCCCACTTGAGCGCGTACTGGCGATAGGTATCCGAAGGCTGCGCGATCCAGTGCTCGCCGAGCTTGCCGCCTTGGGCCAGTGCGTCGCCGGCGAGCTTTCCGCGCACCGCGAATATGCCGTAGAGGGGGCTGTCCGGACCGCCGGCGACATCGCCGACCACGTAGGTCACCGGCAACAGATCCTTGTGATAGATGGTGCGCTCGCGCGCGACAGGAACCTCATGCACGACCTCGGACAACGCGACCAGCGCGCCCTCGCTCGAGCGGACCTGCATTGTGAGCAGCGTGTCGAGCGCGTCCTGCCTTTCTGGCGGCAGTGCGAGCTGTACCGGCACGCTGTACTTCGACCGCCCGTCGCGGATGATCGCGACGTCCTGGCCGGCGAGCGCCACGCGCATGGTCGCGACGACGTCGGCCTGCACCACGCCCAGCGTAGCGGCGCGAGCCTGGTTGACTCGGACGGCAATTTTCGGCGCGCTGTCCTCGACCGAATCGTCGATGTCCACGATGCGGGGCGCGCGGGCGAATTCTGCCCGCACGCGCTTGGCGACCGCATGCCGGCCGGCCTCGTCCGGGCCATAGACCTCGGCCACGAGCGGCGCGAGTACCGGTGGCCCGGGCGGCACTTCCACTACCTTGACCTTCGCACCGCGGGCCGCCGCGATGCGCGCAAGTTCGGGGCGCACCGCGAGCGCGATCTCATGACTCTGCCGGGAGCGTTGGTGCTTGCCGAGAAGGTTCACCTGCAGGTCGCCGTTCTCAGGCGCCTGACGCAGATAGTACTGTCGCACCAGCCCGTTGAAGTTGATCGGCGTCGCGGTCCCGGCGTAACCCTCGAAGTCGGTCACCTCCGGCACGGTCGCGAGGTAGGCACCCATCTCATGCAGCACCGCCGCCGTGTCCTCGACCGGCGTTCCCGCAGGCATGTCCACCACCACCTGGAATTCCGACTTGTTGTCGAAGGGGAGCATCTTGAGCACGACCCGTTGCGCGGCGGCGAGTCCTAGCGAGAGCACGATCGCGAGCAGAATGCCGGCGAGCAGGAGCCAGCGATTGCGGGTGCCGTGCGGCGTGTCGAGAAACGGCGCGAGCAGCCGCGGGAAGAATGCGCCGATCCGCGCGTCGAGCCGTGACGGCGCAACGGGGAGGGGGGCGGAGCCGCGCCCGAGCCGCAACGCAAGCCACGGCGTAACCACGAATGCGACCGCGAGCGAGATAATCATTCCCATGCTCGCATTGATCGGAATCGGACTCATGTACGGTCCCGTCAGCCCCCTGATGAAGGCCATCGGCAGCAGTGCCGCGATAACGGTAAGGGTTGCCAGGATCGTCGGGCCGCCTACTTCGTCGACCGCCTTCGGAATCAGCGCGGCGAGCCGCGCGCCGGGCTCGAGCACGCGATGGCGATGGATGTTCTCGACCACGACGATCGCGTCGTCGACCAGAATGCCGATGGAGAAGATGAGTGCGAAAAGCGACACTCGATTCAGCGTGAAGCCCCACGCCCAGGACGCGAAGAGCGTGGCGGAAAGCGTCAGCATTACCGCTGTTCCAACGATGACCGCCTCGCGCCGCCCCAGCGCAAAGAACACGAGCCCTACCACCACAAGCGTGGCGAAAGCGAGCTTGCCGATCAGCTTTACGGCCTTCTCGTTGGCGGTCTCGCCATAGTTGCGCGTTACCGTGACTTCGATGCCGGCGGGAATGACGGTGTTTTCAAGTTCGGACACCCGCGCGAGCAGGCGCTTGGCCACGACGACCGCGTTCTCGCCGGACTTCTTGGTAACGGCGATTGTGACTGCCGGGAAATCGCCCGTTGCTTCGATTCCCTTCGCTTTCGCGGCCGGCCCGGTGCCGAGCCACGCATAGTGCGCAGGCTGCGGAGGGCCGTCGACGATCTGGGCGACGTCGCCGAGATAGATCGGGTTTCCGTCCGCCACGCCGACCACGAGGTCGCGGACGTCCTGCGCGCTCGCCAGGAACTCGCCCGTTTCGACGTCGATCGTGCGATTGTCGGCGGTGAGCGCGCCCGACGGCAGCGCGCTGTTGGCGCTGGCCAGCGCCTGGCGCAGGTCGGCGGCGGTAAGCTTGAACGCGGCGAGCCGCTCGGGCTCGAGCAGTACGCGGATTGCGCGGCCGGGACCTCCGACGGTGACGATCTCGCGCGTGCCGGGCACGCGCTTGATCTCGGCTTCCAGTGCGTGCGCCACGCGCTCGAGCTCGAAGGCGCCGCGCTCGACGTCAGCGGTCCACAGCGTCAGCGTGACGATCGGCACGTCGTCGATGCCCATGGGTTTCACCAACGGCTCGCCGACGCCCAGCTCCTTGGGAAGCCAGTCCCGGTTCGCGCTGATCGTGTCGTAGAGACGCACCACGGCCTCGGTGTGCGGCACGCCGACTTTGAACTGCGCGGTCACGACCGCGAGACCTGGCTTGGAGACCGAGAACACATGCTCGAGCCCCTGGATCTGGCCGATCACCTGTTCGGCGGGAGTGGCGACCAGCGCCTCCACGTCCTTGGCCGACGCGCCGGGGAACGGGATCACCACGTTGGCCATGGTGACGTTGATCTGCGGCTCCTCCTCGCGCGGTGTCGCCACGATCGCGAACAGGCCCATCGCCAGAGCGCAGAGCGCGATAAGAGGCGTCAGCCGCGATTCGAGAAAGAAACCCGCGATGCGTCCCGAGATGCCCATGTCACGACCGGTGGAAGTTGCCGCGGCTCGCCTCGATACCAGCACGCACCGGCTCGAGCGACACGCGTTCGCCCGGCGCCAGTCCTGCCAACACCTCGACCATGCCATCGCCCGCGCGCCCGCCCAGGCGCACCTGCCGTAGCCGCGCCGCGCCGGAGCGGTCGAGCACATAGACGGCGGTGACCTCGCTTCGACGAAGGACCCCGGATTCGGGAATCACGAGCGCGCGGACGCGCCCTGTCACGAACAGCGCCCGCGCATACTGTCCCGGCAACAGTCCGTTCGCCTCGGGCAGAGTGAGCCGCACGTTCGTCGTATGCGTGCGAGTGTCGGCAACGGGAATCACCGTGACGCGGTGGGCCGTGAGCGTGCGCCCAAGCGTGGGGAACTCCACAGTCACCGCGACGTCGAGCTGCGCCTGCGCCAGCACTGCTTGCGGCAAGGTTGCCGCGACCCGCAACTCGCGTGGGTCGAAGAGCGTGAGCAGCGGCCGTCCCGGCATGGCCATGTCACCGACTTCGACTTCGGTCGCGGCCACGATGGCGGCGTAGGGGGCGGTGATCGTCGTGAAGCTCTTTGTCGCTGCGGCCAGCCCGGCGTTCGCCAGCGCCGCCGCGGTTTGCTCCTGAGCCGCGAGATATTCGGCCTGCGCCTGGTCGAGCGCGGCCTGGCTGACGAACTTCTGTGCGAAAAGTTGCCTGCTGCGCTCGTATTTCGCTTTCGCGTTGGCGAGGTTCGCCCGCGCCTCGCCGACCTGGCTCTGGCTTGCCGCCTCGGCCTGCGCGGCGCTGCGCGGATCGATCTGTGCCAGTACCTGCCCTGCGCGAACGATGTCGCCCGCCTTTACGTCGAGCACGACGATGCGCCCTGCGACCTGCGCTGAAAGGGTGGATTGGTGTACGGCTTCGACGACGCCCTCGGCGGCAACCACCCGGTAGAGCTCGCGGTACTCGACTACCGCGCTTGCCGGCGGCGAGAGTCCATAGGTGTCGGCGAGCACAGCTGCGGGCGCGAATGCGACTAAGAGTGCGAGTGCGAGCGCGGTGGAGAGCCGATGGCAGAAGATGCCGAACGCGTACACGCCCACGCGCTCGACGCCCACGCGGACAATCAGCACCGCGAGCGTGCAGCCGGCGAGGCTGAGCAGGACCCACATCGGAGCGGTCATCATCCACCCCAGACGGCTACGCGGCCTTGCGGCGTTCCGCGGCCCGCGCCGCGGTCTGCCGCCGGACGAAACTCGCAATCCGCTGCGCAACCCGCTCCGCATCGGTGATCGGTCCGAGGTGCCCCAGCCCGTCCAGCACCTCGAGCTCGACGTCGGGCAACGCAAGTTCCATGAGCTCGGCGATCCGCCGCGCCGAAGCGCGTGTGTCGCGTCCAGCGAGATAGAGGACCGGAACGTCGACGTGCGCATAGTCGCGCAAGCGAACACCATCGTGCATGAGTGCGACAAAGTGCGCTTGGATGACCGGTGCCCGGCGGGCGATGCCAGTCTGTTGCCTGGGCGAGAGCCGCGCCCAGTGTCCGGCGCCGGCCCAATAGTCGACAAAGCGCAGGGCCGCGCGCTGTGCGTTTCCCCCGTTCAGCTCGTGCCGGATGTTACCCACGACTTCGGCAATCTCCGCTGCGGCCCGATACTTCTGGTTGTAGTCGAACAGTATGCGCAGCGCAGCCGGTTCGTACACGGCGACGCTCGCCACGCTTGCCGGGTGGTGCAGCGCGATACGTAATGCGATCGCGCCGCCGTAGGAGTGCCCGACCAGGTGCACATCCCCAGCCACATCGGCGGCGAGGCGCGCGATTCGTGCCGCATCCGCTGCAACGATGTCGGCGGGAGCGCCGTGCCACATCGCTGCCATGCCGTGGCCATACAGATCTGGTGTCAGCACGTGAAATTCGTGCCTCATCTGGTCGGCCAGCATCTTCCATTGCGTGCCAGACCCGCCGCTCGCGTGCAGGCAGATCACCGTCGGCCTTGCGGGCGCGCCACGTCGTGCTCCATCGATCGCATTCATTGCTTGTTTCCTCAGTAGTATGGGAAGGGGTAGCCACGCGACGTCGCGTCGCGCGCGCTCCGGACGGGCTCCTCCCACGGCGGCGTGGCAAGTCCACTACGCGAGTGGCGAATGCACCTGTTCGAGTCCAGGCTTTCGGGCTCGAACCAACCGCTGGTCGGGAGCGATGGCTTGTGCCGCATCCAGACCCCGCGCCCGGCAGCTAGTGCGCTGCGAATCGCGGCTCCAATCGCAGCGGCGAGCTCGCCAAGCGGAACGCGGCTGCCAGTAATGGACGTAATCTGGCGGCCGGGCTCGCTATCCGTTGAGGCAAGTTCGACGTGGCGCGGCGGCGATGCTCCTGCGGATACTTCCAGCACCACGCGTGCGTTACGGTGTGCGGACACCAGCGCCATCCCCGCGTTCTCGATGCGATGGGACGTCCCTGGCAGGAGCACGTTGTCGTCGGCGCTTCCCTCTTCCGTGATCCAGAGCACTCCCGAAGCGGAAGTCAGCTGCGTGCCTCGACCATCAAGAATGCGCAGCATGTCGCCACGATCGAGTTGGATGTACCTGCGCATCACCCTCGATGCCGGGAGCTCGGGGGAAATGTGTGCGTCTGGCAGCGCAGCCAACGTACGTCCGAACTCGTGCGGCACGGCATTTGTCAATGTCCTCGAGTTCATGTCATTTGCTCCATGAATGGCTTGCGTGCGTAGAAATTTACGGCGTGAACGTGCAAATCGCTCGCGACCTTGGCTGCCGCCGCGGTGTCACGGAAGCAGTCGAAGCGCTCCATGATTTGTGGCTTGCGGAAACCCACCGCGAGTGCAAGCTTCGCCAGCTCGGGCTCCGGGAGCGCCCCGGCGACGCACGCCGCCCATAAGTCGGGGTTGTTGCGGACCTCGACCTTGAGCTCTCGCCGGACGACGACGTCGGCGAGATACAGCCGGCCGCCGGGCCGCAGCACGCGATAAATCTCGCGAAATACCTGTGCCTTGTCCGGCGACAGATTGACCACGCCATTCGAAAGCACGACATCGATGCACTCATCGTCAACAGGCAGTTGCTCGAAGAGGCCTTCGCGAATCTCGACGATGGACCCGAGGCCCGCGCGTTCGGCGGCGTCTGCCGCAGCCTCACGCATTGCCGGCGTCATGTCGATGCCGACGACGTGCCCTTCGGAACCCACCCGGCGCGCGGCCAGGAGCGCGTCCATGCCGCCGCCGCAGGCGTGGTCTAGAACGGTCTCGCCGCGGTGAATCTGGCCGATGCGCAAGGGATTGCCGACCCCGGCGAAGCGCGCCGTGCAATCCTCCGGCAATAGCGCGAGTTCGGACGGGTCGTAGTGCAGGTAGTCCACGGCATACCGGGCGCCGCGATGAAAATGGAATTCGCCGCCGGGCTCGCGCGCAACACGCTCGTACGTCGCGAGCACCTGGGCGCGCAACCGATCGACGTCGAAGCCTGCGGGACAGGTGATGGCCATGGGGAGCTCTCTTAGGGTTGGTGGCAGGAAATTCAGACGAGAATCGGCGCCAGTGCCTTGCCGATCCGCGCACCCTGGGCGCTTGTGATGAGGCTGCCCAGCACTTCGGCAAACCGGGGCCCCTGGACACCGGAGACGATGTATTGCCAACGATAGGCGGCCAGCACGCCGGCGGCGATCTTCGCAACCTCGGCCGCAGCGACCGATCGGCCGCAGACCTCGACGAAGTAGTGCGTGTCGGCGACCGCTTGCGTTTGCAGAATGCCGTCGACCGCACCCACGAGGGCAATCAGATCGTCCACAGCGGCATCGCGCGCTTCCGGCGCGAGCTTGGCGTCCTCGTGCCTCCATTCGAGTTCGTCGATGATCGCGTGCTGCGATTCTTCCTTCCAGTGATACAGGAAGACGTCCTTCCACAGCGGCGACAGGTCCGGGTCGGGATCGATGCTCTGACGATAGTGCGCCAGCACAAAGAGCTCGATGTGGCAGGTGAGCGCAAGCACGGCCCACGTCGACTTCGTGAGCACGGCCGATGCGACACTGTTGGACTCGGGCACGAAGGTGTACCCCGGGGCCATCCCTTCGGCGCACATTCGCTCGATGCGACGGAATAGCTCCTGGTGCTTGATCTCCTCGTCCCCGAAGCGCACGAGCGCTTCCAGGGCGTTCTGATCACCCAGCCAGTGCTCGCGACTTACGTCGAGCACTTTCGCCGCGATGAACCGTTCGACCAGGCCGAAGATGTTGGCGTAGGTGCGGCCCTGGATCTGGCTCAGCAGGCGTTGCTCGCCGGCGCTGAGGAAGCTGAGGCGGTCGACCTTCGACAGGCCATCGGGCAGGAACTTCTTGCTGAAATCGAAGGTTCGGTTGCGGATCACGTCGCGATCGATGTCCCAGCGAATGCGCTTGGATACTTCGACACACTTGGCGTAGCGCTTCGATTCGGCGGCGGGCGTTACATTCTGCATGGCATCTCTCCTTGGTTGCTGATGAAGGGCAAGTGAAACGGCTGCTTCTCCGAATCCATTGGCAGACGCAGCGCGCCGCACCCAGGCATCCAATGCGGTGCGCGCGGCGGCTGTCCCAGGGCCCGGCGTATTTGGCATGGTGGCTTTTTTCTGCTTTCTGGTATCAAATGTCGGCCGGCGCAGTCCGCAAAGGATCGTCGGGTACACGGTGCTCAGTCTGCGTAGGCGAAGTAATCGAGAGACGTCGATCGGGAAACAGTTTGTTTCGGTATGTATCGACGCGGCAGCGCCTCCCGTTACTCCGTGGATTGGCCCGACGAGCCACGTGGGCGGCGCTATACTTGACTGCGATTGACCGTCGACCGCCAACGCTCATGCCAAGCAATGGACGCATCCTGATCGTCGAGGACGACTCGTCGGTGCGCGAGGTGCTCGCCGAGTACCTCGGCACGCACGGCTACGAAGTCGTGCAAGCGGACCGGGGCACTGCCATGCGCGAAGCGGTCGCGAACAGCCTCCCCGACGTCGTCCTGCTCGACGTCAACCTGCCGGGCGAGGACGGGCTCACACTCGCCCGCTATCTGCGCGAGCACTTCGACGTCGGCATCATCATGGTCACCGGGGCAACCGAAACCGCCGATCGCGTTGCTGGCCTTGAAGTCGGTGCCGACGACTACGTAACCAAGCCATTCGAGTTGCGCGAGCTGCGCGCGCGGGTGAAGAGCGTGCTGCGGCGGATGCAAGCCCGGTCCCCGGCCGAGCCGGTGGGCGCGGCATCGGGCGCGCCGCCGTCGTCGCGTGTTCGCGTGGGTGTGTGCGCGCTCGAGCTCGTGTCCCGTCAGCTGTTTGCAATGGAGGGAGACGAGATACCCATCACGGCGATGGAATTCGATCTGCTCAAGGTGTTCGTCGAGCGCCCCAATCAGGTATTGACCCGGGACCAGCTCCTGACGCTGACACGCAATCGCGAGTGGGAGCCATTCGACCGCTCGATCGACATCCGCATCGCCCGCGTGCGGCGGAAGGTCGAGGCCGATCCGGAGCATCCACAGGCGATTCGCACCGTTCGCGGCGCCGGCTATATGTTCGTCCCGCCCCGAGACGCCGTGTAACGGGCATGTTTCGCGTGTAACCGGGAGGTAACTGTTGCCTCCAGGCCATTGTTCCGGCGTTAGACTCCGGGCAACCGCCACTCGTCCGAGGCGCACCCATGTACGACACCGCCCCTCCTTCCGCCGCTTTCGCCGCACTCGACGTGCAGACGCAACTGCAGCAGATCGTCGATCACACGTCGGCGGCCGTATTCGTCAAGGATCTCGACGGCCGCTTCCTCTTCGTCAATCGCGAGTTCGAGCGAATCAAGGGCGTCCCGGTTGGCGTGATCGTCGGTCGTCGGGACGGCGAGGTCTTTGCTTCGGCTGCCATGGAGCTCCGGCGCAACGATCTACGCGTCATTGACGAGCGGCGCGCGATCGACTTCGAGGAAACGGTCGAGACCGCGCAAGGAAAGAGGATCTTTCTATCGCACAAATTTCCGCTGGTAGACGCCGCGGGCCACGTCTATGCGGTATGTGGCATCGCGACAGATATTACCGACCGCAAGCGCAATGAAGACGCGTTGCGCGCCGCCGCGCTTGCCGTGTCGAGCGCTCAAGGACAAGCGGTGTTTGGCGAGCTCGCTCGCTATCTCGCCGAGATCCTCGACGTCGACGTCGCCATGATCTCGGTACACGCCGACGGCGACCGGACGCGGATGCGCACGCTTGCCGTGTATCTCGATGGAAAGCCGCTCCCCGATTTCGAATACCCGTTGGAAGGTTCGCCCTGCAGCCAGGTTGTCGGCCGCGCTTTTCGCTTTGTTGGCGAAGGTGTGCGTCCGGAGTTTCCGCCGGGTGCGCTGTTCGCGGAAGAGGGCATGGACAGCTACGCGGCGCTACCACTCAATGACTCGTCCGGGCGAGCCGCTTGGACTGATTGCCACGATGGATCGCCATCCGATGCGCGATGCGGCGCTGGCCGAGTCTATCCTCAAGATCTTCGCCATGCGGGCCGTGGCAGAGATCGAGCGCACGCGCTCGGAGGTGGCGCTGCGAACATCCGAGGCCAGTTACCGGGCGATCTTCGAGGCGAGCGAGGACGCCATTTTCGTGCACGATTGGGACTCCGGAGCCATTCTCGACGTCAGTCCGAAAGCCGAAGAGCTATTCGGACAACCCGTGGATCAGCTGCGCCGAATGCGGATTGCCGCCATGAGTTCGAATGAGCCACCCTACTCCGAGGTGGAGGCCGTGCAGTGGATCGAGAAAGCGAAATCGGGGCCGCCGGTGCGGTTCGAGTGGCGCGCCCGCCACCGGGACGGGCACCTGATGTGGCACGAGGTGTGCCTCAAGCGCGCGACCATCGCCGGACAGCGACGCATTCTCGCGTTCATCCGCGACATCACGGCGAACCGGAGCGCGGAGGATGCGCTGCGCGCCAGCGAGGAGCAGTATCGCGCGATTTTCAACGCCTCCGCCGACGCTCTCGTGCTGTGGAATTCGCGCTACCAGCGCGTCGATGTGAATCCTGCCTACGAGCGGATGTACGGCTACAGCCGGGAGGAGGTAGTGCGGGGCGTGCGCGCCCGCGACCTGTCCGCGGAGTATCGGCAGCGGCAGGAGGAAATTGTTGCCCGCACGCTCGCGGGCGAGCCCTGCCAGGAGGAGGCCCTGGAAACCATGAGCCGGAACGGCACGCCGTTCCAGATCGAAGTGCGCACGATCCCGATCCAGCATCGCGGCGAGCCGCACGTCCTCGCGATGATTCGCGACGTGACCGACCGCAAGGAAGCCGAACGGCGACGCGCCGAGCTCGAGGCTCAACTGCGCCAGGCGCAGAAGATGGAGGCCATCGGGCACCTCACGGGCGGCATAGCGCACGACTTCAACAATCTGCTGACGAGCATCATGGGCTACGTGACACTCGCGGCCGAGCGCTCGGCAGGCCGCGATCCCAAGCTCACGACATATCTGGACCAGGCCGGGCTATCCTGCGCGCGAGCGCGCGACCTGATCCAGCAGATGCTGACCTTCAGCCGCGGTCGCCGCGGCAAGCCCCAGGCCCTCACGCTGGCGCCGCTCGTTCGCGAATCGGTCAAGCTGCTGCGCTCCTCGTTCCCGGCGACGGTCAATTTGCAGGTCGAGCTCGACGCCGACGCGCCGCCTGTCCTGCTGGACCCGGTTCAGCTCGAGCAGGTACTGATGAATCTCGCGATCAATGCTCGTGACGCGATCCGTTCGAGCGGCGACATCAGGATCGCGGTTCGCCGTACCACGGCTGCGGCCGGGGTATGTGCGAGCTGCCGCCACGACGTCGAGGGAGAGTTCGTCGAACTCGCGGTCGCCGATACCGGCAGCGGTATTCAACCGGAGGTCCGGGAGCGCATGTTCGAACCATTCTTCACGACCAAGCATGTCGGCCAAGGGAGCGGCATGGGATTGGCGACCGTTCACGGCATCGTCCACGAGCATGGCGGCCACATCATCGTCGAGAGCGTGACTGGCAACGGCACGACGTTTCGCGTGCTGCTGCCCGCGTTGCAGCCGCGCGAAGGGGCGACGCCGCGGCCGTTCCTCCCAGACGCCAGCCAACGGCTTCCGCGCCCCACGTTCGCCGGGCGCGTGGCGGTGGTCGACGACGAAGTCTCGGTCGCTCAGTTCATGCAGGAGCTGCTGGTTCACTGGGGCCTGTCCGTCACCACGTTCCACGACGCGCGGTCGGCGCTCGACGCGCTTGCGGCAAACGAAGACTTTCATCTTGTCATCACAGACCAGACGATGCCAGGGATGTCGGGGCTCGAATTTGCACGCGCGGCGCGCGCCGTACGTCCCGGACTGCAGATCGTGCTGTATACGGGTTACGGCCAGGGAATTGCACCGGCCGAGCTTGAGAGCGCCGGCGTGGCGGCTCTGTTGCGCAAGCCCATCGAACCGCCCGAGTTGGTTGCCGTGCTGAGCCGACATCTGCGGCAGGCAACCCCAGCGTAGGTCGCGAACACTGCCAATAGGCCGCGGCGCGTGGGTGCCGCGGCCCTGGAGCTATAATGTCCGCGACATGGGGGATTCACATGGCGCGTGCAATTGCCGTGAAATCGCCGCGACCGCGCGGCCCGCTGTCGGCGCAGGAGCTGCGCCTTATCGACGCGTACTGGCGTGCGGCCAACTACCTGTCCGTCGGCCAAATTTATTTGTTCGACAATCCGCTCCTGCGCCGCCCGCTGCGCCGCGAGCACATCAAGCCTCGCCTGCTCGGTCACTGGGGCACGACACCCGGCCTCAATTTCATCTATGCGCATCTCAACCGAGTCATCGTCGCCGGCGATCTCGACATGATCTATCTCACGGGTCCGGGACATGGCGGACCTGCGCTCGTCGCCAACGCGTATCTCGAGGGCACTTACAGCGAGTACTACCATGACGTGACGCAGGATGTTCGGGGCATGCAACGCTTGTTCAAGCAGTTCAGCTTTCCAGGCGGCATCCCGAGTCACGTCGCGCCGGAAACGCCCGGTTCGATCCACGAGGGCGGCGAGCTCGGGTATGTGCTGGCGCACGCCTACGGCGCCGCTTTCGACAACCCCGACCTTATCGTCACCGCAGTCATCGGCGACGGCGAAGCGGAAACGGGGCCTCTTGCCACCGGCTGGCACGGCAACAAGTTTCTGAATCCGGTGCGCGACGGTGCGGTGTTGCCAATACTGCATCTGAACGGCTACAAGATCGCCAATCCCTGCTACCTCGCGCGCATTCCGCGCGAGGAGCTCAGGAAATTTCTCGAGGGAGTCGGCTATCGACCGTACTTCGTCGAAGGACACGATCCAGCGAAGATGCACCAGGCGATGGCGGCCACGCTCGACACTGTCATTGCCGAGATAGAGCGCATCCAGCGCGTGGCGCGCAAGAAAGGCTTCCAGGGCCGCCCGGCGTGGCCGATGATCGTATTGCGTTCGCCCAAGGGATGGACATGTCCCAAGTACATCGACGGAAAGAAGTGCGAGGATTATTGGCGCGCGCATCAGGTGCCATTGGCGGACATGGACAAACCGGGGCACGTGCGCATCCTCCAGCATTGGATGAAGAGCTACGAGCCGGACAAGCTCTTCGACAAGTCGGGCCGGCTCGTCCCCGAGCTTGCGGCGCTTCCTCCCAGAGGCGCGCGACGCATGAGCGACAACCCGCACGCCAACGGCGGCAAGCTCCTGCGCGACCTGCGCCTGCCCGATTTCCGCACATACGCCGTGGCCTCTTCAAAGCCCGGCTCGCAAATTGCCGAGGCGACGCGCGTGCAGGGCCAGTTCCTGCGCGACGTGATGAAGGAGAATCTCATCGCCGGCAATTTTCGCCTGTTCAGTCCCGACGAGAACAATTCCAATCGCTGGCAGGACGTGCTCGAGGTCACCAACCGCTGCTACGTCGCCGAGATCCTGCCCACGGACGATCATCTCTCGCCCGATGGCCGCGTGATGGAAGTGCTGTCGGAGCACCAATGCCAGGGCTGGCTCGAAGGCTACCTCCTCACCGGCCGCCACGGATTCTTCAGTTGCTACGAGGCGTTCGTGCACATCGTCGACTCGATGTTCAACCAGCATGCCAAATGGCTCAAGGTCTGCAATCATATTCCTTGGCGAGCGCCCGTCGCATCGCTCAACTATCTCCTGAGCTCGCACGTGTGGCGGCAGGACCACAACGGCTTTTCGCATCAGGATCCTGGATTTCTGGACCACGTCGTCAACAAGAAGTCGGAAGTGATTCGCGTGTACCTCCCGCCTGATGCCAACTGTCTGTTGAGCGTCACCGACCATTGCCTGCGCAGCCGCAACTACGTCAATGTCGTCGTCGCGGGCAAGCAGCCGGCTCCCGTCTGGCTGTCGATGGCCGAGGCAACACTGCATTGCTCACGCGGTCTCGGCATATGGGAGTGGGCGAGCAGCGACCGCGGTACCGCCCCGGACGTCGTGCTCGCCTGCTGCGGGGACGTGCCAACCCTCGAGACGCTGGCGGCTGCGGATTTCATCCGCCGCGAGCTGCCCGAAATCAAAGTGCGCGTCGTCAACGTCGTCGATCTCATGAAGCTGCAGCCGGCGCACGCGCATCCGCACGGCCTGACCGACGCCGACTTCAACGCGCTATTCACAATCGATCGCCCCATCGTCTTCACGTTCCACGGCTACCCGACACTGATCCACAAGCTCACGTACAAACGAGCGAGCCACGACAATTTTCACGTGCACGGCTACAAGGAGGAGGGCACCACGACCACGCCTTTCGACATGTGCGTGCTGAACGAGATCGACCGCTTCCACCTGGTCGGGTCGGTCATCGACCTCCTGCCCGCGGTGCGGGACCGTGCCGGCTATGTGAAGCAGGCGCTGCGCGACAAGCTGCTCGCGCACCACGATTACATTCGCGTCCACGGCGACGACATGCCCGAGGTTCGCGACTGGAGGTGGACAGCGTCCCGCGGCGCAAAGCGCAAGAGCACGCGCGAGGACACGTCGGCTGACAACTAGGTTGGTGCCCTAGGGGGAACAACAACGCGGGCATCTGGCACCTGGTCACTTTCAACAGGGTCAGGAAACCTGTGGCCGGCTCCCGAACTTCTGCGCGAGGAACACGACCGCGAGCAGCGCGAAGCCGATCGCGTCCGAGATGTAGCCGGGCTTGATCAGCAGCAGCGCCGCCATCACCAATAAGATTCGTTCCCACCCTTTCGCGACGCGCAGCAGATAGCCCTGCAAGCCGGCAGCGAAGCACATGACGCCGATTACGGCCGTGGTACTCGAAGTCAGGATGCTGAACCAGTCGCCGATCATCATGATCGACGGCTCGTAAATGAACATGAATGGCACGATGTACGTAGGCGCCGCAATTCGCACGGCTTCCCATCCAGTCTTCCAGAGGTCGGACTTGGCCAGGCCCGCCGCCGCGAATACCGCCAGGGCGACCGGCGGCGTGATCGCGGAGAGAATCGCGAAGTAGAAGGCGAACATGTGCGCTGCCGGCGTGAGCGCCCCCATCTTGATCACCGCGGGCACGAGCAGCGACACCATGACGATGTAGGACGGCGTGGTCGGCATGCCCATGCCGAGTACGATCCCCGCGAGCGCAGTCAGCACCAGCGCCAGGAGCAGCGAATTCTGCGCCAGCGCGATCACGAATTGCGTGAAGGTAATGCCAAGGCCGGTGATTGTTACGCAGCCGATGACGATGCCCGCGCATGCGCAGGCCATCGCGACCGCGAGTGTATTGCGCGCGCCGTCGACCAGCGCGTCGAAGACGTTGCGCCAGCCGATGCCTCCGCGTGTGCTTCTGCGCAGCAGCGCCATCGGGATGCAGGTGAGCGCACCCGCCAGCGCGCACAGCGGCGCGGAATAGCCGAGCATCAACCCGAAGAGAACGATGAAGATCGGCACGAATAGGTGACCGCGCGCGGCCATTACGGCGCCAAAGCGCGGCAGGTCGGCCTTTGGCACGCCGGCGAGCTTGTAGCGCTTGGCGTCGAAATGGACCGCGAAGAACACCGCGACGAAGTACAGCAGCGCCGGAATAACCGCCCACAGCGCGACCTGCGCGTACGGCACCGCAAGAAATTCGGCCATGACGAACGCCGCGGCACCCATGACGGGAGGCATGATCTGTCCGCCGGTCGACGCGACCGCCTCCACCGCCGCGGCGAACGGGGGGCGGAAGCCGGTGCGCTTCATCAGCGGAATCGTGATCGGGCCATCGACCATCACGTTCGCGACCGCGCTGCCCGAAACCGTGCCGAACAGGCACGATGACACGATCGACACCTTGCCCGGCCCGCCTGCCGTGTGCCCGGTTATCGACATCGCGAAGTCCATGAACAGCTGGCCGGTGCCGCTACGTTCCATGAATGCGCCGAACAACACGAACAGCATGACATAGGTCGCTGACACACCGAGCGTCGAGCCGAAGATCCCCTCGGTCGAAAAATACAATTGCTCCATCAGGACCTGGGGCGCGACGCGAGTGAAGAACGCCGCATAGACAAGGAACGCAATGGCGGTGAGCGGCAACGCCAGCCCGATCACCCGCCGCGTTGCTTCGAGCACGATCGCCACCGCGACCACCGCGTAGAACTTGTCCGCGAAGGTCAGGTCGTCGATGTAGATGATGCGGTTGGTGAAATATTCGTAGTTGAGAAAGATGTGCAACACGAAGGCGAAGCCGAGCGCCAGCAGGAGCAGGTCGGCGCCGCGCCAGGCAACGGAACGCCCGGGCCGCAGCGGGTAGAGGAGAAACACCAGGGTCAGTGCGAACAGCAGGTGCGTGCCGCGAAAGATGATCGCCTCGGGCGGGCCGAACCCTGCCACATACATGTGGTAGAGCGACATCGCTACCGCGACGGCGTTGATCAGCCACCGCAATGCCACGCTGCGCGGCGTGGTCTGTTGCGCCTCTTCCGAAAAGACGACGGTGTTGGGTGTCTCGGACACGGCGCTCTCCTCGAGCTGGCCTCCTGATAACAAGCGGGGCGGTCTTGCGCCGCCCCGTCTATCGTGAAACCGACCTCGACCTTACATGGCGCCTACTTCCTTGTAGTACTTCGCGGCGCCCTTGTGGAACGGCACACCAATGTCTACCGCCATGTCCTTGGCCGTCAAACCGGCAATCGGCTTCACCACCGCCGCCATGTCGCTGACGTGGGTCGCCATCGTCTTGGTCATCTTGTAAACGACGTCCTCAGGCAGGTCGCAGGCGGCCACGATGTGCGTCATGTAGCCGATGGCTGGCACGTCCTTTCCCTGCTTGGGATAGGTGCCGGCCTTGATGACAAGTCGGTTGTAACCCGGATTCATCTTCTTGAGTTCGCTCATCGTCTTGTCGTCGACAGGGACCAGCATGACGTCTCTCGCGCTGGCCAGGTCCATGATCGCAGAGGCTGGCGCGGTCGTCCCGAGCGTAAACACCTGCGCGTGGCCGTCCTTCATCATGTCCACCGCGTCGGTATACCCCGCCTGGAAGTTCACTTTGCCGAGCGATTGATAGCTCATGCCGTTGAGCTTCAACACGTCGGCGGTCAGGATCTCCGCAGTGTTGCCCTTGGGTTGCGTGACCAACGTCTTGCCCTTGAAGTCGGCGAACGAGTTCACGTTGGCGTCCGCCAGCGCGACGACCTGGAAGTACTGAGGATAGAGGTTCGCCACCTGGCAGACGTGGGTGACCTTCTTCGGATAGGGCGGACGTCCTTCGATGCCGTCGACCGTGGTCGACGAATTGGCGAAACCAATCTGCGCCTTGCCCTCTTCGACGCCGCGCACGTTGGCAATGCCGGCGCCCGGCTGCTGCTGGATCTGCAGCCCGGGAACCGCCTGCTCCCACATGTTCTTCAAGGCGCCGCCCAGGGGAATCCATGAGCCGCCCTGCGGCCCGGTCATCATGGTGACCTGCTGCGCGGCGGCGGGTACGGCGAACAGCGCCGCAAGAACCGCGGCGCCGAGAAAACCATTTCGATCGGCCTTCATTGCTCCTCCTGCAGAAATGTTAAACGGCACCAGAGTGGCGCGGCCTCTTGTGGGCGCGGACGATTGTGGCGCGGAGGAGGGTGGCGGTCAAGCGAAAGCTCGGCCGGCTGAATCCGCGCGCCCCGAACGCCAGGAGAAAGCGTCAGGTGCCGTTGTAGCCGAACAGGCGGGGGAGCCAAAGTACGACCTCGGGAACCAGGATCATGACGAGGAGTGCAAGTATCAGGACGGCGATGAATCCCCAGATCTCGCGAATGATTTCCCGCAACGCGATCCCAGTCGTCGCGTTGATCACGAACAGGAGTACTCCGTAGGGCGGGGTGATCAGCCCGATCATCGCATTGACAACCGTGACGACGCCGAAGTGCACGAGATCGACGCCGAGCGCGCGGCAGGTTGGCACGAACAGGGGCACGATGACGAGGATGATCGTGGTCGCATCGAGAATGCACCCCAGTGCAAGGAACAGGACATTGACCCCGAGCAGGAAGACAAGGGGCGCCACATTCAGGCCTTTCAAGGCGCCCGATAGTGCAGCCGGGATGTTTTCGCTGGCGACGATGTAGTTGAAGATCAGCGCGCCGCCGATCAGGAGTCCCACGGATGCCGACGCGCGCGCGCTCACGGACAGGACCGAATACAGCTCCTTCCAACTCACCGCCCGGTAGAAGAACGCGGCGAGCAACAGTGCGTATGCGGCGGCAACTGCAGCGGCCTCGGTAGGCGTCGTCACGCCGCCGTAGATGCCGTAGAGCAGGATCACCGGCATCAATAGCGCCGGAAAGGCACGGACGGTCAACCGCGGAAGCTCCTTGGCCGGCACCGGCGCCTCCAGTGGAAATTGGCGCTTCACGGCGAGGCGGTAGTTCATCGCCATCAATACCGCGCCCATCAGGAGGCCCGGGAGTATCCCGCCGAGGAACAGGTAGCCAATCGACGTGTCGGACACGAGCGCGTACATGACCATCGGGATCGATGGCGGAATGATCGGCCCGATAGTTGCGGACGCGGCGGTGATCGCGGCGGCATAGCCCGGCGTATACCGGCCATCCTTGGTCATCATTTCGATGATGATCTTGCCGATTCCGGCCGCGTCGGCAACCGCTGAACCTGACATGCCCGAGAAGATGAGGCTGGCTACGACATTGACTTGACCGAGACCACCGCGAAAGCGACCCACAAGCGCGACACAGAAATTGAGCAGCCGCTCGCTGATCGTGCCGGCGTTCATGATATTGGCTGCGACAATGAATAGCGGCACGGCGAGCAGCACGAAGCTGTCGTACAGGCCCTGCAGGATCTGTTCGGCTGCCAGTCCGAGGTCCTGCCCCTTGAGCGCGAGGTAGCAAATCGCCGAGACGATCATCGCGAGAGCGATGGGCATCGCGATCGCGGCGAGCGCGAAAAGCGCCAGCAGGCAGCCGGCGAATGCGAGGCTCACGTCGCGGCCCCGTCGTCGACGTCGTCCATCGACTTTCCGCGCGCCAGCCGCCAGGCGCGCCACCCATAACGCGCGACAACCGCGATCGCGAAGACCCCGTACACGCTGAACACGATGTCCAGGCGTATTCCCAGCGTGGCGCTGCTCTTGATCTTGTAGAACGTGATGTAGTCGAAAGTCGCGGGCAGCGCGGCGACGAACCCGATGACGATCGCCAGCGCCGAAAGCAGTGCGAACCGCCGGCGGATCCGAGCGCTGGCCGCCAGGTAGAACATGTCGAACTTGACGTGGTCACGGTCGTCGAGGACGAACGCCGATCCCCAGAAGACGAGCCAGAGCCAGGTAGTAAGGCAGGCCTCGAGCGTCCATCCGAGCGGATGGTTGACGACATACCGGGCGACGATCTGGATGATGAACGAAATGAACATGGCAGTGAGGAGCCCCACCGCCACGTTGTCCGCCCTTGCCCGCAACCAGCGCGAGACCTTCACCACAAACGCGCCTACTTGATTGCGTTAATGCGCTCGAGCATGCCCTTGGGCCAGTCTTTGGCGAATTTGGATTCCAGGTACATCTTCTGGACACGCGTGCGGAACGCGTCCACGTCAGGCGTGTAGACCTTCAACCCCTTGTCCTTGAAGAACTGCTCCAGCTCGGCCTCCAGCGCCAGCTGCTTCTCCAGCGTGTAGTCGGCCGCCTTGACTGCCGCGTCCTGCAGCGTCTTTTGCTGGGCCGGCGTGAACTTGTCGTAAACCTTCTTGCTGATCGCGAGGAAGTTCATGTCGACCAGATGGCTGGTCAGCACGATCTGGTTCGTGACTTCGTAGAATTTGGAGTCGCGATCGGTCGGCAGAGGATTGTCCTGGCCGTCGATCGCGCCGGTCTGCAGCGCGGTGTAGACCTCGGTGAAGGCCAGCGGCAGCGGATTGGCGCCGAGCGCCGTCCCCAGGAATTGCCAGGCATCTGTGCCCGGCATGCGCAGCTTGACGCCGGCAAGGTCCGCCGGCGTGTTGATCTGCTTGGTTCCGCGCAGATTGAGCTGGCGGCGGCCGAGATACATGACGGTGAGCAGCTTTACGCCCAGTTTGTCTTCGGCGAGCTTGTACATCTCCTTGCCGATGTCGCTGGCGAAGACCCGCTTCTGTTGCTGTCCGTCCCGCAGCAGGTAGCCGGCGGTGAAGATCGACCATGCCGGGATCAGCGTGGCGAGCTCCTGGGCGGACGTAATCGACATCTCCAGGTTGCCACGGGCGATCGCCTCGAGCTCGGTGCCTTGCTTGAAGAGCGTCGCGCCGTAGTGCGGCTCATACGTCGCGAAACCTTTGACAGCCGGCGCGAAGATCTCTTCCAGTCCTTTCGATCGGTTGTCGGTCGCGGTCGCCGGTGTAGACATGCGCAGGACGACGTTCTGCGCCATCGCTGGCGCCGACACCAAGCCAGCAAGCCCCGTTGCGACCAGCGCGCCGGCTACCACGGTGATCAACCTGCGACGAATCCTCAATTGCGTTGTCATTTTCATCTCTCCTCCGAATGGTTCCCTGCGCCGTGGGCGTCAGGCGTATCACCGATGCGGTGTCCGGGTTTGGATTCTTCGCGTGACCGCGGACTCCGAACCACTGGTGGTCCAAGCGGATGCCGTGCTCCCTCCCCGTCGACGGCGGGATGATCGCACAGGAAGCCCGAAATAGGGCGGCAAGCGAGCAGCTCCCCCATTTTGGTGAGCCCATGCGCCGCTCCCGGCAAGGTCGACTCCCGCCCAACGCATCCCCCACGTTATCGTGGACAATGCACAATCCGGCGGTCATCCTGTCGCGCCGCCTGCGTCCGTTTCCGATTATTCAAGGATACTCATGAATCTGCCAATGGCGCCCTCGGAACTTGCGCCCACCGGCACGCTCCGCGCCGCGATCAACCTGTCAAACCGGGTGCTGGCGGGAAGAAGGGCGGACACCGGTGAGCCTTGCGGCATCTCGGTCGATCTCGCGCGCGAACTGGCCCGGTGCGCCGGCCTCGCGATCGAGTTGGTAACCTACGACGCGGCCGGCAAGGTCGTTGCGGGACTTGCAGCGAACGCGTGGGACGTATGCTTTCTTGCGATCGACCCATTGCGCGCAGAAGAGATCGTCTTCACCGCGCCCTATGCGGTGATCGAGGGCGTCTACATGGTGGCGGAGGTTTCGCCCGTGCAGAGCAACGCCGAGATCGATCGTCCCGGTGTCCGCGTGGGGGTCATCGCCGCCAGCGCCTATGACCTCTACCTTTCGCGCGAGTTGCGGCAGGCTACGCTGGTGCGCGCGCCCAACGCGGCGGCCGTGATGGAAAATTGGGTCGCCGGAAGGCTCGACTGCGTGGGCGGCATCAAGTTGCAGCTTGAAGCCGACGCCAAGCGCATTGGTGGACTGCGCCTGTTGCCGGGTCGCTTCATGGCGATCAACCAGGCGATGGGAACGCCACGCGGGCGGGACGCCGCGGCGCGATACGTCAGCGAGTTCCTTGACGAGATGAAAGCATCCGGCTTCGTTGCGAAGGCGTTCGTGAGTAACGCCATCACTGGCGCTGTCCAGGCGCCCTGATCCTCGCGGTTACAGTCCTGCCGTCGCTTCTGCGATCGCCTCGATCCAGTGCCCTGCGGCCGGCACGGCGCCAGTCCAGCGCAGGAAACCGTGAATCATCCCTTCACAACGAACGACGCGCGTCGGCACGCCGGCAGCGTCGAGGCGCTGGGCATACTCAATGGCCTCGTCGCGCAGCACGTCACTCGCCGCGACCGCGATTACCGCTGGCGCGAGGCCGCTCAAGTCGACCGCCGCGAGTGGCGAGAGCTCGGGTGCCGCCTGCGACGCACCCGCGCGGTAGACATCCCAATACCACGCCATCTGTTCGCCCGTCAGATTGAAGCCGGTGCGGTATTCGCGGAAGGATGGGCGCGAGCAGGTTGCGTCGAGCGCGGGGTAGAGCAGAACTTGTGATGACGGCTGCTGCGCGCCCGCAGCGCGAAGACGCAGTGTCAGTGCCGCAGCAAGATTTCCTCCCGAGCTGTCACCCGCGACGACGCAACGGGTCCGGTGCGCACCGAGCGCCTCCGCCTCGCTGCGCGCCCAGTGCCATGCGGCCTCCACATCGTCGAGCGCGGCCGGATAAACGTGCTCCGGCGCACAGCGATAGTCGACCGCGACGATTACTGCGCGCAACCGGTTGGCCAGGATGCGGCAGAGCTTGTCGTGCGAGTCGAGCGACCCGGTGACCCAGCCACCGCCGTGGGCGTAGACCACCAGCGGCAACGCTCCGGTTGCAGCAGTCTTGTACACGCGTACCGGGATCGCGCCGTGAGCGGCGCTTATCTCCACATCGCGAACGCAAGCCAGGGGCTCGGGCTCGCCGCCGAACAGTTGCGCGGATCGCAGTGCGGCGGCGCGCAATTGCCCGACGTCCGGCGGCACGCCGGGCGCTGTGTTGAATACCGTGTCGAGCAAGTGCTGAATTGCAGGGTCGACCATGCCCCGATCTCCGGAGGGAAGAATCAAGCTGCGCGAAGCGTGGCGGCCCCATTTGCGTCGGCGATCGCGCCGATCGCAATTATCGATTGGAATTCGGCGACGCGGTTGCCTATCGTGAATGGGCCGGTTGTCGATCCCGACGGACCTGACGAGAAAGGAGATCACGATGAAACCGCACACCAGCGACGCGCCGGACCTTTCCTACTGGACGGCCTACGATTTCCGCATGGCTGAGCGCGACGCGCGGGCTGCTCGACGCGCCTACGTCTACGCAATGATTGCGCGCATGTGGCAGCGGATCAAGGATTCACGCGCCCACGCGGGCACCGTAACGGAACCGTGAGCTATGCGGTGGCTGCAGCTGCGCTTGAGGGTCCCAACATGTAGTCGATCAAGTCGCGGACGGGCCGGATCTCGGAGCCGAACGGTAGCGCCGACGCACCGCGGAAGAATAGCCCCTTCCTGACGTCGCCGCGCAACGCCGCTGCCAGCTGCGTATCGATGCAGAATTGCCCAATGTGAGCAATTCCGTCGCGCAATCCACACTGGATCAGGCAATCGAAGTGCAGCGTGCAGCGCGGCTTCTTGCGGGCTACGGCCTGCATCTTCGGCAGGTAGTGCAGGTAGTTGTCCAACCACGGAGTTCTCACTGCACGCGCCGGCAATCCGGCAACGCTCATGAACTCGACGATGTCCTCGGGCCGCGCATTTGCCAGAACAGCCTTGAATTCGGGTGCCGCGTCGCATTCCTCCGTTACGGCAAAGGGGGTGCCCAGTTGCACTGCCGATGCTCCGAGCGTGAGCAGTTCGCGGACGCGCGCCGGCGAATTGATGCCGCCGGCCGGGATCAGCGGAATTGCGTCGTCCGCCAGCCCCATGGTGCGGAAAAATGCGATCGTCGCCGGAATGACCTGTTCGAAATCGAAACGGGATTCCGTGAGGTCTGCAACCTTGGCGGCGCCAAGATGGCCCCCGGCATAGCGCGGATGTTCAATGACGATCGCATCCGGAAGGCGGTTCTTGCGCGCCCACTTCTTGACGACCAGTGAAATGCCGCGTGCGTCAGAAAGAATTGGAATCAGCGCGACATCAGGAAAATCGGCGGTCAGATCAGGCAGGTCGAGCGGAAGACCGGCGCCGACGACCACGGCGTCGATGCCGCTTGCGCACGCCTGCCGCACGTAGGCCCCATAGTCGGAGACGGCGCGCATCACGTTGACGGCCAACATTCCCCGGCACTCGGCAATGGTCTTCGCTGCCTGGATTTCGCGATCCAGCGCGACGAGATTGGCGTGGTCGATCTGCGCCCGATCGCGACAATGGCCGGTCGCGCTCATGAGATCCGGATGATGGCGGCGCAAGTCCACCGAGGAGATTGTGCCGACGGCTCCCAGGCGGGCAACGCTTCCGGCGAGCCTGTGCGCCGATATGCCGACCCCCATGCCGCCCTGCACGATAGGCAACACCGCGCGGCCCCGAATCTTCAGGGGCGCGGGTCCGGACCCTGCGGCAGTACTTTGCGGACTCATGTACTCCAGCCGACGTGCGAACTGTCGGCGCCGACTTGTTCGGTTCCGGGTTCCCAAGGCGCAGCGCTCGGCGCACCAGACTGTAGCCGGCTTACTGCCGAGGAACGTTGACCCAGATTAATGCGGCTGCAATAAACCGTGGCAATGACGTCCAGGGCTGCGCGGTGTTGGCCCAGGCGGCCGCTGCGATCAGAGTCTGCTTCGGGTCATCGGGGTACCTATGCTGCCTTGACGGGAAACCGGCTACTGCCGTAGTCTGGCTTGGCGCTTAAAAAAACCAGTGGGAAATCAGAGGAGATCCGCATGAGCGATACGACTTTCTGGACGCGACGCAAGGCGCTCGGCGCGGCACTTGCGAGCACGATGGCCGCCGCACTTCCACACAGAGCCATGGCCGCCACGACGATCCGCTGGGCGACCGTGCTGCCGGCCACGCATCCGGCCGCGGTGATGATGGAAAAGGTCGCCAAGCAAGTACGCGAGGATACCGGAGGATCGCTGGACATCCAGACCTTTCCTGCGGGGCAGCTTGGGTCGTCGCGCGACCTTATCGAAGCCACGTCCTCCGGTGCGATTCAGATGGTGGACGAGGGCGCCGCGCAGTTCGGGCAGTTCGTACCGCAGTTCTCGATCCTCGAGGCGCCTTACATCTGGCGCGACTCGCAGCACATGCGGCGCGTGCTGGCATCGCCGATCATGGACGACATGTACGCTCAGCTCGTGGCCAAGAGACAGATGCGAATCATTGGCGCGACGTATTACGGCAAGCGCCACGTCACGTCCGGCAACAAGGCGATCAAAACGGTCGACGACATGAAGGGATTCAAGCTGCGAATTCCGGAAGTCGATACCTTCCGCGCGATGGCAGAGGCGTGGGGCGCCAAGCCAACCCCGCTGAATTTCGCGGAACTCTATCTCGCGTTGAGTCAGGGTGCCGTCGATGGCCAGGAAAATCCGCTCCCGACAATCCAGAGCGGCAAGTTCTTCGAAGTGCAGAAATTCCTGATCCTGACCGGGCACATCATCACGCCGCGCCTTATCGCGATCCACGAGGCGACCTGGGCTGCGCTGAGCGCCAAGGAAAAGCAGTCGCTCAAGGCGGCGCTGGACAAATTCGGCGTGGAACAGGACAACGAGATCCTTTCCCAGGAAGCCAAGCTGGTCGATACGTTCAAGACGGCCGGAATGACCGTTATCCAACCGGACGTGGAAAGCTTCCGCAAGCCGGTGTTGACCACCATGCCAGTGAAATTCGAGAGCAAATGGGGCAAAGGCCTGTGGGAGCGCATCGTCGCGTATTGACCGTACGCGAATCCACGTGGGAAATCGCCGCAACCCGCGCTGGCTGACATTCTCACCGGACTCCTGATGCTGCGTCGACTCGCCGGCGGCTTTGATCGAGCCGCCGCTTTTTTTTGTTGCGTGCTGGTCACCGCGCTGCTCGGCTGCGTGGCGTTGGGCGTGATCACGCGGTCAGCGGGCGACCCGCTGATCTGGACTGACGAGCTGTCGCGCTTTCTCATGGTGTGGCTGGCGGTATTCGGGTGGATCGTCGCCAGCCGCAAGCAACTGCATGTGCGCATCCGCTATTTCCAGGATCTGCTGCCGCGCCGTTCGCATCGCGCGGTCGAGGTGCTGATCCAGTTTGCCGTCACGTTCTTCGGTGTGCTGGTCTGCGTCTACGGCGTGGCGCTGGTCGCCAAGAATTTCGACCTGGAGGCGACTTCGCTGCCGATCTCGATGGCATGGGTCTACGCGCCGATGATACTGGCCGGTCTGGTGACCGCGGCGCAGGGCACACGTGATGTGCGGGCAGCATGGCAGCGGCCCACGCGATCCGCGGCAGCGGACCAATCGACGAGCGTCGAGTGAATCACCTGATGATCGAGATTGTCGTCGTCTGGCTGGCGGCAATCCTCGTTGGGATGCCGCTGTTCGTGTCGATGGGGCTCGCGGCCTTTGCCTTTGTCGTATTCAGCGGATTGTCGCCGACCATCGTCGTGCAGAAGATGGCGCAGGCCAGCAATTCATTTCCCATTGTCGCGGCGCCGCTCTTCATCCTGATGGGCAATCTGCTCGGTGCTTCGAAGCTCACGGACCGGATCGTCCGTTTCGCCACATCGCTGGTGGGGTCGCTGCGTGGCGGCTACGCGCACGCCAGCATCCTCTCGAGCATGATCTTCTCCGGCATGGTGGGATCGGCAGTCGCGGACGCGGCGGGCACCGGCGCCGTGGAAGTCCGCGCCATGAAGAAGGCCGGCTATCGTCCACAAACGGCGGCGGCAATCAGCGCGGCGGCAGCGACGATTGGCCCGATCATTCCACCCAGCCTGCCGATGGTGATCTACGGTGTCAGCGCGGATGTTTCCGTCGGCCGTCTGTTCCTGGCCGGCGTCATTCCGGGTGTGCTGATGGGGTTGTCGCTGATGGCGTTGGTGGCGTTCATCGCGCCGCGCCAGGGATTGCCGCGCCACGATTTTGCCGGGCTGCGCGACGTGTGGGTCGCGTTCAAGGGAGCTTCCTGGGCACTGCTGGCACCCGTCATCCTGCTGGGCGGCATGTTCAGCGGCCTGTTCACGCCCACCGAAGCGGCGGCGGTGGCCGATCTGTACGCGCTGTTCCTGGGCTTCGTCGTCTATCGCACGCTGCGCGTGAAGGATCTGCCGGCCATCCTCGTCAACACGGCAGAGACGACGGGCATCGTCATGGTACTGGTCATGGTCGCGGGCGCATTGGGCTGGTGCATGTCGATTTCGCGGATTCCGCAAACCTTGGCGCCCGCGCTGGTCGCCACCATCCATTCGCCGCTCCTGTTCCTGCTCGCCGCCAACGTGATCTTGCTGTTGGTCGGGTGCTTCATGGAAACGCTGGCGGCACTGCTCATCCTGATACCGATCCTGGTGCCGGCGGCCGTGAGCTTCGGCGTCGATCCGGTGCAATTCGGCTTGATCATGATTTTCAATCTGATCCTCGGGACCATTCACCCGCCCATCGGCGTTGTGCTGTTCGTAATGGCGCGCATCGCCGAGATCACGTTCGAGCAGATCTCGCGGGCGATACTGCCATGGCTGGTGCCGCTGTTGCTGGTGCTCGCGGCGATCACGCTATGGCCGCCGCTCACGCTGTGGCTGCCTGGCCTTCTCATGCACAAGTGATCGCGACGACGTCCGTTCGCCTCAGATGGAAGAAGGGCAGGGATCAGATCCATGTGCGATGGGGAGTTTCGCACCCCGCGTCGTCTCAACATGGAACTGCCCTGCCTGAGGCCAATGCTTCCACGTCAAGAAGGGTGAGCACATCGGCGACTTCCTGAAAGTATCGTAGGTGTTTCTACTACGCCGGGCGAATCCTCTTCGACTACGCGGCGCGGCGAATTCTCTCCGCGGGCTCGCGCAATTTCCTTGAGATGCGCAATCCCAGGTAGGCACTTTACGGACATCCGATTCGGACGTTGCCCTGTCGCGAGAAACTCGAAACGCGCATAGTATGAAGCTGAATGTATTCGAAGGCGGGTGCAAGCCGTCGCAGCTTGGTTCTTGTCGTGATCGCCTCGCCGGATTTCGGAGGAAACCATGACCAATGGAATCGGAAAGACCGGAACAACCATTGTCGCGTTGACAACGCTTGCCATCTTCGGATGTGCGTCGATACCGCCAAACGACCCGGTTCTCGAGAATGCGCGACTGACAGTCAACGCGGCTCACGACAGCCCGCAAGTGACGACGTACGCTCCTGTCGAGGCGAGTCAGGCCGCCGCGACAATGCGCGAGGCCGAGGAGGCTGCCAGGCGCCCCGGCGGAGGCGTCGAGGCGCACCGGCTCGCCGTGCTCGCGGGCGAGCAGGCTACGCTGGCGCAACAGATGGCGCAGACCCGGAGCGAGGGCGCGAGGCTGGCCGCGCAGCGTGCGGCACAGGACGCCTTGGCCCAGGCAGATGCGAGCCGGCGCCAGGCTGATGCGGCACAGGCCCAGGCCGCCGCAGCGCAACGCCAGGCAGAAGAGGCACAACGGCAGGCGGCGGCAATTGGATATCAGCCCCCGACGGCGGCGATCAATGCACCTGCCGCAGCCGACCAACGCCAATTGGCCGGGATTTCCACCTTCACTTCGCGTGGACCGGTCGTGACTCTTTCCGACGACATGTTCGAGCCTGGCACTGCCCAGTTGCGACCCGCTGCCATGGACACGATACAGAGAATCGGGACGTTCCTGATGACGCATCCGGATGGAGTCGTCGCTATCGAAGGCTTCGCCGACAATTCAGGCAATCCAAACTTCGACCAGAACCTTTCCGAACAGCGAGCTGCCGCCGTGCAGGCCGCGATCGTCGGAAGGGGGGTCGCCCAAAGTCGCACCGTGGTCCGCGGCTATGGGGAAGCCTATCCGGTCGCCAGCAACGCTACGGCGGTAGGCAGGCGCTTGAATCGACGCGTGGAAATCATTGTTTCAGAGCGCGGATACTCTGTGCCGCCACGCGGATGATTGCCGGAAGTGCGTAGCGCGGGGCGCAATTTGACCGCGCGTTCGTCCGTTACGAGACCATCAGGCGAAATAATTCATGAAAACCTATGACGTGACTCTTCCCGAAGTAGCTATCGTGGCGATGACTCGCGCCATGGCGGGTGCCGGGCTTGGATTGCTGGTAGCCGGCTCGGTGTCCGGGCCAACGAGACGGACGCTTGGTTGGACACTGCTTTTGCTCGGCGCCGCATCGACGATTCCAATTCTCTTCTCGCTGATGGGAAATCGCTCGAAATCGGAGCTTGTGGGGTCGCAAGATTCCTGACTGCGATTCTCTGCCGCGACTCAGGTAGAGACTCGCGCGGTCTGCGGGCCAACCGCAGCCGGGCTCAGCCCTCGTTCGTGGGTGGCGATTGCCTGCGCCCCGAGGAGCAGGAACAGCGCAGCGATCTCGGCGCTGAGCAAGAACGTTACCGTCGTCGCAAACACCCCGTAGACCACCTGAATTTGCGACAGCGATGCGTAATACCACACCAGGATGTGGCGGGTGACCTCCCACAATGCCACGGCCAGGGCGCCGCCGAACAATGCATGCTGCCAGGAGACGCGCCCGAACGGCATGACGATGTACACCGCGGTGATGAGCAGGACTTCTCCGATGACACCCATCAGGTACAGGAGGTAGGTGGAGAGGTTTGCCAGGGAAAGAGGCACGCCCAACAACGCTACGCTACGTCCGGCCAGAACCATGAGACGCCCGGATACCAGCGTGACCACCAACAACCCGACCCCCAAGACCAGCATGAAGATGTAGGGCAAGACCGCCGACGTCAGGAAATGTCGGCGACGCCGGGCGACCCGATGATGAAAGATGGCGGTTAACGCATTCTCCACCACGCCAAAGGCCATCGCGCTGAAAAACAGCATCGTAAGAAGCAGCGCGCCTCCAATGGTCTCACGATGCGCGAGCACAAGGGCCAGCTGCTCGACAATGACCGCCGACTGCCCAGGTGCGAGAAATCCCATGTATTCGGCCAATGCCTGCAACAGGAGCGACTCGTCGACAAACTGGGCCAGCAGGATGACTGTTACCACCAACAACGGAATGAGCGACAGCAGCGTGTAGTACGCGATTGCGCCAGCCAGCAATAGTCCCTGATTGGCGCGGAATTCCCGCAGCACCTGGTTGCCGAACGCGAAAACGCTTCTCCTCATGGAGCGCCTACCGTGTGTCGCTGTGCCGGGTCATGCCAAGTGTATCGAGGCAGTCGCGGTAGCCATCATCTCGAGACGGTCTTGCCTCCTTTTTTGGGTGCGGTTTTGGTTCCTGCTTTGCGTGGCCGGGTGAACCGCAATACGATGACAATGATTGCCACAAAGATAACCACGGCCAAAAACAGCAATCCCGTTCCAACGTCCACCGGCGCTCCCGATCTGCGCACTCAGATGGCGAACTCGTGCGGCGACAAGTCGGCCCCAATCGGTACGCTGCCGTAGGTATAGACCTTTGCCTTGCCGCCGTCTGTAGGCGTTGGAGCATTTCTTGATCGTCACCGAGCCTTGGGTGGCAGGAAAGCAACAACAGGACGTTATGCAATGGACCGCGCGTGCGGTGAGCGAGCTCCGATCTCAGACAGCACCACGCTGCGCTCGATCGGTTCGCCGCACTGGTTTCCATACCCTCCTGCAGCGAGCGTTTGTGCACAGTGTAAAGTGCCATTCCGCGGCAATATCCACGTGAATGCCAACCAACTTCCCGACCATGTCCACTTCCTTGTATTCGCCCTTTTCCCTGCGCGCCCTTGCGCTGGCCAACCGCATCGTCGTGTCCCCCATGTGCCAGTACTCGGCGGTGGACGGCTGCGCCACGGACTGGCACACGATCCATTGGGGGCAGATGCTGCAATCGGGCGCGGGATTGTTCACCATCGAAGCCACGGCGGTAACGCCGACCGGTCGCATCACGCATGGCTGTCTCGGGCTCTATGACGATGCCTGCGAGCAGGCGTTGGGCAGGAATCTGGCCGTGGCGCGCGCCCATGCCCCGGCGATCCCGGTTGCGTTGCAGCTCGCACACGCCGGGCGCAAGGGATCGTCGCATGTGCCATGGAAGGGCGGCCAACTCATCCGAGCGGACCAGGGCGGATGGCAACCCGTCGCGCCGTCGGCGGTAGCGCAGCTCGACGGCGAGCCACCGCCGCGCGCGCTGGACGCGATCGGCATGGCCGAAATCAAGGGAGGCTTCGTCGGCGCCGCGCAACGCGCGGAACGCATCGGCATCGACGGAATCGAATTGCACCTGGCGCATGGCTATCTGCTGAACGAGTTCCTGTCGCCGCTGTCGAATCGGCGCGTGGATGCCTACGGCGGGTCATTCGCCAACCGGGTGCGCTTTCCGATGGAGGTTTTCTCCGCCGTCCGCGCCGCTTGGCCGCAGAACAAACCGCTTGGCGTCCGCGTCTCGGCGACCGACTGGGTGGAGGGTGGCTGGACACTCGACGATTCCCTTGCCCTGGTGCAACTGCTCCAGGAGGCGGGTTGCGACTGGATCGACGTATCGAGTGGGGGAATCTCACCGGCGCAGAAGATTCCCCTCGGGCCGGGCTATCAGGTGCCGCTGGCGAGGGCCATCCGTGCCACGACCTCGATGGCCACCATCGCCGTGGGGCTTATCACCGACGCGGCGCAGGCGGACGCCATCGTGGCGGCCGGCGATGCCGACCTGGTGGCGCTGGCGCGAGCGATGCTCTGGGACCCGCGCTGGCCATGGCATGCCGCGGCGAAACTCGGCGCGCAAATCGAGGCGCCCAAGCCGTATTGGCGATCTGCGCCGCGCGAGGCCGCGAACGTCATTGCCCACGCGAAAATCGGCATGCGCTGATTGCCGGGAGGGCGCAGGGGCAGTCCAGGTGTCCTGAACATGGCGATAACCCGGAAATGGCGCGTCCCCGGCGTCTGCCGATTGCTTGAGGAGGCCGCGCCGGGAGGGGGCGAATTTTCCGCCTCCGGGGTGTGGACATTACCGATTGGCACAGGTCGTTCCACGGCGGTACAGTAGCCATCGAGCAACGGCAAGCCAGGAGGGTATTGGCGTGCAAGCATCACCCGGCGACACAACACTTCTATTCACCGATATCGAAGGCAGCACCCGGCTCTGGGAGCAGGAAGCGGAGCGGATGCCTGCTGCGCTGGCGGGGCATGACACCTTGTCGCGCGTCGCCGTGGAGGGGAACCGGGGAATCATCGTGAAGATGACCGGCGACGGAATCTATGCCGCCTTCGACGACCCGGTGGACGCTGTCAACGCCATCATCGCATTTCAGCGGGCACTGGGCGACACCACGGCGACCAACGGCATTCCGTTCCGGGTGCGCTGCGGCCTGCACCTGGGGGTCGTGGAGCGTCGCAATAACGATCTCTTCGGCAGCCAGGTGAATCGCGCCGCGCGCATCATGAGCGCCGCCCATGGGGGCCAGGTGCTTCTGTCCCAGGCTGTTGTCGATCAGGTACGCGATCGCCTGTCTCCCGACGTTTCGTTCCTCGATCTGGGCGGCGTTCGCCTGCGCGACCTTGCGACGACCGAGCATGTCTATCAGCTCGCCCATCCCGACCTCCGGCGGGATTTCCCGGTGCTGCGCTCGCTGGAGGCGACGCCGAACAATCTGCCTCTGCAAGTCACCTCATTCATCGGCCGCGAGCGCGAGCTGGAGGAAATCAAGCGCCTGCTGGGCGGCACGCGCCTCCTCACGCTGCTTGGAATGGGGGGACTCGGGAAGACGCGCCTTTCGTTGCAGGTGGGGGCGGACGCGCTGGAGAAATACCCGGACGGCGTCTGGTTCATCGACTTGGCGCCGATCATGGACCCCGCGTTGGTCCCGAACGCGGTTGCCCAGGTGCTGGAAGTGCGCGAAGAGCCGGGCAAATCGCTGGTTCAAACACTGTGCGCCCACGTCAAGGATCACAAGCTTCTCGTTATCCTCGACAACTGCGAACACCTCGTAGGCGCCTGCGCGAGCCTTGCCGACGCGTTGCTGCAGGGGGCGTCCGAGGTGAAGATCCTCGCGACCAGCCGCGAAGCGCTGCACATTCGCGGGGAGCAGACCTACCCGGTCCTGCCGCTCGCCGCGCCGGACCGCCATGCCGGCGTCGAGGCGCTGCTGCGATCGGACGCGGTGCAACTGTTCGTGGAGCGTGCGCAACTGCAGAAGCCGAGTTTCGCCCTGACGGAGCGTGATGCGCCGGCCGTCGCCGAAATCTGCGCGCGCCTGGATGGAATCCCTTTGGCGCTCGAGCTTGCCGCCGCTCGAATGCGTTCACTGTCCGTGGGCGAGATCAATACGCGACTGCACGACCGCTTCAAGCTGCTCACCGGCGGCAGTCGCGTTGCACTCGAGCGGCAGCAAACGTTGCGCGCGCTCGTCAGCTGGTCCTACGACCTGCTGCAGGAGCAGGAACAGATGCTTCTCGACCGGTTGAGCGTATTCGCCGGCGGCTTCGATCTGGAGGCGGCCGAAGTCGTGTGCAGTGCGGAACCGCTGGTCGCCGAGGATGTGATCGATCTCCTGCGCTCGCTGGTCGAAAAGTCGCTGGTCATGGTCGACGAAGGGGACGGCATTTCACGCTACGGGTTGCTGGAAACCATCCGCGAATTCGCGCGCGAGCACCTGACCAAGCGCTATGACATGCTGGGGACCATCCGCGAGTTCGCACAGGATCGGCTGGTCGATCGCGACGACGTTGCCGCAACCGCCAGCAGGCATTGCAACTACTATCTTGATTTTGCCAAGAAGGCGCGCCAGGAATTGCTCGGGCCGGACCAGGGCGAATGGACCGCCCGGCTGGAGACCGAACTCGACAACCTGCGCGCCGCAATCGCGCTGGCCCTGGCAGGCGGCGTCGATCCGGTGATCGCCGTCAAGTTCGAAGTTGCGCTGATGCGCTTCCGCATCCTTCGAGGCTACTCAACCGAAGCCCGCAACAACGTGCGGGCGGCGCTCGCCCTTCCCGGCATTCAGGAACCCAATGCAGCGCGGGCCCATGCGCTCTACGTCGGCGGCGTACTGGCGACCAACCAGAGCGATCGCGCAGAAGCAACCCGAATGCTTTCCGAGTGCCTCGAAATTCGCCGCGGGCTGGAGGTGCCCCGCGAAACCGCCGCGGCGTTGTCCACGCTGGCGACGCTGCATCTGCAATATGATGACACCGAAAAGGCGCGCGAGTACGAAGAGGAAGCGATCGAGATATTTCGCGACCTTGACGACCGGATCGGAGAGGCGATCGGCCTGCAGATTCTGGGCGAGATTTCGGTGCGGCAGGCCGACCCTGACGGCGCCAGGCAACTATTCGAAGAATGCCTGGAAATCGCGCAAGACACGGGGCACCGGGAACTGGAAAGCGAATGCGAACGGCAACTCGGCGACCTCGCGCTGGCCGGAGACGACCTGACCGAGGCGCAGGCACGGTTCGCACGGTCCCTCGAGGTCTGCCGCGACGCCAACGACAAGCGCGGTGAGGCGATTTCGTTGTGGCGACTGGGCAAGACCGACATGGCGGGCGGCGATTTCGAAACGGGCAGCAGGAAATTGGCGGAAGCGTTGCGCGCGCTGCGGGCATTTGAAATGTCCGCGGAGGTTGTAGGTTGCCTGGAGGATTACGCCCGCTACCTGCAGCACGAGGGCCGCTTCGAAGTCGCGGTTCAGGTATGTGCCACGGCGGCAGCGGTGCGCGAAGTCCTCGCGCTACCCCGCCCGGCGACGGCCGAGGCGGACAGGCAAACGGAGTTCGCCACGGCACGCTCGGCCCTTGGGGACGCGGCATTCGACAAGGCGTGGTCGCTGGGTCGCCGATGGACCCAGGACAAGGCTATCGAGCGCGCGCTGGCGTCGGCGGCCCCAACCAAGGTCGCTGCGTAAGAGAAAAAGCCCACCGTCAGTTCTGACGATGGGCCTCTTGTTCCAACGCAACCTGGTCAATGCACGCTAAGTCAATGCAGCTTAGCTTTTAGTACGGCGCCGCATCAGCCCCGCAATGCCCAATGCTCCCGCGAGTAGCGCGAGGGTCGCCGGTTCCGGCACCCGGGTGAACGTAACGTTCTCGGCGGTGCCTGCCGACTTGTTGTCCCTGAAGCACTCGTCACCGTCACAGTTGCCGACGTAGAGGAATACCGGGTCGATATCGACGGTGCTGTAGCCCCACTGGATCCACCACGGGATTCCGGCCAGCGTCCCGGTCGCCGGCGAACCAAACACCCAGCCAATCGGGTCCGAGTTGACACCGGCCAGGTTCCCCCCAATCAGCAGGAAATCGAGCATGTCCGCGCTGTTGGGCAGCACAGAGACAAAATCAAGATGCGCGGTGTCACTGCTATCGGTGTCGGTGACCTCGACGGTTGCACTCAGCAACGTGAGATTGCATGCCGACGCGTTATACACACCGTCCGCGGCGAGAAGGCAAGCGTCGTCAATCTGGAACAACCCAAGGCCCGTAAAGCTAAGCGGACCGGGCGGGTCGAAGCTGGAGCTGTAGAACGCCGCGTTGGCGAACCCGGCGAGGACAAGGGTGGCCGTAGCGACCAGGGTGGCAAGGGAAGTTCGAAGCGCACGTTTTGACATTGTCGTTTCCGCCGTTTTCTGGTGATGGATGGCTCGTCGATTCAATCGACGACGATATACTCATGTTCGCTGGTTCCCGCATAACGCCTGCAAGAACCACACCATGTGCCAGAAAGTTGCATAAAACATTGTTTATAAAAGAATGTTTTAACGATTCCTGCGACCGGCTGCCAATGGTCTCCACGGATCTGTAATATTTTTCGACAGTTCGCCGTTTGGGCAATGTGCGCTCGATGGACACAACGAGTCGGCCAGATTGCAAAAAAAAAGAGCCACGTAGTTATACGTGGCAATCGCAATGCAGAACTGCCCAACGGTGATTCTGGAAGCCCCCGGCGACAAGTTCTGCCGCCGGGTTCCTGACGTCCCCCCTCAGACCTGTGTGCGGCGGCGCAGACCCGCAACCATCGCCACCAAGCCTATCCCCAAAAGCGCCAGCCCCGACGGTTCCGGAACCAGGTTCTGCGTTCCCGGCGTGATGAAATCCTGATTCGTGCGACTGGTCAACTGATCGAGCCCGAAGCTCGCTGCACCGTTACCCAGAGCGTCCAGCCAGCCTTGGGCAAGGGCAATTGTGGCACCACTGCCGCTGCTCACACCAAACTGTCCCGCTCCGCCGTACGTCGACAGATTGAGGTCGTTGTCGAACAGCACGTCCCAGATTGCCAATTGAAACGCCGCGGAGGATTGCGCATCGTTCACGTCCACCGACCCGAAGTCATTGACAAAGAGTCGAACGAGATTATCAGTACGAGTGTTGCCGAACGTAAGCGGAGGCGCTTCAAATGCCACCTTCGTGTAATCGTTGTAAGGTCCACCCGGCACGGTCACGTGCTTGGCGAGGTCGACGCACCACCAAAAAAGGGCGTCGCCATCAAACGTCCCGTGAAACGTGCCTGCCGTAGTTCCCGAGTTGGCGTTGTTGTAGTTGATCGTGACGCCCTGTCCGCTGATGCTGTTGATGACCAGGACACCGGCATTGGCCGCTGACGCCAAGGACAAGGCAACACAGGCGATGCCCGAAAGAAACGCGCCCTTGAGAAATGATCCGGCTTTCATTGTTATGAGTCCCTTCATTGTGTGGAATTTGCCTGGGGCGGTACCAAAATGCCCGCAATCTCCCGTTGATACGAATTGCCCAATGCTTTGTTCGAACTCTAACTAGCAACTACCGTGCCGTCCGAAACCGCGCATTTTAATTCAACATAATCAATATATTAGACTCGTTTTTTGTGGCCATGGCATCGTATCCCACAAAATATGTAAAGTTGGCCGACACCGGTGTCGATGGCCAAATGGTAGATGCGTACGGCCGATTGCCTGACTTGTTTCGCCGAGGATGGTGGGCGGTCGACGGAAACAAGAAACGGGCCGCGCAGGCCCGTTTCCAATGCACTCGCCGTTGGCAGGCGAGTAGAGATTGCTATTTCGCGCGGTCTTTCATGCGGTTGGATTCGCACGCGAAAGACGGCGGGAGCGCCAGCGAACGAATCCAGCCAGCATCAAGGCCAGTCCGGCGAGCGGCAGCGATGAAGGTTCGGGCACAAGCAGCGGAGGAACGCATTTGATGTCCCGCGTGTCCCTGCAGCCGTTGATTACCAGGTTGTCGATCGCAATCGTTGCCGGCCAATCGACGAAATCAAGGAAACTAGCACCCGCCAGATCTATTGTCCCGCTGGTGCCGATGCCCTGGGGATAATTGGGGTTGATGCCGGTTGCGGTCGCTACCATCGAGAATATCGCGGTCGCGCTGTGATCCGCGTAGAGATCGAAATCCGGCCAATTCGCGTTGCCCGATCCCTCAGCGGCACAGGCGCGCGTCGCCGCGCTGGATCCCGGACCGTTGAAGCACGTCCCGTCGGGAAAGATTTCCCAATCGAAGGACATCGAATAGATGTGGAACGAACCTCCAAAATCGAACGTGAAGTCACTGGCGCCTACATTCCGGATGAAGGAATCGGGCCCGAGCGTCGGCCCGATGACGTGGCCGTCTCCGGTGTAAGTCCTCGAGGCGCCTGCGCCGGACACGACCGTGCCCGCGATAATGGTCCGCATGTAGGTCTGGACCTGGCCATTCGTTGCATTGTCGGCCAAGGAATTGAAGTCAAAGGTGTAGACGGTCGCCCCCAACGGCATCGACGCGGCAAATGCCAATCCGGAAAGCAAGCGACGAACATGACGAGTTTTCATTGGGTTTTCCTGTTGGACTTTGCCTGAATGCCATCTAGAGCAATCGTCGGGCCATAACATTAAAACCACTATATAACAATGAATTAGCATTCTACGGACCGGCGGAAACGAGGCCGGTGTAAAATATGCCGACGCAATAAGCCACCCGGTATTTTGCGATGTATGCTACCTGCCGTTGGCGACAGATCTGGCCAATAGCTATCGGCGAAAAGCGCAAAAACCGCGGAAATCCGAGGAACGCAATGAAACTGGGAATTCGGATGGCGGTGACAAGGCGGGGACGGTGTTGCGTTGCGGTCTAGGCCGCGACCTTGCTCACGACGTAGCGGAATTTTCCCGATTTCTCGGGGGCGATGGCCGGGACTTCGTCGACTGCGATATCGACTTCGGCCCCAAGTCGCGCACGCAACCCGTCGACGATGGCCTGCCTCGTTGCAGAGTCATAGCCGGCGCCAGCAACGACTTCCACCCGCGTAAGCGCGCGAGACTCCTGGACGATCCTGAACGCCGCGATGCCCTGGAGGTCGCGCAGCACGTAGATGAGCGCAAGTCCATGCATGACCGTGCCGTCGGCCGCAACGACGAAATCCGTGCTGCGGCCCTGGATTTCTCGCAGCAGCGGCAAACCGCGGCCGCATTCGCACATGCGTGTATCGAGAATCCCGAAATCGCCGGTACGGTAACGGATAAAGGGAAAGTCGCGGGAGGCGAGGTGCGTAACGACGATCTCCCCCGACTCGCCGGCGGCGGTTCGCTGGCCGGCGGCGCCGATCGTCTCGACAATGATGTCTTCCGCCGTGATGTGCATGCCACCATGCGGACACGTGTGCGCGATGAATCCCGCGTCGCGTCCTCCATACCCGTTGGCGACGGGGCATGCGAAGGTTTTCTCGATGACTGTGCGCTGGTCGTCGTAGAGGCGCTCCGATGTCACGAACGCGACCCGGATACCCAGGTCGTCGAGCGCGACACCTCTTGTTGCCGCGTGACGCGCAATGTGCGCGAGCGCGGAGGGGTAGCCAAACAACATGCTGGGACGCGCTTCCCGAATTGCGCGGATGAAGGCATCGAGGTTGGTCTCGGACATTGCGAACGCGGGAAGCAGTCGCGTCCGCATCAGCACATCGCGAAGGCCGCGCAAACGGTCCTGCGACCCCAGTTCGATCGGAGAGCCCCAAACCACAATTTCCCGGTCTCCCAGGTCGACGCCCCACCAGCGGGTTGCCCGCCACTTGGCGGCGACGTCGTGGCTTATGCGCTCCTTGCCCAGAAAGAAAACGAGCGGCTCGCCGCTCGAACCGCCGGTATTCGATCGCGTCAGGCCACGTGCCGCCGTGGACTTCAAGGAATCCGCATTGGCTCGAATCTCCGCCTTGGTCAGGAACGGCAGGCGCTCCAGATCCGCAAGGCCCGTCATGGTATCCGGGTCGAAGCCGATGCGTCGAAAGAGCTCGCGGTAGTAAGGAACGGCATCGTTTGCATGGCGGAGCAGTGCGGCGAGGCGCGCGAACTGTGCTGCGGCCAGGCGATCGGGCGGCCACCACTGCGATGCCTCCAGGGCGCGGCGGACGGCAACCGTCGAATGGCCCTTGACCAGTTCCTGGAGCGGGAAGATGAAATCGGACACGATGCGCGTCGCAAGACTCCGCGAATGCCTGGTCATTTCGTCGCGCATCAGGGACGCCTGTTCCCGCCAGTCACCGCTGCGGCATAGACCTGCATCCAGCGCTCCCTCACCCGTGGCCACGCGTATTGCCGCACATCCGCCAACGCGGCTGCGCCGAGTCGGCCCGCGAGCTCCGGATCATCCAGGATGCGCAGGATGGCGGCCGCCATGGCTTCCGGATTGTCGGGTGGAACCGTCAGGCCCGTGATGTTGTCGCGCAAAATGAAAGGCACGCCGCCGACATTCGTGCTGACGACGGGAACGCCGCTCGCCATCGCTTCGAGAACCGAATTGGGCATGTTGTCGACCCGGCTTGGATTGACCACGACGGAGGCGGACTGGTAAAGCGCGGCCATTTCATCGCGGTCGCGCGTGCCGCAGAAATGCACGCCGTCGCTTATCCGAAGTTCGCGGCACAGCTCCTCCAGAGGACCGCGTTCCGGGCCGGAGCCCGCCACGGTCATTCGCGCACCGGGCGACGCCTGCCGAATCCTTGCGAATGCCCGCAATGCCGTTGGAATGCCGTAAATGGGTTCGAGATTGCGCGCGACGACCAAGTGCGGCTCGGCGGAATGGCGCGCATTCGCCATCGGTCGAAAACGTGCCAGATCGATGATGTTGGGAACGATTTCGGCCCGCAGCGCGTGGCGGCCGAACACTTCCTGCAGGAACCCGGACGGCACCACCAAGGCCGCCGCGAATTGCAGCGTGCGCCGGATGGAACTCTCGGAGCGCGCCAGAAAAGTCCCGGCTTCGCCGCCACGATAGTTGACGACCGTTGGCACCCGGCGCCAGTGCGCGATCCGAAGCGCGGGCGCCGCACATAGATGCCAGGACCAGCCTGAGTTCGCCATCACATGGATGAGGTCGACTTTTCCGGCGGTATCCCATAGACGAAACACAAAGGGCACCAAGCGGAATAATCCGCGCACGCCACGAATGCGCGAAATGAAGCCCGGCCGATAGGGCGAATTGCTCTGCACGACGGTTACTGTGGCGCCTTCGCGTCCAAGCAATTCCGCCAATTGTCGTGTCTGGTTGGCCATGCCACCGGCCGGCGGCGGCAGCGGACCGACAAGCCCGATCTTGAGGCCCGACAAGGTCACGATGCGCGCGCGCCAATGGCGGCAAATACCGCGCGGTAGCCGCCGACGCTTTTCTCCCAGTTGCGCTCCAGTTCGACGTAGCGTCGACCCTGATCGCGCAAGCGCGGCCAGCTGTCGCGCTGTCCGAGCAACGTCACGACGGCATTGGCCAGGGACGCCGCGTCGCCGGCGCGAAACAGCAGGCCGGTTTCGCCGTCGCGGATGAGCTCCTTGTGTCCGCCGACATCCGACGCGACAAGCAGGCGTCCTTGCGCCATGGCTTCCAGCGGCTTGAGCGGCGTCACCAGGTCGGTCAGGCGCATCGGGTGCCGGGGATAGGCGAGCACGTCGACGATGCTGTAATAGCGTTGGACGTCGGCGTGGGGCACGCGACCGGCGAACACGACCCGGTCGCCAAGGGACAAGGATCGCGCCTGCGCTTTCAGCGCCGCCTCTTGCGGCCCACCGCCGACGAGAAGTACTCGCGCGTCAGGCATGCGCGCGTTGATCGCCGGCAATGCGGAGAGCAAAAGATCGAGGCCCTCGTAGGCGTAGAAGGATCCGATGAAGCCGATAACCGTCTTTCCCGCCAGGCCGAGTTGCTCCTTCAGTGCCAGGTCGGGATCCCCGCCGAATTCGAAGGCATCGACGTCGACGGCGTTGGGGATGATGGTGACGCGGCTTTCGGCAATGCCGCGCGCCACGATTTCACGTTTCAGCCCATCGCAAATCGTCGTGACGTGATCGGCCCGGCGAAGCGCGAATGTCTCGAGCGCGCGCGAAAGGCGATAGCGAGGGCCCCCCTGGCGGCTCGTTCCCAGGTCGACCGCCGCGTCCTCCCAGAACGCGCGCACCTCGTAGATGACGGGTATACCGAGGCGCCGGCCAACCCACAATGCCGGCAACGCGTTGAGCACGGGTGAGTGCGCGTGCAGGACGTCGGGCCGGGTGATCCGCGCGACGTCAGCCAGGCGGCGTGCCAACGCGCGCATCAGCGCGATTTCTCCCAGTCCCGGAATGGGGCTCGTCGCTCCGCGGGGAGGCGCAGTCCGGTAGAAATGCAATCCGTCGACATCCTCCTGTGACGGCCCCGGCATGGTGTGCTTGGGACTGGTCAGGTGAAATGTCTCCCACCCCACGCGGCGCTGCTCGCGCAGGATCGCGCGCGTGCGAAACGTATAGCCACTCTGCATCGGGATCGAATGATCCAGGACATGCAGGATCCGCAGCGTCATCCCGCGGCTTGTTCCTGAAAGGCCCGTGCGTCACCCTCCATCACGTTCTTGAGGAATGCGTCGAACATCAGCAGGGTCCACAACGGCGCGCTGTAGTCGCGCAAGCCGGAGGTATGCGCCTCCAGGAGATGCTGCAAATAGGTCTGGTTGAAGAATCCTGTGGCGGCGAGCCGGGGCCCAAGGATTGCGTCGCGCACGCGCTGGCGCAGCGGACCGCGGAACCAGCGGGCGAGTGGCACGGCGAAACCTTGCTTCGTGCGATGCAGGATTTCGTCGGAAAGGTACGGCGCCATGGCCGTCTTGAGCAAATGCTTGCCTTCGTTGCCTTTCAATTTCAGGTCGGAGGGCAGGGACGCAAGCCATTCCACCAGCGGGTGGTCCATCAGCGGTTCGCGGACTTCCAGCGAATGCGCCATGCTGGCGCGGTCCACCTTGGTGTTGATATCGCCGACGAGATAGGTCTTCAGATCCAGGTATTGAATCAACGCCAGAGGATCATCGTGGTTCGCCCGTTGCGCATGGCGATGGAAGACCGCGACGGCGTTGTACCCGGACAGCCGCGCCTTGAAGGCATTGCTGAAGAGTTCGCGGCGCATTTCGTCACGCAATATGGAGACGCCGTGGAAGTAGGCGTCCACCGAATCTCGCGCAAGCGCCTCGAACGTCGATTTCGCGCGCAGCATCCGCGGTGCCCAATCGGCCTTCGGATAGGCCCGGCCAAGCAGGCCGAAGATCGGGCGCCTCAGCGATTGCGAAATCGCCGAGCGCAGGCGTTCCTCCGCCACGTGCAGACGATAGCGCCGGTACCCGCCGAAATTCTCGTCGCCGCCATCGCCCGACAGCGCCACGGTCACATGCTTGCGCGCAAGGCCGCACACGCGGTACGTGGGGATCGCGGAACTATCGGCGTAGGGCTCGTCGTAGAGTCGCGCCAGGTCGTCGACGAGATCGAAATCGTCGCTTTCCACCCGTTCCACGAAATGGTGCGTCGCATATCGGTCCGCGACCTGCTGTGCCCACGCGGACTCGTCGTACGCAGCATCGGAAAACGCAATGGAGCAGGTCTTGACCGGTTCCGGCGAGACTTCCGCCATCATGGCAACCACGGCACTCGAATCCACGCCGCCGGAGAGAAAGGCGCCCAACGGAACTTCCGAGATCATCCGGTGCTTGACCGAGTCGCGCAGTCGGCCGACAAGCTCGTCGCTCGCGTCGCCAATGCTCAAGGGATTGTCGAGTGTAAAGCGCACGTCCCAGTACTCCTTGGCCGCGCTCGCGGGTGAACCACGCTTGAGTGTAAGCGTGTGCGCGGGAGGAAGTTTTGCGGCGCCGGAGAAGATCGTTCGCGGCTCCGGCACGTAGCCCAGCGCGAAATATTCCTCGACCGCGAGTGGGTCGATGTCGCGCGACAGTCCCCCATGGATCAGCAGTGATTTCAACTCCGAGCCGAATATGAATTTTCCGTCCGGCAGGTAGGCGTAGTAGAGCGGCTTGACGCCCAGGCGGTCTCTGGCCAGAAATAGTGTCTCGCGGTTCCGGTCCCAAAGTGCGAACGCGAACATGCCGCGGAACCGCTTGACGCAGTCTTCGCCCCATGCCTCCCAGGCATGGACGACTACCTCGGTGTCGCTCCTGGTCCGGAACACGTGCCCGAGCGCCTTCAGTTCCGGAATCAGTTCCTGGTAATTGTAGATTTCGCCGTTATAGATCACGACCACGCTGCCGTCCTCGTTGAAGAGGGGCTGCTGGCCGGTCGCCACGTCGATGATCGAGAGCCGGCGATGACCCAGTCCCAGGCCGGGCTCGATATGGAAGCTGCCCTCGTCCGGACCGCGATGGCGCTGAATGTCATTCATGCGCGTGAGCACCTCGCGGGCAACGGGCTTCCGCTCGCGAGTTTCGAAAATTCCGGTAATGCCGCACATGGATCGATTCTCCGTCTACAGGATCGCCTGGCGGCTGCCGGCGCCGCTTTTGACCAGCGCCCGTCGATTGGTCCGGCCGGCGATCAGGCCGCCGTATAGCGAATGATAGTCCGAGACCATCCGGTCGAGACTGAAGCGTTGCTGGACCGCGTGCCGTCCGGCGTGGCCGTGCCTTCGCGCAAGTACCGGGTCCCGGAAATAGTTCAGAAGCGCCGTGGCCATGGCTTCGGCGTTAGCCTGGGAAACGAGCGTCCCGGTCATGCCGTCCTCGATCAGTTCCGGATTGCCGCCGACCCGCGTGGCGACAATCGGCTTTCCGCATGCCATGGCCTCCAGGATGGTATTCGAAATGCCCTCCGCCAACGAAGGAAGCACAAAGCAATCGAGCCCGCGCAGGATTTCCCGAATGTCGTCGCGTTCACCCGGCAGCCAGGCGAGTTCGCGCATCCCGGCAGCATCCAGGACCTTTTCGACGCGCGGCTTGAGCGGACCATCGCCGACGATAATCAGGCGCAGCTTGGCCATGGCCGGGCTGCGCCGAACGGCACGTACAAAGGCCTCCGCCAACGTTACCTGATCCTTGACTTCATGCAGGCGACCCACGGTGCCCATCAGCCAGCATTCGTCGCTTTCGAAAGGGCAGCCCGCGATACCGATGCGCTTATCGGAGCCTGGTGCAAACCGTACCGTATCGACGCCGTTGTAGATCTGCTCGATGGATCGCGAATCCACGCCGAGCGTTGTCTGGAGGTAGTTCTCCAGGTCCTTGGACAGCGCAACATAGTGGCTGACAAACGGCCGGTACAGGCGGCGAACCCGCTGGTACCTGCGGTTGGTTCCGTCCAGATCGCTCATGTCGCGACCGTGTTCGCCATGAACGCGCACCGGAACGCCGGCCATCCAGGCGGGAACGGTTACTTCGAGGGCGGCCAGGTTCCGCGTATGCACGATTGCCGGCGCCATTTCGCGGAACAACCGATAAAGCCGTGGGTACAGGCCATAGGCATGACCTGGCCCCTTGTGAAGCGCTTCAAACCGGACGTCGTCACGCTCGACCCGATTGCGGAAATCGGTCACGTCGGTCAGCGAAACCACGGCATGCCGATAGGACTCCGCCGGCAGCCGATTGATCAGGTTGACGACGCCGTTCTCCAGGCCGCCGACGTCGAAACGGTAAACCACATGCACGATCAATGGACGCGGATCCCTGATTGCCAAGGCGGGCGACTGCGCGCTCATTGTGCGACGGCCTTTCGTAACATGGCATCGATGGAGCCGCGCATGTCGCGGACGAACTGCGGCAACGCGATCGAGGCGTTCGGCGAGCCGATTTCCGTCGGTGTATAGACAACGATCCATGCCACGGCGTCGCCGTGCCCCCGCAGCACCGAGATGGCCTGATACAGCTTCGCCAGGAATTCGCTGGACGTTTCGTGCCCATTTACCCAGAACCATTGCCACACCGCCAGACGCTGCCGAGAACTGGCGAGTATCGCCGTTTGTGCGTTGAAAGGTTGTCCATCAACTGTTGTGGAAGCCGTATCGGCGTCGACTTGCTTCCAGAACTCGTTGGAGGTCCGCACCAGCTGATTGGTTGAGGTAATCGCTTTGGTTTCGGGCGTCTGGTCGCGAAAGACCGACACCTGAAGTCCGACCTCGCGCCCGCCCCTGGTATAGGTCTGCCTCAGTTCGGCGCTGGCGCCCGACAGGGCGGGACGCCAGTCGGAAAGTTGACCGGGCACGCCGGTCCAGCCGTTTTGCTCGACGAGGTGGCCGAGCTCGAATTTTTCGCCTCGCGGGCCGTGGGCCAGCCAAGCCTGCAGCGGCGGCCACATGGCGGTCAGGACGATTACCGCCAGCAACATCGGCCACCGGCGCCCCGGCGCGGATGTCGTTGGCGAAGGTGACCGCGGCGCGTCGCTCGGTGCCCGGATTGGAATGTTGTCCTCACGCCAGCGCGATCCGATCCAGAACAACAGCGCCATGACCAGGCCAAAGAACACCCAGCCGTAGAGCAGGTGATCCGCACCCACGGCCAGGCGGTTGTTGGACAGGTGACCAAGCATCACGATCATGTACGCGCGCAGCCAGTTGGCGAAGATGGGGACGATCAACGCGGCAAAGATGAACGTAACTCTGCGCGCCGTAGAGCGATAGGAAAGATACGCGTACAGGCAACCGACCATGATCGACGCGAGCAGGTAACGGAATCCGCTGCAGGCCTCGACCACGGACCAGCGTCCGGAGGGGATCTGGAAATAGTTGCCTTCGCGATAAATGGGCACGCCGCTCGCGCTGATCGCGCTCACAGTGAAATCGGCAGTCCAATCCATGAGTTTGGGGATCAGGAACTCGCCGAATGGCACCGCGAAGAACAGGAAAGCAAGCGGAATGCCGAGCGCGGCGGCGACGCGCGTTCCCAATACCGCCCAGACGGCGAAGGGAATCATCGCGATCACTGCCAGTTGCGCAACGACGGCCGCGCTTACCTGCTCGCCGACGAGCCACACACCGCCGCAAACGGCAATGCCCAGCAATGCGGGCAGGCAACGTGTGGTCTCGATCATTTCCAGTTCATTGCGTTGCCGCCACAGCAGATACAGGAAGATCGGGAATACGATAAAGCCGTGTGCAAACGTCTCCGACCGATACCAGATCGAAACCATTGAAAGCGTCGTGGAGAAATACAGCGCCGGCACCCAGACGAGCAGCAGCACGACGGTCAGCACAATGCCTTGACCGCGCTCTGCAGCGCGAGGGGCGGGTGCCGCGCTCGATGGAGATTCCACGGTCGTGGTTGCCGCATTGTCAGGCATTGCGAACCTCGCCGGCCAGTTCCTGCCAATGCGGCCCGGGCGCCGCGTTGTTCCTCATTTCGCCGGGCTCGTCGAGCAGCGCGGCGAAGGGCGTCAGGTTGGTGGTCCAATCATAGTCCGCAAGGACTCGTTGCCGCGCGGCGTCGCCGATGATCGTCCCGCGTTTGGGGTCCATCAGCGCGATTGTCTTGTCTACGAACCCGGAGGCATCGTCCGCGACTTCGAATTCGGTCGCCGGTACGCCGGACAGGGCACCCGCCGCGGCTGCCGAAACCACGACAGGACGGCCCATGGCCATTGCCTCGAGCACCTTGTTCTGAATGCCGCGCGCCACTCGCAGTGGGGCGACCACGACGCGCGCATGCCGCAGGTAAGGTCGCACGTCGGGCACGCGTCCCGTGACCACGATTCGCGCATCCTTCGCGAGCCCCTGGACCAGCTGGGAAGGCTGGACGCCGACAATATAGAACCGGGCGTTCGGGCGCCTCGCCACGATCGCCGGCAGCGCCGCCTTGGCAAACCAGCTCACCGCGTCGATATTGGGCCAGTAGTCCATCGCACCTGTGAAAACGATGGCGTCCTCGTCGGCGGGGAATGGGCTGGGCAACTCATGCTTCGGCGAGAAATATTCGGTGTCGACGCCGTTCTGCGCGTAGCGGATGCGCGCCGCGCATTCTGGTGCCAGCGTGCGAAACAGGCGGGCTTCGGCGGAAGTTACAAAAACGCTGGCCTCGGTGCGCATGGCGACACTGCGCTCGAAGTCGAGCAGTCGCGTCGATTCACGCTTGTAGATCGCCGACAGCGGCCATGGCCGGGTTTGCCCGTACTGCGCCCATTTTGCCGAATCCACGTCGACGAAATCGACGACGACGCGCAGATTTGCCTGTCCAAAAACATAAGGGGCCATCGCTGACGAAAATACGACTGCCTTGGATATTTTCTGTTCGCGCACGACCGAATTCACCCATTCGGCCAGCGCGGCGTTGCGGTAGTAGCGCAACGTCAGGGCCTCACCCGTCAGCAAGCCGGTGAGACTGCGGAGGCGGGCGAGCGCGGGCCGGATTTTGGCTACCTTGAACGATGCGCAATAGTCCTGCAGGCGGGAAATGTGCATCACGTCGTCCCCGCTGTCGACAAAGGTGCCGAGATGAACCCGATAGCGGGATGCCAGGAATTCAAGCAGATGGAACGATCGCACCTTGTCCCCCTTGTTCGGAGGGAACGGGATTCGATGAACCAGCAAAAGCAGAGGCTCCATCGCGGCGGAGGTCATCCCAGATTGCGCACGATGCGCGGTCCCAGCGCGTTCGCCACCGGCAGCGGCAACCGGCGCCAGATCGCGATGAGCGTACGGAACTTCGGATTGAGCGGATTGTTCTGCGGCACGGCCTTGCGTCTCAACAGGCGAAACTCGTAGGGCAAAGGTGCCGGTTCGAAGCCCCAGTTCTTCTTGAAGTCGTAGGACCCGGTGCCCAGTTTGCTCCGACCGTAATCGAAAACGCGGAGTTCCCGGCCGCATGCGCGTTGCATGAGGTCCCAGTACTTGAAATCGTTGGCCGCAAGGTCGCGCGCCGCGACGGTATCCCCGGCGTAATAAGGAAGCACCTCGTCCCGGAAGTAGAAGCTCATGACGCCGCTCACCGGCACGCCCGCGGCATCGACGACGATCAGCACCTCGCAGGCGTCGCCGAAGACGTCACGCAGGCGGGCGAAATATTCCTTGGCAAACGGCGGTGTGCCATGGCGGTGGGCATTGTCGGCGTACAAGGCGAAGAAACGATCGACCGTCGCGTCGATCTCGCTGCGCAGACCGTGCTTGATGCCTTTGCGAATCATCGCGCGCTGCTTGCGCGGTACGGCCAGGAGATTGGTGTCGGGGTCTCCGGCGATGTCACGACGAAACGTGACGTAGATGTCCTGGCGCGCCCAGTCCGGGCATTTGGCAACTCGATTGCGAAGTTCGAGATGCTCGACGTCGAGGGATTGCGCCAGTTGTGTCGCTCGCTCGATCAGCGCCCGCTCGCTGACGGCGTCGTCGGCTGCGGGACCGCCGTAAACGCAGAATGGGAGCGATACCAGCGAATGGCCGAACATCCGGCTCCTCACTTCCGCCAGGGGCAGGATGCCCGTTACCGCGCCGTCACGCTCCGCGACGAGATAGTGCGTGCGATGGCGGAAAACGTCGGCGATGATCTCCCGCCATCCGAAGCGGTGAAAGAAGGTCGCTTCGGGACAGCGCTGCACAAAGGCGTCCCAGGCGGCGGCATCGGCGTCTGCGGCGAATCGCACGCTGACTGCCTGGGCCGCGCGTTCCGGAAACGCGGCAATCGCGGCGGCAGAGTTCATCAGCCAACGCCATTCAGGAACACCCGGTCGGCACGATCCCATCGGAAATCGGACAGCAAACGGCGCAACCGGGAATCCATGTGCTGCAGATTGAGGTAGTGTCGAAACCGCGCCCGGTACCCTGGCCCGCTTACTCGCGGCTGTTCGGGGTCGAGCTCCCATGGGTGAAAATAAAAGATAGCCGACTGATTCTCCACCGCGTTCACGCGCCGAATGCACCAGCGGGACAACCCATAGGGCAGTAGCCGAAAGTAACCGCCGCCGCCCGCGGGCCAGTTCGAGCGCATCGCGCGCACGGTGGTCACGGGGACCTCGAGCAATCCCGGGCGCACCACGTGTGCGAAGCGCGGCGAATCGGGTGCCCCATAGTGATCATGGCGGATCGGGTACACGCTGGAGCTGTACTTGTATCCAGCCTCGGCGACGCAATCGAAGGCCCATTCGTTCGCCGGCCCGATTGAAAAGCTGGGCGCGCGATAGCCCTTGACCAATACTCCCGAAATGTCTTCCAGGACGGCTTTGGCGAGGCGAATGTCGGCAAGAAACTGGCCGTACCCTTGCGTGCTGGCGCGAGTGTGCTCATACCCGTGGCTGGCCAATTCGTGTCCGGCATCGACGATGCGGCGAACCAGTTCGGGATACCGCTCCGCGATCCAGCCAAGCGTGAAGAACGTCGCGCGCGCACCATGCTCCTCCAACAGTGCCAGGATGCGATCCATGTTGGCCTCGACCCGGCACGGCAAGTTGTCCCAGGAATCCCTGGGGATATGCGGGGCAAACGCCGAGACCTGGAAGTAATCCTCCACGTCGATCGTGAGTGCATTGACCATGCCGCCGTCGGTAGCGAATTGAGCATTCATGCGTGGGCAATCTCCCGCGAGACGCCAGCGGTGCCGAGCCAACGTTGCAAGTCCTTCGCAATGCGCTCGGCGGCGTGGCCATCCCAAAGCTCGGGAGAACGGCCCCGTTTGCCGCCGCTGCGAAGGATGTCGTCGACGCACTGCAATGCAAGATGGCGGTCACGTCCGACAAGTGTGTTGGTGCCCTGGTCCACGGTAATCGGGCGCTCAGTGTTTTCGCGCATCGTCAGGCAGGGCACGGCCAGGGCGGTGGTCTCCTCCTGAATGCCCCCTGAGTCCGTGAGAACCAGCCTGGCGTGCGCAAGCAGGCCCAGCATTTCGAGGTATCCCTGCGGCGGCAGCATCGCGATTCTGGAGCCGGCAAGCAGCGGCGACAATCCAAAGCGATCGATGTTCATCTTTGCGCGCGGGTGCACGGGCCAGATCAGCGGGACCCGCAGCGAAATTTCGCGCAACAGCGTGAGCGCCTCATGCAGCGCCGTTGGCGAATCCACATTGGACGGGCGATGCAGTGTGACGACTCCATAGCCATTGGCATCGTCCAGGAATGAGGCGTCGATCCCCGCATGCGCCAGCGTGGCAGCCGGCGCTGCCGCCCGCTCCCGGTGAAACAGCAGCGAATCGATCATGACGTTGCCGGCAAAGCGAATTCGTTCGGGCGGTATGCCCTCGCGCGCCAAATTGACTGCCGCAGCGCGTTCGGTCGTGAAGAGCAGGTCGGCAATCTGATCCGTAAGGATCCGGTTGATTTCTTCCGGCATGCCTCGGTCGAAGCTGCGCAGGCCGGCCTCGACGTGAACGACCTGCACGTCTTTCTTGGTGGCGACAAGGCTGCACGCCAGTGTTGAATTGACATCGCCTACGACGACGATGCAACTGGGATGGAGGTCGTCGAGCACCGGCTCGAACCGGCGCATGATTTCTGCAGTCTGCACTGCGTGAGTACCCGAGCCGACTTCGAGGTTGACGTCCGGTGCGGGCAATTGGAGATCGGCGAACAGGCGCTCATTCATCGCTACGTCGTAATGCTGTCCGGTATGCACGAGCACGACGTTCGGCAGGCCGGGCTGGCCGGCGAATGCCTTCACCAGGGGTGCCATCTTCATGTAATTGGGCCGCGCGCCGACGACACAGACGAGCGGGCCGGCCAGTTTTGCTGAACCGTCCATCAGCTGCCCGCGGTCGTGCCGGTTTTGGTGCCGGGCTTGTCGGGATGCAGGAGGTCGTGCAGCAGGTCGACGGCGGCACCAACGGTTCGCTCCAGGCGGTCGATTCGTTCCTCGATCTTCTCGAAATGCAAGTGCCACATTTTCGTGTCAGCGTGCGACGCCAGCGCAAGTTGGGTTGTCGACCCGTTCGCTCCTTCGGCCGGCGCAAATGCATTTACTGCACCTTCCGGACCCAATTCGTCGTTGATCTCGCGCGCTATCGCCTGAACATCGCCTGGTTGCAGCACGTGTTTTTCCGACAAATAGGCGGCGAGCAGCAGGCGGTTGCACAAGGAATTGATGCGGCGGGGGATGCCGCCCGTCAAAGAATGGATCAACTCGAAGCAGTCAGGCGCAAAATGCGGATCGTCCTTCCATCCGACATGATGCAGCCGGTGCTCGATGTAGGCCTGCGTTTCCGCCTGGTCAAGCGGCCCGAGGTGGTATGACGCGATGACCCGCTGCCGCAACTGTTGCATCGCCGGGCTTTGCATCATGTCCCGCAATTCGGGTTGGCCGACCAGAAAGCTCTGCAACAGCGCCTGGTCGCCCAGCTGGAAATTGGACAGCATGCGCAGCTCCTCCACCGCGCGATGGCTGAGATTCTGCGCCTCATCCACGATGAGAAGCGCGCGCTTCTTGTCCACGGCGAGCTGGCACAGGAATGCCTCCAGCGACGCCAGCAGGAGCGCCTTGTCGACATCACGAACCGGCAGGCCGAACGCGACTCCCACCGCACGCAGCATGTCGTCGGCGTCAAGCTGGGTGCTCACCAGCTGCGCGGCGACGACCTTGGCGGGATCAAGCTGCTCCAGCAGGCTGCGCACGATGGTCGTCTTGCCGGCGCCGATTTCGCCGGTAATGATGATGAATCCCTCGCTTTGGTACAGCCCGTACTCGAGGTAAGCGAAGGCGCGCTTGTGCCCGCGGCTGCCGAAATAGAACGACGGGTCGGGATTGAGCTGAAACGGCTTGCCGGTCAGCCCATAGAATGATTCGTACATGGCGCTTTCACTTGAAGACGTAGGTCAAGCCCGCAAACACGGCAGCTTCGTTGTAATCCTGCGCGAAATTCGGCCGAAACACCTGGTACCGCCCGCCTGCGAAGACCGTGGTGCGCGCCGACAGGGGCGTCGTAAAGGTGATATTGACGCTGCCCTGGTTGGTCCTCGCGTCAAGCGACGAATTGGCGGTGGTCTGCAACGTGGTCAGCGTCAGGTTCGAAGTCAGCGAGGGCGTGAGGTTGTGTGTCCACACCAGGTTGACGCCCTTTTGTGTATTGTTGTTGAGGGATGCATTGGCAAGAATGGGAGGCAATAGCTCACCGGATCCAGCAATGGGAACCTGATGCAGATAGAACATCGTCAGGTAGATGCCGTTGCGGGCACCGAGCAGGCCAACGGTGGCACTTACGTTCTCGGCCAGCAGAATTTGCTGCGTGTATAAATTGACCGGATTCTGCAGGTTGACGGGGAGTCCCTGACTCTGGATCAGCGTCTCGATTGCGTTCAGCCGCTGGATCGGGTCCGGAATGCGCGACGCGAACAGCTGATTGAGGATCAGGGCTACGTTGCCCGCCGGCAACGACGCCAGCTGCTGCGGATAGGTCGTGGTGTTTCTCGACGCGTTGATGCTCCAGACGGAAAGGGGGGTGCGGTGGTCGAAAGTAAAGAGGTAGGACGCGCCGAAATAGCGGTGCTCCCAGTTGGCGACGACGTTGGTTCGTTCGGTCGGGTGCCATTGGAGGCCCAGTCCGTAGATGTATCCGCGATAACTCGATAAGGGAAACTGGTTGTCTTCGTAGCCGATAGTCGCGTTGAACTGAAGTTGCGGGTCGTAGAAATAGCGCGGTCCGACACGTCCCAGGTTGGTCTTTTGCGATGCCTGATTGTTGAACTTGACGCTGGTCAGGTCGAAATCCCCGGACCACCCAAGCGGTGCCATCGGGCTGTCGAACTTGCCCAGCCATTCGGTGGTGAAGGAGTTGTTGAGATCGATCGGCGTGCCGCTGAGCGTAGTCCAGTAAGTGTTATTGCGTAGCTGGTAATTCACATTCTGTTCGGTGACACCCTGCAGATAGGGGCTGATGCGGTATGTCGACGCCGTGTACCGGTTCTGTGTCGCGTTGGACAGGTCGGCCGGTTGCGATCCGAAGGGGTTCAGGAATTGCTGCGAGACGAAAGCCGCGCCTTCGACATAAAAAAACTTGTCGATCGCCTCGACAGTGCCGACGACATTGGCGGTAGGATATATATAGTTATTCTGCGCGCCGGTTCGCGCGTAGAGGAGCGCGTCGGCGGCAAGGGTTCCGGTCAACGTGGTTCTCGCGCCCCTCTCCGTGAAGCTGACTGCGGGCGTTATCTGCGTGACCAGATCACTTTCCGCAAATTCGTTCGGCACGAGATTGACGTTGTTGCTCAACGTCTCCTGCAGCGATATGCTCGGCACGACGGTCCATGTCTGTCCGGACGATGTACCTCCGGCGAGGGCGCAGGCGATACCGAGCGCGGTTCCCACCGCGAGCGGTGAAAGCCGCCGCGTCGGTCTCTGCGGACTGGCTGGCGCTGCGCAGCCGAGACTGGCCTGGCGCGCGGCGACCATCCTACGGCATTTCCTCATCTTCTGCGTAGCCATAGTAGGCGCCGACGTCGGTCTTGGCCGCCTTGTTCAGCATCATGAGCACGACCTCGCAGCCGTCGATGGTGGCAAGCGCTTGCGCGACCGTATGCTGCGTCGTCAAATCCGCAGCGACCACCATGATGATCTGTCCCATATGCGTGGAAATGACGCGCGCTTCCGTGGTCGCGAGCAAAGGCGGTGAGTCGAAGATGATGATGCGATCCGGGTAGCGCGACGCGAGCTCACGCAGCAAGCTCGACATTTTTTCACTGGCCAGGAGTTCGGTGGCGCGCCGCTGGCGCTTGCCGGCCGGCAGCACCGTCAGCTTCTCGATGTTGGTCTGCAGCACGGCATCGCCGACGTCGAGATCGTCCCGCATCAGTAGATCGAGCAAGCCGGGGGATTCGGGCAGTCCCAACAATGCAGGGAGCGACGGGTGCGCGACGTCGCCGTCGACGAGCAGCACGCTGTTGTCGAATTCCATGGCCATGCTGATGGCGAGATTCACCGCGGTGAACGTCTTGCCTTCGCCTTGGACCGCGCTCGTGACGAGGACCAGGTTGCCATTGCGCACGCGCGCGGGAGACTGGCTCAGGGCATTCCACAGGATCGGACGCTTGAGCACCCGGAACTCGTCGGCAATCTGCGACTGGGGTTCATCGGGATTGACAAAGCCCAGGTCCTTGAGACGCGCAAGGTCGATGACGACCTGCACTTTGGCGGCAGGGCTGGCTGGCGCTCCCCTCTTCGCGGGCGGTACAGATACTCCACCGGCGACCGCATTTTGAGTAGCGGCGGGCGCCGCGGCGACTGCCGCCGAAGGTGACGCCGCGGATGCCCGCTGCCGGTCCCTTGCCTTGAGTCCCTGGACCAACGCTTCGGGCGTCGGAATGTGTTCCTCGCGAGCCTGGGGGGGCGCCGCTGGGGCACCCGATGCTGTCGCTTCGTCCGCGATTTTGGCGCCGGCGCGTCGCAGCTCCTCGAGACGCTTGGCGGCCTGGTCGATCAGACTCATCTCCGGCTCCTCACGCGACACGTCCAACTAACAATGCAATCGCCAGGACTGCGGCGAACGAAGCAAACAGCCCGCTGAGCCCTCCGGCAAACAGGAAGGCATTCCGCCGTTGCTTTTTCTGCACCGGCTCGCTCGGCAACAATTGCACCATTCCCACCACAGGACGATTGGTTGCCTCGCGCAGCGATCGCGCGTCATGAAAAGTGGGCCGGAGCTCGCTGGCCACGAAACTTGCAAGCAGCCCGGCACCGAGCGCGAGCGCGAAGGCAATGCAGAGCATCATCAGACGGGTAGGGGGAACCGGTTGCGGCGAGACGCGCGGCGGGTCGATCACGCGAAACTGCGTGCCTCCCGTATCCTGAACGTCCACGCCCATGGTTGCGGCTTCGCGCCGAGCCAGGAGGTCGCCGTAGGTCTTTTTCTGCACGTCGTAGTCGCGATTGAGTTGGGTGAACTCCGCTTCGACCTGGGGTACCAGGCGCGCAGAGGCCTTCAATTGCGCGTACTGGGTCTCGTATCCGTTTAGTCTCGCCCGCAGCGAGGCGACGTTGGCTTCGGCATCGGCCAGGGACACCTTCATTTGTTGGAAAACCGGATTGCGGTCTGCGGCATCGATGGCCTTGCCCGATGCGTTCTGCGCCTTTTCGCGTGCCTGGATGTCGTCCTTTCGCTGCTCCTCCAAGGCGGCAATGATCCGTCGTGTGCCCTGGACGTCCGGATGTTGATCCGTGTAGGTTCGCAAGAGCTCATCCAGCTTTGCCTTCTGGGTGGCAATGCGCGCGTCGATTTCCGGGGACGCGGTGGCGCGGGAAGCTGCCGATCCCTCTGGCAATAGCGTGGGGGACTCGCCGGCGAGTTCGCGTTTGTAAGAGTCTCGCGATTCCTCCGCGGCCCGCAACTCGAGCTTTGCATTGGCGATGTCGTCGCCGAGCTTGGCTATCTTGCCGAAGAAGTCCGGACCATTCTGCCCTTCCTGACCCGGAACACCCATGTACTTGAGTTTGAAATCCTTGACCTTGGACTCCGCCAACAACAGGCTTTGCTCATAGCGCTTGATCTGCTCGTCGAGAAACCTGACCGCGCCGCGAGTATCCTGCCGCTTGTCACCCAGGCTGGATTCCACGAAGATCGTGAGCAGCGACTGCACGACGTTCTTTGCCTGTTGCGGCTTGGCGTCCCGATAGGAGATCACGTACAGATTGCTGGCGACGTTGCCGCCGAGCTGAAGGGTCTTCATGAGGTTGTCGATCAGTTCGTCGCGCTCCGCATTGGTCTTGACGCCGAGATCCAGATCCGCCATGCGAACCAGTTTTTCGATGTTGGGGCGGCTGATGAGCGTGCGGCTCATCAATGCAACCTGCTGATCCAGATTCGGCTGGATGGCGAGCCCCGCCATGACGGGGCGCAACAACGACTGCGTATCGACGTAGACCCGCGCGCTGGCTTCGTACCTTTCCGGAATGCGGTAGGCAATGGCGATCGCGATGATCGCTACGATCCAGGCAACTGCCAACCCGATCCAGCGCCGGTGCCACATGCCTCGCAGGTGAACGAGTGCTCGCTGCAGAATTTCATCCATGTTTGCTCGGAATCCTGAAGTGGAATGCCATGCCGGATGTCGCCCGGCCGAATCAGAAGTAGCTTTGCGGGATGATCAGGATATCCCCGGGGCGCATGTCGACATTGGCCGTGATGTCGCCCCGCTTGACCAGATCCTGCAGCCGGACGCTGTACTGCTTGCCGCCTTCCCCGGTACGGAAAATGTTGGCGCGATTGCCGTCCGCAAAGTCGGTAAGGCCGCCCACCGCGATCATCACGTCGAGCAGCGTCATGTGCGTCCTAAATGCCAGGATTTGAGGCTTTGCAGCCTCGCCGATCACCCGGATCTGTTCGCTGGATGGACCGACGAAGTTGGTGACGATGACCGTTACGACGGGATCCCTGATGTACTTGCCCAGGGCCTTTTCGATGTCGCGGGCAAGAATCGTCGGTGTCTTGCCCAACGCGTCGAGGTCGTCGACCAGCGGCGTCGTCACCTTGCCGTCCGGCCGCACCGGAACGACCATTGACAGTTCCGGGTTGCGCCAGACGATGATGTTGACCGTGTCCAACGGACCGATGATGTAGTTATAGTCGGACGTCGAGGCGTCGCGCGGCGCCGGCGGATAGGCGGGAGTCGTGCAGCCCACGACCAGCAGTGCGGCGATCGCGGTGAGGAAACCTGCCAAAAGGCGAGGGCGGCTTGGCTCGCACCTTGCAGACGTTGAATTGATCGACTTCATGATTCCTCCCATTCGGCGGCGACGAAGAATGATGTTAACACCGACTATCGGCGCCCGTGTCGCGAACTAAGTGATGAACGCAGATTACATGCCAATGGTTTGTTTGCGTCGCGTTGCATGTTAAGCCGTTGTCGTTAAAGCACTTTGGCCGACGAGTGCAAGTCGCCGGAAGCACCGGAAGCCCCGATGGGAGCACAACGAGACGCCATTGAATAGTGGAAAAATCCGCTGTTCATGCCATGACGTTTCGATCAAGTTGTCCTGTATAAACATTGTGTATGACAAGGACCGGACGCTGCGTCTGACGATGCTTAGCGACGAAAAGTGTCGCAAGCGTGCAAAAAAGCGGCAAATTTCAAATTTTCCACGTGCGCGAAATCCACGTGTTCGGCTTGGCGATATCCACGGTGGTTCCTCGACGTGCGCCCCTGGGAACGGGCTTCATCTAGCGCCCCGTTTGCCGCGGTACCGGAAGGCGCCAACCATGCCCGCCCAATGGCACTCAATTTGCTTCCCGCCATCATGCCAATGTCATGATACGATCTCGGCCTGCGAGCGGACGATTGGTGCAGTACAGGATGTTGTCCGCGATCCTCAATTCAATTATTGCCGGAGTATGCATGCGTCGTTTTTTCAAACTCGCCATGGGATTGGCCAAGGGGCTATGCCTGGCTTCCCTCCTGGGCGGCGCCAGCACAGCCATTGCCGCCGCCAATGTCCAATTTGTCGGCAGTGTGGGCTACAGCCTCGCGGCGCCGTTCGTCATATTGAACGCCGACCAGATCAAGAATTCGGGCACTTCCCCGTCAGGTCAGTTGCATCTGGAATTGTGGGCGACCCAAGCTCCGTTTTCGGGATCGATTACATCAGGCTACAAACTTGCGCAATACGCGCTCGGCGCGTTGAACGCAGGTGCTTCATTGGCGTCCGTATCCTCCGGCCTGGTTGCTTGGACGGGTCCTCCGGCTGGAAAATGGTATGTCGCAATGGTATTGACGGAGTTCACCGGGGGCTCGGCCAACGGCGGCTATACGGTCGACGATTACCTAAAATTCCCAGACACAATCAATGGTTCCGGACCGCCACCCGCTGACACCACGCCGCCGGCGGTTTCCATTACCTCGCCGGGCGGAGGCAACGTGTCCGGCAGCGTCTCGATCTCGGCCAACGCGAGCGATAACGTCGGCGTGTCGCGCGTCGACTTTTACGTGAATGGTGTGCTACTGGCGAGTGACCCGGCCGCACCGTACCAGGTGGCGTGGGATTCCACCAAGGTTGCCAACGGATCGGCGACGCTGCGCGCCACGGCATTCGACGCGGCGGGCAATAGCGCCAATTCGGCCAACGTGACCGTCACCGTTGCCAACGCGCCACCCGCCGACACCACGCCGCCGGTGGTTTCCATTACCTCGCCGGGCGGAGGCAACGTGTCCGGCAGCGTCTCGATCTCGGCCAACGCGAGCGACAATGTCGGTGTGTCGCGCGTCGACTTTTACGTGAATGGTGTGCTGCTGGCGAGTGACCCGTCCGCACCGTACCAGGCGACGTGGGATTCCACCAAGGTCGCCAACGGACCGGCGACGCTGCGCGCCACGGCATTCGACGCGGCGGGCAATAGCGCCAATTCGGCCAACGTGACCGTCACCGTTGCCAACGCGCCACCTGCCGACACCACGCCGCCGGCGGTTTCCATTACCTCGCCGGGCGGAGGCAACGTGTCCGGCAGCGTCTCGATCTCGGCCAACGCGAGCGACAATGTCGGTGTGTCGCGCGTCGACTTCTATGTGAATGGTGTGCTGCTGGCGAGTGACCCGTCCGCACCGTATCAGGCGACGTGGGATTCCACCAAGGTCGCCAACGGAGCGGCGACGCTGCGCGCCACGGCATTCGACGCGGCGGGCAATAGCGCCAATTCGGCCAACGTGACAGTGACGGTCGCCAACAACACCCCGCCGCCTGGGGACACGGTGCCACCGACCGTTTCGCTCACCTATCCGATGTCGGGCCAGGTCTCCGGGATTGTCAACATTGCGGCCAATGCAAGCGACAACGTCGGTGTCACCCGGGTCGAATTTCTGGTGAACGGGTCCTTGGTGGCCAGCGATTCCCTGGCGCCGTTCCAGGTCAATTGGGACTCCAGGACCGCTGCGGATGGTGCGGCTGAGCTGCACGCAATCGCTTATGATGCCGCGGGCAACAGCGGACTCTCGGCAAGCGTAATGTTGACGGTCGCGAATTCCTCGTCGCCACCTCCGCCTCCCAGACCCCGCCCGGTGCCCGCGGTCGAGTACTACAACAACGTCCTCGATCATTATTTTCTGACGGCGTCGCAAATGGAGATCGACGCTCTGGATTCGGGCCAATTCTATGGCTGGTCGCGGACGGGATTGGCCATCAATGTCTATGCCGAAGCGACGGGCAGTGCGAATCCGGTATGCCGGATCTACCTCCCGCCGTCGTATGGGGACTCCCACTTCTATTCGGCGTCGCCGCAGGAATGCGCGGAGACGATGGACAAATTCCCCTGGTTCAAGCTTGAATCGGCCGAAGTGTTCTATGCGGATTTACCGGACCCCGTCTCGGGCGTGTGCATTGCTGGCACGGTGCCGGTGTATCGGGTATGGAACAAGCGCGTGGATACCAATCATCGCTACATGACCTCCCGCGCATTGCGAGATCAAATGGTCGCGAACGGCGGGATCGCCGAAGGTGCAGGTCCCGACGCGGTGATCATGTGCTCGCCGAATTGAGTTAGTCCTGCTTGCGGCCGCACGACAGTTGTGCGACCGCGGAGATAGCGCAGCGACCATGCAAAAAAAACCCCGCCACGCAGGCGGGGTTTTTCATAGTGCGGATGACTCTATCAGGACTGTTTGCGACGACGGGCGAAGCCCAGTCCAGCCAGCGCGATTCCAATCAGAGCCAACGAACCTGGTTCCGGCACGGTTTGGCGGCCGAGGGCGACCAAGTTCGAATTCCAGGTCGGCGTGACGTTGCTTCCGCATTGACCAGGATTGTTGGGGTCTTCGTTGCAGGTACCGCCAGCATTCCAATTCAGAATGAACGCCGTATCCGCGAATCCAGCGCCGCTCACAACGCCGACCGCCAGGAATTGCAGATTGTCGCTGCACTTGCCGTCCGCACAAGTAAGGGCCGTGCGAACAGGGACGCCGAATCCAACGGCAGGTACGGTAAACGTGAACCCGCCATACTGGTAGACCAGCGAGTTGACACCGAGCGTGAAGTCGTTCGCGAAGTTGCCGATGACGAAGCAACCGGCACCGAAATCGCCACTGCACGCTTGCGCCAACGTATTGGCTTGGACGTCGATTGCGTTCAGTTGGCTCACGATCGATGTGGTCGTTCCCGAGCTATCGAAACCGTCCGAGAAACCGATACCACCGCTAATGAAGGGCAGTGCCATCGCGCTACCGGAACCCAATGCCGCCGCGAAGAGGCTCGTTCCCACGACTTTGTGCCAGAGTTTTTGCATTTTGCGCTCCTGTTTCCTGAGGTTACTACCGACTTGCATCGGTGACGACAACTACTGAGCAGTAACCATGCCATAAACAAAACTCAATAAAAATCAAATAGTTATAATAGTTGCTGGCCTTCCCGGGATCGCAACTGTAAATTCATTCGACACCTCTGCTGGATGTCTGCCCGATGTGAACCAGGAATCGGGCTGCCGGGCCGTCATCAGTTGCCGAGCTGTAAAGTGGCTCGACACAAGTTTTCCAAAGCCCCCGACAGCTACTGGTTCTGGGGCGCCGGCGGTCACGCGGCCCGGACGACCCAGAATACGGCATTGGCCAATATCTCGTATATGGCCAAATAACTGCCTTCAAGTCCCGCAATGCTTGGCACGAACGACAGCGGCCCGTTGAATATCCGGGTGGGTACCCCCGTTGGCGCAGGAACAGTCTCAATCCCTGCCTCGGCGAATTCTGCCTCCGCCCGAGGCATGTCGAAGCCGTGAGCCACGAGGACGATGCGGCGAATTCCGACCGAGCGAAGCATTTCTGCCGTGCGGACTGCGTTCTCGTGGGTGTTACGGGATCGATCCTCGGTCCAGCGCACCACCACGCCGAACTCGTTCTCCAATGCGTCCTTCATGAGCTTCGCCTCGGAGGCGCCTCCCTCCAGCGGCACGCCTCCCGACACGAGTATGGGCAATCCGGTGCTGCGCGCGACGCGGGCGCCATAACGCACCCGCTCAAGCGTAAGGCGACCAAGCGTATCGCCGCCATACTCGACTGCATCGCGTCGCGTGCCTCCGCCGAGGATCACGATCGCCTGGGCGCTGCGCGCGCGCTCGACGTCAAGCGGCGGGGACGAATAGACCGTCTGCACCAGCCATGCGGCCACCACCGGCATCGACAGTAGGAGCAGCAGCAAGACGCCGCATAGGGCGAAGGCGCGACCGGCACGAGGAAGGCGCCGTTGCATCCCAAGTCCAGCCAGGGACAGGAGCAACAGTCCCGTAGGGGGCAGTATGAGCGCCTTAAGGAGCGCCTTGAACCAGATCAGGTCGGGCAAGGTGGAGTCGCGCCTAGCAATCGGCGGACGAGACCGTTGTGCACCGAGTCAGAAATTCGCAACGCGCGGTGCAAGCGTCGTTCCCGCGAAAGGGGGACCCCAGCGTCGTTGAATAGCCTGGTTTGCGGTTCACCGTCAGCGCGACCTTTGCAACAGGTCCTCTAGATATTTCGATGGCACAGCGTAGGTGATGCCGCTGGGCTGCGTGAGAGTGGACTCCTTGGTGCCTTTCACAAACACCATGTTGATGATTCCCAATACTTCACCGGTTGCCGGATCAAAGACCGGGCTCCCGCTGTTGCCCGGATAGGCCGTCGCATCGAGCTGGAAGATGGGAAACGAGCCGGAGGTGAGGCGCCTGATGGTCTTGGGATCGAGATCGGCGGAGCGCGACTTCGGCATGGCGATTGGGGTGATCGCCGAGACCATGCCACGGTGCGTCGCGGGAAACAGTCCAATGGCGGTACCGATAGGAAACCCGGTGAACATGACCTGCTGGCCCTCCTTGACGTCATCGGAGTTGCGGACAGCCAGCGCCGGCAACGGGGCGCCACTCATTTTCAGGATTGCCAGGTCGGAACCAGGATCAACGGCAATCTTCTTGGCTTCGCGAAAAGTCACTTTGCTCGGATCGGACGACGGAATCAGAAATCCGAGCCCCTCCAGGCGCGTAGAGTCGAGCACGCCCGGCAATACGTGCGCGTTGGTCACGACGTACGTTCCATCACCGACGACAAATCCCGTTCCGCGGAACTCGAACGGAGGGGTCCGCGAGCGTTCGACGGTGCCAATGGCAACGATCGATGCCTTGACCTTTGCGATGACGGCCGTCGCGTCTTGTCCGGTGGCGGGTCCCGCCACCAGCCAAAGCGGCAGCGAAACGGCTACGCCGCACAGGATTCTCCGGATTGCGTCAGGTGATCGCATCGCTCGCCCCTAGCGTGGTGTTTCGGAACGCGGCAGAAATGACGCCGCCTTCACGATGCGCGGATCGTAGGAATGCCGCGTCTTGCCGTACAAGCGTAACACCTGCCGCACGTATTCCCGCGTTTCCAGATAGGGAGGGATTCCCTGGTACCGGTCGACCGTTGCCTCGCCGGCGTTATAGGCTGCCACAGCAAGCACGATGTAGCCCCTGTAGTAGGCGAGAAGCCAGCGCAGATACGCGAGCCCTCCACGCACGTTGTCGCTGACGTTGTAGGAGTCCTTGACGTTGAACCTCGTCGCTGTTTCGGGAATGAGTTGCATGAGTCCGCGGGCATCCTTGGGCGAGCGGGCACCGGGCTCGAAATTGGACTCGACCGTAATGACAGCCAATGCCAGGCGCGTGTCGATATCGTATTTGGGCGCAATCTGCGCAACCTGGTCCGCGATTTTCTGCTTCCAGGCCGGCATGTCGGCGAACGGATCGGCCTCGCGGGCTGTTGCGTCGTCCGACGGTAAAGGCCCCGGATCGGGCCGATGCATGCAACCCGGGAGCAGCCCGCGCTCTTCTCCAACGAAACGAAGCGCCTTCTGTGCGCCGGCGTGCCCCGTCGCGGCCGCCAATTCAAAGAAGGATGCGGCGATTGCGTCATCGCGTGCAACGCCCCGGCCGTTCGCGTACATCCAGCCAAGCCCGTATTGCGCCTCCGGATCGCCGTCGCGCGCAGCTTCACAATATAGTGCGGCGGCCTTCAGGGGGTCTTTGGGAACGCCCTCACCGTGCTCGTAGGCAACCGCCTGTGCAACCAGAGGTAACGAGGCGAGCGAATCCTCCGCACCGATTGGACCATCCGGGGTGCCAACTGAGGTGGCAGCTGAGGTGCCAACTGAGGTGCCAACTGAGGGGGCAACTGGCGCGACGGCAAAGGCTGAGGTGCAAAACGCCAATGTCGCTACGACCGCCCAGCGCGCGGCGCAGCACCTCGCGACAAGGAACGGCCGCTCAGGATTCGCTTTCGACATTCAAGGACTCCCGCGTTGTCGCGGAAACAGGCTTCGCGAATCGCGCGGCATACCAGGGCAATGCACAGGCAAGCCCGGCGCGAACGTCGAAAGCGGGATCGAATCCCAACAGGCGGCGGGCCTTGCCGATGTCGGCTTGCGAATGTCGGACATCACCGGCACGGAAATCTTCGTGGCGCGGTGGCTGGATCGCAAGGCCCGGATGCTGTGCTGCCAGCAGGGATCGCAGCGTGTCGTAGAGTTCCCGCAGAGACATTCGGCCGCCGACGGCAACGTTGTAGACTTCATTGAGGGCCGCCGGGTTTTCGGTCGTCGCTGCCAGCAGGTTCGCCTGCACGACGTTATCGATATAGCAGAAATCGCGCGTCGTCTCGCCGTCACCATGGATGACGACTGGAGAGCCCCGAAGCATCGCGTCCACCCAGCGCGGAATCACGGCTGCATACGCTCCCTCGGGGTCCTGCCTCGCGCCGAACACGTTGAAGTAGCGCAAACCAATCGTCGCCGTCCCGTAGCAGCGCCCAAAGACGTCCGCATAGAGTTCGTCGACGTATTTGGTAACCGCATAGGGCGAAAGCGGTCGTCCTATGGCGTCTTCGACCTTGGGCAGGCCCGGATGATCGCCGTAGGTTGAACTCGATGCGGCATAGACAAAACGCGCCACGCCCGCGTCGCGGGCCGCGACAAGCATGTTGAGAAAGCCGGTCGCATTCGACGCGTGGGTCAACAACGGGTCCGCAATCGACCGCGGGACGGAACCCAGTGCGGCCTCGTGGAGCACTACGGACACCCCTTCGCAGGCTTTGCGGCATGCTGCGAGTTCCGCAATGTCCGCTTCGACAAAGCGGTGCCTTTGCCATGCCCCCGCACCGACCGCGGCGCGAACTTCGTCGAGATTCTGACGATAGCCGGTAGCGAAATTGTCCAGGCTGACCACTTCCTGTCCGTGGGCGAGCAGGGCTTCGACCAGGTGCGATCCGATGAATCCGGCGCTGCCCGTCACCAACCAGCGCCGTGGGCGTTCCTGCAATTCCTTGCGCAGCGAATCCGACATCGGTTTCGGTAGCCTCGGTGTGGACATCACAGCCGCCATACGCGCACGCCGCGCGCGCGCAACGCGTCGGCGTCGGCCTGCCCCTTGACGTCGACATAAAGGCCGCCGGGTTCCAGCTTCCCGACCCAGTCGTCCAGCGGTCGCAGGCCGAACTCACGATGCGCGACAGCCGCGACGATTGCCGCGGCCCGCGGCAGATCGTCAAAGGAGGTCAGGGTCACGCCGTATTCGTGCAGCGATTCCGATGCATCCGCCACAGGGTCGTGAACGTGGACAGTAATGCCGAACGACGCAAGCTCGCGCACGACGTCGATGACCCGGGAGTTGCGGATATCGGGACAGTTTTCCTTGAAGGTGAGGCCAAGCACAATTACCTGGGCGCCCTTGATGGGAACACCCGACTGGATCATCTGCTTCACTGCCTGATCGGCGATGAACTTGCCCATCCCGTCGTTGATACGTCGACCGGCAAGGATTACCTGCGGGTGGTAGCCCAGCATGTCGGCTTTGTGGGTAAGGTAATACGGATCGACGCCGATGCAATGCCCGCCCACCAGTCCCGGCCTGAACGGGAGGAAATTCCATTTCGTTCCCGCAGTTTCCAGGACTTCGAGAGTGTCGATACCGATCTTGTGAAATATGAGGGACAGTTCGTTCATCAGCGCGATGTTGAGGTCGCGTTGCGTGTTTTCGATCACCTTCGCGGCCTCGGCAACCTTGATGCAGCTCGCTCGGTGCACGCCCGCCGCGATGATGCTGCCGTAGACGGTTGCCACTTTCTCCAGCGTCTCGGGCGTATCGCCGGAAACGACTTTGGTGATCCGGGTCAGGGTGTGCTCGCGGTCGCCGGGATTGATGCGCTCGGGCGAATAGCCCACGAAGAAATCCTTGCGCCACGTCATGCCCGAATGCTTCTCGATGACGGGCACACAGATCTCTTCCGTGGCACCCGGATAGACCGTGGATTCGTACACGACGATCGCGCCGCGTTTCATGTTCCGGCCGACCGCCTCGCTGGCGCCGAGCAGTGGTCCGAAGTCCGGCTGATGCGCATCGTCGATCGGCGTCGGCACTGCGACAACGATGAAGTCAGCCTCCCGAAGTCGCCCGGCGTCGGAGGTGACATCGAGACGCGTGGCGGCCTTGAGCTGATCCGTGGAGACCTCGCCCGTCGGGTCGATGAACCTTCGGTAGGCCTCGATCTTTTTCTGGGAAAGGTCGAAGCCGATGGTTTCGAAATGCTTGCCGAACTCGACCGCAAGCGGAAGCCCCACGTAGCCTAGCCCGATCACGGCAATCTTCATGTCGATAGTCATGGGTTCCAGGCGTGAGTGCGCCGCACGTCGTCAGACGGAGATCGCAACGGGTGGTATTGAAATTCACCAGGCATCAGAATTCCTTCAGCATTTGCTGCGCCTCGGAGCGCGCGCGAGACGCATTGCCCCGTACAGCGAGCACTTCAAGTTCCGTCTTCGCCGCCGCCTTGTCCCCGGACTTGAGCAACACCTTGGCCAAATGCAACCTGATTTCCGGATCATCCGGGGCCAGTCGATTGGCCTCACGCAATAGTACGAGGCCCTTCTTGACGTCTCCGCGCTGCGCCAATATCCAACCCTTCGTATCGATGACCGTGGGCGCGGAGGGCGCCAGGACCGCCGCCCTTTCCGCATATTCAAGTGCGTTGGGATCATTCATTTCGTTGAGCGACCACGCCAGGTTGTTGAGCGCGGCCACGTTGTCCGGCTCGAGCTCGAGAATTGCCCGGTAGGATTGGACTGCGGCCTTGTAGTCCTTGGCCACCAGACTTTGCTGTCCCTGCAGCGTATACAGCTGGATGTCCTTCGGATGATCCTTGTGCCAGGCCAGCGCCACTGCCGCAGCCTGATCGCGCTTGCCCGCGCCGTACAGCGCCCCGTAGGTCAGCACGGCCAGGAACGGTATCGGCTCGCGATTCAGGCCCTCGCGCAGCGCCACAGCGGCTTCAGCCGGTTTCTTCTGGCTCAGGAGCAACTGCCCTTCGATCGCGTATCCAACGGCGCGATTTGGATACTCTCTTTGCAGCTTGCGGGCTGTGGCCAAGCCGTCGTTGGTGCGGTTCGCCCCAACGTAGACGCTGGTCAGCGCGAGCCACGCATTCACCATCTCGGGCTGCAATGCAACGACCTTGCGCAATGAGACCAACGCTCCGTCGTAGTCCTTCGCGGACGCCTGAGCCCCGGCAAGGCGTAGCAACGGGGTCGGGCTTTCCGGCAGCAGGCCGGCCACCCGGGTGAAGGTTTCGATTGCCTGATTGGACTCGCCGGAGGCCTGTTGCGCGGCTCCCAGCACTTCAAGCACCTGTACGTTGTCGGGAAACGCCGTTCGCGCGGCATTCGCCGCTGCAAGTGCCGACTTGAGGTCCTTCTGCTGCGCGTAATAGGAGACCATGAACAGGCGAGGGCGGATGGAAGACGGGTTTGCCGCGATGGCCTTGTCCACCACCGCCTTGACCTCGGCCTCCGGCGCCTTTGCGCTGGCCAGCATTCCGGCGAATGCGAGCAAAGTCTGCTCATTCCCGGGCTCTTTCGCCAGGAGTTGTTCGTAGCGTTTCCGTGCACCGTCGACATTTTTCTCGGCAAAGTCGAGCTGCGCGAGATTGATTGCGGCCGCCGTGTACTTTGGGTCGAGTTCCAGTGCCTTATCGAAGTTCGCACGCGCATTCTTGAAATCCCGCATGGAAACGTAGATCACCCCCTTGATGTTGAAAACGAGCGGATTGTCCGGCTGCTTTTTCTCCATCGCGTTGGCGGCCGCCAGCGCCTTGTCCATCTCGCGCAGACGCAAATGAGCGCTGATCAGCGCGAGGTCTGTAGCCGGCAGCGTAGGGTTGGATTGGGCGATCGATTCGAGGTCCTTGAAAGCCCGGGCGTTGTCGCCGGAGGCAAGGCGCACTTCCGCCAGGCGCACACGACCCGCCACATTGGCCTTGTCCAGCTCCGTTGCCCTTTCATACAACTCCGCGGCCTTGGCCGGGTTGCTCGACGCCATGTACACCTCGGCCAGCGCCTGAAGCAGCGCGGGGTTGTTGGGTGTGCGCTGCAGCGCGGGCTCCAGTGCTTCAAACGCCAGGGAAGTCCGGCCCGTCCTCAGATAAGTGGAAACCAGCGCACGCAACGCGCTGATGTTGTCCGGCGATTTGGCGACTACCGAGGCAAGCGCTTCCTGGGCGGCCCCGTAATTGGCCAACTGAAAATTCACGAGCCCGGAAAGGAGGAGGCTCGGAAGATGTTCAGGTGACGCACTCAACACCTGTTGAATGGCGTCCCGCGCGCCCGCCATGTTGCCGCGCGTATAGGCGACCACCGCTTCCGCGTATAGCGTGCGGGTGTCTCGCGGGGCAATCTTTTTCAGCGAATCCAATTGCGCGGCAGCGATATCCACCTGGCCATTGCGCAGCAGCGTCGTGATCAGGGAAAAGCGTGCCTGGACCGAATCCGGTTGGGTCGAAACCAGTTTCTCAAGCGTCTTGATCGCATCCCCGGTGCGATCAAGCGCGATCTCCACATCGGCCTTCAGCAGGACCGCCTGCACGTCGTTCGGGGTTTGCGCCAGCGCGGCGTCGACCAACTCCAGCGCGGCGGGAAGCTTGTTCTCGGAAACCGCCAGTTGCGCTTGCGCCACCTGGGCGCGCGGATATTGAGGCGCGGCGGCGAACGCCGCAGCGATTGCCGCACGCGCCTCGTCAGGCTTTTTCTGCCCGATATAGGCGAACGCGACCGAGGACAAGATGTCGGCCTGCGCCTGCGGATCGCCGAGTTTTCGCTCCGACAGCTCCGAGATCAATTTCGCAAAATCGCGTCGCTCCAGCAGCGCACGCCCGAGCAGGGGAAACGTCTCAGCTTCCGGCGCCTTGAATTCAATTGCTTTGCGGACTTCGGTTTCCGCACCCACCGCATCGCCGCCGTCCAGCAGCGCACGTGCCAGAAGCAGGCGCGCCTCGCCGCTGTTTGGCGCCTGCTGCAGCGCATTCTTGAGCTGGAGGATCGCAGCGGCGGGGTCGTTCTTGGCCAGATACGATTTGGCCGACGCGATCAATGCCTCGGGGTCGTTGCGGCTGCACGCGGACAGCGCAAACACGACGAGCAGGACCGGGATGCATCGGGACAAGCGTCGGGATTTCATGATGGTCGCAGTTCCTCGTAACGATGGTGAATGGCGCGCGTCGGCAAGTTTACTTGAGGCCGAATCGATGCAAGAGATCGTAAAGCGTGGGCCGGCTAACACCGAGCAGGTCGGCAGCCTTGCTGAGGTTACCGTTCACGCGGCCCAAGACGCGCAAGACGGCTGTTCGCTCCGCCTCGTCACGGACCTCGCGCAAATTGAGGGCACCCGCATCAGCGCCGGCAGGCGCAATGCCTATGTCCGATCCATTGATCATGGAACTCTCGGCCATGATGACTGCGCGTTTCAATACATTCTCGAGCTCGCGCACGTTTCCCGGCCACGCGTAGGCTTCAATCGCGCTCAGGGCTTCCGGATTCAAGGTCATCGTGCTGCGGCGCTGGTCCGCCGCGAATTTGCGCACAAAGCTGTGAGCGAGGAGAACAGCATCGCCCTTGCGCGATCGCAAAGGCGGAATCTCGACGACGATCTCCGCCAGCCGGTAATAGAGATCCTCCCGAAACTTGCCGGCGGCGATCTGGTCCTTGAGCACCTGGTGTGTGGCGCAGATGATCCGCACGTCCACGGGGATTTCCTGGCGGCCGCCTACTCGCTCTATCACGCGTTCCTGGAGGAATCGCAACAGCTTCGCCTGCAGGGAGAAGGGCAGGTCGCCGATCTCATCGAGGAATAGCGTGCCGCCGTTGGCCGTCTCGATTTTCCCCAGCGTCTGCTTGGCCGCACCGGTGAACGCGCCTTTTTCATAGCCGAACAATTCGCTTTCGAGCAGCGTTTCCGGAATTGCCGCACAGTTGATGGCCACAAAGCGAAGGTCCCGCCGCGGCGACAGGTCGTGGAGCGCGCGAGCCAGGAGCTCCTTGCCGGTACCCGATTCGCCGAGCACGAGGACCGTCGCCGACGTGGGAGCGACTTTTTCGATCGTTCGGCAAATCCGCTGCATTTCCGGATCGCGAGTAATGATTCCCGACATGGCGGGGGACTGTTGCATCGATTGCAGCCGCCGATTCTCCTCCTGCAATTCGTGTACGCGAAACGCGCGATCGATGGTCCAGGAGAGGATGTCCGGTTCGAATGGCTTGGTGCAAAAGTCGTGCGCGCCGAGGCCGATGGCCTTGAGTGCGTTTTGCGACTCGTTCTGTCCGGTAAGGACGATCACCTTGGTATCCGGCATCAGCGCGTGAATCTCGTCCAACAGCAGCAAACCTTCGGTCGGATCGTCCGGGTGAGGCGGCAAACCCAAGTCCATGGTGACGACCGCCGGCTCGTAGCGCCTCAGCTGGGCAATGGCAGATTCACGGTCCGAGGCGACCACGGTTTCATACTTGTCGAACGCCCATTGCATCTGCTTTTGCAGCGCCGGATCGTCTTCAACTATGAGCAAAGGTTTGCGGGTATCGGCCATCGGTAGGTCAACTGTCGGTCTGCGGGCGTCAGGCGAGGCCGCGTTCGACAGCGGGAGTCGGCGCGTCGTCGCCCAATGGCAATAGCACGCGAACACGAGTGCCGGCATTGGGTGTGCTGTCGATAAGGATGCGCCCGCCCAGTCCCGTTACATATTGAGAACTTTCGTAGACGCCAATCCCCATGCCTGTCGCCTTGGTTGTCTCGAAGGGTTTGAAGAGTCGCTCGCGCACGAATTCCGGCGACATGCCGATTCCCGTATCCACGATGTCGATCGCGGCAAAGCGATCAATGCCGCGCAACTGAACCGATACGGTACCACCCTGCGCCGTGGCGTCCAGCGCATTCTGAATCAGATGTCCGAGCACATGTTCGAGCCTGTCGTCATGAGCGACGGCGTACAAGTCCGGCGCGAGGTCGACGGCGATCTTCGCGCCGGAACGCGTCTTTGTCGCGCACACGCCGCGAACGAGCTTTTCGATATCGGCGTTCCGGGGCTTTTCCAGCGGGGCTGCATCAAGACGCAGTTGTAGCATAAGGTGATTCATCCGACCAACAACGTGTTCGACCGTCGTCAGCATGTCGCGCTGGAAGTCGGGATTGCCGCGATGGCGCTCGGCGTTTCGAAGCATTAGCGATAGCTGCGCCACCAGGTTCTTCAAGTCGTGCACGACAAATGCGGACATCCGGTTGAATGCGTCGAATTTGCGCGCTTCCAGGAGTGCTTCGGTGGCTCGCATCTGGCCCAGGTAGCTGGCCGCCTGGCGGCTCGCGGTCTTGAGCAAATCCAGCACTTCCCAGTTTACTTCGACCGCGGCGCGGGGCGTGATCAGGACCACGAAGCCAATGAGTTCGCTGCCGGACAGCAACGGAATGATCAGCCATGCCGAGGGAATGTCGCCAAGCCAACTGGGAACGACCAGATCGGGATAGTGCGCGCTGTCGGACGCATGTTCGCGCAGGTTGATGATCCATCCCGATCGTTGCATGAACCGAGCCATCGAGCCATCCGCCGGTTCGACCGCATCGGCAGCGATCACTGGCATGTTCCAACGCGACGCCGGCAGGAACCCCGAGTCCTCCCGCTTGAGCCACAGGGCACCGGCCGGACTCTCGACAAGATTTGCCAGAGCCTCGATGCATCGTTCTGGAACTCTCGGGACCGAAGACTCCTCAGCGAGAGTGCGAGTGAAGCGCAGCCATTCCTTGCGGTAGTCATACCGGTAGGAGAAGAAATTCTTGCTGACGAAGACGCGCAGCTTCGACCGAAAGCGGCCGGACGACGCCACCAGCAGGCCGATGAGCAAGGCGGCGAACAACAGCTCGATTTGCAGGGCCTGGCCCCAACCGCCGCCAAGGAATCGAACGAAATATCCGGCGAGCGCCACAGCGATCAGGAAGGCGCCGGACACCAGCAGGGCCGTCGTCTGGAACACGACCTCCCGGGACATGTGCAACTCGAGCGTCCATCCGGTATTGCGCGCCGTGGCCATTGCGATCAGCGGAATGACCAGCGCGTTGGCGGCACCACGAGCGACAAAGATATTGGAGTCGAGTTGAGAGAACAGCATCGCCTGCGCGTAGAAAAATATATCGAACGCAAAAACGCCAGCCAGACCTACGCACAGAGGTTTCAGCCCCCAGCGGGCATGCGGCAGCGCACGGCGCAGCAGCTGTTCGACCAGAATGAGGCCGAAAATGGCCATGCCCAGGCGAAGCACGTACTCGGCCGATCGAGTCTTGGGTCCAAGAAGTTGTCCAAACGGCGATCCGTCGGAAATCAGGACGCTTGCGGCGAGCGCCGCGACGACCAATGCAAGCGTCCAGGGCGCCACCGGGATTCTCAGCGACGGGGATCTTGCCCCGGTCGCCTCGGCGCCCTGCAGCAGAGAGGCGAGAAACACGAACAGCGCGCCGTAGCGGAGCGCGTCCAGGCCATTGGCCGCCAGCCAAGCGGTCGGCGTCGACCACTGGGCAAAGAGCACTACGCTGGCCGCCCAAAGTGAAGTGACGACCATGGCAACGATCAGGAGTGTCGCGCGCGGGCCGCCGCGCCATCCGAGCGCCAACCGGATGGCGAATGCCGCATAGGTTATTGCCGCCAGGCCGTAGCTCCAGCTTGCGGCAGTTCCGACGTCACTCTCGGTCACGGTAGCGCTTTGTTACGCCTGTAGACGGATGGCTGCATTGCCCGTGCAGCTGCCATCCAGGTCACCAGTTCAGGTGAGCCCATGGGTAGCTTGCCGCGAAGCGCACTCCGCGACTGTCGATCAGGGCAATGACTGGAAGTGGGCGCCGAGTTCCTGTGCCCTGGGCCGTCAATGGAAGCCTTGGCGGTCAAGGCGGCAAGCGTGCGGGCGAAGAACGCGATCCTGAATCATTGCGCACCCTCCCCGAGCAAGACGACCCGGATGGTCTCAAGGAGGATGAGGATGTCCAGAAACAGCGTGTTGTTCTTGACGTAATAGAGGTCGTATTCCAGTTTCTTTACCGACTGCTCCACGGTTGCGCCATACGAATAGCGTACTTGCGCCCAGCCGGTGATACCAGGCTTCACGCTATGGCGAACCGAATAGAACGGCACCTGGTCGATAAGCATTTCCACAAAGGGCGGTCGTTCCGGGCGCGGACCGACGAAGCTCATCTCTCCCCTCAGCACGTTGAACAGCTGCGGCAATTCGTCGATTCTGCTGCGGCGAAGGAACCGACCGAAGCCCGTCACCCGTGAATCGTTGGGTACAGCCCAGCGCGGCTTGCCGTCGCTCTCGGCGTCCTTCTGCATGCTGCGAAACTTGAATACGGTGAAAGGACGGCCGCGCAATCCCACGCGTTCCTGCCGGTAGATCACGGGCGAGCCGCTTCCCAACGAAATCAGGATGGCCACCAATACCATCAACGGGAGGAACAGTACAACGAGCGCAAGCGCGACCACGACGTCGAACGTGCGCTTCACCGTACGGCGCAGCCAATCCTGACGAAATCCGTTTCCGTAGATGAGCCAGCTGACCTTGAGCGACTCGATGGGCACGCGACCATGCACGCGTTCGAAGAAACGCGCAAGGTCAGTGATCAGGATACCGTTCAGGCGGCATTCGAGCAGGCCCCGCAGCGGCAGGACGCCGCCCCGCTGCTGGCGGACTGCAACGATGATTTCACGCACGCCCAAGCGCTTGGCCACGGTTTCGATCGATCCGACCTTGGCCAGCACGCGATTGGGCGACACGACCGTTTCCTGAAGTTTCTCCAATGCATAAAACCCGACCACCTGCACGCCGGGTGCATCGGCTGCCAGCAACGATGCCTCGACGACACGCGCTTCGGGGCCGGTTCCCAGTACCAGCACGCGATGAGGAAGCAGCGTGTGGATCATCGGACTGACCACTGCATGGCGCACCACGACGAGCCCGCCGAACGCGATGATCAGGACGGCGCCCAGCATTTGCTGGAACACTTCGCCGTTGGGCAGCAATGCGGCGAGCATAAACGCCGCCGGCACGCCGAGAAGCAAGGCAAAGAATATCCAACCGACGTGCGCCGCGAAGAGCAGCTTGCGGTCGCGCCGATACAGTCCAAGGGCGCCGTTCACACTGACGATCAGCAGCGCGAAGGCCAGCGCCGGCACCGCGACGCTGTACACCGAAGAGTCATTGATGCCGTGCATGCGCGCGGCGAGGAAGACGGCCGCCACGAGACAGAGCACGTCGGCGCCGAGCTGCACCAGCGTGGCGGCACTGATGTTCTGGCGCAGGATGTTAATCATGCCATCCCGGGAACAACCGCATCCGGCAGAACGGCACAGTGCCGGGCGATCCGGCCGCGGTGCCCCCGCAGGATGTCATTGCGGTGTCCCAACTGTCCAATTTCATGCGGAGTGTCGCGCTTCACGAAATGTTGTTTGCCCTCGGCCCCAAGGAATGACGCCGAACAATCAAGCATGACCGAATACAACTACGCGCCTTGCCGAATGATGTCGAATCGGCATTACCGCAGAATTACGGCGGTCAATTCACGCTTGGCGGCGCATTTATCTTCGCTGTGAGTTGGCGGACAAACTGCATCCGGCACCCGTAGCAACTTATAGAGTGACGGAGCTTATGACAACGGATTGGTACATTGCAACTTGGCACGAATTGTGGTGTGCAAACCAGTCAGACGCATGTTTGCGGGTTTGTACGACGTTGTCCTACACGACTTTGTTCGATAAATACACTTCGGCGGCCCACCAGTTGGGAGTCCACGCTCGATTTTCCGCCAATCGGCAGAACTTTCCGACGAATGGTCGGCTATTTGTTGACTTTCAACGTTTCCCATATTGTCCATTTTGCCTTGCAACAAGCTGTCACGTCAGGCGCCGTTCGTCGGCTGCACGAGGTTCCCATGGTTCCCGGGCCGCAGCAGCAGGCCGACGAACGTCACGAGGTAGAACATGAACGCCAGCCGCGGAACGTCCAGCAGGCTGTCGAAAAGCCCCACCACGAGGAAGCCCGCCAGTGCCGCCGCCGCGAACGGCGCCATTGGGTGCATTCGGGCGCTGCCCGCCGCGAGCCGGTACAGGCTGGAACCGCACAGTGCCAGCCACAGCAGCAAACCGAGAGCGCCCTGGTCGAACAGGACGTTCAGGCCCACGTTCTTGATGTGCCATGGCAGGTGGAGCCTGTCGCTGACGGTGAACCAGCGGGACATGCCCTCCGCAAAGTTGCGGTTGGACAACAGCTCGGCGTCGTCTTGTCCAACAACGCTGACTTTGGCAATTTCGATGCGCGACTGCGGACTTTCGGTTGCCATGGCAAAGACGATGGGCCGAGGTGCATACCAGGGATCACCGCCGAGCTTCGCAGCGTCGAACCGGGCGACGTATTTTCGCCAGGCCCCGTCGCCGGCAGCGATCCTCAGCTTGGCAATCGTGCATCCGTCGACGTAGAGAAGGTGCCTTTGGCACAACTCGAGGTGCAATTGCGCAGACTCGGGCGCGCGCGCGTCGAGATCGATGGAATATTGCCCGCCTGGCGTGACCTGTACCTGTTGTGTCACGCGAAACATCTCGCCGAAGCTTCCTTCGTGCCGGGGCCCGGAAAGTATCAGGTAGCGCTTGCCCTCTTGTTCGCCGATTCTCGAGCTGCCAGGGAACTCGCGGTCGCCGACGCTGAACAGGTAGGTTTCCGGGAAGCGTCCCGCGCCGACACCCAGCAGCCATGCCGTGGGCGTGTTCAACATGCCTATGCCGTCGCGCCAATGCTGCATGCGCCCCGCCGCGTCCTGCTCGCTGGATGCGAAGCGTTCCGACATGTACGCGCCGCCGCTGAACACCGCTGCGGTGACGCCTGTCAATGCCGCCATGCCGATGACGACTGCTTGCGTCCGCAGGTCGCGCGGCCACGGACCGGTCCGGGATCGCGCGTTCCAGATCATGAGCGCGGTCAGCACCCCCAGGACCGGCGCCGTGTCCTGCAGCGCACGCGCGCCACCCCAGTTCAACGCGACCAGCGCAGCGGCGATGGTCAGCCAGACATACGCGGCAAGCGCGGCAATCGCCACGGCCGAACTGCTCGATCGCCGCAATTGCAGGAGTGACAGCGCGCAACCGGCGAAGGCCAGTCCGTACATCAGGTAGACGCCCTTGGGGAGCAGCGACGCGACGAGGCTGCCTGCGGCCGCGAGCAGCACACCGGCCGCCAGTGCCACGATCCATCGGGACGCGGGCAGGCCGCGTGCCGGCGCAGCAAGAGGCAGCGAAGCCGCGAAGACCCCAAGCACCGCCAAGAGCGCACGGTATCCGCCGGAGCGGAAGGTCAGGTAGGACATCGCAGCCATCGCAAGGGCGAGCAGGCAGCCTTGGCCCAACGTCCGGGCCGCCCTTGCCAGGGACCACGAATTCCGGCGTCGTGCCAGCAGCATTGCAAGCAGCATCAGCGAGACCGGCACTGCGAGGTACACGCCGCGCGAAAAGGTCACCAGGCACGCGTATCCGGCAAGCATGACTGTGCCTCCGGCCAGCAGCGATCGTCCCCGATTCCGCCCCGCCAGCAACTCAAATATCGCGAACGGAAGGGTCAGTGCCAGGAATCCGTCCAGCGCCGCTCCGCCCACATGCATTTCCCAGAACTGCGCGGTGACTCGATAGTCGCTGGAGAAATTGAGCAATCCCGGAAATGTGAGGCGTTCCCACAGGATTGCCAGCGATGCAAGGAGCAATCCCGTGGTCAGCCCGGCCGCCAACGTTCTGATTGCACGCATTCCCGAGCGCCGCATTTGGGCCAGCAGGGGCGGCAACATCAGCAGCGCAAGCAAGTAGCTCTTGGCGATGCGCAGGCTGTTGGCGGCGTCGTAGTAGCCGTCGAACCAGCCGAAATCCATCGACCCGGCTGAGTGGATACCGCGATACAGCGCCAGCAGCGTCGACACGCCGAACAATCCAATCAAGATCGCTGAAATCCCGGATAACCGTGCCGCTTCCGGCCCCGGCGCAGCGGGAGCCGCCTTCGGCGAAGGGGCCGCAGCACCGCTCGCGGTCCGGCCTGGAAAACCGTCGTGGGGAATGCCGCCTCGCCACGCCATGGACGCGTAGGCACCCGCGGCAGCGCCGAGGACCAGGATGTCGAACTCCTCGACGACCAGCCACCCGGTCCATTGCGCGAGATCGACGATCGGAAGCAGTGCGGGAACGATGAATAGCCACGCCAACGGATAGACGAAGACGGCAACGATCCAGACGACCAGCAACGCGGTTGCGAGCACCGGCGCCAGCGGATGGTGCCACGCGAGAAATCCACTGGTCGCAAGGCACCCGAGCGACACGGTTGCCGAAATCAACCAAGGTGATTTAGCGAGGGGAGTTGCTGGGGACACGAATTCCGCAACGATGCGGCACGTAGTTGGACGTCAAGGTGCAAGGCTCTGCACGGCGCCCGGACTGAGCGGAACCTTGGGCATTGGGCGACTATGCATTGGAAAATCATATTCCCGGACAGGTCGCAATGACACACCGTTGGCAACCCCCGGCTCCTCGGCCTTCCCCACCAGCTTCGAGGTAGCGTGAAGCCGATAGTCTCCTGTGGCCACCGACTCCAGGTCGGAGGGTTGGCCGATGAAATTGGCGGCGGTTTCCCACGACGGGTCATGCAGCAGCCTCGCGTTCCCCAGCAGCAAGTTGTTGCGCAGCACGATGCGATCGGCCCCGGGATAGACCTTGAGAAATTCGCCGCCGTGGGGAAGGTCGTCGATCAGGAGATTGTTCACCAGGAAGAGTTCGTTTCGCGGCCAACGGTAGCCTTCGGCCCCGAACGATACGACCTGGGAATTTTCCGTGAGGGCGCTTTGCTGGATGATGTTGCCGACCACGTAGGCGGCGCCGCCGTTGGGGAACTCCAGTTCGTAGCTTGCCCGTCCCGTACTTTCATCGGTGATCCGGTTGTTGACGAGGTGATTCTCCCGTGCCCTTGACTTGACGAGGTGTCCGAAAGCGCCGTGGTGAACGTAGCTGTCGCGCAAGGTGAAGCGGGCGATCGAGCCAACATAGATCTGATGGCCAACCGGGTCCCCCGGCCGGCGCGTGCCGGCAACGGCGTTGTCGCGAAACTCGGAAGCCTCGACGACCAGTTCAGCATCTTCTCTGTTCCAGGTCAGAAGTCCCATCTCATTGTGCTCGAACAGGCAATTGCGCACCGTCAGACGTCCGCCCTCATGACGGATACCCGCGCCATTGCGGTCCGGTACGCGCGCTCCCGAAAACTCGATGTTCTCGACGGTGACGCGGTTACCATGAATGACCCAGATGGCCTTGCCCTCGGCGCTGGCACCCGTGGAAATCATGCGCACGCGGCCATGAGGGGCGCGGATGGTCAGGTCGCTCTGGGGCCACGCCGCGACGTCGTTCAGGTACTCGGCCGCGTCGATTTCGATCGTATCGCCCGATCGCGCGTTGCGCGCTGCCCACGCGACACTGGTCACTGCACGCTGTGGTCCGACCCGGATGATGCGCGGTGCGGCGTCTTGCGTTGCAGTTGTGGCAACCTCGGCCAGTGCCGCGGGCACCACGACCAAGGCGGACGCCATCGCTAACGTCAAACGCCGAATCTCCCGAGCGCGCGCCGGTTCGATCATGGCGCAGGTGCGGCCAGGTCCAGGAGTCGTGCCAGCATTTCCGAGCGCCCGCGGCGGGAAGCCCCGGCCACGAAATCGCGGCGCGGCAGCGGCAACAAGCCGGTGACGCCGGAATCGACGACGCGGGTGAGAAGTCCGGCAATTTCGTCCGCCGAGTCGAGTCTGGCGATCGTGTCCAACCCGGATTCGCGGATGACTTGAGCAGTGTCACCCGCCGGGTCGGTAAGCGCGAGGATCGGCCGGCCGGCCCGCAGGTACTCATACAGCTTCGCCGGAATCTGCTCATTGCAATTGGCGGCCTGCAGCAGAAGCAACCCGTCCGCCCGCACCATTTCTTCCAGCGCCTCGCGATAGGGCACCGGTGGCAGCAATTCAATCCATTCGTCAAGTTGATGGTCGCGCGCCAGCGCCCTCAACATATCGTCATGACCCGATGCGCGGAAGCGGACCTTCAGTTTCCCGAGATGCAAACGGCCGGTATTCGCCAGCCGGCGAAGAGCGGCAAACAGCTGTGTCGGATCGCGCTCGGACGGATAGACGAGGCCCGAATGCAAAAGCGTCAATGCGCCGGGGTTGAGCGGATTCCGTGAGCCCGCCGCATCGGCGACGCCATCGAAACTCTCTTCATCGAAACCGTTTTCAAGTACGATCATGCGGCTTGCCGCGTCGGGATACCGATTGCCATAGGTTCGCGCAGCGCTGGGTGTGGTGAAGGTACTGAAGCGCGCGTGTCGAACCGTACTCTGCTCGATCCGCTCGTAGCTGCGCCAGACGCGGGCATCAGCCGGATAGCCTTCCTGCGCCATCGGGTCGCGGAAGTCTGCTAGCCAAGGTAGCCCCGAGCGCCGCTGCAAGGCGTTGCCAATGACATGCGCAGTCGCGATCGGGAATGTCGACCAGATCGCATGGGGACGCCAATCCCGAATGATTTGCAGGCCCGCTGCGATTCCGGCGAACCGCCAGGAACTCCAGCGGTCGGGGATGGCGACAAAACCGGGGTAGCGCCCTCCGACCGACAGATGTCGCGCGGCATCGAGCGCAAACGCACGTTCGACCCGTAGCGCCTGGGGTATCTCCCTCAGAAGATCTTCACTCGTGCGCTCGTAGGCACGCGGATGGACCGTCAGGACGGTTGGTTCCCAGCCGAAGGATGGCAGATGCTGCGCGAAACGCAGCGTCCGCTGAATCCCGCTGCTACCGGCCAGCGGCGGAAAGTGATAGGCCACCATCAACAGCCGCTTCAATTGGGGGCCTTGGCGAAGGATTGGGACATCCAGGCAAGCGTCAGCGCTTCGATCTCCCGGCGCCCATCCGCGGACGAGAACGTATGGTCGGCTTCGGCAATGTCGATCCGGCGCAAATTCGCCCGACCGAGTGCGGCATCCCACGCGGCATTTGACTGCACGTGCTCCAGGAACTCCTTGGCGGTCAGGTCACGCCCGCTCAGCACCAGCAGGGCAGGGCCGGGAAACGTCCGCAGTCCGGCTGCCATGCGTTCCTGGAAAGATGCATTCCGGGTTGCGCTCGCCGGATTGCTGCCGGCAGTCCTGACATTGCGGGCGAACGACAGCAAGGCTCCCTTGACGTCGACCCGTCCCCGAACCAGCCTTCTCCAGAACTCACGCTCGCGCAAGTGCTGCCCGTAGTAGTGCTTGAGATGGGTTTGGGCCAGGCTGGCATCCGACCGAACCCAGGGGTTGAGCAGGGCCATGCCTGCGACCCGCTCGTCGCGTGTGGAATGCCAATAGGTCAGCGCCGCCGATGCGCCATCGCAGAGGCCCCACAATGCCACCCGATCGACTTCGGGACAGGCGGCTTGCATGTCGTCGATGGCCGCCGCAATGTCCGCCTCCACGTCGTCGAAAGATCGCGCATGGCCGCTTGAATCTCCCATGCCGCGGTAGTCGAAGCGCATGACGGCGACACCTTCCGCCGCGAGATACCGCGCGAGCAACACGAACTGGCGATGGCTGCCGACCCGATACTGAGGGCCCCCCACCACCACAACGACGCCGGTGGCACGAGGGAATTCAGGTATTGCCACGATGCCGACCAGACGCTCGCCTTGGCAATCGAAGACGCGCATCGACTCCACGTACTTCATGGGAGCCATTCCGCGACCGACGCCATCGTGGCCGCAAGCAGCGCCGGGCATTCGGCAATTTCCTGCGTTTGCCAGAACGTCGGGCCCGTGATCGTCCGGGGCATCACCATCACGCCGCCGTCCCGCCACGCCGCGACGCGCCTTTGCACTGCGGGCGACATTTCCGCGGTCGTTTCCTCGCTGACGTTCAGCCAGCTAACGCGCGCGGTACCGGATGGCGGCAATAACTCGGCCGCATCGAGCCCCGAAGCGAGGCCCGGTGAAAGGGTGTATCCCGCGACTTCGACAGCTTCGCCCTGCAGCAGCTTTTCGCGAAGTTCCGCGGTACCGATCCGGTCGCCGGATTCCGCTTCGAAGAGACGACCGGCCACCTTGAGGCGAAGGAACTGGTTGAGATATTGCTGGCCGGAGAGTACCGGCTGCCATAGCAAAAGATCCGGCGCCTTGTCCATTTGCGTCGCCGCCTGGGAAACCAGCAGGCAACCCGCGCGCAACCCCCACATGGCGGGCGGGGAGCCTGTTCGCTTGCGCAGCCAGTTTGCGCCTGCGACGACGTCACTCAACCAGATAGACCAATCGGCGTCGGCAAAATCGCCTGCGCTGTCGCCACAGCCGTAGAGATCCATTTGCAGAACTGTCCAGCCGGCAGCCGACAGGGCGCGCGCCTGCATCGCGACCAGGCGGCGCGACTTGTTCATTTCCTCCGCAAAGGGATGGACGTAAAGAATTGACCCCGTAACGGACGCGTCGCGGCTGGGAAGATGGAGGAGACAAGAACGCGACCCGCGATCCAGCGGCAGAAAGAAGGCTTCCGTGTCGGCCACGGGCGGCAAGCTCTCAGGCCAGCTTTGTCTTGATGAACTCGACCAATGTGCCGACGGTGGCGAAAATCGAGCCATCGATTTCGTCGTCATCGATCACTATTGCAAAGTGTTCCTCCAATGACGTGATCAACGTGGCAACCGCCATGGAATCGAGTTCCGGGATGCTGCCCAGGAGCGGCGTTTCGGGCTTGAGGCCCTCAGCCCGACCGCCGAGGTCCAGGACTCGTTCCACCACGCCTATCACTTCACTCTGGGTATCCAAATCGAAACTCCCTCTGTTCGTCGCGCGTCCGGGGTGCCCGCATAGGGCAATTGGCAAAAGGTCGGTGCAGCTTGCCGCGGTGGCGGATGTTGTATCGAACAACAATGCCATTCGCTCGTGGTTTATTATAAATTCACGAGCGCCAATGATCCGCATACATTGTCGTCATTGCTGCGGATAGAGGTCATGGCGTGGTCATCCTGTGGAAATGCGATATTCTCCGCCGTCGTTGCATCAATCATCATGCGAGCCGCCTGCAATGATCCGCGCGTTGTCGTTCTTGAAGATGAGCGTGACCACGCTTGGATTGGCCAACGGATTGCTCTCCACCCTGGCCCGGGCGCTCGATCAGGCGACCAGAGGTCGGTGCCGGTTGTTCAAATACTATTTTGTGGCGCAGCCGGTGCCCGCGCCAGCGGTGGCAACATTTAACAAATCGTCGCGGACTCGAATCTATCAGGCGTCCCCTGGTGAAGGTATCATTGCGCGTCTGCCTCGTCCCCGGGAAAACATCGCGCGGCGGTTTGCCGACGGGTCCCTGTGTTTCGTCGCCGTCCAGGCAGACAAACTTGCGGGCTTCCTCTGGATCAAGCGGGAGAGCTATTGGGAAGACGAAGTTCGATGCCATTATGTATTGAAACCCGCCGCGCAACTCGCGTGGGACTTCGACGCCTATGTCGACCCGCAGTTCAGGATGACCCGCACATTCGCCCAGCTGTGGGAGGCCGCGAACGAATTTCTGCGCGAGCAGGGGTGTCAATGGTCGATAAGCCGCATTTCGGCCTTCAACGCGGCGTCCCTTGCGGCCCACCAGCGTCTCGGCATCGTGCGTTTGGATACCGGAATATTTTTTCTCGCGGGTCCCGTCCAGTTGGCCATGTTTTCCTGTTTTCCCTATCTGCACCTCGGATTTGGTCCGTCCTGGTGTCCGGAGCTGACCTTCGGCCCGCCGGGCGGGCAGGCGAGGCAATGATCGCGTTGGCGGCATCTTGAACAGCACGACGCTGCTGCACGAACTCGTTTTAGCTTCGGCACTGCGCAATCCCGCGCGACCCGCGCTCGCGTTCGGCCGCGAGGCCCTGGACTACGGCATTTTGGCGGACAGGGTCGCCGCCTTTGCTGCAGGACTAATGTCCTTTGGATTGAAAGCGTCCGAGCGAGTCGGCATCTATCTCGACAAGCGATTGGAAACCGTCGTTGCTTCCTTTGGTGCCTGCGCGGCCGGCGGCGTGTTCGTTCCCGTCAATCCGTTGCTCAAGGCCGAGCAAGTTTCCTATATCCTGCGCGACTGCAACGTGCGGGTGCTGGTCACCTCGCCCGAGCGGCTGACACTATTGCAAAAGTCGCTGGAGCATTGCCGCGATCTGCGGTGTGTGGTGCTGACACCTGGTCCTGCAGCGCCACGACCCGCCGGCCTGTCGATACTGGAATGGGACGAAGTGCTTGCCGCGCCGCACCGCGCGGGTCATCGCGTCATCGATGTCGACATGGCGGCGATTCTTTACACATCCGGCAGCACCGGCCAACCCAAGGGCGTCGTGCTATCCCATCGCAATATGGTGGCTGGCGCGAAAAGCGTTGCGAGCTACCTGGAAAATGGTCCAGCAGATACGCTCCTGGCCGCATTGCCGCTGTCATTCGACGCAGGTTTCAGCCAGCTGACCACGGCATTCCACGCCGGTGCACGGGTAGTGCTCATCAACTACTTGCTCCCCAAGGACGTGATCAACGCGCTGGCAGGCGAACGAGTCACCGGCCTCACCGGGGTGCCCCCGCTGTACATCCAACTGTCGCAGCTGCAATGGCCCGATTCGATCACCGAGCATTTGCGGTACTTCGCAAACACCGGCGGCCGGATGCCGTTGCAGACGTTGACGACGCTGCGAAGCAAGCTGCCCAAAACCAAGCCCTATCTGATGTACGGGCTGACGGAGGCTTTTCGCTCGACCTATTTGCCGCCCGAGGAGGTTGACCGGCGCCCCGATTCAATCGGCAAGGCCATACCGAATGCCGAGATTCTCGTGTTGCGTGACGATGGATCACGCTGCGGGCCCAATGAGGTTGGAGAGCTTGTACACCGGGGTGCGCTCGTGGGGATGGGGTACTGGAACGATCCCGACAAGACCGCGGAGCGCTACAAGGCTCTGCCCGGACGGGAGACTGGTCTGGTGCTTCCGGAGGTCGCGGTATTCTCCGGAGATACGGTGAGGATGGATGAGGAAGGCTTCCTGTACTTCGTGGGGCGGCGCGACGAAATGATCAAGACTTCCGGTTACCGCGTGAGTCCGACGGAAATCGAAGAAGTGCTTTACGCCACGCAACTGGTCGGAGAGGTTGCCGCATTTGGCGTGCCGCATCCGACGCTGGGACAGGCCATCGTCATCGTGGCCACCCCCAGGACGGGAACCGATCTTGAGGGCTCGGCGTTGCTCGCCGAATGCAAGGGCCGACTTCCCATCTACATGGTCCCGAGCCGCATAGATGTGCGACCCGGGCCGCTCCCCAGAAACCCGAACGGAAAAATCGATCGCAAGACGCTGGGTCTCGAGTTCGTCGACCTCTTCGATGAACCCGGCTGACTTCGCGTGCGACGGAGCATCCTCGTGAACTCGCCCCAACACGCCCCAATGACCCAATGGCCCGTTGCCGACGATTGCCTCGTTGTCGGCGACATTCCTCTCCCGCGCCTGGCACAGCGGGTCGGTCGCACCCCCTTCTATGCTTACGATCGGAAGATGCTGACCGACCGTGTGCAACTCGTGCGGCGACATCTGCCGCCCGGCGTCAAGCTCCACTACGCCATGAAGGCCAATCCGATGCCGGCGCTGGTGTGCCATATGGCGCAACAAGTGGATGGGCTCGATGTTGCCTCGGGCGGCGAACTCAGGGTGGCACTCGATACCGGCATGTCTCCAAGCGAAATCAGTTTCGCCGGGCCTGGCAAGAGCGATGGCGAGCTCGCGCAGGCCGTTGCCGCGGGCATATTGGTCAACGTCGAGTCCGCGCGGGAGATCGAGTTGCTGGCGCAGTTGTCGCGCGCGATGCGTCTGCCCGCACGCGTGGCGGTCCGGGTGAATCCAGATTTCGAGCTCAAGTCCTCGGGGATGAAAATGGGTGGGGGGCCCAAGCAGTTCGGCATCGACGCCGAAGCCGTGCCCGCGGCGCTTGACGATATCGCCCGGCAGGGACTGTCATTTGAAGGCTTTCACATTTACGGCGGTTCGCAGAACCTCAAGGCCGACGCTATCTGCGCGACGCAGCAAAAGACGGTCGACCTGGCAATTCGTCTGGCCGCCTCTGCGCCTGCTCCGGTGCGCGTCCTCAATATCGGCGGCGGATTTGGAATCCCCTATTTTCCCGGCGAGCAGCCACTCGACCTGGCGGCGATCGGCGAAGGCATGCGCGAGCTCGCCCTGCGGACAAAGGCGGCGCTTCCGCAAGCCGAAATTGTGGTGGAACTCGGACGATTCCTGGTTGGCGAGGCCGGCGTTTACGTTTGCCGCGTCATCGATCGCAAAATTTCGCGGGGACAGGTATTCCTGGTCACCGACGGAGGCTTGCACCACCACCTTGCCGCTTCCGGAAATTTCGGCCAGGTCATTCGCAAGAACTATCCGGCTGTCATCGGCAACAAGGTACACGGTGCGCCGCGCGAGGCCGCATCCGTGGTAGGTCCGCTGTGCACGCCGTTGGACCTGCTTGCGGATCGAATGGACTTGGCCGAGGCGCATCCCGGCGACTTGGTCGTCGTGTTTCAGTCCGGCGCCTATGGTGCGACGGCGAGCCCGCAAGGTTTCCTGAGCCACCCGGCGGTGCCCGAAGTGTTGGTCTAAAGCGCGGCGCCGATGAATTTGCCGGAATCGCCGCCGCGAGGATTCGCCGGCCCGCTGGTCGGCGCGGGCGCAATCTGCGTCGGGAATTTTTCGTTCGTCGATCCCGAGTTGGCGGCTATTGCGAACCGTGACGGCCGCGAGAGTGCGTGGCTGGCCGCGTTCTCACGATATGGCGTTGCAGCGCCTTCCCGGGTCACCGGCGATTTTGCCGTGGCGGTGCGCGAGGACTCCGGCCGCACACTGCTTGCGGTCGATCGTTTTGCCACGCACCCGTTGTGCTTTCGGGTTGAGGGTGGGTCGCTGCATTTCGGAACGAACGCAGGCGAAGTCGCCGGTCGAGTCGCAAAGCTGAAATCGCAAGCAGTATTCAACTATCTCTATTTTCACGTCATCCCGGCTCCTCTCACGATCTTCGAGGATACCCACAGACTGCAGGCAGGACATTGCGCGCTGTTCGAAAATGGATCGATTAGCGTCGCGCCGTGGTGGACTCCAGTTTTCGAGGAAGCGCACCACGAGCCCTTTGCCTCATTGCGCGACCAGTTCCGGCAATTGCTCGAGGAGTCAGTCAAGGCACAGTTGCATCATGGCCGCGTCGGCTGCTTTCTCAGCGGCGGAACCGATAGTTCCACCGTCGCAGGAATGCTCGGCCGCGTCACCGGCGACCGACCGTCGACCTTTTCGATCGGTTTCGACGCCGCGGGTTACGATGAGATGGAGTACGCGCGCATTGCCGCGAAGCACTTCAATGCCGACCACCATGAGTACTACGTGACACCAGATGACCTGGTGCGGAGTATTCCCCAAATTGCGGCAATGTATGACCAACCGTTTGGTAATTCGTCCGTGGCCCCGGCGTACTACTGCGCGCGGATGGCCACGCAGGCGGGCATTCAGCACATGCTTGCCGGAGACGGCGGAGACGAGTTGTTCGGCGGCAACACGCGCTATGCGAAAGAGAGAATATTTTCCGCTTACGAGGAACTTCCGGGCGTCATACGAAAGTCCTTGCTCGAACCGTCCCTTCTGGGTTGGACATTGCCTGGCAAAATTCCAGGGTTGAAGAAAGCGGTCAGCTACGTGAGGTGGGCGCGCATACCCATGCCCGATCGAATGCAGGGTTACAACCTGCTCAACCGGATCGGACCAGCCGAGATACTTGACCCCCAATTTCTTGCGGCCGTCGATCCTGACGAGCCAATGCGCCAGCAGCGGCTGGTTTACGCGGCGTGCGCCGCGCCTTCTCTGATAAACAGGATGCTAGCGTTCGACTGGAAGTACACGCTGGCAGACAACGATCTTCCGAAGGTGATCGGCGCGGCGTCGCTTGCGGGAATGTCGGTAGGGTTCCCGTTGCTGGACGACCGATTGGTCGATTTTTCACTGCGGCTGGCGCCTTCGCTCAAGCTCAAGGGGTTCAAGTTACGCTGGTTCTTCAAGGAGGCGTTGCGGGGATTTCTTCCGGACGCCACTCTGACCAAGAAAAAGCACGGGTTTGGTCTTCCGTTCGGCGTATGGCTGTCAAGACATAATGGATTGCAGCAGCTTGCGTTTGATTCCCTGAGTTCGCTTGGCGGCCGCGGCTACATCCGCCCGGCCTTTCTCGACAGGCTAAGGACGGAGCATCTGCCCGCGCACCCGGCCTACTACGGGGAATTGGTATGGATTCTGGTCATGTTCGAGCAGTGGTTGCAAGCCAACCAAGCGCGAGCCCAGGCTGACGCTCGCGGAGAATGAGCGCAGGAGCCGAATACCGCGGAGCCCCCGCGGTCGTCGTAGGTGCTGATCTCAACGCGCTGGGTTTGGCGCGAAGTCTCGCGGTCGGAAACATGCCGGTGTTCATCGTCGGCGACCGGGCCGGCGGTCCGGCAATGGACTCGCGCCATGGACGCAAAGTGCCTGTCGCCGAAACGGCTGGCGAGCCGCTGCTCGCCGCGCTGAGTGGCATCGCCGCGCAATCGTCGGACCGGCCCGTGCTGTTCCTCACCGAGGAAAAATCGGTCCGAACCGTGTCCGAACATCGCGATCAGGTCATTCGCGGTTTCCGCATCCGGCTGCCCGAGCACGAGCAGCTCATGGCGCTGATGCACAAGTCCGGCTTTCAGGCGCTTGCCGAGAAGGCCGGCAGCCTCGTGCCGCGCGCCCTGCCTCTCAAGTCAGCGGCCGATCTGCCCGTGGTGGCGCAACTTCGCTTTCCCTGTGTCCTGAAGCCCGCCAGGAAGGACTACGGCTATGGTGCCCGGTTTCAAAAGGCCTATGTCGTGGGCAACATGGATGAAGTTCGGCGCTTGTTCGACGAGATCTCGCCAATCATGTCGGACCTCATCGTTCAGGAATGGATCGAAGGGGAGGACAGCGACATCTACTTCTGCCTCGTCTACATGGGGGAGGGCGGGGAACTTGTCTCATCGTTCTCCGGGAGGAAACTTCGTTCATGGCCGCCGCGAATCGGGGGCACGGCGAGCTGCATAGCGGCCTCTGAACACGGCGAGAAACTCGAACACCTCACATTGGCGTTTTTCCGCGCGGTCGGCTTCAGCGGAATGGGCAGCATGGAGTACAAGCGCGATCGGCGCGACGGCACATTCCAGATGGTCGAGCCAACCGTGGCGCGCACGGACTTTCAGGAAGAGGTCGCCACGCTGAACGGCACCAACATCCCCTTGGCAGCCTACCTGTATGAAACGGGCGGCAAGCCTTACCAATCGCATCCGACGCCGGTTCCCATCCTCTGGCGGGAACCCGTCACCGACAAATGGGCCCGTGAGCAGCAGTCCGGCCTCGCCGAGAAAGGCATGAAATACTCGGTACGCGATGCCTACTTTCGAATTGACGATCCGATGCCGTGGTTCAAGCTCTTTGGCGCCCGATGCCAGGGCAAGTTCAACCAGTTGCTGGGCAAATGAAGTCGAGAGTCGCACCATTCGCATGCCGCGGCATACTGTCGCATAGGGCACTATGAGGCATCTCCAATCGCTCGCCAGGGACAAGTTGGGCCTGGGCATTCATCCGGTCCGCTCGATCGAGGAGCATTTGCGTGGTGCGGCGGATTGGCTGCTGCGCGCGCAGGCGGCCACACCGGACGACGGCGTCGCTCATTCCTACGATATCCGCAAGCAAAAATGGCTGGCATCCTACCCGGAGACGACCGGCTACATCATTCCCACGCTCTATGACTATGCAAGTCACTTTGGCATCTCCGCGTGCGCGGACGCCGCGCGGCGCATGGCGTACTGGGAGGTTGCCGAACAGCTTCCCGACGGTGGCGTCCGGGCCGGTACGATGGATGCCGAAACCGTCGTGCCGACGGTCTTCAATACGGGACAGGTGTTGTTTGGATTGGCGAGGGCTGCCGCGGAAACCCGCGACGAACAGATCAATTCGTCGCTTGTCCGCGCGGCGGACTGGCTAGTCGCCGCGCAGGATGCCGATGGTTGCTGGCGTCGCTTTCCCTCGCCCTTCACCACAACCAGGACGGCGGCCTACAACACGCGCAGCGCGTTCGGCCTGACCCGCGCCTACGCGGTGGCGCCAAACCAGAACTACCTCGATGCGGCTGACCGGAACGTTGCATGGGCGCTCGCAACCGCCCGACCCAATGGCTGGCTGCCAGGTAACTGTCTCACCGAAAATGCCGACGATAGTGCGCTGACTCACACCATCGCCTATTCGATACGAGGAATTCTTGAAGTCGGGATCGCGGTGCGCAAGCCCCAATATGTCGAGCGAGCGCTGACGATGGCGAAGGCGGTCGCGGCCGCCCAAAATGGCGATGGTTCCCTTCCCGCCTACCTCGACCCGGATTGGAAGCGTCATTCCAGTTGGACGTGCGTGACCGGAAATTCGCAAATGGCGATCAATTGGCTGCGTCTCGCGCGAGAAACCGGTGACAAGGCACTCGTTGCAAACGCGAGTCGCGCCAATCGCTTCAACATGTCCATTCAGGACCTGTCGCATGCCGACCCTGCGATACGCGGCGCGCTCAAGGGCTCGCATCCCATCAATGGCGGATACATGACCTGGCGCTACCCGAATTGGGCGGCTAAATTCTTCATGGACGCGTTGATGCTGGAGCAGCTGGGCGATCGCGTAAGCGACATCGGGTAGGGCGGGCTCTTCCCACCTGAGCGCAGCGTCGAACAGCCTAGCGCGAGACTTCGGCCAGCGCCTGACAGAACTCTTGAACTGACGCTTCGCCGATTCCCCGATGGAACGGTGCTTCGATCAGCGCCGCGCTGGCGGCGAGGGCATTGCCGATCGGCCTGGTGGAAGCAAATGTCGGATAGCCAAGGCGGGTGTGGATGCGCCGGGCCTTTAGCTTTTCTCGCACATGTTCGGCCGCGATCCCGGGTGGTACGCGCAACATGAATCGACTCAGGAAGCGGGAAGGGGCGAACTGCGGGAATGCAAATCCGGGCGCGGCGCCGAGGTGTTTGTAATAGAGGGCGGCCGCGCGCACCTTTTCCGACACTACGGCATCCAGGCGGTCGAGTTGCTGCAATGCGATGCCTGCTTCGAAGTTGCTGATTTGGCCAGGGGTCCGAGCGCTGGAATCGGAAGCGAGTCCGGCCAACCTCAATGCGTGAGAAAAATAATAGGACATTTCGTAACTCACGGGATCGAGCAGATATTCGCCGGCGAACTGAACGTAGGCACGCAGTCGCTTCGACGGTCGCGGCAGCGCAAGAATGACTGGGGCAATGTCGTTGACCAACGACGGCACATTCACCAGCAGCATCCCCCCGGCGCCGCTCAGTCCGGCGACCACCGCCTTCGACTGGGCAAAGCTGACGATGCCGTAGTCTCCAAAGGAGCCCAGCTGGCGGCCACCCGTCGCCACACCAACCACCTGGGCGGCATCATCGATCAGATAAACCCCCTTGGCTCGGCAGGCATTCTCCATTTCCTCGATGCGAGCCGGGCAGCCATACATATGCGGAACCACGGCGGCAAGCGTGTCGCTATCCATGGCAGCCGCAAGCTCGGCGGGAGCGACATTGAGGTCACTTCCGACATCCACGCCGACCGCACGGAGACCGCTTGCCGAAATCCCCTCCGGCAAGCTGGGGCACGTATAGGCCGGCATGATGACCGATCGCTTATCCGGGGAGCGTCGTCGCAGCGCATTGAGAATCAAGGTGATCGCGGTACGCCCCGAATTCACCGGAAATGCGGCAACGAAACCAAAGCGCCCCTCGAACGATGCTCGAAGCTTCGCAGCGTTGCCGCCGGTCATCGCCCGGCCAAGCAGGATATCTCCAAGTGCGGATCGGAATTCGGCCGAACTCCAGTCTGCGCATCCAACGTATAGGGAACGGGTCAGCAAGCCGCGGCCCTCAATTCTATTTTCTCAGCAGCCACAGTACCTCGCGGCAATCCTTGCGATTGAACAACAGTGACAGAGCTGCGTAGGTAAGCGCGCCAATGATGATCAGGACAATCATGGCAGGAAGTTGCGGAAGCACAATGAGCGAGCGCCCGAAGGTCACCGCTCCGTACATCGCGGCCGCAATGACCGCTGACCTTGCCATCGCGGAAACATAGGCAGGCAGCGTCGTTTCCAGCCATGGCAGCGATCGGAAGAGATTGCCCAACACCACCAAGGGAAAGCAAATTACCCAAGCCAGCGACAATCCGAGCAGCCCATATTGACAACCGACCAGGAACGCCAGCGGCATGACCAAGCACGCGAACATCGTGTTCCGAAGGCTGACAGCGGGCTTGCCCACGCCTTGTAGCGCCCCGTGGATGACCGGACTCAGGATTCGGAGAGGCATGATCAGCGACAACAAGGTAAGAGGCGTAATGGCGTCTTCCCAGGCGGGACCGAGAAGAACCCGGACGATCTCCGGGGCAATGCTGGCCAATCCCCAGGTAATGGGAAAGGCGACAAAGCTGATGCTGCGTACTGACAACAATAGATACCGGCCGACGCTCCCGACTTCGTCGGTGGCGCGCGAAAACGCGGGAAAGGCTATCTGATTGATGATGGCAGATACCCGCTGAGCGGGCAGGGAGGCCAGATGCATTGCCACGGAATAATTTCCGAGCGCGGACTTTCCCAGGATTTTTCCGGCAATGAATATGTCGGCCTGCGAATAGACGAACCACAACACCTTGTTCAGCGCCACTTGAACGCCGAACGTGATCAGGTGGAGGGCGCGGGAGACGCGATAGTCTGGCCAGTGCTTGAAGGGTGAAATGAAATTGAGTCCCACCGCGCGGACAAGTGCGGTCACCAAATTGCCCCAAACGAGTGACCAGACTCCCGCGCCATGGAATGCCAGCCATAGCGTAATGAGATTGCCGGTCAAACCGGACCCCAATTCGACAAACGATCGTCCCCGATAGGCGAGGTTTCGCTCCAAGGTGGCGATCGGAATCACCGTGAAGCAATTGATGAGAAATGTGAAGCTCAACACTTGCATAACCGGAATCAGGCGAGGCTCGGAAAAGAACATCGCCGCAAAGGGCGCCAACGCCAGGGCGACAAAGCCGGTCAGCACGACATTAATGAGCACAGTCGCGCCGAACACGGCCTTCAATTGCGGGAGGCCAATGACTTTTCCCTGTACAACTGCGTCCGACAACCCAAGCTCGGCGACCAACGTCAGAAATCCAAGAAAAACGGTGGCGTAGGCGAGCAGTCCATAATCGGCCGGCGTAAGCAAGCGCACGACGACAATGGTGATGCCCCAGCTCAAGACCTGTCCCGCAAGCTTGACGCCCGCGCTCCATTTGAGCCCATCGATTACTTTTTTGCCGAGCATCGTGTCTTGTTGGTTGAATGCCCCCGTTGTCCGTTGAGTTCCGCAGCAATCGCGACGCGAAGGCAAACTGGGTGTCGCTGGCGACTCACCTATGCGACGGCGTGCTACTTCGGAGGTTTCCGGACGAGGGCAAACAATATAGGCATCTCATAATTGACGTCCTTCATTGTCTCGACGGACATCAGTTCAAAGCAACTGCCGAGGAGACGCGACAGCGTTTTGCTCGTGTACTTGGCGACATGCTCCGGCTCATCGATAGGACCGAGGCAGTCATCCGGAACGAAAATGAACGCTCGGCCACCCGGCTTCAGGACGCGCCGAATCTCCGTCAAGAAAAATCTCCGGCGAATGACGTGTTCGAGGATTTGCGAGGCAATGACCACGTCGAATGTCGCATCGGGCACAGGCAGTGCAGGAACCTTGCCCTCGTACATCGTGAATCCTTCGGCCCGAAGCCTTTCGACGGCATACCTGGAGATTTCCATGCCGGACAAACTCCGGTATTCCGCCTCCTTCAATGCCCGCAACGTGCTGCCGTTTCCGCAAGCAATGTCGAAGATTCCATCATCGGTATTGGTGAGTTCGATAATGCGCCGGTTCTTGCTTGGCCACGTTCGTTGGTGCCAGGTATCGGCCAGGCGCTGATCCCAGTACGCCGGATCATTGCCGCGCGCGCCGACGTTGGCCGCCAAGTGATAGAAGAGGGGAAATCGGTTCGAAAAGAAATGTTTGATGCGCCAAGGAATCATGGTGAAATTTTGCGGAGATTGATGAACATTATGCCCTGTGGCCCAGCGCGTCGGTATTCGCAAGAGAACCTAGATCTGGATCGTCCCCCCCCAGTAAAGGAACTAGGTAGTACTTTGGGAATGCCTGAGCCGGCACTTGCTAGCAATACATATTCAACATTCGCGAATTGAACGAATCGTTACCTTGCGATATTGAAAAGATCAATCAATTGGGTCACTCGATCGGCAATTGCGATGACCGTTCGTCGCCACTTTGGCCCCGTCCTTCCCAAACTCGACGTCATTCTGCTAGATTTTCGGAGCTTTCTTTGGCAAGTTACGACCTATCTGTGGTCAACAACGTGTCAGAACCTTGTTGCATGGTGAAGCTTCTGTCAACACGAAAGCCGGACGCGAAATGAACCAGGCGACACGTACCCCTAACAATTTGCACAACGATAATTCATCGCAGCGTGGTCCCGGATTGCGGAGAGTTGTCAAGTCGCTCTGTGGGCTTCTGTTGCTGGTCGCTGCGGCCGCGCAGTCGCAATCTCTACCTCCCCATGTCGCTTCAGGGCCATTGCTTCCACTCATCCTGCAAGTTCCGGAAGGCGGGTGGATTCGCGTCAATGCCAATTTTTACCAGGACGTGTGGACCCCAGTCGACTTACGGCCACTGAAGACCGGGGACCCCGCGCCTCCGGAGAAGATCATCCTCGCTTGGAGCGGCTTTGCCTGGGACAGCAATCGCGGCGACATCATTTTGTATGGAGGCGGTCACGCCAACTACTCGGGCAATGACGTCTATCGCTGGCGGAGTTCCAACCTGAGCTGGGAACGCGCGTCCCTGCCGAGCGAAATCTACAATGATCCGGTTTCGGGGTACCAGGCCATCGACGGTGTCGACAATGCGCCGTCTTCCGCGCACACCTACGACAACAACATGTTTCTGCCCATTGCCGACCGCTTCCTGACCTGGGGAGGGGCCGCCTACAACAATGGCGGTCCGTACTATCGCGTTTCGGAAACGGACCCTACCAAGGTGAGGCAGGTGGGCCCTTATCTTTTTGACCCTTCAAAGGCGGATGGCAACAAGGTGGGTGGATCGACCGGCTCGCATGTTCAACGTGTGGCGCCCCACCCAGAAATTGTCGGCGGCCAGATGTGGGAGAACCGCGATATTCGCCTGCACCTTCCCGGGCAAACCGCACCGGCCACGCATGAAAGCGGTTGTACGGGCTCCGCAACCGAAGGTGGACTGGATGTGGTCTATGTGATGGGCGGCGGGTCCGACCTTGGCCTCTACCGCTATCAGCTGACCAGCGTCCAGAATCCGATGCTTGACCAGATTGGAAAAGTCGGCGCCTACGCGGTCGGACGTTCGGGGCAGACGACCTGCGCCTACGACCCTGCCAAGAAATTGTTTGTTCGCACCGGGGATAGCGTCACGCCGTTCACGTTTTGGGATCTGAATACTGCCGGTCCGGCCAATGCCGACAAGGCGGTCGTCGTAAACGCCTCGATTGCCACATTTCAATCTTGGTTATCTTCCAGCGGCATCGATATCAGGAACTGTGGGCTGGAATTCGACCCGGGCGCCGAATCGTACAAGATCTGGTGTGGGAACGGCGTGGTCTGGGACCTTCTTTCCCCCAGTAGTGGGAACGGAGTTTCTGGCTGGTCGATGATTCGGCGCGACTCGGCGACGACATCCATTCCGCCAGGTGAAACGACGGGAACGGGAGTCCTCGGCAAATGGCGCTATGCCTCGGATTTCGACGTATTCATTGGACTTGAAGGCATTCAGAACGGCGATGTCTGGATCTACAAGCCTGCGGGCTGGACCGTTCCCAATCCGCCAGGCAATGCGCTCCCGACTGTCAATTTGACCAGCCCGATGCAAGGTGCGACCTATTCGCCCGGCCAACCAGTGACTTTGAACGCGGCAGCCGCCGATGCGGACGGTACGATTTCGCGCGTCGAATTCTATGCGAATGGTACGAAGATCGGGCAAGCCGCTTCTGCGCCATTCTCGATCACATGGTCGACGCCTTACGTTGGAAATTACTCGCTGGCTGCCGTTGCGGTCGACAACGTCGGCGGAATGGCGTTGTCGCCGGTTGTCAGCGTTTCCGTATCGGCGCCCGTTTTCTCGGTGGTATTGCAGCGCGGATTGAATGCTTATGCGGCAAATTTCGACACCTATTTGTCTCGCGCCGCGCCCGGCACGGCGCAAGGTACGGCGACATCGCTGTACCTCAACGTAAGCGATTACGTGCCGTTGCTGCGCTTTGCGATCTTTGCGTCCGAAGGTGGTCCGGTACCGGATGGCGCATTTGTGCAGTCGGCGACCGTGCAACTGTACAAGCAGTACTACGACGCGAACGTGGGCCTGTTCCCGCTGCTGGTGGGGTGGAGTGAATCGCAGGCGACGTGGAACCAGCGCCAGGCGGGGGTGCCCTGGGCTGTGCCGGGCGCCGCCGGTGCCGGGACGGACTACTCGGCCACCAGTGACGTGGTGGTGGCAGGTGGCTTCAGTCCGGGCTGGATGAGTTTTGACGTGTCCGCACGGGTGCAGCAATGGGGCGCTGCGGTGGCGACCAATTTCGGCTGGCGCATCGCGCAGACGGATACGGCTGGCAACGACAAGATCTTCTACTCGAGCGAATACCTGACCGATCAGACGCTGCGCCCGAAGCTGACCGTGGTGTATGCGCTGAGTGGCAACCAGTTGCCGACGGTGAGCCTGACGGGACCTGCGGAGGGGTCGAGCGTGGTGCTGGGGGGGAGCTTCAACCTGACGGCGACGGCGGCGGACAGTGATGGGACCGTAGCCAAGGTGGAGTTCTACGCGAACGGGATCAAGGTGGGGCAGTCGCTGAGTGCGCCGTATGCGCTGACGTGGACGCCGGCGGCGACGGGCGCGTACGCACTGACGGCGGTGGCGACGGACAACGCCGGGGGCGCGACGACGTCGAGTGTCGTGAACGTGAGCGTGACCGGGACCAACATGCTGCCGACGGTGAGCCTGACGGGACCTGCGGAGGGGTCGAGCGTGGTGCTGGGGGGAGCTTCAACCTGACGGCGACGGCGGCGGACAGTGATGGGACCGTAGCCAAGGTGGAGTTCTACGCGAACGGGATCAAGGTGGGGCAGTCGCTGAGTGCGCCGTATGCGCTGACGTGGACGCCGGCGGCGACGGGCGCGTACGCACTGACGGCGGTGGCGACGGACAACGCCGGGGGCGCGACGACGTCGAGTGTCGTGAACGTGAGCGTGACCGGGACCAACATGCTGCCGACGGTGAGCCTGACGGGACCTGCGGAGGGGTCGAGCGTGGTGCTGGGGGGGAGCTTCAACCTGACGGCGACGGCGGCGGACAGTGATGGGACCGTAGCCAAGGTGGAGTTCTACGCGAACGGGATCAAGGTGGGGCAGTCGCTGAGTGCGCCGTATGCGCTGACGTGGACGCCGGCGGCGACGGGCGCGTACGCACTGACGGCGGTGGCGACGGACAACGCCGGGGGCGCGACGACGTCGAGTGTCGTGAACGTGAACGTGACCTCGGGAGGCGGCAATACGACGGTCACGTTGCAACGGGGGTTGAGCGGTTACACGGCGGACTTTGATGCGACGTTGAATCGCTATTTCGTGAATTCACCGCAGGGAACGGCGGCGACGCTGTATCTCAACAAGGCCGATTACGTGCCGTTGCTGCGCTTTGCGATCTTTGCATCCGAAGGTGGTCCGGTGCCGGATGGTGCAACGATCCAGTCGGCGACGCTGCAGCTGTACAAGCAGTATTACAACGTGAGCGTGGGCCTGTTCCCGCTGCTGGTGGGGTGGAACGAATCGCAGGCGACGTGGAACCAGCGCCAGGCGGGGGTGCCCTGGACAGTGCCGGGCGCCGCAGGCGCCGGGACGGACCATTCGGCCACCAGCGACGTGGTGGTGGCGGGTGGCTTCAGTCCGGGCTGGATGAGTTTTGACGTGTCCGCACGGGTGCAGCAATGGGGCGCTGCGGTGGCGACCAATTTCGGCTGGCGCATCGCGCAGACGGATACGGCTGGCAACGACAAGATCTTCTACTCGAGCGAGTACCTGACCGATCAGACGCTGCGGCCGAAGCTGACCGTGGTGTATGCGCTGAGTGGCAACCAGTTGCCGACGGTGAGCCTGACGGGACCTGCGGAGGGGTCGAGCGTGGTGCTGGGGGGAAGCTTCAACCTGACGGCGACGGCGGCGGACAGTGATGGGACCGTGACCAAGGTGGAGTTCTACGCGAACGGGATCAAGGTGGGGCAGTCGCTGAGTGCGCCGTATGCGCTGACGTGGACGCCGGCGGCGACGGGCGCGTACGCACTGACGGCGGTGGCGACGGACAACGCGGGGGGAGCGACGACGTCGAGTGCCGTGAACGTGAGCGTGACCGGGACCAACATGCTGCCGACGGTGAGCCTGACGGGACCTGCGGAGGGGTCGAGCGTGGTGCTGGGGGGGAGCTTCAACCTGACGGCGACGGCGGCGGACAGTGATGGGACCGTAGCCAAGGTGGAGTTCTACGCGAACGGGATCAAGGTGGGGCAGTCGCTGAGTGCGCCGTATGCGCTGACGTGGACGCCGGCGGCGACGGGCGCGTACGCACTGACGGCGGTGGCGACGGACAACGCCGGGGGCGCGACGACGTCGAGTGTCGTGAACGTGAACGTGACCTCGGGAGGCGGCAATACGACGGTCACGTTGCAACGGGGGTTGAGCGGTTACACGGCGGACTTTGATGCGACGTTGAATCGCTATTTCGTGAATTCACCGCAGGGAACGGCGGCGACGCTGTATCTCAACAAGGCCGATTACGTGCCGTTGCTGCGCTTTGCGATCTTTGCATCCGAAGGTGGTCCGGTGCCGGATGGTGCAACGATCCAGTCGGCGACGCTGCAGCTGTACAAGCAGTATTACAACGTGAGCGTGGGCCTGTTCCCGCTGCTGGTGGGGTGGAACGAATCGCAGGCGACGTGGAATCAGCGCCAGGCGGGCGTGCCCTGGACGGTGCCGGGCGCCGCCGGTGCCGGGACGGACTACTCGGCCACCAGTGACGTGGTGGTGGCGGGTGGCTTCAGTCCGGGCTGGATGAGTTTTGACGTGTCCGGACGGGTGCAGCAATGGGGCGCGGCGGTGGCGACCAATTTCGGCTGGCGCATCGTGCAGATGGATTCTTTGGGCAACGACAAGATCTTCTACTCGAGCGAGTACCTAACCGATCAGACGCTGCGCCCCAAACTGACAGTGGTATACCACTGAAGACAATCCCGCAGAGGTCCTCGTGCCGATGGTTTCGGGCGGTTTCACATGGCCCAGGCGGCAAAGATGCCAGCTTGGCGCGCGAATTGACGAACCGTCAACCTTGACCATTCCGACGACGCGGACGCCCCATTAATTGCCCGACCTCGGGCCTAGATCTCTAACGACTTTCGAACTTGGTTGAACCTCCAAGTGTCCCGAAACGACTGACGCTCACGTTAGTCGCTGTGGCCAGATGGCGCTGCATCAGGACTTTACCGACAACAATCATCGCTACCAGGTGCCAATACAAGTCAAAATAAGAGAGGCCGAGAAATATCCCCCCAGCGGCATAAGCAATCAAACTTACCTGAATCGACTTTTGCAGTTCTGACAGCCACGCCAGATCTTTGCGATCCTTTGCCTTGCGGATCACCCAAGCGGCAGTGCGCCAGGACAGAATTCCGATTAAGAGAAACATCGCCAGTCCAATCCAGCCGTGCTCAGCAAGCACCTTGAAATAGATGCTATGTGCGTCGCGCGGCTCCTTTCCAGGGTTGTAACGCTCGAACGTTTCCTGGGTCCAGAGTTCAAATCCGCCGCCTAATACCTTGTCGCCAGCGAGCTGGAGCGCCATCTGCCACGAATCGATGCGGCCCATGGCCGACGCATCTTGCTGGTAGTTTTCAATTGATGACATCCTGTCGTGCCACTGCTGTGGCATGAAAAGGAACAATAGTGGAATGAACAGAAGCAGGACCGCGCCAGTCAGGACCTTGCGCCTGGATTTGGCCCAGAGAAAAAAGGCCATTGCGAGGCCACCCACCAATGCACCACGTGACTGCGAACCAACGATTGAGAACGCGCACAAAACCATTGCACCCAGCAATGCGTGCCGAACCCATTTGTTGCTGCTGCTGAGGCGCAGGTATTGCATGAGCGGAAGGGTCATGAGGAGTGCCAGCGCGAGCTCGTTGTTGCCCTCGATAAAGCTGCCTGGCGGACCCCAGACATGATAGTCGCCGCCAGTGAGAATCGTGAATATGCCACCTTTGACACCGAAGAATCCAAGTGATACGACGATGACCCACAACAACATTCTTAGCCGTTCGCGGGAACACATAAGAAGGATCGTCGCAAAGGTCATCAGTTGGATCTTGAGCACCTTTTCATATTGCGTCAAAGCGTCAACTGGATAGAACGCGAACAGCGTCGTTATTCCCATCCAGGCGATGAAAACAAGCCAGATTACCGTCAATCCGGTAAGCGGAAATCGCTTGGGCTCCTTGGAGAACACCAGACCAGCAAGGGTGGCGATAGCGACGAGATAGGCGAATGGGAAATCGAATGCAAAGCCGTAAGTGAGCCGGTGCGGATTCATGTAGCCCAGCCATGTCCACACCAGTACGCCAATGTAGGGTCGGGCGAGAATCATCGGCAATGAGCCGAAAACGATGATCGCGAGGAGAACGTCTCTCATTTTGGAGGCGAGTTCATTTCGAGTTGTCTAGTCGAACACCAAATATTCGACGACAGGTTATGTGCCGACCGGGCAGAATCGCTACCAGCGCGCGAATCCGATTGATCGAATTGACGCTGGGAAGACCCAATATTCGAAGGATAGCATCGTACCGTTCTCCGCTGTCCGCGTCGGCGGGCGACTTGTTTCATCCGTGTGAACTACAACAGGCAAGTGGTCAATACGTAACGCAAGTCACGGATTCGTATATACTAAATTGTGGTTTATGTATCTCGGATTCCGTTCTGTGCAAAACCATAGGCCGAGCGTTGCTCCGAAATATGCTCGTTCACTGATGGAACGATCAAGGAACCCATCCATATGCCGTTTCGGAATCGAGAAGAGCGCCAGCCGCAAGGGCCCCATGATCGGGAAGCGGCATTGGTTCTAAAGGCACTTTTCGTGTCGGCATTCCTGCTTGTCGCGACTGCGGCTGCCGCCGACGAATTCACTTGCGGTGTGCTGAAGAATGCCACGGGGCCGTTCGACTACCGGAAGCCCACGGGTGACACTCTGCAATTGGTCGAGCAGTATCACTTTACGCCTGATGTCGAAGCGTTGAGGCACGGCGCCACGGGGCAAATTGGTGACGATCTGGATTACACCTTGCGCGTCTTCCCCAATCATCCTCGCGCGCTTGCGGCCCTGGTCGGTTTGCAATTCAAGCTGAAGACAGATCGGCCCCGTGGAACCAAATGGCCGGTCGCTTGTTATTTCGATCGCGCAATTCGATTTGTTCCGGACGATGGCAACGTACGCGTGATATGGGGCGTTTATCTTCTGAGATTGGGAAAGACAAAGGAGGCAATCGAACAATTCAATGAAGCAACGAAACTGGGCGAGGATAGCGTAACGCTCCACTACAACGCTGGCTTGGCGTACTTTGACCTGGGCGACTATGAGAAATCAGTGGAACATGCAAAAAGGGCATATGCATTGGGGACCGCGCTTCCGGGTCTCAAAAAGATGTTGGTAAAGGCGGGGAAGTGGCCGTCGGACTAGGGGCGTTCGATGGACGCATTTGTGGCGGGAACACGCCGGAATATTGCCAGTGGGGCCAGCATTCAGCAGCGGCCCAACTGATTGCTCAACCTGGGAAATCCCATGGGCCTGCGAGCACGGATATGCTTTGAACTAAGTCGCAAGCTGTTGCCACCCGCGTCCAAGCGGACGGTCGACTTTAAAGCTTATGAGGCTTGGCGAGCAGAGTCGCTTTCACGAAGTTGGGCTGCCTTCGCGGATTCGGATGCCTACGGTAAGGACGTCCTCGATTTTGGCTGTGGGGACGGACAACTCAGCCTTTTTTTGGCAACCACAAAACAACCGCGCAGCGTCATTGGTGTGGACCTCGACCAGGCCGCCATTGGGCGAGCGAGGGCCAGTCAGAGCCGCACTCCGATACCGGCTGGTGTTGACTTGGAGTTCAGGCAGGGTTCGCCGGACCGCCTTCCTCTGCCCGATAAATCTGTCGACACCTTGGTCGCCTTCGATTGCCTTGAGCACGTCATGTCGCCGTTGCCTATCTTCAAGGAGTGGCACCGCGTGTTGCGCCCTGGCGGGAAGTGCCTCATCGAGTGGTTTCCCTACAAGGGGCCGTGGGGGCCGCACATGGAATCACTGATCCCGATTCCTTGGGCTCATGTTGTCTTTGGGCAGACAGCCATGTTTCGAGCCGCCGAGGCCATTTACGACTTACCGGAATTCGTCCCGAGACACTGGGACTTGGAGGCCAATGGCGAGAAAAAGCCAAATAAATGGCGCGCGTGGTCGAGCTTCAAGGATCAGGGCTACATCAACGAACTTGACCTATCACGCTTTCGCGCTACGGCAACAAAAGCAGGGCTTAAGATCGCTAGATTGGACAAGCATTCATTTGGTGGATCGCGAGCGCGCAGGGCCATTGGCAATGTGCTGATGAAAACTCCCGCGATTGGTGAGTATTTCTTGTCGTTTGCAGTAATTGAACTGGTGCGTCCGTCCACCTAGCTAGGAGCGCAACTGACTGGGCACTTTTGCGTTCCCTAAATTGCGAATCATGCGCAACATGAACCGTCCGGGCGTCCGGTCCCAGGGCGTAAAGCGCGGCAACTGAAACCCGTCTGATTGCGCGGTCGCCACGCCCCATCCGGTCGATACCGCGCCCACAAATCCGGCATCGCGGACCATCTGCACGTGTTCTGGCGCGTAATCGACGCCGGGCTTCCCGTTGGGATAGGCAAAGAGTCGAATCGGCCCGCGCACGATTTCCGCGAGACGCCCTCGGCTTTCCACGATCTCGCGCCGCGCCTCGTCCGAGGACGTGTTCAGCAAGATCGGGTGCGAGACCGTGTGGGCGCCGATCTCCATTCCCGCACCATGCAATGCGCGCACCTGGTCCTCGCGCATCATCAAGGCACTCTGCTTGGCGATTCCAGCAAGTTTCCCCAACTGAGCGGCCCGCGCCTCGCGTTCCGCGCCGGGCAGGTACTTGAACGTCGGCAGGATGACGTCGAGTGCCGCGCGCCGGGCTGCGACGCTGTCGAGCACGAATGTGCCCAAGCCCCAGCGCCCGAGGTCCAGCGTCGGCTCTTGCAGCACGCGAACCGCTTCGCTCACGGTGTCATTCCACATGCGACCGCCGTCGAGAAACCCGGTGGCGATGAAGAACGTCGCGGGAACCTTGCGTTTGAGCAGAATCGGCAACGCGACTTCGGCGTTGTCGGCGTATCCGTCATCAAAGGTCACGCACACCGCCCGTGCCGGGAGATTGCCTGTGGCCAGTCGTTCTACCGCCTCGGGCAGCGCAAGAGGCGAGAAGTGCTTGGCCAGCATGCCCATTTGGAGATCGAATTCGTTGGCGGTGACGTCCCACGTATTGAATGTTTCCGTTGCGGGCAGAACGCGGTGATAGATCAATATGGATAGCCGCGCGCGCTGGCCGGCGGGCGACGCCAGACCGGCAACTTTTTCCATGAGCAATCCGGATACGATGTTCATTCGTGTCGTACCGAGATGCCGACGCCGATAACGCGTCTACAGGGGCTCAACTGGCGGCTACCCTGCCAGGGCCCGCTCGAGGTCGGCGATCAGGTCGCCGGTGTCCTCGATGCCCACGGAAAGGCGCAGCAGGTCCGCCGGGACTGGCGTCCCCGCGCCTTCGATGCTCGCGCGATGCTCGACCAGGCTTTCCACGCCGCCGAGCGACGTCGCGCGTTTCCACAGTTCGACGCGGGCAGCCACCGCAACGGCGGCGCGCTCGCCGGAGTCGGTCTTATCGTCTACGTCGCCAATGCGCAGCGACAACATTCCGCCGAAGCCGCCGCACATTTGCGTCGCGGCGATGGCGTGGCCCTTGAACGACGGCAGCCCGGGGTAGAGCACCTCCCGTATCCGCGGATGGCGCGCAAAGTGCTCGGCCATGGCCTGCGCGCTCGCGCATGCGGTGCGCACGCGCGGGAACAGCGTGCGCATGCCGCGGGTGAGCAGCCACGCGTCGAACGATCCCAGCACGCCGCCAATTTGCGAGCGCACGGTCCGGATGCGCTGCCATAGGGGAGAGTCCTCCTTGGTTATGAGCGCGCCGGCAATCACGTCGGAATGACCGTTGAGATACTTGGTGGCCGAATGCATGACGATATCCGCGCCCAGTTCGAGCGGGCGCGACAGGACGGGCGAGGCGGCCGTGGAATCGACCGCCACTGCCGCCCCGGCGGCGCGGGCGATGGCGCAGGTCGCGGCAATGTCGGTGATCGACCACAGCGGATTGGCCGGAGTTTCGATCCACACCAGCCGGGTCTGGCCGGGCCGGATCGCCTGCCGTACCGCGTCCGGATCGGTCATGTCGATGAATTCGACGTCCAGTCCCCATCGGGTCGCGAAGGTCAGCAGCCAGTTGCGCAGCGACCAATACATCACGTTGGGCGCCAACGCGTGGTCGCCGGGCGCCAGCGCCTGGAATACGGCGGTCGCGGCAGCCATGCCGGAGGCAAATACCAGTGAGGCGTGGCCGCCTTCGAGCGCCGTCAGGACGGCTTCGGCCTGGTCAAAGGTGGGATTGTTGTCGCGGGCATAGCTGCGTCCGGTTCGGTACTGATTGTCCGGGTCGCGGATGAACGTCGTGGACGTATGGATCGGTGGCGCGATGGCGCGTGTTTCGCCATCGACCCAGCCCAGGGCCTGGGCTGCAATGCTCGCGGGTTTGGCACTTTTCCTGTCCATCGAACCGCTAAGGTACTACACCGGCACCTCGCCCAGCACCGTGCAGCGGCGAATGACCCGGCGTTGGGTGGCGGGGTCGTAGGCCGTCGCGCGATGCATGACGCAGCGGTTGTCCCACAAGATCAACTCGCCCGCGGTCCAACGGTGCTCGTAGGTCAAGTCCGGATGCACGGCGAGTGCATTCAATTCCTCGATCAGCGCGCGTCCCTCGTCATAGGGCATGCCGACGATGTACTCGGCGTGGTCACCCAGGTAAATGCACTTGCGCCCGGTTTCCGGGTGGGTGCGGACGATGGGCTGGTCGACCGGCGGCTTGTCCTTCTTCTGCTCTTCCGTCATCAGGTCCTCGCCGTGGCGGCGCGTGCGCGAGAAGTCGAGATTGTGGACGGCGCGCAAGTTGGCGATGCGCGCCTTCCAGGCGGCATCCAGGCGATCATAGGCACCATACATGTCGCAGAAGTGAGTCTCGCCGCCGACCTCCGGCATCACTTCGCCGTAGATGATTGTCGCCTGTCCGGTGACGCGCGCCCACGAGCCGTCGGTATGCCATGCCAGTGTTCCCTTGTCCGGGTGATGGCCGTTGGGATTGCCGTTCTCGTCCAGGTTGGACAGCCGATACAGCTCCGGAAAACCGTCGGCGTGGTACTGGTTCATCACATGTATCTGCACTTCGCCAAAATGGCGCGCAAAGGCGACCTGCGCGGCAGGCGGCACGTCTTGCGGCGGGAACAGCAGCACCTGGTAGCGCAGAAACGCCTGGTAGATGCCACGGAACACGTCGTCGGTAATTCCGTCTGCGAGCTTGATGCCGAGGATTTCCGCGCCCAGCGCCGGGGTGAGCGGCCGGACTTCGAACGGCAGGCGAAGATCGGCACTGAAGTTCATGGGACTGTCCTCCTCTCAGGAATCAGTGGGGGCAGATGTAGCCGACGCCGGTCGGACTCTTGAAGCAGCCGACCGATTCCGGCAGCAGCAGCTTCGGCAGCCACAGCACGATGTTCGGGAACATCACGAGAAACCCGATGGTGGCGAAGAACACGACGTAGAGCGGCAACGAGCGGATCACCGACCGGCCGAAGCCGACGCCGACGTACTTGGATGCCACCAGCAGCGACAGGCCGTAGGGCGGGGTGATCAGCCCGAACACGAGAGTGGTGATGATCACCACACCCATGTGCAACGGATTGATGTTGCCGACCTCGGCCAGTTTGGTGATGATCGGCATGAAGATGATGATGGCAGGTATTGCGTCGATGAAGTCGCCCACGATCACGAACAGCACGACCAGCAGGAACATGATCATCGCGGGGTCGGTCCCGGCAATCGAGGAAATGTAGGCGGCCACGATGTCCGGTCCGCGCAGGTACGCGACCATCCACCCGAATGCGGACGCGCCGGCGACCGCAGCCAGCGGCAACGAGTACAACAATCCCGCGTACATGAAGTCGCGGGGCAGTTCCCGGACGTGCGTCGGCCGCAACACAGGGATAAGCACCAGCAGGATGTACATGCAGGCGATCATCCCGGCCTCGGTCGGCGTGAACCAGCCGCTCAGGATGCCGCCCATGATGATCACCGGGATGATCAGTGGCAGCGCCGCGCCGCGCGCCGCTACGGCAACCTCGGTAAATCTCGCGCGCTGCTTCATCACGCCAACCGGCCCCCAGAAGAAGCTGTAGATCATGAGGCCGACGCCGATCAGCACGCCGGGCACCACACCCGCCAGGAACAGTCCCCCGATCGACACATTGCCGGTGGCGCCGTACACCACCGCCATGATGCTGGGCGGAATGAGGTTGGCCATGGTCGATGCCGAAGCGATCAGTGCGGCGACGAATGCCTTGTCGTAGCCCTCCTTGTGCATCTGCGGCGCGACGGTGCGCGCGAGGACGGCGACATCCGCCGTCGACGATCCCGAGATGCCGGCGAAGAACATGCTGAACAACGTGACGACTTGCGCAAGCCCGCCACGCAGGTGTCCGACCAACGTCTGCGACAGCCGGATCATGCGGTGCACGACGTCCGACGACGCCATCAGCTCGCCGACCAGCAGGAAGAACGGAACCGCGAGCAGCGTCTCGGAATCGATGCCGTGGAAGAGCTGGCCGACCATCGATTGCAGGCTGACTTGCGTGAACGCGGTGGCCACGAACACGCCAGCCATCAGCGCAAAGGTCACCGGCACGCCCATGTACCCGAACACCAGGAACAGGACCGCCATCAGCACGAGCACCGTGCCCGGCGTCAATTGGCACCCCCCTTGGCGCGTTCCGCGCCATCCCCCGGAGGGGGAGCGAGCGATCTCGGGACGGCCCTTCGATCGCTCATTCAGCGATCTCGGGCAGGTTGTCGCGGTCTTCCGGGCCTTCGAACCCGTGCTTCCAGCCGTTGACCAGTTGCTCGACGGTGAATAGCGCGATCAGTATCCCGGCCGCCGGGACGATCGCGGTGTAGACCGTTAGCGGAATCAGCGATGGCATCCGGTAACTGCCAAGGTCGAGCAACGCGTTCTTCCAGCCGAACCAGACGAGCAGCAAGGAAACGACGAGCACGATGATGCGATTGGCGATCTCGATGAAGGTGCGCGAGGCGCCGGTCATCCGCTTGGTGATCTCGGTCAGGTAGAAGTGGTCGTTGCGGCGCGTGGCCGCGGCCATGCCGACGAACACGCCCCACGCAAAGAAGGCGGTGGTGACTTGCTGCAGCCACAGCCATGGCGCACCGATCGTGCGCGTGACGACGTCGCAGAACACGGCCAGCGTGAACATGAAGATGCACACGCCGCACAGCACCATCAGTGTCGCCTCGAGCCAGTCGAAGGCCCGCCACTTGAGGTGACGGTGGCGCGGAAGGATCAGCGCCTTGAAGGTTTCAGCCATCGGGTGCGTCGCTTCCGCTGTCGGGGCAAACAGGCGTCAACGGGGAGGCGCGTTGCCACGCCTCCCGCTGACGGCGAACGCGAACTTACTTGACTTCGCGCACCATCTTGAGCAGCTTCACCGCGTGCGGGCCGAGTTCCACGGCCAACTGGTCCTGCACGGGCTCCGCATCCTTTATGAACCCCGACTTGTCGACGCCTTCGACGACCTTGACGCCAATGGTCTTCAGCTTGTCGGCGGAGTCTTTCTCGAGCTTCAGCGCCATGGCGGGCTCCTTCTTGCTCACCTCGGCCGCGGCCGCCTCCACCCAACCCTGCTGCTGCGGGGTGAGGCTGTTCCAGGTCTTGTCGCTGACCCAGATGCAGTTGTTGTTCGCCTCGTGCTCGGTCATCGACAGGATCGGCGCGACCTCGTAGTGCTTGTTGGCGAGATAGACGTTGACGCCGTTTTCAGCGACGTTCACCACGCCCGTCTGCAGCGACGTGTAGACCTCTCCGAAGGGCATGTGCACGGTTTGCGCGCCATAGGCAGGGAACAGCGTGTCTTCGGTCTTGGTGGCCTGCACGCGGATCTTCTGGCCCTTCATGTCGTTGACCGACTTGATCTCCTTCTTGCTGTACATGTTGCGAAAGCCCATCGTCAGCAGCCCGATCACGTGGGCGCCCTGGACCTGGTCCTTGACCATCGCCTGGAATTCCGCGGCGATCGCCGGGTCCGCGAGCACCTTCTGCAAGTGCGCTTGATCGCGGAAGATGAAGTGGATCGAGAACACGCCGGCCTGTGGCGCGAGCGTCGAAGCGTTGGCGGTCGACGTGATGACGAAGTCGATGTCCCCCGCGCGCATCTTCTGCAGCATCTGCGGTTCCTGGCCCAGCTGCGCTCCGGGAAACTGATTGATGCTCATCGTGCCGCCGCTCAACTCCTTGAGCTTGGCGTCGAAGATGTTGGCGGCGATGCCGTAGGCAGTGGTATTGGGCTGGTCGTAGGCGAAGCTGAACGTCCGCGCCTGTGCGGCGGCGCCGCTGATCCAGCCGATCGACAACATCAACGACATCGCGGTCAGCGCCAACCCGCGTCCGGCGGTTCCAAGTTTCATGCGGTGCCTCCTCCAGGATTGAGGGCCCGGTTCCCGGGTCCCGTGGGGATCGCTCCCCTCGCCGGACGATAGCGGGCCAGCGTAGGAATTGCAATGGCCACGAGCGGACCGCCGCGCGTCGCCGACCTGCGCTAGTGCGCTTTCCGGCGCAACGGTACACTCGGACCTGCGTTTCTTGTTGGAAGAGCGGGGCGTCGGCGTGGAAGTCGTGTCGGAAATCACCACCTTCTTGTTCACCGACATCGAAGGCAGCAGCATGCTCTGGGAACGCGAGCACGATCGCATGCGATTGGCGCTGGCGTGCCACGATGCGCTCGCGCGGAAAGCGGTCGAAGGCCATCGCGGCGTCGTGGTCAAGATGAGCGGCGACGGCGTCCATGCTGTCTTCGACGATCCTCTCGATGCGGTGCTGGCGGTGATCGCGCTGCAGCAGACGCTCGCGGACCCGGCGGCCACCCATGACATTGCGTTGCGCGTGCGCTGCGGCCTTCACGCTGGCCCGGCCGAACGCCGCGCCAACGACTTCTTTGGCCGCACGGTAAACCGGGCCGCGCGCATTGCCAACGCCGCGCACGGCGGCCAGGTGCTGCTGTCCCAGGCCGTGGCGGCGCTGGTCGCGAACCGATTGCCGGAGGGCGTCTTGCTGCGCGACCTCGGCGCGGTTCGCTTGCGCGACCTGGCCAGTCCGGAACGCGTCTTCCAGGTGCTGCATCCGAAATTGCGGGACTCGTTTCCCGCCTTGCGCACGCTGGAGGCGACACCCAACAACCTTGTCGGGCAGCTCACGTCGTTCGTCGGGCGGCAGCGGGAAATGGCCGACGTTCGCGCGCTGCTGCGCGATCACCGCCTGCTGACGCTCTCGGGGGCGGGCGGCATCGGCAAGACACGCTTGTCGCAGCAGCTGGCCGCCGAAGTCCTGGACGATTTTCCCGATGGAGTCTGGTTCGTGGAGCTGGCCGCGCTTGCGGACCCGCTGCTGGTGCCGCAGTCGGTAGCGATCGTGCTGGGGGTGAAGGAGGAACCCGGCCATCCGGTCATCGACGCGCTGGTGAAGTACACCGCGGACAAGCGCCTGCTGCTCGTGCTCGACAATTGCGAGCACCTGATGCAGGCCAGCGCGGACCTCGCCACCCGATTGTTGCGGTCGAGCGCGCAGATCAAGATTCTCGCGTCCAGCCGTGAACCCATGCGCATCGCAGGAGAGGCCGTCTTCCCGGTTCCGGCGCTGGGGGTGCCCGACCCGACACGAGGAGTCACGCCTTCCGGCCTTACCCAATATGAGGCTGTGCTGCTTTTTGTCGACCGGGCACTTGCGGCCCAACCGGCATTCCAGCTGACGGAACAGAATGCGCCGGCCGTCGCCGAGATCTGCCGGCAGCTGGACGGTATTCCGCTCGCCATCGAGCTTGCGGCGGCACGCGTGCGGTCGCTTTCTGTGGAGACGATCGCCGCCCGGCTGAACGACCGCTTCCGACTTCTTTCGGGTGGCGACCGCACGGCCATGCCGCGCCAGCAAACGCTGCGGGCGCTGATCGACTGGAGCCACGACCTGCTCACGGATAGCGAAAGGATGTTGCTGCGACGGTTCGCCGTCTTCGCCAACGGTTGGTCGATCGAAGCGGCCGAGGCGATTTGCGCCGATGGCGCCATTGCCCAAAACGATGTACTGGAACTGCTGGGCAACCTGGTCGAGAAATCGCTGGTGAACATGGACGCCGATGGCCAGCGGTATCGCTTCGCGGAGACCGTCCGGCAATACGCGCAGGAGCGGCTGGAAGCGGCGAGCGAATGGGACGCCATCCGCTCGCGGCATCTTGCATTCTTCCTCGCCTTGGCCGAGGAGGCGAGCCCGGAGCTGACCGGGCCGAAGCAGGGCGCATGGCTTGCCCGGCTGGATTTGGAAGGCGAAAACCTGCTCGCGGCGCACGCGTGGTGCGACCACGCCGACGACGGCGGCGCGCTGGGACTGCGGCTAGTCTGCGCGGTGAAGCTGTACATGATCTACCGGGGCCTGGGGGCGCTGCTGCATCGGGCAACCCTGGAAGCGCTGGCGCGCGTGCCGGCGACTTTGCGCACTCTCGATCGCTGCCGCGCGCTCCATACGGCGGGTCAAACGAGCCTCTTCATGGGTAACGTCGGCGCGGCTCGCGAATACCTGGAGGAGAGCCTGTCGATTGCGCGGGAGATCGGGGACAAGGAACGCACCGCGATGGTTCTGGAGGAACTGGGATACGCTGCCATGGGCCAGGGGGATCTCGTCACGGCGCGCCGCTACGGCGAGCAGGCGCTCGAGCTGGCGCGGGGCCAGACCAACAAGCGGGCGTTGGCTTCCGCGATCAGTGCGCTGGCGCAGATGTGCCGGATGGAAGGCGATGTCGACAAGGCGGAAGCGCTGAACGTTGAATCGCTGGCGCTCGTGCGTGTGCTGGGGGATCGCGACAGCATCGCCATCGGTTTGCTCAATCTGGCCATGGTGGCCGTGAGTCGCGGCGCAGATGAACGGGTCCGAACCATGTTGCTGGAGGCGCTCGCCATCGCCGGCGACATTGGCTCGATCCCCGCCGGTCAGGGCGCGCTGGAGGTCGCGGCCGGACTGGCGGCGCAGCGCAAGGACTGGGACCGCGCGGCCAGGATCTTCGGCGCTGCCGAGGCGCAGGTCGCGCGGACTTCGCTGCAGCGCGATCCTGCCGACGAAGCGTTCCTGGCGCCGCTGATGGCGCAGACGCGCGCGGCGCTCGGCTCCTCGGCATTCGAAGCGGCGGCGTACGCCGGCCGCATGCAAGGCTACGAGGAGACGCTGGCCGACGTCCGGCGCTGGCTTGAAGGGGGGCGCTGACGCTGCCTGCGCTCGTCCACGCCGCGCCGGACCGGCGCGCGACGTGGAACGTTGAATCAGTTGTTGACGATACGCGGGTCGAGAACCAGTGGCGTGCCGCCGCCGACCGGATTGAGCGTCACCTTGTAGGTGTACGTGCGTGCCGTCGTATTGCGATTGACGCAGAAGAACAACCTTCCCCCGCCGGCGATCCGGCAGCGGAACTCGTCCGAGGGAAGGACGTTGCCCGGCTTGAACGCGATGCCATTGGCGTCGAACGTGTAAGCCAGCGTGAGAGGCGAAATCTTCCACAGGACGAAGTGGTTTGGCCCCGAGACGTTCAGGTCGGCGATGCTGACGATGGAACCGCCGGAGACCTTGACGTCGATGCAGTGAATGACCTGGGAAGTCGCGCAGAAGTCATCCAGCGCGGTACCCGCGGCGAGCTTCTCGTTGTCCAAAGTGGCGCAGGCGTTCAACACCAGAGCGGCCGCAGCCGCTAGCGGGAGTGTCTTGTTCATTGGCTTCCCCTATCTCGAAAATCGCGTCGGTCGGTCACTGATTGGCTGCATCTGCTGCCCAAGCCATTCCCAGGCGACCGCAGCGAACCATGGCAGGCGCGGCCAGCATTCGGCGCCTGGTCGTCGCGCCGCGAGCATAGCTACTTCCCGCTGCAATGGAAATGGCGAATATTCGTCCCGCTTTCCTGGCCCGCATAAGGCGTTCAGCCGTCTGAATGGACGACAAATGTTACAATTTCCACCTTTGACACGCATTTTTCGGCAAATCGCGTCAAACCAGCAAAGTGGACCCCCAGCCTCGTTTCCTGCAATTGCTGCCGGCCCTCGCGCTGGCGCTGATCGTTGCGAGTTGCGGCACGATGCCGGTCACCGCGCCCGCGCCGTCGACCGCGCCGTCCGGCCTGAGTGTCCTGCGCTCGATATCCATCGGCCATGTCCTGGAAGACCAGATCCTGGCCATGGATCCCGACCACATCAGTGCGGCGGATGTGACGACGCTGGCAAAGGGACCCACGCCGCAGATCATGTTGTTGCGCGGCGGCATCTTTCCGGTCTACCTGGTCATGGAGTCCTTTGGGGAGTTCCTGGTGGGCATGGGCTATCCGGAGGCAAAAATCCGGGATCCCGCCACCGGCGACTGGTCTTACAGCCCGTATGACTACAGTGAAAGGCTGGCGGGCCTCGTGGCGTGGTACTACGAACGCGACGCCTTGCGGCCGATGCTGGTCGGGCACAGCCAGGGCGGCCTGTATGCGGTCAAGATCCTGAAGGACCTGGCGGGGCAGCGTTCGCCCAAGCTCTTCGTCTGGAACCCGTTGGCCGGAGCCGCTGAAAACCGGACGACGATCGTCGATCCCCTGACCGGCAAGGAGCGGCCGGTGGTTGGGCTGTCCGTGTCCTATGCTTCGGCGATCGGCGCAGGCGGCTGGTCGCTGGTCCTCCCCAACCAATGGGAAAGCCTGGATACTTTAAGGAAGATCCCCGACAACGTGGATGAATTCACGGGCTATTTCATCGAAGTGGACCTGATCGCGCTTACGTTTCCCGGCAATCCCCTGGACAGCCGCTACGAAGGGAGCGCCAAGGTGAATGTCCGCAACGTGATGCTGCCGGCGAACTACAACCACATCACCGCGCCGTCGACCAGCGAACTGGCGACGGACCCCGAGGTGCGGAACTGGATCAACGCCTATGTGCCGGGCGCGGACGTGGACGAGTCACGACTGCCGCCCTATGCGTTTGGTCATGTATTGTGGGCCGCCGACGTATGGCACAGCATCAAGAAGCACTGGTGCCTGGAGGCTCAGGCGCTGATCCGGGCGCGACGGATTGCGCTGGGGCGACCCTGACCTGCGGGCCTGAACAAATCCGGCGCGCGACCGGCAAAAAAATTCCGGAGGGGCCGCGGGCGCGGCGCCTCCGGACCCGTTGAAACGAAGGGATCGATCAGGGCATCAACTGGCCGCGAATTTCGCCGCCGGGGTGCGCCGCGCTGTGCACGTTGATGTAGAGGTTGCCGGCCTTCAGGGCGGCCATCTGCGCTTCGGTCAGCTTGGCGCCCGCGGGGAACGCGAAGCCATTGTCGCCGCTCTTGGCCATCGGCACGATAACGCCGCCATTCTTGCCCGCGGGCGCTTCGTGAATGTGTGCCGCCGTCGCCGCGATGCCCGTGGTCGTGATGCTGCCGCTCACGGCACCATCCATGCCAATGGTGACGGTGCCGCTGCCCGAGGCCGACGTCGTGACCGGCGGAACTTCATTCGCGCCCGATAACGTTACTTTGATGTCGGCACCCATTGCCGTCGCCGACCAGGCGCCGGACACCAGTACCGCCATGGTCATGGCAGCCGCGAGCGGCCGCCAGGCCGAATTGAAATTGCTGTTCATTGCTTCCTCCTCGATTGATCGTAATGGAACGCTCGCGGCCCTAAATTTTGGAGCGTGCAGCATATTACTCTCCAAATATGCGAGCCGCACCAAGGGTGGGCCGGGTTGCCGGTTGGACATCGGCCGTTCATGGGCCGGGTGTATGCTCAACGGTGCTGCAAACATCGCGGCCCGGCGGCTTATTCCGCGGGATCATTGCGCCCTTTGGCGCGCCATCCAACAATCGGTGAGGATGCAACATGGGAATGATCGATTTCGTGAAGGAAGCGGGCGAAAAGCTGTTCGGCCGCGGACACGCGCAGGCGGCGATGGCCGAGGTGAAGTCCGACCCCGCCAACGAGGCCAAGATAGCCGCAGCCAATAGCGCGGCGGGGGACGCCATCCTCGACTACATCAAGGCCCAGAACCTGGCCGCCACCGGGTTGACCGTCACCTTTGACGCCGCATCGTCGACCGCGAGCGTCTTCGGCGTTGCGCCGGACCAGAGCACGCGCGAGAAGATCGTGCTCTGCTGCGGCAACGTGGCGGGCGTCGAAGCGGTAAAGGACATGATGTCGGTCGACCAGAGCGCGCCGGAGGGAACCTACTACACCGTCGTTTCGGGGGACAACCTGTCCAAGATCTCGAAGGCGAACTACGGCGATCCCAACAAGTACATGGTCATCTTCGAGGCCAACAAGCCCATGCTGTCGGATCCGAACAAGATCTACCCGGGCCAGGTACTGCGCATTCCGCCGCTCTGATGGAAATGCCGCTGGAGGAATTGCTGCTGCATTCGGACGCGCCAACCAGTTGGGGTCGGCGCGTGTCGCGTTGCGACCCTACGCGACGGCCATTCCATGGCCACGACATTCCGCATCCGATTGGCGATCCCGACCAGGATGGGGAACTCTCGGAGGACGAGGACGACGACGATGAGGAGGATGAGGACGACGACGACTAGGACGCGGACGACCAGTAGGCTTTGGACACTGTCTCGCGCAACCGCCGTTTCCGCACCGCAGCACTTTTTCCGTTTATCTGGTATAATCAAAAACTTGCGGCGATCTGCGAGTAACGGTGTCAAGTAATTTACGAAGGTTGCCCGCCGCAAGGTAGCGAGATCAAGGCAACCGAATCATCGGCTTCTAATCTTCCGGGCGCGTGTCGGACCTTCTTTTCCAGCGCCCGAGTCTCTGCCCCCAGGACGTCCTGTTCCTCCGGCAGCTTCCGGTTAGCGACGATGGCTTTGCAGTACGTCGACCCGGTCGCGGCTTAGAGGCGCGTGGGCGTGCTTTGACTTCACGGCAACCACGTTGCCGTCGGTCGGGCCCCCAATCCTTCGTTTCCGCTTGCCCGGACCTATTTTGTCCTCGATTGGATACGAACATGCGTTTTGAAGAACTTAACCTCGCGCCGCAAATCCTGCAGGCACTCACCGCTTGCGGCTACGACGAACCTACGCCCATCCAGGCCCAGACCATCCCGGCGCTGCTGGAAGGACGCGATGTCATCGGCTGTGCGCAAACCGGCACCGGCAAGACAGCGGCATTCGTGCTGCCCGCGCTGCACCGTATCGCCGCACAGCCCAACGCGCCGGTAGCCAAGCATCGGATGACGAGCGTACCGCGCGTGCTGGTCCTGGCGCCCACGCGCGAGCTCGCGCAACAGGTGGCTGAACAGGCGGTGCGTTATGGGCAGGCGTTGCGCGTGCGAATCGTGTGCCTCTACGGCGGCGCCCCTTATCCGGTCCAGAATCGCGCGCTGCAGCGTGGCGTGGACTTGCTGGTCGCCACGCCGGGCCGGCTGATGGATCATGTCGAGCGCGGCCGCGTCGACCTGTCACAGCTGGAGGTTCTGGTCCTCGACGAAGCCGACCGGATGCTGGACATGGGCTTTATCGATGACGTCGAGCGCGTTTGCGCCCTGACGCCCGCAACGCGGCAGACGGTGCTGTTTTCCGCGACTGTGGATGGCGCGATGGGCCGCCTGGCCGCGAAGCTCACCCGCGATCCGGTCCGCGTCGACGTCAAGGGCGAGAAGTCCTCGCCCGTGGCCATCGAGCAGCGCGTGCATTTCGCCGACGACCGCTCGCACAAGTATCGCCTGCTCGATCACCTGCTGGCCGACACGACGATGGGGCAGAGCATCGTGTTCATCGCGACCAAGCGGGACGCCGAAGCGCTGGCGGTCAAGCTGCAGGGCGAAGGCCACTCGGCTGCCGCATTGCATGGTGACATGAACCAATACGAGCGCAACCGGACGCTGGCCAACATGCGCCGCGGTGGCGTGCGCACGCTGGTCGCGACCGATGTGGCAGCGCGCGGCATCGACGTGCCCGGCATCTCGCACGTCATCAACTTCGACCTGCCGCGGCAAGCCGAGGACTATGTGCACCGCATCGGCCGTACCGGCCGGGCGGGGGCATCGGGCATCGCGGTGTCATTCGCCAATCACGCCGAACGCGGCACGCTGCGCAACATCGAGCGCTTCACCGGCGCGGCCATTCCGACGCACACCATTCCTGGACTCGAGCCGCGTGCCCGGTCGTCGTCGACGGGCGATGCGCGCCGGCCGGCGTACGGTAAGCCGGCCCCCCGTGGGCGGTCCTACGGCGCGCCGTCTGCGTTTGCGCGCGATGGCAAGCCTGGCGGCTTTCGTGGCCGCGACGGCAGCAACGGCAGCTTCAGCCGCAAGAACGACCGTAACCGCTAATCCAGCCCCCCGAAGCGTTCGTAGAACGACGCATCGGCCGGGGGAAACGCGCCGCTGGCATCGGCCAGCAGCGTGGCCAGATGTCGCTCCGCGCAACGATGGGTCAGCCGGTAAAAATCGCGGCATAGCGTGTATGCGGCGGCGCCAGGCCAATCCAGCGGCAGCAACGCCGCCGGAAGCAGCGGATCGCGCAGCAGCACGCGGCGATACGCGTGGATCAGCAGTGTGCGCACGACAAAGCACTGCTGCGGGTCGTGTGCGCCTTCGTCCGTCGCACGGAAGCGATCGATAACCGCGCCGAAGCGCTGCAGGAAACGGCGGTAGCCAGCCGCGACCTTGTTTACGTCCCATGCCGTGTCGACCGCCGAAGCAAGCGACCGCCGCGCCGGAACGTCGCGGGCCGTGCCGAACACCAGTTTCCCGGCCACGCCCGGCGCATCGATGGCTGCGGGCAGGGGACGTCCGGCTTGCAGCGGTCTCAGGAACACCGACGGTCCCAATTCGCCGTAACCTGCCCACGACAACTCGTCCCGCAGCACGGCACGGCGCGCGACCGGAACCGCGTCGGCCAGCAGCAGCTCCCATTCGCCATCCCATGCATCGGCGGGTCGCGCGTAGATGCGCCGATGGGCGTCGTCGAAGCGGCGGCGCCCCTCGCGCGTCAACTCGTAGCGACTCATCCTGCCGAACGCGGTGGCATCCAGCCAGTCGTCCTGCGCCAGCCGAAACACGCTGGTTCGAACCGAGCGCTCATTGATACCGAACGGCGCCATCAGCCGGATGAGACCGGCCAGCCAGACCTTTCCGCCATGTGGCGCCAGGGCGTCTCCCCAGACTGTGACGATCAACGACTTCGCCCTGGGCGGTTCGGATTTCAGTATGCGGTTGACCCAGCGGGCGACGACCGGATCGGCCTTCGCAGCGGAAGACGCGGCGGCGCGTGTCGCCGTCGCGGATGCAACCGCGCATCCCTTCACTGCGGACGGAACCGCGCTTCGCTTCACCGCGGGCGGAACTGCGATTCCCTTCACCGCGGGCGAAACCGCGCTTCCTTTCACCGCGAATCGTGATACGAACTCTTCTTGACGCATGATAAAACTGTATCATATGCTTCATGATGCGCGCCAGCCCGGTTCCGGGATCCCGGGGCGCCGGAGGAGGCTTCCGATGTATGCACAGATGGTCGAGACCGGACAGCAGAAGGTCCGGAGCGCCGAAGACATGTCGGCAGAGGAAAAGGCGTTCCAGGCCCGGGTCGACGCGGACATCAAGATCGAACCCAAGGACTGGATGCCCGATGCGTACCGCAAGACGCTGGTGCGCCAGATCCAGCAGCACGCGCATTCCGAAATCGTTGGCATGCTCCCCGAGGGCAACTGGATCAGCCGCGCGCCTTCGCTCAAGCGGAAGGCCATCCTGATGGCCAAGGTTCAGGACGAGGGCGGACACGGCCTCTATCTCTACGCCGCCGCCGAAACGCTGGGCGTTTCGCGCGACCAGCTGATCGACGACCTGCACGCCGGCAAGGTCAAGTACTCGTCCATCTTCAATTACCCGACACTCACGTGGGCCGACATCGGTGCCATCGGCTGGCTGGTCGACGGCGCGGCGATCATGAACCAGATTCCGCTGTGCCGCTGCTCGTTCGGCCCTTATGCGCGGGCGATGGTCAGGGTGTGCAAGGAAGAATCGTTTCACCAGCGCCAAGGCTACGACATCATGATGACGCTGTGCCGCGGCCTGCCTTCACAAAAAGCGATGGCGCAGGACGCGCTCAACCGCTGGTGGTGGCCGTCGCTGATGATGTTCGGCCCGCCCGACGCCGACAGCGTGCACAGCGCGCAGTCGGCGCGCTGGAAGATCAAGCTCCTGTCCAACGACGAGCTGCGTCAGCGCTTCGTCGATCAGACGGTGCCGCAGGCCGACTATCTCGGCATCACGATGCCCGATCCGGACCTCAAGTGGAACGAGGCCACGAGCCATTACGACTTCGGCGCCATCGACTGGAGCGAGTTCCATGCGGTGCTGAAGGGCAACGGCCCGTGCAACAAGGAGCGGCTGGCAACGCGCGTCAAGGCGTGGGAGGACGGTGCATGGGTGCGCGACGCGGCAACCGCACATGCAGCGAAGCGCGCCGCGCGCACCGTGAAGGAGGCAGCATGAGCACCGAACGTCCGTCCGGAACTGCGAGCCCCCCCAGCGGGGGCAGCGAACGAAGTGAGCGTGGGAGGGTCACAAGCAGCGAAGGGCCGCCCCGAGGTGCGAGCGCCCCCAGCGGGGGCAGCGAACGAAGTGAGCGTGGGGGGGCCACCAATGAATGGCCGTTGTGGGAAATTTTCATTCGTTCGCAGCACGGGCTGGCGCACAAGCACGTGGGCAGCCTGCATGCGCCCGATGCGGAAATGGCAATCAACAACGCGCGCGACGTCTATACGCGGCGCAATGAAGGCGTGTCGATCTGGGCGGTGAGGTCCACTGACATTGCTGCCTCCGCCCCCGGCGACAAGGAAGCGCTGTTCGAGCCCGCAAACAGCAAGGTCTACCGGCACCCGACGTTCTTCCCGATGCCCGAAGAAGTGAAGCACATATGACGACCCCCACGCTTGCGGCCCGGGAAAATGGGGCCGCTTCGCTGGCCCCGGAGGGAAGGCAATTCGCGCCTTCGGAAGGCTCTGCGGCGCTCATTGACGCATCCCTTTTCGAGTATCTGCTGCGTCTGGGCGATACCGATGTCGTGCTGGCGCAGCGGCTCGGCGAATGGGTGGGCCACGGCCCGGTGCTGGAGGAGGACATCGCGCTGACCAATGTCGGCCTCGACTTGTTGGGGCAGGGGCGGATGTGGCTGACCTATGCGGGTGAAGTCGAGGCGCGCCTGGTCGGCGAAGGCCGCACCGAGGACCAGCTCGCGTTCCTCCGCGACGGCGGCGCCTACCGCAACCTGCTGCTCGCGGAGATGCCGAATGGCGATTTCGCGGCCACCATGGCGCGGCAATTCTACTTCGACCGGTTTCACCTGCTGCTGCTGCGCGCGCTGACCACGTCAAGCGACGCACGCGTCGCCGAAATTGCCGCGAAGAGTGTCAAGGAAGTGGCCTACCACGCGGAGCGAAGCATGGATTGGGTGATCCGGCTGGGCGACGGCACCGAAGATTCGCATGGCCGTATGCAGCGGGCGCTCGACGCGCTGTGGATGTACACGGGGGAAATGTTCGCCACGGATGCGACGGAACGCTCGCTGGCAGACGCCGGCATCGTGCCCGACGCGGAGGCGCTGCGCGCGCCTTGGCTCGCGGCCGTCGGCGAGATAGTCGCCGAGGCAACGCTGACGCTCCCCGTGGGCGAGTGGATGCAAGGATCCAACGCCCGCGGCGGGAAGCAGGGCGTGCACACCGAGCACCTGGGCCACCTATTGGCGGAAATGCAGCATCTGCCGCGTGCCTACCCCGGGGCCGTGTGGTGAACCGCATGGCCGAACAAGAACAGTCGCGGTCTTCGGTGCCCGCAACGGCGCCACTCCGGGCAATGCCTTCGCTGGACGTGGTGTGGGCGGCGCTTGCGACTGTTCCCGATCCCGAGGTGCCGGTGGTTTCGATCGTCGAGCTCGGGATCGTGCGCGACGTCACGTGGGAGGGCGCACGGCTTGTCGTCAAGGTCACGCCGACGTATTCCGGCTGCCCGGCGACGGAGATGATCAACGAGCAGATCCGCGAATCGCTGGCGATCATGGGCATCACCGAGGTCGTGCTGATCAACCAGCTCGCCCCGGCCTGGACCACCGACTGGATAGCGCCGGAGGCCAAGGCGCGGCTCAAGGGTTTCGGCATCGCGCCGCCGCACGTACTGGGCGCACGGGTGGATGTTTCCGGGATCAGCCCGCTGCGCCGGGCGAAGGAAGCCGTGCCGTGTCCCCGCTGCGATTCGGCGGACACGCAATTGCTCTCCCAATTCGGTTCGACCGCGTGCAAAGCGCAATATCGCTGCAACGATTGCCGCGAGCCTTTCGATTACTTCAAGCCGCATTGACCGGGTCGAATGAGCAAGTTTCACTCGCTTCCCGTTGGCCGCGTCGACCGCGAAACCCGGGACGCCGTTGCCATCACGTTTGCGGTGCCCGACGCGCTGCGCGACCAGTTCCGCTTCGAGCAGGGCCAGCATCTGACGCTGCGTACCGACCTGGCGGGCCAGGATGTGCGCCGCTCGTATTCGATCTGTTCCGCCGTGCAGGACGGCACGTTGCGCATCGCCGTGAAGAAGACGCCCGGCGGCGTGTTCTCGACCTGGGCCAACGAGGCGCTCAAGGCCGGCGACCGCATCGACGTCATGCCACCGCTCGGGCATTTCAACGTGGCGTTGGACGCGGCCGCGTCGCGCCACTACCTGGGCTTTGCCGCGGGAAGCGGCATCACACCGCTCCTGTCCATCGTCAAGACCACGCTCGCCATGGAACCGTCCAGCCGGTTCACGCTGGTGTACGGAAATCGCGCGTCAGGCACCGTGATGTTCAAGGAGGAGCTCGCTGCGCTCAAGGACCTGTATCTGGGCCGGTTCAATCTGGTTCACGTGCTTTCACGCGAGGCGCAGGACATCGAGCTGCTGCACGGCCGGATCGATCGCGCCAAGGCCGATGCCCTGCTCGCGAAGTGGGTGAACCTGGACGATATCGACACTACATTCGTCTGCGGTCCGGAAGGCATGATGGACGCGGTCATCGCCGCTTTGAAAGCGCGCGGCGTGCCCGATTCCCGGATCCGGATCGAGCGCTTCGCGGCGAGCATCCCCAAGCACACGCATGTCGCCCAAGCGGCGCCCGAGCCGGGCCACACCGAATGCGAAGTGACGGTGATCCTGGATGGCGCAACGCGCACGTTCATCCTCGAAAAAGCCAAGGAGAATATTCTCGATGCCGGTTTGCGCAATGGCGTCGAGTTGCCGTACTCGTGCAAGGGCGGCGTGTGCTCGACCTGCCGCTGCCGTCTCGTGCAGGGAGAGGTCGACATGGACGTCAATTTCGCCCTCGAGGACTACGAGGTCGCGCGCGGCTTCATCCTGTCCTGCCAGAGTTATCCGGTCACCGACAAGGTCACCATCGATTTCGACCAGACCGGCGCCGGCTGATCCACGCCGGCCGGGTGATATAAACTGCCGGCATATCCGGAGGAGTCGCCCCGTGTCCCACCCATTGTTCGAACGCCATCGCGCCACGCTCGAGCGCGCGGTGCAGGCCATCGGCGAGCGCAGTTATTGGAGCGCTTATCCGGAATCGGCCAGTCCAAAGAATTACGGCGAGGGCGCTGCTGAAGCCGGCAAGGCGGCGTTCGACGGCCTCCTCGGGAAGCGCTTTCCACTGACCCAGCCGGGGACGGTCGGGACCGCAGGCCCGGAGAAGTCGCCCTTCGGATTGCCGCTCGGCATCACCTATCCCAAGGCGGATCTCGACGCACTTCTGGCCGCCTCAGGGCGAGCGCTCGACGAGTGGAAAAAGCTCGGTCCTGAGACCTGGACGGGCGTGTGCGTGGAGATCATTTCCCGCCTGAATCGCGCGAGCTTCGAAATCGCCCACGCCGTCATGCACACGACGGGACAGGCCTTCACGATGGCGTTCCAGGCGGGCGGCCCGCACGCGCAGGACCGCGCGCTCGAGGCCGTCGCCTATGCCTGGGACGAATTGCGCCGCGTGCCGGCACAGGCGACGTGGGAGAAGCCACAGGGGAAGAACGATCCGATCCGCATGGAGAAGCAATTTCGCGTGGTGCCGCGCGGCGTGGGCCTCGTCATCGGCTGTTCCACTTTCCCGACGTGGAATGGGTACCCGGGAATGTTCGCCAGCCTCGCCACCGGCAACGTGGTCATCGTCAAGCCGCATCCAGGCGCCATCCTGCCTCTGGCCCTCACGGTGAAGATCGCGCGCGAAGTGCTGGCGGAGGAGAGCATCGACCCCAACGTCGTTACTCTGCTCGCGCACGACGCAGGCGACGACACCGCCAAGACGATCGCGCTGCGACCCGAAGTGAAGATCATCGATTTCACCGGCAGCACCGCCAACGGCCGCTGGCTGGAGGAGAACGCGCGGCAGGCGCAGGTCTACACCGAAAAGGCGGGCGTCAACCAGATCATTCTCGACTCCGCGGCGGACATGAAAGCGGTCGCGCGAAACATTGCGTTTTCGCTGGCGCTCTACTCGGGCCAGATGTGCACGGCGCCGCAGAACATCTACGTGCCCAAGGGTGGCATCACGACCCCCGAGGGCATGATGACCTTCGACCAGGTTGCGGCCAGCATTGCGGAGGGCGTGCAGAAATTGCTCGGCGATCCGGCCCGGGCCGTGGAGGTGTTGGGCGCCTTGCAGAACGACGGCGTGACGAAACGCCTGGAAGCCGCGCGTTCGCTCGGCACCGTGGTGCTCGACACGCAGGCGATCGTCCATCCGGCCTTTCCGGACGCCAAGGTGCGCACGCCGCTTATCGTCAGGCTGACCTCGGCCGACCGCGCGACTTACCTCAACGAATGGTTCGGACCGGTCGCCTTTGTCATCGGCACCGAGTCGACGGACGAAAGCCTCGCCATCGCCCGCGATGCGGTGCGCGGCCACGGCGCGCTCACGCTGTCGGTATATTCGACCAACGAGGACGTGATCGACGAGGCGATTGCCGTGGCGGAGGATGCGGGCGTTGCCCTGTCGATTAACCTGACGGGTGCCGTATTCGTCAACCAATCGGCGGCGTTTTCCGATTTTCACGGCACCGGCGCCAATCCCGCGGCCAATGCCGCACTGACCGATTCGGCCTACGTCGCGAATCGCTTCCGCGTTGTGCAGAATCGGCGTCACGTGTGATTTGCGGCTCGGCGCTCACGCGGCACTTCGTCGTGCTTCCCACCCGTGACTGAAGCGACCATTCTCTATTCCTGCGCCGGCGGCATTGCCCGCGTGACGCTCAACCGTCCCGACCGGTTGAACAGCTTCACCGCGGCGATGCACGGGGAATTGCGCGACGCGCTGGCCAAGGTTCGCGCCGACGATTCGGCCCGTGTGTTGTTGCTGACCGGCGCGGGGCGCGGTTTCTGCGCGGGACAGGACCTCTCCGATCGCGCCGTCGCGCCGGGATCTGCGCCGGTGGACCTGGGCGCGTCGATCGAAACCTACTATCGCCCGCTGGTGCTGGCGCTACGGTCGCTGCCAATGCCCGTGGTGTGCGCGGTCAACGGCGTTGCCGCCGGCGCAGGCGCGAACATCGCTTTGGCGTGCGATCTGGTGATCGCGGCAAAATCGGCGAGTTTCATCCAGGCGTTCTGCAAGATCGGCCTCATCCCCGACTCGGGCGGAACGTATTTCCTGCCCCGGCTGGTCGGCACGGCGCGGGCGCTGGGGCTCACGCTGCTGGGCGACAAGCTTTCGGGGCAGCAGGCCGCGGACTGGGGCCTTATCTGGAAGTGCGTCGACGATGCCGAACTGGCGCCGACGGTCGACGCGCTGCTCGGGCAATTGGCGCAGGCGCCAACCAAGGGCCTGGTGGCCACGCGTCGCGCGCTCCACGCGTCGGCGCAAGCCACGCTCGAAGGCCAGCTCGACCTCGAGCGTGATTTGCAGCGGGAACTCGGTAACAGCGCCGATTATCGCGAGGGGGTCGCCGCATTCCTTGCCAAGCGCCCGCCGCAATTCTCGGGGAAGTAGCATGGGCAATGCATTGTTGCCTGCAGCGGAGGTTGGCGTCATCGGCGCGGGTGCCATGGGTGCCGGGATCGCGCAGATAGCGGCGATGGCGGGACATCGCGTCTGCCTGTTCGACACCGGCATGGGCACGGCGGAGCGCGCCAAGGCGAAGATCGCCGAAGCGCTGGGGGCGCTCGCCGCGAAGGGCAAGGTCGACGGTGCGATTGCCGACGCGGCAGCAGCGCGCATTGTCGCCGTGCACGCGCTCGGCGACTTGGTCAGCGCCAAGCTGATCGTGGAGGCCGTGGTCGAGGACCTGAGCGTCAAGCGCAATCTTTTCCGGGAACTGGAAGTGGTCGTCACGCCGGAGGCGATCCTGGTGTCCAACACCTCCTCGTTCTCGATCACCGCATTGGCCGCGGGCATGAAGCATCCGGGTCGCGTTGCCGGCATGCATTTTTTCAACCCCGCGCCGCTGATGCCCCTGGTCGAGGTCGTCAGCGGTCTTGCCACCGATCCCGAGGTTGCCGGCGTGGTGCACGCAACGGCGCTGGCCTGGGGCAAGCTGGCCGTCCACGCGAAGTCGACACCCGGCTTCATCGTCAATCGTTGCGCTCGCCCGTTCTACGCCGAGGCGCTGCGGGTGCTGGGCGAGCAAGGTGCCGACCCGGCGACACTGGATGCGCTGATGCGCGAGGCAGGCGGCTTTCGCATGGGCCCGTTCGAACTGATGGACATGATCGGACTCGACGTCAACATCGCGGTGACGCGCAGCGTCTGGGAGGCCTTCTATCACGACGCTCGCTACACGCCGTCGCCGCTGCAGCAGGAAATGGTGGCTGCCGGCCATCTCGGCCGCAAGAGCGGTCGTGGCGTCTACGATTATTCCGAGGGTGCCACCAAGCCAGTGCCGGCGACGGAGCCGCCACAATCTCGCCCCGGCAAGATCGTGCGCATCGGCGACTTGGCGCCTGGCGCGGAACTCGTCGCGCGACTCGCGACGGCGGGGCTCGCCTGTGACGCGGCGATTGCCGATCCGCGCTTTCCGCACGGCGCGCTGCGGGTCGACAACCGCGCTTGGCTGGTTCCTGGCGACGGACGGACGGCCACGGCCGTTGCCGCGGCAGCAGGACTGCGTGATGTCGTGACTTTCGATCTTGCGCTCGACTACGCCAAATGCACGCGCTTGGGCATCGCGCGCGCGGACACCTGCAGCGACGCGGCCATTGCTTCGGTCGTCGGCGCTCTGCAGGCCTGCGGCATCGCGGTATCGCGCATCGACGACGTCGCCGGGCTGATCGTGCTGCGTACCGTGGCCATGCTGGCGAACGAGGCGGCCGACGCGGTCACGCATGGCATCGCCAGCGCCGCCGACGTCGACCTCGCGCTGCAGAAGGGTGTCAACTATCCGCGCGGACCGCTCAACTGGGCGGACGCGCTCGGTGTTCCCTTTGTTCGCGACACACTGGATAACCTTGCTGCGCACTATGGCGAAGACCGCTACCGGCTGTCGCCGTTGATTGCGCGGCGCTGCGCCAGCGGGGGAAAATTGACCGCATGAGCGCGCCGACGCAAAACGAACATCCGCAGCACCAGCCTCCGCTGTCACCGTTGGAAGCGCAGGCGCTGGCCCAGCGGTGCGCCGATGCCATGTACGCGCGCGATCGCGCCTCCCAGGCGCTGGGAATGAAGGTCGTGAAGGTCGCTCCGGGATTCGCCACGCTGACCATGACGGTGCGTGACGACATGCTGAACGGCCACGCGACCTGCCACGGCGGATTCATCTTTTCGCTGGCCGACAGCGCGTTCGCGTTTGCCTGCAACAGCCACAACCTGATTACCGTCGCCGCCGGCTGCACCATCGAATTCCTGGCGCCTGCCCGCGCCGGCGACGTGTTGACCGCCACCGGCCGCGAGCGCACGCTTTCCGGCCGCAGCGGCGTCTACGACATCGATGTCACGAACCACCACGGCGCCACCATCGCCGTGTTCCGCGGCAAGAGCGCGCGGATCAAGGGCCACGTGATCGACGGCCCGCATTCGGACAAGACAGCGTAGTCGGGAGGACCACCGATGCCATCCAAGCGCCCGCGACCGGACGAGCTTGAGCCCATCGAGAAGGCGAGCCGCGACGAGATGCGCGCGCTGCAGCTCACCCGCCTCCAATGGTCGCTCAAGCACGCGTACGACAACGTTGCGCACTACCGGAAGGCGTTTGATGCCAAAGGAGTGAAGCCCGGGGACCTGAAAACACTCGAGGACCTTCGACATTTCCCGTTCACGGTCAAGACCGACCTGCGCGACAACTATCCGTTCGGCATGTTTGCCGTGCCGCGCGAACAGGTGTCGCGCATCCACGCCTCGTCCGGCACGACGGGCAAGCCGACGGTCGTCGGGTACACGCGCAAGGACATCGACACCTGGGCGACCGTGATGGCGCGTTCGATCCGCGCCGCCGGCGGGCGCGCCGGCGATATCCTGCATGTGGCCTACGGCTACGGCCTGTTCACCGGCGGCCTGGGTGCGCATTACGGCGCGGAGAAGCTGGGCTGCACGGTGATCCCCATGTCGGGCGGCCAGACCGAGAAGCAGGTACAGCTGATCACGGATTTCAAGCCGACGGTGATCATGGTCACGCCGTCGTACATGCTGGCCATCGCCGAGGAGATGGAGCGGCAGGGCATCGATCCTGCGACGTGCTCGCTCGAGGTCGGCATCTTCGGCGCGGAACCCTGGACCCCGACGATGCGCATGGCTATCGAAGCGCGCCTCGGGATGGACGCGATCGACATCTACGGACTGTCCGAGGTCATGGGCCCGGGCGTCGCACAGGAATGCATCGAGACGAAGGACGGCTTGACGGTCTGGGAGGACCACTTCTATCCGGAGATCGTCGATCCTGAAACGGGCGACGTGCTTGAAGATGGTGAAAAGGGCGAACTGGTATTCACCTCGCTGACCAAGGAGGCGTTGCCGATCATCCGCTACCGCACACGCGACCTGACGCGCCTGCTGCCGCCGACGGCGCGCGCAATGCGCCGCATGGAAAAGATCACCGGCCGGTCCGACGACATGATGATCATCCGCGGCGTCAACGTGTTTCCGACCCAGATCGAGGAACTCATCCTGAAGGACAGCGTTCTGGCGCCTCACTACCAACTCGAGATCACGCGGCCCGGCAATCTCGACGAACTGCTGGTGCTGGTCGAGCGCCATCCGGCGGCGGGCTCGGTGGACGGCAACTCGGCGGGCACCCGGCTCGCGCATCACATCAAGAGCCTGATCGGCGTGACCGCGGAAGTGCGTGTCGGCGCGCCGGGCAGCATCGAGCGCTCGCTCGGCAAGGCGCGGCGGATCGTGGACAAACGGCCCAGGGCCTGATTGCGGCGCGCGCCATCTGAGGGATACACGCATGGGCGGAGAGAACGACATTGTCATCGAGGCATGGAACACCGTGCTGTTCGACAAATTCACCCGCTTCAAGCACCTGCTGATCGACGGACTCGCGCCGCACAGCAATGCCGTGCTGGCCCGGCGCAATTTTCCCGAAGGCGCGCGCGTTCTCGACGTGGGCTGCGGCTTTGGCGACAGCACCCGCCTCATTGCCCGGCATGTCGGGCCGCGCGGGGCCGCCATCGGGGTCGACTGCGCGCAGAATTTCGTCAGCATCGCGGAAAAGGACGCTGCGGAGGCGGGCGTCGGCAATGCATCGTTCTTCGTCGCCGACGTGCAGTCCGATGACTTGCGCGGTCCCTACGACTATGCATTTTCCCGCTTCGGCACGATGTTCTTCATGATGCCCGGCGCCGCGATGCGCAACGTCCGCAAGAATCTGCGTCCCGGCGGGGATTTCACGATGGTCGTCTGGCGCAGGCGTGAAGAAAACCCCTGGCTCCACGATGCGGAATTGCGCGTCAGGGAAATCGTCCCGGTGGTTGCCCACGAAGATACCGACCAGGTGCATTGCGGCCCGGGGCCGTTTTCGATGTCCGGCCCCGACATGGTCAGCACGATGCTGCGCGGCGCGGGCTTCGATCGCATCGCCTTCGAGCGCTTCGACGCCGACATCTGCGTGGGCCGGAACCTGGACGAGGCGGTCGACTTCGCGATGTCGCTCGGGCCGGCCGGCGAGATCATCCGCCTGGCCGGCGACGAAGGCGTCAAGCGCAAACCCCAGGTATTGGCCGCGCTGCGCGAAGCCATGACGCCCTACGTCCGCGACAACGGCGTGTGGGGGCCGTCGAGCACCTGGTTCGTCACCGCGCACAACCCTCGATGACCTCGCCGATCAGAGCGGCGCCGCGCGGGCCGCGCGCGGGCATGAAGCCGGACGAGTGGAAGGCACGCATAGGGCTCGCAGCGTGCTACCGCATCGTCGCGATGCTCGGTTGGACAGAGCTCATCTACAACCACATCACGTTGCGCCTGCCCGGCCCGGACAAGCACTTTCTGATCAATCCTTTCGGTTTGCACTATACCGAGGTGTGCGCGTCCAACCTGGTGAAGATCGATCTCGCCGGCAACGTCATCGGCGAGTCCGCCTGGCCGGTCAATCCCGCCGGGTTCACGGTCCACGCGGCGATTCACGATGGCATTCCAGGCGCGCATTGCGTGATGCATACGCACACGACGGCCGGCATGGCGGTGGCGTGTTCCGCGGGCGGCCTGTCACCGTCGAATTTCTACTCGGCGATGCTCCACGACAAGGTCGCGTACCACGACTTCGAGGGGATCACGGTGCGCCCGGACGAAGGCCCACGGCTGGTGCGCGCCATCGGCGGCCGGCCGGCGGTGATCCTGCGCAATCACGGCCTGCTTTCCTGGGCCGAGACGGTGCCGCTGGCGTTCACCATCCTGTGGACATTGAACCGTGCATGCGAGATCCAACTCGCGTCGATGGCGATGGGACCTGTGATCGACATTCCCGAGGACATCTGTCGCACGAGCACGCGCGACGCGCTGCAGTTCGACGCGAGGTTCGGCGCGGGCCGGGACGTGTTCGATGCGCTGACGCGGATGCTCGATCGTACCGACACGTCGTATCGCCAATGAAGGTCTGCATCTTCGGTGCCGGGGCCATCGGTACTTTGCTCGGTGCGCGCCTTGCGCTAAGCGGCTGCGCTGTTTCCGTGGTCGCGCGCGGCGCCACGGCGGCGGCGGTGCGGGCGCACGGCTTGCGGGTGCGCAATGGTGAAGGACTCATCGCGGCGCCCGCAACCGTGGCGGAGGACCCCGCGGACCTTGGACCGCAGGATTTGGTCATCGTCTCGGTCAAGGGCCCGGCGATGGCCGATGTCGCCGCACGGATTGCCCCACTCCTCGGGCCGGAAACGATGCTCCTGACCGCGATGAACGGCGTGCCGTGGTGGTTCTTTCACGGCTTCGGCGGCAGGCTCGCCGGCACGCGACTGGACGCGATCGATCCAGACGGCGCCATTGCCGCCGCCATTCCCGACAGCCACGTGATCGGCTGCGTCGTGCACATCTCGTGCTCGACGCTGGAGCCCGGCATGGCACGTCACGCATTCGGCAACCAGCTGATCGTCGGCGAACCGGGAAGCGCAACGGGCAATCGGATCACGCCACGGATCGAGGCACTTGCCGCCGCCTTGACGCGCGCCGGTTTCGCGGCGCCTGTCTCCACGTCGATCCAGTCCGACATCTGGTACAAGCTATGGGGCAACATGACGATGAACCCGGTATCGGCGCTCACCGGCGCGACCGGCGATCGCATACTCGACGATCCACTGGTGCACAAATTCTGCCTGGCGGTCATGGCCGAAGCGGCCGCGATCGGAACCGCGATCGGCTGCCCCATCGCGCAGAGCGGCGAAGACCGGATGGCGATCACGCGCACGCTGGGCGTGTTCAAGACCTCGATGCTGCAGGATGTCGAGGCAGGCAAGCCGGTGGAACTCGATGCGCTGGTGACGGCGGTGCAGGAAATCGGCGCGCGCGCCGGCATCTCCACGCCCAATATCGATGCGCTGCTCGGGCTCGCGCGGCTGCAGGCGCAGGTCCTGGGCCTGTATCCCTGAATTCACTGTCAGATTCTAGGGGGAATTAGATGCAGGATCCTATGGGCATGAATCCGTCTGCGGACGGCGGAAGGTTCGGCCCGGGCGGCCGCGCGCTGCTCCTGTGGTCGAAGTACCTCGCGATCGCCGGCGGCCTGGTGTTCGTCGGCCTGGTCGCGATGTCCATCGTGTCCATCGTCGGACGCAAGCTCTTTGCATGGGCGGTTCCGGGCGACGTCGAATTGTTGCAGATGTGCGCGGCGTTCGCGTCGGCGTCCTTCTTCGCGTATTGCCATATGGCCAACGGCGACGTGAAGGTAGATTTTTTCACGCATAACCTGGCGCCGCGAACGGTCGCGCGAATGGATGCGTTCGGCTCGCTGCTCATGGGCCTGTTTGGCGCGCTGATTGCGTGGCGCACGGCGGCCGGCGCCCTGGCGATCAAGGACGTGGGCGAGACGTCCGCCATCCTCGGCTGGCCGATTTGGGTTGCGCAGGCATTGATGGTGCCGGGCTTTGCGCTGCTCGCGGCCGCCGGGTTCTACATGTGCGTCTTCCACCTGCGGGCGGCAGCGCGGGAACACATCGTCCGCGAGACGCCGTGAGCGGCATCGAGACCGGATTTGCGGTATTCGGCGTGATGCTGGCGCTGATGGTGGTGCGGGTGCCGATCGGCATTGCGATGTTCATCGTCGGGGCCGCCGGCTACGTGTATCTCACCAGCGGCAACGTGATGGCGCTGCTCAACTCGCTCAAGAATATCGCCTACGCACGGCTGTCCAATTACGACCTCGTGGTGATTCCACTGTTCCTGCTCATGGGGCAGTTTGCGACGCACGGCGGATTGAGCCGGTCGCTGTTCCGGTTCGTGAGTTCGTTCCTGGGCCACCGAAAGGGTGGCGTCGCGATGGCGGCAATCGGCGCCTGCGCGGGCTTTGGAGCGATCTGCGGCTCGTCGCTTGCCACGGCAGCGACGATGGGCCAGGTTGCGCTGCCCGAACTGCGCCGCTTCGGCTATTCCGGGGCGCTGGCAACGGGCGCGCTGGCTGCGGGCGGCACGCTCGGCATCATGATTCCGCCGTCGGTCCCGCTGGTGATCTACGCCATATTGACCCAGGAGTCGATCGGCAAGCTGTTCATGGCGGCGGTACTGCCAGGCATCATCGCGATGTTGGGATACATGCTGGTCGTGCGCATCGTGGTCACGTTGAATCCGGCCGCCGGCCCGGCCGGCCCCGCGGTGCCGTGGTCCGAGAAGTTGAAGAGTCTGCTCAGCGTCTTCCCGGTGCTGCTGGTATTCGTCGTCGTGATCGTCGGCATATACGGCGGCTGGGCCAACCCGACCGAAGCGGCGGCCATTGGCGCGGCGGCGTGCGGGCTCCTCGCGGTCATCGCCGGCGGAATGCGCGCCAGGGGCCTGATCGACAGCGCGCTCGGGACGGCCCAGGCCACCGCCATGATCTTCCTCATCCTGCTGGGTGCGGACATGATGAACTCGACGCTGGCGCTGTCGCAGATGCCCGCGGAGTTAGCCAGCTGGGTCAAGGCCAGCGGTTTCTCGCCACTCCTCGTGATGGTCATGATCCTTCTGATCTACATCTTCCTGGGCTGCGTGATGGACTCGCTGGCGATGATTCTGCTGACGATTCCCATCTTCTATCCGATGGTCATGGGTCTCGACTTCTGGGGCATGAGCCAACAGGACAAGTCGATATGGTTCGGCATCCTGGCGCTGATGGTGGTCGAGATCGGCCTCGTGCATCCGCCGGTCGGCATGAACGTCTACATCATCAACCGACTCGCCAAGGATGTGCCGCTCACCGAGACATTCAAGGGCGTCGTTCCCTTCCTGATGTCGGATTTCGTACGCATCACGCTGATGCTGTTCTTCCCGGTCATTTCGCTCTATCTCGTTCACACCTTCAAGCGATAGTCGGAGAAGGCCCCGGACGTCAACAGCGGCTGCGAGTGCTCGAGGCAGATCGGGCGCGGCCCGTTCTTGCCCTCGCTTTACCATCGCCGGCAGATGGTTTGGGTATGATGGACGCCCCGACCTGCCGGAAGAACGCCGTGCTCGACCAGACTCTCACACCCAGCGGCATCGTGCAGCACCTCGACCAGTATGTCATCGGTCAGGATGATGCCAAGAAAACGGTGGCGGTCGCCGTCTACCTGCATTACCGCAAGATAGCGCGCGCGCAGGCGGGCGACATGCCGATCACCAAGAGCAATCTGCTGCTCATCGGGCCTACCGGCACGGGCAAGACGCTGCTCTGCGAAACGCTGTCCCGTCGCCTGGGCGTGCCGTTCGTGACCGCTGAGGCGACCGCCATTGCGCAGTCCCGTTACGTCAACGAGGAGATCGAGGCGATCCTGCAGCGGCTCGTCGACAGGGCCGGCGGGGACATTGCCAGGTCCCAGCTCGGCATCGTCTTCATCGACGAAATCGACAAGCTCAAGGCGACGGACAGCCAGCCGCGCAGCGTGTCGGGTGAAAGCGTGCAGCACGCGCTGCTGAAGATCATGGAGGGTTCGCCGGTCAAGCTCGGACAATCGCGGTACATCGACACGACCAACATCCTGTTCATCTGCGGCGGCGCGTTCATCGGGCTCGAGGAAATCATGTCGCAGTCGAACAGCTACGGCTACATTTCAACGTCCGTGGGCGACAACAAGGCGATAATGGACAGGCTCAACGCGCGCATCAAGCCGACCGACCTGTTCACGTTCGGCTTGATCCCGGAGTTCACCGGTCGCCTCCCGGTCATCGCCCGCTTCAAGGAACTCGACCGGGATATGCTGGTCCGGATCATGACCGAGCCCAACGACTCGATCTACGCGCAGTTCCTGGACATCTTCCGCAATGAAGGCGTCGCGTTGACGGTTGCGCCGCGGGTGTTCGAACAGATTGCGGAGCTGGCAATGGAATACAGGACGGGCGCGCGCAGCCTGCGTGGAATTTTCGAGGAGCTGATCACGCCGATTCTTTACCTGATTCCCGACAATCCGGACATCCGCGAAGTTTCCATCTCTTCGCTGTTCAACGAACCGAAGCTGGTGCGGGAGAAGCGGGACGCTTGACGCCTTGCTTTCCGGTCGTGTTCCCGTCGGCCACCTTGCATCGAACATGAGGAACCCTTGAGCATGAGCACCAAGACATTCGCATCGCACGCCGACGTCGAGGAAAAGCAGGTCAGCTTCGACCGGCTCTCCGACCATGCCTACGCCTACACGGCGGAGGGCGATCCCAATACCGGCATCGTGATTGGCGACGATGCGGTCATGGTGATCGACACCCAGGCCACGCCGGTGATGGCGCAGGATGTGATCCGGCGCATCCGGGGGGTGACGGACAAGCCGATCAAGTACGTGACGCTGTCGCATTACCACGCGGTCCGCGTGCTGGGCGCCACGGGTTACCAGCCCGAGCACATCATTGCCAGTCGCGACACGCTCGACCTGATCGTCGAACGAGGCGAGCAGGACATGAAGAGCGAGATCGAACGCTTCCCGCGCCTCTTCCGCGCCGTCGAGTCGGTGCCGGGATTGACGTGGCCGACCATCGTCTTCGAGAAGAGGATGACGCTCATGATGGGCAAGCTGCAGGTCGAGATCATGCAGCTGGGGCGCGGTCACACCAAGGGCGATACGGTGGTCTGGCTGCCGCAGGAGCGGATCCTGTTTTCGGGCGATCTGGTCGAATACGGCGCCACGCCGTACACCGGCGATGCCTATTTGACGGACTGGCCGGCCACGCTCGACGCCATCGCGGCGCTGCGCCCGGAAAAGCTGGTCCCGGGACGCGGCGCCTCGCTGCAGTCGCCGGACGAGGTCAAGGCGGGCCTCGACGGTACCCGCGCGTTCGTCACGGCGATGTTCGAGTCGGTGAAGAAGGGTGCCGCGGCGGGCCTCGACCTGCGCACGGTCTACAAGCAAACCTATGCCGCGCTCAAGCCCGAGTTCGGCCACTGGGTGATCTTCGACCACTGCCTTCCCTTCGACGTCACGCGCGCCTTCGACGAGGCCACGCAGTACAAGGATCCGCGCATCTGGACCGCGCAACGCGACAAGGACATGTGGTCGGCGCTGGAAGGATGACGTGCGCCGTCAACGGCTTTGGCGTTGATGATCATCGGCAGCGAAGACCCGCATTTGAAAACGTATCTCAATCCCGTCTATCCGTACCGCCGCCCGCCGGAACTGGACGGCGCGCCGGGACATCGTGGCGTCGTGATCGTCGGCGCAGGGCCGGTCGGCCTCGCGGCGGCCATCGACCTGGCGCAGCGCGACGTTCCGGTGCTGGTGCTCGACGACGACGACACCGTGAGCGTCGGTTCGCGGGCCATCTGCTACGCCAAGCGCACGCTGGAAATTCTCGACCGCCTGGGTTGTGGCGAATCGATCGCACAGAAGGGCGTGAGCTGGAACGTGGGCAAGGTCTTCCATGGCGACCGCCTTGCCTATCAGTTCGACCTGTTGCCCGAGACTGGCCACCACCGCCCGGCCTTCGTCAATCTGCAGCAATATCATTTCGAGGAGTGCATGGTGCAGCGCGCCCAGTCGCTGCCGGCTGCGGAAATCCGCTGGAAGCATCGCGTGGTCGATGTCAGCCGCACCGACGAGGGCGTCACGTTGCGCGTGGCAACGCCGGATGGCGATTACACTTTGGCGTGCGACTGGCTGGTCGTGTGCGACGGCGCGCGCAGTCCGGTGCGCCACCTGCTCGGGCTGGATACGGAAGGGCAGGCGTTTCGCGACCGGTTCCTGATCGCAGACATCCACATGACGACGAATTTTCCGACGGAACGGTGGTTCTGGTTCGATCCGCCCTTTCACCGCAATCAATCCGTGTTGCTGCACCGGCAGTCGGACGATGTGTGGCGCGTCGACTTCCAGCTCGGCTGGGATGCCGATCCGGAGGAAGAGAAGAAGCCCGAGAACATCCTGCCGCGGCTGCACGCCATGCTGGGTGCGGACACGGAATTTTCGATCGAGTGGGCCAGCGTGTACACCTTCCAGTGCCGGCGCATGCAGAAATTCCGCCACGGCCGCGTGCTGTTCGCGGGTGACGCCGCGCATTTGGTGAGTCCCTTCGGCGCCCGTGGCGCCAACAGCGGCGTGCAGGACGTTGACAACCTCGTGTGGAAGCTCGACCTGGTCATGCGCGGGCTGGCTCCGGAGACGCTTCTGGACACCTACGACGACGAGCGCATTGCGGCGGCGGACGAGAACATCCTGAATTCGACCCGCGCCACGGACTTCATCACGCCCAAGAGCGCGGTGTCGCGCACGTTTCGCGACGCGACCCTTGGACTTGCGCGCCACCATGCTTTCGCGCGCAGGCTGGTCAACAGCGGACGCCTGTCGATACCGAAAATACTGGACTCTTCCAGGCTGAACACGCCGGACCACGACGTGTTTGCCGGAACCATGATACCGGGCGCGCCTGCGGCCGATGCGCCGGTGTGCGGTCGGCGCGGCGACTGGCTTCTGGAATATCTGGATGGCGGTTTCAACCTCCTCGTTTTCGGCGGTGCCGTTCCGTCCACCGCCGCGCGCGACCTCGCCCAGCCCCCCATACCTTGTTCGGTGGTCCAGGTCGGCGGCGCGGCGCATGAAGGACGGATGGTGATCCAGGACAAGGACCGCATTCTGTCAAGGCGGTACGATGCGCAGCCGAATACGTGCTATCTGTTTCGTCCGGACCAGCACGTGTGCGCGCGCTGGAGGCGCTTCGATCCTGCGGCCGTGCGCCAGGCAATTGCGCGCGCAACGGGCACCGTTGGCAACGATAGCAAAACATCGAGGAATGGGGCATGCACGCATTGAATACCGAACCCAACATCGCGGCACCCGACGATTTCTACGAGGAGCTGCTCGACATGCACCGCGATCTGACCGAACCGCAAAGCGCACTTGTCAACGCCAGACTGATCCTGCTGCTGGCTAACCACATTGGCGACGCCGGCGTGCTGCGCGCTGCCATGGCCGCGGCGCGCGAGGATGTCGCCCCGCAGACCGGGAGCCCATCGTGCTGACCTACCAATCGGGTTTCCGCAACGAGTTCGCGACCGAGGCATTGCCCGGCGCCTTGCCTGTCGGGCGCAATTCCCCGCAGCGTGCGCCTTACGGCCTTTATGCCGAGCAGCTGTCCGGCACGGCGTTCACGGCACCGCGCGGCGCCAACATGCGCTCCTGGACCTACCGGATCCGTCCGGCAGCCATGCACATGCCGTTTCGGCGCATCGGCAACGGCCACTTCGCGAGCGGTTTTGGCGATGCGCCCACGCCACCCAACCAGTTGCGCTGGGACCCGCTGCCCATTCCCTCCGCGCCGACCGACTTCGTCGAGGGAATGGTTACGATGGCAGGCAATGGTGATGTGGCGACGATGTCGGGCTGCGGCATCCACGTCTTCGCCGCCAACCGCTCGATGGTCGACCGGTTCTTCTACGACGCCGACGGCGAATTGCTGATCGTGCCGCAACAGGGGCGGCTCCTCATCGCGACCGAATTCGGGCGGATCGAAATGGAACCACAGGAAATCGTCGTGATCCCGCGCGGTGTGCGTTTCCAGGTCGAGTTGCCGGATGGTGCCGCGCGCGGTTATGTGTGCGAGAACTATGGCGCGGCGTTCCGACTTCCCGACCTGGGCGTGATCGGTTCCAACGGACTTGCGAACTCCCGCGATTTCCTGACGCCGCACGCCGCCTATGAAGATCGCGAAGGCAAGTTCGAGCTGGTGGCCAAGTTCATGGGCAACCTGTGGTCGGCCGAGATCGGCCATTCGCCGCTCGACGTCGTCGCCTGGCACGGCAACTACGCGCCCTACAAATACGACCTGCGCCGATTCAACGCGATCGGCTCGATCAGCTACGACCATCCGGACCCGTCCATCTTCCTCGTGCTGCAATCGGTCAGCGACACGCCGGGCGTGGATACGATCGACTTCGCGATATTTCCGCCGCGCATCCTGGCCATGGAGAACACGTTCCGGCCGCCGTGGTTCCACCGCAACATCGCCAGCGAGTTCATGGGCCTGATCCACGGCGTCTACGATGCCAAGGCCGAAGGCTTCATGCCGGGTGGCGCGAGCCTCCACAACTGCATGACCGGGCACGGTCCCGACGCGGAGACCTTCGAGAAGGCCAGCGCCGCCGACCTCACGCACCCTACGCGAATCAAGGACACCATGGCGTTCATGTTCGAGACGCGCCAGGTCATCCGGCCCACGCGCGCGGCGCTCGAGTCGGCGCAACTGCAGGGCGAATATTTCCGCTGCTGGCAGGGGCTCAGGAAACACTTCGATCCAGCGAAGCCCTGATTCGCTGCGTGGCTTCACTAGATTCCTGACCGGACGCTGTTGAATGGCCATTGGGCACGACCGCGGAGGTCCCGTAGAATGAATCCTTTTCGACCGGGACCTGCCCATGGCCTACGAAAACATCATCGTCGAAACGCACGGTCGCGTCGGGCTGATTCGCCTGAATCGGCCGACGCGGATGAACGCATTAAACGACGCGTTGGCCAAGGAGCTCGGCGCGGCGCTGCACGCATTCGATGACGACGACGGCATCGGCTGCATCGTGATCACCGGCAACGAAAGAGCCTTTGCCGCTGGCGCGGACATCGGCGCCATGGCCGAGTGGGACTACGCCAAGGTCTACCGCGACGACTACATCACGCGCGACTGGGAGGAAATCCTGCGCATCCGCAAGCCGGTGATCGCGGCGGTAGCAGGCTACGCGCTCGGCGGAGGATGCGAACTGGCCATGTCGTGCGACACCATCATCGCCGCCGACACCGCCAAGTTCGGCCAGCCGGAAATCACCATCGGCACGATCCCCGGTATGGGAGGCACGCAGCGGCTGCCTCGCGCCATCGGCAAGGCCAAGGCTTTTGACTGGTGCCTGACCGGACGCCTGGTCGACGTTGCGGAAGCGGAACGCGCTGGACTGGTCGCGCGCATCGTGCCGGCGGCCGAGCTGGAAGCCGAAGCGCTGGCGTTCGCGACCAAGATCGCGTCGTTCTCGCTGCCGGTTGTGCTGAAGATCAAGGAAGCGATCAACACAGCCTACGAGTCATCGCTGGCCGAAGGTCTCATGTTCGAGCGGCGCGAATTCCACTCCACGTTTGCATTGGAAGACCAGAAGGAAGGCATGCGCGCGTTCGTGGAGAAGCGCAAGCCAGGATTCAGGCACCGCTAGCCAGTCACAAGGCGGGCCTCTCAATTTTCCAGGCAGTCTCGTTCAGGGGCCGATCACGCCCAAACGTGAGTGGCAACTGTTCACTTGCCCCTGGAAGCGGATGCCTATATCGTTCCTCGCGGCGCACACTTCCCCTAAAGAATCGGAGGACGGATGTCATCCAAGTTTCGCTGGGCGGCGGCTTGCCTGTTGTGCCTGTTTCCGGTGCTGGTCCGGGCCGACGTCACGGTAGTCGAATATCACCACGCGTCCTTCGACCATTACTTCATCACCTCGAAAGCCGACGAGATCGCCATCCTCGACAGCAAGGTGCCGCCGTTCCAGGACTGGTCGCGCACCGGCTTGAGCTTCAGGGCCTACGAAAGTACGGGCGCGCCGGCCGGGTCGGTGGGCATCTGCCGCTTCTTCAACGACAGCGCCGCGTTTGCGCCGAAGAGTTCGCACTTCTACGCACCGCACGGCCTGGGATGCGAGGACACGATCGCGGCATTCCCCGACTGGAAGCTGGAGAACGCCAACCTCTTCAACGCCATGCTGCCGGACGCGGGCGGCAACTGCCCGGCCGGGACCATTCCGGTCTATCGCCTGTACAACAACGGCCAGGGCGGTGCGCCCAACCACCGCTTCGTCACCAGCAAGACCGTGCAGCAGACGATGCTGACCCAGGGCTACGTGGCCGAGCCGGCCGGCACCGGCGTCGGCATGTGCGTGCCGCCGGACGAAAGCGCCGCGGGGTTGTGGCGCGGGACGACGGACCACGGCCAGGCGCTGCACATTTTCATTCTCGACGACGGGAAGTACTACATTGTCTACTCGAAAGTGGGCAATCAGACGGACGATGGTGTCATCTACGGATCGGCCAGCACCGCGGACCGAAAGTTCACGTCGACGGACCTCGGTGACTTTGCACTGACACCCATTTCCTCTGGGTTCGTTGGGGGAGACCTTCCGATCAGCGGCACGTTTGTCCCGGGTGACTCCCTTCAGTTGAGCAATGGCCAGAGTTCAGTGACGGCAGTGTACGACAACGTCTTTGACACTCAAGCCACGCTTGCCAGTCTGGCAGGATCCTGGACGGTGTCCATGGGCCACACTACCCAATCCACCATGGTGACCGGACTCATGGATTCCCTGGGCCATATGACCGTCTCTGCGTTAGGCTGCGATTTCGCGGTGAATATCGCGCCGCGAGGAACGACGAACGTGTTCAGCATGACCGTGGTGGCTAACCGCGGCAATTGCACCCGCGTTGTCGGAGATTTCTTCTATGATGCTGCAAACCAGAAAATCTTCGGACTTGGCACGTTCTACGAAGCGGGGGGGCGGGAGGTATCGACATGTTTCACATGATCGGGAAGCGGTAGGGCACAAACGCGGGAAATGGCTCTACATCGATATCAGGGTGACCGCAAACACCACGAAATGGTAGGGCCGCAACAACAGCACCATCACGGCTAGCAACAGCGACGCCGATCCGAGACATCGCCAACTGGAAAAATTCCAGACGGTCGCCAGCGCGACCGCAATGTACCACCCGATGACACCGGCCTCGAGGAGGGAGACCACATCGTCGAGGCCCTCGGGCGTGAAGTGTCCGCCAGCCCAGGTGAACAGCCGAAGTCCGATGGCCACGGCAGGGAAGAGCGCGCATAACCAGATCAGCGCAAACGTGTACAAGTGCAGCGCAAAGCTCATGCATTCGCGAAACCGAATCCTGCGACCGAGTACGACGACGCGGAGCGCCAGGGCGAACGCCACGACCATTAGTATCACCAGAGATTTGGCGTGGACCGATTCAAGCGCATCGAATACCTGCTGGAAAGTCGAATTCGCTTCGCCCATTCCCGGTCGATAGAATGCCAGCAGGCGGGCCGACAGCGGGCCAAACAGATCTTGACTCAGGTGGACGCGCAATGGAAAGGACAGTACCCCCAGGCCGCTCGCAGACTGCACTATGAAGAACGCCACATTGGTCCACAGGAACAATGTCAGCGGTGGCAGGTAGGGAATTCGCCTGCCGTGCACCCAATCTGCAGTCAGGTGACCCGGTGGCGACGCCAGCGCACGAAGACTGGCGTGCATACGGCCGAACCAGGACCGGGGTGATGTCGTCGCCGGTGTCCGATCTTCACCGTCAGACACGCGACGCTCGCCACACATTGGACAGAAGGGCGAACCCGTCGCGGCGGCACCACAACTAGGACACGTCAACGCCGAGTTCGTTTCCAGTTCCGTTTTTCTCGGGTACGCCATCCCGCCGATTATCGCGCATTGCCCGGAGGTTATGGCTTCGGAAGCCTCAATGATGCGGTGCTATTAGCGATCCGACATGATTCGCCGAGATGGGTTCAAGTCTTGAGCCGATATCCGGTCCTAAAGATCCAAGCCACGATCACAAGGAGTATCGCCAGGAAGGCGGTCGTCGTGGCAAGGCTCACACCCACGCTCACATCGGCGATGCCGTAGAAGCTCCATCGAAAGCCGCTTATAAGATAGACCACGGGATTGAACAACGTCACCGTCTGCCACAAGGGTGGCAGCATGGAGATCGAATAAAAACTGCCGCCCAGGAAGGTCAGCGGCGTGACGATAAGCAACGGCACAAGCTGCAGCTTCTCGAATCCATCGGCCCAGATGCCGATGATGAACCCGAGGAGACTGAACGTAACCGCGGTGAGTACCAGGAACAGAATCATCCACAGCGGGTGGAGAATCCGGAGCGGCACGAACAGACTTGCTGTGGCCAGGATAATCACCCCGAGGATGATCGACTTCGTTGCCGCTGCGCCGACATAGCTCACCGCTATCTCGAGATAGGAAACCGGCGCAGACAGGAGCTCGTAGATGGTTCCAGTGAACTTCGGGAAATAGATGCCAAACGACGCATTGGAAATACTCTGCGTCAACAGTGACAGCATGATGAGCCCGGGAACGATGAATGCGCCGTAGGTGATCCCATCGATCTGCTGGATCCGCGACCCGATTGCCGCGCCGAAGACAACGAAGTACAGCGACGTCGATAGCACGGGGGAGATGATGCTCTGCATCAGCGTCCGCCTCGTCCGCGCCATCTCGAACCGATAGATTGCGCGAATTGCGGGCAGGTTCATGACTCGCCCCTGACCAGGCTGACAAAGATATCCTCCAGCGAACTCTGTCTCGTCTGGAGGTCCTTGAACTTGATCCCGGCATCGTCCAGGTCCCTGAGCAGGGCGGCGATGCCGGCTCGCTCTCCGTCCGTGTCGTACGTATAGTTCAACTCGGCACCGTCGGGCGTAAGCTCCAGGTGATAGTCGGCAAGTTCGGGCGGAACGCGATCCAGCGAATGCTGCAATTGCAGCTTCAGGTGCTTCCTGCCGAGTTTTCGCATCAGCGCGACCTTGTCCTCGACCAGAATGATCTCACCCTCGCGGATCACGCCGATCCGGTCGGCCATCTCTTCGGCCTCGTCTATGTAGTGGGTGGTCAGGATGATCGTCACGCCGGAATCCCTGAGCGACCGTACGAGCTGCCACATGTCGCGTCGCAAATTGACGTCGACCCCCGCGGTGGGTTCGTCGAGAAACAGGATCTCCGGCTCGTGCGAAAGGGCCTTGGCGATCAGCAGGCGACGCTTCATGCCGCCCGAAAGCGTCATGATCTTGCTGTCTTTCTTGTCCCACAAGGACAGAGCCTTGAGTACGCCTTCGATGTGACCGGGATTCGGCCACTTTCCGAACAGTCCGCGGCTGAAGGACACGCTTCCCAACACCGTTTCGAACGCATCGGTACTGAGTTCCTGTGGAACCAGCCCTATGAGGGAGCGCGCGGCACGGTATTCGGTCACGATGTCGCGACCGTCGACGCGGACGCTTCCTGACGTCGGATTGACGATGCCGCAAATGATCCCTATCAGCGTCGTCTTTCCGGCGCCGTTCGGACCCAGCAAGGCGAAAATCTCTCCGCGGCGAACCTCCAGATTGACGCTCTTGAGCGCTTGAAAGCCGGAAGCGTACGTCTTGGTGAGATTCGAAATGGCGATGATGGCTGGCATTGACACGATAATGGCTGGGGCGATGGTTGCAATGAACTACCGGCGATTCTCGCATGATTGCCTTACAAGGCGGCGCCATCGCCGGTTGCAGCTGTCAGCATCGTCGGTCTTGGAAAGCCCCAGTCCACTGCGGGTCGACTTGCGACACGAGGGAGAACCTCGCTGATCGGCCAAAAACCCACGCATATTCTCCGTCCTCAAAGGCGACCTCGCAGGGATCATCGACTGTGATGGCGCCGTCCCGGGGAAGCTTTTTCCTATATGAATCGATTGTGTCTGTCGGAAGTCCCTATGTGACCGATTTGGGCCCTAGTAAAGACGAACCTTGTCGTGGCTCCTAAGCGCATTGTTTACGGCCGGAACCAGCACCGCATCATAATCCGCTCTCGTGACACGTCCCGTGCAGACGAACGCGAGAATGTTCTCGGGAAAATTCTTAAGCTGCTCGATCATGGGGATTCTCCATCGTGCGTTTGCAGGTCGCGCCTTCACTGCTTTTACAACAAGGACCAACTCTCCTCGCACGTCCGTTCGCAGGAGTTCGAGGTCTGACCGACGCCGGGAATTGTCAGCGCACCGCCCAGCGAAAGCCTCGCTCGAGTTCCCTCACGGCATCGTCTTGATTCCAACGCCCGGGATCGACGTGCCGGAGCTTATCAGCGGCCTTGGCGGGATGTAGTCCCGCCTTAAAGCTTCAGCGTGCGCAAGCGCAGCGCATTCACAATTACCGAAACTGAGCTGAGCGACATTGCCAGCGCAGCAATGATCGGACTCAGAAGCAGGCCGAAGGTCGGGTAGAGAACGCCCGCGGCAATCGGGATGCCGATTGCGTTGTAAGCAAATGCAAATACCAGATTTTGGCGGATGTTACGCATCGTCGCGCGGCTCAAGACGATTGCCCGCGCAATGCCGGCAAGATCACCCTTTACCAAGGTGATTCCGGCGCTCTGGATGGCGACTTCCGTCCCCGTTCCCATGGCGACGCCAACCGCGGCTTCGGCCAAAGCCGGGGCATCGTTCACGCCATCGCCCGCCATTGCGACAATGCGTCCCTCAGCCGTGAGTTTCTTGACGATGCGGTTCTTGTCCTGCGGCAATACGTCAGCCTCGACCTCCGTGATGCCGAGATTGCGGGCAACCGCCTCGGCGGTCGTCCTGTTGTCGCCGGTCAGCATCACGATGCGTATGCCGTCTTTCGTCAGGCTGTCGAGGGCCGCTTGCGTCGTTGACTTGATCGGGTCGGCAATGGCAATCACACCGCCCGGGTTGCCGTCTACCGCGAGAAATAAGGCAGTCGCTCCGTCGCCGCGAAGTTCGTCGGCCTTGTGTTCAAGATCACCGACCGCAATGCCGAGATCCGCCATCAACTTCGCGTTGCCCAGCGCCACCGGCCTGCCGCCGATCTTTCCGGTGACACCCATGCCGGTGACCGAGGCGAAGTCCGTCGGTTCTTGAATTGCAGCATTGCGATCCTGCGCGGCGGCGACGATGGCTGCGGCAAGAGGGTGTTCGCTGGAACGTTCAAGACTGGCTGCCAACGACAGAATCTCGGACTCCGACAGTCCCCCAGCGGGAACGATGGCCGTCACCTTGGGCTTACCCTCGGTAAGCGTGCCGGTCTTGTCCACGACAAGGGTATCGACCTTCTCCATGCGCTCAAGAGCCTCGGCCGACTTGATCAGGACGCCCGCGCCGGCGCCTTTGCCGATGCCCACGCCGATCGACATCGGGGTCGCCAGGCCAAGCGCACAGGGACACGCGATGATGAGAACGGAAACCGCCGCAATCAGAGCGTAGGAAAGCGCGGGAGCCGGACCCCAGAGCGCCCACGCGACGAACGCGATGACCGCCACGCCAAGGACGGCTGGTACGAAGTAGCCCGACACGGTGTCCGCCATCCGCTGGATCGGCGCCCGGCTCCGCTGCGCTTCGGCGACCATGGTCACGATGCGCGCGAGCATGGTATCCGCACCCACTTTGTCGGCACGCATGACCATAGAGCCGGTGCCGTTGACGGTCCCGCCGATGATCTTGTCACCCGGCTGCTTGGCGGAGGGCATCGACTCACCGGTGACCATCGATTCATCGACGACACTCTTGCCTTCGAGAACTTCGCCATCGACTGGCACGCCGTCACCGGGCCGTACGCGAAGACGATCGCTAACCTGAACCTGCTCGAGGGCTACTTCCTCGTCGTCGCCCCCAGCCCGCAAGCGGCGCGCTGTCTTCGGTGCCAACTTGAGCAACGCGCGGATCGCGCCGCCGGTCTGCTCGCGGGCGCGAAGTTCCAGCACCTGGCCCAGCAGTACGAGAACGGTGATCACCGCCGCGGCTTCGAAGTAAACGGCGACCGTACCGCCCATTCCGCGAAACCCAGCGGGGAACATTCCCGGCGCAAGGGTCGCGAAGACGCTGTAGAGGTAAGCGGCACCTGTACCGAGGGCGATCAGGCTGAACATGTTCAGGCTGCGATGCACGACCGACGCCCAGGCGCGCTCGAAGAATGGCCAGCCTGCCCACAAGACGACCGGCGTGGATAGAGCAAACTGAATCCAGGTGGAGATGCGCGGCGGGACCAGGTCATGCAGGCCAAGGCCGGGGATGTGGCCGCCCATTTCCAGGACGAAGACCGGCAACGTCAGAATTAACCCGATCCAGAATCTCCGGGTCATGTCCGCGAGTTCGCGGTTCGGACCAACCTCGGCCGTTGCCGCGACCGGCTCGAGTGCCATTCCGCAAATGGGGCAATTGCCCGGTCCCGCCTGGCGAATCTGGGGGTGCATCGGGCAGGTGTAGATCGCACCGTCGACCGTTGGCTCGGCAGCGGGCGGCGTTGGCGCATTCGACTCCGGGTGGGATACCGGATACTTCGCGGGGTCGGCCGCGAACTTCGCCTTGCACCCCGCGCTGCAGAAGTAAACCGGCTTGTCCTCATGCTGCAGCACATGCGGTGACTCGACCGACACGGTCATTCCGCACACAGGATCAGTCAGCGCTTGCGTCGACTTATCGGCGACCAGCATCGGGGGGTCCGTCGATTCGCCGGAACGACCGCTTTCAGAATGCAGATCTGGGTTGTGATCCTTGCGGATCGATTGATTGGATGTCGTTTCAATCATCGCGTTCTCCGCTTCCTGCAACCGACAGCCAAGAGTAGGACTCGACACTCGACCCTAAAACAAGCATCGTCGTGTGCAACCGCCAGCGCAATCGGCCGCCGCAGCCAGCTTCCATTGCGGTAAGGCAAGGCGCCACCCGCGATATTCCGGGTGCCATCGACGCCATCACATCGCAACATCGCATAAGCAATTTGTCCAACGATGGCGTCACCCGCAGCAACAGCCCTTACCTTTTGGGTTCTGCTTCGTCTCGACACCACCCACACCGTAGCCCGCGCCCTTCACGGCCGATTTCAGTTGCTCAGGCGAGGTCAGCCGCTCGTCGTATTGCACCGCCGCCTCGCCGGCCGAGAGCGAAGCGTTTACGTCACCCACCCCGGTAACCGCCTGCAGCGCGCGCGTTAACGTGCCGATGCAGCCACCGCAAGTCATTCCTGTTACTTTAAAGAGTTCAGTTTGCACTGTGATGATCTTTCATCAGGGTTTAGGTCAGGCCAGCTCGGGGGGTCTTCAACCAATTCAGGGCCTTCTCGTACTCCGCGAAGGGGAAGTGTTTGATTTCCGCCGCGACAAAGTGCTTGGACAGCGCCTCGGCCACGCGCGCGACGGGACTGTCCGTCACCAACGCCACCCGCTCAATCTTCTGCTGGTGGTTGCGGACAAAGCGGATATGCGCGGTGAAGCCCGCGAAGTTCTCCCAACCGGGAAACGATTCGGCGTGAATCAGTACTCCGTGGATGCTGGCGTGGTCTGCAAGGTAGGCATCGACGGAAGCGCTGAGGCCGACGAAGTCCTCCTTGCTCAGCGACGCGTTGGGTTTCAGCACCACGATGCCTTCTGGTCTCAGGATCGCAAATTCAAGCATGGGATTCTCCATTGCACGGAAGGATTCCTTCGATCCACCCTCGTTATTTGTTGGAGGATGCGTGCTGCTCCAGAAAGGCTTGGATCTGCCGGATCTGGTTATCGTCTGGAACCGATAAACGCGACGAACGCATGTTCCGTTCCATGCGCGCAATCACCCCTGGCCATTGATCGGCCGTGTGCTGCCGTGGATCCGGTAAGGCGTGACATCGCGCACACGTAGTTGAGAAGAATTGGCCCGCGCGCGAATTCAGATCCAATTCGCCCGGCTGCAGCGAACGGACATTGATTTCCTGTGGCGGAGGACCATAACCACCCATCATGCCGTGCCCCATGCCGCCTGAGCCCATCATGCCGGGTCCCATGCCGTAGCCGGGGCTGGAAGCGCCTTGTGGTGGGTCAGCAAATGCGTTTCCGCCCAAGGCGGTTCCGCCTATCAGTACGCCGATGCTCAAGGTCTTGCGAAGAGTCATGCCGTTCACGCAGCCCATTTCACCCCCTGTATATCCTTCCCGCATTGAGCGAACGCCCGTCGGCCGATAGTGCGTGAGCCGGCCGACGGTATGTCCGGTTGTTCGTTGAGAGCCGCCGTGGCCAATCCAAAGAGGCGTGGCGGCTTGAGGGGACTGTGTTCAACCGGCACCGCGGCCCCAGCCACGTTGCAGCTGGTCCCGTTGCTCCTTCGTGAGTACGGCGTCCATTTGCTTCTGCGCATCCGCTCCCGAGGCCCACATCTGCTGTCGAAGGCTCTCGATGTTCTTGTACGCCTTGCCGATGGCTGCATCGTCAGCTTTGCCCGAGGCGGACAGCTCGCGCAGCTTGAACTGCTGCTCCTGCATCTTGCCCATCAGCTCCCAATGCTTGGTGGACAGGGTCTCCTGAATCTTGGTGATCTTTTCACGCTGATCGTCGGTGAGGTTGAGCGCTCCGGCGGCATTGGCGCCGTAGCCGTACATCATCCCCGGCCCCATGCCATTTCCACCGTAGCCGCCCATCATCCCCGGCCCCATGCCATAACCGCCGTAACCACCCATCATCCCGGCTCCAGGGCCGTAACCGCCGTAGCCACCCATCATCGCGGGCCCTTGGCCATTGCCACCGTAGCCGCCCATCATCCCGGGTCCCATGCCGTAGCCGCCTGTCTGAGCAAACGTGAGCGGCACGGTTACGGCGATTGCAACTGCCGCGAGCGCCGCGGCGATAGTCAGTTTCTTCATGTGTTTCTCCTTCGAGATGGTCTTGGGAAGAGCCGTGATACGTGAGGTACCCATGTCAATGTCCCTGCGTTAGTTTGCAGACTGAGGGTCTGCGCCTATGCCGCACCAAGGCGCGCCGACCGCGTGGAACCGGATCGAGCCGGGACACACGCATGCAGGGCAGACGTGCACCGCCCCGCGAATCAGCGCGGCTTAGAGGCGGAGTCGAGTGAAGCGAAGGAAGGGCGGCACATCCGAAGTCGAACGTGCGGCCTGCGCCAGCGGGAAAGCAGGCGGAGATGCGAGGACGACGCGGACGTTGTTGACCGCAACGATCAGCGGTTGCGCGTCCGGTTGGTCGCCCTGGAGTGGAAGCTTGGTTACGACCGGAATGTCGGACTTGCAGAACTGTTCGCAGCCGACCGGCGTGCCTTCATCAGAGGAATGTTGGCTCGCTTTCGCGGCCACTGCATGAACCGGCGCGATGCTCGGCTCAACCCACCCACACGCATGCGCGATCCCAACGAACAGCGCGAAGAGCCACACCCCGAGCGCGACGCCGGTTATGGTCTTGCGCTGCTGACGGAACGGCTTAAACACGCTAATGCGACCTCTTGACGGATAACGAAGTTCCGGTCTAGACCGCGTACCAATCCAGATTTTGACTCAAATCAAATCCAATACTCGGCCAAGCAGCAGCAACCAATCGAAGGAGCCGATTCACGCCAAACAGCGACCGCAAAGTCGTCGTTCGCCTCGGCTCGTATTGCACGGCAGTCCCATACGATGCTGCCCTCGCCTCGTTCCGTCCGGTGTGGCCCGGCTCACAGCTCGTTTGCAGCGTGCCAATCACTTCGTGACCGCCGCTTGCGTCTTCTACGGCCCACCGGCACGACCAAACCCACGACGCTTCGGTTCGCGCGATTGAACCTGTCCATTTACTTGCTCTTCTGCTTGACGACCCATACCACGAGGACGGCAACCGCGAGAACAAGCAGGATCGGAACCAATGGCCCACCATATCCACCCATCCAGCCAGTACCGTAGCCACCCATCCAGCCAGTACCGTAGCCACCCATCATGCTGGAACCGTAGCCGCCTTGCCCTTGTCCTTGGCCATTCATCATGCCGGGACCGTAGCCGCCTTGTGCCGGCCCTTGCGCTTGCCCTTGGCTTGGCGCCTGCGCCTGGCCGTACATCGTGTTGGGACCGTAGCCGCCTTGTGCCGGCCCTTGCGCTTGCCCTTGACTTGGTACTTGCGCTTGGCCGTACATCATGCCGGAGCCTGTTTCGTCGCCGCGCGACGCTGCCGTCGGCGGCGTCGGGCCGGAATTGGGCGCCGTCTGGGCGAGTGTGAACGGCACGCTCACTGCAATTGCTACTGCAGTGATCGCCGCAACGACTGTCAGTTTCGTCATGCGTCTTGTCATTTGCTTCTCCCTCATGATCATGCCACACCGCGCCGTGGCGCTGGCCGCCTGATCCTGTAGATCTGATTTAGTGCAGCGCCAGTTGATCGTTCCTGAGCGTGCTCCAATGGACCGGCGCCGTCTGTGCGGCAGCGAACATGGCACGCCGAGCGAGTTTCCACTCATCACGCGCCGCGAAAGCGGAGCTGTGCTTGAAGCATTGCAGCAGCGGGTGGATCGGGAACCTGCGATGATGCGGTTGCGACACCACACGGACGAACGCCAATTCGAACCATCAAATACGCCGAGGCAAGCCTATGGTCAATGCGCTACACTTGCGGTAGCACGGGACTGGAACGCACATTCAGTCACTTCCTTGTCGGGCGACAAGGGTTGAGGTGAGCCATTCAGGGCGCTCACACAAAGTACGCCGCCGGCCGCCGCTTGGTCCGTTGCGCTAAGATCTGCGAATGGCCACGGAACTGGATGCACAGCTCACGACGAAGCGGGAACACTCACTGGGGCTTGCCTGGAACCTCGTTTTCGCTTGTTGGCTCATCGCGGCATCTTCCACACTTGGTGCGCTTTTCTTCAGTGAGGTGATGGGCCTTCCACCCTGCGTGTTGTGCTGGTACCAGCGCATTTTCATGTTCCCGCTCGCGCTTCTGCTTCCGGTCGGACTATTTCCGTTTGACCCCAGGATCGTGCGCTATGCCTTGTCGCTTACCGTCACCGGCTGGTCCATCGCTTTCTTTCATGTGCTGCTCACTTACGGGCTGATTCCCGAGAGCATCAGGCCGTGCGTGCAGGGTGTGCCGTGTGCCCAAAACCAGATCGAATGGTTCGGCTTCGTGAGCATTCCGCTGCTGTCGCTCGCCGCCTATTCTGTTATCAACGCGCTGCTCGTCGTGGCGCGCTACAAGGCCCCGACATGAGCCGAAAACCGCTCTTTATCACCGCGGCAGTCGTACTCGTCGCGGCGTTCATCGTGAGCGCACTCGTCTACCAAAGCCGGAAGGCCGACTCGGCGCAGGCGCTCGCGCGGCAGGCGCTTCTGGTCCGCGCCTATGCGCCAACCGAGGGATCGCCGGACGCGAAGGTCAACATCGTTGAGTTCCTCGATCCCGCTTGCGACACCTGCCGCAGTTTCTATCCATTCGTGAAACGGATGATGGCCGCCCACCCCGGTAAGATCCAGGTGACCATCCGCTATGCTCCGTTCCACAACAACTCCGACTACGTTGTGAAAGTGATCGAGGCAGCGCGCAAGCAGGGCAAGTGGCAGGAGACGCTCGAGGCGGTATTTGCAGCGCAGCCCAACTGGGCGCCGAATCACTCGCCGCAGCCCGATCTCGTCTGGACTTATCTCGCCAGCCTCGGGCTCGACATCGACCGCGTCCGACAGGACATGTACGCCCCCGACATCGCCCAGAATCTCGCGCAGGACATCGCGGACGCGAAGGCCCTGAACGTCACCCAGACACCCGAGTTCTTCGTTAACGGCAAGCCGATGCCGAGCTTCGGCTATGAGCAGCTCGAAGCGCTCGTCAACGACGCGCTCGCGGCGGGGTACCCGTAGCTGCCGACGCGTCGACACAATGGCCCTACGTTGAAAATCAATGTGTCGCTGCGGACCGTGTTGGCGGCAGTGATTCCTGCAAACGTCTCCTTCCCGGCAATTTGGGCAATGACGCCAACGTCCGGAGCTGGCCGATTGTTGACCGACATGACCGTATCTCTGCTCTCGACCCACAGCGGGCATGCCGATCACCGGTAAGCAGCTGTTCGTGGTCACTGAAAGCAGCCGCTCGCGGGTCGACGAGCCGATATGTTCGACTATTTCTTCGTGCAGCCCTGATTGTTCTTGCCCTTTGCGCAGACCGTGCCGTTAGGGCCTTCGGCGACGCCCATTCCATTCTTCGTCTTTGCTTCGCCGCCCCGCGCGGTCTTGGTGGTGGTCACGCCATTCTGATTTGTCTGCGCTACGGCAGCATTGCCCGTCCTGGGATTTACGGCCGCCTTCGTGCCCGTGTTGCTTTGCAAGGTTGTCACCCCGCCTGAATTATGTTGCGCAGTAGTGACGGTGCCAGTATTGGGGCTGACCACCACCGCCTTCTCGCCATTGCTGCAGACCGTCTTGCCGCGCGCATTGGTTACGCAATCAGCCGCGTATGCACCTGAAGCAAAGACCATCATTGCCATTAACAGCGCTGTCTTCATTTTGTATCACTTCAGTTCGTGATTGATAATCGCCAGCGGCGTCAGTGGGGTTTCGAAGAATCAATGGCAGATGCTGGTTCGGCGATTTGCGTCGCGCCGACATCCTTCAGCAAGCGCTGGAATTCTGGCGAAGCCTGAATGATTGTGCCCGCTGCAGCGCGCAGGCGATCGACGGCCTCCGGCGGCAGGACGAACGACGTAGGTTGCAGATTCAGATAGTCGCGCTCCTTCACATCGGGAAGCCCGGCAAACGACACGTCGATGGCGTAGACCTCCGCTTCCGGGGGACGTATCGCGGTGCAGACCGGCAAGTCTTTGTTCGTCGAACACCCGGCCAACCTCCGGATCTCCCGCGCCATACGCCAACGCGCCGCGATGTCTTTCAACTGCTCGACCGCTTCGAAGGAATAGTGATCGATTGGAGCGCCGGTGGCCTTCAGCAGGATGTCCACCGTACCGGGCGGGTTCTCCGATTCATCCCAATTGGTGGGCGGGTCGGATAACGAATTGACGACGAAGACGACGATTTTGCGTGCCTGGTCGAGCGGTGTCGGTATGCCCTTGTCGTGCAAGGCTTCGAGGAATTCCAGCGCGTCAAGCACACCGCGCATGCCCAGGTTGTCGGACACGCCGCCATCGACGAGATGGATATAGGGCCCATGTGCGCTGTCGGCGTAGGGCAGAACATCCTGTAGTTCGCGTATCGCCCGCGCGGCAGGCCGCGGCGGGTCTTCGCTATGGGCAAACACCTTGACCCACGGCGGAAGCTCGTAGTTGCAGGTGCCGCCATAGTTGTTGATCGTGATCGTGGATAGGACGACGGGGACGGCCGACGACGCGGCCGCCGCGCGCGATAGACGCACGGCGTTGAGATCCGAGCAGAGTACGTTCCATACGTTCTGGTTGAATGGCAGCCGGCCGCCGGTCGCGATGTCGGTCGCCGACGCGACAATGAATGGACCGTCGCCGCGGTCGAGATCGCCGAAGGTCGCACCGTTGAACAGGATCTCGTCGTAGAACTCGGCCGCCAGCTCGGAGCGGCCCCAGCCCGTCGACGACAGCTTTCCCCAGTTGCCAGGATTCATTGCACGGGCGATAAGCTCGCCCTGGACATCCCGCTTGAGGAAGCGCTGCTCGTAATCGGCGAACAGCTTATCGCCATAAAGGCCATAGGCCAGCGCGGTGAAGCTTCCACCGGAAACGCCAGTAATCATGTCGACAGCGTCGAGGAGGCGGACTTTGTTGCCCTTGGGTCCTATCACCTCGGTGCGCTTGAGGAATTCGAGGACGCCGTAAGAGAATGCGGCCGCGCGTGTGCCGCCGCCGGAAAAGGCGAGGACGACGAGGACTTCCTGACTCTTGAAGTATTTCTGCCGGGTCTGGAATGTGTACCCGATGCTCAGGCCCGCTTCCGTGATCGGCGGGTTGATTGGGCGCGTCGCGCATCCACCTAGAAGCACCAATAGCGCAATCGCGATCGAAGTCGGGAAGGGTCGTGAATTCATGATTCCCTCAAGTATTGAAGGACTTGATCCCCAACAGGCTACTCCCGCGCCGAAATACGGGTTTGCGCCACGTCAATGGCCTCTCCCACTCTGCCGACGGCTGTGTACGTTGTACGTCCGCATTGTGAACAACCAGCGGCACCTACTGAAGGGCTGCACTTGGCCCGTTCTCGGAATTCCGCGAACGGCTGCTGAATATGCTGGAGGTGGAAAGAGTTAGATTCGCCCACTAACAAGTCAGGCGTCGAGACCAAGTGAATCGCGCAATCCCCGGCGATCACTGGAACTTATAGAACTGCTCATTCAGGTACTGCTCCACGTTCGCCCGGTCCGCGTCGCTCAGGTTCATGTGCGCACCCGCGCTGCATCCCGTCAACTGCTTGTCGAGCGCCGCCAGCGACTTGATCTTGTGGTCGGGCCGCGTGTGGACACTGGCGTTGTGGCATTGCACGCAATTTGCGTCGTAGAGCTTCTTGCCGGCGGCGCTGTCGGCGCCGTGCGCCGGCGGTGCCAACATGACGATAGGCAACAAGATCGGAAGTGCGCGTTTCATGATGACCTCACGGTATCGAAGGCTGGCGGTCAAATCATAGCGCGTTCGACTCGTCGATGTCCGCTTACCGGAAAACTGGATGGCAAGGCCGACAGGCGGCTCATGGCCGTCCAGAGACCGTCGCCCTTCAGGTCTCGCGTCCCCGAAGCTGCAGTTCGCCAACTACGGGACCCGACCCAAAGCGGACATACAAGCTTCCCTATAGCAGCCGCTCGAAGACGACTACTGCAGCGCGCACATGACGACAGGGCTGGGTCCGTCGCCCTCCGCCAGCCAGCCGCGCGCCACCATTTGGTCACGTACGTTGCGACCCGTCGTGTACCGGGTTTAGCTTCACTGCGGTTGCTGCACGTGATAGACAGGCGGCGACCTCGGTATTGCCCTCCCTGCGTGCTCCGCGCACAGTCCCGCAAACGCGAACGGTCCTGCCCGCCATCGCACCGCACGTAAGCCGTATGACAGGTTAAAGCGATATCATGGCCGCCAAGCGGAAAGGAAGCGGACTGGCCATGCGCGAAGCGTTCAGGTGCGGACATTGGGCATTCATTGCCCTTTTTGCTCTCGTTGCCGCTACCCGGCTTACGGGCGCATCGGCGGCGCCGATCGTGCTCGCGTCCCACGAGTTACACCAGGTCTGCGATCTCTGCGATCGCGCCGTCGCCGATCGCCGCGCCGCTTTCATCGGTTACGTGCCGTCAGGCATCGCGCGTTACGAGGACTTGCAGGCGAGGGCGCATTGACGCGCATTGCGCAGCGCGTCAGCGAGGCGGCGCGAAATCCGGTCGATTTCAGCCGCCGGGTTTGGGCAAGGCTCCAGGCAATGGTAAAGCGCAAACCGGGCGGATCCGCATACCAGTTCGAACGCAATGTACCGCGATTGGAAATGGCAGAGGGTCCCTTTGTCTTCGGTTCCAATGTGTGCCGGGAGGCGCACTATCGTTTGCCGCTGTATCAGTACTGGTGCGCGCGCTTAGGCGAGCCACCACGTTACCAGCGCAAGCAATGGGAGTGGGTTTACATCGCGCAGGTCCTGCAAGAGCGCGGCATGCTCGCGACCGGCATGCGTGGCCTAGGCTTCGGCGTGGGCACCGAGCCGCTGGCGGCATGCTTCGCGGCGCGCGGCGTCCACGTGGTTGCCACGGACATGGCAACGGAAGCCGGCCGCGCGGCAGGATGGTTCGGCCCCGATCGGTGCGCTGGCACCGAATTGCAGCTATTGAACGCCAAGGGCATTTGTCCCGACGAACAATTCCGACAGCGCGTCACCTATCGCACTGTCGACATGACGGCAATTCCGACGGACTTGCGCGGATTCGATTTCTGCTGGTCGAGTTGCTCGTTCGAACACTTGGGAACGCTTGCGGCCGGATTGGAGTTCGTGCAACGCTCGCTCGAGTGCCTGCGGCCCGGCGGCATCGCGGTGCATACGACCGAATTCAACGCTTCATCGAACGATCGCACGATCCACGAGGGCCCCGTCGTGCTATATCGCAGGCGCGATTTCGAACAATTGGCCGCCACGCTCATGGCCGCAGGCCACCAAGTGGAACCGTTTGACTTCACCTTGGGGCGGGAGCCTGTGGAGCGCTACGTTGACGTGGCGCCTTACGGCCCGGAGCCCCAGCTCCGGCTCCAGCTTAGATTCCCGGTGGGTGCGTTCACGTCGACGTCCATTGGTTTCGTGGTACGCAAGGGATCGGCTCCGCTTCAGTGACCACCCTCGCTCAGCTACGCGTCGGGATCAGCGTTACAGTTCTCGAGGGCCCTTTGGAGCGGGTGCGGCCGGACGGCATCGGCGTGTATACGCACGAGTTGCTGGAAGCCTATGGATTGCGCGACGACGTGATGCCGGTTCGGGTCGTGATGGGCCCGGGCGCGGCGCGGCATGCGCCACCCGGCGCTACCGTGCTGCCGCACCGGGCCGCGATCGCCACAGCATTGTCTGTCGCAACCGGCGCCGATTTTCGTGGCGCTCGCAGATTAGCTGAGCGCGTCGATGTGTTTCACTCGACCGATTACCGGATCCCGCGCCTTTCACGAACACCGGTCTGCGCAACGTTGTTCGACGCGATTCCGTTGAGCCATCCCGAGTGGGCCAATGCGCGCCTGCGCGGATTCAAGAACGTCTTGCTGCGGCGATCGGCGCAGTGGGCGGATCACGTCATCGCGATCTCGCACGCGATGGTCCCCGACCTGGTCGAGTACTACGGGCTCGACGCGAAAAGGATCACCGTGACGCCGCTTGGCGTCGATGCGCGCTGGTTCGTCGCCGAGTCCGCTTCGCGCATCGCTGCAGTGCAGGCACGCCATGCGTTGAATCCCGGGTATCTGCTCTTCGTCGGGACGCTGCAGCCACGCAAGAACGTGGAAAGGATCATCGCGGCCTTCGAGCGGATGCCTGCGCAGACCACGGCCGGCCGGCAGCTAGTGATTGCGGGCAAGGCGGGTTGGCGCGTTGATGACCTCGTCGCGACGTTGCGCGAGGGCGCGGCGCGCGGGCAGGTTCGCTGGCTCGAATACGTGGATGCCGGTGACCTGCGCGCTCTCTATCAGGGCGCGGCGGCCTTCGTGTTTCCGTCCCTGTGCGAAGGCTTCGGCTTGCCGGTCTTGGAAGCGTTTGCGTCGGGCACTCCGGTCATCACCTCGACAACGACGTCACTGCCGGAAGTCGCCGGCGATGCCGCGCTGCTGGTCGATCCCTTGGATGTCGATGCGGTTGCAGCCGCGATGGCCGCCATCGTCGACGACGCCGGCGTGGCGGCGCGGCTGCGGGCGGCTGGCCTCGAGCGCGCCCGTACGTTTACCTGGGCGCGCTGCGCGGACGAAACGGTCTCCGTCTTGCGATCGCTTGTCTGACAAGGCGAAATCCGCGCTTCGGTCGCCCTGCAATTTGAAGAATTGGCAGATCGCCACGATCGAGTCCGCCAATGTCCGCCTTTGCCATAGCCGCCGTTCGCCAATTACGGGCCGACCCCAACCCGACGTTTATGTCCGGCCGGAAGCGGACTTCGACAAACATGAAAGCCGTCGGATCGAGGGCCGCGGCCCGCGGGCCGCGGGCACGCAACTATCATCACCAGGTCGAGAACTTTTACAACTGTTGTCTGTTGCCCCACATTTGACCCGTGCAACCAATTGAAAAATCGAGAAAAACCGATGCGCGGCGCATTTCATGCTTTCGCTATAGTTTCGGCGCAGTGGCGATGCCGTCGAGGAGCGAACCGATGAAACGTATGAACCGCGTCAAGGTGTTCCACCAAGCCCGTAGGACCCTCTTCGCATCGATAGCGCTTCTCGCCTACATGTTGGCCGGTGCCGCGTCGGCCAACTTCGTCGTCTATAACGACTTCATGTTGTACCAGTCAATTCGCATCGGGGGGGTGGACCACAATTGCAATGCGATTTCGGATCTCTCTTGTGCGTTCATCACGATCACAGCGACCGGCGATACCAGCACAGTGACGCCCTTCAGCGTGCCGATGGCTAGCGGTTTCACGAACATCCTGAGTGCGGCGACGCTAGCCGTTTCGTTCGCGGACGGCACCTCCTACAATGCTGATATCAATCTAGGCATCGGCGGGATGTATGTCAGCGTCGACCAGACCAACGGAGGCGCAGGCTTCAGTTCGTTGGCGGGACCCACCTATCCCCTCGCGACCTATGGCAGCGGGTTCTCCACGTACGACTTGAAGACCGACTTCTTCAGGAGCGGTTTCGGCCCGTTCTGTCCGGATCTGACTTTGTGTGCAAACGGATCGCCCCTATTCACGACCGATGGCACCGAATTTGTGATCACACGCGGACTGGCACCAGCGTATAGCAGCTTTTCATCGTCGGTCGCAGACACGCCGATACCCGAACCTGCCACGCTCGCGCTACTCGGCCTTGGTCTCGCTGGGCTCGGCTTCTCGCGCCGCAGGCAGTAATCGGCATTGGCTTCACGACAGCCCACTTCGGCGGAGTTTTCGGTTTGGGCGGATGGATGCACCACACGTCGTCTGCAATTCACTCAAGCATCCAGTATCCGCGAGATTCGACGGCCGCTAATAGGAAATCTTGCTGCCGTCCTTGTATGACCGGAATTGGCCGACTGTTGACCTACAAGAGCGCATTTCGGCTCTCGGACCCTTAGCGGACGTACGAAAAACTTCGAAACCCTGCACCATCGAAAGCTGTGGGCGCTCAGTTATGCACGGCTGCCGGAATAGAGTGCAGATAGCTGTAGAGAGCTCCAATCTCCGGATCGGTAAGGTGAGAAAGGTTGACCCTCGCCCACGCGCTCATCTCGCCAAGGTTCCTACCTCCGAGGCCAACGCCGGTTCGCAGCAGCTGAAAGAATGCTTCTGGCGAATAGGCTGCCGCCACACGCAGATTCGGACTGGTGAAGTCGGGATTGGACGTGCCACCCAGATTTGTCCCATGGCATTGTGCGCAGATCGTCCGGGCAAGGTACCGTCCATAAGCCGCCTCTTCATTGTTTGCCTCTGGGGGCGGGACAGCTTCAGCGATCTGCTGCGCCGCCATTTTGAACTGGCCGATGGCGAGGCCAACGCGCCCGAGCGGGCCGAGCGATACGTCAGGACCTGGTCCATCGACCTCCGGCAAGCTCTTCAGAAACGCGATGATGCGCCCGAGGTCGCCATTGGTCAGCTCAACGAATGCCTCCGACGGCATGATGACGAGGCTGCGCCCTCCGGGCCGCACGCCGTTCCTGATGATGGCAGCGAGTTGCGCATCACTGTACTTGTGGGCGGCGGCCGTCAAATTGGGGGCAACGACACGCGCGATCATCGGTTGATTGAACATGACCGCTCCCGTGGCCCGATTGCCGTGGCAACCGGTGAAGCATCCGCGGACGGTCGCGAGACGCCCTTCCTCGATGATCGAAGCTGGGTCGGTCGGGACCGACAAGGCAATCGGTGGCACTTCGTAGGTGCGTCGCAGCACTCGCTCGGAAAGAACGAACACGACGGCGTACGCGATGACCATCAATCCGGCGACACCTCCCAAGCCCGCAGAACGCGCTTCATGCTTTCCCCTTTTCGACGATGCCGCGAAAGTCTCTCCACAAATCGCGCTTAATGCAACATTTGCCCGGTTGACGACGACCGTTTGTGGCCGCGATCAGTCGAGTCACCGACTGTCCCAGTTCGACCCCTTGCTGCCGGTCGCGCTCTGGAGAAGCGGACCTTCGCGGAACTGTGGCTGCGCGACGTGCGCTCTACTACTCGCCTGACTTCGCTACAACTGGCCGCATGGGCGCTTCGTTGACATTCAACTGGAATACGTCCGGGCGGCTGTAATGCCCGGCGACATCAAAGTCGAATTTGCCTCGTCCAATGTCGTTGAGGTCGAGGGTCGCCGTCAGGATGGTTTCCCCTTCGAAGTGGGGGCCCGCGAGTACCTTGCCCAATGGACTGATGATGGCGCTGCCACCGCGCATCAATATCGCGTCCGGCGATTCGCCGAGCGACACGCGGACGGTATCCGGGAACTCCTTCTTGCGGATGAACTGGCAAGCCGTCAGTACGAAACAGCGGCCTTCGAGCGCGATATGCTGCATCGAGGACAACCAAGTGTCCCGGTCATCCGCAGTGGGGGCGCAGTACAGTGCGACATTCTTGGCATACATCGCCATGCGCAGCATCGGCATGTAGTTTTCCCAACATATGACCGAGCCGATCCGGCCGTAGGGGCTATCCACTACCGTGAGCGTCGAGCCGTCGCCAAAGCCCCAGATCATCCGCTCCAATGCGGTCGGCATCAGCTTGCGGTGCTTGCCGAGCAGCCGCCCGTCGGGACCGAAGAAGAGCACTGTGCAGTAGCACGTGCCAAGCTCACGCTCGATCACGCCCATAACGACGTAGCTCTCGTTTGCTGCCGCGGCTTCCCCCAGGCGTTCAGTTTGCGGGCCTGGAACTTCAATCGCCGCGTCGAGGTAGATTCGAAACTCCTCGCGCCCAGCTGCATCACGCGCGCCAATCACAAGTCCGTAACCCAGCCCCTTTGGGTAGCCAACGATGAATGCCTCGGGAAAGAGAATTACCTTCGCGCCTTTGGCTGCGGCTTCCCCGATCAGGCGAACCGCTTTGTCCACACATGCCTCCGTATCGAAGGGCACCGCCGCAGCCTGGACCACGGCAACTTGCACTGTCGTTTCCATTCCGGCTGAGGTCATTGCGCTGTCCTCCTATCTGGGGCGTCGGGGCATTCACGTACGACGGTGATCCCGATTCTCATGGGTCGGTTGGAGGCGCGAGCACCAGCTACCCGCCGGCCATCGTGCCGACGCCTGGGGTCTTGCCGTACCTAGCGTGCCGCTACTGTGAACCGTCGCGGGCGCGATGCCAATAGCGAGCGCGACGTTGGCGTTCTGGAAATCGACGGCGGGTGACTGCTTTGAGCGGATGAGTCGTATAGCCGGTGGTGGCCGGTCAGAGACGCTCGCCTTGCCGATGCGGTCGACCGCTGCTTGACATACAGCGTTCATCCGGGCGCAAACGGGCGGTGTGGACCGCAGCGCCGTCAACCATCGCTGCGTCGACACGGGCAAGCCAGGTCTCTCCGTGTGCAGATAGCTTGTGTCGGAGTTCGTCGTCGCTTCGATCGCGAGGCATGCGACGATTGCAACCCGATCTGCAAACGGAGGCGCGCAGTGGCTACTTCTCTCGAAGTCTTCGTTCCCGACGGGCTCTGGCTTAGGGGCTACGTCGTCTCCTTGGGCGGGGCGCGAATCAACGCGCGGATGACGGTGATCAAGCTCCGGAGCGGCGAGCTCCTCATCCACTCCCCGTGTGTGTTCGACGAGGCGTTGACCGCGGAGGTCGCGGCGCTGGGACCGGTTGCGGCGATCATTGCGCCAGGCAATTTCCACTGGCTCCATGTGCGCTCGTGTCAGCAGGCGTTTCCCCAGGCGGTGACCTACATCTGCCCTGGCGTCGAGAAGCGGGCGAAGGGGCTCACCTTCGACGAGCTGCTCGGCGACGAGGCGCCGGCACTGTGGGCGGGCGAACTGTCACAGGTCTACCTGCAGGGAACGCGCGTGATGCGTGAGGTCGCGTTCTTCCACCACGCCAGCAAGACTCTCATCCTCGTCGACATGGTCGAGAACGTCACCGCGGCCACGCCCGGTACCAACTGGTTTCTAAGGATCTTGTTTCGGATGATCGGGATGTGGAACACGCCCAGCCCGGCGCCCGAGTACCGGCTTGGCTGGGGTGACAAGGCGCTCGTCCGCCAGTGCATGATGCGTATCCTCGAGTGGGACTTCGAGCGCGTGATCCTCTCCCACGGCGACCTCATCATTCGCGACGCCAAGCGGATCATCGCACATGCTTGGCGGAAGATCCTGGGCCGCGCCTTCCCCTCGACGCGGACGGGCGGCGGCATGGCAGCCTTGGCGGCTTCGGAAATGGCGCATGGGCTGACGGTCAAACGCTAACGATAGATCAGGCTATTGAACTTGCGATGAACGAGCCTCGGTCTGGTTTTAGAAACGAAGGAACTTATCGCTGCGCCTCGCTGCAATCCATTGGCACCGCCTTGGACCGACCGTTGCTGGCGAACGGCTGCTATCGGAGACAAGGCGCTACGACCGGAGTTGGCCGATCAGAGCCAGCCGCAGGCAGAGTCCCATAGCAGACACGTCGCGATTCTGGTGCCCGCTGTGCGGAGCGGCTGCGCATCCCGCGTGGCCGGCGCAGTTCACCGATAGCGGACGGTCGCGCTGCTCCAAGGCAGTCGCCCGTGACGACAGACGATGAGCCGCGTCCCGCTATGTTAGGAACCGAACGCGACCGGTGGCGATATCGTATACGGCACCCACCAGCGTCACGTCGCCTTGGCGCACGCGCGCTTTCCCTTCAGGCGTAGCAAGCAGTTCCTGAACGGTCCACCGTACGTTGGCTTCGACGGCCGCGCTGAGCAGTGCCGGGGGAGGCAGATTGCGGTCAAGATTGTCCAAGGCGGGACCAATGTTCTTCAGCAGCAAGGCGATTCGGCTGCTATGCCGCGTTTCGTGGAACTTCTCGGCGATCGCGGCCGCGACCGCCCCGCAACCCTCGTGCCCCAAGACGACGAATAGCGGCGTGTGCAGATGCGTGCCCGCATACTGAAGGGTCCCGACGATCGAGGGGCCGAGGACGTTTCCCGCCACCCTGATCACAAACAGGTCACCGAATCCAGCATCGAACAGGAGTTCCGGTGGAACGCGGCTGTCACTGCACCCGAGAATGGTGGCGTAGGGACGCTGGCCTTTGGCCAGTTCTGCCAAGACTTCCTTCTGCACGGTCGGGAACCGCGCCCGCCCGTTGACGAAGCGCGCGTTTCCTTCCTTCAGGCGATTGAGTGCAACTTCCGCGCTATTGGCAGGGTGGTGGGTGACGGTCACGGTTGGCAATCGCCTTGCGTCGGTCGCTGACGCAACAATAACAGTTCGCAGTCATCCTGCTCAGCTCGAAACCGAGGTTGCGGAAGCCGTTCAGCCCTTGTCCAGGGCCGCCGCCGACCCGGGCGGCGGCCTTCGCACCAAGGCACCGCCTTCAGTTCAGATCAGCGTCCTTGTAGTACTTGGTTCCCTTGGCGGTGAGCTCGAGAGCCAGTCCCTTGTCCGTGACCTGGTAGATCCATACCCCGGGCGCCACCGAGACCGCGCCCTGATAGGCGGAACCTTTGTCGCCGGCTTTCGCGGCCGCGGTCGCCTGTCCGCCAAACTCCCATCCGGAATTGATGAAATCGTTGAGTGCCTTTTCCGTTTCGAACACCCAAAGCACCTGGAATTTCTTGACTCCGAATCCCAGGCCGGCCTGGATCTCTGCCATCTTCATGTACGTCTTGGCCTTGGTCTTGTTGTTGACCGCGATGCCTTCGCCCGAGCCGCCACCGGCGACGAGGATCTTCATGCCGAAGTTGCTGAATGCGGCATAACCAGCGGCAGACTCGACGGCCTTGCGCGCTGATGGCTGTGCCTTGTAGACCGCCGCTAGCACACCCTGTGCTGCCTTGCGCACTTCTGCCTGCTCTTCCGTTTTGCTTGCACCAAGCGCGATGCCGGGCGCAAGAAGCGCCAGTAATATTGCGATTGGTATCCTGAATCGCTTCATGTTCCCTCCGTTGGGTGGCGTGCTGGCGACTGGCAATGCCGCGCCTCGGAGCGGAGCGTTCCCAGGTAGTCCTTTGAGGTCGCGTAGGAACACTCCGCCAACGGGCGGCGGCGCTACTTCCCCCAGCGCCGGGCGGCACGTAGACTCAAGGCGTGTCCTATGAACGATGATTCACGAATTCATAGTGGAGGATTCTCGGCGATGAGCCCAATGGCCCGCGAACGCACCGCACCGGAGGCGACATGACGACGCGTCGGCGCCGCCTCTTGGATTTCGTCAGGAGCAAGCTGGCCTGGGGTCGTGTCTACCGCGCGACCAGTTACCTCAAGTCTGCGCTGTGGACGGTCCCGCTCTTCGCCCTCGCGCTGGAGCTGCTGCTGTCACCGGTGATCCGCGCGTTCGATGACTGGCAGCGGTGGCTCCTGGCGGGGCTCTCGCCGGCCGGGGCGACGGCGCTGTACCAGACCGTCATCACGATGACGCTGTCGTTCCTCGTGTTCACGTTCGGCTCGCTGCTGGTGGCGATCCAGGTCGCCGGCGGCCAGCTGACGCCGCGGATCATCGCCACGACGCTGCTGCGCAACAACGTCGTGCGCTACAGCGTGGGTCTTTTCGTATTCACGCTGGTGTTCGCCGTCGCGGCGCTCAACCGGCAGGACGAATCGGTGCACCAGCTGGTATCACTCGTGACCGGGGTCCTGGGGTTCGCGTGCATCGCCGACTTCCTGTTCCTCATCGACTACGCGGCGCGCCTGCTGCGGCCGGTCGCCGTCGTCGCTCTCATCGGTGACGAGGGCGTGGCGATGATCAGGTCCGTCTACCCGGAGCCGGCAACGGCTCTGCCGCCGGAAGCGGTCGCGCTGCACCAAGAGCGGCGATTGCCACGGCGCGAAGTCGAGCATCGGGACACATCGGAGATCGTGCTCGCGGTCGACATCCCGACCCTGGTGGCGCTGGCACGAAGCCATGACGGAATGATCGAATTGGTGCCGCAGGTCGGGGATTTCGTCGCCGCAGAAGAGTCGCTGTTCGTGCTCCATGGCGGCGCGACGACGATCGACGATCGCGCGCTGCGCTCGACGGTGGCGTTCGGCCCAGAGCGGACGCTCGAGCAGGACCCGATGTTCGCGTTCCGCATCATTGTCGACATCGGGCTGAAGGCGCTGTCACCGGCAATCAACGATCCGACCACCGCGGTGCTGGCGCTGGACCAGGTGCACCGGCTGTTGCGGATGGTGGGCCGGCGAAGACTGCGCGGCGAGGTGATTCTCGACGACGGGGGGCAGCCGCGTGTCATCTTTCGCACCCCGAACTGGGAGGACTACGTGCAGGTCGCCTGCAGCGAGATTCGCGCGTGCGGCGCACATAACCTCCAGATTGCGAGGCGGATGCGCGCGATGCTGGAGAACCTCCGGAGCACGCTGCCGGAACACCGCCGTCCCACCTTGGAAGTACAACTCGACCTGTTGGACTGGGCGGTCCAGAGGCACTTCAGCCGACCCGAGGAGCTGGCACTCGCCCGCATTCCCGATTCGCAGGGACTGGGCGGGTCATCGGGCTCAAGGTACACGGACTCGGGCTAGCTGCGGCGCCTGGCCATCCGCGGCGAGCACCAAGTGCCGCACATGACCGCTGCGACGTAGACTACCCACGTCAACTCCGTGGTGGCGCGTTGTCGTGCTTCGGCAGCGCGTTCAGCAGCGGGGCGATGATGTCCATCGGCAGCGGAAACACGATAGTCGTGTTCTTGTCCGCACCAATCACCGTAAGTGTTTCCAGGTAACGCAGCTGGATGGCCTGCGGCTCCTGCGCCAGCACCTTGGCGGCCTGGTACAATTTTTCCGAAGCCTGCAACTCGCCTTCGGCGTGGATTACCTTGGCACGCCGTTCGCGTTCTGCTTCCGCCTGCCGCGCGATGGCCCGAATCATGGACTCGGTCAGGTCGACCTGTTTCATCTCGACATTGGAAACCTTGATTCCCCACGAGTTGGTTTGCGCATCCAGCGCCTGCTGGATATCGAGGTTGAGCTTTTCGCGGCCCGCCAGCATGTCGTCGAGCTCATGCTTGCCCAAGACCGATCGCAGTGTCGTCTGCGCCAATTGGCTCGTCGCATTCAGATAATCTTCAACCTGGATGATCGCCTTTTCCGCATCTATGACACGCAGATAGACGACCGCACTGACTTTCACTGACACGTTGTCGCGCGAAATCACATCCTGAGTCGGCACCTCGAACACCATGGTGCGCAAGTCCACCTTGACCATCTGCTGGATGCCGGGCACCAGGATAACGAGGCCCGGACCCTTCACACGCCAGAACCGGCCGAGCTGGAACACGACGCCACGTTGATACTCGCGCAGGATGCGCAGCGACGACGCGATAAGCAGCGCCAACAGCACCAGGACAATCATTGGAGAAATCCATGCCATGTCACTCTCCTTCCGCAGGGGACACGCGAGGCAGCATGCCGTCGACGGCGACGACGCGAATCCTTTGCCCGCGCGCCAGGTGACCCGCGGTCCGAACCTTCCACGTCTCGCCACGAATGTTCGCCCAGCCGGTCTCTCCGGAAACCTCCAGCATCTCACCGTCGGCTCCGACCATTGTCGTCAAGCCGCTGACAATCGGCGCGCGGCGCGCCCGCAGCGCCATCCGCGCCACGACGAAAAGGAACACAGCGGTCACCACGGCGAGGAATGCGATCAGCGGCCACGGAATGCCGATACCCCCGGCGCCAGTGTCGATCAACATCAGCATGCCTGCGACGAAAGCGATAATTCCGCCAATGCCAAGAGAGCCGTAGGAGGGCAGAAACACTTCGGCAACAATGAAAGCGATGCCGACGACGATCAATGCGAGGCCCGCGAAATTGACCGGGAGCAAGTGAAATGCATACGCCGCCAACAACAAGGATACTGCACCGACAACACCCGGAAAGACCAGGCCGGGATTGCTGAATTCGAAGAAGAGCCCATAGATGCCAAGCAGCATAATGATCAGCGCGATGCTGGGATTGGTGATTATCGACAGTAGACGGTCGTGCCAATCCGGTGTCCGCTCGATGATTGGCGCACCAGCCGTGTGCAGCACGCGCTCCGTGCCGGCCACCTCGACCTTGCGGCCTTCGAGTTGCTGTAGCAGCCCGGGGACATCAGCCGCGGTCAGCTCGATAACCTTTTGTTCGCGTGCTTCGTTCGCGGACAGGCTGGCGGCATCGAGCACAGCCTTTTCGCCCCACTCCGCGTTACGCCCGCGCAATTGTGCGAGGCTGCGGATGTACGCCGCTGCGTCGGAGAACGCTTTGCGTTCGTGCACATCCTTCGGCATCGGCTCCTTCGACTTGTCGGTCGCACCAGGCGGTTCGGGCACCGGTGAGCCGATGCCAATTTGCACCGGCGACGCGGCGCCGAGATTGGTGCCCGGCGCCATGGCCGCGACGTGGCTGGCATAGAGGATGAACGTGCCCGCACTTGCCGCCCGCGCCCCTGACGGTGCAACGAATGCAGCGACGGGCACGGGCGACGCGATGACATCGCGCACGATCGATCGCATCGACGTATCGAGGCCGCCCGGCGTATCGAGCGTCAACACGACGAGTTGCGCGCCTTCCTTGCCGGCGGTCGCCAGCTCGCGGTGCACGTAGTCGGCAGTGGCCGGGCCGATAGCGCCGTCAATGGACAGCGTAACGACGGGCGCCGGTGCTGCGGCGCAAAGCACCGCGGCGGCCGATAGCGCCACAAACCATGCAAGTTGCGAAACGGTCATCGAAATGGAATCATGGCTGCACCGGGACGGCCACGCGCACGTGACCGTCTTGTGCGAAGCTGCATTATCCTCCCATTCTTGGGCATCCACCCGCGACGAGATCAAGGGAGGGTGACCTTGGCCCAAACGAGGCGACAACTACCTCGACGCGCGCCGCCTTGCTAGACTGCGCGAATGGATTCCCCCGGACCGGACACTGCCAGGCAGGACATACTGGTCGAACGCCCTGCCGAGGGCGTGCTGCAGATCACGCTGCACCGCCCGGAATATCGCAACGCGCTGCGCACGCAGACACTGGCGGAGGTCGTCGCCGAGCTGGAAAGGGCGGCCACGGACGACGCGACCAAGGCGGTCGTCCTCACGGGCGGTCTTGCCTGCTTTGCCGCGGGTGCGGACGTGCGCGAGATGGCGCCGCTCGGCCCCGACGAAATCCTCAATCATGATCGGCAGCGGCACTGGCGGGCCATCGCCACCTTCCCCAAGCCCCTCGTCGGCGCGGTGTGCGGCTACGCGCTGGGTGGCGGCTGCGAGCTGGCGCTGTGCTGCGACATCCTGATCGCCGGCAAGAACGCGCAATTCGGCCAGCCGGAAGTCAACCTCGGCATGATCCCCGGCGCGGGTGGCACGCAGCGCCTCGCCCGCACCGTCGGCAAGGCGCTGACCATGCAGATGGTGCTGACCGGCCTGCCCATCGGCGCGCAGGCGGCATTGGCCGCGGGCCTGGTGGTCGAGGTCGACGAGCCGGAGAGCGCACTGGCGCGCGCCATCGAAATCGCCTCGATCATCGCCACCAAGCCGGCGCTGGCCGTGCGCCGGGCCAAAGAGGCCGTGCTGCGCGCCTACGAGTTGTGCCTGACCGAGGGCATCGCCGCCGAAAAACAGGCCTTTGCGCAGCTCGCCGCCAGCCACGACCGCAACGAAGGCATCGCCGCCTTTCTGGAAAAGCGCAAGCCGGAATTTACCGGTCGCTGATCCTGTTCGCTTACTGTTGCAACGAAAGAGGTACCGCCATGCGAAAACTGACCTACATCCTGCTGCTAATCGTCACGCCGTTGCTGCTGGCCGCCTGCCAGTCGACGACCATCAATTCGGCATGGTTCGATCCGACCTTCAAGGGTCCGCCGATGACCAGGATCGACGTGGTCGCGATGGGTACCAACCTGTCCAGCCGCCGCGTGTTCGAGGACATCTTCGCGCAGCAGTTGCGCGCCGTGGGTGTGGATGGCGTCGCCGGCTGGACGGTCATTCCGGATGAAGCCCGGGCAGCACAAGGGATGTTCAACGAGGCGGTCGCGCGCAGCAACGCGCAGGGCCTGCTCGTGGTGCGCCTGCTGGGCGTGGACACGCGCACCCAGGTCTCCACGACCATGACGCCCGGGACGTCGATGATGTGGGGCACCGGGCCGTGGGGCCCGGGCTGGAACACGTTCGGCCCGGCCATGGTGCCGGTGACGCAAGTCTCCCAATACGACCTGGCCATGGTCGAGACCACGCTGTTCGACACCGCGACGCAGCGCGTCGTGTGGTCAGCCAACACGCAGACGCTCAATCCGCGTTCGGTGGAGAGCGAGGCGCCCGGATTCGCCACCCTCATCATCCAGCAGCTGACGGCGAGGGGAGTGATCGCGGCGAAGAAGTAGCGGAAGTCAAATTGAATTGCGGGCCTTTGCCAGCGGGCCCGATCTGTCAGCCAGCTACGAAGATTACGCGGAAGGTCCGCGTAGCACCGCATCGGGTCGACGGCAAGTCATCCAATTGGATGAGTGCCGCTCGGCCCGATTTAATTCATCCTTGGTTCCAGCTGGGCTGCGGTCCGGGAAGTAGTGCGCCATCTTCGAATTACAAGAATTGGAAAAGCCAGATCCCAAGGAACAGGCTTCACGGAGCGTGGATTTCATGGACGGAGAGCAATCGTGAGTACGGCGCGTGAGGTTAACGAGAGGGTCACATCTGCTTGGCCGTCAATTGCGCGAGTCGCTAGTACGGCCCTGTTTACCGCTTTCGTCGCTTTGGGACTTGGCTGCGAGAAATTCGCTCTCGACCGGCAGATGGAAGAGCTGTGCAAGAAGGACGGAGGCGTCAGGGTCTTCGAAACAGTGGCGTTGCCGCCCGAAATGTTCGATCAGTGGGGCGATCCGTTTCCGGGGTGGCGAGGGAGAAAATTAGAAGACCGAGTTGGGCCAGATTATCGATATTTGGTTCGAACCGAATATTTAAAGAAGGGTGATCCACTGAGAGGAGAGGGTCGCCTCGATAGAACCGTAACGACGATTCTCCGGAAATCAGATGGCAAATTGATGGGCGAGGCCGTGTCATATGGACGATCCGGAGGCGACTTCATCGCATACGCACACCCAACATCAAATTCTTGCCCCAAATACAAATCCGAAAGCGATTGGTTAATTAAGTCCGTATTTGTAAAGCGAATGGAATAGCCATGCCGAACGAAAGCCGAATACCTCAAATACTCGGAAGCAGCATTCGCTGCGTATGGGGCCAACTTGGCCCTAGGTAGCAACGTCAACTATGCTGGTCAATACCTGCGAGCCGACATGGCGGCTCCACAGGCCCAACATTTCGACGACAAATTGGAACGTACTCGGACAGCAGGATCTTGGGGACGGGTTTTCGGCGGTTTTGCTTTTGCCAGTAGACCTGCAGGTAACGCCGCTGGAGAAAAAGTGCTTGCAATTCGCGGGTCCGAATCCAGCCATTGGCTCGCGGACTATCAGGCAGACATAGTTAACATCTTGCTATTGGGCTCTACTTTGGGGATGTCCCAATATGACTCGCTCGAAAAGTTTTACGAATTGTTGGTGGCGCAAGGAAAGCTCGGCGCAGGTGAGAGCCTTGTAATAACAGGCCACAGTCTTGGTGGCTTTTTGGCTCAGGCGTTCACCGCGAAACACGACGAAATTGTCAGCGCGGCCTATACGTTCAATGCCCCTGGGTTTAGCGTCGCTCCAGGATTGATTGCGAATGTCGGTACCGAGCTGTTGAAATTCTTTGGCATCGTCGACGCCACCATTCCAAGCAACAAGATATTCAACGTCCGGGCGCTTGATGGAATTTCTGCGACCGCGGGACTCGGCCAAATGATCGGTGCAATTCAGACGGTGCGCGTTGAGCCGGGAGACCCGATTCATAATCATTCAATTGTTACTTTGACCGACGCGCTTGCCGTCCAGGAGGCAATTGCAACGATCGATCCCACGTGGAACCTCTCGAGTACGGCGCCACTGTTTTTGAGCGCGGGAATGGGAAACGCGCGTCTCGAAGGTTTGGTAGACGGGCTAAGACGCCAGTTGCTCGGAGCTAATGTGGCCGGGACGCCCACGGGTGATCGAAACGCGCTATATGGCAACCTATATTCGCTAACCCAAAGCGATCCCTATCTCTCACTGCTTCCGGACCCTCATTCGGGAGAGCCGAAGATCCAGATTAGTGCGTCGTCTTCCACAATTTCTGCGTCGACGAAATTCCAAGCCAAAACCGACTTCGGCGATTTTCTCGCGCTTCAAACGCTAACTCCGTTCGCCCTCCACGCGAAGTCCGGGGCATCAGACTCACAGGCGGCACTAGACGCCGTTTGGACGAGCGCCCACGTCAACGATTTCGCCGCGTGGACAGCGGACAAGAATGCGCGGCTCATCGGAGATGCCACAAGGGAATTCGCGTTTTCCGATTCCTGGTATGCCGACCGCGCGGAGATGCTGTCGTGGGATCTCCAGCGAAACGCGGCAGATACCCAGACTGCCCGTGGTGCAGCGCCGGAGAGTTACAAGTTCGAGGACCTTGCGTTCGGCAAGGCAGTTACTGTCGTTGGTGGATTGCAGGCCGGCGGCAATATGTCCGCGGGTAACAATCCAATACTAAGGACCTTTGGCGGCGAAGCCGGCGACATGATAGCGGGCGGCGAGGCCGCCCTCGGCGACCATCTCTACGGCATGGGCGGCGCTGACACGATTTCAGGCAACGCGGGCAACGATTACCTTGAGGGCAACGCTGGTACCGATACGCTCAATGGTGGCGATGGCAATGACACGCTCTTGGGTGGCGCGGACGCTGACACTCTTCTTGGCGACGCCAACGACGACAGGCTTTATGGCGGCCAAGGGACAGATACACTTGATGGGGGTGAAGGGCGGGACGAACTCTACGGTGGCTCCGAAGCGGATATTCTGCGCGGTGGCACGGGGGTGGACACTCTGGATGGCGGGACAGGCGACGACGTTCTGACGGGCGGCATCGACGGGGACACACTGAAAGGCGGTGCCGGATTTGATAGCTACGTCCTTGCGCCCGGTGACGGAAATGACACTATCGACGACAGCGATGGCCTGGGCGAGATCCGCATCGGTGCGACCAGACTTATAGGGGGCGATGCCGAGTTCGCGGGTATCTGGAAGCAAAGCGTCAACGGCAAGGATGTCGTGTACGCCTTTACTCCTGGAGCGGAAGGGCGCGGTGATCTGCTTATCAAATCGAATGTCGGAACCACCACGGTCAAACATTTTTTATCGGGCGATCTCGGCATTGTGCTCAATATTCCCGCGTCGGACAGCATCAACTTTCCCAACCCCAACGTCGCTATTGCCGGTACCGCGCTCGACGATAACCGCACTGGCACCGGCGGTCGCCATTCCGTCGTTGGTGCAGGCACAAATGACCACATCCAGGGCCTCGCTGGACGCGATGAAGTCAGTGGCAATGGTGGGGACGACATCGTCGAAGGCGGGATCGGCATTGATGTAGTTGCCGGCAATGACGGCAACGATGCGGTGTTTGCAGATGTCCAACTCGACGAAGCCGCCTTGCGCGACTACATCAATTCTTCGGCCACCGCGCTTACCGGTGGCGGCATGCCTGCAAAGTTGCTGGTGTCGTCGAGTGAGTGGCTTCAGGGTGGCCTGGGCGACGACACCGTGGTAGGGGGAGACGGGAACGACATCATTTTTGGTGGCGGTGGCCAGGATCTTCTTGTTGGCGGCGCCGGGCATGACCTGATCAACGGGGATGACGACTACGAGCCTGGAGATCTCACCACAGCGTACGTGCAACCAGCCACGGGTGCTGGCGCGCCCTTCAATGCCTGGTATTGGTCGGTATTGGCGCACGATGCCGCGTTGGACGTTGGCGCCGCAGACGAAATTCATGCGGGATCGGGGGATGATTCCGTATTTGGAGAGCTGGGCAACGACACGATCTGGGGTGACGACGGCAATGACACGATGTCGGGAGGCGAAGACGACGATATCCTGTTCGGAGGAAATGGGGATGATCGCCTGGCCGGCGACGACTATGGTCAGCTAATCGGCAGCTCGACCACGACGCCGATCGGTGCCGACTTCATCGACGGCGGCAATGGCAACGACCAGATATTCGGCGATGGTGGTGCCGACACGCTTATGGGCGGCGCCGGTGACGACATCATTCGCGGCAACAACGACATTGTCATCGGCGGCATAAGCCCGACCGCGGCGGACGACGGAAGCGATTACATCAACGGCGGCGACGGCAATGACAGGCTTGTTGGGGATTCTGCCGACGACACAATCTTTGGCGGCGACGGCAACGATTTGCTCTTTGGCGACTCGGACGCTACACCGGTTGCCTACCAAGGCGATGACTACCTGGATGGTGGCGCCGGGAACGACTACCTGCGCGGCTATGGCGGGAACGACACGCTGCTCGGTGGTGCGGGTTCCGACCAGATACTGGGCGAGGCAGGCGACGATTTCATTGACCTGGGACGCGACGGTCTCAGCACCCAGGACACCAATACCGCGTCCGGCGGCGACGGCAATGACGTCATCGTCGGTGATTTTGGGCAGCTCAATTACATCATGGGAGATGCAGGGAATGACGACCTGACGGGTGATGGGCAGCTGTGGGGTGGAGATGGCGATGACACGATGCTGACCCACGGCTACTACGGTGTCCAGCTGCAACAAACGTTGGTGCAGGGAGGCAACGGTAATGACACGCTGAGTGCGCCGCAGGGCGGTGCCTCACTGTATGGGGAGTCCGGCGACGACACCTTGCTTGGCGGGACCGGCATCACCTACATGTCGGGAGGCGTTGGCAACGACACGATCAGTGGTGGCCCCGGCGCGGACTACGCGTGGGGCGATGACGGTGACGACTGGGTGTCCGGCGGGGCCGGGGACGATCAGGTCACCGGGGGTACGGGTAACGATCAACTTTCGGGCGGCGCAGGCGACGACCTCCTCTTCGGCGACGACGGTGACGACACGCTTGCCGGTGGGACGGGCATGAATTACCTGGCGGGGGGTGCCGGCAACGACATTTACGTTGTCGACGCCGCGTCCGGCGGAGACACGATTGCCGATTCCGAAGGCAGCAATGTCGTCGCGTTTGCGGAAGGCATCACTGCGGAGCAGCTGACGTTCCGGCGCGGGATCGATCAGGCGGGAAACGACCATCATCTGGTGATTGACGGGCTCGCAAGTGGCCGCCACGTGTTCGTCATGGGCGGCATGGACGGTGCGATATCGACCTACAAGTTCGCCGACGGCTCGTCCCTCACCGCCCAGGAAGTCCACGATCTGGCGCTCGCCGACTCCGGGCCAGTCGGTCAGGTCACGGCGCAATCGCTGAGCCTGACCGGGAGTACAGGCGATGATGTCGTCGACGCTGGCTCAGCACGGGTGCAGGTCAATGCCGGCCTGGGGAACGACACGCTGGTCGGCGGAGAACTCGATGACTACCTCGCTGGGGATGCAGGCAATGACCGCCTCGTAGGAGGTGGTGGCAAGAATCAGCTACTTGGCGGCGAAGGTTTGGACACCTATGTGCTTGGCCTTTCTGATGGAGGCACGACGATTTTCGATCAGCACGTGTCCGCGTCGCCTCAAACCGAAGTGGATACCGTCGAATTCGGGGCGGGCGTCCTGCCGGGCGAAACACGCCTCCTTAAAGATGGCGGCGATCTGGTCATCGCCATGAAGAGCGGAGCCGTCCAGACCCGCATTCGAAGCTACTTCGTTACTACCGCGCCGACTACTACTGGAACAGCCTATACCGATAACAAGATCGAACGGTTCCAATTCGCCGACGGAACAGTCTGGAACAGCGCGCAAATTGCCGCGCACATCGAAGCGGGCACCGCAAATGCGATGACCGGTACCGCCGCAAACGACACGTTCGTGGTCGATGACGACCAGGATACGGTCGTGGAAATGGCCAATGGCGGCAACGACACGATTCGCAGCTCCGTCAGCTATGGGCTGCCCGCGAATGTCGAGACACTGATTCTAACCGGGATACTCGATGCGAACGCATGGGCGAATGCATCGAATGCCATCAGTTACCTCGTCGGCAACGACGGCAACAATGTCTTCGACGGACCTGGTGGACCTAATCATTCGGCAAGCGGTGGCGGAACAGGCGGATATGCGGTCATGTCGGGCGGCAAAGGCGATGACACCTATTACTTCGACTATTTCAAGGGCGGATCAGTCGTCGAGAATCCCAACGATGGCAACGACACAATCATCCTGACCAACAATGGCGGCAATTTCACGTTGCCTGCCAATGTCGAGAACTTGATCGATATGGGCGGGGGGATGAATCAGAATACCTACGCCGCGGGCTCACTGTTTGGCAACGACCTAGACAATTTCATTGGCTATGCTGGTCCGGCGACGGGCCACATGTCGTACACCATAGATGGCGGTCGCGGTGCGGACACGATGCAGGGGTATACGGACAACGACGTCTATGTCGTCGACAATCCCAAAGATCGTGTGCTCGAGCCAACGGCACCCGGAGGTGCTCAGTATTCGTTTGACGAAATTCGCAGCTCGATCACCTACGAACTGCCAGACAATATCGAAGCGCTGACGTTGACCGGAAGCACCGCGATTGACGGCTACGGGAACGAGCTCGGAAACCGGATCGACGGCGCGCTGAATCTCTCGGAAAACAAACTCTACGGTGGCGCGGGTGACGATTACTACATTGTCAATGGCAACGACACTGTCGTGGAGAAGCCCGGCGAAGGCAACGATACTGTGGAGTTTCGCGGGACTGGTACGCGGCGCTATTCGACCGCCGATCTTCCGGTCAATGTCGAAGGACTGGCCCTGGGCGATGACCTTGGCGCGTCCGATCTTCAAGGAGACGCCGGGAACAATGTGCTGACGGGCAATTCGTCGAACAATGAAATTGCAGGTGGCGCTGGTGACGACACGCTCAATGGTGGCGCTGGAAACGACACGCTGGAGGGAGGTGCCGGCAACGATCTGCTATCGGGGTCGGACGGTGAGGACCTCTATCGGTTCAGCAGCGGGTTCGGGGCTGACGTGATCCATGACGAGAGCGGCCGCAGTCATGTCTCGTTCGATGCAACCGTTTCTCGCGACGACATCTATTTCGACGGCGGAATACTCAAAGTCCGGGGTGCAGCCGATCAGATCCGACTGGCAGACAATGAAGGGTATCAGTCGAACGTGAGGCTGTACGCAGACGTGGACGTGACATTTGCGGACGGCACAACCATTTCGGCGAGCGACCTTAACAGTCGCCTTGTCGCGAGCTTCTCGCATGTCCCCACTGATGGCGCTGACGGGCTAGAAGGCACTGCAGGGGACGACCAATTGTCCGCATCGGGTGGCGATGACGTGATCAATGGCTATGCCGGCAACGATGCATTGAACGGTGAGGCAGGCAATGACAAGATCTGGGGTGGCACGGGCGACGATTTGATTGGGGGAGGCGATGGCGACGACTTCCTCTATGGCGAAATCGGTAACGACACGATCAGCGGGAATGCCGGAATTGATACCGTGCATGGAGGAGATGGCAACGACATCATCGACGGCGGCACGGAAAGCGACACGCTTTTTGGCGACGGTGGCAATGACACTATTCTCGGTGGGGCGGACACGGATCACCTTTACGGAGGTGATGGCGATGACCTGCTGATCGCCGGCGATAACGCGTCACCAGGCGTAGTCAACTTCCTGAATGGCGACAACGGCGATGACACGCTGATCGGTGGTGCGGGTAACGACACGCTCTACGGAGATGACGGCAATGACACGATCAATGGAAACGACGGCGATGACGTTGTAGTCGGCGGCCAAGGCAATGACTTGCTGCAGGGCGGTGACGGCAACGACTACCTGTTCGACACGGAAGGCAACGATACGCTGAATGGTGGCGCTGGCGACGATCTCCTGTTTGCCGGTAACGGTGATGACGTCCTCGATGGCGGCGCTGGCAACGATACGCTTTCTGGTGGCGCGGGCACCGACACCTATGTCCTCAAGAGCGGCGGTGGCCAGGATATGGTCACGCAAGATGACATTTTTCTCACAAATGACAAGTTGATCATTCGGGTGGACGCGGCCCTGCACCCGGCCGATGTCAGCGTGACGCGCGAAGATGACAGTTACAGCAGTTATCTCGTGGTGTCGGTCAATGCCGGCGCGGACGCGTTGCGCTTGCCGGGTTATGTCGATGCCAACCGGCCGGTTGAAATTCACTTTGGCGACGGTACTGTCTGGGATGGCACCACGGTGCTCGACAAGCTCTACGTCAACCGTGGAACCGCGGGCAATGACACGCTGACCGCGGGGCCCTACGGCTCTCAGTTGTATGGACTTGCCGGCAACGACACGCTCAACGGCGGTACAGGGTACGATCTTCTCGATGGCGGGACCGGCGCGGACACTATGTCCGGAAACGGCGGCGTCGATACCTACGTCGTCGACGATCCTGGCGACTTGGTCATTGGCGCCAACCCGGGATACGACACCGTCAACTCGTCGATCAGCTACGTCCTGCCCGCCAACGTCGAGGCATTGCTGCTTACCGGAACCGCCGCACTCAATGGCACCGGTAATGCACTGGGCAACAAGCTCACCGGCAATTCTGCCAACAACGTACTGGATGGCAAGGCGGGCGCTGACACCCTGATCGGCGGCTCGGGCAATGATACGTATGTGGTAGACAACGTTGGCGACATGGTGACGGAATTGGCCAATGGTGGCGTCGATCTCGTGCAGTCGAGCGTCACCTATGTCCTCGCCGCCGACCTAGAAAACCTGACGCTCACTGGTTCCTCGGCGATCAACGGGACCGGTAATGCCGGCAACAATATTCTCTTTGGCAACGCCGGCGCTAATACGCTGATCGGCAACGCCGGCGACGACCAGCTGGACGGCGGCGCGGGCGCGGATACGCTCAAGGGAGGGCAAGGCAACGACCGCTACGTGGTCGATGCTGCAGGGGATGTCGTAACCGAATTTGCCGGTGAGGGCACCGATTCGGTCTTTGCCAGCGTGACCTGCACGCTCGCTGCCAATGTCGAGAACCTGACCCTTACGGGGGCAGGAGCAATCAACGGCACCGGAAACTCGCTGAGCAATACACTGACTGGCAATGCGGGTAACAATGTGCTGAGCGGCGGCGCGGGGGCCGACGTCATGGTCGGAGGCTCCGGCAATGATACCTATGTCGTCGACAACATCGGCGACGTGGTCACGGAAGGCGCTAACCAAGGCACCGATTTGGTTCAGAGCAGCGTCAGTTGGGTGCTGGCAACGAATGTCGAGAACCTTTCCCTGACAGGCACGGCCGCCATCAATGCCACGGGTAACGCACTCAACAATACATTGACCGGAAACAGCGGCAACAACGTGTTGGATGGCGGCGCCGGCAACGACACGATGGTGGGCGGCGCAGGCAATGACACGTATGTGGTGGACGTGGCGACAGACATCATCACCGAGGCGGCGAGCGGCGGTACCGATCTCGTGAAAAGCTCGGTCACTCTGACGTTGGCGGCCAATGTGGAAAACCTCACATTGACTGGCAGTACGGCAATCAATGGAACGGGGAACGCGCTGAACAACGTGCTGACTGGCAATGTCGGCGACAACGTGCTCAACGGCGGTGCCGGCAACGACACAATGATCGGCGGCGCGGGCAATGATACGTATGTGGTGGACGTGGCGACCGACGTCGTCACCGAGGCGGCTGGGGCTGGTATCGACAGTGTGCAAAGCTCGGTGACGTTGACGTTGTCCGCCAATGTCGAATTCCTCACGCTGACCGGTACCGCAGCAGTCAACGGAACGGGCAACGCGCTGGATAACTGGTTGCAGGGCAACGGGGCTGCAAATGCGCTCGATGGTGGCAGCGGCAACGACACGCTGTCGGGAGCCGCAGGGAACGATTCGCTGCTCGGAAGCACCGGATCCGACTTGTTGCAAGGTGGCGCGGGCAACGACACGCTTACCGATACGGCAGGCAATAACCTGCTCGATGGTGGCGTTGGAACGGATACTTTGACGGGTGGCTCCGCGCGGGAAATGTTCATTGGTGGCGCCGGCAGCGACACCATCACGACCGGCGGTGGAGCCGACTTGATTGGCTTCAACAAGGGCGATGGTGCGGACGTGGTGAATGCCAGCATGGGTACAGACGACACGCTCACGCTTGGAGGCGGGTTGGCCTACGCCGACCTGAAGTTGAAAAAGACCGGACTTGATCTGATTCTCGACGCCAACAATGGAGACCAGATCACGTTCAAGAACTGGTATCAGACCGGCGCCAACTACAAGAGCGTCTTGAACCTTCAGGTGATTGCCGATGCCATGACGGCGTTCAATGCAAACGGGAGCGACCCCCTGTTGAACAAGAAAGTCATCAATTTCAATTTCTCGGGGATTGTCGGGGCGTTCGATGCCGCGATCGCCGCCAATCCATCCCTTACCAGTTGGAGTCTGACCAATGCGTTGGCAGGAAACTTTCTGCTCGGGAGCAACACGGCGGCTCTGGGCGGTGACTTGGCGTACGATTTTGGCCATCGCAACGCGTTGACGAACATTGGAGCGACGCCCGCGCAATCCATACTCGCCAGCGCCAGCTTCGCAACGGCCGCGCAGACACTTCAGGCGGCGGCAACGCTTTATTCAGGAACCGTGCGTTTGGCTTAGATCGATGGAATTCGGGCTAAGGGCACACCGCCGGGCCAGGCCCGGGTTGGTCTATGGAATCGAAGGCTGCACATGACCCGGGCACGTCAGGCGATGGCGAGCAAGGCTTCCGGGATCACGCCGCTGTGGGAAGCGAAGACCGCGCCCTGCACACCGGAGATGCAACGCCAGATTGCGACTGCCTTCGCGGAGGAGGCGGCCGGGTTCATCATCTGCCACAATCCCGCCAAGGCGGTCACACTAGACGACGTCGGCTCGACGATCTGCAGCGCGCAGCCGAGGTCGTAGCGCTGGCCGACATGCTGGGCGAGGACTGAGACTTGGCGGACACGAATCGCGATCCCCATCTGTGGCGCTCGGTCAGCGCGCTGGGTGTGGCGCAGATCATCTCCTGGGGTTCGCTGTTCTACACGATCGCGGTGCTGGGCGGAGCGATGCGGCAGGAATTGGGCGTCTCCGACGTGCTCCTGTTCGGCAGCTTCACCGCGGGCCTCTTCCTGTCGGGGATGGTTTCGCCCGTCGTGGGGAGGCAGATCGACACGCGCGGCGGACGGCGTGTGCTCGCGGCCGGATCGCTGCTCGGCGCGGTCGCCTCGATTGCACTGGCCACCTGCCAGGGCCCGCTGACGATGCTGGCTGGTTGGCTGCTGGCGGGCGCGGCGATGGGCGCTTGCCTCTACGATCCGGCGTTTGCGACGCTGCACCAGATTTCCGGCACGTCGTATCGTCGCGCGGTGACCGCCCTCACGCTGTTCGGTGGGTTCGCCAGTACCGTGTTCTGGCCCCTGTCGCAATATCTTCTGGACGTGGTGGGCTGGCGATATACCTTTGCGGTCTACGCGGGACTGCACCTGTTCGTGTGCCTGCCACTGCATTTGCTCCTGGTCCCCAAGGTGACGCCGCACGCAATGGCGCACGAAACGCCGCACGAGACAGGCGCTGCGCCGGCCGCCGGCGGCGCAGCCTTCGCGTGGCTCGCCACGGCGTTGGCGCTTGCGGCGTTCATGGGCACGGCCATCGCCGCGCACCTCATCGACCTGCTCACGGCGACGGGCCTGTCTGCGCGTGATGCGGTGTTGATCGGTTCCATGATCGGGCCGATGCAGGTTGCCGGACGGATCATGGAATTCGCGTTCGGCCGCCATCTGCGGGCGCTGGCGGTCGGCACGCTGGCGTTCGCCTTAATGGCATTGGCACTGGCGCTGTTCACGCAGGTTCACGGCGTGTGGATCGTCGCGCTCGCGTTCGCGATGATCTACGGCTGGAGCAACGGAGTCATGACGATTGTCCGCGGCACCGTCCCGGCGGAGCTGTTCGGTCACCGTGGCTACGGGGCGTTGCTTGGTCGTCTGGCGCGGCCGCAGTTCGTGCTCAAGTCCAGCGCGCCACTGGCGCTGACGCTCCTGTATACGATCGACCCGAACCGCGCGCTCACGCCGTATGCGCTGTTGCTCGTCACCATTGCCGCGCTGATCGCGTATCGCCTGGCATTGGCGGCGGCGAACGCGCACCGGGAAGGCAACTAGGACATCCGCTCAGGCGTGCGACCGCTCGTACCAGCCCTGTGACGCGTTGACGATGTACACGACCGACAGCATGACCGGCACCTCCACCAGCACGCCGACGACGGTGGCCAGCGCGGCGCCGGATTGAAGTCCGAACAGGCTGATCGCGGTCGCAACCGCCAATTCGAAGAAATTCGACGCGCCGATGAGTGCCGAAGGCCCGGCGGCGCAATGCGCGACGCCGAACCGGCGATTGAGCAGATAGGCGATGCCCGCATTGCAGTAGACCTGGATGACGATGGGCACTGCGAGCATCGCAATGACGAGCGGCTGCGCCAGAATCTGCTCGCCCTGGAAGGCGAACAGCAGCACCAGCGTGGCGAGCAGCGCGACGATCGACACCGGTCCGAGCCGCGACAACATGCGCTCGAGCGCGCGCCCGCCGCGACGCAGGAGAATGTAGCGCACGGCCTGTGCGAGCAGCAGCGGCACCACGATGTAGAGGATGACAGAGGCGAGCAGCGTGTTCCAGGGCACGGTGATCGCCGCCACGCCGAGCAGCAACGCCACCAGCGGCCCGAAGACCACCACCATGATCACGTCGTTCAGCGCGACCTGCGACAGCGTGAAGTAGGGATCGCCGCGGCAGAGCTGGCTCCAGACGAACACCATCGCGGTGCAAGGCGCGGCCGCCAGGAGGATCAAGCCCGCGACGTAGCTGTCCTGCTGGTCGGGGGGAAGCCACGCCGCGAAGACGTGGCGCACGAACAGCCAGGCGAGCAGCGCCATCGAGAAGGGCTTGATCGCCCAGTTGACGAACAGCGTGACGCCGATGCCGCGCGCGTGCGCAGCGACGCGATGCAGCGCGCCGAAGTCGATGCGCATCAGCATCGGCACGATCATCAGCCAGACCAGGATGCCCACGGGCACGTTCACGCGCGCGATTTCGACCCGCGCCAGTGCGCGGAAAGGCGCCGGCGCCGCCTGGCCCAGCGCGATGCCGGTGACGATGCACAGCGCGACCCACAGCGTCAGCCAGCGCTCGAACACGCCCAGCACCGGCGGTGCGGCCGGCGCGACCGCGGTGTTCATTGGCTGCGCTTTCCGATGTCGTCCATGCCTTGCTGCAGCGACAGGCGGTCGAGGGTTGCAAGCGGCAGGCTGGCGAAGAGCCGGATTCGATTGCCCAGAATGTGACTCGCGTCGGCAAACGCCTTGTGCTTGGCCTGGTCGCTCCCGATGACCGCCGCCGGATCGGGCACGCCCCAGTGTGCCGTCATCGGCTGCCCGGGCCACACCGGGCACACTTCGCCTGCGGCGTTGTCGCAGACCGTGACCACAAAGTCCAGCGGCGGCGCACCCGGTTCGGCAAAGCGCTCCCAGGACTTGCTGGCAAGGCCCTCCGTCGGCATGCCGCTGGAACGCAGCAATGCGAGCGCCAATGGGTTCACCTTTCCCGTTGGCCGCGAGCCGGCACTAAATGCATGGAAGCGTCCGGCGCCGATGCCGTTCAGGATCGACTCGGCGATGATGCTGCGCGCGGAATTTCCGGTGCACAGGAAAAGGACGTTGTACGCGCGGTGCGACATTGTGGGCAGGTAGTCAGCTGCAGCAGCGGGTTGTCTTCTCGCCGCTGACCGAGTCGACGCAAACGCCGGGCGCGCAACAGCTGCTCATCGCCGCCTTGGGCTCGGTATCTTCACCGAACAGCGGGATGGCGCTTAGCGTGTGAAACGCTTCCCAGGCAATGCCCTGCGGGTCCGTGACCCAATGCTTGTCCGACTTGACGTAGCAGCAGTTCGCGCCGGTTTCCGCCACGGTCGCCGACGCATCGGCGGCCTCGAACTGCGTGCGGATGCCCGCGAGCTCGTCTGCCGATTCCGCCTGCAGGCCAAGATGATTGAGGCCGGTCTTGGGGCCGCGGCTGGAAATGGCGAAATTGACGCGCGGATCATCCAGCATCCACTTGGCGTAGTCGGGTTTCTGCACGGTGGGCGTCATGCCGAACAATCCGGAGTAGAAACGGATGCTGGCAGCAAGGTCGGGAACCCCCAGGTGTACATGGAAACGCTTCATGGCTTGTTCCTCCTGCGCTTGGTTGTGGGAGACGGCTCGCATGTTGCCGGAGCGCATCCGGGCTCGCATGCACCGCCGCCGGTGCCTTGGCAGCAATGTTCGGTGAGGTAGGCGACCAACGCATTCATCGCCGCAAGGTCGGCCTGGTACCAGATGAAGCGGCCATCGCGGCGGTCCGCGAGCAGCCCCGCGTTAGCCAGTTCCTTGAGATGGAATGACAGCGTCGCAGGCGCGAGCTTCAGGCGCAATGCGATGGCGCCAGGGGTCAGTCCGGCGGGCGCGAATTCGACCAGAAGGCGAAAAATGGCCAGTCGCGTTTCCTGGGCCAGTGCAGCGAGCGCTGCGACGGCAAGTCCGGCTTGGGCAGAGGCGGCCCTGTGCTTTCGTGGCAGCGCATTGGATTTCATGTTTCCAATATTATGGAAATATAAAACCCGTGTCAAGCGTTCCGTATCAGGGGGCGACTGGGACCCTCGCGCGCGCTATTGGCGCCGCATGTGCCGCCAGCGCCACAGGCGCCAGAGCACGATCGGAATGCCGATGACGGTCAGCAGACCCCAGACCAGCACCGCATAGTCCGAAGGCCGCCAACTCCGGGACGCAGCAGGTCCGGATCCTTGAGCGCCTCCGGGAACGGCCGCGGCGGTACCGGGACGATCTGCACCAGCGCCGGGTCGTTGGGAATCAGTGCCTTGTATTCCCAGGTCGTTACCGCGGGCGCGTCGCCGAACGCGCGGCTCGAAGGAAATTGCGGAAAGCGCACGAAGGCCAGCGCGTCCATGTCCTCGGCAAGCATCTGCGCGAGCACGCCGTCGCCCTCGGCTTTTTGTCCCTTGCCCAGCGCCATGAGGCTCGCGAACGCCTCTTCCAGCGCCGCAGCCGGCATGAGGCGCGTCTGGTCGGTGCGCAGGTAATCGAAGGCAAGCTTGGCCTTGCCGACCGAGAGTTCCTTGAGCGCAATGAAGGGAAAGCCCAGCCACGCCAACGTGCGCGATGTCGGTCCACGCGGCGGGACAGCCCATCCCAACGCGCGCAGAGCATCGACGCTGATACTGGTGCAATTTTCGCTCGGATGGTAGTAGACCAGCTGGTGGCGCCAGAACTGGTTGTACACGCGATTGAGCGCGGACTGCACGAGCACTGCGGCGCGCTCATCCTTCAATACCGCGACGACCATGTACGACGGCCGGTACCATCCCTGGCCGGAATTGAGATCCGCCAGATAGTTGTCCAATGGAACCGGCGCGGCCAGGATGCCTTTTTCGCTTTCGACGTCGAGTGAATAGAAATTGTTGACCAGCCAGTCGCCGATCTGGCCGTCTGCCTGGATGCGGCCGGTGACCAGCGCGAAGTGTCCGCCATGGGCCTCGTCGTCGTCGCCCTGCGCGCCGTTGACCATGAGCGCCAGCACCGGACGGCCCGCCCATTCCCGCGGCGCCGTCGGCTTCTGCCATACCGTCGACGCGACAAAGGGACTCTCCGCGCCGCCACGGGGTTCTTCCCGCATCAGGCTGCGCAATTGTTCCGCAGGTGGAATGCTGGTCGGAAAGACGCGCGGGGGCGGCACGTCGCCGCCGACGCGAAAATCCTCGGGCCAAATCGTGCGCGCAACGAAAGATTCAGCCGTCGTCGTTCCCCGTACCGTGACCTGACGCTTGCGAAAGAACGCCACCGACGATTGGTCGTAGTAGGAACGGTTGAGCGGGATCTTGGCGATGGGCCGAAACGGAATCGTGACGCTGCCCGTCCGCAACTGTGATCCGTCGGGCGAGAATTCCGCGTTGCGGACGATCTCCGGCGCGGCGACCCACACGATCGGCGGGTAGTCGATCGGCGCCTCGGCGGGCCGCGCTTCGGCCCAGTGGCGAAGGTCGTCCGTCACGTGGACGCCCAATTCGAAGCTGGCCACCGGCAGCCCCGGGAGCGGCACCGCGATGGTCTGGTCGCGGAAATACCAAAGCGCTTGCGGTATCGCCGGGCAGTCGCGGCATTCGCCGGTGGTCAGGCGAAAATTCGGCGCGGGGTAGAGACCGAAATCGCCACTGGCGATGGCGGCCTGTGGTCCGGTTGCTGCGGAGCTGGTCGCGGTAAGCATCATGGCAGTCAGCATCGGCGCAAGCGTCGCGGTGGCGCGCCGCAATGCCTGGAAAGGGATATTCATTTCAGCGAACCACTATACGCGGCGCGCCTGCCACGACTTCGCCGACCATGGCGACGTCAGGGAATCCTTCTGCATGAAACAACGCGACGATTTCCGCAACCCGATCCGGCGCGCAGGCGACGAGCAGTCCGCCGGATGTCTGCGGATCCGAGAGGAGGGCGCGCTCGGCATCACTCAGGGTGCCGGTCAGGTCGACGTCCCCGCCATAGCCCGCCCAGTTGCGCCCCGATGCGCCGGTCACGACGCCGTCCCTGGCGAATGCCAACGCGTCGGCGAGCAGCGGCAATCGCGCGAAATCGAGTGTCGCGCCGACACTGCTGCCACGGCAGATTTCCAACAGGTGTCCCAGCAGTCCGAAACCGGTTACATCGGTCAGCGCGTGGACGTCGGGCATCCTGCTCAACGCCATGCCCGGGGTGTTGAGTTGCGTGGTGGACGCTAGCATCGCCTGGTAGCCGTCGGCGGAGAGCTGACCCTTTTTCAGCGCAGCGCTGTAGATTCCGACGCCGAGCGGCTTGCCCAGAATGAGCACATCACCGGGTTTGGCGCCCGAATTGCGCTTTACGTTCTTCGGGTCGACTAAACCGATGGCGACGAGCCCGTAGATGGGTTCAACGGAATCGATGGTGTGTCCGCCGGCGACCGGAATGCCCGCGCGGGCGCAAACCGACTCGCCGCCTTCGAGAATCTTGCGAATGGTGTCGATCGGCAACTTGTCCACGGGCATGCCCACGAGCGCCAGCGCGAACAGCGGCGTGCCGCCCATCGCATAAACGTCGGAGATGGCATTGGTCGCGGCAATGGCGCCGAAGTCGAAGGGGTCGTCAACGATCGGCATGAAGAAGTCGGTCGTGGCGACGATCGCCTGATGTTCGTTGATCCGATAGACGGCCGCGTCGTCCGCGGTTTCGATGCCAACGAGCAGGTTGGCGGGCGTCGCAGCGGCGACCGAACTCCCCAGTATCCGTTGCAGCACGCCAGGGGCAATCTTGCAGCCGCAGCCGCCGCCGTGGGAGAACGAGGTCAGTCGCAAGGGCAATGTCTCGGGGGCATTCACGACGGAATCCATGATGTATGAGGGATAAGCGGCGGTTCGCGACGCGATTCCGGCATTCTATCGTTCCGATCCCGAGGGCGTTTCGCGTCGGGGCAGCCCACCACTGCCGTTGCAAAAACCCTACAAATAACAAGCCCTTGGCACCGAACCGCTTTCCCTGAAGGCACGGCAGGCGTAACATCGCGGCAGCGACAAGGGTCCCTAGCGCGATTCCTGCTTCTGGGAGTGGAAATGCGCCAAAAGGCAAGAGCGACCCGGCGCGCCACTGGAGAGTCAGGTTTTGAAGCCGACGGATATTGCCCACCCCGACTATTTCCACAAAGTCGTCGATTGTCAGTGGGCGTGTCCATCGCACACTCCCGTTCCCGAATACATCCGGTTGATTGCTGCGGGTCATTACGGCGACGCGTACCTCGTCAACTGGAAGTCCAACGTATTCCCCGGCATCCTGGGCCGCACCTGCGATCGCCCGTGCGAGCCCGCCTGCCGGCGTGGTCGTGTTGAGGAAGGTTCACCGGACATCGCCAACGCCCACGCCAAGCCGGAACCGGTCGCCATCTGCCGCCTGAAGCGTGTCGCGGCGGATTTCAAGGAAGACATTCGCGACCGCCTTCCGCTCCCTGCAGCCAAGAAGAACGGCAAGCGCATTGCGCTGGTTGGCGCCGGTCCCGCCTCGCTCACCGTCGCGCGCGATTTGGCGCCGCTCGGATACGAATGCGTGGTATTCGACGGCGATCCGCGCGCGGGCGGCATGATCCGCTCGCAGATTCCGAAATTCCGACTGCCGGATTCCGTGATCGACGAGGAAGTCGCCTATGTACTCGACCTTGGCATCGAGTTTCGCGGCGGCCAGCGTATCGACAGCATGAAGCAGCTGCTGGCCGGGAATTGGGACGCCGTGTTCGTCGGCAGTGGCGCGCCGCGCGGGCGCGACCTCGATCTTCCCGGGCGCAAGGAGGCTGCGGCCAACATTCACATCGGCATCGATTGGCTGTCGTCGGTCTCATTCGGGCACGTGACGAAGATCGGCAAGCGGGTGATCGTGCTGGGCGGCGGCAACACGGCGATGGATTGCTGCCGCTCGTCGCGACGACTGGGCGGCGAGGAAGTCCAGGTCGTGGTGCGTTCCGGCTTCGACGAGATGAAGGCATCGCCGTGGGAAAAGGAAGATGCCATGCACGAGGGCATCCCGATCCACAACTATCTCGTGCCCAAGGCCTTCACGCACGAAGGCGGCAAGTTGACCGGCGTGACTTTCGAGAAGGTCGCGCCGCAAAAGGATGCCAAGGGCCGTCGGCAGCTCGTTGGCGACGGGCGAGCCCGACGTGCACATTCCCTGCGACGATTGCCTGGTCGCCGTGGGCCAGGAAAACGCGTTCCCATGGATCGAGCGGGACAATGGCATCACGTTCGACGAGTGGGGAATGCCCGTGGTCGATACCGTGACGTTTGCCTCGTCGCGTTCCGGGGTGTACTTCGGCGGCGATGCGGCCTTCGGTCCCAAGAACATCATTTGGGCGGTCGCTCACGGCCACGCCGCGGCGATCTCGATCGACCTCCATTGCCAGAACAAACCGGTCAGCGAAAGGCCCCCGCCGCACGTGAACCTGCTGTCGCAGAAAATGGGCATTCACGAGTGGAGCTACGACAACGCGATCCACAACGACAAGCGCTATCGCGTGCCGCTGAAGGATACCGTGATCGCGCTGCGGGATATCCGCGCCGAAGTCGAGCTGGGCTTCGACCGCCGCGTCGGCTACGCCGAAGCGCAGCGTTGCCTCAATTGCGACGTCGAGACGGTGTTCGCCGCCAAGCTGTGCATCGAATGCGATGCATGCGTCGACATCTGCCCGATGGACTGCATCACTTTCACCCAGGACGGCGACGAGCCCGAATTGCGCAAGCGCCTCAATGCGCCGGCGCTGAACCTCACGCAGGATCTCTACGTTTCGGGCGGCCTCAATACCGGCCGCGTGATGGTGAAGGACGAGGACATGTGCCTGCATTGCGGCCTGTGTGCCGAGCGCTGCCCGACGGGCGCGTGGGACATGCAGAAGTTCCTGCTGGAGATGGCGCAGGCGGACGATCGCTGCCACCCGCCCGGTGGTTCGACCCGGCCGGCGAGGGCCGTGACGCAGCCATCGGCGCAGGCCGCGGACTGATCGCCATGGCACCTCCGTCCACAGTGTCGCGCGTCAACGACTTCGTCATCAAGTTCGCCAACGTCAACGGCTCAGGCTCGGCATCGGCAAACGGACTATTCGCCAAGGCCATCCTGCGCATGGGCGTGCCGGTGGCCGCGCGCAATATTTTTCCGTCCAACATCCAGGGATTGCCGACGTGGTTCGAAGTGCGCGTCGTCGAAGCCGGTTGGCGCGGGCGCCGCGGCGGCGTCGACATGGCCGTCGCGATGAATCCGCAGACGTGGGAAAAGGACCTGGCCGAGGTCGACGCCGGCGGTTACGTCTTCTACGACTCGACCCGGCCGATGCCGCCGTCCAAGATGCGCGTGGACGTGACGCCGATCGGCGTGCCGCTGACGGCGATCTGCAATGCCGAATACAGCGATCCCCGTCAGCGCCAGCTGTTCAAGAACATCATTTACCTCGGCGCATTGTCCGCTCTGCTCGCGATCGACCCCGAGGAAATCGAGCGGCTCTTTGCCGAGCAATACAAGGGCAAGGAGGCCCTGCTCGAATCGAACAAGAAGGCGCTGCACCTCGGGCGCGATCACGTGCTCGCCAATTTCGAATGCCCGCTGCCGATTCACGTCACGCGCTGCGACAAAGTCGGCGACCGCATCTTCATCGATGGCAACAGCGCGGCGGCCCTGGGTTGCGTCTATGGCGGCGCGACCGTGGCGGCGTGGTACCCAATCACGCCCTCGTCGTCGCTGGCGGAAGCGTTTGCCGGCTACTGTCGCAAGTTCCGAACCGAAAAGGAAACCGGCAAGAAGCGCTTTGCGATCGTGCAGGCGGAAGACGAGCTGGCATCCATCGGCATGGTCATCGGCGCTGCCTGGAATGGCGCGCGCGCGTTCACAGCGACTTCCGGGCCGGGCATATCGCTGATGCAGGAGTTCCTGGGCCTCGCCTATTTCGCCGAAATTCCGGCGGTGCTGTTCGACGTCCAGCGCGGCAGCCCTTCCACGGGGATGCCGACGCGCACGCAACAGGCTGACCTCCTGTGCTGCGCCTATGCGTCGCACGGCGACACCAAGCATGTGTTGGTGTTTCCCGAGGACCCCACGGAGGCATTCGAATTCGCCGCCACGGCATTCGACCTCGCCGACCGGCTGCAGACGCCGATATTCGTGATGCTCGACCTCGACATCGGCATGCAGGACTGGCTCACGCAGCCGTTCGCGTGGGACGACAGCCGCGCGATGGACCGCGGCAAGGTCATGACTGCGGCGATGCTCGATGCTGGCCGCGACTTCGGCCGCTATCTCGATGCCGATGGCGATGGCATTCCCTTTCGCACCTATCCGGGTACGCACGCGTCCAAGGGTGGCTATTTCACCCGCGGGACGACTAAGGACCGCTACGCCCGCTATACGGAAGAGGGCCCCGCTTACGTGGACAACATGCAGCGGCTACAGCGCAAGTTCGAAACGGCCAAGGATCTGGTGCCGGCGCCGGTGATCGAGCAGGCAGCCAAGCCGGAGAAGTCCGGCGTCATCTGGTTCGGCTCGACCGGCGCAGCGATGAGCGAATCCCTGGCCGCCCTCACTGCGGACGGCATCCGCCTCGACCGCATGCGCATCCGGGCGTTCCCCTTTGCGGATGCCATCGCTGACTTTGTCCACGCCCACGAGCATGTGTTCGTGATCGAGCAGAACCGGGATGCCCAGATGAAGACCCTGCTGGTCAACGAGTGCGGCATCGATCCGGCCAGGTTGATCTCGATACTCCATTACGACGGCACGCCGATCACCGCGCGCTTCATCACGCGCGAGATCACGGAGAAGGCGCGGCTGTTCAACGTCCTGCCCCTGCGGAAAGCCGCGACATGACCTATCTGGCGAAGCCGAAGATACACCACCCGTCGCTGCCCAAGAATGGGCTCGGCTTCACGCGACGCGACTATGAAGGCACGATCTCGACGCTGTGCGCCGGTTGCGGCCACGATTCCATTTCGGCCGCGATCATCCAGGCGTTCTTCGAACTCGACGTGGCGCCGCACCGCGTGGCCAAGCTGTCCGGCATCGGTTGCTCATCCAAGACGCCGACCTATTTCCTCGGCAGTTCGCACGGCTTCAACAGCGTGCACGGCCGGATGCCGTCGGTGCTTACGGGCGCCGCGCTCGCCAATCGCGACCTCATCTACCTGGGCGTTTCCGGCGATGGCGACTCGGCGTCGATCGGCCTGGGTCAGTTCGCGCACAGCCTTCGCCGCGGCGTGAACATGGTCTACATCGTCGAGAACAACGGCGTGTACGGTCTGACCAAGGGACAATTCTCGGCGACGGCGGATCGCGGCAGCAAGAGCAAGCGCGGCGTGGTCAACCGGGACGAGTCGATCGACCTGGCGCTGTTGGCGATGACTTTGGGCGCGACGTTCGTCGCGCGCGGCTTCTCCGGCGACAAGGCGCAGCTGGTCCCACTGATCAAGGCCGCGGTGGAACACCGGGGCGCAGCGCTCATCGACATCGTCAGCCCTTGCGTCGCGTTCAACAATCACGTCGGGTCGACCAAGAGCTACGACTACGTGCGTGAACACAACGACGCGGTGAACCGTCTCGACTTCATCTCCTCGCGCGAAGAAATCACCACGGAATACGCGCCCGGCGACACGCGCGAAGTGATGTTGCACGACGGCGGCACGATCCGCCTGAGAAAGCTCGACGACGCGTACGATCCCAGCGACAAGGTCTCGGCGATGGCGTTCCTCGAGTCGCGCCGGGCAGCGGGCGAGGTGGTGACCGGCTTGCTGTACCTGCATCCGGACAGCAGCGATCTGCATGACGCACTGGACACGGTTGCCGCGCCGCTGAATTCGCTGAATGACGCCGACCTCGTGCCCGGCAACGCTGCGTTGGCCGGCGTGAACGCAAGCCTGCGCTAGCCCGCTTTACTGCGCCTGATTTTCTTCACATTCGCTTTGCCTCGGCCAGCGCGGTGGGATTGGGCGTAGGCTCGCCGATCTTGCGCAGTGTGTTGCGGTCGGTGTGATGGAACGGCTCGTCCAATCCCGGAATGATCATTACGGTATCGTGCTCGTAAGCCCACGTGCTGTCGGCGTTGATCGTGACCTCTATCGTGCAGCTCTCGGTCCTGAACGCGTGTTCGAGAAACGGCCCGGAGACAATGCCGTTGGTAAGCGATCCGCGCACGGCCTGCAACTGGAACTTCCTGGCGTCGGGCGCCGCGTGGCCGGTGTACATCGCCACTTGGGCGCGCGGAATGGCCAGCGTTAACGTCAGGTTGCCGGTTGCCGGCTCCCACAGCCAGTAGCCGACCTGGTCGTGGAAAGTCTCGGGGTCGTTGGGCTTCAGGATATGCGTGTGGTAGCGCAATCCATACAGCAGCTGCGGCCCGTTGGCCTGCGCGTCGATCGGCTGCAGTTCGTAGTGCTCGATGAATGCTTTCTTCTCCGGCCCGTCCGCTTTTGGCGCGACGTCGAGACCGCGGGTGCCAGTCCAGATGCCCGCCATGGGTCGCAAGGGACCGAGATTGGCCAGCGTGTCCACGTCCGGCTCGCCCTCGGTATAGATATCCTTCGGAAAAATGTCCATGCCGAATTCTAGCGTTTCCGTGACCTTTGTTCAGCGCTCAAGCGAAGCCTCCAGGCGAAGGCGAGCAATTGTCGCCACCGGCCGCAGCGCCTCGGCAAGCTCATGATGGGCACGATCATGGCGTGGAACGTGTTCTTCGTGATCATGCCGTCGCAGCGCAAGCTGGTCGAGGCAAAACGAGTAGCGAACCTAGAACAGCGAATCCTGCTCGGGCGCTGGCGGCGGCGGGTCCTCCGCCATCGCCGAAGCCTCCGCATCCACCCGCGCAATCAGCGTGGCGTCGTCATGTTTGACGCTGTTGACCCGCGTCGACACCGGGTAGTACGTCATCGCCTCGGCGGGATAAGGCGCGAATAATGGCGCGGTGTCGTCGTTGGCGACGTCGAGCCAGCGGTCGAAGGCAACCGGCGCGATGATCACCGGCATCCGGTCATGCAGCGGCGAAAGTAACGCGTTGGCCTGCGTGGTCAGGATCGTGCACGTGTCGAGCACTTCACCCGCAGGAGACATCCAGCGCTCGAAAAGACCCGCGAACGCGAACGGCGAGCTGTCCTTCATGCCGATATGGATAGGCTGCTTGTGTCCCGCCGGCGTTTGCATCCATTCGTAGAAACCATCGGCCGGAATGAGGCAGCGGTGATGCTTGTACGCCGTGCGGAACGAGGGCTTCTCGGCCACCGTTTCGGAGCGCGCATTGATCATCTTGCCGCCGATCGAAGGATCCTTCGCCCAGCGCGGGACGAGGCCCCAGCGCACGTGCGCCAGCTCGCGCTCGCCCGTGGCCGTGCGCCGGACGATCGGCACCTCCTGCATCGGCGCAATGTTGTAGCGTGCGTGCTGCATGGACGGAAACGGCACGCCGAATGCCAGCGCCAGCGCGGCCGGTTGCGTGTGCAGTTCGTAGCGGCCGCACATGGTCGTGGCCGCCGCTATTGGCCGTCGCGTTCGCCAGGCGCGAAGAGGAGCTTGTGCGCGGTCCTGGCGACTTGGAGCGTGTCCCAATAGGCATAGGCGCTTACCGCTGCCGCGCCGGCCAGCGGAACCCAGCGGGTCGCCGCGGTGCCGGCAATGCGCTTGGTCAGGGTGATGCCGATCCGCTGCGCAAGCCCCTGTAGCGCGCCCGACGCAACCTGCTGCACGATCACCCGCTGCCCGGTGCGCACGACGACGTCGCGCAAGACGTGGCTGGCGGCGTGGCGGAACAGGCAATACAGCATGTGGACTCGCGTCAATTCCGCGCTCCGTCCGTACAATCCGAAGATGTCGGCGACCATCTGCCGCTGCGTTTTCCAGATGAGATGCAGGTCCGGGAGGACGGTCAGCATGCCGAGCGGTCCAGGGGGCAGCGCCAGAGATCCCGACAACAACGCGGCACGCTTGGCGGCGCGCCGGGCGATGGCTTCCGCTTCGCGCGCCGGATTCGACACGGCGTGGGTTCGCGGCGGTGGTACGTCGGCGATTGCACGCTCGATGGCGCCGCCTACATCATGTGGTGTAGCGTCGATCGTGGCTGGAAAGGCGGGGACAAGATTCCGGGGCATGTTGGCCTCAGCCCGGCTCCATTCGAAGGCCGCGCTGCGTTGACTACTATAATGCCCGCCGGTTGCACACTCCAGAAAACATGAAGATCTTCGGTTTTGCGGGTTGGTCGGGCAGCGGCAAGACGACGCTGATCGAGGCGGTCATTCCGCTGCTTGTCGCTCGCGGCCTGCGGGTCTCGCTCATCAAGCACGCGCACCACGCGTTCGATCTCGATCAGCCGGGCAAGGATTCCTACCGTCATCGCGTCGCAGGAAGCACGGAGGTCCTGGTCACCTCCGGCGTACGCTGGGCGCTGATGCACGAGTTGCGCGGCGAATCGGAACTGACGCTGGACGGGGCGCTGTCCCGGCTTTCGCGCTGCGACCTGGCGCTGGTCGAGGGTTTCAAGGCCCATGCGATCCCCAAGCTCGAGATCTGGCGCCAGTCGGTAGGGAAGCCGCTGCTTCATCCACAGGATCCCCACATCGCGGCGATTGCCACGGACGACCCGAAATCCTTTGCCGACGGCCGCCTGCCGGCCTTTGCCTTGGGCGACCTGGACGGAATCGCAACATTTATCCACACCCGCGCTGCCGATTGGCCAATGTCGAATTGACTTGACCATGGGCCGGGAGTAGCTTGAACTTGTACCGCTCCCGGTTGACCAACGTGGCACCGGCCAAGGATTCTCCTTCGGCTTTGCTCGGTTGCCGCTGCGGTGTCAGCGACCTGCCGGCGTTGCGAATGGATTATGGTTAGAAATCAATTACTTGCGGCGATTGCCTTAGCCATTACTGGAGCGGCAGTGACGTTTCCGGCGCTGGCGGACGACCGCGTGCCGGCGACCAATACGAGCGGGTTCTACGGCGGTCTGGCGATGCGTGACCACGGCAATGACGCGGACGGCCTCCGCTTCGGGCAGATCACGTCCGCCTGGGGAAAATTCACGCCTCCCGCGACGGAAGACCTGGGCGCGCGCACGCTCGCCTTTGGAGGGTATCGCTGGGCTAACGACTTGGCCGTCGAAGCTGCCGTCGCGTCCGCCGACCGCTTCGCGCTGCGTCCTGACGGCCCCTCCGTGCGCCCGGGCGTAGGCTTCGCGTTTGCCAATGGTTCCGAAGCCGCCGCGCGTACCTGGAACGCGGACGTCTACACCAGCTGGGGCGTCGCCAAGAAGCTTTCGCTCTATGGCCGCCTGGGGTACATCCAGAACGAAGCCATTGCGTCAATTCCCGTGAACAGCGTCCTCGGCAATGCGCCGCGGATTCGCGAAGGCGTCAACTACGGCCTTGGCATGCGCTATGACGTGAACAGGGTGCTGGGCCTCAGGCTCGAGTACTCCCGCTATGGCCGGCTCGCGGGCGAATCCGTGACTGGTGTTCTGCCGGAATCCGACCAGGTCCAGCTCGGCATGCAGCTTCGGTTCTGACACCGCAGCCCGTTCTCTTTCCGCGCTTTCGAATCCCCGCCGCATTGCGGACTTCTCCCGCCGCTCCGCTGGCGCGCGTAAAATCGGTAGCCGGGCCCTGTGCTTTGCGGCACCCGAGTCCTTGGCGATCCCCATGCCCGATTCGCGAAATTTTCCTGTCGTGTCGATTCGCCTGGTCTTTCTCGCGCGGCTTCGAGAGGCCTTTGGATCGGCAGGCGAATCGCTGACGCTTTCATCGTCGGACGACGCAGCCACTGTCGCGACTGTCCTCGCTCGCCTGCGTGACCGCGGCGGATCCTTTGCCGCTGAGCTCGCCCCCGGGCGCGCGGTCCGAGTCGCGGTCAACCACGTGTTGGCCGCCGCGGATGCCGCGCTGCGCGATGGCGATGAGGTCGCGCTGTTTCCGCCAGTCACCGGCGGCTGAATCGGCAATGAGTGCCATCTTCGCGAGCGGGCGCATATCATGACCGTCCGCATCCAGACCGATGACTTCGATGCCGGCCGCGAGATCGCCGCGTTGCGCGCAGGCGACCCGCGCGTCGGCGCCGTGGCAACCTTCCTCGGCACGGTGCGCGACCGCCATGAAATGAGCGACGCGGCGCAAGTGTCCACGCTCACGCTCGAGCACTATCCCGGCATGACCGAAAAGGCGCTCGAGGCCATCATCGCCGACGCGCGCGCTCGCTTCGACATTCTGGACGCCTTGGTGATCCATCGTGTCGGGACGCTCGGACCGACCGACCAGATCGTGCTGGTCGCCGTGACCAGCGCCCATCGAGGCGAGGCGTTCGACGCCTGCCGCTACCTCATGGACTTTCTCAAGACGCGCGCGCCATTCTGGAAAAAGGAAATGACGGCGGAAGGTGCGCGCTGGGTCGATGCACGTGCCAGCGACGAGGAAGCCGCCGCGCGTTGGCAGGATCCGCCTGCCTGATTTGCGCCGCGCCAGGCTGCAACGCTTGACCGGCAGTTCGGCGCTCCTTACCATCGCCCGCTTGGCTGTTTATCGCATTGCGACGCGCGAGCGCCGGCGTGGATGGCCCGCGTGTCCCGCGTTTGCCTGGCATTCCGTTCAACGCCCCTGCGCCCATCCATGCCCGCGACGTCCCTCATCGCCATCGACTGGGGGACGACCTCTGCGCGCGCGTATTGTCTGGACGCGACCGGCAAGGTCAGTGCGGCACGCACGATGCCACTCGGGGTTTTGCAAGTGCAGGCCGGCGGCTTTCCTCAGGCGCTGGCGGCGTTGCTGGGAGATTGGCACGAGGTGGCCGCGCCACGGCTGGCCTGCGGCATGGTCGGCAGCCGGCAAGGCTGGCGCGAGGCGCCTTATGTCGATTGTCCAGCGGCGCTTGCAAGCCTCGCGGCGGGCATCGTCCGGACCGAAGGCGACACGCTCGCCATCGTTCCTGGCGTGCGCACGCGCGACAACAATGGCATTCCCGACGTGATGCGCGGAGAGGAAACCCAGCTGGTCGGCGCTGTCGGCGAGACCGAGGAACGCGTGCTGGCAATTTTGCCGGGCACGCACAGCAAGTGGGCGCTGGTCGAGCATGGGCGCATCAAGGACTTCGCGACCTACATGACGGGCGAAATGTACAGTGTGCTGTTGCAGCACAGCATCCTTGGCCGACTGGCCCATGCCACAGGTAGCGACCCGGGGCCAGGGTTTGCGCTTGGCGTAGTGCGTGGCCTGGGCGCGGGCGGTCTCAATCACGATCTGTTCGGCGCGCGCACGCTCGTGCTCACCGGCGAACTCGCTGCGCGCGACGTCGCGGATTGGCTGTCGGGATTGCTGATCGGCCGTGAAGTGCGCAACGCGAGGCTGTGGGCGCATCGGTCCGGATGCGACGGCGCGCGCGTGCGCCTGGTAGGTGCCGACGTCCTGGTTGCGCGCTATGCGGCGGCGATGGCGCAGGCGGGAATCACCGTGGAAATGGCGCCGCCGGATGCGGCCGCGCTAGGACTGTGGAAGATTGCTTTCCACGCCGACCTGGTTTCCGCTTCGGTGCATTGACTCCGCCATATTCCCGATCCACGGTCCATCTCCCCCTTGAATCCACCCGCCGAGCCCGCCGTGAACGCCTTGCTTCCCTACCTCGATCCCTTGCCGCTCATTGCAGTCCTGCGCGGCATCACGCCCGAGGAAATCCCGGCCGTTTCGCAAGCGCTGGTCGGCGAAGGATTTCGGGTGCTCGAAGTGCCGCTCAACTCGCCGCGGCCGTTCGAATCGATCCGGCTCCTGGCCGATTCATGCGGTGACCGCTGCCTGATTGGCGCCGGCACGGTGATTGATGCCGCGGATGTCGCGCGCGTTCGCGCTGCCGGCGGCAACGTGATCGTGATGCCGCACGCGGACACTGCCGTTATCCGTGAGGCCAAGATGCAGGGCATGGTGTGTGTGCCGGGCGTGGCGACGGCGACGGAGGCCTTTGCCGCGCTAGCGGCGGGCGCGGATGGCCTCAAGATGTTTCCCGCCGAGGGATTGCCGCCCGGCGCGCTCAAGGCGTGGCGCGCCGTGCTGCCGCGCGATGCGCTGGTGTTCGCAGTCGGCGGCATCCGCCCCGACAACATGGCGCCTTATTGGGCCGCGGGCGCGACTGGCTTCGGGACGGGATCCAATCTTTACGCGCCGGGCGCGCGCGCCGAGAATGTGCGGGCGGCCGCGGCCGCCTACGCCGCAGGTTTCGAGGCGTTGCCACGGCGATGACCCGATCGCGAAAGGAAATGACGATGAGATTCCCGCAGCGCGCCGTGTCGATGCTGGTCGTCCTGGTCATGGTGATACCGGTTTCGCCGGTCGCCTGGGCGGCGCGGGGTACGATCCGTTGCGAGAGCAGGAATTACAACCGCAACTTCTGCCGGGTCGACACCGAGAACAACGTCTCGTTGCGGCGGCAGATTTCGAGCGCGCCGTGCCAGCGCAATCGTACCTGGGGCTTCGACAACCGCGGCATATGGGTCGATCGCGGATGCAGCGCGGACTTCGATTTCGGGCGCGGCAATTCGAACAACTCGGGCAATTCCAACAACAATGGCGCGGCGATTGCCGCAGGCATTCTCGGCGCGCTTGCGCTGGGTGCGGTCATCGCCAATTCGAATGACCAGAATGCCCAGCCCGTGCCGCCACCGCCGCGTCCGCCGTCGCCCCAGCGGCCGCCGAGTTGGGCCGTGGGCACCTTCAATGCGTGGGACCCCGAGTTCCGCAGCACCGTGATTCTCGATGTCGTCGGCGACGGGCGGGTATTTCTGCGCGACCAGGTCGGCCGCCCGATCAACCAGGGCGTATTCCGCGACGGCATGGTGTACTGGAACAACGGGCAGCGGTCCTGGGTTGCGCGCGAGGGGCCAGGCGTGTTGCTGGGTGATGTCAACACCGGCAGGCATTTCAACTTCAACCGCAGTTGATCCATTGACAGCTACGGGGAAACGCCTCGACATCGTCGCGCTCGGCGAGCCGATGATCGAGTTCAACCAGACGCAGGCGTCGCAGCCCCGCGCCTACGTGCAAGGCTTCGGCGGCGACACATCGAACATGGCGATCGCCGCGGCCCGCCTCGGGGCGCGCGTGGGCTACGTCACCCGATTGGGCAACGACGCGTTCGGCCGCCTGTTCCACAACCTGTGGCATGCGGAGGGCGTGGACACGGCAGGCGTTGCCGCAGACGAGGAGGCGCCCACCGGCGTCTATTTCGTCACCCATGGCGAGCATGGCCACGAGTTTTCGTATTTGCGCGCGGGGTCGGCCGCAAGCCGTATGCGTCCCGAGACACTCCCGCTGGATGTCCTGTGTTCCACGCGCTTGCTGCACGTGTCCGGCATAAGCCAAGCGATATCGGGCAGTGCGTGCGATGCCGTGTTTGCCGCGATCGACGCGGCACTCGATGCCGGCGCGCTGGTGACCTACGATCCCAACTTGCGGCTCAAGCTGTGGCCATTGCCGCGAGCGCGCGCGACGATCCTGGCCACGCTCGGCCGATGCCACTGGTGCGTGCCCAGTCTCGATGACGCGCAGGTGCTGTTCGGGAGTGTTGACGCCGCAACCGTTGTGGCGGCCTGTCATCGCGCGGGTGCGCGGGGTGTCGTGATCAAACTCGGCGCCGAAGGTTGCCTGGTTTCCGACGGAGCGCGTCAGGCGCATATTCCCCCGCACCGGGTCACGCCGGTGGACGCCACGGGTGCGGGTGACTGTTTCGACGGGGCGTTTGCGACGCGGCTTTTGGCCGGCGATGATCCTTTCACCGCCGCGGGTTACGCGAATGTCGCGGCCGCGCTCGCCACGACCGGATTCGGCGCCGTCGCGCCGCTGCCGCGCGATGACGCCGTGCGTGAAGTCCTGAGCCACACCGTCGCATGACCACGCGAACCTTCCATCCGGATCTGTATTCGGGCCAGGTCGCGCTGGTCGTCGGCGGCACGAGCGGAATCGGCGCGGCCATCGCTGATGCGCTTGCCGATCTCGGCGCCGTCGTGACGGTGACCGGCGCGACCCGCGCCGAATGCGATGGCGCGCGTGCGTCTCCGCGCTTTCGTTGCCGCGACGCCATTGCGCTGGACGTGCGCGACGAGGCCGCGGTCGAGACGCTGATCGGTGCGTTGCCCCGACTCGACATGCTGGTGAACTGCGCGGGCATCATCCGTCGTGGCGACGAGCATGACGCCACGGTGTTCGCGCAGGTACTCGACATCAATCTCACCGGCACGATGCGATGTTGCACGAGGGCTCGCGGGAAGCTCAAGGCCAGCAATGGTCGCATCGTCAATACCGCCTCGGTGCTTTCGTTCCAGGGCGGCGGCCTGGTGCCCGGCTACAGCGCCAGCAAGGGCGGTATCGCGCAACTGACCAAGTCGCTGGCCATTGCCTACGCGGCTGATGGCATTCGCGTCAACGCCATTGCGCCCGGCTGGGTGGCGACGCCACTCACCGAGGCGCTGCAGAACGACGCGCAACGCAGCGCGGCCATCATCGGCCGCACGCCGCTGGCGCGCTGGGCGCAGCCGGAAGACATCGCCGGCGCTGCCGTGTTTCTCTGTTCGCCTGCCGCGCGTTTCGTCACGGGGTCCATACTGCCGGTCGACGGCGGGTATCTGGTCACGTAGGGTTGTCAAATAGGGGGGCCCATGCCAATTGGGACCGCAGTCCGCTACCTCAAGAAGCGGGATTGGGAAAAGGCGCATGTAATCGTGCAGGAAGACGCGACAACGCTCGGCTGCTGGGCGCACGGCATCGTGCACATGCAGGAAGGCGACGTTTCCAACGCCCGGTATTGGTACCGCAAGGCGCATCGCGATTTTCCCAGGGAATTCGACGAGGCGGCGGAAATCGCCGCCCTGGCGAAGGCCATCAAGGAGGAAGCGGGGTGACCGCGCCGCTGATCCTGCCGACGTTGGGAATCCGACCCGAAATCGCGGTCGCCGCCATGCCTGACGACGAGCGCGTCTGGGTGCCGCAGGCCAAGGACGTGTGGTTCCGTCCGCTGCTGCTCAATACGGTCAGCGGCGGCTGGTGCAACCTGCTGCGGGTGCGCAAGAGCGGCATCCTGTCGCGGCACCGCCATCCGATGCTCGTCGTCGGCTACGTGATCAAGGGTCGCTGGAAATACCTGGAGCACGACTGGACGGCGGAAGAAGGCAGCTTCGTCTACGAACCGCCGGGGGAGATTCACACGCTGACGGTGCCTGAGGACTGTCCGGAAATGATCACCTTCTTCAACATCAGCGGCGCGATGATCTATCTCGATGGCGAAGGCCGGCAGAACGGCTACGAGGACGTCTGGAGCAAGATCGACATGTGCCGCGATCACTACGCGCGATGCGGATTGGGCGCGCCGTTTGTCGAGCAGTTCATTCGCTAGCTCGCGCGCGATGCTTCCCACCGACGCGTTCCACGCATGATCGGGCAATTTGCCGCGGTGGGCGTCGGCGCAGCATGCGGCGCATGGTTGCGCTGGGGATTGTCGGCGTGGCTCAACGTCCGGGCGCCGAAATTTCCTCTGGGCACGCTCGCCTCCAACCTCGTCGGTGGCTATCTGGTGGGCCTCGCCGTCGCCTATTTCCTGGCACGACACGACCTGGCGCCCGAATGGCGGCTCTTTGTCGTCACCGGATTCCTGGGGGGCCTCACGACGTTTTCCACCTTTTCGGCCGAAGTGACCGAATTGCTTTCCGGCGGCGACTACGCGGCCGGATTCGCGCTGGCCGCGTTCCACGTGCTCGGCTCGCTGTTCCTCACCGCGGCGGGCTTCGCCACGTTTCGCGCGCTGACCTGACGCGCCGTTCAATCGAATTTTTCCGCGGCCGCGCGTATATTGACGGTCCCCTCCGCAACCTGGAAGCTGACATCCATGTCCCAAGCCATTCGCATTCACTCCGTCGGCGGTCCCGAAGCCCTGGTAATGGATGACGTTGCCGTCGGTGCGCCGGGTCCGGGCCAGGCGCGTGTGCGCCACACGGTCATCGGCGTCAACTATATCGACACGTATCACCGCAGCGGCCTGTACAAGCTGCCGCTGCCTTCGGGCATCGGCATGGAAGCGGCCGGCGTGGTCGAGGCGGTAGGTGAGGGCGTCGATTATCTCAAGGCGGGCGATCGGGTCGCGTACAGCGGTGCCGGGCCGGGTTCCTACAGCACGGAGCGAATCGTGCTTGCGGAAAAGCTGGTGCCCATCCCGGCCGGCGTAACCGACGAGACAGCCGCGACGCTGATGCTGAAGGGCTTGACCGTCCAGTACCTGTTACGGCAAACATTTCCGCTGAAGGGCGGCGAAACCATCCTGTTCCATGCCGCGGCCGGCGGCGTGGGTCTCGTCGCATGTCAGTGGGCGCGAGCACTCGGCGTGACGATGATCGGTACCGTCGGCTCGGACGAAAAGGCGGCACTGGCCAAGGCGCATGGCTGCGCGCACACCATCGTGTACACGCGCGAGGATTTCGTCGCCCGCACCAGGGAACTTACAGGCGGCAAGGGCGTGCCGGTGGTGTACGACTCCATCGGCAAGGACACCTTTCCGGCGTCGCTCGACGTGCTCCAGCCGCGCGGCATGTTCGTCAGCTTTGGCAGCTCCTCGGGGCCTGTCGCCGCGTTCGATATCGGTCTGCTGTCGCAAAAAGGTTCGCTATACGCGACGCGGCCGACGCTGTTCAACTACGCCTCCACTCGGCCTGCGCTCCTGGCAATGGCGGCGGAAATGTTTGGTCTGGTGGCTGCGGGCAAGATCAAGTCCGAGGCGCGCCAACGGTTCGCGCTCAAGGACGCTGCGGCGGCGCACCGCGCGTTGGAATCGCGCGGCACGACGGGAGCGACCGTCCTGCTGCCCTAGAGCCTGCGCCGCGCACCGTTGAGCAGCGCGCGCGCGGCGTCCGGCAATTCGGAGGCCGTCAGTCCGAGCGGACCCACGCCCTGCGCGACGAGCGCATCCGCCGTCGCGCCATGGAGGCACACGGCATAGCGCAACGCGGCCTTGGCGTCGACCCCTTGCGCCAGCAACGCGCCCAGCAATCCCGATAACACGTCGCCACTGCCGGCGGTGGCCAGTGCCGGCCCACCGCTGGCATTGATGTCCCAGGTGCCGTCCGGATGCGCGAGCACGCTGCCGGCGCCCTTCAGCACGACGTTCGCGGCCAGTTCCCGCACCAGTTGCTGCGCGGCGCCCAGCCTGTCGTTCTGAACGGACGCGATGTCCATGTTGAGGAGGCGCGCCGCTTCGCCGGGGTGCGGCGTCGCGAGCGTCGGGGCACTGCGCATGCGCGACGCGGCGCGCAGTGCCGGATCCTTGGCGATGAGATTCAGCGCGTCGGCGTCGAGCGCGATCGGAATTGGCTGCGCCAGGGTGCGGGCAAGCAGCGAGCGTGCGGCGTCGCTGGTCCCGAGGCCAGGGCCGACGACCAGCGCGTCGGGCTTGGCGTCGAGCACGGGACCCGCGTGGCGCAACATCAGCTCGGGCATGCTGGTGTCGAGCCGGGGCGGCTCTGCCATAAGGAATCCCAGCCAGACCTTGCCTGCGCCGGTGCGCAACGCCGCCCGACCGGCGAGGATAAGCGCGCCTGCCATCCCTTCCGTGCCGCCTAAGATCCCCAGCGTGCCAAAGGTGCCCTTGTTGACGTTGCGCGTCCGACGAGCGAGTACAACAGGCAGCGTGGCGGCGAGGTTGGGCCAATCCAGACGATGGCCCAGCGCCACGGGCGCGGCGTCGATTTCCAGCGCATGCACCGACACGTCGCCGCAATGGTCGGGTCCGTCCGCGGTGAGTAGTCCCGGCTTGAGCGCGATGAAGGTGGCCGTCGCGGTGGCGCGAATAGCCGGCGAATACGCGGTGCCATTTTCGGCATCGAGCCCCGTCGGGATGTCGAGCGCGAGAATGGGAGCGCCGGCACCGTTTGCCCAATCGATCAGGCTGGCATAAGCGCCTTCCGCCGGTCGCCGCAAGCCGATACCGAACAAGCCGTCGACGACCAGCGACGGGCCTTGCCCGGAGGGCGCCGGAGCAATGGATCCTCCGGCGGCAACGTAGGCCTGGTACGCCGCGCCGGCGGCCGCGGGCAATTTTGCCGCATCGCCCGGAAACACCACCAACACGTCGTGATACCAGCTACGCAGCCAGCGCGCTGCGACGAATGCATCGCCGCCGTTGTTGCCGGGACCTGCAAGCACGACGATTCGTCCGCCGCGGTCGCCGGCCAGGCTTTTCGCCGCTTCGGCCGCCGCCAAGCCGGCGCGCTCCATCAGAGGCTCGCGGGCATGTTGCGCCTCGAGCGAGCGCAACGTGGCGACGTCGAGGACCGGCGGAAGCGCATGTGGCATGGGCGGGATTATAGGGTGTCGCCTTACCGCTCGTGGGCCGCCCCTGCACCATGTCGGGTCAAATGCCTGCCGACACGATCTGTTCGCGCGTAGACAAACCGGCCGGCGCGCCGCTACACTCAAACCCTTTCCGCCAAGCCTGCGTTTGTTTGCAGCGCACAATAGGAGATTGCGATGAAGTTTGCTTCCAAGACCGGTTTCATCCTCATTGCCGCGCTATTCGCGTTGGCCGTCCAGGCGCAGGACCTGACCGGCACGCTGAAGAAGATCAAGGATAGCGGCACCATCACCCTCGGCGCGCGCGAGTCCTCCGGCGCGCTGGCGTACACGCTGGGCGATGGCAAATACGTCGGTTTCCACACGGAAATGAGCGAAAGGATCGCGGCCGATATCCAGAAGCAGCTGAAGATGGCGAAGCTGGACATCAAATTTCAGCCGGTGACCTCGCAAAACCGCATTCCGCTGGTGCAAAACGGCACGGTCGACCTGGAATGCGGATCGACGACGAACAACACTGCGCGGGCGAAGGACGTCGCGTTCGCGATGACCACCTACGTCGAGGAAGGCCGAATCGTCGTCAAAGCCAATTCGCCGATCAAGGGCATCGCTGACCTGAACGGCAAGACCGTCGCGACCACCACCGGGACCACGTCCGTGCAGACGCTGCGCAAGAACAAGCGCGCCGCGAACATGGACTTCAAGGAAGTCTTCGGCAAGGATCATGCGGATAGCTTCCTGCTGCTTGAGTCCGGACGCGCCGACGCATTCGTGATGGACGGCCAGATCCTGGCCGGACTGGTCTCGAAGTCGAAGAATCCGGCCGACTACAAGATCCTGGGCGAAGTGCTGAGCGTCGAACCCATCGCCTGCATGATGCGCAAGGACGATCCAGCCTTCAAGAAGACGGTGGACGACAGCATCAAGGCGATGGTCAAGAGCGGCGAACTGGCCAAGATGTACGACAAATGGTTCATGCAGCCGATCCCGCCGTCGAACACCAAAGTCGGTCTGCCGCTCTCGGATGCCACGAAGCACGCTTGGAACAACCCGAACGACAAGCCGATGGAAGAGTACGCGCTGCCTTGACCTGAACGGCGTTTGTATCGAGCGGTTCGGTGAGCCTGGCGTCGCCGGCGCCTGCCGACGTTTCGAAAGCGCGGCGACGGTGCAACCGCGACGCGCTTTTTTCTGACCTGTATCCGGTGGTCTGGGCCACGCGCGAGTGGCCGGAGGGGGCGGCGAAATGAGCTGGGATTGGCAGTTTTTCCTCCAGGATACCGGGGGTGGTGAGACCTATTTCCACTGGATGATGTCCGCGTGGGGATGGACGCTGATGGTGTCCGGCTGTTCGCTGGTGGTGGCCCTTTCCGTCGGCTCGCTGATGGGCATACTGAGAACCACGCCGGTCAAGGCGTTCGTCTGGATCGGCAACGCGTGGACCGAACTCTTCCGCAACATTCCGCTGCTGGTCCAGATCTTCCTCTGGTATCACGTCATACCGTCGATCTGGAAGCCGCTGCAGGGCGTTCCCGACTTCGTCGCGGTCGTGATTGCGCTGGGCTTCTTCACGTCGGCGCGCATTGCCGAGCAGGTCAAGGCGGGCATCCAGGCGCTGCCCAAGGGCCAGCGCTATGCCGGTCTGGCCATGGGGCTGACGCTGCCGCAGACGTATCGCTACGTGCTGCTGCCGATGGCGTATCGCATCGTCATTCCCCCGCTGACCAGCGAGTCGATGAACATCATCAAGAATTCGTCGGTCGCGTTTGCGGTCAGCATTACGGAACTGACTTTTTTCGCCATGCAGGCGCAGGAGGAGACCTCCCGCGGCGTTGAGATCTACCTCGCGGTCACCGGCCTGTATTTCATTTCGGCTTTTGCCGTCAACCGGGTGGCGCTGTTCATCGAGCACCGCGTGCAGGTGCCGGGCATGCTCGGGAGCAAGCGATGAACCTCACTTTCGCATTCCTCGATTGGGGTGTGGTCTCCAGCTTCATCCTCAAGGGCTTCATTTTTTCCGTCCAGCTCACGCTGTTCGCGATGGTCGGCGGCATCATCCTCGGCACTGCCATCGCGTTGATGCGTCTGTCGGGCAGGAAGTGGCTGGTGCTGCCAGCGGCGTTCTACGTGAATACGCTTCGCTCCATACCGCTGGTCATGGTCATTCTGTGGTTCTTCCTGCTCATTCCCTTGTTGATCGGCCGGCCGCTGGGTGCGGGCCTGTCGGCGATCATCACCTTCACGGTGTTCGAGGCGGCGTATTACTCGGAGATCATGCGCGCCGGTATCCAGTCGGTGCCGAGCGGCCAGGTGTCGGCGGGCTATGCGGTCGGCATGACCTATTCGCAATGCATGAAGCTTATCGTGTTGCCGCAGGCGTTCCGGAACATGCTGCCGGTGCTGCTCACGCAGACGATCATCCTGTTCCAGGACACATCGCTGGTCTATGCGGTAGGCGCGTACGATCTGCTCAAGGGCTTCGAGGTCGCGGGCAAGAATTTCAATCGACCCGTCGAAATGTACCTGCTCGCGGCCATCACGTATTTCGTCATCTGCTTCAGCCTGTCGATGATCGTCCGCCAGCTGCAGAAGAAGATTGCAATCATCCGCTGACCCCAGGCCAAACCAACGAGCGCGCCATGATCGACATCAAAGACATCTCCAAGTGGTACGGCAGCTTCCAGGTGCTGACCAATTGCACGACCAGCATCAAGAAGGGCGAGGTCGTGGTGGTCTGCGGCCCCTCCGGGTCCGGCAAGTCGACGCTCATCAAGTGCGTCAATGCGCTGGAGCCGTTCCAGAAGGGCGACGTCATCGTCGACGGCATATCGATCTCCGATCCGAAGACCAACCTCCCCAAGTTGCGTGCGCGCGTCGGCATGGTTTTCCAGCATTTCGAATTGTTCCCTCACCTCACGGTTACGGACAACCTCACCCTGGCACAAATCAAGGTACTCGGCCGTTCCAAAGACGATTCGATTGCGCGTGGACTCAAGATGCTCGAGCGCGTGGGCCTGACGGTGCACAAGGACAAGTTCCCGGGGCAGCTTTCCGGCGGCCAGCAGCAGCGCGTGGCCATTGCGCGAGCGTTGTCGATGGACCCGATCGTCATGCTGTTCGACGAGCCCACGTCGGCGCTCGATCCCGAAATGGTGGGCGAAGTTCTCGACGTGATGGTGAAGCTGGCCGAAGAGGGCATGACGATGATGTGCGTCACCCACGAAATGGGCTTCGCGCGCAAGGTGAGCCACCGGGTGATCTTCATGGACCGCGGCGAGATCGTCGAGGATGCGACCAAGGCCGACTTCTTCGGGCAGCCACGTTCCGAGCGCGCGCAGCAATTCCTCGCCAAGATACTTCAGCATTGAGTCTGGCGAGGGAAGATTTGCATGCGGGGTCGTGTGCCGGCGCCCTGACCGATCTACGCAATCGCGGCCTGAGCGGACAAGTCGGACAAGTCAGCCGGCGGCCGGCCGTGCGGACGAGGCGCTACGCGTAGGCAGTCTGCGCGCGAGCGCCTAGCCTCGCGTAGGGTCCGTGGTCAGCACCAGGAGGACATCCACCAGCGCAATCGTCAACGCCTCGTCAACAGTGGTCTTGTCGGCATTGGTGACGACCACGAGCCTCCCGACGCGCGGATCGATGGGGACGTGCGTGACGGTCACTGACGAGCCGCCCTGAGGCAGGGCCGCACGCATGCTTTCTGCCAGGTCTGCAAACCTGAGCGCCAGCGACCGCTCCGGAAGCATGGTGTCGTTGGGCGAAGCGACGGGCCGAGGCTGAGCCATAACGAAATAGACAAATTCCATGGCGGTGGTCTCTCACAGAACGAACGTGGCGACGTTATTGGCTGATGTTGCGCTGCGTCGCCTGCCAAGGCGAGCATCGCGTTCAATTTGACGCCGTAGGTTCTGGCCATGTCAAGGATGAGATCGCGGACGAGCGACGCGCCCTCCGATGCCGAAGGCGTGGCGCGCGCCCGCGGAAATAATCGCGCAGTTGCCCAGAATATTCGGAACTCCCTGGTCCCAAGTTGTCGATCAGCCGAGGCCGGCGTCGTTTCCATGGGATAATCCGTCTTTACGCGCCTCACCCATCGCGATGTCCGAAATCCTCTCGCTGGCCGGCCGGCCGGCGCTGTCGAAGTTCCGCCTGGCGAAGTTGCAGCAGAACCTCACCGCATCCCAGCCCACGCACCACGTCGCCTCCGTTACGGCAACGTACCGGCACTTCGTCGAAATTTCCCGCCCGCTCGACGAAGAAGAGCAGCACACGCTCGCGCGCCTGTTGACCTACGGCCCCGAACTTTCCCCGGGCGCCGCGACGGCGAGCGCGACGTTGCTCGTGATCCCCCGGCCGGGTACGTTGTCGCCGTGGTCGTCCAAGGCAACCGACATCGCCAGGAATTGCGGCCTGTCACCGGTCAAGCGCATCGAGCGCGGCGTGGTCTATGGCATCGCGACGACGGATGGGACGGCATTGTCGGCGAACGACCACGACGCGCTGCTGCCGCTCATTCACGATCGCATGACCGAGGCTGTGTTTGCGGACATGGCCGACGCGCGTCTGCTCTTTGCCCATTTTCCCCCAAGGCCGCTCGCCGTCATTGCGCTTCTGACGGAAGGTCGTGTGGCGCTGGAACGCGCGAACGTGCAAATGGGTCTGGCGCTGGCGGCGGACGAGATCGACTACCTCGACACCAATTTTCGGGCATTGGGACGCGATCCCACCGACGTCGAGCTGATGATGTTCGCGCAGGCCAACTCGGAACACTGCCGCCACAAGATCTTCAACGCGCAGTACATCGTCGACGGCGTGGCGCAGGACAAGAGCCTGTTCGGCATGATCCGCGAGACGCATCGGGCGCATCCGCAGGGAACGGTCGTCGCCTATTCCGACAATTCGGCAGTGATGGAAGGCGCGATGGCCGCGCGTTTCTATCCACGCAAGGATGGACACTACGGTGCACGGCCGGAGCTGACGCACACGCTGATGAAGGTGGAGACGCATAACCATCCGACGGCCATCGCGCCGTTTCCTGGCGCGGCAACGGGTTCCGGCGGCGAGATCCGCGACGAAGGCGCTACGGGCATCGGCGGCAAGCCCAAGGCGGGCCTGGTCGGCTTCACGGTGTCGCACCTGCGCATCCCCGGCCACACGCATCCCTGGGAGGACGATTACGGCAAGCCGGAGCGCATTGCCTCCGCATTGTCGATCATGCTGGATGGCCCCATCGGCGCTGCAGCCTTCAACAACGAGTTCGGCCGGCCCAATCTGGCCGGCTACTTCCGTACGTTCGAGCAGCAGGTCGACGGCGAAATGCGCGGCTATCACAAGCCGATCATGATCGCCGGGGGTCTGGGCAACGTCCGCGCCGAGCACACGCACAAGCGGGCGTTGCCCACGGGCACGCTGCTCATACAATTGGGCGGACCTGGACTGCTCATCGGCATGGGCGGCGGCGCAGCGTCGTCGATGGCCACCGGCGTCAACACGGCCGACCTCGATTTCGATTCCGTCCAGCGCGGCAACGCCGAAATCGAGCGCCGTGCGCAGGAGGTGATCGACCGCTGCTGGCAACTGGGCGAGCGCAATCCGATTCTCTCGTTGCACGACGTTGGCGCGGGCGGCCTGTCCAATGCGCTGCCGGAGTTGGTGCATGGCGGGGGCGTGGGCGGAACCTTCGACCTGCGTGCGGTGCCGTCGGAAGAGCCGGGGATGTCGCCGCGCGAAATCTGGTGCAACGAGGCGCAGGAACGCTATGTTCTGGCGATAGCGCCGGAGTCCCTCGCTGTGTTCACTGCGGTGGCCGAGCGCGAGCGCTGCCCGTTCGCCGTCGTCGGCCACGCCAATGCCGAAGGACGTCTGGTGGTCGCCGACGCGTATTTCGACGACAAGCCCGTCGATGTGCCGCTCGACGTCATCCTCGGCAAGCCGCCCATGATGACGCGCGACGTGCGGCATGTAGCGAAGTCCTTGCGGCCGCTCGATCTGTCCGGCATCACGGTCAAGGACGCGGCCTATCGTGTACTGCAATTTCCGGCGGTGGCCGACAAGACGTTCCTGGTCACGATTGGAGATCGCACGGTCGGTGGCTTGTGCTCGCGCGACCCGATGGTCGGACCCTGGCAAGTTCCGGTGGCCGACGTCGCCGTCACATTGATGGATTTTGCCGGCTTCGCCGGCGAGGCGATGGCGATGGGCGAGCGCACGCCGCTCGCGCTGATCGACGCGCTGGCGTCCGGCCGGATGGCGGTGGGCGAGGCGATCACCAATCTGGCGGCAGCCGCCATCCGTCGCCTGGGCGACGTCAAGCTTTCTGCCAACTGGATGGCGCCGGCGGGACATCCGGGCGAGGATGCCGCGCTATACGACATGGTGCGGGCAGTGGCCATCGACACGTGCGTGGCCATCGGCTTGTCGATCCCGGTGGGCAAGGACTCGATGTCGATGCGCACGACGTGGACGGACAACGGCGTGGCCAAGGCGGTGACCGCCCCGGTTTCGCTCATCGTCTCCGCGTTCGCTCCCGTCGCGGATGCGCGCAGGACTCTCACGCCATTGCTGCGCATGGATCGCGGCGACACGGCGCTGGTGCACATCGACGTGTCCGGAGGCCGCCGGCGCCTGGGCGCGTCGGCGCTGGCGCAGGTCTACGGCCAGCTGGGCAACGAGGCGCCGGACCTGGACGATCCGCAGTCCCTCGCCCGGTTCTTCGGGCTCGTGCAATGGCTGCGCGCCGAGGACTCGCTGCTCGCGTATCACGACGTCGGCGACGGCGGTCTTTTCGCGGCCGTGACGGAAATGGCCTTTGCATCCCGCTGCGGTATTGCCCTGACTCTCGATGCCGCGCCGGCCGACGCGTTGGCAATCCTGTTCGCCGAGGAACTCGGCGCGGTGGTTCAGGTGCGACGCGACATGGTGGACGCGGTCATCGTCGCAGCGAAGGCGGCCGGACTCGCCGCCACGGTCGTCGGCATGCCTGCGCGCGACGACAGGATCAGGATGACCTGTGGCGGCGCGACAGTGCTCGACGAGTCGCGGATCGACCTGCACCGCGCATGGTCCGCGACCACGCATGCGCTGCAGCGCCTGCGCGACAACTCCGATGCCGCGGACCAGGAGTATGCACGCATCCTGGATGCGCAGGACCCGGGAATCGTCCCGCGTCTCACGTTTGATCCGGAGCGGGACGTCGCCGCGCCCTTTGTGGCGACCGGTGTGCGGCCCAGGATCGCGATTCTGCGCGAGCAGGGCGTCAACGGCCAGGTAGAGATGGCAGCGGCCTTCGATCGCGCGGGCTTCGACGCCTACGACGTGCACATGAGCGACATCGCCGCGGCCCGCTTCACACTGTCGGAATTCAAGGGATTCGTGGCGGGCGGTGGATTTTCGTATGGCGACGTGCTTGGCGCGGGGGAAGGCTGGGCCAAGTCCATCCTGTTCAATCCGCGGGTACGCGATCAGTTCGCGGAGTTTTTCGCGCGCGCGGATTCGTTTGCCCTGGGGGTTTGCAACGGGTGCCAGATGATGAGCAACCTGCGCGAGCTGGTGCCGGGAACCGCGCACTGGCCGCATTTCGTTCGCAACGCATCGGAGCAGTTCGAGGCACGCCTGGTGATGGTCGAGGTGGAGGACTCGCCGTCGCTGTTCTTCTCCGGCATGGCAGGCAGCCGCATTCCGGTGGCTACCGCACATGGCGAAGGCTATGCCGAATTCCACGACGCCGCGCAACTCGCCGCCGCGCGGCCGTTGGTGGCGATGCGTTTCGTCGACCATCGCGGCGCAGCGACCGAGGCGTACCCCTACAATGTCAACGGCTCGCCGCAGGGCATCACCGGATTGACGACCGCCGATGGCCGCTTCACCATCCTGATGCCGCACCCGGAACGCGTGCACCGGTCGGTGCAGATGTCCTGGCATCCGGAGGACTGGGGCGATGCGTCGCCATGGATGCGCATGTTCCGCAACGCGCGCGTATGGCTGGGTTGACGGCCGCCCGCTGCGCAGGACCTTAGGAAACAGGAATGGGGACGACGCTGACCGTCTATTCGATCGACGGCATGACACCGGTGGTCGATCCCACCGCCTACGTGCATCCTTCGGCGGTGTTGATCGGTGACGTCATCGTCGGCGCCGGATGCTACGTCGGACCGTGCGCCAGTCTCCGGGGCGACTTTGGACGCATCGAGGTGCGCTCCGGCGCCAACATCCAGGACGCATGCGTGATGCACGGCTTTCCCAGTACCGACACCGTGGTCGAGGAGGATGGCCACATCGGCCACGCGGCGGTGCTGCACGGCTGCATCGTGCGTCGCAACGCGCTGGTGGGCATGAACGCCGTGGTCAACGACAACGCGGAAATCGGGGAGTCGGCGATCGTGGCGGCGATGGCCTTCGTGAAGGCCGGATTCATCGTGCCGCCGCGCACCCTCGTCGCGGGCGTTCCCGCCAGGTTGATGCGTGAACTCTCGGCGCAGGAGATGGCGTGGAAGAGCGAAGGCACGCGCAGCTATCAGGAGCTCACGCGGCGCAGCCTGGCCACCATGACGGCGACCGCACCGCTGGCTGCGCCCGAACCCGGACGCAAGCGCATCGAGGTCAGCGAGCTGTTGCCGCTATCCGTACTGAAAGCCGGGAAAGTCTAAAAGCCCGCCGCCTGGCCGTCGCGTCGCGGATCCGAAGCGGCGATGTAGCCGTCCTCCGTCCTGACGATGAATTGGCCCGCGCCGAAATCCATGTAGGAATCGGGCACCGATTCCATCTTGTGCCCCAGTGCCATCAGTCCTTCGCGCAATTCCGGCGCGGCGCTCGCTTCGAGATCCACCGACCCGTCCGCGTTGACCTTCCACCGCGGCGCATCGAGGACGGCCTGTGGGTTCATCCGGTAGTCAATCAGGCGCACCAGCGTCTGCACGTGGCCGGGCGGCTGGATCGGGCCACCCATCACGCCGAATGCGGCAAAGGGCTGGCCTTTGCGCGTGACAAAGCCCGGGATGATCGTGTGGAACGGCCGTTTGCCGCCGCCCACTTCGTTGGGGTGACCTTTATCCAGCACGAATGCGGCGCCGCGATTCTGCAGGCTGATGCCGGTGCCCGGGACCACGACACCCGAGCCGAAGCCCATGTAGTTCGACTGGATCAGCGACACCATCATGCCCGACTCATCCGCTGCGCAGAGGTAGACCGTGCCACCGCGCGGCGGCTCGCCGGGCCCGAAATCCTGCGCGCGACCAGGATCGATGAGCCTCGCGCGTGCCGCAAGATAGTCGCGGTCGAGGAGGCTGCTGGGGGAGACGGTCATCGTGCGTGGATCGCTGACATAACGATAGGCGTCCGCGAACGCGAGTTTCATCGCCTCGATTTCCAGGTGCTGCACCGCGACCGAATCGCATGGCCTGCCGGCAAGGTCGAAGTGCTCCAACATGCCGAGCGCCATCAGCGCCGACACCCCCTGGCCATTGGGAGGAATTTCGTGCACTGCCATGTCGCGGCAATCCTGCCCCAGCGGCGTGACCCAGTCGGCCTCGTACGCGGCGAAATCCGCAAGCGTGTGCGCGCCGTTGGACGCGCGCGAGTGCGCGACCATCGCCTCCGCCAGTTGACCGTGGTAGAACGACTCGCCCTCGGACCTGGCGATCTTGTCCAGCGATTCGGCCATGGCCATGCAGGCAAAGCGCTCTCCGACCACAGGTGCGCGTCCTTTCGGCATGAAGACGTCGGGCCAGCCCAGGTCCTTGGGCAGGTTCGGCACCGCGAGAGCCCATTTTTCTGCCACGACGGGCGACACGTGATAACCATCGCGCGCATATCGGATCGCGGGCTCGAACAGGTCCGAGAACGGGAGCTTGCCGTAACGCCGCGACAAGGCCACCCAGCCCGATACCGCGCCGGGTATGGTGACTGTTTCCCAGCCGCGCTCGGGCATCCTGGCCCTGCCCGCGAATCGTTCGGGTGTCCATGCCGCCGGCGCGCGGCCCGATGCATTCAAGCCAACGAGTTTGCCGCCGGTCCAAAGAATGGCGAACAGGTCCGAACCCATGCCGTTGCTGCAGGGCTCGACCACCGTGAGCGTGATGGCCGTGGCAAGCGCCGCGTCAACAGCATTGCCGCCGCGTCCGAGCATGGCGAGACCCGCCTGGGTGGCCAGCGGTTGCGAGGTTGCCACGACATTGCGCGCGAAGATCGGCTGACGGCGCGAGGCATAGGCATTCGACCAATGGAACGGCATCACTCCTCCTGGAACGCTTCTTCGCGCCTGCGCCTGATGTTCGGCAGCGCAATGACTACGATGAGCAACACGGCGACGGCCAGCATCGTCGCAGACAATGGGCGCCTCACGAATACCGAGGGATCGCCGCGCGACAGCAGCAACGCGCGCCGCAGGTTTTCCTCCATCATGGGTCCGAGAACGAAGCCCAGCAGCAGCGGCGCGGGCTCGCATTCGAGTTTCACGAAGATCACGCCGAGAAAGCCGAAAAGTGCGGTTTGGCTGACGTCGAAGCTGGCATTGCTGATCGTGTAGACACCGATTGCACAGAACATGAGGATTGCGGGGTAGAGGATGCGGTAGGGCACGGTCAGCAGCTTGATCCAGATGCCGATCAACGGCAGATTCAGCACAACCAGCATCAGGTTGCCGATCCACATCGACGCGATGAGGCCCCAGAAGAGCCCGGGATTGCTGGTCATCACCTGCGGTCCCGGCTGGATGTTGTGGATGGTCATTGCGCCGACCATCATCGCCATCACGGCATTCTCCGGAATGCCGAGGGTGAGCAAGGGAATGAACGACGTCTGCGCGCCGGCGTTGTTGGCCGACTCCGGGCCAGCGACGCCCTGTATCGCTCCTTTGCCGAACTGCGACGGGTCCTTGGCCACCTTCTTCTCGATCGCATAGGAAGCGAACGACGCAAGCATCGCGCCGCCGCCGGGTAGCAGTCCCAGGAACGACCCCAAACCGGTCCCGCGCAGAACGGCGGGCCATGCTGCCTTGAATTGTTCCTTCGATAGCCACAGGCCCTTGACCTTGCTGGACAGCTTCTCGCGCTTCTCCACGGACTCGAGGTTGGTGATGATCTCCGCGAAACCGAAGAGGCCCATGGCCACGGTGACCACGCCAATGCCGTCGGTGATTTCCGGAATGCCAAAGTCGAACCGCGCCACGCCGGAGTTGACGTCCGTGCCGACGATGCCGAGCAACAGACCCAGGATGATCATCGCGATGGCCTTGATCAACGATCCATGCGCGAGCACGACGGCGCCGATCAGACCCAGCACCATGAGAGAGAAATACTCGGCCGGGCCGAATTTCAGCGCGAGTTCGGAAAGTGGAACCGACACCGCGGCAATGAAGACGGTGGCGACGCATCCGGCAAAGAAGGAGCCCAGCGCGGCAGTGGCCAGCGCCGCACCGGCTTCGCCGTTGCGCGCCATCTGGTAGCCGTCGAGGCAGGTGACTGCCGACGACGTCTCGCCGGGCATGTTGATCAGGATCGACGTGGTGGAGCCGCCGTACTGTGCGCCATAGTAAATGCCGGCGAGCATGATAAGGGCGGAGACGGGCTCCAGTGCGTAGGTCGTAGGCAGCAGCATGGCAATGGTCGCCACGGGCCCGATTCCCGGCAGCACACCGATCAACGTGCCCAGCAGCGAGCCGATGAGCGCGTACAGGGCGTTGATCGGCGTCAGCGCGACGGAAAATCCCAACGCCAGGTGACTGAACAGATCCATGGATCAGTTCTGCAAGAACGTCGGCCAGATCGGCAGCTGAATCTTCAAGCCGATCACGAAGACGCCCACTGCCAGCGCGGCGAGCAGGATGCCGCTGATGACCGCCTCTTTAGGCCGGAACTCGCTGCTTGCGGCGCTCGCCAGCACGATCAGAATGACGACGGAAATCGCCATCCCCACGATGGTCACGATCTGCCCGAAGAGAACGACGCTGCCGAGGACGATGAGTGTCGGGCGCCACTTGAATGCCGCGATCCGCGCGCCGTTGAGACGCAAGCCGCGCAGCGCAATGATGCCCCCCAGCCCGATCAGCAGGATCCCGAGGATGCGCGGAAAGTAGCCTGGGCCCATGCGCGCCGCGGTGCCGAGGGTGTAGCGAGAGCCGAGGATGAGCGCGGCCAGGCCCACCACCATGAACAGAACGCCGGCCCAGAAGTCCTTCGGATTGCGGATGCGTTCCACGTCTTCCCCCGGATGAGTCTTGTGTTTTTTGCAACCGTTTGGCGCGTAAGAATAGCATTTGCCCAACGAGACACAGGTCGAAAAAAAGGGGCGGGCCGGTTGGCCCACCCCTTCTACTTGGCGCTGATCCTGAGGCTTACACGCCGTTCTTCGTGCGCAGTTCCTTGAAGTATTTGTCGAGATGCGCGGCCTGCATCCGTTGCTGCAGCTGCGGCTTGACTTCATCGAACGGAGGCACCTTGGCGGCGCGAATGTCCTCGACCATGATCACGTGATAGCCGAATTGCGTCTGCACCGGCACCGTCGTGAACTTGCCCTTCGGCGTGGCGACCATCGCATCCGAGAATGGCTTGACGAAGCCCGCCGGAGCGTTCCAGTCGAGATCGCCACCCTTGTCCTTGGAGCCCGGGTCCTTCGAACGCGACTTGGCGAGCTCATCGAACTTGGCCCCCTTCTGCAGTTGCGCGATGATGTCCTTGGCTTCGTCCTCCTTCTCGACCAGGATGTGCTTGACCTTGTATTCCTTGTCCCCGATCTGCGCCTTGATCACCTCGTATTCCTTCTTCAGTTCCGCTTCGGGGATCGGGTTCTTCTTGACCCAGTCCGCGACAAACGCGCTGACCAGCACCGTCTGCGATGCCAGTTCCATCTGGTTCTTCACGTCGGGGTTCTTGTCGATATTGGCCTTCTTCGCTTCGCGGGCGAGCAGCTCGCGGGTGTTGAGTTCCTCCCGTATCGCGGCGCGCAGTTCCGGCGTGTCCGGCTGCCCTTGCGAAGTGCGCTGCTTCAGCATGGTGTCGAACTGCGCCTGCGGATACAGCGTTTTGCCCGTGGCCGCGGTGGCGGGAGCGGCCTTGGGCGCGGTTGTTTGCGCCTGGGCGATGCTCACGGCGAAGAACGCGGCAAGCGCCGCGATGAGAATCTTGTTTCTGGTCATTGCGTACATCCTTTCGTCAGGAAGGGAATTCGTCCGGGGTGTACGCGCGAATGGCAAGCGCGTGCACCGGATGGGGTATCAAGTCGCCCACACGATCCAGCACGGCGCGATGCCGCGCGAGCCGCGTGAGCCCCGAAAAGTTTTGCGACACGATCAACAGCGAAAAATGCCCGCCGCCGGCAGCGGCGCCCGCGTGGCCCGCGTGCTCCGCGCTGTCGTCGGCCAGTTCGAACACCACCGGGGCAAGCGAGGCGAGGCGCGCCTCGAGCGTGCCGGCAACGGTGCCCGGCTGTGCGCTCATTGCGGCTCCTCCTTCGGCTCCTCGATATGGCGCGCGAGCATCAGTCCCTGCGCCAGCGCAAACGCCAGGAACAGCCCGATGCCGCCCCACACCTTGAAATTGACCCAGGTTTCGGTGGGATAGTGGAAAGCGACGTACCAGTTCAACGCCGCCATCCCGAGCAGAAACAGGATCCACGACCACGTGACGCGTGACCACACGGCGTTCGGCAGTGTGATGTCGCGCAGCAGCGCGCCGATCAGGTCGCGCCGGAACGCCAGCTTGCCGACTAGCAGAATGGCCGCGAACATGCCGTAGAGAACGGTGGGCTTCCACTTGATGAAGACCTCGTCGTGCAGCACCAGCGTGGCGCCGCCGAACACGGCGATGATCGCGAAGGAGATCCAATGGATGGTCGACAGCTTGCCTTTCCATTTGAACCAGGCGATCTGAACCACCGACGCGATCATGGCCACGGCGGTAGCAAAATAGATCCCCTGCCATTTGAAGGCAATGAAGAAGAGAAGAAGCGGGAAATAGTCCGCCAGTAACTGCATGGGGTCGAAGGATGCGCCGGGCCGCCTTAAGGACGCCTTAGCTGGAGGGGTCCAGTTCGCGTCCCGGTCACCGGTTTAGCCGGAAATAGCCCGAGTTGGGCAACCGCCCATTATAACCGATGCACCGTTCTCCGCCGCCCGCCGCCTTTTCCGGGCGTCAGGTGGCCCGGCCGCCGGTCGGACCGACGCCCAGGAGACGGCCCAGCAGCTGCCAGTCGAAGGCCGGGCCCGGGTCGGTCTTGCGGCCCGGGGCCACATGGCTATGGCCCACCATGTCCCGGACCGGATAGCGCCGGCGCAGCGCGCGGGCAAGCCGCGCCAGCACGTGGTACTGCGCAGCCGTGTAGGGCCGATCGTCAGTGCCCTCCATCTCGATTCCGACGGAAAAGTCGTTGCAACCGGGCTGGCCCCGCCAGGAGGACACGCCGGCATGCCAGGCGCGCAGCGCGCAGGGGACGTACTGGATGAGCTCGCCGCCGCGGCGGATGAAGAAATGCGATGAAACTTTCATGTGGACGATGCCCGGGTAGTAGGGGTCCGCGCCGGGATCGAGCGCGTTGGTGAAGAGCTGCGTCACGCCATCGCCACCAAAGCGGCCCGGCGGCAGCGATATGCCGTGGACGACGATCAGCGTAACGGCGATGCCGGGCGGGCGCGGGTCGCAGTTGGGGGAGGGCACCTGCGCGGCCATTGCTGCCACGCCGCGAATGTCGATTGTGAGTCGGCTCACGGTCACTTGATGCCGAGCCGCTCCATCCGGTAGCGCATCGCGGCGTTGTTCATAGTGCGGTGACAGTGATTTGTGCCACGTTTGTGCCACTGCAGGCTTGGGATAGGTGGAGCGAGCGCGTGATGATCCGTGAAGTCTACCGCGATGGAGTCCCGCCCGCCTTCTTCCGCGGTTCGCTGGCTGCGAGCTTGCCGACGGAATCGCCGGTACGGGGCGAATTGACCGCCGAATCGCAAACGACGGCTGCCGCCGCTGCAGCCATTCGCTCTCTTCGAGAGCTGACGTTCGCGGGTCGTGGCATCTAGGCGCCGAAGTTGATGATCGGGGCGAGAGCACCCGTCCGGCGACGCCCGAACCGGTCCGGAAATTCGATCTTTCCGACCCGGTGAAGGCCGACACCCGCCGCCGCCCAATGAAGCTCCGTGCAGGTAAAGTAAGGCCTATCGTGACCCCGGTGCGCGAATTTGCAGAACTTCGTCACGGCTTCTTCGTGGCCGCACAGAGGACGTGACATGCACAATCCCAAACTGATTCTGGACTATGTTTACGACCACGAGGCGGCGCAACCTGACGAGGTGCTCCTCGTCCAACCCATCGGCGGTGGCCGAGTGGTCGAATACACTTGGCGCCAGACGCTGGACCAGGCACGTCGCATGGCGACGCATCTTAAGAGCCGGGGCTTCGAGCCAGGTGCGCGCGTTGCCATGCTTTCGAAGAATTGCGCGCATTTCTTCATGGTCGATCTGGCCGTGTGGATGGCGGGCGGCACCACTGTGGCGATCCTCCCCAACGAAAGCGGGGAGAACGTGCGCAACATTCTTGAGGACAGCGAGGCGAGCCTGGTATTTGTCGGCAAGCTCGATACGTGGGAGCAGCAGGCGCCGGCTGTACCCACCGGCTTGCCGCGCGTCGCGCTGCCGCTGGCGCCGCGCACGGACTTCGAGAGCTGGGATTCGATTGTCGCCAGGACCGAGCCACTGGGTGGGCGCCCCTCGCGAGACGCGGGCGACCTGGCCATGTTGCTCTACACCTCTGGCTCTACCGGGCGGCCCAAGGGCGTGATGCAGAGCTTCGGCAGCATCACGCGCGCCACCGTGTGCGCCGTCAACGACCCGCGGGACTGCTTACCCGACGATGTTGAGCGGCGGATGTTGTCGTATCTGCCCTTGGCGCACGCCTACGAACGGGCGGCAGTCGAATGCCGCCATCTGCTCGAAGGCCGCGGTCGTGTGTTCTTCACTGAGTCGCTCGAGACCTTTATCCACGATATCAAGCGCGCCCGCCCAACGGTGTTCTTCTCCGTGCCGCGATTGTGGCTCAAGTTGCAGCAGGGCGTTTTATCGACGATGCCGGCCGAGAAACTTGACGCCATGCTGGACAACCCCGCCGTCGCCGGCGAAGTCGGGCGCAAGGTGCTCGCGGGGATGGGCCTCGACTACGTGCGCATAGCCGCCAGTGGCTCGGCACCGATCCCGGCTGCGCTGCTGCATTGGTACCGGCGCCTGGGCCTGAACATGCTCGAGGGCTACGGCATGACCGAGGACTTCTCCTACTCGCACCGCACCAGCAGCGAGCTTAATGCTCCGGGCCATGTGGGCGTGCCGCGTCCGGGTGTGCAGGTGCGCATCGGCGAAGACGGCGAAGTGCTGATCAAGTCCCCCGGGCAGCTCGTCGGTTACTACAAGCGCCCCGATCTAGATGCGAAAAGCTTTACCGAGGATGGATTCTTCCGCACCGGCGACCTCGGCGTGCAGCGCGCAGATGGCCAGCTCAGAATCAACGGGCGCGTGAAGGAACTGTTCAAGACCGCCAAGGGCGAGTACGTGGCGCCGGCGCCAATCGAGGATCGCCTGAATGCGCACCCGATGGTTGAACTGTCGATGGTGTCCGGCGTCGGACAGCCGGCACCTTATGCAATAGTGATGCTCGCCGAGTCCCTGCGTCCGCAGCTCGGTGACCCTGCGGTACGCGCACGTCTTGACGCTGAACTCAGCAAGCTGCTGCACGACGTGAATGAGAGCCTCGGCAAGTACGAGCGCCTGAAGGTGCTGGTGGTGGCGCCTGAACCCTGGTCGGTCGAGAACGGCTGCCTGACGCCGACGTTGAAGTTGAAGCGTAGCCGCGTCGAGGCCACTTTGGCCGTACAGGTGGACGCGTGGTACGCGGAAAAAGGACCAGTGGTCTGGGCTTGAACGACCTGAGGTCTTGGCGGACGGCGCCGGCGACCTCGCATCGCGCCCCTACGATTTCCATAAGCGTACGGCCGTTTTGGGGGATCAGGCGCAACGGCCGCTCAGGGCCGGTCAGAGTCCCCCGCCGTGCCGATGTGGCCGACCGCTGCCGGAGATGCACCGGCCATTTGAGCGCCGACGGCTGGTGTGATTCGTCGAGCCGCCGTTCAGCGCCGTGGGGTGGCGGACCGGACCTGACCCTTTCCTGCCAGTCGCCATTTTCTGATCGAATGACGGGTCCACGTCGCTCACCGGTCGTTGGCTGGCGTCGCGATGAAAGGCGAACGCCGGAGAAAGCGGTCATCGACGTGCACGGGAGCCGAGGCAGCGGCTGAGCGGCAGCTCTCCAAGTATCTGGCCGCGAACTACCGACCCGAAGCAGCCGCTCGGACTTGTCGAAAGCGGTCGTTCGAAAAATGTGGTCAGCCGACAATCGCGGCACACTATGATTGGATCACCTCATCCGCGCGCGCAGCACTGGCGATGGGATCTTGAGCCCGAGCGCCATCGCGAGCTCGCACGGCGCACAAGCGAAATGGAAACAGCCCAAAGCGCGTGCCGAGCGCGGCTAAGCAAGCCTATTGCGACATCGTGACAAAGTCCATCAAGACGCCGACGTCGATTTCCTGATCGGCAAATCCGCTGCACGGTCGGCAGAGAAAGTCCCTCATCCCTACCGACTGAAAACTGTCCGAAAAGGAACTTCGATTCTACTTGTTGCTAACAAAGCCCTTTCTGCGATACCCGAACCTTGCTACGCCGATGATTAACAAGAACAGGCAGATCATCCCCCACCCGCTAAGCGTTGGAATAATCGCCGAGGGACTCGGCGGAGGTCCGACAGCAACGATCGTGATGCTGAAGTTTTGCGTGGCGTCGGGCGCGGTGCCATTGGCCGCCGTCACCGTTCCGCTAAACGTCCCTATAGTCGTGGGCGTGCCGCTTATCACCCCGGCGGCACTCAAGTTCAATCCGGGAGGCAGGCTGCCCGCCGTCACGCTGAAGGTAGGTGCACCGGTGGACGTGTAGGTAAAGCTATAAACCACTCCTATCGTGCCGTTGGGCGGCGGTCCATTCGTGATAGTGGGCGGCGATGTGACAGCGACGATCGTGATGCTGAAGTTTTGCGTGGCGTCGGGCGCGGCGCCATTGGAGGCCGTCACCGTTCCGCTAAACGTCCCTATAGTCGTGGGCGTGCCGCTGATCACCCCGGCGGCACTCAAGTTCAATCCGGGAGGCAGGCTGCCCCCCGTCACGCTGAAGGTAGGCGCACCGGTGGACGTATAGGTAAAGCTATAAACCAGGCCTATCGTGCCGTTGGGCGGCGGTCCATTCGTGATAGTGGGCGGAGTTGGTGGTGCGCCAGCGCCAATAATGAACTGGCCAAAGGCGCTGGGGATTGCCCCCACCGCCACGCTGGCCACAACGGTGTTGCTTGCGGTGTCGATCACCGAAACCGTGTTGGAACCAGCGTTCGCCACATAGGCGCGGGTGCCGGCGGGGTTGACCGCCACGCCTGCGGGGTTAGTTCCCACCGCCACGCTGGCGACCACGGTGTTGCTAGCGGTGTCGATCACAGAGACCGTTCCGGAAACATAGTTTGCTGCATAGACCCGGGTGCCGGCTGGGTTCACCGCCACGCCATCGGGGGTATCTCCCACCACCACGGTGGCGGTGGTGGTGTCGCTGGCGGTGTCGATCACCGAAACGGATCCGGAACTGGAGCCGTTCGCCACATAGACCCGGGTGCCGGCTGGGTTGACCACCACGCCAGTGGGGTTTGATCCCACGGCCACAATGGCGGTGACGGTGTTGCTGGCGGTGTCGATCACCTGGACCGAGTTAGCCAAGCTAGAGTTCGCCACATAGACCCGGGTTCCGGCGGGGTTGACCGCCACGCCAAGCGGGTTTACTTGCCCCGCCACGGTGGCGATGACGGTGTTGCTGGCGGTGTCGATCACCGAGACCGTTCCGGAGCCATTGTTTGCCACATAAGCCCGGGTTCCGGCGGGGTTCACCGCTACACCTAGGGGAGTTGTTCCCACCGTCACGGTGGCAACTACGGTGTTGCTGGCGGTGTCGATCACCGAGACCGTTCCGTCGTTGCTGTTCGCCACATAGACCTGGGTGCCGGCGGTGTTGACCGCGACGCCATCGGGACGATTTCCCAGCGCTATGGTGGAGGTGACCGTGTTGCTGGCGGTGTCGATCACCGAGACGTTGTTGGAAAAGGTGTTGGTAATGTACGCGAACGGCGCGGCCTGCGCGTCTGGCGCGATGAACAAGAAAAGGGTGAGAACCACGCAAAGCGGGAGCAATGCGCTCAACGTCCTGAATCTAGTTGCGATGCTAGACATGGCCCCTCCCGTGACGTGGCGAGGCCAGTATGCAGACCGGTACCTGACGGATGCCTGACCGATTGCGAACGCGGATCTTGCGTGCAGTGCCGCGCGGGATCGGCCGCCGCGCATGAACGCGAAGGCGCAGTGACCAGCGACACCGGCGCGTCAGCGGCGAGCCTCGCGCGCAAGCCATCGGCGCGCGTTGCGGCCCGCGTCGGCGCGGTTGTCGGCATGCAGCGCGCGCAGAATCACCGAAACGTGGCCCTTGACGGTACGCACGCCGATACCCAACTCGTCCGCGATGGCCTTGTTCGCGCACCCTCGCGCGACAAGCGCCAATACGTCATGCTGGCGCGGGGTGAGATTGAGCGTGCCAGTTCCGCGCCGCGCCTTCAAGGTGGCGTCAGCGCAGGCTTGCGGCGAATGCGCCACGCTGGTGCTTTGCACGCATACGTCGCCGGCCACCGCGAGCTGCAGCACCGCGCGGAAGACCGCAGTAGGCGCCGATTTCGGCACCAGCGCATTGACCCCGGCGGCAAGCCACTCCGCGTCGGCAGCGGCACCACCGCGCGCGGTCAGCGCAATCAGCAGCAGCCTCGGCCGGCCATGCCGCAATGCCAAAAGTTCGCCGGGATCGAACAGCGCATCGTCGAACAGTGCCGCGTCGAGCGACGCTGCGCCAGCCAAAGCGGCGCGTGCCGCCGCCGTATCCGCGGCCTCGACGAACTCGCTGGCCGGATAGACCGCCAGCACCAACCGCTTCAAGCCTTCGCGCGTGAGTGCCTGGGGCTCAGCCAGCAGAATGCGCATGCGATCAATGCCTGAGAAGCGTGGCCGCGCGGCGGCGAGCACCCGCAACCGCCGCACGGTGATTCAGGCTCACTACCTGCCGCGCGCATTGTTCTCGATGATCGAGATCCGCGGCGTCAGCGGATTCACATGCAGCGAGACCCTGCCGCTTTGCGTGTCGTACACCTCGGCCGTGGGCAGCGCGCGGCCGCTGGTCGGGTCGGGAATCCAGCACGGGTCGGCCCCAACCAGATTGGCGGGACTTGCTCCTCTCACGGGTGTGTAGTCCAGATAGGCCGCCTGACCCGGTCCAAGCTTGACCGTTTGAATCGCCACGATGTTTCCCGCCATGTCGTGAAACATGAGGTCACCGTGGCATGGCCCCGGCGGTATGCCATCGACCGGGTGCTCCCAGCACACGACGTTCAGCCGAATGGTCTGATCGGGGCCGAGGCTCACGATTCCGAAGGCTGGCGGGTCTGGCTGAGGGTTGAAGGCGCTGGCCGTGCCCGACATTGCGCCGCACAGCGCGGCGCCGACTGCGAGTCCTGCTGCGAGTGTCTTGATCTGCATTTGATGCCTCCTCGGTTGTTGTAAACCAACTTTGTTACGGCGCGCGCAGCTGACTGTCGGCGCCCGGTCGGCCGCAAGGACAAATCGCGAAACTCGTGCGGCCGGTGAAGTTGTCGAAAACTTCGAAGTTCGTGACGATCCGCGCGGCCGGCCGTTCCGGCTCGGGCGGATCGATGAATCGCAGCGTGACGGACTGACCCGCCGCGACCTTCTCGATCGAGCGCGCGAGGATATTGCCGCCTTGGTCGAGGATCAGCAGTTCCATGGCCGGCGCGTCGGGCTCGGGCGGGTCCGAGCGTCCGACATTGACGACGGACAACTCGACTGACTGGCCGAAGGCGATGCCGACCTGGCCGAAGGCGATGCGGTCGGGCTCGGGTGGGTCAATCGCGAAAGCGGTGCCGACGGCGGTGGTGGCAAGCGCGAACGCAACAACGACGGGCGCCAATCTGCGCAACGCAGTACGGCTCGGGTCCATGGCGACCTCCTTGGATGTGTGAAGGGCCGGCCCCAGCGCTGGGTTCTGCCGGGGCTTGCTGCACAGTGTGCGGGCCGGTACCTGACCGATACCTGACGGATGGCGAAGCGCGGTTGGTGGCCCGGCGCGTGGCCCGGACCCTAGGACCGGTGCGCGGCCCTAGCGACCGTAGATCGACTTGAACAGCGCTTCGGTCTCGGCCGACGGCGGGATGCCCAGCTGGACCGACAACATTTCGCGGCACCGTCGGTAGACGCGCGCGGCTTCCGCGGGCTCGCCGCGCTGCAGGTGGCAATGCATGAGCCGGCGATAAAGCTCCTCGGCGAGGCTGTCTTCGTCGAGCGCGCGTTCGTATAGCGCTATCGCGCGCGGCAACGCACCACGCTGCTCCCAATGCCGGCCCGCATCGGCGAGCGAGCGGCGAAAGCGGTTTTGCCAGCGATCCCGTGCAGCCAGCGATCCGCGTGTTGGATCCTCGCTGCCGAGGAACGGTCCCTTGTAGCGCGCCAGCAGCCGCGCGCCAATCGCCTCGATCGCCGCATCGTCGGCGGACCCGTGCAGCGTTGCCTGCAATGCCTCGACGTCGCGGTCGAAGGCCCAGACATCAAGCCACACCTGCCTGTCGTCCAGGTTGACCTTCCCCTCTTCGATGCGAATCGCCGTGGGTTCCGCGAGCAGCTTGCGCAACCGCGATACCGCAGTGTCCAGCGCCGTTGCCGCCGCGGCCGGCTCGGCATCGGGCCACAGCAAATCGCCCAGCTTTTCCTTGGCGACGCCGCGCCCGCCCAATGCGATGAGAATTTTCAGCAACTCGAGCGGTTTCTTCTGTGCCTTGCCCTCGACGGTCAGCGGTTCGCCGCGATGCGCGACCGCGAAGCCTCCCAGCGCATGAATGCGGATTGGCCACGGCCACGATTCGGGCGCATTCGCAGGCGGTGCAATGCCGCGCAATTCGATGTACCGTCCTACGAATTCCGATTCTATTCCGTGCTCGAGCGTGAGCGCGCACAATCGCGCGCCGAATTCGGGATCGCCTTCGAACGCATCGTAGAACTGCCGCTCGCGCATCCTGCCCCAAGCTTCAGCCACGAGCGCGTGCCCATCCGGTCGCCCTGCCGTCACGGCCTCGAACGCTTCGGTGAGCGCAATCATGTCGCGCACTTCGTCGACGTACTGGGCCGGCACCATGCCCGCCGCCTCTCGCAGCAGCGAGCAGGCCGTGGCGAAATCGTCGATCGTCAGGCGCGCCTGGGCTTCGCCGACGATATAGGTGGCCTGGATGACCTTGGGCTCTTCCAGCTCGCGCGAATAGTTCGCGGCACGCGCGGCGTGGAACACCGCGCGGTCGCCCTGCCCCTTCATGCGGGCGATCCGCGACCTTAGAAAATCGAGGGACCCCAACTCGCTCATGTCCGAAGGATCCGCGACCGCCTCGGCATCTGCGAGGCCCCGTTCTGCGAGAGCGATGTTGCGCGCGGGCATGCTGCGATCGACATCGACGAACGCCAGCCAGAACTTGATGCCCGGTATGGGGTGTTTCTCGGCCAGCGCACGCAACTGCGCCTCGGCGAGCTTCGACTGGCTCTCCTCTTTCGCGTAGCGCGAACACGCCATCCACATGCTGAGCCAGCGCGCATGTCGATTTGGCGTCAGTTCAGGGCTATCCATGGCTGGGCGCAGCAGGCTGTAGGTACGCTGGCCGAGCGTGCGAAGATTGCGCGGCTCCATGTAGTACAAAATCATGCGGCCGGCGGCGAACTTGATGTTGACGTCGAGTTCGGTCTCCAGCAACCCCATGATCCGTTCGACGCACCGCGGGAGAAAAGGGTCGTCCGGACCGAAATAATTCAGCGCGCTAAGCAGCCCGGTAAGCGCGATCAGCTCTTCATTTCGGTCACCCCACGGGAAGGGCTCGTCTCGTACCACGGCAAGCCGAGCGATGTGCTCCTCGAATCGACGAAAATCGCCCGCCACCTGTCCGGATATGACCAATACGGCGGACGCGAGGGCCGCGCCCTTGACGTCGTTGCGTGCGAGATAGTCCTCCAGCGCGGTATTGAGCGTTGTGAATGCGCGGCGATCGCCATGATGCGATTCGGCGAGACCTTTCCGGAACCGTGCATCCGGGTCAGGTCCGGCCATAGACTCCTTGCGGCGGCCGGCGGGCATGGATCGAGTCTAACAGGCCGATTAAAAGCGGCGGAAAGGGACGGGAGATCCGCGATCCTACTCATTTCAGGATGCGTAGTGGTCTGTCGGACCTTCCCTCAGGTCGCCCGACCCTTCCACGGAAGAGCGGGCAACGCGGATGGCTACTTTCCGGAAGCTTCGGCGGCGGCGCTGACGGTCCATTTGTGGCCGAATCCGGAAGTCAGCTTGCGACCCTAATCGGCCTGTCGCCCTGGCGCAAAGTAGACGTTCGCTGGAGAACGAGGAGACGTTCAGCGGACGAGGTCCGCAGCGGGAGGCAGCAAACGAATCGGTACTCGAAAAGTAGGCTTCGCGCCACATAGCGAGCGTGCCAGCTAACGAGGAACGCAGGCAAAGTCTTCACCGCGTGCGGGAGCCGTTCTCGCCCGCGCCAATTTCGAAGCGGACATTCGGGCGGAGCGCTCGCATGTGCTCCGCCGTAACCTTCGCGCGCAGATTCGATTGGAAATGAACGTCCACGAGTACGCGATCAGGAGACGCGGTCATGATGAGCGAGGCATCTCCAAGCGCCGAGGCCTGATTCACCCGCACGTCACGTGCCGAAATCGACATCCCCGTTTGCACCGGAGTGACACGCATGTCACGAAGCGTCGCGATCGATCGGCCCGCGCGGAGGACGTTCACGCGCGAAACGACGAAAAGGGGCACCGTTCGCGTGGACATCTGCGCTGAATCGAACATCATTTCTACCGCCGGCTCATCGAACCCGAAGATACGCGTCATGTCCCCGAGCGAGTTCAACTCAACGTCACGATGCGCCTGCGCACGAAGCGCGATGGTGACAGACTCGGAATGCACCAAGCCAATGCCGAGACCTTCCAGATCGACGTAAAGCGGAGTATGGAACTCAATTGACTGCAAAGGCCCTTCGTTCGATTCACAGCGCATCGGCGCGAGTTGGATCGGCGAAGGCGGCAAAGCCGAAGGGACTCGCACTTGCACCGGGTTGCATGACAATCCTTGGCCTTTCATCGCGCGAGCTGCGACGAACGAGGCAATCGGATTTCTCAGCCACCAGCCTCCCACGAGAAGCGCGACGATCGCTGCGGCAACGATCGCGACGATCCATAGGACGCGCCAACGACGTTTTCTCATCGCTTCCTCCGTTCGCACATTGTTTCGTGCGTCAAAACCAAATTGCCATACTACCAACTCTTGTACGCACTGCGCGCGGATCATGGCAGTCGTTGACAGCAAAGAATTCATGCCGCTTAAACGGCTGCTTGCCGCCAATTTCGGCGACCGCCCTGACCTTCCGCTCTTGGCCGGTTCGACCCGGTGGCTTTCGACGTTGCTAAGTCCGGTGAAGGAAGTTCAGCAGCGATTGGGCGCGTGCAGTTCTAAGCCCGGACCCGACCCGAAGCAGACTCTCGAGGCGCTCCAACGCGGACGTTCGACGAACAATGCGCCAGGCAGGCTTGATGTCGTCGCGGATGCGCATACCGGTGGTGGCCCTAGTATCTGAATCGTCGATCAGCAATAATCTCTCCAAAGGCCCGGCAGCGAGAGCATCGCCGCGAAGCCTTTTGGAAGAACAGGGAGTGCCGGAGTGAGACCGATTAGCCATCGCGTTGGCGAGCGATGAGGGGAGCGTTGGTACTGTTGGCCGCGACCGCAACGAAGTGGCTCGCGGCGGCACGGATGCCGAGCGCGCTGAGTCAAGCGGGTTTCGAAGTCGCGCTGCTCGCTCCACGCGGTTCGCTGGCGGAAAGGAGCCGCTACGTTGCGAAGATCGGGCATCTCACCGCCAACGCGACGCCGCGAGACTGGGTGTTTGCGTTCGCAGCGATGGTCAAGGCAACGTCTCCGCGTTTGGTGGTTCCCTGCGACGACACCACGGTCCGGTTACTGCAGATGCTCGCATTGTCGCCGCCGCCTGGCATGCGGCCAGGGATTCACGCCGAACTCTCCGCGTTGGTGCGTGGGTCGTTGGGTAACCCTGAGTATTTTCGTACAAGTGTCGATAAGGCGCAGCTGCCGGCCGCCGCCGAAGCGCTGGGCGTGCGCGTCCCGCCGTACGCAATCACTGCCGACGTCAATGAGGCGCGGGCCTTTGCGGCAGGTCGTGGCTACCCGGTCGTGCTGAAGCGAAGTCACGGCGCGGCCGGAGAATGGGTGGCAATCGCTTGCGATCCCGTCGAACTCGCGCGCACTTACGCGCGCTTTGCCGCAGTAGAAGCGCCGGATCTCGAAAGTGAGAGAGACGCACCCATGCTGCGTCAAGCGCATGTTTCGGGAAAGGTATTCTCGCAAGCGATGACGGCTTGGGAGGGGACGGTCCTAGCCGGGTTTGTGCGTGAAAAATTGGTCACGCATCCGGCGCTTGGACCGGCAACCGTGGTTCGCTGCGTGCGGATGCCAGAAATTCGGCAGTTCTCGGAGCGGCTGGCGGTCGGCCTTGGCATGAGCGGGTTCTTTGGCCTCGAATACATCGTCGACTCCCGCACTGGCGAGGCATACCTCCTCGAGATCAATCGGCGAGCCACGCCCGCCACACCTCTGGGCGGCATGATCGCCGTCGATCTCTGCGCCGCGCTGTATTCCGCGGTCAACGGCCAGGCGTACTCGGGCCGTCGCGACCTCGACCCAGGTGAAGAACATTTGATCGCCCACTTTCCACAGGAGTGGCTTCGCGATCCTCAAAGCAGATATCTGCAGGATTTCCGCATCGACGCCCCTTGGGACGACCCTGAAGTGATGGAGGCGATGCTGGCGCTAAGGCTTGACGGCTGAAGCGCGTGCGATTCTGAACTGGCGAAGCCATGCCGACGGCCGTCACTCATGCGGGCGGAGATTCGGATCGACCGATTGAATCCGCCGCCGAAAGCGGCCAGTGACCAACGACCGCTGCTAACGACCCGAAGCTTACGATGGGGCCCTTTCCGAAGTAGACGTTCGAGGATCGGCTGCGGTACGGTGCGAGCACCGCGTGCCACGCGGCGTTCGACCGCTTCCCGACGTGCCAAGGATGGTGACCCAGTCGCAGCTAACGCAACAAGGAGCGAAGCTTGTTAGCAGCCTGCGATGACTGATCAACGCACATCTCGACGCCGGCTCGTTGAAGCTCGGCCTTCATCGTTCGCATTGTCGAGGTCGCACCTGCTTGCCTCGTTTTCGCCGAGATTTCGGCATATCGCTCGCCATTGGGCAGGTGCGAAATATCGACATCGTAGCGGCCGCCGGCGGTCCTATAGGTTCGGAGTTGCATAGGGCCGAGCTTGCGAATGCCGTCCGGCAACGGCCACAGGCCGACCGTTTCACGCAAATACCCGATCTGCGTGGGACTTAACACGTCCGCAATCGCCACGCGACCCGCCAGTAGTTCGCGTGTGCTCCTGGCGTCCAACTTTGAGTTGACCGACACCGCGCCCGCCGCGGTCGTGCCGTAAACGTCGTATTCGCACTTGCCTTCTCCCGGCGGTACGAGTTTAGCGTCAAACCGCGCGCAATCCTGATTGGCCACCTTCAACGTGAGTTGTGCGCGACCATCGGCCGCTACACGAAGGCGAAGGCGCAGCCCGCGCACAAATAGGGACATTGCGGGGTCGTCAAACTGCCAGACCTCGATTGGCGCGCCGCGTGGACGAAGTTCGAGCGCCTGGACGATATGGTCAATCGGGGAACACAGACCAATCTGCACTTCCGCCCGGGATCTATCCGCTCCTGGCCCTGGCTCCGCTGCAAATGCGCTGGGTTCAGCCGCGGCGAAGGCGATCAGGACTACCAGTATTGTGGTGGCAGTGTGCGTCACGCGAGTCATTCATCATCGAAATGGCAGGTTGTGGCCGACGGCCGACGTTCTCCGGGCCGAAGTGAACGGCCGGTGTCGTTGCGCGCGACGACGACCCACGTATCCCCTTGGCGGCGGCCATCGGCCCGGAAGCATACCAAGCCGCGACGTTCCGGGCCGAACTAAGCCTCCCGGCGGATGACGACGCCCGTCCCGTCTTGCGTCAACTCGAATTCCACTTTTGGCGATTGTCGTGCGCCCCAGGAGTTCGCATCGCGGACCCAATCCGCGTCTTCCTCCAGTCCGGACTGCTGGCGAAAAGAGCCTATCGGCACCGTCACGCTGCCATCGAAGGTGACGGGCGCCTGCATCACTTCAGACACTACCCAGTCGAAAACGGACATCATTGCTCCTTTGCAAGACCTGTTCGAAACCGTTAGGAAAATTTCTCCATCGCCACCACGTGCGCCAGATGCACCCGGTACTCCGACCGGCATTTTCGCGCCGATCGGTGTCTGAGACCAACAATATCCCAATAGCGTGCCGGCGGCGAGGCCACGCCAAGCGCCCGTTACATCGCCAATGACTGCTTCCGCGCAAATTGAAAAGTGAGGGCGACAGTCTGGAACTGGCCGGAAAGAGCCGGCCGGCCTGGCCTGCCAAACTGGCGCTTTCGACCCTATCCCGACGGACGAGACTCTCCGAACCGGTCGTCGACGCTTGCGTTAGCAACCGTTTGCGCCGATCGCGACGTCAGTAAAGACATGTTGGACGTGCTTGGGGTGCACGGGTCGAGTGTTCGAAGCATTGCGTCCCGGCCATTTCAAATTTGGAGCAGCGACGCGAGCCTCATGACCTGCTCATTCACAGACTCGCCAGCACGCGTTTCGCAAACGGAATGACCGCGGCCGCGTCGATGTTCGTGAATTGAAGGTTCACGGTCAGGTCGCCCTTGAATGCCAACACGATAATGACGCGCCCGCGCTCAACGGTCGACGAGAAAGCGCCGGCTCCCAGCTGCGGCTCGTCCTTGGTCGTGCCGCCGACCCGCCGCATTCTGTCGCGTTCGGCGTCGATCAAATTGTTTTTGTCTATTCCCGCCACCAGCCCCAGGCTAACGCTCGCACGAAGAGGTTGTTCGTACAGGCATAGCGGCCCGGTTGCCCCCGACTGGCCCGGAAGGAGGTGCTGTTCGGCCTTGGCGCCGAGCAACTGCATCACGCCGGCAGCAACGAGGACGCTGCACGCCTCGGGCGTTTTTTCGAGGCGGCTCTCTCGCGGTGATGCGACCTCGCCTTTCGGCACGCCCTGTGCAGGTACGGCCCCGCAACTCAGCAGAAGAACGACGAAGGCGAGGAGTGCGGCGGAGGATAGGTTCGAAGTCATTGCATGATTTCCCTAAGGTCTTACGTGGATGGCAACGCAGGCATGGCTGCTTATCGCATCAGCGCGTTACAACTTGCGGATAGAACTGCGCTCGAATGTCCCCGATGACTTATGCCACCAGGAGCGCGTTCTCGCCCACCTAGCTCCAAACGCCACAAGTTCGCCGATGCGAAAGGCGCAAATCCATCGGCGGCCAGCTTCCGACGAGAACTCCTAGCCTTCCATGGCCTTAAGTGGCATCACTTCGATAGTCGCCTGCGGGATGCCGAAATGCGGATGGCCAACGAACATTTTCGCCGCCTCATCGGCCGAGCTCGCCTGGACAATTTGATACATCATGATGTCGTTGCGCGCATCCTTCACCCCCGATGAAGACACGATTTTTGGCTTTCCGGCGCCAGCGCCCTTGTCAGCGAACTTGTTGCCGTTGGCGCTCATCCATTTTTGCCACGCGTCCATCATCTTGGTCTCGTCGGGCTTGCGCTCCTGCTCGGGCTTCTTCATCCATTCATCGATGACCGCGTTGGGCGCCTTGTAAAGAACTAGAAATTTGTCCATCGTTGCCTCCGTGGTGGGGCTCCGGGAGAGCCGTGAACTACAATTGTCGCCGAGGCAGGCGCGGTCCGCCAAGCCACCGGCACCCAGACCCGTGCGATTACTGCCGGACAGACGTACACCGTCAGCCTGCAAAATGAAGCCAACATCAGTGGGCTGCTCGGAGACCTCGGGGCGTCGATGACCGCAGCATTCGACTGGAACATAGGTGCGGCGAATGTCCCCGAACCCGCCACGCTCGCGCTACTCGGTCTCGGGCTCGCCGGTCTCGGCTTCTCGCGCCGCAAGCAGTAAGAATTCCGCGCCACCATTGGCCCCGCTCCGGCGGGGCTTGTTGTTTGTAGCGTCTTCCACGGCGCCCTATCCTGATGCGATGGATGCTGATCTTCGCCCGTTCCCATTCTGCGGACACGACGCTCCGACGCTCGTCGCAATGCGGGGCACCGGAGGGAGTGGCACAAAACCTACTTGTGCCACTCCTGTGCCACTGCATTCGGGAAACAGTATTGCCGAGTCGTGATCATTCGTGAGGCTACAAGAGTGAAACGTGGGGTCGGTTTACTTTATGCCCAAGCGTTCCATCCGGTAGCGCATCGCACGAAAGGTGATGCCGAGAAGCTTCGCCGCCGCCGTGCGGTTGTACCGCGTCTTTTCCAGCGCCTCGTTGATTGCGGCACGCTCGACGCGGTCGAGATAGTCCTGCAGGGGCCACTTTTCGCCGGGCGGTACCGTGGCGTCGCTTTCCTCGGCCAGCGGCGTCAGGTGCAGGTCCTCGGCCGTGATGTGCTGCGGGTCGGCGGCCAGCGACAAGCCGCGTTCGAGGATGTTCTCGAGCTCACGCACGTTGCCCGGGAATGGATAGCGCTCCAGCGCGGCGATGGCTTCGGGCTCGAGCTGCGCGGTGACGCCGCGGGCGAGCTTGGCCAGGATCGCGTCGGCGATCAGCGGGATGTCCTCGCCCATCTCGCGCAACGAGGGCATCGCCAGTTCGATCACGTGCAGCCGGTAATACAGATCCTGCCGGAAGTCGCCGGAATCCACGAGGGCCGCCAGCTTCTTGTGCGTGGCGCTGATGATTCGTGCGTCCACCGGCTCTTCCTGGGTGGCGCCAACCTTGCGCACCTTCTTTTCCTGGATCGCCCGCAGGAGCTTGACCTGCATGGCGAGCGGCAGGTCTGCCACTTCGTCCAGGAACAGCGTGCCGCCGTTGGCGGCCTGGAAAAAGCCGTCGCGGTCGGCATCCGCGCCAGTGAAGGCGCCCTTGCGATAGCCGAAGAATTCGCTCTCCATCAGGTTCTCGGGAATTGCGCCGCAATTCACCGCGACGAAGGGGAGCTCGCCTCGCGGCCCGTTCAGGTGAATCGTGCGCGCCGCCAGTTCCTTGCCGCTGCCCGACTCGCCGTTGATGAACACCGGCGCCTGGCTCTTGGCGAGCCGTTCGATGAGTCCGCGGACCTGCTCGATCGCGGGCGATTCGCCAAGCAGCTGGTACGAGCTCGAAGGCAACGTTTTTTCCGGCACTTTCAAGGCTTGCTTGACCAGCGCGCGCAGCTGCTCCAGCGCCACGGGTTTCGCGAGGTAGTCGAATGCGCCAGCCTTGAGTGCGGCCACGGCGTTCTCGGCGCTGCCGAATGCCGTAATCACGGCGACCGGCACGTCGAGCCCCTTCGCAGTGATGTGCTCGACGACGCGCAATCCCTCGCCATCGGGCAGGCGCATGTCGGTGAGGCACAAGTCGAAGGGTTCCTTGTCGAGAAATCCCACCGCCTCGCCGACCGATTGGGCACAGACGGTGTCGAGCCCCATTCGCGAAAGCGTGAGTTCCAGCAGTTCGAGCAGGTCCGGTTCGTCGTCGACGACAAGGATTCTCGGTTGGCCGCGTATTTTTCTTGCCATGTTCTTTTCTCCTTTACTTCAGCATCGGTGTCAGGCCGGCTGGCCCGGCGTCAATGCCCGTTTCAACGTCATCCTGAAATGCGCGCCCGGTCCCTTGGGCAGCAACTCGAGCGCCGCGCCGTTGGCGTCGGCCAATTCACGCGCAATGTAAAGCCCGAGTCCCGTCCCCCCCGGCCGCGTGGTGAAGAACGGCTCGAAGATTTGCGGACGAAGCTCCGCGGGAATTCCCGGCCCGTCGTCGTTCAGCTCGCAGATCACCGCGTCGCCCATGTAGCCGGCGCGGGCGACGATGCGGATGCTGCCTTCCTTCTTCTGGCAGTGCTGCCAGGCGTTGCGCACCAGGTTCCAGACGATCTGGTTCAGGTGTCCGCGGTCGAAGATGATCAGCAGGTCCTCGGGGATCTGCATCATCACGCCGCCCGGCGGCATGTTCTCCGATGGCACGATTTCCTCGATCAGCGAGCGCATGAAATCCGCGAATGGCACGACCTCCGGCTGCTGGCGATCGCGCCGGTTCAATTGCAGCACTTCGCCGACGATGCGGTCGATGCGCTTGGCATTGTTGCGGATCATGCCGAGCAGCCGCGAACCTTCGGGCGCCACGGCACCATCCTCCTCCAACAACTGCGCCGCCTGGTTGATCGCGGACAAGGGGTTGCGAACCTCGTGCGCGATGGACGCGGTCAGCCGGCCCATCGCCGCCAGCTTCATCTGCTGCGCCTCCGTCTGGGCGCGGCCCAGGTCCTCGAGATAGATCAGCGTGCCGCCATTCAGACCCGATCCGATGCGCACCAGCCGGACGCGCAGAAGGCGCTGCGTCGCCTCCACCTTGAACGGTTCCAGCGACTCGCTGAAATCTTCCTGCCAGCGCCGCCAGTAGTCGTGCAGCGTCGTGCTGAATTCGGCCAGCCGCATGCCGCCGCGCATCCGGCCGAAGCCGCCCAGCAGTCGCGTGACCTGCGCATTGTGACCACGCACAATGCCGTTCAGGTCGACCACGAGCACGCCGTCCTGCATGTCCTGGATGATGAGCCGGTTCACCTGCTCGAGGTTGGCAACGTCGATGCCACGCTGCGCTGCAAGCTCTTCCGACTGCTTGGTGTAGCGGCCAAGCGCAACCGCGATGCCGACGGTCGTGAAATATCCGAAGCCAATGAGCCCGGTCTGGAACAGTTGCGCGCCACCGGCCTGCCCGTTCCACATGCGAAACGCGTCCAGCCCGAGCAGCGCCAGCGAGGCGAAACCGGCCTGGAAGAACGCCGTTTCCTGGCGCAGCAGCCAGCCGGCTGCGGCGAGCTGGGGAAAGAGCAATATCGGCAACGGCGCGCTGAACGTGCCGCCCGCGAACATGATGAGGCCCAGGAAGAAGACATCCCCGACCAGCAGGCCAAACAGAAGTTGCGGGAGGGGCAACGGCAAGCGTTCCTGCTGCACCCACCAGAAGGTGGCAAGCCCGAAGCAGAAGTAAAGGCCGACACCAGTGACGAATGTATTGGGCGTGGCGATGTTGAGAAGCTTGGGGTCGATCAACAGCGCGGTGCCGAGCAACAGCGCGGCGCAGACCGCGCGATAAAGACCGACGATCCAGATGATGCGGCGACCAGAGTCGCTGAGCGACGTCGGCAGCGGCGGTGGCTCGAACGGCGGAACGGCCGGGGCAGGTCGCATCGGGTGGGTTCGGGGCGCCCCGGGGATCAAACCGAGCTGCGCTTTCGATTGGGGCAGGACGGGTCGCCACAACGATACCCGGTCGCCGTGCTGGATGCATCGGCGGCGGGCAGAAATACGCCACACTCCACGCATTTGATCATTGGTGCAGCCTTGGGCCCGCCCGCGTCACCGCGCGCAGCCCGCGACTTGGACGCGTTCCACACGCGGAGCGCGAACAGCACCCCAAAAATCAGGACGAGCCAGAAGACGAGTCTTCCCATGAAGCGCCTAGAGTACCTTTCCCGGATTCATGAGATTGTCCGGATCGATTGCCGCCTTGACCGAGCGCATCAGCGCCAATTCCACCTCCGATTTGTAGCGCTGAAGCTCGGCTCGTTTCAATTGTCCCACGCCATGCTCTGCGGAGAAGCTTCCACCGTAACGGGCCACGCAATCGTGGACGATCCGGTTGGCGTCGGCCATGTTGGCCAGGAACGTCGCGGCGAGAACCCCCGCAGGTGCGGACAGGTTGTAGTGCAGGTTGCCGTCGCCCAGGTGTCCGAATACCACGAGGCGCGATCCGCGAAATGCGGCCGCGAGTTCTGCGCCGCACTCCAGCAGGAACGCCGGGATGGCGGACACGGGCAGCGAAATGTCATGCTTGATGTTCGGGCCTTCGCGACGCTGTCCTTCGCTGATGAATTCGCGCAACGCCCACAGCTTCGCGGCTTGATCCAGCGTCTGGGCGACCACGACGTCCTGCACGATGTCATCGGCCACCGCCGCGGCGAGCGCGGCTTCTGCCATGGCGGCCAGCGGCGCTTCGGCTGCGCTATCGTCGGCCTGGATCAAGACGTACCAGGGATGGCCGGGCAGCGGGTCGGGAAGGCCCGGATGATGCTTGACCGAAAATGCGAGCGCGACCGCACTCATCAGTTCGAAGCCGGTGAGCCGGTCGCCCAACGCCGCCTTTTGCCGCGACAGGAGCGTCACCGCGGCCTCCACCGATGCCACCGCGCACAGCGCCGTGAAGCGCGTCCGTGGCGCGGGAAAAAGCTTCAGCGTCGCGGCGGTCACGACGCCGAGCGTGCCTTCGCCGCCGATGAAGAGATGCTTCAGGTCGTAGCCGGTATTGTCCTTGCGCAATCCGCGCAGGCCGTTCCAGACCCGGCCGTCGGCTAGCACGACCTCGATGCCCAACGTCAGGTCACGGGCGTTGCCGAACCGCAGGACGGCCGTGCCGCCCGCGTTGGTCGACAGGTTGCCGCCGATCGTGCAGCTTCCTTCGGACGCGAGCGACAGCGGAAACAGCATCCCCGCATCTGCAGCTGCTTGTTGCGCAGCCGCGAGTGTCACCCCGGCCTCGGCCGTCATCGTGGCGTTGGCCGCGTCCAGTGCGCGAATGCGCTGCATGCGCGTGAGCGAAAGAACGATTTCCGTGCCAGTGTCGTGCGGGGTGGCGCCGCCGCACATGCCGGTGTTGCCTCCCTGCGGAACGATGGCGACGCGGTTTTCTGCGCAGGTGGCCACGACCGAAGCCACTTCCGCGGTGGTCGCGGGCCGAACGACGGCGAGCGTTGCGCCATGGTAGCGGTCGCGCCAGTCGGTGAGGTATGGCGCGACGTCCGCCGCCAGGGTCAATACGTTTGCGTCGCCGACCAGTGCCTTGAGCCGGTCGTGCACGGTTGCGCGAAGGTCCGCCATGGGGGAGGATACTAGCAGGCTGGCCGGTGCCCACGAAACGGCCAGGCGAGCGTCACCGGACAGGAGGAGCAATGAGCAGCGACAAGAAGAATCCCGGACCAGCGTCCGGTGCGGGAGGCATGCCGTTCTCGCCGCAGGACGCGCTGGAATTCATGCAGAAGATGTGGAATCCGCTTGGGGTCACGATGCCGGGGTTTGGCATGCCGGGGGCGGGCGGGATGGCCGCTCCCAACGTCCCTGGCGCCATGCCGTTCCCCAATCCCGCCGCGATGTTTGCGGCACTCGACCCGGTGGAAATCGAGCGCAAGATCGCGGAGCTGAAGATCATCGAGAACTGGCTGACGATGAGTGTTTCGATGATGCAGATGAGCATCAAGACGATGGAATTGCAGAAGGCATCGGTCGAGGCCATGCGCGGCTCGGCCGGCGCCAGATAGTCGCTGTCGCACCACTTCACACAAGGATGAACGAATGAGCCTGACGCTTTATTATGGATCCGGGTCCCCGTACGCGTGGCGTGCGCAATTCGCGCTTGAGCACAAGGCATTGCCGTACGAACTCAAGGTGCTTTCCTTTTCCGCCGGCGACACCCGCAAGCCCGAGTTCATCGCGCTCAATCCGCGCCACCAGGTGCCGGTACTGGTCGACGGCGATTTCGTCCTCTGGGAGTCCAACGCCATCGTGGAATATCTGGACGAAGCTTATCCGGGCCGCGGCGCGCCGCTCTTTCCCGGGGACGCCCGTCAGCGCGCGCTCGTGCGCCGGATGGTGCTGGAAGTCGACAACTATTTCAGCGAGGCCACCGACGTCGTGCTTACGCAGGCATTCTGGAAAAAGCCCGAAGAGCGCGAACCCGAAAAAATCGCTTCGGGTCGGCAATCCGTGATCGACGAAATCGGGATGTTTACGCGGGCGATGCAAGGTGACTTCCTGGCAGGCCCGCTCTCGGCGGCCGATTTCACGCTGTTTCCCTTTGTCGCCGCGCTGTGGCGGGCGCAGATGAAGCTGCCCGATCTCGACGCTGACGGCATGATGACCCCGCAACTGCGCGCATGGAAGGCGCGCATGGAGGCCCTGCCGTATTTCGACAAGACCATTCCACCGCACTGGCGGTCGCCGCCGGCCTGACGCTTTTCGCCGGGCCCGCCGAGGAATGCCTTGCGGAGGCGCGTCAGGGCAGGACGAAATCGGCGGCGCCGGTTTGCCAGAGCAGGAACGCGAACAGGTCCGTCGTTTCGTCGTTCTTCTGCGTGGTGTCGGTGCCATGGCCGCCGTCGAAATCCACGCGCAGCAGTACCGGCTTGCCGCTGCCGCCGGGCGATGCGCTTGCCGCCTGCAGCCGCGCCGCCATCTTGCCCGGGTCCCAAGGGTCCACGCGACGTATCCCGGTATCCGATCGTCAGCAGGGCCGAAGGGTAGGGGACACCGTTTGCCACGTGCGCGTAGCTGCTCATCGCCAACAGGTCGGCAAGGCCGCTCTCCGTGGTAACGCTGCCGAACTCGGCGACGTTGGCGGGTCCGGCCGCGCCCTCTTCGCTGCGCAGCGCGTCGTGGAATCCCGACTGGCTGACCATCGTGGCAAACAAGTCCGGACGTTCCAGCATCGCGTTGCTGACGGTTAGTCCGCCGGCGCTGCTGCCGATGAGTGCGAGCCTGGACGGGCCGGTCCACTTTTCGCTGATCAGCCATTGCGCGGCGGCGATGAGATCGCGCCAGGAGTTCGCCTTGGTGTCGCGGTAGCCGCCGCGGTGCCAATCTGCGCCCAATTCCCCGCCGCCGCGCACATGCGCGACTGCATAGATGCCGCCGCGCTCCAGCCAGACCGCCAGCGACGGCCAGAACCTCGGCGCAACGCTGATTCCGTATGCACCGTAGGCCTCCAGCAGCAGGGGCGCACTGCCGTCGCGGACCGCGCTCCTGGGATAGACGATGGTCAGCGGTATGGCGACGCCGTCATGGCCGTTCACCGAAACTTCCGTTGCAACGATGTCGCTCCACTCGGCGCCGGCACGAGGAAGCAGGTCCGTTCGGGCGAGGGCGCCGGTTTTGCCGTCGACGATGTACCAGGAGGGTGCCACGGTCCAGCCCGCGACCTTCACCAGCGCGCCCGCACGGGTCGGATCAGTGGCGAGTTCCTGGATAGCGCCCCCTGACGGGAGCAGCAACTCGGTGCCGCGCGCGATGCCCGCGGTCTTGGGCAGCGACGCAGGCGCGCTACCGCGTCGCGTCCGGTTGCGCGTACCGGTACGTGCCGGCGCAGCGCGCCTCAACTTGACGTTGTACTCGAGCCGCCGCAGCACGCCCGCCTCGCCCAGGGTTTCCTGCACGTAAAGCGCATCTTTCGCAGCGTTGATGCCGCGCACGACGCGTTCGGAGGGCGCGAGCACGATCTCGGCATCAGCCAGCGCGTAAGGACGCGGATCGCGCAGTGACCAGCGCACGATCTGGCAACGCGATGCGTTCTCGTGCGTCAGCAAATAGATCCATTCGCCGCGCAGGTCGAAATCGGTGATGCCATTCGCGATGCCCGCTAACTTGCGCCATGACGTGGTGGCACCTCGCAACTGCGTGAGCGGCGCGACATAGATCGACATTTCGTTCTGGACACCGTGACTCACGACGCCGATAGCGTAGGGCGACACGGGTGAAACGTGAACCGAGGGAGTGTCGTCGGCGTCGAATACAATCTTCGGATCGAGACCACCACCGAAGATCGCTACGTCCTGGACTGCGCCATCCGAGGCGAATGTGCGCATGAATGCGCGACGATCCCGGTTCTGCGTCGGCACGGGATTCGCCTTCCTTGCGCTCGCGCAGCTGCGTGTAGAACAGGACTTCACCGTCGTAACGCCAGACCGGGTCGGCGCCGCGCGCGCGCGGGATCGGCGCGGCGATTTCGCGCAGCGTGGCGACATCGAGAAGATGAAGCGTTGCATCCTCGTTGCCTCCCAGTGCGACTCCGACGGCCAACCGCTTGCCGTTAGGCGAGACGCTGAAGTATTCGATCGAGGCCGCCTGGCCGTCCTTGTTGTAACGAACGGGGTCGAGCAGCAACCGCTCGGCGCCGATTTGCCCTTCGCGCAGGTACAGCCTGAACGCAACGTCCTCGGGCGCGCGCTTCAAGTAGACGAGCGTATCGCCCGCGGTCTGCATATCGCGGACGTGCGTGACGTTGCGGTTGATCTCCACCAGCCGCGCATGCAATGCCGCGCGTCCCGGCAGCGCGTCTAGCACGTTGTGCGTGTGTTCGTTCTGGGCCCGGAACCACGCCATGACATCGGCCGCGCCGGTGTTCTCCAGCCAGCGGTAAGGATCGTGGATCGTGCGTCCGAAGCGCCACTCGACAGTGGCGCTGATCGGCGTGTCAGGCGGAGCGAGCAGGGACTTGGGTTCCTGCGCCAGCACGCAGGTCAGCCCAAGCGCAAGTGCCGATCCCAGCACAGTACGAAATAGTGCGTGCGCCAATCCCGCAGCGAACTCCGTCACCCGTGGGGTCCGAGCCATGCGTCTCGACGCGCGGTCGAGGTCGCGACCGGATTGGGCTCCAGCACCAGGAAAGCGGTGTCGAGCGGGGCCGCATCGAGCGTCATGCGGAACGTCCGCAACTCGTCGCGGCGGAACGCATGCACGACCACCGGCTTGCCGAAGCCGGGCAGTTCAAGGAGCGAATCGAGCAACTCGTGCGAGACCTTGAGATCGTCGATCGCGACCAGGGTGTCGCCTGCGGCAAGCCCGGCGCGGCCGGCAGGTCCGCCGCGAAAGACATGGCCGAGTTTGAAGTCGGATCCGACCTGCGCACCCAGCGTATTCCGTGGGACGTTACCGGCGGCGGCCTTGCCGCCGCGATCGGTTGGTCCGGTCGCCGCCCGAAGATTGAGCACGATTCCAAACTCGGCCAGCAGCCTGGCCAGCGGCAGTTCCTCCGTGCCGAACACAAAGCGGGTGAAGAAGTCGCCCAGGTCCTCGCCGGCCAGTTCGCTCGCGACCTTCTCAATGCCGTCTTCCGGTACGCCGATGCCGGGATGCCCGTGCCGGAGCCACAACGCGCGCATCAGGTCGTCGAGTGTCGCACCACTGCGTGTGCGCAAGGTCAGGTCGAGCGCCAACGCGACGAGCGAACCTTTCACGTAATAGCTGACCACGGCATTTGGCGAGTTCTCGTCGCGCCGGTAATACTTGATCCACGCGTCAAAACTCGAGTCGGCCACGCTCTGCGTCGTTCGCCCCGGGTTGCGCAGCAGGGTGGTGATCTCGCGCCCGAGGATCTCCAGGTAGCGCGCTGGCGGGATGAGCCCGCAGCGCACCAACGTGTAGTCGTCGTAATAGGACGTGATGCCCTCGAACGCCCAGAGCTGCCGCGTATAGGCCTCGCGCGTGAGGTCGTAGGGCAGGAACGCTGCCGGCTTGATGCGCTTGACGTTCCATGTGTGGAAATATTCGTGGCTGGCGAGCCCCAGGAAGCGCATGTAGCCGTCGCCTATCTTCTCGATGCCAGGCACCGGCAGATCGTCGCGTCGGCAGATGAGACTGGTGCTCGCGCGATGCTCGAGGCCCCCGTGGCCTTCGCCCACGGCCATCACCTGGAACAAATAGCGGTCCACTGGCGCGGAACTGTCGGGCACGCCGCCGAACAAGTCGATTTGCCACTGGCACACACGGCGCAGGTCGGCCGCGAGACGCGGCAGGTCAGCGTGTTGATAGCCGGTGATCGCGATGTCGTGTTGCGCGCCACCGGCCATGAACGTGGCCGTGACGAACGTGCCGGTTTCCACCGGGTGGTCAATCAATTCGTCGTAATTGGCGGCGCGGTAGCGTCCAAAGCCGTAGGGAGGCGCCGCAACCACCGGCAGCGTGGTCGCCACTTGCCATTCGCCGAATGCTGAATCCGGTGGCGCGATGTCCACCGTGCACGGCGCGTCCTCCCGGCCGACTGGACATAGGAAAACGCAAGCGCCGTTGAAATAGCCACGTGTCCCGTCGAGATAGGCGCCTCGCACGGACAGGTCAAACGCGTAAACCTGTGCGATGACCGTCAACGGTCCGAAACACGATGCCGCGCGCCACAGGTCCTTGGCCTCTTTGGTGAGCGTGATTTCGCCACCGTCAGCCTCGGCGCGTACTGCGACGAAATGCCGCGCGAATTCGCGAATCAGGTAGCTGCCCGGAACCCACGCCGGAAGGCGGAAGCGCTGGCCGTCGGGGTCGGGATCGACCACCGTCACGCTTACCTCATAGAGGTGGGCGTGCGGGTCGACTGGGACGATGGAATATTGCGTCGGGGCGGCAGAGGCGGTGGGGGAGGCTGGCAAACGAAATCCTGCGGTGAGAGGTGGCGCCCCCCGATTCTAGCGGAAACGGAATTTTCTCCCACCCGCCGTCGCCGCGCGCAGGTCTCCCGGGGAGGCCGGTGTGCGACCTACCGCGACGCCCACGGTCTTACCGGCACGGCGGAGATGGCATTCATCGGCGAGCCTTCGATCACGCGCTTGCTGATGGCGACATAGATCAGCGTGTTGCGCTTCGCGTCGAACATGCGAATCACCTTGGTGTTCTTGAAGATGAGCGACGTACTTTCGCTGAACACGCTTTCCTCTTTAGGCAGCTTTTCGGGCAGCGTGATCGGTCCGGTCTGGTGGCAAGTGATTGCGAAGCGCGACGGGTCTTCGGCTACGCCCAATGCGCCCTTGTAGCCGCCGGTCTTGGCCTGGCTCATGTGACAGGTGACGCCGGGAACGCCCGGGTCGTCGAAGGCCAGAACGCATACCTTGTCGTTGGGGCTGAACATGTGAAAGGTCGTCGAGGTGCAGCCCACGTCGTCCGCACGGGCGGGCATGCTCAGGACGAGAAGCGCCGCGGCCAACCCAAGCAGGAATGCCTTGCGCAGGGTACGGCCCCTGCGGCCGCGAGTTTCCTCCAAGCCGTCGCCGATGCTCATGTGTTCACGCCTTTGGGATTCTGGTGCCCCGGGCCGGAGTTGAACCGGCGACCTACCGCTTAGGAGGCGGTCGCTCTATCCACTGAGCTACCGGGACCACGCCGCCAAACGATTTTACCGGAATGGCGCTGATCGCCTAAACTTCGGTCAAACCCCCATTCGCCATGCTCGACAAACTGCTCCATGGATTCGCGCCGATCGACTGGATCGCGCTGGCCATCTTTTTTTTCGGCTGGCTGACCTACGGGTATTACGCGGACCATCGGGCGCGGGGCGGGCGCTCCTTGCGCGGCGCCACGCATCGGCACCGGCTCGAATGGGGGCGACAGATGGTCCGCCGCGAAAACCGGATCGTCGATTCCTCCCTGGTGGGCAATCTGGTGCAGAGCGTGTCGTTCTACGCCAGCACGACCACCTACGTCATCGCTGGCCTGATTGCGGTGGCAGGGACGATCGACCGGATCATGGTGGTGAGTGCCGAGTTGCCATTCAGTCATGCGGCGGCGCGCGAGGTGGTCGAAGTCAAGGTCGTCATGCTGGTCGCCATATTCGTATTCGCCTATTTCAAGTTCACCTGGTCCCTGCGCCAGTTCAACTACCTGTCCATACTCATCGGCGCGACGCCTCGCCCGGACTCGCCCGACGACGAGCTGGAGAAGTGCGCGCTGAAGTTCGCGGAGCTTCACACGCTCGCCGGGGACGATTTCAATCGCGGCATCCGCGCCTACTACTTCGGATTCGCGGCCGGGACATGGTTTGTCTCCGGATATCATTTCCTCGCCTTCACGCTGGTCGTACTGGCAGTGCTTTGGCGCCGCGACTTCCATTCCTCGGCACTGCACGTGCTGTCGGACTGAAAGCGCGTTCGACGTGCTCGCCTGGCTTCGTCCCGACGCCACGTTTCCTCCGCTCTCCGCCGCGCTGTCCGAACCCAACGGGCTGCTGGCGGCGGGGGGCGATCTTTCACCCGAGCGCCTGGTGACCGCTTACCGCCGCGGCATCTTTCCGTGGTATTCCGAGGGACAGCCCATCCTGTGGTGGAGTCCGGATCCGCGAATGGTTCTTTTCGTCGACGAGTTCCGAGTCGCGCACTCGCTGGCCAAGCGCGTGCGCCGAGGCGAGTTTGAGGTCCGGATCGATAGCGCGTTTCGTGACGTCATCGACAACTGCGCCGCGTTGCCGCGCAGCGGCCAGCGCGGGACGTGGATCACGGCGGAGATGATCGACGCCTACTGCGAATTGCACCGGCGAGGCATCGCGCATTCGGTGGAGAGCTGGCGCAACGGGCAACTGTGCGGCGGGCTTTACGGCATGGCATTGGGCAAGGTTTTCTTCGGAGAATCCATGTTTGCGCGGGAGACCGACGCTTCCAAAGTGGCGCTGGTCCACCTGGTGGCGCTACTACGCGACCAGGGCGTGACGCTGATCGACTGCCAGCAGGAAACGGCGCACCTGCGCTCCTTCGGCGCCCGCCCGATTTCCAGGGCGGCGTTTGCGGGGCATCTCCACGCCTTGATACACTCGACTGCACCGGTGGCCGGGTGGCGCCCAGGGAAATTCGGGATCGAATTGTGAGCAAGCTGAACGACCTACCCCTGACCTCGCTGCAGTTCTACGCGACCGCGCCCTATCCATGCAGCTACCTGCCGAACCGCGCTGCGCGTTCGCAGGTGGCGACTCCCAGCCACTTGATCGACACAAGGGTCTACAGCGAACTCGTGCGCTTGGGCTTTCGCCGCAGCGGGGCATTCACCTACCGACCCTATTGTGACCATTGCCGCGCGTGCATTCCGGTCCGTGTGCCCACCACGGATTTCGTGCCCGGACGTACACAACGCCGAATCCTGCGGAGTCACGCGACGTTAAGCGTAGTTAGGCGTGAATTGGCCTACGATGCCGGACATTACGCGCTTTACTTAGACTATCAGCGCTTCCGTCACCCGGGCGGCGGGATGGATCAGGACAGCCGGGAGCAATATCAGCATTTCCTGCTGCACAGCAACGTCTCCACCGATCTGTTCGAATTTCGCGAAAACGGGGCCTTGCGCATGGTCAGCCTGGTGGACCGGCTGGACGACGGCCTATCGTCCGTTTATACATTCTTCGACCCGAGCGTTCCCGGGATGAGCTACGGCACCTATAACGTGCTGTGGCAGATCGAGCGCTGTAAGTCTGCGGGCTTGCCTTATGTTTACCTTGGCTACTACATCGCCGAGAGTCGGAAAATGGCCTACAAGGCTACATTTCGGCCGGTCGAGGGCTTGGTGGGAGGGCAGTGGAAGCGGTTGTGAGGAGGAAATCATGCCTTTGCGACTTCTTGGATTGGAGCCAGGTTCGTTTCATTCGCCGCGGGTAGTGCCCAGTATTTTTCTGCCCATGGTCGAAGCTGCGGCCCAAGGCGGCGATCTCGTGGCTGTTGTACGCACAATCGTCGAGGCCCTCGATTTTGATAGCTTCGCCTATGCACTCAGCACCAATCCTCGCCCAGACAGAGAGGCGCAGCTCTTTATTTTCACAACTATGCCCGCAGAATGGATGGTTCTCTACGACAAGAAGGCATATGTCGAGGTTGACCCGAGAGTGCAGCGTGTTTATGACAGTACCTTACCGTTGATTTGGGATCAAACTGACTTCCGTGGAAGGGATGCGCGCACGGATGAGTTCCTTGATGACGCAGCCCGCTATGGAACGCAAAGCGGGATCGCGTTCACCCTTCATGATGTTGGGCATGGCGGAATCATGATAGTTTTCAATTCTCGGTTCCCGATGATCGATAGTGCAAGGGTCGCGAAGATTCAGAGAAATTTGCCTGACCTCCTTTCGTTTGGACACTACTTCCACGAGTGGTTCATGAAATCGGTTGTGGACCGAGGATTTCCATCGAGGCTCAAGGGTGCGCCATTGACGTCGCGCGAGCGCGGAGTATTGGGAATGGTTGCGCGTGGCCTTACAAGCGAGGACATTGCCTACAAGCTAAGTATTAGCGAACGCACCGTACATTTTCATATCAACGCGGTGCGTACGAAACTCGGCGCGGCGAATCGTCAGGAGGCCGTAGCAATAGGCATGCATCTTGGGTTGGTCAGCGGGTTTCGCTGAATTCTTGCTTGCCTCACTGCCTGATACCTTACGCGTATCAGTGACGACAAAATCGAAGACTGTGCGCGCTACCGTCCCTCATTTTTCCAAAGGTGCGCGGCGACGATTTGAGCGATGGCACACAAACGATGTCCTCATTGCGAGTACCTCACCTTCGCGATCGCAATCGTTCCCAATTGAGAGGCGTCGGCGGCCCCCGATTCCTCATTGCGATAGGTGATCAGTCCATTGCTGGTGTCAGCTCGGTGACCGACTTGGGCCACTCATATGCTGGGTAGGTTGGGTTCCCGTCAAAGCCCAGCCATTGTTTCTTGTCCCAATCGTAGAGCTGGCAACGCCGCGTTGTATCAAGAAGCCAGGCGAGATTGGCCTTCCGAACGACCGCCGCCGGCCCCAGCAACCGGTTCAGTTCCCTTTGGGCCTCATAGGCTCTGAAGAAGGGAATTCCAGGCAAAAGATGGTGGACCGGGTGTGAATACGTCTCGTGCGCGTACCACCCTAACCAGCGAGGAACTTCCAAATGAACGGAGATCAACTCGGTACGACCTGCCCCTTCCCGGTCGATCTTCGCTTCCTTGAACCATGGAATTCGAGGGTCGGTGTGCTGGACATACAAGGTGAACCCGTCGGCACCGTCAAACAATATCAGCGGGAAAACTAAACCAAACATCAGCGCGCTAGTGATGGTTAGGTTGTTGGCAATCGCCGGGGCGTGGATTAGGAATGCAACCAGCATCGCGGCGTACGCCGCTACCCACGCCGTGTTGACCCATGCTGCGCCCCGAAGCCCGTGTGGCACATAAGCAGGAACCCAAATCTTGGTTTGCCAATGGCGCTCCTTGAGGTAGTAAATCGACCAGCCCACAACGTAGGGGCCACGGTACAAGCGCTCTAGCCATTGTCGCCACGCGGGCAATGCGTCGAACTCAGTCTTGCTGAACGGCCTATATGCATCCGGCTTAGTATCGTTACAGTAGGGATGGTGCAGGAAATGATGTTCATAGCACCATAGCCGGTAGTTGTAGAAGATCGGCGTGAAGGCCACGAATGCGAGCACTCGATTTAGGCGGCGACTCTTTGTCAAGTTTTCGTGAGCCGCGTTGTGGGCAAAGGAAAAGAGTCGGCCCATCCCGCCAGCAATGATGATACTTCCCAGAAATTTGAGCCAAAGCGACGAGGCGAAGAGCACGATCAAAAAGCCAGAGACATAAACCACGAAATCGACAAGAAAGTGCGTTATGGCGCGGGGCATGTCAGGTTTTGCGTAGGGCATCAAATGTGCGATCAGCGCGCGTCGGCTTGGAAGGGGCGTCAAGGCGGCGCGTTGAGTTGCCTTATCGTTCATGGGGCATTGACCAAAGTTAGTTCGCCACTCGCGATTCCGTGTGCCGGCGTCGCAGAATAGTCTACTCGAACCATCGCGCTCCCTCACCTACTAGAGCGGTGGGCGCGAGGGAAGTGACTAGCGTCATTCCCCTTGAGGGAATCGGGAAGTAGCCACTGTCCGGCGTGGCGCGAGGGGCAACTCGCAAGGGAGGAGGCGCGCTAGTTGGTCATCGTAGCGTCAAATGGTGATTCGTGCGGCGCATCCCATTCCTCGCGATGAGCCGTTGATTACCGTAGCGCGTCACAAAGGATTGGATCTCCTGCTTTTTTGCCGAATTAGGACCGGCATGACATTTGCTTTAGTATGTATTGATACACTTGGCCGCGCGTCCTGGACCTTACATTAGTGGCGAATATTCACATTAACTGGTTTACAGGTACGCCTGTACAATTGATAGCAATTTCAATCTCTTGGCTGAAGAACTGACGCTAATGCTTGCTGCTTGGCTTACCCGAGAGCACTGGAAGCAAATGTTTAGTTCAGCGCCGCGCGCGGAACTAGAGCAGTCATTGTTACGACTCGGGTTGGTCGGTGCCTCCTACGTCTATCTTCTGTTCCATACACTTAAGGATTGGTACCTCAACCCCGACGAAAAACAATTGGTTCTGGTCGGAGCGGGCTTCCTCGCGTTAGCGATCGCGTTGGCGGTATTTGTCGTGGCCAGTGACAAGGATTCGGTTCCGCGACGGGTCGTCGGTATTGTCGCCGACAATGCCGCGACGACGTACTTCCTGCTCCAGATGGGAGAAAGTGGGGCGATCGTCGTCGGGGTCTATCTTTTCGTGTCGTTCGGGAATGGATTCCGCTTCGGCCGGCTCTACCTCCACATTTCCCAGGTGCTGGGCATTCTCGGCTTCACAAGCGTATTAGCATTCTCCGAATTCTGGTCCAAGCACCTGGGAATTGGAGTTGGCTTCCTGGCCGGCCTGATCGTTCTCCCGTTCTACGTCGGAGTTCTCACCGAGCGAATTACCGAAGCTAAAAAGCGTGCCGACGAGGCAAACCAGGCCAAGGGTCGCTTCCTGGCCAACGTCAGTCACGAGATGCGGACACCGCTGAACGGCGTCATCGCTATGGCGGATGTTCTGCGCGAAACAAGCCTGAACGAGTCTCAAAGCGAAATCGTCGCGACCATGACGACCTCCGCTAATCTGCTACTTGCGCAGATCGAAGACGTCCTAGACATGGCCAAGATCGAGGCCGGTCGCGTTCACATTGAGATCGCGCCTTTCGACCTAGGACAGCTGCTTACGTCGTCGGTCAAGATCATCTTGCCCCAGGCGCGATACAAAGGTTTGGATGTTCGCACCGAGGTATCGGCAGAAGCCACGGCATGGTTCAGCGGTGACTCCTATCACCTTCGCCAAGTCCTATTGAATCTTTTGGCGAATGCCGTGAAATTCACTGAGAAGGGTCACATTACGTTGCGCGCACGAGTACTGGGTGCCAACGATGGCGTCTCCATGATTCGCTTCGAGATCGAAGACACCGGAATAGGGATCGCCCACGACAAGCAGGTGATGATCTTTGAACCGTTTGCCCAGGCCGACGATTCCATCACCAGGGTCTACGGTGGCACCGGCCTTGGCACCACCATTGCCCGGCATCTAGTCACATTGATGGGCGGACGAATCGATCTGACGAGCAACTTGGGCGTGGGCACCCGGTTCTGGTTTGAGATTCCCTTGCCGTACGCCGAACCGAGGGGGATCGATCTTACCGAGGAATTGTCATCGACGATTAAGGTGTCTGCCACCGTCAGGGCACTTTCGACGAGCAACCTTGCCAGCGTGCACAAGCTGCGCGGTGCCCGAATACTAGTCGCCGAGGACAATCAGACCAACCAACGTGTCACCCAGATGATCCTGGAGAGTGGCGGTCACGTGGTGACAATAGTTGATAATGGTGAAGCCGCATTGGACGCGCTTGAACGCGGCGGATTCGACCTCGCCTTGGTCGACCTTTCCATGCCGATCGTAAGCGGCCTGGAAGCGCTGAAGCTCTACCGTTTCTCGACTAGAAATCCGATTCCCGTCTTGATACTTTCGGCGAACGTCACGACGGAATTGATCGATGAATGCATGCGTGCCGGGGCGGCCGAGTTCGTCACGAAGCCCATCCGCGCGTCGGTGTTGCTGGATGCAGTCGAGCGCAACCTGGAGATCGAGCCGATCCTGAACTCGATCGCGGCCCCACCGTTGCGGGCGGAGGATCGACAGCCGCTTCAGGTCGTCGATACGCCACCTATGGACGCGTCCGTGCTGGAAGACTTGGGTCGCCTGTCCAAGGATCCGACGTTTGTCGAGCGGCTATTGCGTGGCTTTCGTAGTGATACCGAGCGGATCGTCAGTGAAATCACGAATGCGATTGCGCAGCGGAAGTATGAGACGGTCAAGGATGCGGCGCACGCGCTGCGAGGCGGCGCCGCAAGCGTGGGCGCGACACAATTGACACAAATGGCGAGCCGCCTCGAGAAAGCTTCTCACGAGGCGTTGCGGATGAAGGCAGCCCAGTGGACTGAAGAGCTCCTTCGGACCTCGGCTCGCACACTGGAAGCGCTAGACGTGCATCTGGAGCAACGCAGGAACAGTCTCAAATCCTCAAACTGACCGCAATCGCTGGTAGGTCAGTCGTCGCCTGCTGCCGCCTCAAATCGCGCCTGGTTGGGAGCCGGTATCTCTTCCATGACCTTGGACCCGCCGCGCAGTTGGGCGCGCACCAGTCGCTCCATCATCTTAAGATCGCGCGTGTCGAGTTTGAGCGCTGTATCCGCCCAGATCTCAACGACGCGGGCTAGCTCGGCGTAGGTCACGGGCTCAAATTCGTTTCGGACTGATTCGATTGCGCGGCGAGCGTTGGCCGCCTTGGCGTGCTTGCGCACATAGCTGTACACTGCCGCCTCACCAGTTCCGTCTGGAGTGACGACGTCTACGACGCCGATTTGATAGAGGTCGCGTGCCGAGTAGATGTTGCCGCTTGTGATCATTTCTTCCGTCTTACGGCGCCCCACCTTGCGGACGAGGAAGCTGTAGGCACCCATTCCCGGAAATAGATTGAAAAGAATCTCCGGAAACCCCATTCGTGCAGATTCCTCGGCGACAATCACGGTGCTGGACAAAGCGCATTCGAATCCGCCGCCAAGCGCGTCGCCCTGAACCAGCGAAATCGTGGTGAGCGGGAGATCGAAATTGCGTGACCAGGGAAATTGATTGTCGATACACTTGCGGCCGTAGCGGACCAGAAGTTCACGGTCCTGCGCCAGGATCGCCTGCTTGAATAATTCAAGGTCGCCGCCCAGGTTGAATATACCGGGCACCTTCGAAGCGATCACGCCATAGTTGATCGTGTGCTCCGCGCCGTCGTGACGGTATTTTCCCCGTGGTACGTCGATGCTGCGCACAAAACTACCGAGTTCGTCGAGGATCTGGGGATTGAAACATGGGCGCGGCGCGGGATTCATGAATCCCCACAGGACACCATATTCGGGGTCGAACCGCGTTTCCACCTGCTTAAACAATGGAATGGGCTTGGGGAAAGCGTGGATCTGTGCATTGACGTTCATTCTGGGCTCCGGTAACTATGAATCAGATGACTGCTTAGGCTGCGAGGTGTAGCTGACATTGTCGTGTACATTCTGGCCTACTATGCGAAATGCAGGCAACTATTTGGGTCGGGATGCTAGGATATTCTGGCGCCTGCATGAAACTTCCAATTTCCCCCTGAAGTGCTTTCGATTGATAGTAGACACTACCCTCAGCCTCTTTGTAAATCACAACGCGTTCGGTGCTGCCGGATCCTGCTCGCGTAAGCGCACTTAACGTCACCTAGAGGCGGGAGTAGTCATTATTGTAGTGAACAACGTGACACGTTCAAGATTTGAGCGATAAATGTATCAAAACGCCAGAAAATCTCAAACGCCAAGCTTGATTTCGGTTCGTACACGTTTTCTTGACGCCGTACTGCCCGCGTCTTCAGCACAAGTTTATGATATTATTAGAATTGTTAATGAAATTGGCACGGTGGCCCAGGGTGCCTTGGAACCCGAAATGCCGTTGGAGATGAATCCTCGAAGGTTCCGGCCGGATCTGGCGGCGGCCAATCCGGTCGGGACCCTCGACCAACCTGCGGGACTGGCGACGACCAGACTTAGTGAAGATGGTCGTCCGATTCCATTGCCGCCCGGTGTTCGGTCGTCCTATTGAAACTTCATCCGACCTTGACAATTTCCACACTCAGGGGAATTTCCCTCAAAAGAGACAAACTTCTTCGCAAGCTATTCCTCATTCGCGCAGGAGACCAGCGCGAAGAGCGCCTGTTGCGCCAAGGACGAGGTTGGATACATATCCCGGGCCAGGGCCATGAGGCATTGGCGGCTCTGGCGGACTCCCTTGAGACCGAAGATCTACTGTTCCTCTATTACCGCGATCGCGCGTTGATGCAGGCGCGAGGGGTAACGCCGCTGGAAATGGCTCGAGAACATCTGGCCACCGCAAATTCGTCGTCGGGCGGGCGTCAGATGCCGGTGCATGGCTCGTTCCGGCGGCTTGGGTATCTATCCGCCGGCCACGCCGACGGCATCGCAATGCCTGCCCGCGGTTGGCGCGGCCTGGGGAATCAAGCACGCGGGCACGAACCGCGTCGTTCTCTGTACGATCGGTGACGCCTCCACGCGGCAGGGAGAGTTTTTCGAAGCGGTGGCGCAGGCGGTACAGGACCGCCTCCCAATCGTTTTCGTCGTCGAGGACAACGGGTATGGAATCAGCACGCCGACACTCGGCCAGCTGCCGTTTCGCCTGGGCATCTTCGATGCCTCGCTATTTCGCCACGTGGACGGGCGCTCCGTCGAAGCGGTTAGCGAAGCGGGAAATGGTGCGATCGCGAAGGCGCGACAGGGCAACGGTCCGACGGTTTTGTGGGTGGAGCTTGACCGTTTGACGTCGCATACCAATAGCGACGATCACCGGATCTATCGGACCGCGGATGAGATTGCGCTGATGAAAGCCCGCGATCCCGTGGTCCGCTACGCAGACTCGCTGGTGGCAAGCGGCGCGCTTGACGCTAGCCACGTCCGCGCCCTGCGGGACGACGCGACCGCAGAGGCGGATGCCGCCTATGCCGCGGCAGAAATCGAACCGGCCCCGGCGCCCAGTTCCGCCAATACCAAGCTCTTCGGTCCCTTCGAACCCAAGGGATACATGCCTCCTTTCAGGCTTGAGGACGCCGCGAATACAATGGCTGGTGCGCTCAACTCGACGTTGCGCGAGGCGCTGGCGCGGATACCAAACACCATAGTTTTCGGTGAGGACGTCGAGGATCCCAAGGGTGGCGTCTTCGGCTTCACCAAGGGACTGTCAACGCGATTCCCGGGACGGGTTGTGAATTCGCCGCTGGCCGAGGCGACCATTGCCGGGATGGGCGTCGGGCTTGCGGCCACTGGCTTTCGTCCCATACTGGAAATGCAGTTCATCGACTTCATAGCGCCAGCATTCAACCAACTATTGAATCAGGCGGCGACGCTGCGCTGGCGTTCCAATGGCGACTGGACCTGTCCTGCTGTGTTCTACGCGCCGTACGGGGCCTACCTGCCCGCAGGCAGTACGTGGCATAGCCAGTCCAATGAAGGATTCTGGACGCACATCCCGGGACTGCGCGTTGCGGTTCCCAGTACGCCATCGGACCTGGCGGGCCTCTTGTGGAGCGCGTTGCATGAATCCGATCCGACTTTGTTGCTCATCCCCAAGCACATCATGCGGGTGCGCCACGATCCGGTTGTGCCGCAAGCACGGGGATTGGGCCAGGCGCGCACCCTGCAAACAGGCACGGACATCACTGTCGTGGCATGGGGCAACTGCCTGGAGATCGTGCAACGGGCGGCAACGCATCATGCCGACCGTTGGTCCATCGAAATCATCGATCTCGTCAGCTTGGTCCCGTGCGATTGGGCTGCGATCGATGCCTCCGTGGCCAAGACGGGCGCCTTGTCGTGGTCACCGAAGACGCGCGTACAGGAAGTTTCGGCCAGGCGATCATCACCGAAGCCGTGGGCTCGCAGGCGAAATTCAATCGCTTCCTGTCGCCCCCACTGCTGGTCGCTCGGGAAGACGGCCACATTCCGTTCAATCCCGTGCTCGAGTATGCCGTGTTGCCCGATGCAGCGCGCGTGCACGCGGCGCTCGCGGAAGTGATGCAATGAGTGAACGCGGCGCCAGGGCAATACGAGTTCCGCAACTCGGGGAGGGCCTGCGTGAAGCGCGGATAGTGCAATTGTTGTGTGCAGCCGGCACGCCCCTGCACCGAGGCGACCCGCTCTATGTCATCGAAACCGACAAGACAACGGTGGAACTCGAGGCCCCATTCGACGGGACACTGCTTGAATGGCATGTGGCCGTCGGGGATGTCGTCGACATCGGCGCGACCGTTGCGCTGATGGCGAATGGAAACGGCTCACGCAAGGCAACCGCTGCCCCTGCGGCAGCGCGCGTAATACCACCACGTACCCGCACGTACGCGCTGGAGCGTGGCATCGATGAGCACGCGCTGGCGGCAATTCCGTCCGTGGCTAACAAGCTGCTGCCGGAGGACGTCGACAAGTATCTGGCGGAGCGTGCGGCCGAAGTGAAGGAAGGCGAGGGCATGCGCGAGCGCAGAGTGACCGGCGGACATCGCGCCGTGATCTTTCGTTTGCGCCGCAGCGCCACGCTCGTCATTCCAGGAACGCTCGCCATTGACGTCCCCTGGGCAGTCCTCGAAGTGGGCAGCACGCCGGAGGGCCGCGCCCGCCCGACGCCCTTTCAGGTGTTCGCGCATGCCGTGGCCAAGGTCGCGGGATCGCATCCGAAATTTCGCTCGGTGATGGTCGGCGATGATCGTATTCGCGAATACAATCACGTCAACGTTGGCATTGCGCTCGCGCGTCCGAACGACGAATTGATCATCGCTGTGGTGCGCAAGGCGGAGACCATGACGTTGCCGGAGTTCATTCGTGCAAGCGCAGGAGGCATGCGCGCGGCAATTCGCGACGGAGCGGAGGCTGCGGAGGATACGCAGATCCTGTTTACCCACTTGGGCGATTTTGGGATCGTGAACGCAGTACCGACACTCGTCGCGCCGGCCAGTTCAATCTTCTTTCTCGGGGCGCCGCAACAGCCATCCGGCAATGTGCGAATCGCGGTGACGTTCGACCATCGTCTGATTAACGGTTGCGGCGGCCGGCCGATTTTCTCGAAAGACTCGCAATGGCTCGCTCGCAACATCGTTAACGTGGTATTCAAGCGCTGGCGGCGGCCTCCGTCCGCTTGGCTGCCTCGTCTTCCATGTCGCGAATCACGGCTGTTAGGTCGGATTCGACCACCATCATGGCCGTCTACCGTCGCCCGGCCATGGATTTTGGCCACGCCGCGCGCCGCGCGTTTCATCGTACATTCCAGGAGCAGCTGGTCTCCAGGAACGACAGAACGGCCAAAGTGGCACTTGTCGAAGCCGGCGAAGAAGAAAATGGTCTTGCCAATCTTACTCATCATTCCCGAGTAGTGGCACAAGACGCCTGCCGCCTGCGCCAATGATTCCAGCAGCAACATTTGCGGCATAACGCGCCGATTTGCCGGTATGGCAGTAAAGAATTCATCATCGTTGGTGACGTTCTTGATGACGCGTACCCACTGATTTGGTTCGCAGCCGCAAGCCGATCGATGAGAAGGAATGGATAGCGATGCGGAATATGCCTTAGAATCTCGGTGGTATTCGATCGGCGGAAGTAGCGTGGGGGACGTCACAGGCACCTCATGCGGAACGCGGTGGGATCGGAGAACGCCCATGCTACGTGGGGACGTGCCTCTGGGCAACCGGAACCACGTCCATTCTTGCCGTCCCCGGAGACTGGGTGTTGCCCAGCCAACGAAGATATAATCCAGCACTTGCGCCCTGCGGCCATCCGCCGGCATTCCCTAGCCCATTGCCTGAAGATCCATCGCCATGAAAATCCTCGTTCCGGTCAAGCGCGTCGTCGATTACAACGTCAAGGTCCGGGTCAAGCCCGATGGCTCCGGCGTCGACACCGTGAACGTGAAGATGTCAATGAATCCCTTCGACGAGATTGCGGTCGAGGAAGCGGTGCGCCTGAAGGAAAAGGGTATCGCGACCGAGATCGTGGCGGTTTCCTGCGGCGTGACGGCATGCCAGGAAACGCTGCGCACGGCGCTGGCGCTGGGCGCCGATCGCGCGATACTCGTGGAGACCGACGTGGACCTTCAGCCATTGGCCGTGGCCAAACTGCTGGCTGCCATCGCCCTGAAGGAGCAGCCGCAATTCATGATCCTGGGCAAGCAGGCAATTGACGACGACGCCAACCAGACCGGGCAGATGCTCGCCGCATTGCTCGATTGGCCACAGGCCACGTTCGCATCGAAGGTGGATATTGCGGATGGCGTCGCCACGGTGAAGCGGGAAGTCGACGGCGGGTTTGAGACGGTTCAGATGAAATTGCCCGCTATTGCCACCACCGATCTGCGCCTTAACGAACCACGTTACGCGACGTTGCCGAACATCATGAAGGCCAAGAAGAAGCCATTTGAGACCACCAATCCTGCCGCACTGGGCGTGGATGTCACGCCGCGCCTCGCGACGCTGAAGGTGGTCGAGCCACCCAAGCGCAAGGGTGGCGGCAAGGTCGCCGATGTGCAGGAACTTGTCGCCAAATTGCGCAACGAAGCCAAAGTCATTGCCTGAAGATTGCCATGCCTATACTCGTCATTGCCGAACACGATCACGCATCGCTCAAGTCAGCGACGCTTCATACGATCACCGCAGCGCAACAGCTTGGAGGCGACGTCCACGTGCTGGTTGCCGGACACAACGCGAGTGCGGCGGCGAAAGCGGCCGCTGCTGTCGCCGGCGTGACCAAAGTGCTGCATGTGGACGCGCCCCATTTCGAAAGGCCCACAGCGGAGAACTACACCGCCATGGTGGTGAGCGTGGTGCCGGGCGCGTACACGCACGTGCTGGCGCCAGCCACGCCGTTCGGCAAGAATATCCTGCCGCGATTGGCCGCCAAACTTGACGTGGCGCAGGTGTCGGAAATCACTGCCATCGTTTCGCCCGACACGTTCGTGCGCCCGATCTATGCAGGCAACGCGTTCGCCACCGTGCAATCGAAAGACCCGATCAAAGTGATCACGGTGCGCGCGACGTCGTTCGACGCGGCCGCGGCCGAGGGGGGGCCCGGCAATGTCGAGACGTTGGCGCCCACGGCCGATACGGGCCAAACGCTAGTGACGGGACAGGAGCTGACGAAGTCGGAGCGTCCCGAATTGACCAGTGCGCGCATCGTGATTTCCGGTGGCCGCGGCTTGGGCAGTGGCGAGAATTTCAAGATGCTGGAAGCGCTGGCGGACAAGCTCAATGCGGCGCTCGGCGCGTCACGCGCCGCGGTAGACGCGGGCTATGTCCCGAACGATTTCCAGGTGGGGCAGACTGGCAAGATCGTGGCGCCCGACTTGTATATAGCCGTCGGTATTTCTGGTGCAATCCAGCACTTGGCGGGAATGAAGGACAGCAAGGTCATCGTCGCGATCAACAAAGACGCCGAGGCGCCGATCTTCCAGATCGCCGATTACGGCCTGGTGGGCGACCTGTTCGAACTCGTCCCGCAACTGACGGCTGCGCTCGGTTGATCGTCGCGGTGCCGTGATAACAGCAGCCGGCCGTCTTTTTAGAGCATTTCTACCAGTCTGGCGGGCTTAAGCTTGCCTTTGCACCGGGTTCTAAAAGCTCGCCGCACTATTCTGTGTCCAGACAATTCATCCAGGCCGAATCCAAAGCATGAGTATCTATCACGCCCCCCTCGCCGAAATGGAGTTCGTGCTGAACGAGCTTGCCGGGCTCCCGCAGGTCGCCAAGCTTCCCGGCTTCGAGGAAGCGGCGCCCGAAACTGTAACGGCAATTCTCGAGGAAGCCTCCAAGTTCGCGACCAACGTGCTTGATCCGCTGAATTTCTCCGGCGACCGCGAAGGATCGAAGCGTCTGGACGACGGTACCGTCAGGACGCCGGCGGGATTCAAGGATGCCTACAAGCAGTTCTGCGACAACGGCTGGAACGGGTTGACCAAGAACCCGGAATTCGGCGGGCAGGGCCTGCCGCAGTTGGTGCAAACGGCCGTCGAGGAGATGTGGCATGCGGCCAATCTTGCGTTCGACTTGTGTCCGTTGCTGACCCAGGGCGCGGTCGAGGCTATCGACCTCAAGGGTTCGGACGCACTCAAGAAAACCTACCTGCCGCACATGGTGGCCGGTACCTGGACCGGCACGATGAACCTGACGGAGCCGCAGGCGGGTTCCGACCTCGCTGCCGTGCGAACGCGCGCGGTGCCGCAGGACGATGGGTCCTACAAGCTGTCCGGCCAGAAGATCTTCATCACGTTCGGCGAACACGACTACACCGACAACATCATTCATCTGGTGCTTGCGCGCACGCCGGACGCACCTGAGGGCGTCAAGGGAATTTCGCTGTTCGTCGTGCCCAAGGTGCTGGTCAAGGCCGACGGCACGCTCGGCGCACGCAATGACGTGCAATGCGTGTCGCTGGAGCACAAGCTCGGTATTCACGCGAGTCCTACCGCCGTGATGGTATACGGCGAGCGCGGGGGCGCGACCGGTTACCTGGTCGGCGAGGAGAATCGCGGCCTCGAGTACATGTTCATCATGATGAACCTGGCGCGCTTTTCGGTGGGTATGGAAGGCGTGGGTCTGTCCGACCGTGCCTACCAGCGCGCGGTGGCCTATGCACGGGACCGGGTGCAGGGCAAAGCGGTTGGCCTGGAAAAAGGCGCCAAGGCCGGTCCGATCATCGACCATCCCGATATCCGCCGCATGCTGATGACGATGCGCGGCTATACCGAAGCGATCCGCGCTGTGGCGTATGTCACCGCCGCCGCACTCGACAATGGACGAGCGCACCCGGACTTGGAGGCGCGCAAGACCCACCAGGCCTTCGCCGAACTGATGATCCCGATCGTCAAAGGCTGGTCGACCGAGGTCGCGCAGGAAGTCACGTCGCTGGGCGTGCAGGTCCACGGCGGCATGGGCTTCATTGAAGAGACGGGCGCCGCACAGCACTATCGCGATGCTCGCATCATCACGATCTACGAAGGCACCACGGGCATCCAGGCCAATGACCTCATCGGTCGCAAGACGGCACGCGACGCTGGTGTCGTGGCCAGCGCGGTCGCGGCGCAAATCGACAGGGTCGCTGCCAAACTCGCGTCGCACACTGATCCGGTGCTCAACTCAATCGGGATGCAGCTGGCGGCAAGCACGGCCGATCTGCAGTCCGCGATCGACTGGCTTGTGCCGGCATACGGCGCGCACACGCGGGCGGCGCACGCGGGCGCAGTGCCTTATCTCAAGCTCTGGGGAATCGTTGCCGGCGGGTGGCAAATGGGGCGCGCTGCGCTCATCGCACATGAGCAACTTGAAAACGGCACCGGCAACGCCGATTTCTTGCGGGCAAAAATCGCCACCGCGCACTTCTATGCCGAATGCCTGTTACCGCAATCGTCAGGCTATTCTCACGCGGTGACCCATGGCGGCGACAGCGTCCTTGCCCTAAGTGCGGAGGCGTACTGAGGCCATTGGCGGCGTCGTACAGACTGAAAACTGTTTCGACGTTGGCGCAAACGCCCATTGAGCGCAACCCGCCGCGCAGCGCAGGAGTTTCTCGTGCCTGCGAATGGCGACGATGTCCTACGCGAAAGTGCCCGTCCGGCTGACATAATCCGTCGTTCATCCTGCGGGATAGTGAACCGCGAATGCGCGTGCCATTCCAGAGGAACGGGACATGAAAGACCGAGGTACATCGACTTACGTCGTCGTGTTGACGGCACTTCTGCTGTTTGCGCCGAATGTGCGGGCAGAGTCCGTCGCGCCTTTGCCGTCCGGTCCGAATGCAGTTGGCTGCAGCAACATTGCACAGGATTTCACGCGTGTACCGGCAGGCGATTCTGCCCAGGACTACTGGGAAGGCAAGCCGGCTGGCGCGACGAATCGCTACATTACGGACTTGCTCGCGGATCCCGCCAATACGCTGACGGTCAACCTGGTCGTCCCCAATGACGGCGACCTGTACGGTTCCTACGCCAATCAATCGTTCCCGTACACGGTCCTGGTGTGCTATCCGACCGATGCCGCGAATCCGCGACCGGACTATCCGCTGCCGACCGGGGAATTCATCCCGCACATGCAGCGCGGCGGCGAGCAGCCCCTTTTCGCAAACGCGTCGGCGCGCTACCCGGTCCTGCTGTTTTCACACGGGCTGACCGGCAGCCCGATTTCCGGTGACTACATCAACGCCGTGCGCGTATTCGCCAGCTGGGGATACGTTGTCGTGGCCCCGTTTCACGGCGATCTGCGCTTCGCGAACGTCAAGCTTGAGAGTTTCAGCGATATCCTTTATGCGCTGATCAACATCAAGGCCTTTGTTGCCATGCAGGCCGTGCGGCCGCTGTCTCTTTCGCTGGCGCTCGATGCGCTTTTGGGCAGTGGTCCGTTTGCCGATCAGTTTGCTGCGCATATTGACCCCGTCAAAATCGGTGGCTTTGGTGCCAGCCTGGGTGGGGAGTCGCTGCTGCTGATGGCCGGCGCGCAGCTCACCACTACCGTGGGTCAGTCGTACAAGCAAGTCACGTTCGATCCGCGACTCAAGGCGGCGGCCGGTTACGTGCCTTACTTCGGGCAGGACCTTTTTCCGGCTTTCGGGCGCGACCAGAACGGGCTGCAAGGAATGACGCTGCCATTCCTCGCGATCAGCGGCACGGCGGATACGACGGCGCCCATCGGCGCGACGGAGAAGGGTTTCAGGTTCCTGACCAACACCCGGCAACTGGTGGCGCTGTCCGGCGTAGAGCACGGTTTCGATCCGGCGTTCTCCGATGAAATCTTCACCTGGTCCTTGCGCTTCCTGGCGGGCCAGTTGTCCGGCGATCCCGTAGCGCGTGCGACCAGCGCCCGCATGACCGAGGTGGCCGGTGGCGGCGAGGACATCCTGAAGACGGACTACATGGCACCGTCTCCGGAGACCGCGGGCGAACGCATTGTGGTGGAATTTCGCAACGATTCGCTCAATCACTACTTCATGACCGCTGATCCGTCAGAGTCGGCAATCCTGGATGCCGGGGTCCTGGTGCCTGGTTGGCAGCGCACCGGCTTTGCGTTCAAGGCCTGGATGGCGGGCGATTCGCGCGGCGCGCCCGCCTGCCGATTTTTCGGAAGGCCAGGCGTCGGCCCCAACACTCACTTCTACACGATTAGCGCTTACGAATGCGGACTGGTCCGGGCAAACCCGGAATGGCTATATGAAGGCATCGCGTTCAATGCGGACGCGCCGGCGGTAGAGGCCTGCGCACCTGATCGCATTCCCGTCGTGCGCCTCTACAACCGCGGCGTCGGCCTTCAGGTCAGCCATCGATTCCAGACCAGCCACAGCGAGGTGCGGGAGATGGTACAGCGTGGCTGGCTGGTCGAGGGTGTCGTGTTCTGTTCCATCCCTTAGGCGTTGCGCGATGCCATGCGCGGGAGGTGGTGTTGCGGCCAGAACCCGGCGCACAATTCACCTTGAAATGGAACGCCCGACGAGGAGTCGAAACGGATGCGCAAGACAATCCGCCTGGGGATTGACCTGGGCGGCACCAAAGTGGAAATCGTCGCGCTGGACGCCGATGGACTTCAGATCTATCGCAAGCGTATCCCCACGCCCAATGAAGGCTATGACGCGACGATCGAAGCCGTCGCCGGGCTGGTGCGCGACGCGGAACGTGCGCTGGGATTGCCACCGGCACGCGCTTCGGTGGGAATAGGCACGCCAGGTTCGATCTCGCGTGCCACCGGCCTGCTGCGCGGGTCCAATTCCGTGAACTTGAATGGTCACCCGATTCGCGATGACTTGACGCGGCTGCTCGAGCGTCCCGTGCGCGTCACCAATGACGCGAATTGCTTTGCGCTATCCGAGGCGACCGATGGTGCGGGCCAAGAGGCCGGCGTCGTGTTTGGCGCCATACTCGGCACGGGTGTGGGCGCAGGCATCGTCGTGGATGGTCGATCGCTCGACGGGCCCAACGCTATCGCCGGGGAGTGGGGGCACAATCCGCTGCCGTGGCCGCGCGACGACGAGCGCCCGGGGCCTCCGTGTTTTTGCGGCCGTACCGGATGCATCGAGACATGGCTTTCCGGGCCGGGCCTCAGTAACGATCTCTTCCGCGGCAGCGGCAAAGCGTTGGCGGCGACCGATATCGTTGCCGGCGCCGCGGCAGGGGATCACGCTTGCGAGGCGGCGTTGGCGCGCTACGAGGAGCGACTGGCGCGCGCGCTGGCGCACGTCATCAACCTGCTCGACCCCGATATCATCGTGCTGGGCGGCGGCCTGTCCAACGTAGAGCGCCTGTACGCCCGTGTACCCGAATTGTGGGGCGCCTGGGTGTTCTCCGACCGTATCGACACGCGACTGGCGAAACACGTCCACGGCGATTCGAGCGGCGTGCGCGGTGCTGCCTGGCTATGGGCCGGAACTGAGGAATTGGAATAGTCGTCCGGCCCGCAACGATCCGCTACATCCCCGTGTAGTTTGGCCCGCCACCGCCCTCGGGCGCGACCCAATGGATGTTCTGGCGAGGATCCTTGATGTCGCAGGTCTTGCAGTGCACGCAATTCTGGGCGTTGATCTGTAGCCGCTCGTCCACGAATTCGTAGACACCGGCGGGACAGTAGCGCTGCTCGGGCCCATCGTAATCCTTGAGGTTCACGTCGACAGGAACGGACGCATCGCGCAACTGCAGATGGACCGGCTGGTCTTCCTCGTGGTTGGTGTTGGACAGGAACACGGAGGAGAGCTTGTCGAACGTGAGCACGCCGTCATATTTGGGGTAATCGATGCGCGGCATTTGCGAGGCGGGTCGCAGGGACTCGTTGTCCGGCTTGCGATGACGCAGCGTCCACGGCACCAGCGCGCCAAGTCCCAGGTCGTTCAGCCACATGTGGGCGCCACCGTGGATCGTGCCGGCCCACATGCCCCAGCGGAGTCCCGGCTTTACATTGCGCACCTTGTAGAGGTCGTCGTACACCCACGACTTGCGCCAGGCCTCGGGGTAGTCGGCCACTTCGTCATGCGCGCGGTTGGCGCCGAGCGCGGCGAACACCGATTCGGCAGCGAGCATGCCGGTCTTCATTGCGTTGTGGCTGCCCTTGATCCGCGGCAGATTGACGAATCCCGCCGCGCAACCCACCAGCGCGCCCCCCGGAAACGAAAGCTTCGGCACCGATTGCAGCCCGCCTTCGTTGATCGCGCGCGCGCCATAACAGAGCCGCTTGCCGCCTTCAAATGTGGCGCGGATGGCTGGGTGTGTCTTAAACCGCTGGAATTCGTCATAGGGCGAAAGATACGGGTTGGCGTAATTGAGGTGCACGACGAATCCGACCGCAACCAGGTTGTCGTCAAAGTGGTAGAGGAAAGACCCGCCGCCGGTATCCGGATCGAGGGGCCAGCCCTGACTGTGCACGACCATGCCCTTGCGATGCCGCTCCGGCGCAACCTGCCAAAGTTCCTTGAGACCGATCCCGTACTTCTGCGGGTCGATGCCATCGCGCAGATTGAATTTCTGCATCAATTCCTGCGCGAGCGAGCCGCGGCATCCTTCGGCAAACAGCGTGTACTTCGCGTGCAGTTCCATGCCCGGCTGGTAGTCGCCCTTGTGCGCGCCGTCCTTGGCCACGCCCATGTCGCCTGTGGCCACCCCGCGCACTGCGCCGCGACCATCGTAGAGCATCTCCGACGCCGCGAATCCCGGATAGATCTCCACACCGAGCGCTTCCGCCTGGTTTCCGAGCCACCGGCACACGTTGCCCAGGCTGACGATGTAACAGCCGTGGTTATCCATTAGAGGAGGCATCGACCAGTTCGGAATGCGATGCGCTTTCGCCTCGGTCAGGATGAGGAAGCGATCTTCGGTCACCTGGGTGGAGAGCGGCGCGCCTTTGTCTTTCCAATCCGGGATGAGTTCGTTCAACGCCCTGGGGTCCATGACTGCGCCGGACATGATGTGAGCGCCGATCTCCGAACCCTTTTCGAGGATGCAGACCGAAACCTCCCGGCCCTTTTCGGCGGCAAGCTGCTTCAGGCGGATTGCGGCAGACAGCCCGGACGGACCGCCGCCGACGATCACCACGTCATATTCCATTGCCTCGCGTGCCATGCAGCGATCCTCGTGAACTGGTTTTTTTCCGTCATGCCGCTAGCGGCCCATTATAATTCCTGCCGTGGCCGACACCCGCACTCTAGTCCATACGTCGCGGCAGGTTGTGCGCTGGGGCGACATGGACGCATTCGGCCACGTGAACAACACGGTCTACTTCCGCTACATGGAGACCGCCCGCATGGAGTGGCTGGAATCGCTGTCGACCGAATACGTGGGACTGGATGCGCCGGATGGACCGGTCATCGTCAACGCCAGCTGCGATTTCCTGTTGCCGCTCGTGTATCCCGCCGCGCTCGAAGTCAGGATGTTTCTGGGCAAACCCGGGCGCAGCAGCATTGGCTCCTTTTTCGAAATCTGGAGCGCGGGGCGCAAGTTCGCCGACGGCGCCGCCCGCATGGTCTGGATCAGCCGCAGCACGCAGCGATCGACGCCCTTGCCGCCCAACGTGGCCGCGCACGGCGCCGGTGGTCGCGCGAACTGACGCGATGCCAGCCTCCGCGACTCGCCTCTGGAGTCCATCGCCGGAACGGATCGCGGCTGCCAACCTGACGGCATTTGCCGCAAAGGTGGGTGATCGGCACGGGGTCGATCTCACCGACTACGGCGCGCTGTGGCGATGGTCGATAGACCACAAGTGGGATTTCTGGCGCGAGGTCTGGGATGACTCGGCGGTCATGGGCACCCGCGGTGACCGCATACTGATCGATGCCGACAAGATGCCGGGCGCGCGATGGTTTCCCGATGCGTCGCTCAATTTTGCGCAGAACCTCCTCGAGCGTAAACCCGCCGACGATCCCGGGGATGCGCTCGTGTTCTGGGGCGAGGAGCAGGTGAAGCGCCGGCTGTCGCATCTCGAGTTGCACGCGCTTGCGTCGCGCGCCTCCGCGGCATTCGCGGCACAGGGTATCGCGCCCGGCGACCGCGTCGCGGCCTATGTTCCCAACCTTCCCGAAGCGGTCGTCGCCATGCTGGGCGCCGTCGCCCGCGGCGCCGTCTGGTCGTCGTGTTCGCCGGAACTCGGCGTCCAGGGCGTGCTGGATCGGTTCGGCCAAATCAAGCCCCGGATATTGATTACGGTCGACGGCTATTACTACAACGGCAAGGTCATTCCGATCCTGGACAAGGTCGCGGCCATCGTCGCAGGCTTGCCCTCCATCGAAAAGGTGATCGTGATCCCGCACCTCCAGCAGACACCGGGCGCCTCGGACGACCTGAGGACGGTGCGTGACGGCGTGGCCTGGGATGTCTGGCTGGCGCCGTTTCTTCCCGGCCCCATCGACTACGTCGCGCTGCCTTTCGCGCATCCGCTGTACATTCTCTATTCATCGGGAACCACCGGCGCGCCAAAGTGCATCGTGCATACTGCCGGCGGCGTCCTGCTGCAACACCTGAAAGAACACCGCCTGCATTGCGACGTGAAGCATGGCGACCGGATGTTCTACTTCACGACCTGCGGCTGGATGATGTGGAATTGGTTGGTCAGCGGCCTGGCTTCCGGCGCGACACTGCTGCTTTACGACGGCTCTCCCTTCATTCAACAGGGGCGCATCCTATGGATGCTGGCGGCGCTGGAACGCATGACGCACTTCGGCACGTCGGCGCGCTTCATTGCCGCGCAAAAGAAGATCGCGCAGGTGCCACGCAAGGACTTCGACCTGTCGCCACTGCGTGTGATGTTCTCGACGGGCAGCCCGCTCGGCGCCGAGAGCTTCGACTATGTCTACCAGTGCGTGAAGGAAGACCTTTGCCTGTCGTCCATTTCAGGGGGCACCGACATTGCGTCCTGTTTTGCGCTCGGCGCGCCGACGTTGCCGGTGTGGCGAGGCGAGCTGCAGTGCCGCGGTCTGGGCATGGACGTCGACATCTATGACGAGCACGGCAAGCCGGAAATTCTGGGCAAGGGCGAATTGGTGTGCAAGTCGCCCTTTCCGGCGATGCCGGCCGGATTCTGGAACGATCCCGACGGCAGTCAATATCGCTCGACCTATTTCGAGCGCTTTCCGGGTGTCTGGCGCCAGGGCGACTGGGCGGCGTTGACCGAACACGGTGGTGTCGTGATCTACGGGCGCTCGGATGCGACGTTGAATCCCGGCGGCGTCCGTATCGGCACGTCGGAAATCTACCTGCAGCTCGAGGCGCTGCCCGAGGTGGCGGAGAGCCTGGTCATCGGCCAGGCGTGGCCACCCGGCGAATGCAGCGACGCGCGGATTGTTCTGTTCGTCAAGCTGCAGGATGGCCTGCAGCTTGACGACGCGCTTGCGGAGCGCATCCGGCAGAAAATTCTGACAAACACGACACCGCGTCACGTACCAGCCAAAATCCTGCAAGTGACGGACATTCCGCGCACTCGCAGTGGCAAGATTGTCGAACTCGCCGTCAACGATGTCGTGCATGGCCGCGACGTGCGCAATGCCGACGCGCTCGCCAACCCCGAGGCGCTCGAGCAGTATCGCGACCTGGCGGCGCTGAAGGTCTAGGCCCGTGCAGGGTGCTTCCCCAACCTATCATCCACCGGCGAATCTCCCATGCTGATCGATGCTGAACGCTCATCCCTGCTCGTGATCGACCTGCAGGCCAAGCTGGTGCCTGCGCTCGCCGGCGCGGAACAGGTCGTCGCCAATTCGGTGTGGCTGATCCGGATTGCGCAGAAGCTGGGCATTCCGGTCGCGGGGACCGAGCAATATCCGAAGGGCCTCGGGCCTCTGGTGCCCAAGGTGCGAAAGCTGCTCCCTCCGGGTGCGATTGCTGCCAAGAACCATTTCTCGGCCGTCGCCGCGCAATGCCTTGCGGCGCTTCCCGGCCACGATTCGGCGCAGGTCGTGGTCGTTGGCGCCGAAGCTCATGTCTGCGTGATGCAGACGTCGCTCGAGTTGCTCGAGGACGGACGCGAGGTCTATGTCGTGGCCGATGCCGTAGCGTCGCGTCATCCTGCCGACCGCGACGTTGCGCTGACGCGCATGCGCGACGAAGGCATCCGGGTCGTCACGCGGGAAATGGTCGTCTTCGAATGGCTGGCCGTGGCGGCTACGCCGCTGTTCAGGGAAGTCAACGACGAGTATTTCAAATGAGCTTCAAATGAGTTTCAAATGAGTTTCAGATGAGCTTGAAGTGAGATTCCAATGAATTGCCGCCAATGAGTTTCCTGGCCCTGCTGGCCGCGCTCGGGCTCGAGCAGTGGCGGGCTTTCGCCTGGCGCGCCGGTGTCGAGCGCGCGTTCGTGCGCTACGCGCGCTGGATCGAGCGCCGCTGGAACGGCGGGACGTCTCAGCATGGCTGGTTTGCGCTGGTCGCCGCCGTCGTCCTGCCGGTCACCGCGGTGGAACTGCTGTTCCTGGCCGCATGGCTGGTGCATCCCGCGCTCGGCCTCGTGTGCAACATCATCGTGCTGTATTTCATGATGGGATTCCGCCGTTTCAGTCACGCAGTCTCCGCCGTCATCAATGCACTGAAGGCGAGCGATCTGACCGAGGCACGGCGCGCCCTGGCGTCGTGGCGCGGCGGCAGCACGAGCGAACTCAGCAGCGACGATGTGGCGCGACTGGCCATCGAGTGCGGACTCGTCGATGCGTATCGCCAGGTCTTCGCCGTGATTTTCTGGTTTGTGATCCTGCCCGGCCCTGCCGGGGCGCTGCTGTATCGGGCGGTGGCGCTGCTGGCCGAAGAATGGGGCGAAGTGCTTCCCGGCGTCGAACCCACGCCGCTCACGCAGGCGCGCGGGGAATTCGGGAGGCCGGCGCGCCAGCTGCTGGCATTGCTCGACTGGATTCCGGTCCGCCTGACGGCGCTCTCCTTTGCCATTGTGGGTGACTTCGAGGACGCGGTGGCCTGCTGGCGCACGCAGGCGCAGCGGTGGACCATGCACGGCGGCGGACTGGCAATCGGCATCTTGCTGGCGAGCGGTGGCGGGGCGCTTGGCGTGCAGTTGGGCGGGCCACTGCCGGTCCTGGTGGGCGAGCCCGACGTTCGTCCAGAACTCGGCACCGGCGATGCGCCGGGGCCGGAAATCCTGCCGTCGGCAGTCGGATTGGTCTGGCGCGCATTGATCCTCTGGCTGCTGCTGATCCTGCTGATCACGGTCGCCAATGCGGTCGCCTGAGTCAGCCTAGCGCGCCGGATCGCGTGCTGCGCGCGCCTCGCTGACCATGCTGTGCAGTAGCGCAACGCGATGCGCCGCCACCTTTCCGCGTGCCACGGCCTCCTGGACCGCACATCCGGGTTCGGCATCGTGGCGGCAATCGCGAAAGCGGCAATGCCCGAGCAGCGGACGCAACTCGACGAATGCCTCGGCAATCGCATTCGGATCGAGGTGCGCGAGTCCAAAGGCCTTCATTCCCGGCGAATCGACGATCCAGGTGTCCTGGCCTATAGAGGGCAGCGAATAGAGTGTCGTCGCTGTCGTCGTGTGGCGCCCGGCCTCCAGTGCCGCCGAGATTTCCCTCACGCGGATCGCGGCCCCCGGGATGAGCGCATTCACGATCGTCGATTTGCCCATGCCCGATTGCCCGACCAGCACCGTGTGACGGCCGGATAGCCACGGAAGCAGTGGCTCCGCGTCGCGCGTCGCCGCCAGTTCCACGACGGCATACCCGAGCGCGGCGAACTGCGCCAGGCGTTCGAGCAGCAAAGGATATTGGGGCAGGTCCGCCTTGTTGGCGGCGAGGACGAAGCGGCAATCCTGCGATTCGGCCGCGACCATCCAGCGGTTGATGAGTTCCTCGTCGAGCCCGATACCCGGCGCCACGACGCCGACGACCTGGGTTACGTTGGCCGCGATCAGCTTTTCGCGAAACGCGTCGGAGCGAAAGAGCAGGCTCGTGCGTGGTGCGACGGATTCGATGCTGCCACCGCCCGACATGCGCTGCACGGCGACGCGGTCGCCGCAGGCGATGGCCAGCGAGCGGCCCTTGAGCACGCACTCCAGTTTCTCACCATCGGCAAGCGCAACCGCATAGTGCCGGCGATAGGTAGCGACCACGAGGCCCTGCAGCGCGCTGCCGGAAGCGGTGCCCTCATGCGCTGCCGTCATCCCGGGTGTCAACTGAAAAGGCGCTCGACCTTGGCGGCGCAGATGGCGTCGTTGAGCGTTACACCGCCCGCGCTGTGCGTCGAGAAGGCGACGACGCAGCGGTTGTAATGGACCGAAAGATCGGGATGGTGATCCTCGTGGTGAGCTATCCAGGCGAGAGCGTTCACAAACGCAATCGTCTCGTGATAATTGGCAAACAGGAACATCTTTTCGATCCGGCGGTCGATGCAGGCCCATCCCGGTAGCGCGGCAACGTGGGCAGCGAGTTCGTCGGTGCCCAGCGCCGGCGCGCCGCCGCGACAGTGCATGGTCGCAAGTGCCAGCAGACGCGAGTCGAGCGGAGCGGCCATCGCACTCATGCGACCTGCAACGACGGCGGATCGCGGCGCAGCGCCTCGATGTGCGCGATCCGCACCGCCGCGGGAGGATGCGAGTCGTAGAAAGCCGAATGCAACGGGTCGGGCGTGAGTGTCGTCGCATTGTCCTCGAACAGCTTGACCAGCGCCTGCGTGAGCGCGCCGGCGTCGGCGTTGCGGGTGGCGTATGCATCCGCCTCGAATTCGTGCTTGCGCGAATAGACCGAACCCAAAGGCTCCAGCACGAACGTGAACACCGGCAAGGCGAGGAGGAACAGTTCCAGCGCGACGCCGGGCCGCGCCATGCTAACGGTGAGCAATGCATCGGGAATGCCCAATCCAGCATAGAACCACGGCATGCGGGCAAACCACGCCAGCAACGCCAGTACGACGAGCGACATCGCCGCCGACCACGCGACCCGCTTGGCCACGTGTTTCAGCTTGTAATGCCCCAATTCATGCGCGAGCACCGCTTCGATCTCGTCGGGGACGAGGCGGGTAAGCAGCGTGTCGAAGAACACGATGCGCTTGGCCCGGCCGAAGCCCGTGAAATAGGCGTTGCCGTGACCCGAGCGCTTGGAACCGTCCATCACGTACAAGCCGGCGCGCGCGAACCCGCATCGGGCCAGCAGCCTTTCGATGCGCTCGCGCGCCGGCCCTTCGGCCAACGGCGTGAACTTGTTGAACAGCGGCGCGATGACCAGCGGATAGAGGACCAGGATCAGTAGCTGGAATGCCATCCAAGCGGCCCACGCCCACAGCCACCAGAACGTGCCCGCCGAGCGCATCAGCCACAGCACGAGGACCAACAGTGGCAGGCCGAGCACCACGGCCACGGCCGCGCCCTTCGCCAGGTCGGCCAGCCAGAGCCTGAGTGTCATCCGGTTGAAACCAAAGCGCTCCTCGATGCGAAACGTCTGCCACCAGGAAAACGGCAGGCTGACGATACCGTAGACCACGCCGGTCACGGCGAATAGCAGCACGTCACGCCAAAGCGGCGAGACATCGATGGTTTCAGTCCAGCCGACGATAGCCGCCAGCCCCCCGCCTGCCGTCATCAGCAGGAGCAACGCGCCCTCGATGAGCGTGTTGAGCATGCCCAGCCGCTGCTTGGCGACCGTGTAATCGGCGGCCTTTTGATGGGCCGGCAGTCCGACACGGGCGGCAAACGCCGCCGGGACCGTGTCGCGATGGGCTAGAACGTGAGCGATCTGCCGCCGCGACAACCAGACGCGAACGAGGAGCGATGCCGTCAATGCGGCAAGGAAAACGGTGGCGAAGACGGTGAGGTGCAAGGGATTTGGCTCGCGGCACGACAGCGAACGGGTTCTTGCGACCCGGCGCTTTGTGCGAAAATGAAGAACGCATTTTACGCCAATTGAAAATCAGCGATTTTTCGCGGCGCCCGTCGCCCTTCATTGGCCGCTCGCATGCCCATTCCACCAAGACCAGGCCAAATGCCGATGCCCCAGGACGCCAACCACCTCATCTGGATCGACATGGAGATGACGGGTCTCGATCCCGGCACGGACCGCATCATCGAGGTTGCGCTGGTCGTGACCGACGCCAATCTCAACACGGTCGCCGAAGCCCCGGTGTGGGTCGTGCATCAGGATGACGCCGTGCTGGACGGCATGGACTCGTGGAACAAGGGCACGCATGGCAAATCGGGACTCATCGACAGGGTGAAGGCCTCGACGCTGGCCGATGCCGCGGTCGAGGCCAATGCACTTGCGTTCCTGCGCGAGCACGTTCCGGCCAAGGCGTCGCCGATGTGCGGTAACTCCATCTGCCAGGACCGCCGGTTTCTCGCCCGCTGGATGCCGGCGTTCGAGGACTGGTTTCATTACCGCAATCTCGATGTGTCGACGTTGAAGGAGTTGTGCCGGCGCTGGAAGCCCGAGCTGATGAAGGGCATTCCCAAGGAAGGCAAACATGAGGCGCTCGCCGACGTATACGAGTCGATCGAGGAACTGAAGTATTACCGCGCCAACTTCATCCGCGACTAGGCCTTAATTCTTTATCGCCAGCAGCACGCCGTCGCCCATCGACACCAGGCAGCTCGTTACGCGCGGATCGTCACGGACTTTCAGGTTGAGCGCGCGCAACGCGGCTGTGTCCGCATCGGTTTTCGATGGGTCCGCCACGGCGCCGGCCCATAGGGTGTTGTCGAAGGCCAGCAGACCGCCTTTCCGCACCAACGTAAGGCAGGCCTCGTAGTAACCGTCATAGCCGGATTTGTCGGCGTCGATGAAAGCGAAGTCGAAACTGCCGGGGCCGGATTCGCGCAGCAGGACGTCCAATGTCTGCGCCGCGGGCGCGAGCCGCAGGTCGATGCGGTCGGCGATGCCGGCTTCACGCCAGTAACGCCGCGCCACGCTCGTCCATTCCTCGTTGACGTCACAGCAGATCAGCTGGCCATCGGGGGGCAGCGCAGACGCGACGGCGAGCGCGCTATAGCCCGTGAACGTCCCGATTTCCAGCGCACGGTGGGCATTGATCAGGCGCACCAGCAGCGCGAGGAACGCGCCTTGGTCCGCGCCGATTTGCATGCCCGCAGCGGGCAGCTTGGCTGTCTCGTCGCGCAGGCGTCGCTGCAGCGGCGTCTCGGACGTGGCGACGTTGCGCACATAATGGTCGACCGCGTCGGGAAGCAATGAACGATTGCTCATGATCGAGAAATCCCGTGGTGCGATAATCGAGTCCGAATAGTGCCATACGCTGAAGCCATTCCATGAAATTCTGCAGTCACTGCGGCTCGCCGCGACTTGCATTGCGCGTTCCCCAAGGCGATACGCTGCCGCGTTTCGTGTGCCCGGCCTGCGGGACGATTCACTACCAGAATCCCAAGGTCGTCGTCGGCTGCCTGCCGGAATGGGAGGGCCGCGTGCTGCTGTGCAAGCGTGCCATCGAACCGCGGTACGGGTTGTGGACGTTGCCCGCAGGGTTCCTGGAGAACGGCGAAACCATCGTCGCCGGCGCACTGCGCGAAACCGCCGAGGAAGCGCATGCGCGGGTCGAGCCCGGCGACCTGTACACCGTCATCAGCCTGCCGCAGATCAACCAGGTCTACATGATGTTTCGGGCACGTCTTCTCGACCTCGATTTCGGTCCTGGCAGCGAAAGCCTTGAGGTCAGTCTGTTCGATGAAGCGGACATTCCGTGGGAGTCGCTCGCCTTCCGAACGATCACGCGGACACTGCGCAATTACTTCCTCGATCGCAAGCTGGGATCGTTGCCCGTGCGCGTCAGCTCGCTCGAGCGGCGGCCGCCGCTATCGCCCGACTTGCTCGCGGCGGGCTGACCGGGCCTGTTCGCCTTCGCAGGGGCGGACGCTCACAACGTCGCCTTCCGCGGTCGCTCCCACCCGATCGCCCAATCCGGCGCAGCGGTCGGATGCGCACAGCACGTAGTCGCGCGTAAACGTCGAACGCGTCAGGCGCAGCTCGGCATACGTCGAATTCGGCCGCCAGGTCCAGTACCCGCCACGCAACTCGGCATCGGGCGGCGGCTCCATCCCTGCGCCGCTTCCTTGTACGCGCGCCTCGACGAGCACAAGATGGTCGCCCGATACGAGGTAGTGCTCTTCCCAACGGATCTTCTCGACCGAGTGGTCCCAGGCCAACGTGAATTCCGGGCCTGGCATCGTTGCGCGGACCACGCCGGCGACGATCAGGCAGATCGCGCTCACCAGACCGGGAACGAAACCGTCGCGAAAATCAATTGGCGACCGGTGCTGAACTGGTGCGGTGGCGATACCAATGCCATGCAAAGAACGCCGCGCCGATTGCCAAGCCGGTCTCATCGGTCCACGGTAGTGCCACGACGAGCAGAAGAGCTGCGATCGTCGCCCCGATGCGCTCCAGCGCGCTGAGGGAGCCTCGCAGATATCCAATCGACGCGGCGCCCCAGAGAGTGATCGCGACGACTGCTTTGAACACGACGTAGGCGGTGTTCAACAGCGTGCCGCCCTGCAGCATCAATGAAGGGTCGTATACCGCCATGAACGGGACCACGAATCCGGCAATGGCGATGTGCGTCGCCTTCCAGCCGATCTTCATCGGCGAGGCCTTGGCGATCGACGCGGCGGCAAAGGCGGCCAGCGCCACCGGCGGCGTCAAATCGGCCATGATTCCGAAATAGAACACGAACATGTGCGAGACGATCAGCGGCACGCCCAACTTGAGCAGTGCCGGCGCGGCGATGGCGCTGGTGATGATGTAGTTCGGGATGGTCGGAATGCCCATGCCGAGAACCAGGCACACGACCATCGTCAAGAGCAGTGACAAGAGCAGGCTCTTGGCGCCGATCTCGAGCACGAAGCCGGCGAAGTTGGACGCGGCCCCCGTCAGCGTGAGCACGCCGATGATCACGCCGACGATCGCGCAGGCGATGCCGACGGCAATGGCCTGCCTTGCGCCGTCGATCAGACTGCCACGCATGATCGCGAGCGTTGCGCGCCCGCCCTGAGCGACGAAATTGGCCGCCACGAGCAGGGCGATCATCGCAATGATCGGCCACACGCCGAACTTGAAGAAACTGGCCGACGCCAGTCCCAGCGCAACCCAGAACACCACCCGAAACGCAGTCGAGTGAAAGCCGCTTGTGATGCCGGTGCCCAGGATCAGGACCGCGGTAAGGGCCAGGCCGACGATGCCCGAGAACATGGGCGTGAAGCCGTCGAACAACATGAATACCAGCACCGCGAGCGGCAGCAGCAGGTACCACTTCAGCCGGATCGCTTGCCAGGGATTGGGACAATCGGCCTTCGGCAAACCGTGCAGACCCTTGCGGCCCGCCTCGAGATGCACCATCGTGAACGCCGTGAGGTAGTACAGCGCGGCCGGGATGATGGCGGCCTTGACGATCGTCACGTACGGCACGTTGAGCGTTTCGGCCATGATGAACGCGACCGCCCCCATCACCGGCGGCATGATCTGCCCGCCCATGCTGGACGTGGCCTCGACCGCACCGGCGAATACGGGCGCATAGCCGAAGCGCTTCATCAGCGGGATCGTAAACTGGCCCACCGTGAGGACGTTGGCCACGCCCGAGCCCGAAATCATTCCCATCATGCCGGAGGAGATCACGGCGACCTTGGCCGGGCCGCCGCGCGCGTGGCCGACGAATCCCAGCGCGATATTGTTGAAAAGGCTGATCATCCCGGCGTGCTCCAGGAACGACCCGAACAGGATGAACAGGAAGATGTAGGTTGCCGACACTAAGGTCGGGATGCCGTAAATGCCCTCGGTGCCGAGGAAGAGCTGGCCGACGATCTGGTCGAAGCCGTACCCGCGATGGGCAATCGCCGAAGGCAGGAATTGCCCGAACAGGCCGTAGGCCAGGAAGGTGCCGCAGACGATCGGCAACGCGACACCGAGCACGCGCCGGGCCGCCTCGAACAGCAGCACGATCACGATAGTCCCTACCACCAGGTCGATAACGGTCGGGTCGCCGGACCGTTGCACCAGGTCCGCTTCGAACACCAGGTGATATAGCGATAATGTCGCGCCGATCCCTGCGAGCACGAGGTCGAACCACGCGATCTTGTGCCGGTTGGCGCTCTTGCCGATCGGGTAGATCAGGAACGACAGCAGCATCAGAAAGCCGACGTGCAGCGAGCGGGTGGGAAGGCTCGACAGCGGACTGAACGCCGCAATGACGAGCTGGTACGTCGAAAACGCCAGCGCGACGCCGGCAACGAGCTTGGCGGCTCCGCCGGTGAGCTCGCGCTTGACGCCCGTCTCGTCGAATTCGGCCTCCGCCGCCTGCGCGGCGGTGTCAGGGACCGGCGATGCGGTCATTTGATCAGTCCGACTTCCTTGTAATATTTCTCGGCGCCGGGATGCAGCGGAACCGGCATTCCGTCAAGGGCATGCTTGAGATCGATGGCCTTCGCGGCGGAATGCGCAGCCACCAACTGGTCCAGTCCGGTCCACAGCGCCTTGGTCATGCCGTACGCGGTGTCGTTGCTGACGCCGTCCTGGGTAACCAGATAGTTCTGCACCGCGGCGGTGGGCACGTCTGCAGTCTGGCCGCGATAGGTATTGGCGGGAATCGTGGCGGCAAGGTAGGCCGGGTCGTTGGTTTTCTTGATGACATCGAGTGGAATGGGCACCACCATGATGTCGACCGACGTGGCGAGATCGCGCAGTGCCGACACGCCCAGGCCGGCCGATTGCAAAGTGACATCGAGCTGGCGGTTCTTCATCAATTCGACGCTCTCGCCGAACGGCAGGTACTCGACCTTGGCGAAATCCTTGTATGACATCCCCGCCGCGGCGAAGATGGTGCGCGCATTGAGCTCCGTGCCGGATTTGGGCGCGCCCACGGAAATCTTCTTGCCCTTGAGGTCGGCCAGCGTCTTGATGCCGGCGTCGGCGCGCGCGACGATCTGGATGTAGTTGGGGTAGATCGCGGCGATGCCGCGCAGCTTCTTGAGCGGGGTCTTGAAGCCGGCTTCCTCGTTGCCGTTCCAGGCGTCGGACAGCGAATCGCCCAGCGTGAAGGCGATCTCGCCGCGGCCGGCCTGGAGGAGATTGAGATTTTCCACCGACGCCTTGGTGGCCTGCACCGATGTCTTGACCCCGGGCAGCGACTTGCCGATGTCGTTGGCCAAGGCGACACCCAGCGGGTAGTAGACGCCGCTGGTGCCCCCGGTGAGCACGTTGACGAATTGGTCCGCCGCGAGCGCCGGCGCCGAAAGTGCAAACCCGTTGGCGAGAATTCCGATAGCCAGCAGGGCAATCCTGTGCAGGAGACGATTCATGTGTCCTCCAATTGGGTGGCGGACATCGCCGCCGAACGGGTGATGGGTGCCGCGTGGCGCGCCTGCGAATCGCATGCGGCGGACGGTCTCTGCCGACGATTATAGCGCTTGGGAGCGATGAGTCTTTACCCGGGCGCCGGCGCATGCGAGGATCGGCAACGCCATCCACTGCCGAGGAACCCGGTGCGCAGGATCGACGTGCTGTTCGAGCGCTATGGCGAGTCGCATCGCAATCCGCGGAACAAGGCCATTCACTGGGTGTGCGTGCCGCTCATCGTCTGGAGTGGCCTGGCGGCGCTGTGGTCGTGGTCGCCGGTTGCGGCGTATGTCGGCAGCGGCCTCGCACTGGCGTACTACGCGTGGCTTTCGCCGGCGATCGCGGCCGGCATGCTGGCGGTCATTGCGCTGATGCTCGCTCCGCTGACGCTACTGGGAACCCGCGCGCTCGTCGTGGCCGCAATCGTATTCGTGCTCGCGTGGATCGGGCAGTTCATCGGCCACGTGATCGAAGGGAAGAAACCGTCGTTCTTCGAGGACATCTTCTTCCTGTTGATCGGGCCGGCGTGGCTGCTGGGATTCGTCTACCGGCGCCTCGGCGTCGCCTACTAGGAATCGGCTAGTCCACGTGCACCGGCATGCCGGCGGCGGCAAGCGCCGCGTGCAATTGCCGGACGTGTGCATGCCCGGTGGTCTCGACCACGCAGACGACACGAACGGCAGTCAGATCGGGTCCCGAAAACGCGCGGTCGTGCACGATTTCCTGGATCGAAGCCCCGGTCGACGCGATCAATTCGGCGAGACGCGCCAGCCCGCCGGGCCGATCGCTGATCGACACGGTGAATCGCGAAACACGTCCATCTGCCACCAGGCCGACTTCGATAACGCGGCCGAGCATCGTTAGGTCGATGTTGCCGCCGCACAACGTCAGCACAACCTGCTTTCCCTTGAGATGGTCGAGCCTGCCGGCGAGGAATGCTGCGAGCGGCGCCGCACCCCCGCCTTCGACCACGCTCTTCTCGAGTTCGATTAGGCGCAGGATCGCCAGTGCGATGTTGGCCTCGTCCACGGTGACAACCTCGTCCACCACCTGCGAAAGGACCGCGAAAGGCAGATTGCCCAGCAGCGGCACAGCCAGTCCGTCCGCAAGCGTCGGTGACAATGCGACCGGGACAGGATGACCCGCGGCGCGCGCGGCGGTGAGGCACGCGGCGTGGTCCGGCTCGACGCCGACCACGCGCACCTGTGGCCGCAACGCGCGCATCACGGTGCCGATTCCCGCCAGCAGGCCGCCGCCGCCCACCGGCACCACGACGGCCTCGACGCCGGGCGCCTGTTCCAGGATTTCCAGCGCCATCGTCCCCTGGCCCGCCATCACGTTCGCGTTGTCGAAGGGATGAATGAACGTGAGGCCTTTGCTGTGCGCGATCTCTTCCGCCAGCGCGCGCGACTCCCCCAAGTCGGCGCCGTGCAGGATGACGTTGGCGCCGAGATGGCGGCAATTGGTGACCTTGATCAACGCCGCGAACTTCGGCATCACCACGGTAACCGGAATCCCGAGCAGGCTGCCGTGGTAGGCGACGCCCTGCGCGTGATTGCCCGCGGACGCTGCAATGACCCCGCGCCGCCGCTGTTCGTCGTTCAGCAGAAGCAGTGCGTTGCGCGCGCCGCGTTCCTTGAAGCTGCCGGTGCGCTGCAAATAGTCGAGCTTGCAGAAGATATGCGCGCCCGTGAGTTGCGATAACGGAATCGACTCCACACAGGGCGATTCGTAGATGCCGCCGGCGATGCGCTTGCGCGCGGCTTGAATGTCGGCGAGCGCCAGTGCTGGGGTCATGGCGAGGACGGTAGCTAGAAGGGGAGAACCAGGCCGGGCTTCGCCGCGAGCAGCACGCTGCGGAAGGCCTCCTGGATTCTTGTCAATGCCGCGGGGTTGTCCGCTTCGAAGCGCAACACGACGACTGGAGTTGTGTTCGATGCCCGGGCCAGTCCGAATCCGTCGGCATATTCGACGCGCAGGCCGTCGATGCGTATCACCTCGCTGGCACCTGGAAACTCCGCGGTCTCGGCCAGTCGCGCGATCAGCGTGTGCGGCTCGCCTTCAGCGCACGGCACGTTCAGCTCGGGCGTCGACAGCGCATCGGGCAACGCATCCAGCACGGCTGAGGGGTCGGCGTGGCGCGACAGGATCTCGAGGAGTCGCGCGCCTGCGTAGAGCCCGTCGTCGAAGCCAAACCAGCGTTCGCCGAAGAATGTGTGGCCGCTCATTTCGCCGGCCAACGCTGCGTGGACTTCCTTCATCCTGCCCTTGATGAGCGAGTGTCCGGTCTTCCACAGCATGGGTACGCCACCGTGCCGCGTGATCCACGGCTTCAGGTTGCGGGTGGACTTGACGTCGTAGATGATGGTGGCGCCCGGTTGGCGGACGAGGAGGTCCGCGGCGAACAGCATCAACTGGCGATCGGGATAAATGACGTGGCCATCGCGCGTTACAACGCCCAGGCGATCGCCATCGCCATCGAACGCCAATCCCAGTTCGCAGCCACCCTGCGCCAGGCGCGCGGTCAGGTCGCGCAGGTTGGCAGGTTGCGACGGGTCGGGATGGTGGTTCGGGAACCGGCCATCGACTTCGCAAAACAGCGGCACCACCGTGCATCCCAGGCGCGAGTAAAGCGTCGGCGCGAACGCGCCCGCGACGCCGTTGCCGCAATCCACTGCGATGCTCATCGGCCGCGCCAACTTGAGATCGCCGACGATCCGGTCCAGGTACGCGGGGACAATGTCGACTACCCGATAACTGCCGCTGCCCGCACGCAGGTCTCCGCTTTCGATGCGCGCCCGCAGTGCCTGGATATCGTCGCCGGACAGCGTGTCGCCCGCAACGACCATCTTGAGGCCGTTGTAGTCCGGCGGGTTGTGGCTGCCGGTAACCATGACACTGCAACTGGTTTCCAGGTGATGCGCGGCAAAATAGGTCATGGGCGTGACCACCATGCCGAGGTCGATGACGTTCGCGCCGGCTGCGCGAATGCCGTCGGACAAGGCCGACAGCAGTTCGGGCCCGGAGAGCCGGCCATCGCGTCCGATCGCAAACGTGTCGCGGCCCCGCTCCAGCGCCAGCGAACCGAGTGCCTGGCCGACGGCTTTCACCACTGCGGGCGTGAGTGTCCTGCCAACGATGCCGCGGATGTCGTAGGCTTTGAAAATTTCGCGGGGGAGGGCGGTCATGGCGTCAGGAAGGAAAGGCACGGCGGGCGTGCGCGACGCATAGTTTCGCATGCCGGAGACGTGCCGAAGCGCCGTTCTCGTCGACCTTCGTTTTTCCTCTATTTGCCCAAGGCAAAAAAGCTCGTGACCCGTTCGGCGAGCCACTGGATATGCCCGGGCGCGGGCGGAGTGGCGAATCCCGCGTGACCGCCGTCCTCCGGCTGCTCGAGCACGACCGCCATGCTCACCGCCGTTGCGTCCGGCAACGACGCGGCCGGAACAAACGGGTCGTTGCGGGCATTGAGGACGAGTGTTGGCAGCGACACGTCGCGCAGCCAGGGCTTGGATGACGCGCGCGTCCAGTAGTCGACGGTGCCCGCGAAACCGTGCACCGGCGCGGTGAACGCGTCGTCGAAGTCCCATAGCGACTTTGCGGCTGCGACCTGTTGCGCATCGAACCGGCCGGGAAAGCGTTGCGCCATCGCAAGGGCCTTGGGCTTCAGGGTACGCAGGAACATGTTCACGTAGATCAGGTGGTTCAGCCCTTTGTCGATGGCCAGGCCGGACGCCATCAGGTCGAGGGGCACCGACGCCGCCGCCGCGGCGGTGATCGTATTGGCGGCGTCGATTCCGGCGCGGCCCACCCAGTTGAGCAGCGCGCTCCCACCCAAGGACACCCCGAACGCAAACATCGTCGTCGCAGGCTCTACCCTTGCACGAACGGCGGCAAGCATGGCGCCGATCTCCGCGTGGTCACCCGAGTGGTAGGCGCGCGGCATCAGGTTGGTTTCGCCGCCGCAGCCGCGGAAATGAGCGACCACGCCGCGCCAGCCCAGCCTGGCGAGGCGCGCCATCAGCGCCAGCGCGTAGTGCGAACGCGAACTGCCTTCGAGGCCATGGAACAGCACGACGAGTGGCATGCCGGCATCGGGCGGCGTGCCGGTATCCAGCCAGTCGAACAGCCAGAAATCACCGTCCGGTGCGCTGACGCGCTCGCGCCGGTACGCAACCACGGGGTCGGGCAGGAGCACCGGATAGATGGTCTGGACATGACCGCCGGGCAGCCACACCGGCGCGGCGTAGTTGCCGCGCCCGGATGCGGGCACCATCGATGACGAGGACATCACTCGGCGAGTGCGCGCTCGAGCCGCTTGGCAATGGTCTTGAGAATCTTCACCCGCGCGAAATACTTGTCCTCGGCCTCAACCAGCGTCCAGGGCGCGAGTTCGCTCGACGTGCGGTCGACCATGTCCGCGACCGCCTGCTCGTAGGCGTGCCATTTCTTGCGGTTGCGCCAATCGTCCTGCGTGATCTTGAAGCGCTTGAACGCGGTCCTTTCACGGGCACTGAAGCGCCGCAACTGCTCTTCCTTGCTGACCTGAAGCCAGAACTTGCAGACCACGACGCCCTCGTTGACCAGCTGCTCCTCGAACTGGTTGATTTCGTCGTACGCGCGCATCCACTCGGGGACCGTGCAATATTTTTCCACGCGTTCCACCAGCACGCGTCCATACCAGGTGCGATCGAAAATCGTGATGCCGCCGCGGGCCGGAATCTGCCGCCAGAATCGCCAAAGGAAAGGGTGCGCCAGCTCTTCCTCTGTCGGCGCGGCAATCGGCACGATGACGAATTGATGCGCATCGAAGGACATGGCGACGCGGCGGATCGCGCCGCCCTTGCCGGCCGCGTCGGACCCCTCGAACGCGAGTATCAGCGAACGATCGCGGAAATGCTTGCGCTGCGTTAGTCGGGCCAGTTTCGCCTGCCACTTGGCCAGTTCCGCGTCGTATGTTTCTTCGTCGAGCTTTTGCGTGAGGTCGAGGCCGCGAATCAGGGCGACGTTGCCGATCACCGAGGGCGCCGGTGCCACGACGGCGTGCGGCGCGGGCTTGGCGCCGGCGTTCACGGCGCTCAGCACGCTATGCAGGATCTTTCCCACCGTGAGGTTGCGGTAGTTGGAGTCCGTGCCCTCGACGACGTACCAGGGCGCCGCGCCTATCGAGGTCTCGCGCAGCAAGTGCTCCCACATGTCGTGGTACCGGTTGTAGTGCTTGAGCCCGTAGGTATCAACCGACGTCACGCGCCACGCCGTCTTCGGGCTGGACTGGAGATTCCGCAACCGTTGCTTCTGGCCCTCCTTGGACAGGTGAATCCAGAACTTGAGGAGGACGATGCCCTCGTCCGTCAGCATCTGCTCGTATTGCCGGATGTCGTTCAGTTTGGCGTTGAATTCGGCATGATCGACATCGCGCTTCACATAGGCGTTGACCAGCAGCCGATACCACGCGTTCATGAAGATGCCGATCGTGCCGCGTGGAGGCAGCGCGCGCCAGTACCGCCACGGCAGCGGCCGCACTTCCTCTTCGGGCGCGCCAGGACCGAAAGCGCTGGTGCGGATGAAGCGAGGATCCATCCATTCGTTGAGCTTGTTCGCAGTTTCGCCGCGTCCGCCGCCCTCCAATCCGCTGATCAGGACGAGGACCGGACCACGCTTCTCCGCACCCAATTCGTATTGGCCGAGCAGCAATGCCTCGCGCAACCTTGTCTCCTCGCGCGCAAACGTGGCCTTGGCGACTTTGTGGCCGACTTCGGCAGACTCGAGCATCGTGCCTTCTCCTACTCGCGTGACCAGAACGGGCGGGCGCGCGCAAACGCCCGCCATGCCGCATCAAGGCCCGCACTGCGCGCACTTCCCTGCGCGGCCGCCCAACCGCCAAATGCCGCGGCGGCCGGCGATGCCGCACCGCCGAGTTCGCCTGCCAGCTGCACGGCCACCGCTGCGTCGTTCCAGGCGCCCAATTCCTCCTGCAGTGCCGACAGTGCGCGGCGATAGGCGCGCGTGCGTTTCCGGCCGAACAGCGGCGCGAAAAACTCGGCCGCATAGCGCAGCTTCTTCGCCGCCAGGCGTGCCGCGTGCCGAGTTTCCGGTGCCGCATGCGCAAGGTCCGACCCCAGGGCGAGCAACCCGCGGTGGCGGCGCTTGAGTTGGGGACGCGCGCTGCTGCGTGCATTGGCCGCGAGCGCGGCAGGGTCCGGGCTGGCGACAAGCGGCGAGTCGGCGAGTGCGGCTGCCGTGAGCACGAGGCGCAGGAACCGGCCCGATCCGACGGCCGCCCGCGCGACGAGCCTTGCATCTCGCCGACGCGCCTCCGACTGCGCGGCCAGAGTGAGCAGCGCGGGCTTTAGCGCGGCGGCATCGCTGCCGCGCGTGACGGCGGTGGTGAATGCCGGCAGTGTCTCGAGCGTGAACACGTCGTAGTCGCGGGCCGGTCCCAAGGCCTGCGCAAGCCAGCGCAACTCGACGCGCAGCGGCTCGACGCGCGCCGGCGCCAGCGAACGCGCGGCCAGCGCAAGGCACGCGCGCAATCGCCGCACGCCGATTCGCATCTGGTGCAGCCACTCCGGGTCGTCTTGCGTCAGCACGCCGTTCGCGTTGCATTCGACCTGGGTCAGGCAGGATCGGATAATCGCGCCGAATGCGACCGCAGCGCTGGCGTCGGCGGGGAGTGCGGCTTCTTCGGCATGCGTAGGTTGCGGCACATGAGGACGGCGCAGCTCGTAGCCGCGTTGTGCCTTGCTGCGCAGCTCCAGGGACAACGGCACATCGTCGGCGAGCGCGTACGCAAGCTCATAGAGACGGATCGGATTGCCGGCCTCCAGTTCCAATTCGATCTCCAGGATGGGCGTGCGGGCGCGCCGGCCATCGAAATCGGCGTGAACCTCGCCGGCGTCGATGCAGAGGAGCGCCATCGTGCTGTCGGGAAACGCGAGCGGAATCGTGGTGCGCACCACGTCCGTCGTGAACTGCGGCACGAGTCCACGCTTTTCCGCCTTGCCCAGGACGCGCCGAAACGGCGTGGTGGCGAAACGCAGCGGATCGAGCGCGAATCCGGCCACGGGCCATTCGAATTCGGGACGCGCCGTCATGCCGCCAGCACCCACCTTGTCGGCGCGTCCCTTGACCGCCTGCAACCATCGCCGGCCGTCGCGGCGCAGCCGCAGCACGACCCCGGCGCTGATCAGGTCCTGGCCGTCCGTGTCGAAATAGGTTGAGATGAGGCGCGCTTTGCGCGACGGTCCCCGCCGCAGCGCGCGCAGGAGCAGATGTCGGGAGAGGCGCGCGGCGCCATCCGGTGTGATCGCCAGTTTCAATTCGGTTTCCACCGGCAGTGCCGCTGCGGCGGAGCCATGTACCTTTGTCTTCACATCGGGTCGCTCATGCGTCGTCGCCCACGCAAGCCCCAATTCAAGTCGCGTCGCTGAGGACGACCCTGCGCGCGCGGACGGCGTCCGCGAGTTCGCGCAGCACCCCTTCCGTCGCGTCCCAGCCGATGCACGCGTCGGTGATGGACACGCCGTATTGCAGCGGCTGTCCCGGCACGAGATCCTGGCGTCCGGAATTGAGATGGCTTTCAATCATCACGCCGAAAATGCGGTCGTCGCCGCCTGCGACCTGCGCGGCGACGTCGCGGGCGACGTCAACCTGCCGTTCGTGCTGTTTCTGGCTGTTGGCATGCGAGCAGTCGATCATCACGCGTGCCGCAAGACCGGCATGCGCCAGTTCGTTGCACGTGGCGTCGACGCTGGCGGCGTCGTAGTTCGTTGACTTGCCGCCACGCAGAATGATGTGGCAATCCTCGTTGCCGCCGGTATGCACGATGGCCGAGTGGCCGCCCTTGGTGACCGACAGGAAGTGGTGCGGCGCGGACGCCGCCTTGATGGCGTCGACGGCGATACGCACGTCGCCATTGGTTCCATTCTTGAAGCCGACGGGGCAGGAAAGGCCCGACGCCAGTTGTCGATGCACCTGGCTCTCGGTCGTGCGCGCGCCTATGGCGCCCCAGGCAATCAGATCCGCGATGTATTGCGGCGTGATCATGTCCAGGTATTCCGTACCCGCGGGAAGGGCAAGTTCGTTGATCTCGAGCAGGATCCGTCGCGCCAGGCGCAAGCCTTCATTGATGCGGAAGCTGTCGTCCAGCCGCGGATCGTTGATGAGCCCCTTCCAACCCACGGTCGTGCGCGGCTTCTCGAAATAGACGCGCATCACGATGATCAGCGTTTCATCGAGTTCGGCCTTGAGGGCCGCGAGGCGCGTCGCGTAATCGATCGCGGCGTCGTAGTCGTGGATCGAACAGGGACCGACGACCACGAGCAGGCGATCGTCGGCGCCATGCAGCACCCGATGGATGGCCTGGCGCGCCTCGAAGGTCGTCGCCGCCGGGCGATCGGATGCGGGGAATTCGCGCAGCAGGTGCGACGGCGGCGCAAGCTCGGTGATTTCCCGAATCCGCGTGTCGTCGATGGGCCGGGAGGCGCTGGGCACCCCCTGGATGGTTCCCTGTGGGCGGCGGGAGATGGACGTGGGCACGGTTCGGGTTCCTGGACGTTTTTTCAGCTAAAACAATATATTACCGTCAACTGGGTGGGCAGGTCTACATTGTGCCACGACCCGTGTTGCAGCGCGGGATGGCATGGCAGCAACAACTGTCGTCGCGCGGTCGGCGAATACGTTGCTTCGCGCGTTAGGGATGCCGTAGACTGCCTCAAAACCGCGGGCCTAAGCCTCCAGGCCACGATCGGCGGGCGGAACACTTCAAGCATCCCAACGCAGGACCTTTCGGAGTTTTTCCATGAATAAGATGATGATGTTGGCGGCGGCCTGCACGTTCGCTGCCGCGCCGTTATTTGCACAGACCGCGGCACCGGCGGCAAAGCCTGCAGCCGCGCCCGCCGCCAAGACGGCAGCAGCGGCCCCGGCTGAAAAGCCACGCTCGGAAAAGCAGATGGCGCAGGATGAAAAGATGAGCGCCTGCAACAAGAAGGCTGAGGGCAAGACCGGTGACGAGCGCAAGAAGTTCATGAGCAGCTGCATGTCGGCCAAGCCCGCCAAGGCCGAGAGCAAGATGTCGATGTGCAACAAGCAGACGGCAGGATTGTCCGGTGACGCCCGTTCCAAAGCGCAATCGGAATGCATGAAGGGTTCCGCCAAGTAACAGAATTCAGGGTGTTGTGCAGTTGCAGGGCAGAAGTAGCGTGTGAGAGTTATCGAACACGGTCGGGTGACCTCCTGTCCACCCGGCCGAGGCTGGCAAGGCCGCATCGGGCAACCGACTGCGGCCTTGTTTTTGCGGGCGTCGAATCGGCGCCTGCACGGACAACCGTGCTGAACGATCAAGACATCGATCCCGACCAATTTGCTTGCTACGCGACGAGACGTAGCTCTTGCACGCCAAAGCGTTGCGGAGACCTTTTGCCTCAGTGTGGACTACAATCTCCGGCCTCCAAACCTCGAGCGGCGGATGGTTTTGCCGCCGCGTGCACCGCGGCAAGTTGCATATGCCGTTGGAGAATTCGCGACATTGGCCGTGTTGTCGTATGGAAACGAAGGCGGCCCGTATCGCGCTATCGGTGCGGCCCCTGATAAACTGTGATGCACAGTCGATTCGCGATGGCGTGCGATGGCGTGCCATAGCGCGAGTTGAGGGGAGCAGGAATGGTCCGACAGTTCGTCGTTGCGTTTTTTTTCGGGGTGGTCACGGTCGGCGCCGCGCAGGGCCAGGGGGGCGAACTCGTCTTTTCGGTGACCGAAGGCGTTACCTACCAGGCCACGCCGAAGGAGATCCGGGACAAGTTCGCCCCGATCGCGGAGGTCCTCGGCAAGGCAACCGGCAAGCGCGTGCGGATGGTTCTCGTGCCTTCCTACAACGACGCTCGCGCGGGCCTGCTCAAACAGGAATTCGATGTCGCGTACATCCACCCGGCGCATGTAGCGATGGCCGAGATCAAGGCGGGCCGCTACAAGTCCGTGGCATGGACCACCGGATACACCGAATACACCGCGTCGATGCTGATGCTGCCAGCCTCCCCACTCAAGTCGCTGCAGGAACTCCGGGGAAAGACCCTTGTCACGCCCGATCCCGACTCGATCACCGCGGTGATGGTGCGGGCGATGCTTCGCGGCGACAAGATCAACTGGTCGACGGAACATGATCCGGTACCCGGTATGGTGCGGGTGATCACCACCCGATACCAGGATTCAGTGCCGTTCTATCTAGAGAACGGCTTTGCGCAAGTCGCTGCCACGGCGGCGAATTCGGTGGTCAAGGCCTGGACCGAAAAGGGCGGCAAGGTCCTGGTGCGTTCGCGGCCGGTGCCAATCAAGCAGTTTATCGTGTCAAACAGGATGCCGCCCGAGGAGCAGCAGCGAATCCGCGATGTGCTACTCGGCCTCAAGGATGCGAAGGGGGGCCGCGAAGCGCTGGACGCCGTCGGCTACAAGGGCTTCGTCGCCATCAACCCGCAGATCGAAGCTGCGACGATCGAGTATCTGGGGTTGTAGCGCGAGTCAACCGCGGGGAGGGCGTGCAGATCCCCGATCTCCCGCAAGTAGCCGTGGCCTAGAATGGGGCGAATGAGCGCCATTCCGGAACGCACGCGCGTTCTTTTTGTTTGCCTGGGCAACATCTGCCGGTCGCCCACCGCCGAGGTGGTATTTCGCCATGCCGCGCGGTGCGCCGGGCTGGAAGGGCGAGTCACGGTCGAGTCCGCCGGTACGGGAGACTGGCACGTCGGCAATCCACCGGATGTACGCGCCGTCAAGCACGCTGCGCGCCGCGGCTACGATTTGTCGTCGTTGCGCGCTCGACAAGTGGAAGTGGCGGATTTCGCCCGCTTTCACTGGATATTGCCGATGGACCGGTCCGTACTTGGCGCGCTCGTTGCAATGCGCCCTGCGAATTTCAGCGGGCAACTCAAGCTGTTTCTCGATTTGGCGCCCCAGCTTGGGCTGCGGGACGTGCCGGACCCCTACGACAAGGGGCCGGAGGCGTTCGAGCAAGTCCTCGACCTGCTGGAGCAGTGCAGTGATTCATTCGCTGCGCAGCTTGCGCTGGCGGCGCCTGGTAGACGCGGCTCGCGGCGAATGCCTTGATTTGGCGCAATGCGCGAAATCGCGGATTCGCCAATAGTTGAGGCAAGCATTCACCTCGCCGCGTCATGACCGCCGACCAGCCCGCCGTTCCACGCCCTGACCGCAATCCCACGCTCTCTTCCTGGCTCGTCGCCGCCAGGCCGCGCAGCCTGCCGATCGCCATCGGCCCGGTCATCGTCGGCACCGCGTTTGCCTGGGCGCGCATCGGCTCGCTCGACTACGCGGTCGTGCTGCTGATTCTTGCGGCATCGCTACTGATGCAGCTCATCACCAACCTGCAGAACGACGTGGGTTATACCGTCCGGGGCGGGGAACGCAGCGGAACGCGAACCGGCTTGCCGCGCGCGACGGCCAACGGCTGGCTCCGCGTCGGTCAGGTACGGGCCGCGATCGCGCTGCTGACCCTCGTCGCGACCACTCTCGGGCTCGTGCTTTATGCACGCCTGGGCTGGCCGGTGCTGGCGATCGGAATTGCGTCGCTGGCCGCGGCGCTGGCCTACATGGGTGGCCCGCGTCCGATCGCGTACACGCCGCTTGGCGAGCTGACGGTTTTCGTTTTCTTCGGCCTGGTCGCGGTGATCGGGAGCGAATGGGCGCTGACCGGCGCGTTCACTGCGGCAACGGTCCTGGCGGCGATGGGCGTCGGCTCAATCGCTGCCGCCGCGCTGACCGTGAACAATCATCGCGACATCGCGCATGACCGGCTCGTCGGGCGGAGGACGTTCAGCGTGCTCATGGGCGCGCGCGTGTCAGCCGCGCTGTACGGCGTGCAACTGCTCGCGCCCTTCGCGCTGGCGCCGCTCGCCGCGTTGGCGGAAGGCACACCGGCGCTGCTGCTGCCATGGGTACTGCTCCCCGCGGCGGTGCGGTTGAGGCGCGACTTTGCGCATTGCCCGCCGGGACTTCCCTACAACGCCATCCTTTATCGTACGTTCAAGCTGGGACTTGGCTATGCGAGCCTCCTCGCCGCGGGTGCGATATGTGGCCGCGCATTGCGCTGACATGACGCACGACCCCACGCGGCGGCGCCTCGTCGTTGCCCTGCTGGGTACCGTAACGTGCGGCCCCTTGCGCGCGGAAACGAAATTTCCTGACCGTGCCGTCCGCATCGTGGTGCCGTATTCCGTCGGCATCGGCCCGGACGTGGTGGCGCGCGCGGTGGCGGAAAGCCTCTCGCAGCAGTGGGGCCAGCCGGTCATCATCGACAACAAGCCCGGCGCGTCGGGGATCGTGGCGTTCAGTGAAGTGCGGCGCACCGCGCCCGACGGTTACACAATGTTCCTGGCCGACACGGCCACGCTCGCGGTGAATCCGCTGATCCATGCGGACCTGCCTTACGATCCCGCGCGCGACCTGGTCCCGCTGTCCCTGCTGTTCCGCACGACCTTTCTGATCTACGTCGGCGGCGACAGCAGGTTTCGCTCTCTCGCCGGACTGCTGCAGGAGGCGCGCCGCGAACGCAATCGCGTCAGCTACGGTTCGCTCGGCAACGGCCACGCAAGCCAGGTGGCGGTGGAAAGCATGGCCCGCGCGGCGAATGTCCACCTGCTGCACGTGCCGTTCAAGGAGGCGGGCGCTATGCTGACCGCAGTGGCATCTGGCGACGTCGATTTCGTGGCGATCGGCACCAACACAGCCTCGGGTCTCGTCGCGATGGGCAAGTTGCGGCCCCTCGCCGTGGCAGCGAGTTACCGTCTCAGAGGTCTTCCCGATGTGCCGACGCTGTCCGAAGCGGGCGGGCCGGCAGTCGAAATGCGGCCCTGGGCCGCGCTCGTCGCCGTGGCCGGCACGCCGCAAAACGTGGTCGCGATATTACGCACGGGCATTGCTGCGGCGCTCGATTCGGCGGAGGTGCGCCGACGCGTCGAATCGGCGGGATTCGAGCTCACGCCGTCCACGCCGCAGGAACTCGAGAACCAGGTCGCCGCCGACATCGCGCTCTACGCGCCGCTCGTGCGCGAAGGCCGGGTCACGCGATTCTAGGCTGCGGAGATTGCCCTACTTCCAGCCGGCGCTCACCATCTTGCGCCGCATGAAGGCGATCTGCGTGGCCAGCGGCAGCTGTTTCGGGCACACGTCGTGGCAGGCGAGCAGGGACATGCAACCGAACACCCCGTCGTCGTCGCCGATCAACTCATAGAAATCGGCGTCACTTCGCGTATCGCGAGGATCGAGGCGAAAGCGCGCCACTTTGTTGATGCCCACGGCACCGACGAAGTCGTCGCGCATCCGCGCCGTGCCGCAGCCGGACACGCAGCAACCGCATTCGATGCAGCGGTCGAGCTCGTAGATCTGCTCGGCGAGTTCAGGCTCCATGCGCGCCTCGATTCGCGTCAGGTCGAGCTGCTGTTCCTGCAAGTGCACCCAGGTCTCGAGGCGCTCGCTCATCGCCCGCATCCATTTGCCCGTGTTCACCGACAGGTCGCCGATCAGTTCGAACACCGGCAGCGGCAGCAGCGTGATGTCGGGTCCGACACTCTTCGTCAGCGTGCGGCAGGCAAGTCCGGGACGGCCGTTGATCACCATTGCGCAACTGCCGCAGATGCCGGCGCGGCAGACGAAGTCGAATTGCAGCGATGGGTCCTGCTTTTCGCGGATTTCGGAGAGTGCGATGAACAGCGTCATCCCGTGCGCCTGCTCGAGTTCATAGGTCTGCAGGTGCGGCACGCTTGCCGGGTCGCGCGGGTTGTACCGCATCACGTGCACGCGGATCGCGGTACCGGTGCCAACCTGGCCGTTGGCGTTCGCCGCGACGGCCGGTACGACGGGAATGACCTTTCCCAAGGTGCGCGTGTCGCCGGTCTTGTTCATGCGGCCGTCCTGCTCGAGGGGGCCGCGGGCATTGGCTCGTCCAGGCGCTCGTTGCGCCCGCGCAGGCTTTCCGGCAGCAGATCTTCGTACGGCAGCAGCGCGCGCTGCAAGGCGAAGCGGTCACGCGCGTGCTTGGACTTCAGCGCGTCGACCTCCGCCTGGCGTCGCGGCGTGTCGGGATGATCGACGTAGTCCTTGGCGCCGTAGCCACGCCAGCCGGGCGGCAGCTCCATCTTCATGACATCGAGCGGCTCATGGGCAAGCGTGGGCAACGTGTCGCCTTCCTTCCACGTCGCCAGGGTTCGCTTGAGCCAGTTGCTGTCGTCGCGTCGGGGGAAGTCCTCGCGGAAGTGAGCGCCGCGGCTCTCGGTGCGGATAAGCGCGCCGTGGGCGACCGTCAGCGCGAGCTTCAGCATCTTCTGCACACGGTAGGCGGTGACGAGCTCGGGGTTGGCGCCCGGTGTCGACGCGCGCATGCCGATGTTGCGGCTGCGCTTCAGCAGTTGCTGCAATTCATCGACCGCCTCCTCGAGGTCGCGGCCGGTGCGGAAAATGCCCACCTTCGCGGTCATGATCTCCTGCATCCGCGCCTTGAGCGCATTCGCATCCTCGCTGCCGCGGCCTCCAGTCAGCGCATCGAGCTTGGCCTGCTCGCGTTCCATGAATTCGCGCACCACGCCGGTTGGCAGGTTGATCTCGTTGCGCGGATCGTCGCAGAAATCTCCGATGTACTCGCCGACGATCATCCCGGCGACGACCGTCTCAGCGACGGAATTGCCGCCCAGGCGGTTGAAGCCGTGCATGTCCCAGCACGCCGCTTCCCCGGCGGCAAACAGGCCCGCAAGCGTCGGACTTTCGCCGGTGTGGCGGGTGCGCACGCCGCCCATCGTGTAATGCTGCGCCGGGCGCACGGCAATCAGTTCCTTCGTCGGGTCGACGCCGAGAAAGTGGTGGCAGATCTCGAAGACCTCGCGCAAGTTGGTCTTGATGTGCTTTTCGCCCAGCTGCGTGATGTCGAGCCAGAGGTGGTCGCCGAAGCGGCTCTTGGCGCCTTTGCCCTTGCGGATGTGTTCCTCCATCCGGCGCGAGACGACGTCGCGCGAGGCCAGCTCCTTTTTCTCCGGCTCGTAGTCGGGCATGAAGCGGTGACCATCCGCGTCCTTGAGCAGTCCGCCATCGCCGCGGCAGCCTTCGGTTACCAGGATGCCGGCAGGAAAGATGCCGGTGGGATGGAACTGCACAGCTTCCATGTTGCCGACCGTGGCCACGCCGGTTTCGAGCGCCAGCGCATGTCCTATGCCTTCGCAGATCACTGCGTTGGTCGTCACGCGGTAGAGGCGGCCCGCGCCGCCGGTTGCGATTGCCGTGGCCTTGGCGACGTACGCGACGAGCTCGCCGTCGATCAGGTCGCGCACCACGGCGCCATAGCAGCGGCCGCCGTCATGGATCAACGCCAACGCCTCGGCACGCTCGTGCACCGGGATGCCGCTGCCGATCGCCTGGTCACCGACCGCCTGCAGCATGGCGTGGCCGGTGCCGTCCGACACATAGCAGGTGCGCCACTTCTTGGTGCCGCCGAAATCACGCTGCGCCACGGTGCCGTGCGCCTCGTCGCGTTCCGTGATCGTCACTTTCTGGCCGTTGATAATGACCGTGCGGTCACCGCGGCGCACGCGGCTCCAGGGCACGCCCCACGCGGCAAGCTCGCGCACAGCCTTGGGTGCCGTGTTGACGAACATCCGCACGACGCTCTGGTCGGCGCCCCAGTCGGAGCCGCGCACGGTGTCTTCGAAGTGAATGTCCTCGTTGTCCCCCTGGCCCTTGATCACGTTGCCGAGCGACGCCTGCATGCCTCCCTGCGCCGCCTTGCTGTGCGAGCGCTTGGGTGGCACGAGCGAGAGAATCACCGCGTCGTGTCCGCGGCGCTTGGCGGCGATCGCCATGCGCAAGCCGGCCAGCCCGCCGCCGATCACCAGCACATCGGTGTAGACGACCTTCATGGCGCGCCTCCCGGACGTGCCGGTGCTTCCGGTGTGGCGGATTTTTGTACCCACGCTGGCGTGTAGCGTTCACCGAGTTTGTCGGCGTGCTCAATGCCGATCTTGATGTATGCGGCGAGCGTTGCGAAGCCCAGCGCGAGGAAGAACACCGTCAGCGCCCATTTCAGGAACTTGAGGCGCTTGCGCGTCGTGTCGGGATCCTTTCCGGCGAGCCAGCCCCACTTGACCGCGAGGCGGTACAGTCCCACGCCGCCGTGGATCTCGACGGCGAGCAGCAGCACGATGTACAGCGGCCACCAGCGGTAGCTCCAGACCCGGTCGCCCGATTCGAACGGGCCGATCATGCCTGGCTGCGTCAGCATCTGGAACAAGTGCGGCGCCGCGAGGAAGAACAGCGCGAATCCGGTGGCGACCTGCCAGAACCAGAGGGTCGTATCCTCGTGGTGCATCATGTGCATGTGGTCGCGATAGGTCCGGAACTGGCGATAATTGATCGGGAACTTGCGCACGGCGAGCGCCGCGTGCACGACGAGCAATGAAATGATGGTGGCAACGACGACCGACACGATCCCGGGGTAGGCCTTGCCGAAGAAGAAGTAGCCCTCGAACATCCGGGTGATCGTCCACATGGCGTCCCTGGAAATCAGGATCGACGACACGAAGAACATGTGCCCCCACATGAACAGCGCCAGCAGCAATCCGCTAGCGCTCTGCGTGAAATCGAGTCGCGCCGGCCAGCGGCTCTTGCGCGGTTGGTCGCGAAGGCGGGCACCGGCGACGATCTGACTGCCCGAATTCATGGTTCCACTCCCCGGCGATGGCATGGTCAGCGGGCGCAGGTGGCGGCGGACAAGTACATGCAGTGCGCCTGCTGGACTGGCCGAGCGTATCGCCCGACGGTCAGGGAACCATTGACTTGCATCAAGGGAACCGTGGACAGGCCTTGCGCCACCATTCTCAGGGTATGGACAATCGCAAAGGGGAGGCGCTGGCCATGAGGTCGCGGCGTGAACGCGGTGCGCGGCGCATTGCTGAACCCGATGAGCAAGTCCAACCAGGAGGAACCATCCGAATGAATGATGCCGGAACCGCTGCGGCGTCACCGCCGCCCACCCAAGGCATGGCACTTCTGCACGATCCGATCCTGAACAAGGGCACGGCGTTCACGGAGGCCGAAAGGGATGCGCTCCACTTGCGCGGCCTGTTACCGCCTCGTGTCTTCACGCAGGAACAACAGATCGAACGGGTCCTGGAGAACTTTCGCAGCAAGGCCACCGACCTCGACAAATTCGTCAACCTGACGGCGTTGCACGACCGCAACGAGGCGCTGTTCTTCCGGGTCCTGATCGACCACCCGGACGAGATGACGCCGATCGTCTATACCCCCACCGTGGGCCTGGCCTGCCAGCAGTTCGGTCACATTTTCCAGCGGCCGCGCGGCATTTTCATCAGCGCCAACGATCGCGGTCGCGTCGCGCAGGTGCTCGCAAACTGGCCCCGGCGCGACGTGGCGATCATCGTGGTCACCGACGGCGAGCGCATCCTTGGCTTGGGCGACCAGGGGGCCGGCGGCATGGGGATACCGGTCGGCAAACTTTCGCTCTATACCGCCTGCGCAGGCGTGCCTCCCAACGCGTGCCTGCCGGTGCTGCTCGACGTCGGCACCAACAACGAAAAACTGCGCAATGACGCCTTATACCTCGGCCTGCAGCAGCCGCGACTACGCGGAGTCGAATACGACGCACTGGTCGACGAATTCATCTCCGCGGCGCAGGAGCGCTTTCCCGGCGTGGTGATCCAGTTCGAGGATTTTGCCTCGCAAAACGCATTCCGGCTGCTCGAGAAATACCGCGACCGGATTCCCACTTTCAACGACGACATCCAGGGCACCGCCGCTGTGTCGCTGGCGGGCATCCTGTCGGCCTTGCGGATTACCGGCGGCAAGCTCGGCGAGCAAACACTGCTGTTCCAGGGCGCAGGTGAGGCGGCGACCGGTATCGCCGACCTGGCCGTGGCTGCGATGGTGGCCGAGGGCCTCGAGCCGGACGCGGCGCGCCGGCGGTGCTGGTTGTTCGACTCGCACGGCCTGGTGGTCAGTCAACGGACCGATCTCGCAGCGCACAAGCTGCCCTATGCCCACGACTACTCGCCGATCGACACGCTTCTGCGTGCGGTGGACGAGTTGCGTCCGACGGCGATCATTGGCGTCGCGGCGGTGGCGCGGGCATTCACCGAAGACGTCGTGCGCGCGATGGCGTCGATCAACCCCCGTCCCATCATCTTCGCCTTGTCGAATCCGACGTCCAAGTCCGAGTGCACGGCGGACGAGGCGTATCGGTGGTCGCAGGGGCGCGCGCTGTTTGCCTGTGGTTCACCGTTCGATCCGGTGACGCTGGGCGGCCAGACTTTTGTCCCGCGCCAGTGCAACAACTCCTATATCTTCCCCGGCGTCGGGCTGGGGGTCATCGCGGTTCGCTCCAAGCGGGTGACGGAAGAAATGTTCATGGCGTCCGCACGCACGCTCGCGGAGAAGGTGACGCAGGCCGACCTCGACCAGGGCAGTCTGTACCCCTCGCTTGGTCGCGTGCGCGAGGTCTCGGCGCATATCGCCGCCGAAGTCGCGTCGGTGGCATACCGCCAGGGACATGCGCAACGGCCGCGGCCGGCTGATCTTCTTCAGTTCGTGCAATCGCAGATGTATGAGCCGCGCTACCTGAGCTACAGTGCGAACTGACGTGACGTGCGCAAACCCGCGCAGTGCAGGGCGAAAGGACGGTAGCGGATCATGACCGACAGCGTATTGGCGATGCTTCAGCGGCATCCCTTTGTTGAAGGATTCCAGCCTCAGCACATCGAGCGGCTTGCGACCCTGGCGACGAGGGTGCGCTTCGACCGCGACCAGGTCATCTTCCGCGAAGGCGACGAGTGCTCGGATTTTTACTTGATCGTGTCAGGATTGGTGGCGCTCGAGATCGCCGCGCCGGACCACACGTTTCGCGTGCAGACGCTCGGCGCAGGCGACGAGCTCGGCTGGTCGGCCGTGCTGATGGGCAAGGGAAAATACTTTCAGGCCCGGGGACTGGAACCCGTGGATGCCCTTGCGCTCGATGGTGGGGATGTGCTCGCGACCTGCAAGAACGACCCGCAGTTCGGCTTTGTCTTCATGCAGCATCTGCTGGGTGTCGTGGCGGGGCGGCTGCAAGCAACGCGCCTGCAACTGCTGGACATGCATTCGCCGGTCGCGAAGCGCGCCGGTACTTGAAATCGCCGCGATCGGGACGATGGCGCGGGTCATGCGCCGGCAATCGTCGGCCCGTCACGCTCCCCCGCAGTTGTAGCCGGAACCTTACAGGCGTCCCATCACCCAGCCCGGCAGCACGAGCAGGACCCCGGCTGCGAGCGCGCAGACGATCCCCGCGCCCACGACCGACAGGCCGGGTTCGCCGCGCGTGGCCGGGGAGTCTTTCGGGCTCATGAAGAGATACTGGATCACTCGCAGGTAGAAGTAGATTCCGAGGTAACTGCCCACCAGGCCGAGTACGCCATAGACGACGTATCCCGCGGAAATCACGTTCCTGAAGATGAGGAACTTCGCGACGAATCCCGGGAACGGCGGAATGCCTGCCAGCGACAGCATTGAAATCGCGATCATCACTGCGGCCCACGGCCGGCGGTGGAACAGCCCTTGCAGCTGATCGAGCCTGTCCCGGGACCGGTCGTCCTGGTTGGGCGGAATGGCAGCGAAGGCCAGCAGGTTCATGAAGCCGTACGCGATGATGTAGAACGCGACGGCCTGGAACCTGCCGGGAGCATCGCCCAAGAAGGCGTAGAACAGGTATCCCGCGTGGGCAATCGAGGAGTAAGCGATCATCCGGCGGAAGCTCTGCTGCCGCATGGCCGCCAGGTTACCCCACACGATCGAGACCAAAGGCAGCAGCGCCAGGAGACCCGCGATTGGCGAGGCCAGGTTCACAGCGCCGAACAGGCGGACCGCCGCCAGAAGTACACCGGCCTTGACGATCGTGGCCATGTACGCAGTGACCGGAACCGCGGCCGCTTCATACGCATCCGGCGCCCAGGCATGGAATGGCACAACGGCGCCCTTGAGAAAGAACGCCACGATGATCAGCACGGCGGCCATGCGCGCCATCGGGTCGGTGGAGCGAAGCGCGTCCGCAAAAGCCGCAAGTCCAAGCGATCCGCTTCCGCCGTACAGCAGCGCGACGCCCATCAGGAGCGTCGCCGTGGCGGCGCCTCCCAGGACGAGGTATTTGAGCGCGGCCTCGGCGCTTTCCGGCCGGCGGTATGCAAGCAGCACCAGCGCATACACCGGCAGCGACATGATCTCGAGCCCGAGAAAGAGCGTCAGAAAACTGTCGGAGGACAGAAGCAGGCAAACGCCGTAGAGCGATGAAAGGATGAGGATGTGCAGTTCGCGCTGCGCGATTTCGGTCCGCGAGATGAGCAGCACCGGCACCGCCAGCGCAAATACGATGGCCTTCCCCACGTAGGCGGCCGAATTCACGGAGAAGTGGCCGGGGAACGCCGCGAAGGCGTAGCCATAGAGTGAAATCCACACTGTGAACGCCGTGGCGGCGAGCACCGTGAACAGCGCCGTGCGAGACGCCCATTTTTCGTCAGCGCCGATGATTTGCTGTCCGACCAGCAGCACGATGCCGGCAAGCAGCAGGTTCTCCGGCAGCATTGAAACGACAATTTCGATAACGTTCATCGTATGCCTGCGTTCTGGTCGGCCATCGCCGCTTGCGTCGCCTGCCGTCCGGCCGGCGATTCTTCACGATGGGCCGCAACTTTGGCGCCGGTGCGGACCATCGTGACGAGTTGCCGGAATTCGCGTGCCGCGAGCTCGGTCTTGTGCATCGGCTCCGCGGGGAACAGGCCAAGCGCGAACACCGCGACCACGATCGTGGCCAGGATGAATTTTTCGCGCAGTCCGAGATCGGTGAGCGGCAGGTGCGGCGCCTTGGCGGCGCCGAACAGGAAACGCTGCGCGAACCACAGCATGTAGAGCGCACCCAGCACCACGCCGGCGACGGCGCTTGCGCTGACGATGAGCGGATAGGTGGCGCCGTGCTGGTACTGGGTCCATGCCGCGCCGAACGACCCCAGCAGCACCAGGAACTCACCGGTGAATCCGCTGGTCGTGGGAAGCCCCACGGCGGCGAAGGTCAGTATGCCGATGAACACCGCATAGACCGGCATCAGCTTGGCCAGTCCGCCGTAAGCGGCCAGTTCGCGCGTATGGCAGCGCTCGTAGATCATGCCGACGAGCAGGAAGAGTCCGCCGGCCACCAGTCCATGGCTCACCATCTGGATGACCGCGCCCTGGATGCCTATCAGGTCGAGGCTGATCAGTCCCAGCATCACAAATCCAAGGTGGCTGATCGACGAATAGGCGATGATCTTCTTGATGTCCGTCTGCACCAGCGCGAGGCAGGCGCCGTAGATGATGCTGACTACGGCAAGCGTGCCGATGACCGGCGCGAGCATCCGGGTCGCATCGGGAAACAGCGGAAACCCGAGTTTCATGAAACCGTAGGTTCCCATCTTGAGCAGGACGCCGGCCAGGATCACCGAGCCCGCGGTCGGCGCCTCGACGTGGGCGTCGGGCAGCCACGTGTGCAGCGGCACGATCGGCACCTTGATGGCGAACGACAGGCCGAAGGCCGTCAGCAGCAGCGTCTGCACCGATAGCGGCAACTGCGCGCGATAGAGATCGGTGAATGCGAACGACGTCACCCCCGATGTCGCCTTGAGCGAGTAGACCAGGTAGATCAGTGCGGCGAGCATCAGGATGCTGCCGAACGCCGTGTACAGCACGAATTTGAACGTGGCGTAGATGCGCCGTTCGCCACCCCAGATGCCGATGATGAAGAACATCGGGATCATCATCGCTTCCCAGAACACGTAGAACAGGAACAGGTCCTGCGCGACAAAGGCACCCAGCATCGCGAACTGGATGAGCAACACCATCGCGTAGAACAGCTTCACGTCCTTCTGGATCGCCGTGTAGGAGCCCAGCACGACCAGCGGGCCGAGGAACGCGGTCAGCAGCACCAGCAACAGGTTGTAGCCGTCGAGGCCGATCTGGTAGCTGACGCCCCAGCCTTCGATCCACGGCAGGCGCGTTTCGAACTGCAGTCCGGCCGCGGTGGCGTCGAATTGGCAGTAGAGCCACGCGGTCAGCGCCAGCTGCGCCAGCATCACGGCCAGCGAAATCCCGCGAACCACCGCATCCCGGCGCGGCGGTACCGCAAGCAGCGCCGCGGTGCCGAGCAATGGCAGGAACAAGACTACGTTGAGCAGCGCGGCGTTATCCATGGCGCCAGCTCCACGCGACCGAGAACACGATGCCGACGACGACCAGCCACGCGTAAAGGTGCAGGCTTCCGGTCTGCACCCGCCCCAGCATGCCCGCGGTGCGTTGGCCAAGCGCGGCCATGCCGTTCAACGTGCCGTCGAGGATCTTCCGGTCCCCCAGGCCAAGGAACACGTTTTCCGAAATCCAAAGCAGGGGACGCCCAAGCACGCGTTCGTACAACTCGTCGATGAAATACTTGTCGAACAGCAGCCGGTGCAGTCCCGCGAAGCGACGTTGCAGATGTTCCGCCCGTTCCGGTTTGCCGCCGAAGATGTAGAAGGCACCGAGCAGTCCTGCTACGGCGATGGCGACCGAAACGAAAATGAGCGGTTGCTCGAGGTGCTCCACTGCCTCCGGCACGGCGGGCAGCGGAAGCAGGGGCGCCAGGAAATGCGGAATCGAGACAAAGCCGCCGAGGGCCGACAGCGCGGCCAGCGCAATCAGTACGCCGGTCATGGAGGGAGGCGACTCGTGCACATGATGCTCCACTTCCTTGGTCATTCGCGGCGCGCCGAAGAACGTGAGCACCAGGAGGCGAAACATGTAGAAGGCCGTGATCAGTGCCGTGCCGGCGGCTACGGCATACAGCAACGGCGAACCGCCGCGGCTGCTCGCGAATGCGAACCAGAGGATCTCGTCTTTCGAGAAAAAGCCGGACAGCGGCGGGATGCCGGCGATGGCTGCTGTGGCCACGGCAAAGGTGACGAACGTGATGGGAATCTTTCGCGCGAGGCCGCCCATCTTGCGGATGTCCTGCTCTCCGCCCATTGCGTGGATCACGCTACCGGCGCCCAGGAACAGGCAGGCCTTGAAGAAGGCGTGCGTGTAGAGATGAAAGATCGCAACGCTGTACGCGCCGACGCCCAGCGCGACGAACATGAAGCCGAGCTGCGAGATGGTCGAATAGGCGAGCACCTTCTTGATGTCCGTCTGGACGACAGCGATCGTTGCGGCGAAGAATGCCGTGGCCGCGCCAATGCCGGCAACCACCGCGCTTGCCTCGGGCGCATGCAGATAGATACCGGAGAGCCGGGCGACCAGGTACACACCGGCGGTCACCATCGTTGCCGCGTGGATCAGCGCGGACACCGGAGTGGGGCCGGCCATCGCATCGGGCAGCCAGACATGGAGCGGAATCTGCGCGGATTTGCCGGTGGCACCGATGAACAACAGGATGCCTACCAGGCTGGCGGAGACCATCGGAGCCGGCGTCGCCATGAACGCGGCGTTGATCCGGTCCATGTCCAGCGTTCCGGTGGCCTGGAAGAGGACGAACATGCCCAGCAGGAAGCCGGCGTCGCCGATGCGGTTGGTGATGAATGCTTTTTTCCCGGCGCGCGCCTTGTCGGGATCCTCGAACCAGAATCCGATCAAAAGATATGAGGCGAGTCCGACGCCCTCCCAGCCGACGAACAGCACGAGCAGCGAGCGCCCGAGAACCAGAAGCAGCATGAAGAAGAGAAACAGATTGAGGTACGCAAAGTAACGGGCGTAGCTCGAATCGTCCTTCATGTAACCGGTCGAGTAGACGTGGATGAGGGAGCCCACACCCGTCACGATGAGGACCATGACCGCCGTGAGCCGGTCGAAATAGAACGCGATATCGAACGTGCGGCCGCCGATACTGGCCCATGTATAGACGGTATCGACCAGCGGTGCACCACCGTTGCCGAGTTCCATAAAGCGCCCGACGGCGAGCGCAAACGCGAAGATCGGCAGCCCGCATCCGACCACGGTCACGAACCCCTTTCCGAGCCGGTTCCCCGCGAGCCCGTTGAGCAGGAAACCCACCAGGGGGAGCAGCACGATCAGGCCGAGCGAATGATTCAATGCTAACCTTTCAAATCCGTGTAGGCGCCGAGGTCCAATACGTGCTTGCGCCGCACCAGCAGTAGAACGATAGGAATCGCAATCGCTATCTCGGCCGTCGCGACCACGAGGACCAGGAGCACAAGAACCGCGCCGGCGGTGGAGGCGGATTGTTGCGCGAACGTGACCAGCGCGAGGTTCACGCCGTTCAACATGAGTTCCATGCACATCAGCATGATCAGCACGTTGCGCCGGATCATCACGCCCAGCAGCCCAAGCGCGAATAGCGCCAGCGCGACGAAAACGAGCATTTGTTCGTTATCCACGGTTGCGCCTGCCCACGGCCAGCACGGCGAGCGCCGCCACGATTGCGGCCACCAGCAGTACGGAGACGAGCTCGAAATGCAGCCAGTAGTCGGCCAGGAACGCGATGGAGAATTCCTTCACGCCGAAAAGCCCGCTTCCGGCTGCGCTGGACGGCGCGCGAAGGTGATGCCAGAAGCCATGGGCGAGGACGGCAATCAGCGCGATGCCACCGGCGACCCCGGGCACCAGCAGGTTCGAAAAGCGGCGCGTGTACGAGCTGTCGCGCACGTCGAGGAGCATGATGGCGTAGACCATGAACACCATCACCGCGCCGACGTAGATCAGAACCTGGAACACTGCGATCACGTGCACGTTGAGCAGTGCATAGACACCGGCCAGCGACAGCATGCACGCCACGAGCGCGAGCGCCACGCGCATCGGGTGGCGCAGCACCAGCATCAGCACCGCGCCGGCCAGGGCCGTCCCGGCAAAGAGGTAGAGCATCGCGGTCTCGATCATGGGGTGCCCTTGTCCTTGCCCGGCACGGGTGCGGCGGGGTAGGGCTTGGCCACGTCGCGCTGCGGCTTCCAGTGGAGGAGTTCGTCCATGCCGAGCCACATGTGGTCTCGGTCGAGCGACGGCAGGTTGGGGACTTCCTTCACCATCCGGATCGCATCCTCGGGGCAGGCCTCCACGCAGAGGCCGCAGAAAATGCAGCGCGAATAGTCGATCTCGAAGCGAACCGGGAATTTCGGATGCGCCGGGTCGTCCGGATCGAAGCCGGCCTCGATTTCGATGACCTTGGCCGGACACACGGTCGCGCACATGTTGCACGCGACGCATTGCGGCTTGCCGTCGGGACGCTGCGTGAGGATGTGCTTGCCACGGTTGCGTTCGGCGTAATCGAAGCGCTTCTCTTCGGGGTAGTAGGTGGTGAGCGCACCCTTGCGGAAGGTCACCCATTTCCACATGTTGCGCAGGAACACGCCGCCGGTGATGAAGAGGCCACGCAGAATCTCGAGCAGATACGAGCGCTCCCACAAGCCCATTTCGGGCTCGTTCCAGTATTGCTTGCGGACGTAGGGTTTGCGGTTCATGTCGGGAGACTCGTCATTGGCGCAATGCCCAGACGGCGACCGCGGTCAACGCCAGGTTGGCGAGCGCCAGCGGGAACATGAATTTCCACGCGAAGTGCAGCAGCTGGTCGTAGCGGAAGCGCGGCAGCGACCAGCGCACCAGGATCTGGAAGCTGCATACCAGCAGCACCTTGACCAGGAACACGACCATCTGGGTCACGATGACCAGTCCATGCGACAGCGCGATCACGCGATTGCCCGGCAGGACGAACCCGGCGTCGGACATGAACGGCAGGTTATAGCCGCCGAGGAAGAGGGTGGTGAACAGCGCGCCGATGATCGCGATCTCGATGAACTCGGCGAACATGAACAGCCCCATCTTCATCGCGCTGTATTCGGTGTAATAGCCGGCGATGAGTTCCGACTCCGCCTCGGGCAGGTCGAAGGGAATGCGCTTGTTCTCCGCGATGGCCGCAGTCATGAACAGGATGGCGGCAAATGGCTGGTAGACGATGCCCCACGCCGGCAGGAAGCCTGCGAACACGCCGGATTGCGCCTTTGCGATGGCGCCCAGGTCGACGCTGCCGTAGACGAGGATCAGTCCCAGCACGGTCAGGCCCATGATGAGTTCGTAGGAAATCATCTGCGAGCCCGCACGCAACGCGCCCAGCATCGAGAACTTGTTGTCCGACGACCATCCGGCCAGCATCGTCCCGATGATCGTCAGGCCGCCGAAGGCGAACACGACGAGCAGGCCGGCGTCGAGCCGGGCGATCTGCAACGGATACGCGCGGTCGCCGAACCACGCGGATAACGCAGGAATCCCGTGCAGCAGGTCGCCGGGAACCACGGTGCCGCCGAAGGGGATCACCGCGAATACCAGCAAGACCGGCGTGAACACCACCCAGGGCGCGATAGCGTAGGCAAAGGCGTCGTAGGTCTTGGGCCTCCAGTCCTCTTTCAGCATCATCTTGAGTCCGTCCGCCAGGCCGTGGAACAGGCCGAGCCAGATGAGCTTGAACTGCGTGAAAGGGATGCGCACATACGCACGGTTGGCGCCGATGCGGTCCGACATGACTGCCGCCTGCTTGCGCTCGACCCACGTAAGCACGGTTCCGAACACGAGCAGCACCGCCACCGCGTAGACGATGAAGAGCAGGTACATGACGAGGTCCTGCATCATGCCGATTCGACCTTGGATGCGGCCAGCGCTGCGAACAACGCTTGCGCATCGGCCACCGAAGCATGGCTCGGGAAGCATGGTTCGAAAGCGCTGATCGTGCCTTCGAAATTCGTGTAGTGCCCGCGGCGCTCGGTCTGGATGCTGATCGGAATGAACACGTCGGCATGGCCGTTTTCCGGCTGCAGGTAGGAATTGAGGAAGATGATCCTTGCCCCGCGCGGCACGCGCGCGAAATCGAAGCCTTCTCCCCAGACCAGCACCAGGTCCGTCTGTGCCGGCAACGCACCGCCATCATCGCGATCGGGAAATCGCGTGCGCGCGCCCGTGGAATTCGGATTCTTGTCGGCACGGATCAGCAGGTCGTCCTCGACTGGCTCGCCTTGCTGTGGCGACCAGTCGTTCTTGACCCGCGTGGCGAAGCGGTTGCCGAACGCGGTATGGAAGGCGTCGAGTTCCTCATTGGAGCCCCAGTTCGACACCAGTGCGATGGGATTCCTGGACTCTTCTATCAACCGCCGCGCCGCCACGATGGCTGCCGTCAAGTCGACCGGCTGGCCCTTCTGCATTGCCTGATGGGCGCGTACCCGCTCGAAGATCCGTGCCAGGTCGCGCCCCTTGTTGCATATCCAGGGGCCGTTGACCGCCGGATTGTCCAGCGGCGTCACTCGCTCGATCCTGACGTTTTGCCTTGGGTCCAGCGCGTTGAGTTTCCATTCGCGCGTGCGATGCCAGACCTGGACGCCGCAGCCGCGCGAACAACCCGGGCAGACGGAGGGGGTCGGGGCGGTATACCAGACGCGCGCCTTGTAGAGATGTTGCTTCGACAACAGCGCGCCGACCGGACAGATGTCGATGATGTTGTCGGAGTAGGGGTCCGCGTCAAGCGGCTTGCCTCCCGCCGCGCGCACCAGCGAAGCATCCCCGCGCTGCACGATTCCCAGTGCATTCGACTTCGATATCTCGCGGGTGAAGCGCACGCAGCGCGAGCAGAGGATGCAGCGCTCGTTGTCGAGCACGATGCGCTCGGACAGGGAATGAAACTTGGTCGCCGTGACTTTCGGGTCGCGCGAAATCGAAGGCGAACCGTTGTATTCGTAGTGATAGTCCTGCAGCGTGCACTCGCCGGCCTTGTCGCAGATGCCGCAATCCACCGGGTGGTTGAGCGTCATCAGCTGCATGATCGACTTGCGATATGCCTTGACCATCGGCGAGTCGGTGAGAACCCGCAAGCCCTCGCTCACCGGCATGTTGCAGGCGATTTCCACCCAGCTGCGATCCTCGATCTGGATGGCGCAGATGCGGCAGTTGCCGGCCACCGACAGCTTGGGATGCCAGCAGAAATAGGGAATGAAGACGCCAGCGGCTTTGGCGGCCTCCATAACCGTCTGGCCGAGCGAAGCCTCGACAGGCTCGCCGTTCAGGAAGATCTGAGGCATTCGAGGTTCCCGTCAAAGCGCGAGCGCTTGTTGGCGATGAAGTATTCGAATTCGTCGCGGAACTTGGCCAGCATCCCGATCGTCGCGTAGCCAGCGGCATCGCCCATGCCGCAGATCGTGTTGCCGTCGTTCCAGCGGGAGATGTCGATCAAGCGGTCGAGATCCTCCGAACGGCCCTCGCCGGCAACGATGCGATCGATGATCCGGTGCATCCAGCCGGTACCCTCGCGACACGGCGTGCACTGCCCGCACGATTCGTGGTGATAGAAGCGCAGCATCACCTGCAGCAGGCGGACCATGCAGGTTCCTTCGGCGATTGCCACCATGCCGCCCGACCCGACCGACGAACCTGCGGCGGTCAGCGACTGGTGATCGAACGTGACGTTGTCCACTTCGGCGCCGGTCAACACCTTGGTCGAGATTCCGCCGGGAATGAGCCCTTTGAGCTTTCTGCCGTCGACCATCCCGCCGCAGTCCTCGTACACGAACTTGGCCAGCGGATAGCCGTACTCGACTTCATAGACGCCGGGCTTGGCGATGTGCCCGGAAATGGACACCAGCTGGGTGCCGCTGCACTTGGGCGTGCCGAAGGTCTTGTACCAGGCCGCGCCGTTGGCCACGATGCCGGTAATGTTGGACAACGTCTCGACGTTGTTGACCACGGTGGGACGCTTGAACAGTCCCTGCACGGTGAGGCGCGGCGGTCGATTGCGTGGATACCCGCGCTTGCCTTCGAGCGAGGATAGCAGCCCCGATGCCTCGCCGCAGACATACGATCCGGCGCCGCGGTAGGCGACGATGTCGCACGAGAACTCGCTGCCGAGGATGCGCTCGCCGAAGTAGCCGGCGGCATAGGCTTCCTCGATGGCGGCGGCCAGGCGCCGGTACGGTACGTCGAATTCGCCGCGGATGTAGATGAATGCATTGCGCACCTGCAGCGCATAGGAAGCGATCAGCATCGACTCGAGCAGCAGATGCGGCGCGTTTTCCAGGATCCAGCGGTCCTTGAACGTCCCCGGCTCGCCTTCGTCGGCATTCGCGCAGAGATAGTGCGGCTGGCCGTCGTTCAGGTTCACGACCGACCATTTGCGTCCGGCGGAGAATGCCGCGCCACCATGCCCGAGCAGCGCCGCGGAAGTCACTTCCTTGGTCACGTCCGCGGGCTGCATGGAAGCGAGCACCTTCACAATCGTTGCGTATCCGCCGCGCGCGCGATAGTCCGCCAGCGTGTGCGAGGTCGCCGTGACCGGGAACGTCATCAGGAGCGATTTGCCGGGCATGTCAGTACCGCGCGGCCACGTGAAGATACTGACGCGTCGCCTCGGGGGGCAGCGAACGTAGTGAACCTGGGGGTCGTTTCATACTAGTCGAGCCCCCCGAGCAGCGCGTCCATCTTTGCGACGTCCATGTTCTCGTGATACTTGCCGTTGACGACGATCACCGGCGCGGTGCCGCACGACCCAAGACATTCGGCGGTCGACCACGTGATGCGGCCGTCCGGCGTGGTTTGGCCCGGGCTGATGCCGAGCGTGCCTTTGAGGTGGGTCATCAGCCGTTCGGCGCCGCACATCGAGCAGCTGACGTTGCGGCAGGTCTCGACGTGCCACTTGCCGATCGCCTTGCGCCGGAACTGGGTGTAATAGGAGAGGACTTCTTCGATCTGGATGCGCGGCACCCGCAGGTACTCGACCAGCCCGTCGATGTCGCTGTCGGCCACGAAGCCGCGGTCCTCCTGGATGCGGCGGATGCACGGCAGCAGGAGCGAGGACTCGAAGCCCTCGGGGAAGCGTGCCTTCAGCTTGTCGAATTCAGGAATGAGATGCTTCATCGCGCACTTACCTGTCGCACTCGCCGCCGATCATGTTGACCGAGCCGAATGTGGGGATGACGTCGGCCAGCTGATAGCCTTCGAGCATGCGGCCCACGCCGCCCATATGCACGAAACTGGGCGAGCGCACGTGCAGTTTGTAGGGCATGCCGCCGCCGGTGCTGACGATGTAGAAGCCGAGCTCGCCGTTCGGCGCTTCCTGCGCGGTGTAGATCTCCCCGGCCGGGACCTGCGGGCCATCCATCACCAGCTTGAAGTGGTTGATCAGCGACTCGATCTCCGTGTACACGAGGTGCTTCTCGGGCAGCACGCAGCGGCGGTCGTCGACGTTGAGCGGGCCGGCCGGCAGCATGTCCATCAGCTGCCGGATCATGTGCACGGATTCGTCCATTTCCCGCATGCGCACGTAGTACCGGTCGTAGTTGTCGCCGTTGATGCCGACCGGCACCTCGAAGTCGAGTTCGGCGTAGGCGAGGTAGGGCGCATCCTTGCGCAGGTCGCGGGGCACGCCGGTCGAGCGCAGGATCGGTCCGGTGAAGCCGTAGCTGACGGCGTCGGCGGGAGAAAGTGCGCCGATGTTGCGGGTGCGGTCGATGAATATGCGGTTGCGGTCCATCAGACCGTGGATGCGGCCGATGAATTCCTCGTACTGGACAAGGATCTCCTCCAGCCGGACCAGCCAGCCGTCGGGCAGGTCGCTTGCCATACCGCCGATGCGGCCGTAGGTGTAGGTGACGCGCGCACCGGTCAACGCCGCGAGGTGCTCGTAGAAATAATCGCGGATCATCACCAGGTACAGGAACGCCGTCATGGCCCCCAGCTCCATCAGCGACGCTGCGACGCACGTGAGATGGTCGTTGACGCGGGAGTATTCGGACAGCAGCGTGCGCAGGTACTTGCAGCGCGGGGTGATCTCGATCCCCATCAGCGCCTCGACCGCCTCGCAATAGGCAAAGTCGTTGATCAGGCCGGAGCAGTAGTTGAGGCGATCCACGTAGGGGATCAGATTGGTCCAGGTGTGGGACTCGCATTCCTTTTCGAAACCCCGGTGCAGGTAGCCGCAGTGCACGTCGACGCGCTTCACCTTTTCGCCGTCCAGCGCGGCGATGACCTGGATCGTGCCGTGTGTCGCCGGATGCGACGGCCCGATGCTGACGATGACCGTGCCATCGGTGTCGCCGTGGTCGAAGGCGGGGCGGATCGGATTGGGTAGTTGCATATCCACGCGCAGTCTCTATTTGCGATAAGGAACGAGCGGCTGCTCGCGCAGCTTGTCGTAATCCTTGCGCAGCGGGTGCCCGACGAAGCCCTCATAGAGCAGGATCGGGCGCATGTCGGCATTGCCGCGGAACTCGATGCCGTACATGTCGTGGCATTCGCGCTCCATGAACGCCGCGGACCCGTACAGCGCCGCGAGCGAATCGACTGAGGGGTCGGCCTCGGGAACGCGGACCTTGAGCCGTACCCGCGTGAAATGGATCGTGGAATAGAAGTGATAGACGACTTCGAAGCGAGGCGCCTGCCCGATCCAGTCGATGGCCGTCACGTCGAGCAGCAGGTCGAATCCGAAGCCGGACTTCAGGTCGCGCACCGTGGCCAGGAAGGCGGGGGCCGGCAGCGTGAGCACAAGCATGTCGCGCGCCTGCGTGGCCCCGGTCAGGGCGGGACCAAGGCGCTCGCGAAGGGCGTCGGCGGTGGGCGCGATCATGGTCAGAACTTGTCGGTCAGGATTGGGTGATGCGCGCGGGCGATGCGATCCTGCAGCATCATGATGGCGTCGATGACGGTTTCGGGTCGCGGCGGGCAGCCGGGCACGTAGATGTCCACCGGGATGATCTTGTCGATGCCTGCCACCGCCGCGTAGTTCTGATAGAAGCCGCCGCTGGTCGCGCAGGCGCCGAAGGCCATCACCCACTTTGGCTCGCACATCTGCTCGTAGACTCGCAGAAGCACGGGCGCCTGCTTGTGGGTGACGGTGCCGACGACCATCAGCAGGTCCGACTGGCGTGGCGAAAAGCGCGGCAGTGCCGCGCCGAAGCGGTCGGTGTCGTAGGGCGAGGAACTCACGGACATGAATTCCATCGCGCAGCACGCAGTCACGAACGGGTAAGGGAAGAGCGAAAACTTGCGCGCCCAGCCGACCAGCTCGTCCTTCTTGGTCGAAAGGTACTCGAACGCCTGCGACGGAGCATTGGCGGAGCGGATCGGAATCGTGGCCATGGCTACTCCGTCACGGCTTCCAGGAGCCTTGCCTGGTACACATAGAGCAGGATCGCGACCAGCAGGAAGGCGAAGATAAAGAACGTGAACAGCATGAAGCCGGTAAGCGGCTGGGCGCCCAGCGCCCAGATGTAGAGGAACACGGTCTCGAGGTCGAACAGCAGAAAGACGACGGCGACCGCGTAGTACTTGATCGGCAGTGCCTTCACGTTGCGCGTGTCGACCGGTGTTGCGCCGCACTCGAAGGGCTCGAGCTTCATGGCCGAGGCCTTGGGCTGCGGACCCAGGTACCGGTTCATGAGCAGCGTGACGCCCACGAAACCGAGGATCGCGAGCAGATATAGCAGGAAGGCGGCATACGGATTCATCGCCGCGCGCCCCGTGGATCCTGACCTGCCCGAAATTCTGACCGTCTCATATGGGTCCTCCCCGCTGCGTACAGTACGGGCGCCCCGGCCGGGTGCGTTTGACATGGATCAACGGTCGGCGCGCGCTGGGCGATTCCCGTTGGCGGACTTGCGGAGGCGCGGGGCTCCCCAAGGTTGCGATTGGCTGACCTGGATCAAACCAGGTGCGCGAACTGCGGGGTAAGTTGCCCGATCGCCGGTGCCCGGCAGACCCCGTCCGAGGGTTATCCAAGGGCCGTTCCTGGAGGACGACAATGAACTGGTCTCAGGTCTACGATCCGCTCGGCAACCAAGTTCTCTCCACCCTCGTCGCAGCCTTACCGATCGTGGTGCTGCTCGGGGGACTTGCGTTCTTCCACATCAAGGCCCACGTCGCGGCGATCCTGGGCCTGATCGTCGCGCTGGGCGTTGCCATCTTTGTTTATGGGATGCCCCCGCAGATGGCAGGGAAATCGGCGCTCTTCGGCGCGCTGTTCGGTCTTTTGCCGATCGGCTGGATCGTGCTCAACGTCATCTTCATGTACCAGCTGACCAACGACGTGGGGTTGTTCGACGTGCTGCAGAAGAGCATTACCGGCATCACGACGGACCGCCGGCTGCAGCTGCTGTTGGTTTCATTCTGCTTTGGCGCATTCTTCGAAGGCGCGGCGGGATTCGGGACGCCGGTGGCCGTGACCGCGGCGATCATGATGGGGCTCGGCTTCAAGCCACTCGCCGCCGCCGGTCTCTCGCTCATCGCCAATACCGCGCCGGTCGCCTTCGGCGCGCTCGGAACCCCCATCGTGGTTCTCGCTGCCGTCACCGGCCTCGACGTGCAGCATTTGAGCGCGATGGTCGGCAGGCAACTGCCGTTCTTCTCCCTTCTCGTCCCATTCTGGCTGATCTGGGCGTTCGTCGGATTCCGGCGCATGATGGAAATCTGGCCCGCGATTCTGGTGGCGGGCGTGGCCTTTGCGGTGCCGCAATTCCTGGTGTCCAACTTTCACGGACCGTGGCTCGTCGACGTGGTCGCCGCCATCAGCTCGATGGGCGCGTTGACGGTGTTTCTCAAGTTCTGGCATCCCAAGCAGGTATGGACCAGTACGTCGCGGGAAGGCGCCACCGTGCCCTATGCCGAAGCCGAGGCATCCGCCGTGCGCCACGGCTTCACGCGCAAGCAGATCGTCCAGGCGTGGATGCCCTGGGCCATCCTGAGCGTGCTCGTCTTCCTGTGGGGGCTGCCGGATATCAAAAACTGGCTCAACGCGCTATCCGCGCCCAAGTTCCCGATCGACGGCCTGAACAACATGGTGGTGCGCATGCCGCCCGTGGTTTCCCGGCCGACGCCCGAGGCCGCCGTATACGTTTTGAACTGGCTGTCGGCCACCGGGACGGGCATCCTCGTCGCTGCGCTCATTGCCGGCCTGGTGATGGGCATCGGGATTCCGAAAATGATCGGGACCTACGGCAGGACGCTGAAGCTCGTCCGCTATTCGCTGCTGACCATCGCGGCAATGCTGGCGCTGGGCTTCACGACCAAGGGAGCCGGGCTCGACTCGACCTTGGGACTGGCCTTCGCGCACGCCGGCTGGTTCTATCCGTTCTTCGGCACGATGCTGGGCTGGCTTGGCGTGGCGCTGACCGGGTCCGACACCTCCTCCAATGTCCTGTTCGGCAACCTGCAGCGGGTGTCCGCCGAGCAGTTGGGCCTGTCGCCGGTGCTCATGGCGGCCGCCAACAGTTCCGGCGGTGTCATGGGCAAGATGATCGACGCGCAGAGCATCGTGGTGGCATCGACCGCGACGCAGTGGTACGGGCACGAGGGGGACATCCTTCGCTACGTTTTCTTCCACAGCCTGGCGCTGGCGGCGCTGATGGGTGTACTCGTCATGGCGCAGGCCTACGTGTTCCCGTTCACCTCGCTGGTCATCCACTGACCCGGAGCGACGCCCCGTGCGCAAGGTGAGACATGTCGCCTGAAACCCTGCGTGCGCTGAACGAGGCGCTCGCGGGATTCATCCCCGGGGAACGGCGGATCGCCGATCCGCTGCGGTTGCTGGCGTGGGGAACGGACGCGAGCTTCTACCGGCTCGTGCCGGCAATCGCGGTGGTGGTGGAAAGCGAAGACGAGGTACGTCGCCTGTTGGCGGAATGCGCGCGCCTGAAGACACCCGTCACCTTCCGCGCGGCCGGCACCAGCCTGTCCGGGCAGGCCATTACGGACTCGGTGCTCATGCTGCTGGGAGAGAACTGGCGCGGCTGCGCCATCGGTGCCGGTGGTCAAACAGTCACGCTGCAGCCAGGACTTGTCGGCGCGGTTGCCAATCGCCACCTGGCGCCCCTCGGACGCAAGATCGGCCCCGATCCAGCCTCCATCGACGCCGCGATGATCGGCGGCATCGCCGCCAACAACGCGAGCGGGATGTGCTGTGGCACTGCGCAGAACAGCTATCACACATTGGATTCGATCCGCGTCGTACTGGCCGACGGAACGGTTGTCGACACCGGCGACTCCATGAGCCGCGCCGGCTTCGCCCGGCAACGGCCGGATCTGATCGGCGCATTGGACGAATTGCGCCAGTCGGTGCAGGAGAATGGCGCCTTGAGCGCGCGCATCCGCCACAAGTTCCGCATGAAGAACACCACCGGCTACAGCCTCAACGCGCTGGTGGATTTCACGGATCCGATCGACATACTCGCGCACCTCATGATCGGCTCCGAAGGCACGCTGGGATTCATCAGCGCGATCACCTACCGGACCGTGCCGGAATACGCGGACAAGGCAAGTGCGCTGATCCTGTTCGATGATCTCGAAACGGCCTGCAACGCGGTCTCCGCGCTGAAAAGTGCGCCGGTCGCCGCTGTTGAACTCGCGGACCGCGCGGCGCTGCGCTCGGTCGAGATGAAGCCCGGCCTTCCCGAGGCCATCCGTTCGCTTGGGCCGCATGGGGCCGCCCTGTTGGTCGAGACCCGCGCGGCGGACGCCGCCACGCTGGACGCCCAGGTGCGCACGATCACGGCGACGCTGCAAGGCGTGGCCACGTCCGGCGCCATCCAGTTCAGCACCGACCCGGCTGAGTGCGCTCGCTACTGGAACGTGCGCAAAGGCATGTTTCCTTCCGTCGGTGCCATGCGTGAGTCGGGCACGACGGTCATCATCGAGGACGTCGCGTTTCCGGTACCACGATTGGCGGACGCCACATTGGCGTTGCAGCGGCTGCTGGCCGCGCATGGCTATGCGGACGCGATCATCTTCGGCCACGCACTCGAAGGCAATCTGCACTTCGTGTTCACGCAGGACTTCAACGCGCCCGCGGAGGTCGCACGCTACCGCGACTTCATGGACGCGCTGTGCCGGATGGTCGTCGGTACCTACGACGGCTCACTCAAGGCGGAGCATGGAACCGGCCGCAACATGGCGCCTTTCGTCGAGCTCGAATGGGGCGCCGACGCCTATGCGCTGATGCGGGAAATCAAGCGGATATTCGACCCGGCGTGCCTGCTCAATCCCGGCGTGATTCTAAATGAGGACCGGGAAGCGCACCTCAAGCACCTGAAGCCGCTTCCCGCCTGCGATGCCATCGTCGACAAATGCATCGAATGCGGCTTCTGCGAAGTGAAATGCCCGTCACATCGTCTCACGCTGTCGCCGCGGCAACGCATCGTGGGATGGCGCGAGATCGCGCGGCTTGAGGGCGCGAGCCAAGACCCGGCACAACTTGCGCAAATGCGCCGCCTCTACGACTACCAGGGAATCGACACCTGCGCAGGATGCGGGCTGTGCGCCACCGCCTGTCCAGTTGGCATCGAGACCGGCGTCCTGATCAAGGCATTGCGCGGACGGCGCGCCGGTCCGATTGCGCGTCGGGTCGCCAATCTGGTGGCCGACAATTACGGGATCGTTACGGCAGGCGTCAGGGCGGGCCTCCGCACCGCCAATGTCATGCATGGTTTGCTCGGAACGCGAACGATGCAGCGTTCCCTGGCCCGGATGCGCAAACTGTCCGGCAATTCGCTGCCCAAATGGTCGCCGGCGCTGGCGCGACCGGTGAAATTCAAGGCGCATCAACCGCGACCCATGTCGCCGGGTACCGAGTGCGTCGTCTACTTTCCGAGTTGTGCCGCCCGCAACATGGGGTCACAGCGCGGACATGACGGCGTCGACGCGTTGCCGGTTGCCGCCGAACGGCTCTTCGGCAAGGCGGGCTTCGGCACGGTTTACCCGCGCAATCTAAGCGAGCTATGCTGTGGCCAACCCTTCGAGAGCAAGGGCCTCGCCGACACGGCGGACCGCAAGGCAGCGGAACTGGAGGCGGCGTTGCGCGTGGCCAGTGAGGATGGCCGGCTGGCAATCGTCTTCGACACCAGCCCCTGCGCCTACCGTATGAAGCGCTACCTTGCGGGAAGGCTTACCGTGCGGGACAGCATCGAGTTCATTCACGACGCAGTTCTTCCCCGCGTGGCGATCGAGCGCCAGTCCGGGCCGGTGGCGATCCATCCGGTGTGCAGCGTGCGCAAGATGGGAACCGTCGGCCAACTCCAGCGTATCGCCGAGACGTGCAGCGCCGAGGTGGTGACGGCGGACGAGGTGTTGTGCTGCGGCTTTGCGGGTGATAAGGGCTTCAACCGGCCGGAACTCAACGAGCACGCGTTGCGCCGCCTCAAGTCGGCACTGCCGCCGACCTGCCATACCGGCTATTCGACGAGCCGCACCTGCGAAATCGGGTTGTCGGAGCAGGCCGGATTTGCCTACGAGTCGATCATCTACCTTGTCGACCGGTGCGCGCGATCCATCGAAGGCCCCGGGCAGCGCGACAGCATTCCACTGCGCAACCCTGGGCGCGAGGAGCCGCGCCCGTGAAGGTCGCCCTGTTCATCCCGTGCTATGTCGACGCATTCTTCCCGGAAGTCGGCATCGCGACGCTCGAATTGCTCGAACGCTTCGGCATCGCTGTCGACTATCCTCTCGACCAGACCTGTTGCGGCCAGCCGATGGCCAACAGCGGTTGCCATCAGGAGGCTGCGCCGACGGAGAAATTGTTCGTGAAGAACTTCACGGGATACGACTACATCGTGGGTCCATCCGGGAGTTGCGTGCACCATATTCGCGACAACCTGACGGCGATACCGCAGACCGCGGAGGTAAGGAAGGTAAGGGCGAACACGTACGAGCTGGTGGAGTTCCTGCACGACGTGGTCAAGGCGCAGGCGTTTCCCTGGGCGAAATTTCCGCACAAGGTGGGACTCCACAACGGATGCAGCACATTGCGCGCGTTGCGCGAAGCCAAGGCGTCCGAGATCGTCGAGCCGGATTTCTCCAAGCCCCTGGCGCTGCTGTCCAAGGTGAAGGACATACGCTTCGTCAAGCCGGACCGCCCGGACGAATGTTGCGGTTTCGGCGGGACCTTTTCCGTATTCGAGGAGCCCGTGTCCGCGCGGATGGGCTATGACAAGGTCAACGACCATGCGCGCGCCGGCGCCGAGTACATCGTCTCCGCCGACATGTCCTGCATGATGCACCAGAAGGGCTGTGCCGATCGGCTGGGCCTGCCCATCAAGTTCATCCACGTCGCCCAGGTGCTCAACGGGGACCGCGCATGAAGCGCATCGACCACGCCGAGGCGTCCTCGCATTTCATCAAGGCGAAGGACCACATCGAATTCCACGATCGGCGGTTGTGGGACCTGCGCCAGAAGCGGGACCGGGAGAGCGAGCACCTGCCCGAATGGGAGGAACTGCGCACGCTCGCCTCCGCGATCAAGGAGCACACGCTGTCCCATCTCGCCGACTACCTGGAGGAATTCGAACAGAACGCCATTGCCAATGGCGCCCGCGTGCACTGGGCAAAGGACGCGGCCGAGCACAACCAGATCGTGTTCGACATCATGAAGTCGCATGGCGTGACCACGCTGGTCAAGGCGAAATCGATGCTGACCGACGAGTGCGACATGCGGCCGTTCCTCGAGAACCGGGGCTTCGAGGTCATGGAGACGGACCTGGGCGAGCGCATTCAGCAACTCGACGACGAGCCGCCGAGCCACATCGTCGTGCCGGCAGTGCACAAGTTGAAGACCGACGTGGCGCGGGTATTCGCGGACACTATCGGCACGGATCCGAAAAACAGCGACGTCCACTACCTTGCCGAGAGTCAGCGCCAGCACACGCGCCCGTACTTCCTCAAGGCCGAGGCCGGCATGACGGGTGCCAATTTTGCCGTGGCGGAAACCGGCGCCATCGTGGTGTGCACCAACGAGGGCAATGCCGATCTCTCCGTGAACCTGCCCGACCTCTACATTGCGTCGGTCGGCATCGAGAAGGTGATTCCGCGCACCGAGCATCTGGGTGTGTTCGTCCGGATGCTTTCGCGCAGTGCGCTGGGCTCGCCCATCACACAGCTGACCTCGCATTTCCGCGTGCCGCGTCCCGGCACGCAGATGCACATCATCCTGGTCGACAACGGACGCGCCGAGCGCCTGGGCATGGCGGACTTCTGGTATTCGCTGAAATGCATCCGCTGCGGCGCGTGCATGAATACCTGTCCGGTCTACCGGCGCAGCGGCGGCCTGAGCTATGGCGCCACCTATTCGGGGCCAATCGGCGTGATCATCGATCCGACGTTCAACTTGCGCAAATACAGTTCGCTGCCGTTCGCGTCGACTCTGAACGGCAGCTGCACCAGCGTATGCCCGGTCAGGATCAACATTCACGAGCAGATATACAAGTGGCGCCAGGTCATCAGCGAGCGCAACCAGTTGCCGATGATCAAGAAGGAGGCGATGCAGGTCGCCGGCAAGCTCCTGTCGAGGCCGAAGCTCTACCGCGCCGCGGTGGAGGCGGCCGGCGCGGGTGTCGAGCACCTCCCGCGGTTCATGATGTACAACCGTCTGAACGCCTGGGGCAAGCAGCGCGAGGTGCCGCAGGCGCCACCGCAGACGTTCCGGCAATGGTATCTCGCCCATCGTGCGAAGAAACGGGACAAGTGATGGCATCGCGTGACGACATCGTCGCCCGCGTGCGCGCGAACCAGCCGCCGCCGCGAGCGCTGCCGGCGATACCGATGTTCGACGCCGGCGCACTGCCGTCGTTCGAGGCGTTCAAGGCCGCGCTCATCCGGATGGGCGGCAAGTTCGTCGCCGCGCCGGTCGATGGCGATCTGGACGCGTGCATCCGACGGTTGTTCCCTGATGCCAGAGTCATCTGCTCGGCCACGCCCGAGGTTGCCGGCAATCGCCCCATCGCCGCCGTCCGCGCGCCCGGCCAGCTGCACGATGTCGACGTCGGCGTGGTTCGGGCAAGGTTCGGTGTCGCCGAGACAGGGTCCTTGTGGCTGTCGGAAGCTGAGTTCAAGGTCAACGCGCTGGGTTTCCTCTCCCAGCACCTGGTCATCCTCGTGGATCCCCTCGCCATCGTCACGAACCTGCATCGCGCCTATCAGCACGCGGGTTTTCGCGAGGCAAACTATGCGGTGTTCATGACCGGACCTTCGGCCACGGCCGACATCGAAGGCGTGCTGATCCACGGCGCGCAGGGCATTCGCACGTTGACCGTCATTCCGGTGTCCGCATGACGCCCCGTGCGCGAGGCAAGCGTTGCTGCGAGGATGGCGCAGTGGCAAGTCGAGATTTCGTTCGAGGTGAAGAGCAATGAGCCTGATTCCGACAGATTTCACTCCCGTCTACAAGGCCACGATCGGCAAAGGCGCCAGCGCCCGGCGCTGGCAGCGACCCGTCTACGTCGACCTGCTGCCGCCCTGCAATCATGCATGCCCGGCTGGCGAGAACATCCAGGCGTGGCTCGACCTGGCGCAGGCGGGACGATACGAAGACGCCTGGCGCAAGTACATGGAGGAAAATCCGCTTCCCGGCACCCACGGGCGCGCGTGCTATCACCCATGCGAAAGCGCGTGCAACCGGCGCGAACTCGACCAGGCCGTCTCGATCCACTCGCTCGATCGCTACCTGGGCGATCTCGCGAGCGAAAAGGGATGGCGGGTCGCGGTGCGGCCACCTACGGGCAAGCGCATACTCGTCGTCGGCGCGGGTCCCGCCGGACTGACGTGCGCTTATCACCTGAAGCGCCTGGGTCACGACGTCGAGATTCGCGACGCCAGCCCGGAACCCGGCGGCATGATGCGCTATGGCATCCCGCAGTATCGCCTGCCGCGTCCGGGCCTCACGCGGGAGATCGAACGCATCCTGGCCATGGGCGTGAAATTCGTCGGCGACTATCGTGTGCTGGATGTGCAGGCGGAGCGCGACGCCGGGCACTTCGACGCCGTGTTCCTGAGCGTGGGCGCCCAGGTGGGAAACCACATGGACATTCCGTCGATGGACGGGGCCAAGATGATCCATGCGCTCGACATGCTGGAACAAGTCGAGCAGGGTCATCCGCCGATGCTGGGGCGCGTTGTCGGGATCGTCGGCGCCGGCAACACCGCGGTGGATGCCGCGCGGGTCGCGCGGCGACTGGGCGCCGAGGAGGCGATCCTCATCTACCGTTCCGACCGGAAACACATGCGCGCCCATCCGGAGGAGGCGACGGAGGCGTTTGCCGAGGGCGTGAAGGTGAAGTGGATGTCCACCGTCAAGCAGTTCGGCAGCGACGAAATCGTGGTGGAGAAAATGCAGATGGCGGCCGACGGCGTCGGCACGGTAGGTACCGGCGAGTTCGAGCGGCTCAAGACGGACTCCCTCGTCCTCGCCGTGGGCGAGCACGCCGATGTGGAATTCCTGAAGAATCTTGCCGGCGTGAAGATCGGGCGCGGTGACGTCGTCGAGGTCGACCAGTGCATGGGCACCGGGCATCCGGGAGTGTTCGCCGGCGGCGACATGATCGGCGGCGCACGTACGATGACGGCGGCTGTCGGCCATGGCAAGAAAGCCGCGCGCAACATCGATGCGTGGCTGCGCGGGGAGGTCTACGCTCCGGTGGCGAAGCACGCGATCGTCCATTTCGACGCGCTCAATCTTCCCGTATACCTCGCCGCTGAGCGGCGCGAGCAGGCGAGCACGCCGGTCGCCAGCCGCATGGGCTTCGAGGAAGTGGTTGCGGGCCTGTCCGAGCAGGAGGCGCGCTACGAGGCCGGTCGCTGCCTCTCCTGCGGGAATTGCTACGAATGCGACAACTGCTACGCGTCGTGCCCCGAGCAGGCGATCGTCAAGTTGGGCGCGGGCCGCTTCTACCGCTACGACTACGACCTCTGCACGGGTTGCGCGGTGTGTTTCGAGCAGTGTCCCTGTCACGCCATCGACATGGAGCCGGAACCGGTCGCGAATGCCGCGGAAGGCCGCGGCGACCCCGCACTGCCATCCAAATTCAAGGTGCGCCCATGAGCAAGCCGGCAACCGGAGTCGTGACCACCGCGGTCATGGACGGCAATACGGCGGCGGCCTACATCGCCTATCGTGTCAACGAGGTCGCGGCGATTTTCCCGATCACGCCTTCATCCACGATGGCAGAGCTTGCCGATGCCTGGGCTTCGGAAGGCATCGAGAACCTCTGGGGCAGCATTCCCGTGGTGCAGCAAATGCAGTCCGAAGCCGGTGCGGCCGGCGCGCTGCACGGCAGCCTGCAAAGCGGCGCGCTGTCGACGACATTCACGGCGTCACAGGGCTTGTTGCTGATGCTGCCCAATATGTACAAGATCGCCGGCGAACTCACGCCTTGCGTCTTTCATGTGGCCGCCCGCGCGCTGGCCACGCAGGCGCTGTCGATCTTCGGCGACCATTCCGACGTGATGAGCGCCCGCATGACCGGCTTTGCCATGCTGGCGGCGGCATCGGTGCAGGAAGCGCACGATCTCGCGCTGGTCGCCCAGGCGGCCACGCTCGAATCGCGCGTGCCGATCCTGTTTTTCTTCGACGGTTTTCGCACGTCGCACGAGGAGAACAAGATCTCAATCATTGGCGATCAACAGATCCGGGCAATGATCGACGACGAATTGGTGCAGGCATTCCGCGACCGGGCGCTCTCGCCCGAACATCCGGTAGTCCGCGGCACCGCCCACAATCCCGACACGTTCTTCCAGGCGCGCGAAACCGTCAATCCGTTCTACGCTGCGTTTCCGGGCATTCTGCAAAAGTCCATGGACCGCTTTGCCGGACTGATGGGGCGCGCGTACAGACTCTTTCGCTACACCGGGCATCCAGAGGCCGAACGCGTGGTGATCGCCATCGGTTCGGGTTGCGAGGTGCTGGACGAAACGGCGTCCTGCTTGAATGGCGCGGGGGAAAAGGTCGGCGTCCTGCAGGTGATGCTGTACCGGCCATGGTCCGCCGAGCACTTCCTGGCGGCGCTGCCCAAATCCGTGAAGGCGGTCGCAGTGCTCGACCGGACCAAGGAGTCGGGCGCGCCAGGTGAGCCGCTCTATCTCGACGTCGTGACGACGTTTGCTCGTGCCGTCGCGGCCGGGCAGTGGCCGGCGATGCCCATGCTGATCGGTGGGCGCTACGGATTGTCGTCGAAGGACTTTGATCCGGCCATGGCCAAGGCGGTGTTCGACGAGTTGCGCAAGCCCGTGCCGAAGAATGGCTTCACGGTGGGCATCGTCGATGACGTCTCGCATTCCAGCCTCGACGTCGATTCGGCATTCGACATCGAGTCTCCCGACGTCGTGCGCGCGCTCTTCTACGGTCTTGGGGCCGACGGCACCGTGGGCGCCAACAAGAACTCGGTCAAGATCCTCGCTGCCGATCCCAACCGCCATGCGCAGGGCTACTTCGTGTACGACTCGAAGAAGTCGGGCTCCTACACGATTTCGCATCTGCGCTTCGGGCCGCATCGCGTGCGCGCGCCGTACCTGCTCAAGTCGGCGAGCTTCGTGGGCGTGCACAAGTTCGACTTCCTGTTCAAGCAGGACGTGCTCGGCGCGGCGGCAACCGGCGCCACGATTCTCATCAACAGTCCCTATGGGCCGGAGGCGGTCTGGGACGAGCTGCCCCGCCGGGCGCAACAGCAGATCATCGGCCGCAAACTCAAGGTGTTCGTCATCGACGCGTCGCGGGTCGCATTCGACCTCGGGCTGGGCTCGCGCAGCAACACCATCCTGCAGACCTGCTTCTTCGCGCTTTCCGGCGTGCTGCCTCGGGAAGAGGCCATTGCCGCGATCAAGAAGGAGACCCAGCGCACGTACGCGCGCAAGGGCGCCGAGGTGGTCAAGAAGAATTTTGCGGCGATCGACGCGGCGCTGGCCAAGCTGCAGGAAATGAAGGTTCCTGCCGTGGTGACCGGCCAGCGCGAGGTCTACCGGACGGTGCCGGACACCGCACCCGAGTTCGTGCGCAATGTCACGGCGGTCATCATGGAAGGGCGCGGCGACACGCTGCCTGTCAGTGCGCTGCCGATCGACGGGACATTTCCAACGGGGACGACCAAATACGAAAAGCGCAATATCGCCGAAGAGGTGCCGATCTGGGAGCCGGACCTGTGCATCCAGTGCGGCCAATGCTCCATCGTCTGCCCGCACAGTGTCATTCGCGCCAAGTACTACGACCGCAGCCTGCTCGCGGGTGCGCCGGCCGATTTCAAGGCCGCGCCGATCAATGCGCGAGGCTATCCCGATTCACGCTACACGCTCCAGGTCTACGTGGAGGACTGCACCGGCTGCGGCGTCTGCGTGGAGAGCTGCCCCGCCCACAGCCCGGACGACGACAAGGTCAAGGCGATCAACATGAGGCCGCGGCTCGAGCACATGACCACCGAACTCGCGAGCATCGGCTATTTCGAGCAGCTGCCATGGGCTGATCGCGCGCGGGTCAATTTCTCGAACGTGCGTGGCGTGCAGTTCATGCAGCCGCTGTTTGAATTTTCGGGCGCATGCGCCGGTTGCGGCGAAACGCCCTACCTCAAGTTGCTGTCCCAGCTTTTCGGCGATCGTCTGCAGATTGCCAATGCCACCGGTTGTTCGTCGATCTATGGCGGCAACCTGCCAACCACCCCGTGGGCGGCGGGGGCCGACGGCCGCGGGCCGGCGTGGGCGAATTCGCTGTTCGAGGACAACGCGGAGTTTGGCTTTGGATACCGGCTTGCGATCGACAAGCAGACCGAGGTCGCCCATGCGCTGCTGAGGAAGCTCGCACCAAAGCTGGGCGAGGATCTGGTGACGGCGCTGATCGGGGCGCCGCAGGTCACTGAGTCCGACTTTCGCATCCAGCGCGAGCGCGTGGCGGCGCTCAAGGCGAAGCTCGCCACGATCGCGGATCCGGAACGCGCGAACCTACAGGCGGTAGCCGACTTCCTGGTGCAGCGGTCCGTGTGGCTGGTCGGTGGCGATGGCTGGGCCTACGACATCGGTTACGGTGGGCTCGACCACGTGCTCGCGTCCGGTCGCAACGTGAACGTGCTGGTGCTCGACACGGAGGTCTACTCCAACACCGGCGGGCAGGCGTCGAAGGCGACGCCCCTCGGCGCTTCGGCCAAATTCGCGGCGGCAGGACGCAAGATGCCGCGCAAGGACCTGGCGATGATGGCCATCAGCTACGGCAATGTCTACGTCGCCCAGGTGGCGATGGGCGCCAACAACGAGCAGGCCGTCATCGCCTTCCGCGAGGCCGAAGCCTACGACGGGCCCTCGCTCATTCTTGCCTATTCGCAATGCATTGCGCACGGCACAGACCTTCGTCACGGCATGAAGCAAGCGGCGCGAGCCACGGCGAGCGGTCACTGGCCGTTGCTGCGCTTCGACCCGACCATGCGCAAGCGCGGCATGAATCCTTTCCGGCTCGACTCGCCGCGCCCGCGCATCACGCTCGAGGAGTACCGCAACCGCGAGGTGCGCTTCAAGGTCGTCGAGCAGACCAATCCGGGGGAGGCGCGCCGCATGCTGCAGCAGGCGCAACTCGCGGTGGAGGAGCGCTACAAGCTTTATGAGGACCTGGCTGCGCGCGATGGCAGCCGGTTCCTGCCGCACTGGGAGAACGCATGATCACGGACCTGTCCACCAAATACCTGGGCCTGGTGCTCCGCAACCCCGTCATCGCGTCCGCGTCGCCGCTGACCGCGACGGTGGCGGGTATCCGTGCGCTGGCGGAGGCCGGTGCCGGCGCGGTCGTGATGCCTTCGCTGTTCGAGGAGCAGATACGCGCCGAGGACACCGCCTACGCGATGTACACGGATCACGGCTCGTTCAGCCAGGCGGAAGCGGGCAGCTATTTCCCTGACCTTCCCGACTACGATAGCGGCATTTCAGGGCACCTGGACACGCTGCGGCAAGCCGTCGCCGCGGTCGACATACCGGTCATCGCCAGCCTGAATGCGGTGACGCTTGACGGCTGGACGACCTATGCCATGCGGCTCGAGGAGGCCGGGGCGGCCGCGTTAGAGCTCAACCTGTATTTCATTCCTGCCGACCCGGCGATGAGCGGGCAGGACGTGGAGACGCGCTACATCGATGCGGTGCATGCAGTGAAGCGTTCCGTGAAGGTGCCAGTAGCGGTCAAGTTGTCCCCTTATTTCAGTTCGGTCGGCCACATCGCGCAGGGCCTCGCCGCAGCGGGCGCCGACGGGCTCGTTCTCTTTAACCGCTTCTATCAGCCGGATTTCGATCTCGCGACGCTGTCGGTCCAATCAGGACTCAAGCTCAGCACAAGCCACGAAACCGGTCCTTCGCTGCTCTGGATCGGCGTGCTCGCGGGTCGGCTCGGGGCCTCCCTTGCGGCTACCACCGGCGTCGAAACGGCGGAGCAGGTGATCAAGTACCTCCTCGTCGGCGCCGACGCGGTGATGACGACTTCGGCGCTGCTGCGTAACGGACCGCGTTACGTGCGCGACCTGGTCGAGGGCCTGGACGGGTGGCTGCGCGAGAACGGCCACGCCGGGGTTGCGGAGATCAGAGGGAAAAAGAGCATGGCGCGCGAGGACAACGTCCCGGAATTGCTGCGCGCGCAATACATGAACATGTTGACCGGATACGTCCCGACGCACCTCGTTGGGTGAGCATCGGCTGCGCGTCGCCATCTTTTTTGCAACACACGGAAACGTGTTGCAACACAACATTGACCTAGATCATATACTCGGCCGCAAGGCCGTCGGAAACTGATCGCCAAGGGGAATCGCGCTGCTCGACCAGAGAATGGAAGTAGGGCGAAGCTGCTCCCCCGGTGGGTCAAAGCCAACAAGCTCGGCGTCGTTCTCGCGGCGAAAGTCGCACCACTAGAGTTCGGGAGGAGTCGTCATGCGGTACAGGATCTCCATTGCGACATGCGGGATTGCCCTTGCCCTCGCATCCTTCCTAAGTTTTCCCGTGGCGGCGCAACAGCCCGCCGACAAGGCGGGTGCGGTCGCGCCGGTATGCGCCAATTGCCACGCGGACAAGTGGACCGCGATCGATCTCACCGCGCACGGCGCCAAGAACGACGCCAACGGCAGCATGTGCCAAGCCTGCCACGGCGATGCCTCCGAGCACCTGAAGGATCCGATGAAGGCCAAGCCCGCCAACCCGTTCGGCAAGGGCGGCACGGTAGAGCAGCGGACCGCGGTCTGCCTGACCTGCCACTCGGGCAACCGGAACCTGGCGTTCTGGACCTCGGGCAAGCACCAATTGAACGACGTGACGTGCAGCAACTGCCATAGCATCCACGGCAAGGCGCTCGCTCCCTCCGTCAACAAGTTCGTGACCACGTTCCTGCCCAATCAGGCGGAAATCTGCTGGCAGTGCCACCAGCCGATTCGTGCGGCGAATTTCAAGCCCTCGCACCACCCGATCATCGAAGGCAAGGTGAAGTGCACGGACTGCCACAACCCGCACGGCGCGCTGACGCCGGCGATGGTCAAGCAGCCGACGATCAACGACCAGTGCTACTCATGCCACGCCGACAAGCGCGGCCCGTATGTGTTCAATCATCCGCCGGTCGAGGAGAACTGCGTGACGTGCCACAACCCGCACGGCTCGGTCCACGCCAAGCTGCTGAACGAATCCGCACCCAATCTGTGCCAGGACTGCCACGATGGTTCACGGCATCCCGGGACGGTCTACGGCGCGGCGGGCGGCTACAACTGCGCGGCGGGCGACCCGAACGTGGCGTGCGCCGGCAAGACCGGGCAGCCCAACCCGGCCGTAAACACTCGGCTCGTGGCGCGCGCCTGCCTCAACTGCCACAGCTCCATCCATGGTTCGAACGCGCCGGGCAATCGCGGCCAGTTCTTCACGCGCTAAGGTCGGGAGAAAAAAAATGAGCAAGAAGCTGCTTTCCACCCTGATCGCCAGCCTGTTCGTAGCGACGCCGGCGTTCGCCCAGACGGCCGACGACCCGATGCGGGTCGAAGGCTCGGCGACGATCGGGGGCATCTACAACAACACCAACGCGAAGGATGCCGCCCAGCTCGAGCAGTACCAGGATCTGAACAGCGGGGCGCTGTCCAATGTCGGCGCCCGCGGCCGCAACAGCACGACGTGGTTCGACGCCTACGGCGAGAATTTCGGGCGCACCGACCAGTTCATGTATGCGCGCGGCGGGATGTACAACATCTTCAAGACCGGCGCGTACCTGAATGACATACCGCATACGTTCTCGGATTCGGCATTGACGCCCTTCACCGGCTCCGGCGGCAACCTGCTGGTGGCCACGTTCCCGCAGATCAATCCCAACACGTGGAACAGCTTCAAGCTGGGCTACGAACGCCGTGACGCGGGCGGCTACTTCGAGTGGCAAAAGCAGAGTCCGTGGTACTTCCGCGCCGACGGCAACGAGGTGACCTTCAGCGGCACCAAGGTTGGATCCGCCGCGCTGGGAACGAGTCCCGGCAACGGCTACGTGGACCTGGCGATTCCGACCCAGTACAAGACCAGCAATTGGGGCGCGGAAGCGGGCTACCAGACCAGCAAGGCGACGTACGCCATTCGCTGGGACTACAGCAAGTTCTCCAATTCGAACGACACGCTGCAGTGGACCAACGCCTACTTCGGCAAGAATCTCCTTGACACCACGTACCTGCCGCCCGACAACACGTTCAACAAGTTCACGGCCACCGCGAATTACCGCGACCTGCCGTGGCGCTCCGTGATCGCAGCACGCTACACGTGGGCGGAGACCACGAGCAATGTGGATCTCGGCCAGACCGCGCTCAACACGGGGGCGGTGTACGGCGCGACGTTGCCCGACCAGGGCACGTTCAACGGCAAGAACACCAACCAGTCGTTGGCGTTGAGCTGGACGGCGGTCCCGGTGACGAATTTCAATTCCCGCGTCTATTACTACTGGACCAAGCTGGACAGCAGTTCGGACCAGATCACGTATGGCAATTATCCTACGCAGCCCCTGATCAGCGGGCTGGGCTGCGGTCAGCAGCCGCCGGCCGTGGCGGGCACGACGTGGCCGCCGGGCAATTGCGAGAACGAGCTCTACAACTACACCAAGAACAACGTCGGCTTCGATCTCTGGTGGCGTTTCGCTCAAAGCCAGCGGCTGGGCTTCGGCTACGACTACAACCACCTGGACCAGACGCGCGTCGATTACGACAAGTCGAGCATCAACAAGGTGTGGGTCGAGTACAAGAACTCGATGCTGGATACGCTCACCGGCCGGCTCAAGTACCAGTACATCAAGCGCGATTCGACGCTCAACTACAGCAACGAGGGCCTGAGCGCCAAACGATCCGAATTACCTCCTGCCTTACACGTCGGCGTTCGACCTGCAGAGCTCGACGACCAACCATGTCAAGTTGTATCCTGGACTGGAACCCGATGCCGCTGCTCGGATTGTCGTTCGAGGGAAATTGGTCGAAGCAGAACTACGACAACGTCACCTACGGCCGCACGGATGCCGACCGCCAGGGTTACTTCCTGAGCGGCAACTGGGGCGCCGCCGACAAGCTGATGCTGAACGCCTTCGGCAGCTGGGAGCAAACGAAGTACCCGTCGGCTCACCGGTACATAGCACGGTTTCCGGCGGACCACCGCCGGCCGCAAACCCGCCCCCGGGCTGGTGCACCGCCGCCAATCCGAACTGCTACAGCCCGGTCGCGACGGCGAACTCGCGGTCGTACAACTGGAATTCGCAGAACCAAGGACCAGACCTACATGATCGGTGTTGGCCTGGATTGGCCGGCGACCCAGGCGATCATGCTGAAGGCGTCCTACCTGTACGTGCAGAACGATGGCCAGGCGACGTTCTCATCGCAGGATGCCTCCGGCAACATGGTGGCGCGGTCCGAGAGGGATTCGGCAATCCGCTCAACATCGGGAATTTCGACAATTCGAAGCAGCAGTTCTTCCAGCTGAAGGGGCTGTACGCACTGAACAAGTCGTGGTCGTTCTCGGCGGGTTACGCGTACCAGAAGTACAGCCACAACGACATCGCGTCCGACGGCTACCAGTACAACATTCCCTATCCGCCCGTCGCCACCAATGCGAGCCTGAGCTACGGGAACGGCTATGATGCGTTCACCGACGGTCATCAGAACATCTTCTTCATCACGGCGACATACAAATTCGACGCGCCGCCGCTGCCGATAGCGCAGATGAAGATGGCCGAAGCGCCCGTTGCCGTGGCACCGCCGCCCCCGCCGCCGCCAGCACCCCCGCCGCCGGCGCCCGCGCCGCAGGTGCAGAGGATCACGCTCGACTCGAAGGCGCTGTTCGACTTCGACAAGGCGGTGCTGAAGCCTGAAGGCATGGCGGCGATCGACAGCCAGGTCGTTGCCAAGCTGGCGCAGATGAAGAAGATCGAGGTCGTGCTGGTGACCGGCCACACCGACCGCATCGGGTCGGAAGAATACAACCAGAAACTGTCCGAGCGCCGCGCCGACGCAGTGCGCGACTACCTGGTGAGCAAGGGTGTGGACAAGACCAAGATCGAGACCATCGGCCTGGGCGAGAAGCAGCCCGTCGTGCAATGCGACCAGAAAGGCATGAAGGACTTGATCGCCTGCCTACAGCCGAATCGCCGCGTGGAAGTCCAGGCCAAGGGCGAAGCGACGAAGTAGCGGTCCACGCTACCAGCCCAAAGAGCCCCGCCTTAGCGCGGGGCTTCTTCTTCCTGCCACTGCCATGAGTCCCCTCGGGATCACGCTGCTGATGGTGGTGGCATTCGCAGGATTCGCCTGGCTCGCCTGGCGCAAGTTGGCCATCGTCGTGGCGCTTAAGCCCGACGTCCGCTGGGACCGTCCATTGGCGCGCTTCGGACGCGTGGTCAGGAACGGCTTCCTGCAATCGCGGATGATTCGCGGCGAGTGGAAACCCGGGCTCATGCACGCGGTGATTTTCCTGGGCTTCCTGTCGTTGCTGGCCCGGAAACTCCAGCTCGTCGCCATCGGCTATGACGAGTCCTTTGTCTATCCCGGCGTCCTCGGGGCCGCGTTCACGTTGGGCAAGGACGTCGTCGAAGTGGCGGTGCTCGGCGCGGTCCTCTATGCGTTCTATCGCCGGCTGGCATTGAAACCGGCACGGTTGGAGCGCAATCGCGAGGCGCTGCTGATCCTGACGCTGATTGCCGCGATCATGATCACCGATTTCCTCTTCGACGGCTTCCGTTTTGCGCTGGCGGCCGCAAGCGACCCCGGGATCGCCCACGAGGCGCGTTTCGCCGTCGTTGGCGGGGCGCTGGGACGCGCATTCACGAGTCTGAACCCATTGGTGCTCGACGCCGGCTACCGGGGCGCCTACTGGGTGCAAATGGCCACCGTATTCGCTTTCCTCGTGCTTCTCCCGGTCGGCGAGCACTTCCACATCGTCACGGCGCTGCCTGCGCTTTTTTTTGCCAGGCGCTCGCCCGCGAATCGTGTCCCGTCCGTGGACTTAGACCGGATGCTGGCGAGCGCCGACGGCGACGACCTGAAGGTCGGCGTCCGGACCGCGGCCGACCTTGTTTGGAAGGAAGGTCTCGATGCATTTACCTGCACCGAGTGCGGCCGCTGCAAGGATGCATGTCCGACGTTCCTGACGGGCAAGCCGCTGGCGCTGAAATGGGTGTTCGACAGTCTCAAGTCGCATCTGGTCACGCAACGCGCCGCACTGGTCGCGCACGACGAGGAGTCACTGCCGTCGCTGGTGCCATCCGTGATCTCCGCCGATGCGCTGTGGGCATGCACGACCTGCGGCTATTGCGAATCGGCCTGCCCAATCGAACTCGAGCATCTGCCAAGATTCTTCAGGCTGCGCCAGCACCAGGTGCTGATGGAAGGGGCGTTTCCGCACGAACTCAAGGCCGTCTTCGATGCCTATGAGGCGCAAAGCAACCCGTGGGGACTGCCGGCGGACGCAAGGGGGGATTGGGCGCGCGAACTGGACCTGCCGATCGTGGCAACTGCTGCCGAGGTCCAGGCGCTGGACTGGCTTTTCTACGTGGGATCGGCGGAGTCGTTCGATCCGCGCGGCCAAAGAATCGCCACGGCATTCGTGAAGGTCATGCACGCCGCCGGCGTGCGTATCGGCATCCTGGGCCGTGCCGAAACCTCGACCGGCGAATCGGTGCGGCGGGCCGGCAACGAAATGCTGTTCCAGTCGCTTGCCAAGTCGCTGGTCGAGACGTTGAACGGCTTGGGCGTCTCGCGCATCGTCACCTGCGACCCGCATGCCTTCAATTCATTGGCCAACGAATACCCGGAATTCGGCGGCCATTACGAAGTCATTCATCACACCCAGCTGATCGCCCGGCTGATCGGGGAGGGGCGGCTGCCGGTTGCGCCGCGGCATCGCAAGGTGATCTACCACGAGCCTTGCTATCTCGGCCGCCACAATGGCGAATACGAGGCGCCCCGGCGCGCGCTGGCCGCGGTTTGCGAGGACACGCCCCTCGAGTTCGCCCTCTCCAGGGAGAAGGCGATGTGCTGTGGCGCCGGCGGCGCGCGCATGTGGATGGACGAGACAATCGGCCGCCGCATCAATGTCTTGCGGGTCGAGCAGGCGCTGGACCGGGCCCCGGCCGTCATTGCGACCGCATGCCCCTACTGCGCGGTGATGATGGGCGACGGCATTGCCGCGCTGGGGCGAACGGGCGACCTCGTGGCGCGCGACATTGCGGAACTGGTTGCGGAGGCGTTGGCGCCGGCGGAGGCGCCCGCGTAGCGACGCGGCAACCCATAGTCCAAAAGCGGGCCTTAAATCCCGGTCGTCTTTAGTACCGCCCGTGCGTCTTGTAGATATAGCTCGCAAGCTCCGTCGACTGCATCGACAGCTGTTTCTGGATCTGGTGGACGGCGCGGATGATGGCGCGCATGACCTTGTAGACGATGTATGGATAGGTTGACAGCAGGGACTCGAGTTTCTCACGCTCGATGCCCAGCACGCGGGTATCGCCGCGCGCCCGCAGCGACGCGTAGTGCTTCGCGCCATCCATGAAGCCCAGCTCATCGGCAAAATCGCCGGCGCTCATCGTGACCAGTGTCACCTCGTCCGTGCTGCCGGCGTTCTTCACCACACAAAGCGCGCCACCGATGATCGAGTAGAGGTGGTTGTCGGCGTGGCCTTCGGCGACGAGGATTTCGCCATCGCGGAGGTCCCGCAAAGTCACCAGAGTCGCGAGGACGTGGCACTGCTCATCGTTGAGTTCGGCAGCGAGCTTTGATTGCCGAAGCGCCTGCAGACGGTCGCTTTCATTCATATGCACCTGCTCCTGTTGACATTCTTCACTTGGCCTTCGCAGCGGATCGAGGCCCGTTCCTTAATGCGGCGCCCGGCCCGCCGTCCTGCCCGGCACGACCGACGAATGCGTCCACCAGGGTATTGGCGATGCGGTTGAACACCGGTCCCGCAAGCGCCGCCATCAGCGCGCTGTCGAATTCGTAATGCAGGAAGAATTCGATCTTGCACGCCTCGTCGGCTAATCGCACCAGGTGCCACTCCCCGCCGAATTGGCGAAACGGACCTTGCTCCAGTTCTATGGCCATGAATTCGGGCCGCCGCTTGGGATTGCGCGTGACGAATTGAAACCGCACACCATGGAAATCGACATCGATCCTTGCGCTGACCACGTCGTCGTCGCGGGCGAGCACCGTTGCACCCGCGCACCACGGCAGGAACGCGGGATAGTGCTCGGCCGCCTCGATCAGGTCGAACATGCGCTCGGCCGGAAACGCCACCAGGGCAGTTTTCCGGACTTCGTTCACGTCGCGAGCCCAACCGGGACCATGATTCCCTGGCCGTTCCCGCTTTCGCCGTCGTGTCCGGCGGCAATCCGTGCCGGCGAAACTGCCCGTTCCATTGATCCTCGCTGGAAGGCTAGCCCGTGCGGACCGAGGTCACGTTGACCCATGTCAAGTCCCTTGGCTTGGAAGTCATGCCAAATGCTCCAGGCGCAACTTCCGACGCGGCCGTATCTCGGCCATAATATCCCCCTCACGGCCAACGGTGCCGGCGATGTCTCGTCGGATTGTCGCAGACCTGGGATATGCAATTTTCAACCGCCTGCGTTCGCGCGGGCACACATCTCGTGAAGGATAGAACATGAAGGCAATTCTGATCGGAATGATTGCGTCGCTGGGGCTGGCGGCGAGCGGCGCTGCGATCGCGCAGGAAGACCTGGCCAAGAGCAACGGCTGCCTCAACTGCCATTCCATCGACGCCAAGAAGATAGGCCCGTCGTTCAAGTCGGTCGCCGCGAAGTTCAAGGGCCAGGCCGACGCCCAGGCGAAGCTGGTCGCCCAGATCAAGGGCGCCAAGGGCCATCCGAACGTCAAGGCCAGCGAAGCCGACCTGAATACACTGGTCAAGTGGGTCCTCGCGATGTGATGTGGCTAGCCTCACGCGGTCAATGAGATTGAAGGTTGCCCGGTGAACTGAAGTTGCGGGCCGGCATGGCCCGCGCGGAAGTACGGGCAAGGTACGCGTTGCAGCCTTGCCCGCGTGCAGCAGGAAACGAAAAAGGCGGACCCCGGACGCTTGGCGAGGTCTGCCCTGTTTTGAAGCTGCCGAACGGGCTAGCCTCCCCTTAACGTCCATCGCATGCGAGAAGTCTAGCCGGACACGTCACCCGATTTCGACGTGACCATGTCGTCGATCACGAAGTCCGCAAGCCCCTGGTTGCCGTCCTTCGCAACGCATCAATCCCAGTTCGACTCGGACATCCGGGCGGCAATCCGGTCGACCGCACCGTCCCTTGCCGCTTGCCCGCCGCCGATCGCGTCGCTGTCGCAGGTTAGGACGCCATCCAGCTCATCGGCGCCCAGCGGCTCCCGGGTGAGCAGTTGGTGCTCAAAGACCGCGAGGTCGGCCTGCGACGCGTCGCCGCCTTGTGCCATCCGGCGGATGATCCGCTCCCGCATCGTCGCCTCGCTGGCGACACAACTGACGATGACAAAACGGACGCCCAGTTCCGCAGCCAGATTGCGGAATTCGTCGCGCTGCCAGCGTTTTAGAAACGTGGCGTCGGCGATCACCGGGTAACCGTTCTCGCAGGCAGTGCGGACTAGTTCCAGCACTCGCCGGTACGTCGCCCGCGTTGCCTCGGGAGCATACGGACCGGCGTCGATGGCCGAGCTCGAGTACGTTAGCGAGGTGCCGCCGGGCCGCCGCGCACGCTCGACGTCGGTGCGAATGCGCACTGCGCCGGTTCGCTCCAGCAGCGCCTGCGCAAGCGTCGATTTGCCGGAGCCGGAGAGACCGTGCGCAACGACCAGCCACGGCCGCCGCGGCTCGCTGTAATGTCTGGCCAGACGCAGATAGCTACGGAAGTCCGCCAGCGCGGTGGAAGCGGCAGTGGCGCCGCGGAGTTGTGTGGCGCGCATCCGGGCGATCTTGGCGCGGACCATTGCGCGATAGACGAGGTAGAAGCGCAGCACGTGCAGCCCGTCGTAGTCGCCCGTCACTTCCAGGTAGGAGCTTTGCAGGCGATGCGCGAAATCCGCCCGGCCGCGGTCGCGCAGGTCCATCACCGTGAACGCGATCTCGCTCATCACGTCGATCCAGCGCATTTCCTCGTTGAACTCGATGCAGTCGAACAGCGTGGGAACGCCCCCTAGCAACGCAATGTTGCCAAGGTGAAGATCGCCGTGGCATTCGCGCACGCGTCCGCAGTCGCGGCGCCGCGCCATCGCGGCTTCCAGGCGGGCATGTTCCCGCAACGTCCAGCGTTCGAGCAGGTCGAGGTCCGCAAGCTCGTCGTGCTCCGCGCCTGCGTCAAGCAGCGGCCGGATCTCCCGGAAATTGCCGGTGGCGATTGCGAGGACGCGATCCGGGGCACCCATCGCACCTCCTTTTGCGGCTACGGCTGCAGCTTGGTGCGCCGCTGCGATCTTCGCCGCCAGCGTGTCGATGTCGGACGCTGCAAGTTGGCCGCGGGCTAGCGCCTCGCTCGCCAGTGAGTCTGCGGGGAATTCGCGCATTCTTACCGCGTATTCAATGGCCGGCCCCTGGCCCCCGAACCTGGGCGCCTCGACGGTGCCGGTGATGGATACGACGTCGAGGTAGAGCTCCGGGGCAAACCGGCGATTAAGTCGCAGTTCCTCACGGCAAAAGAATCGGCGCGCCGCCAGGGTCCGGAAATCCAGAAAGCTCAATGCCACGGCCTTCTTGATCTTGTAGGCATAGCGTCCGGTCAGCAGCACAAAGGATATGTGGGTTTCGACCAGCGCGACGCGCGGGTTCGCGGCGTCGCCCGCGGCGGCTTGGCGCAACGCCGCCACGAGGCCCGCCTGGATGGCGAGGGAGTCAGTGGAGGCTGGCAAGTTCAAAGGCGACGTCACCGGCGCATTCCTCAGGGTCCTCCTCAGGGTCAGGGCCTATCCGAGACATTGTCGCCCAATGGCCGGAAAAACCGTGACGCAGATCAAAGGACGCGTCCGCGGTGGACCTCACGGGTGCCGTCCGGATTTAGCATTATCCTTGCGCGTCGCCGGCCGCTGCCGGTTCATCGCAAGAGGACATCATGTTCGACAACATTGCCCGGTGGCATGCCGAGCACGTCAATTTCGCCCGCCTGCTCTCGCTGCTGGAAGGAGAGCTCGATTACTTCCACAAGGGAGAGTCGCCGGATTACAAGTTGATGCTGGATATCATGTTCTACATGACGCATTACCCTGATATCCACCACCATCCGAAAGAAGATCTTGCCTTCGCCAGGATCCGGGAGCGCGATGCCACGGCCACGTCGATGGTCGACCAGCTGATGGCGCAGCATGCGCTGCTCCGACAAAGCGGCATGGACCTGGTGCAGGGCCTGGACGACATCGTGAATGGAACGATTGCGTCGCGGGAACGCATCGAGTCGACCGGCCGCCACTACGTCGCGCATTTCCGCAATCACATTCAGGCCGAGGAGGCGGAAATCCTCCCCTTGGCCGCGCGGATACTGAACGATGCCGACTGGCGCACGATCGATGCCGCGACGGCGTACATCGAGGATCCCTTGTTCGGAAGCCGGACCGAACTTCGCTATGCCGCACTGCGGGAGCAGATCGGCCGAGAGGCGCGGCCGGCGAAAGCACCGCCGCAGTAGACCTTGCCGCCACCTGAAATCCTTGTCGTCGGGGCAGGCATTTCCGGCCTGACCTCGGCCCATGGGCTTCGCAAACGCGGTCATTCCGTCCACATACTCGAGGCGGGAGCTCGCGCGGGTGGTGTGATCGGCACCCGCCGCCGTGACGGCGGGTTGTTCGAACAGGGTCCGAACAGCACGCTCGACACCTCGCCGCTCATCGGCGAATTGCTGCGCGATCTGGGGATCGAGGGCGAGAGGGTCGAGGCCAATGCCGTCGCCTCGACGCGCTATGTGGTCCGCAACGGCGAGCTGGTCGCCTTGCCGACTTCGCCAGGCGCCTTTTTGGCAACCAGGGCGTTCACGCCGAGGGCAAAGCTGCGGTTGCTGCGGGAGCCCTTCGTCGCCCGCGCACGTCCGGACGTCGAGGAATCGATCGCATCGTTCGTGCGGCGGCGACTGGGGGACGAGTTCCTAGATTATGCGATCGACCCCTTCGTCGCGGGCATCTATGCCGGCGATCCCGAGCGAATCTCCGTGCCTGCGGCATTTCCCAGGCTCCATGCACTGGAGCAAAAGTATGGCAGCCTCATTCGTGGCCAGATGCTGGGCGCGCGCGAGCGCAGGAAGAAGGGCGAAACCGCCAAGAATGCAGCGGCGAGCTTCTCCTTTCGCGGCGGGATGCAGACGCTGACCGAGGCGCTCGCCGGATCGCTGCAGCCAATTGAATTCGGGGTCAGTGTCCGCCGCGTCTCGCGTACCGCAGACGGTACCTACCTCGTGGAGGCGGTCGTGGGCGAGAGGCGGGCCGAGTTTCGCGCCCGCACGGTGGTCATCGCCGCGCCGGCAGGGCCAGCTGCCGGCATGATCGCCGACCTTGCGCCGGACGCCGCGCGCGCCCTTGGGGGAATCGAGTATGCGCCCATCGTGGTTGTCGCTAGCGCGTTCAGCCGCGGCGACGTCGCGCATCCATTGGCAGGTTTTGGCATGCTCGTGCCGCAAAAGGAGCGGCGCGGGATCCTGGGAAGCTTGTTCTCGAGCAGCATGTTCGAGGGCCGCACGCCCGAGGACACGGTGCTGCTGACCACGTTTGCGGGCGGGCGACGCAATCCCGAAATCGCTACCATGTCCGATTCCGGCGTCGCCGGATTGGTCCGGGCCGAGCTGGCCGACCTCGTCGGCGCCCGTGCTGCCCCGCTGTGGCAGGAGATCGTCCGCTGGCCGCAAGCGATCCCGCAATACGATCTTGGCCACCTTCAAAGGCTTCGCCATGTCGAGGCCACGGAGGCGAAGCTGCCGGGGCTATACTTCTGCGCGAGCTATCGCGGCGGCGTCGCGGTAGGCGACTGCATCAAGAACGGGCACAACATCGCGGAACGCGTTGATGCGTGGTTGCGCTGATGGTAAAGGTCGACAAACCCGGCCAGACAAGCGTTGCGAGAGGATCATGCCTGGTTGACCGAAAAGCGAATTCCGGAAGTTTTTCTCCTGTCCCAGCAGACAGGACTTTCTCAAGGAGGAACGTGATGAAGAAGAGGGTGATGGCGGCAGTCGTGGTGGCCGGCCTGGCTGCGACGGGAATTGCCAGTGCGTCGGAAGACTTGGCCAAGAGCAGCGGATGCCTGACATGTCACGCGGTGGACGCCAAGAAAATGGGCCCTTCGTTCAAGGACATCGCGGCCAAATACAAAGGCAAGGCCGACGCGCAGGCGACGCTGATCGCAAAACTCAAATCTGGCAAGGGACACCCGGCGGTCAAGTCATCAGACGCCGACACGACGACACTCGTAAAATGGATCCTGGCGATGTGATTCGTCGCAGAATCGCGGCCGGTTGCCGCTTTCATAGGGGGGCACCGCGCCCGCGCGGATCGCAAAAAAAGCCGGCGCAAGCCGGCTTTTTTCTTGCGGCATCGGCAGGGGGATGAACACCCGGCCGGCGCAGTCGAACTCAACTCTTTTTGGCGTCGAGATTCATTTCCGGCCACTTGCGGCCGTGGCAGGCGGGGTTGGCGCAGAAGTTGCCGCCATCGGTTCCCCACTTGAGAGGACCGTGGCACATCTCGCAGCTCGTGTCGACCTGCGACCGGTGCTCGTGCATCCAGTTGGGTGCGTTGTGACTGTCCGGCGGGGTCAATCCCGGCGTGACCGTCGAATTGACGGTCTTCAGTTCGCCGTTGATCGAGACCTGCGGAATGTCGTGGCACAGCGTGCATTGCAACCTGATCGCTTCGCCCTTTTCATTGAAATGCTTGCCGTCGTGGCAGCGGAAGCAGCCTGGAAAATCCTTGTGCCCGACATGGTTCGGGAACGACTTCCACGTGAGGTCCTTGGCCTCGAACTCGGAGAGCGAGAGAATCTCGAGCATTGCCTTCGCGAATTTCTCCTCGGCTGCCTGTTGCTCGGGCTTGAGCATGCCCTTGGGCGCCGCATCGGCGATGATCTTCTTGAACGTGGGAAGCTGCTGTTCCATCGGACCGTGCAGTGTCGAGGCACTTTCGATGATCGCGTTGGAGCGGGCCTTGATCGACGGAATTGCCTGGTCGATGCGACCATCCAGGATCGCCTCGTCGACACGGTCCGCCGGATTCTTGAACGGGTGGCCGGTGGCGTTGTGACAGGTGGCGCAGTCCATCCTGAGCTTGGTCTTCTGCTCTACCTCCGCGCGCCCGATCTTGCTCGACGCATCGAAATAGGTCGTCGCCTTGCCGTCTTTGCCGGTGATCCGCACCCACGGAATCGTGCGCCGCTGCACGTCGTCAGTGACATATTCGACGTCCTGGTCGACATGCCAATGGATGCCGCGCGTTGCCTTTTCGCGCGCCTCGCCGCTGCCGGTATGGACGATCAGCTTGGTGCGCACCTCGGTATTTTTCACGTCGGGCTCATAATGCACCTTGGTGCGGACCTTGTCGTCGTGATTGACGGACGGCCAGTGACAGCCCTCGCACGAGTCGCGCGCCGGGCGCAACGTGGTCGCCGTAAGCGGGCGCTCGTAGCCGGTGAACATCCCGAGCAATTCGTGGTAGTGCGCGGCCTTCAGCGTAATCAGCTGCAGCGTCGGCAGCCGACCCATGTGGCACTCGACGCAATGGACTCGCGCGTGCGAGGAGACTGCATGGGCGCGCGGTTCCTCCGGATGCACGGCGTGGCAGTTGTTGGTGCAGAACGCGTCGCTGTTGCTGTATTCCCAGGCGACGATCCCACCCGCGCCAACGACGGCCAACGCGATGCCGCCCAGCACAAGCGTCATTGCCGCGCCCAGCGCGAACGTCCTTTTCCGAATCCTGAAATTCATCTGCGCATCTCCACGCTTCCCCGCAATCTGTTCGATTGTCCCGCGACGGGCGCGACTATACTACGCTACAGACGAAGCAAGCAAAAAAGGCAGGCGTGGCGCATGCGCCATGCGATTATGCTTGCCATTGAAATTCGGCCAGGCACCCTTCCAGCTACAGCACGCTATAGACGATCAGCACGATGGCGACGATGCCGAGCACCAGCGCCAATCCCCCGACGACCCAGCCGAACCACTTGGCTTCGGCGGAAGGAGGTGACGTCTCCCGGCTGGCAAGGCTGCCGTCGCGCACCATGCGCTCGTACTCGACGAGCCGCTCTTCCTTGAGCTCGTGCTCGGAGATGCGCCCGGTGAAGACGACCGTGTCCATCGGGAATTTCTGCGGCCGCAGATGGCCGTTGAAGAAGTGGAAAGTGAAGATAAAGCCAACCGCCAGCAGTGCCTCCTCGCCGTGCACCAAGGCTGCGATGTTGAACATCCACCCCGGCAGAATCCTGGAGAAGAAGACCGGGAACCACAGCAGGAGGCCCGAGCCGCCAATGATGAACATGCCCCAGAACACCGCCCAGTAGTCGAACTTTTCCCAGTACGTCCAGCGGTCGAACTTGGGTTGCGGCCCCACGCCGACAAACCATTTGAAGTTGCGGTAGATATCGATGATGTCCTGCGGCTGCGGCACCAGGGAGTCGGGGCCCCAGAGTATGGACATGACGCGGCCGCCGCCAATCGCGCGCGTGAACACCGTCACCACGTGCGTGACGAATACGACGATCATCACGAAGGCGCACAGGCGATGGATGAGGCCGGCACCTTCGAAGCCGCCGAGCAGGCGCGCCAGCGTCGCTGCCCATGGCTTGGCGGAGAATATGAGCGGCAGCCCGGAAAGCGCGCAGCCGACGAAACTCAGCATCAGCAGCGCATGCAGCACGCGTTCGGCGGGCGTGAAGCGGCGGTAGTAGCGTTGCGCGACACCTCCTCCGGCCGATGGAACCGCCACCGCGGCAGGGTTGTCCGTTAGGCTGGCCATCAGTGCTTCCTCTCATTGTCGCCACCGCTGGCGGACTTCGCGCTACCGCCGAATTTCACGCGCAATTCGCGGTACAGCCAGAAGACGGTGTGAATGCCGAAGAACGAGAATACGCCATAGAGCAGGAACTCCATGAATAGCGCAGCATAGTAATAGAGCGGGTTGCGCGCCTTGTCGTGGCGGTTGGCGTGCGGGTCGAAGCTCGCGAAGTTGGCACTCGCGCCGGCGTGACATTTCTGGCACGTCGCCAGCCGGTTCTGCGCCGATACCGTCGAGGCAGGATTGGACGCCGGCAGCACCTCGTGCGCGCCATGGCAGGAGGCGCAAGTCGCCATCCTCGCGTAGCCCAGCGCGGTCACCTGGCCATGGAACGTGTCCCGGTAGGTGGAGATGTACTCGGTGTGACAGGTGCCGCACTCCTTGATCACGTCGGTCTGGAACTGGGCCGCCTCATGCCGCTGAATTCCGTGGGCCGAATGGCAATCGGTGCAGCCGGGCGATTCCAGCACGCCATCCTGGCGCAGCTTGCCGTGCATGCCTCGCATATACGCCTCGCGCTCCGGCTTGTGGCAGGCGCCACAGGTGTCGGGGATGCGCGCACGGGAAACCTTGCTTTGCGGGTCGGACTTGGGATGGATGCTGTGTGCACCGTGGCAGTTGGTGCAATCCGGTGCCGCCGGCGCCGCCGCGGACTTGAGCGCCTTGCCGTGGATGCTGTCGTCGAACTTGCTGCCGATGTTGCCGCTCGGGAGCTTGCCCTTGGCCATGATGGTCTCGCTGCCATGGCATTTCGTGCAGGTGGCTACGATGTTCAGGTGATTGGTGGGCGACGTCGGATCCTTCGGGCGCTTGATGTCGTGCGTGCCATGGCAATCGACGCAGGTAGCAGCAACGCTGTTGCCGCCTTTGCGTGCAATCGCGTGCACGGTGCCGGAATATTCCTTGACCGCCTTCTCGTGGCAGGTCGCGCAATTGACGGGTTGCAGCTTCTCGGCGTGTGGCAGCTTCTGCGCCGAGACGTCGCTGTGGCAATCGGTGCAGTTGAGCTGCATCTCGCCATGCACCGAGGACTTGAACCGGTCGGCGTCGACCGCAATGGAGTTCCCGCCCGCGCCCTTGGCATCCTTGTCGGCGTGACACATGAAACATGTGTCGTTCACGCCGGGAGCGGGCGGGGTTGCCGCAACCGCAGCCAACGGCGCGGCAGCGAAAAACGCCAGGATCAAGCACGCCGTCGGAAACGAAGGAATTCTGGTCATCGGGCTTCGCCAGGGTGCGCTGGCGGGTCTTCGTGTGAATTGGTTGTCGATCCAGGCGCCGGCGGCTGTCCAGGCACTCCCTACATCCCCTGTGCCCGTTCGCAGGCATTTTTGCATGGGCGCTACGGGACCGGCTTGACTTGGATCAACCGGTCCCGAGGGAGAACTTCTGCAATCACACGCGACGCCTTCCTCGCCGTCAACGCGGGCTACATCTGCAGAACGTAGCTTCCGGGTGCATCGGCGATCGGCGCGTAGCCTGCCGCACCCATGGCCGGCGGAGGCACTACGGCGCCGGAGTGAACTTCCAGCCACTTTGCCCACTCGGGCCACCAGGAGCCCGAGCGCAGCGGCGCATCGGCCGCCCAGACGCCGGGGTCGACATAGGTGTCGCGCCGCCCCTTGGTCGCGAGGCGGAAGTGCCTTCCCGCATGACCGGGTTCGGACACGATTCCCGCATTGTGTCCACCGTTGGTGAGTACGAAGGTCACCTCGGCATCGGTCAGAAGGTGGAACTTGTACACCGAGTGCCACGGCGCGACGTGGTCGCGCTCGGTGCCGACCGCGAACAGCGGCAGCTCCAGGTCCTTGAGTGCGACGGGCCGTCCGCCGGCGACATAGCGGCCCTCGGCCAAGTCGTTTTGCAGGAACAGTCTGCGCAGGTATTCAGCGTGCATGCGAAACGGCATGCGTGTGGCGTCCGTATTCCACGCCATGAGGTCGGTCATCGGCTGCCGTTCGCCGGCGAGGTAATCGTGCATGATGCGTGACCATACCAAGTCGTTGGAGCGCAGCAGCTGAAACGCGCCGGCCATCTGCCGGCTGTCGAGGAAGCCCTGTTCCCACATCACGTCTTCCAGGAACGCCAGCTGGCTCTCGTCGATGAACAGCATGAGCTCGCCCGCTTCCGTGAAGTCGGTCTGCGCCGCGAAGAATGTCGTGGTCGCGAGCCGATGGTCGCCGTCTCGCTCCATGGCCGCCGCGGCGATTGCAAGCAGCGTGCCGCCGATGCAGTACCCAGCCGCATGCACCTTTTGCTCCGGGACGATGGCGTTGACCGCCGTTAGGGCCGCCATCGGACCGAGAACACGGTAGTCTTCCATCGTGGTGTCGCGATCTTCCGGGCCAGGATTGCGCCAGGAAATCATGAATACCGTATAACCCTGCTCGGTCAGGTACCTGACCAGCGAGTTCGCGGGGCTGAGATCCAGGATGTAATACTTCTCGATCCACGCAGGGATGATTAGCACGGGCTCCGGGTGTACTTTCGGCGTGACCGGCGCGTACTGGATCAGCTCGATCAGCTGGTTCCGGTAAACGACTTTGCCGGGAGTGATCGCAACGTCGCGACCTACCTGGAACGCCTCCACGCCCGCCGGCCGCTTTCCACCGAGTGCCCGATCCGCGTCATCGATGAAATTGCCCACGCCCCGGAGGAGGTTGAAGCCGCCCTCCCGCGTCGTGCGCTCGAGCAGTTCCGGGTTGGTGGGGACGAAGTTGGACGGCGCCACCATGTCGAGAAATTGCCGCGCGCCGAAAGAAACGATTCGTTCATGCTGCCGCGTGACGCCGCGCACGCCGGTCGTCGCGTTGTGCCACCACTGCTGGGTGAGCAGGAAAGCCTGATACGCCGCCGCAAACGGCATGGCCTGCCACGCGTCGCCAACGAACCGCTTGTCCTGCGGCAAGGGCTCGATGCATGGCTCCGACCCATCCAGCTGCCATGCGCGCCGCAACACGTAATTGACCAGACGCAGCCATTTCTTGCCGGCTTTTTCCGTGAGTTGCAGGCGCTTGCCCGGCGAGAATGCAAGATGCGACGCCCAATCCCAATACGCGGCCATCTGCGCCATCGGCGACAACCCGGTGGTATACCGGGCAATGGTCGCATCGAGGGAGCGATCCATCGTCTCGGCGAAGGCTGTAGAAGCATAGGAATCGCGCAGGAACGATGGATCGGGGGCCGCCAATTGAGGCGATTTCGCGGGCGCTTTTCCGGGCGCTGCGGACGCACGGCGGCGCAGCACTCCCTTGCGTGACCGGACTTCGGCCATCGCCCCCGGGCGCGCAGCCGTAAGTGTGCGACGCATATCCATCACCGGTCCTCGCTCGTCACCCGTCATGCCGCCTTGCGCGCCGCACGCATATCCCGGCCATCGGGCATTTTGCTTTCCCTGGCCACGTCATACATGAGTTGCATCACGCGCTGGCCTTCCGTATAGCAGTCGGCCATCGCGTCGCGCATATACTTCATCTGCAATTCGAACGCCTCGCCCGGATTGGCGCATTGCCCAAGCGCGGTCAACGTCGCGACATCCTTGCCCAGCCGGGCGTTCCAAAACGCGGTGGCTTCGGACTGCAGACTTGCTGCCCTTTCGAGCCAGCCGCGATAGGCGCTTTCCTCATCGGCAAACGCCGTGTCGGCCATTCTCCACATTGCGCGAACGTCGAACGGATTCGGCGTCGCTGTTGGCGCTGCATGTTTCATATTCCCTCCGCCTTTATCTTGCACAACTGCCTGGTTTTGCCGATTCACGAGATCTTCCCGCCGCTCTGACGGCGGGACGCCGCGGCGAGCCGCGACGCCCGCGTGCCAGAAGCTATGCAACCGGCAACGCTTTTGCGCGCGCGCCAGCTCTCTTCGGCAGCTTGAGTTCGAGGATGCCACTCTCGTATTTTGCTGCGGCCTTGGTGTCGTCCAGGTCGCACATCACCGTGAACGTCCTGGCCACCTTGCCTTCATAGAGCTCGGTGCACAGCGAGGTTTCTCCTTCCTTCGCCTCCTTGCTGCGTTTCACTTCTGCGGCAATCGAGACCGTGTTTCCTTCGACCAGGACGTGAATGTCTTCCTTCTTCACGCCGGGAATCTCGGCCTTAACAAGAAATCCTTCCGGACCTTCCGTCACGTCCATCTTGATTTCTGGCGCCACGGGCATCGGCCCAAACGCGCGCCGCATGCGCGGTGTGTCGAAAAGGTTCACGACATCGAAAAACGGATTCGCGCGGAACATGTCCGCGACGGGCTCATACGTTCTGAGGTTGGCAGTGTTGACCATGGTTGCGCTCCTTGCTTTCTCTGGAGGAACCGGTGAATCCGACTCCAAACCACCGGTTTACCCTTGCGCCGTGGCCCTTGCCGCCTGACTGACCCGGCATTGCGCCGCGTCGCAAAAATATTGTAGTTTCATTGGCGCGCCCCGCATTGACGGTGGTCAATGAACACCCGATTCGGGTGAGAATAGACGTATGGCCGCTACGTTCCCCGAGCCGCTGGGTTCCGCGATCAACCAATGGACCGTCGCTGCGCTTGCGACGAATATCCTTTGGACCCGGTCGATGGGCGCGGCGACGATCGCGGCTGCGCAGGGCCAACGGTTCGCCGAACTTGCGCGGCGCGCACGCGCGCAGTCGCCCTTCTACCGGAATGCCTGGTCGCATCTTCCGGATGCGCCGCTGCGCCTCGCCGACTTGCCGGTGGTGAACAAGGCCGGCCTGATGGATGCGTTCGACGACTGGTGCACCGATCGAGCGATCACGTTTCGAGATGTCGAGTGGTTCCTGCAATCGCGCGCTCACATTGGCGAGCTGTTCCGCGGACGCTACCTCGTGTGGACGAGTTCCGGTACCAGCGGCAAGTCCGGCGTATTCGTTCAGGACGCGACGGCTCTCGCGGTCTACGATGCGCTGGTGTCCGTCCGGCTGGTCGGCTCGGCGTACGCCGATTGCGACTGGGGGGCGGTAATGGCGCAAAACGGCCGCGCGGCGCTCGTCACCGCGGACTGCGACCACTTCGCCAGCATCGCCTCGTGGCGCCGCGTCGCGCACGGCAAGCCCTGGCTCGACATGAAGAGTATTGCGGTGACGCTGCCGTTGCCGGAGATCGTGGCCGAGCTCAATGCCTACGCGCCCGCGTTCGTCGCAAGTTATCCAACCGTGCTGGCTTTGTTGGCGGACGAGCAGCGAGCCGGGCGGCTGCGCCTGCGACCCGCGGGATTGTGGTCGGGCGGCGAGGTGCTGTCGGGGGCGGCGCGCGCCGCGATCGAGGCAGCGTTCGGGTGCCCGGTCCAGAACGAGTATGGCGCGTCCGAATGCCTGACCATCGGCTACGGCTGCCGCGAAGGATGGCTGCACGTGAACGCCGACTGGCTCGTCCTGGAGCCGGTGGACCGGGATCATCGCCCCTCGCCGCCTGGTGAGCTTTCGCATACGGTGCTGCTCACGAACCTCGCCAACACCGTGCAACCGATAATTCGATACGATCTGGGCGACCGCGTGCGCGCTCGCATCGGCCGGTGCGCGTGCGGCAGCCCGCTGCCGGCGATCCAGGTCGAAGGGCGCTGCGACGACGTGGTCACGTTCTATGGCCAGGAGGGCGTGGCGATCGGGCTGCCACCGCTCGCGCTGACGACGGTCGTCGAGGAGGCGGCCCGCGTATTCCTGTTCCAGATCATCCAGCGCGCTCCCGACGCGCTATCACTGCGGCTGTCCGTTGAAGATCGCGAACGCGCGGGCGCGCCTGCACTCCGCGCGCTGCGGCAGTATCTCGACCGGGCAGGGCTCGCCCACGTTGCTCTCGAACTCGATGCGCAGGAGCCGCAGGTAAGTGGACGCGACGGCAAGTTGCGCCAGGTGGTTGCCTGGCGCGGTGCGTGAAGGCAGTACGCCTGTCGCCTTGCGCAACGTCCAGCGGATCTACCGCTTGCCACCAGCTCCGTTACAGGTCGATGCCGATTTCCCCTGCGCGCTCAAGTGCGCGCGCGACGCAAACAGCTTGTTTGACATTCGTCAAGCGGACGCGCACGCAACGCGCCTCTAATGAATCCGCTGCGCATCGGAGACACGCCATCCCATTCGCGGCCGCGCATTGCGCGATCTTCCGCGGAGGAGTGAGACACCATGATCGAGACCTATTACGACCTGATGCGGCGCCAGGGCATTTCGCGCAGGAGCTTCCTCAAGTTCTGCAGCCTGACCGCGGCCTCACTGGGTCTTGGCGACGCCGGCGCGCAACAGATCGCACAGGCGATGCAGACGAAGCCGCGCACACCGGTAATCTGGCTGCATGGCCTCGAATGCACGTGCTGCAGCGAGTCGTTCATCCGATCCTCGCATCCCTTGGCCAAGGACGTCGTGCTGTCAATGATCTCGCTCGACTACGACGATACGTTGATGGCCGCCGCCGGTCATCAGGCCGAGGAGCAGCTCGAGGCGACGATCGCGAAGTACAAGGGCAACTACATCCTCGCTGTCGAGGGCAATCCGCCGCTTGCTGATGACGGGGTCTATTGCATTCCGGGCGGCAAGCCCTTCGTCGAAAAGCTGCGCCACGTCGCCAAGGACGCCAAGGCAATCATTTCCTGGGGCTCCTGCGCGTCGTGGGGCTGCGTGCAGGCGGCAAAACCGAATCCGACACAAGCCACGCCGGTACACAAGGTCATCACCGATAAGCCGATCATCAAGGTGCCCGGATGTCCGCCGATCGCCGAAGTCATGACGGGCGTAGTCACCTACATCCTCACTTTCGATCGGCTGCCTGACATGGACGCGCAGGGGCGCCCGAAGATGTTCTACAGCCAACGCATCCATGACAAGTGCTACCGCCGGCCCCATTTCGACGCCGGCCAGTTCGTCGAGAACTTCGACGACGCGGGCGCACGCATGGGGTATTGCCTGTACAAGGTCGGCTGCAAGGGGCCGACAACCTACAACGCGTGCTCGACGGTGCGCTGGAACGAAGGCACTTCCTTCCCGATCCAGTCAGGCCACGGTTGCATCGGCTGCTCGGAAGACGCGTTCTGGGACAAGGGTTCCTTCTATGATCACCTGACCACGATCAAGGCGCCGGGCACGCTGGGCATCGAGGGCACGGCGGATCGCGTGGGACTGGTCGCAGTCGGCGTCGCGGGCGCGGCCATCGCGGCACACGCCGCGGTCAGCGCGATCAAGCAGGCGCGGAGCAAGACGCGCAACGACAAAGTGTCCGAGGTGGAGAAATAAGCATGGCTATCCTGCAGACGCAAGGTTTCACGCTGGACAACGGCGGCAAGCGCATCGTTGTCGATCCTATCACCCGCATCGAAGGTCACCTGCGGATCGAGGTCAATGTCGACAAGGACAATGTGATACGCAACGCCGTGTCCACGGGCACGATGTGGCGGGGCCTCGAAGTCATCCTCAAGGGGCGCGACCCTCGCGATGCTTGGGCATTCGTCGAGCGGATCTGCGGCGTATGCACCGGCGTGCACGCGTTGGCGTCGGTCCGCTCGGTCGAAGACGCACTCGCCATCAAGATCCCGAAGAACGCCAACATCATCCGCAACCTGATGCACGCGACGCTCTACGCGCAGGATCACCTCGTGCACTTCTATCATCTGCATGCGCTGGACTGGGTGGATGTCGTGTCCGCCCTTTCCGCCGATCCGCAAAAGACGTCGGAGTTGCAGCAGAGCATTTCGCCCTGGCGCAACAGCTCACCGGCGTACTTCCGCGAAGTGCAGAACCGCCTGAAGAAGTTTGTCGCAGGCGGCCAGCTCGGTATCTTTGCCAACGGGTATTGGGGAAGCAAGGCCTATCGGTTGCCTGCGGAAGCCAACCTGATGGCGACGACGCACTACCTCGAAGCGCTCGACTTCCAAAGGGAGATCGTCAAGATCCAGACCATCTTCGGCGGCAAAAACCCGCACCCGAACTGGCTGGTCGGCGGCATGCCGTGCTCGATCAATGTCGACAATACCGGGGCGGTTGGCGCGATCAACATGACGCAGCTCAACATGATCAGCGACATCATCGACAGCACAATCGAGTTCATCGACCAGGTCTACGTTCCGGATCTGCTGGCGATCGCCGGCTTCTACAAGGATTGGTCGAAAATCGGTGGCGGCCTGTCCAGCCAGAATGTGATGTCCTACGGCGAATTCCCCGACATTCCCAACGTCTACACCAACGACAGCATGCTGATGCCCTCCGGCGTGATCCTGGGCGGCGACCTCAAGAAGGTGATGGAGGTCGACCTCAAGGCGCCCGACCAGGTGCAGGAATGGGTGACGCACTCCTGGTACAAGCAGGGCGACGAGTCGAAGGGACTGCATCCGTTCGATGGCGTTACCGACCCGAATTTCGTGCTCGGCGCGGGAACCAAAGGCACGCGCACCAACATTGAGAACCTGGACGAGAGCGCCAAGTACTCGTGGGTGAAGTCGCCGCGATGGAAAGGTAACCCGATGGAGGTCGGACCACTGGCGCGCTATGTGGTCGGCTATGCACGGGGAAACAAGGAAATGACCGAGCAGGTCAATTTCGTGCTGAAGACGCTCGACGTTCCGGTCACTGCGCTATTCAGCACATTGGGTCGCACCGCCGCGCGCGGTCTGGAATGCTCGTGGGCCGCGCACAAGATGCGGTATTTCTTCGACCAGCTGATGACCAATCTCAAGTCTGGGGATTTCGCGACGGCGAACGTCGAGAAATGGGAGCCGTCAAGCTGGCCCACCGAAGCCATGGGAGTCGCGCCCTGCGAGGCGCCCCGCGGCTCGCTCGCGCACTGGGTGAAGATCAAGAACACCCGAATCGACAGCTACCAGTGCGTGGTGCCGACGACGTGGAACGCCGGCCCGCGGGATGCCAAAGGGCAGATTGGCGCCTATGAGGCGGCATTGCTGAATACGCCGATGGTCAATCCGGCGCAGCCGCTGGAGATTCTGCGCACGATTCACAGCTTCGATCCGTGCCTCGCCTGCGCGACCCATGTGATGTCGCCGGAAGGCGAGGAACTGGTCGCGGTCAAGGTGAGCTAGCGAATGCCACGGGAGAGTGCCATGAGAATCAATCCGGTCTCCGGCCAGGTGCTCGCGGGCCCGCTCGAACCGATCTACGTGTACGAAGCGCCGGTGCGGCTTTGGCACTGGGTGATGATGGTCGCGATGTTCGTGCTGGCCGCGACCGGCTACCTGATCGGCAGCCCGCCGCCGGCGATCGGCGGCGAGCCTGCCTTCCACTACATGTTCGGCTATATCCGGATGATCCATTTCATCGCGGCGATGATCTTCGCCGTCGCATTCGCGGTGCGGATCTACTGGGCGATCGTCGGAAATCATTCGTCGCGAGCGATTTTCCTCCCTCCGGTATGGAATATTAGCTGGTGGAAAGGCCTGTTCGACCAGATGGCGTACTACCTTTTCCTTAAGCGCGAGTCCAGGCTGTGGGTCGGCCACAATCCGCTTGCCCAGATCGCGATGTTCGCGATGTATACGCTGGGCACGCTGTTCATCATCATCACCGGACTTGCGCTCTACGCCGAGCAGTGGGGCTGGGGCACGTGGCCCATGAACATGATGGGCTGGGTGTTCGTGCTGTTCGGCGATCCGCAGATGGTTCGCACGCTGCACCACTTTGCGATGTGGTACCTCGTCCTGTTCGCTGTCATCCACATCTACATGGTGTTCCGCGAGGACATCATGAGCGGGCAAACCGTCATCGGCACGATGGTCAACGGCATCAGGATTTGGAAACGCGAGTCGAAGGCTTGACCAGTCGTGGCGGCGACCCAGAGCGACCCGACGATGAAAATGCGCGCGCGGCCACCGGGCCGGCGCGAGGACTTGCCAGGCTCGCGGCGGCCGGCACGGCTTGCCGTGGCCACGCGCCGGCCCGTGCATCCTGGTGCGTTCCTGAACACGCGTTTCCTCAAACCCCTGCGGATCACGCAGGGCGAGCTCGCTTTGGCGCTCGGCGTCTCCCGCCGACGCGTCAACGAACTCATCAATGGCCGACGTGCGATTACTCCGGATACCGCCGTCCGGCTGGGCATGTACTTCGACAACGACGCGGCGTTCTGGATGCACCTGCAAGTAGCCTGGGACATGCACGCCGCGCTCCGGGATCTCATTGCGCCGAAGCCACGCGCCCGCGGATCCTGAAGTCCTTCGGGACCGCGACGCATCTGCACGCAGCTTGACTTAGCGCAACAACCTGCGCGGCCCGCACGCGTACGCTTCATCCTGTTACATCCTTTGTAACAAAACGCGCAGTGCAAGCTCTTTGCGAAGTCCTGGTGCTGGGAATCGGCAACGTACTTTGGGCCGACGAGGGCTTTGGCGTCCGTGCAGTCGAGGCGCTGCACGCCCAATTCCGCTTTCCCGCCGCGGTGACGTTGCGCGACGGCGGCACGCTTGGCCTTAACCTCTATGACGATATTGCAACGGCGCACAGCGTGCTGGTGTTCGACGCCATCGATTTCGCCCTCGCGCCGGGAACGCTCCGGGTATTGCGGGATGCTGAAGTCCCTGCCTGGGGCCGCGCCAAGCTCTCGCCCCACCAGAATGGCTTCAACGACGTGCTCGCGCTGGCGCAGCTGAATGGCCGCGCGCCGCAGCGCCTGACGGCGATCGGCGTACAGCCGTTGGACATCAGCGACTTCGGCGGCAGTCTGACCGAGATAGTGCGTTCTTCGCTCGACGAAGCCGTTGCCCGCGGTGCGCGCCAGCTGGCTGCTTGGGGGTATGCGGGGATGCGATGGTCGGAAGGGACGGTGCCGGAGCCGCTCAACGCTTCGCCACTCGCGCTTGCGGCCTACGAATCCGGGCGCCCGTCGGAAGTCGTCGCTTGCCGCACGGGCGATGAGCGCGTACTGAGGACCGCGGCGGTGGCGCGGAAAGACTGACCATGTGCGTTGGCACTCCCATGCGGATTGTCGGCACGGACGGCGCGTTTGCACTTTGCGCCGGTCGTGGCCGGGAGGCGCGCATCAACCTCGCGCTTGTCGGCGAGCTGCCGTTGGGAACCTGGGTCCTCGCGTACCAAGGGACGGCAGTGCGGGCGATGACGGAGGCCGATGCTGCGGCGACGACCGCGGCCCTCGCGGCGCTGGAGGCGGTCCTCGCAGGCGAAGCGGACGTCGACGTCTATTTTGCGGACCTGGTCGAGCGCGAGCCCTCGTTGCCACCTCACCTGAAGGAACGTTGACGATGTCCACCGCTGTCACCATCCCTATGCCGCCGACCGCCGGCGCCGACCCGCAGACCTTTCCGCTGATCGCGCGGCTGTTCACCGGACATGGCTACACCAACGTCGACGCTGACAACTTCGCTGCCTTCACCAGCCAATCCGGTCATGCGCTGCTGCTGTTTCTCGAGGATCCATTCCGGTTCAAGGAGACGCTCGATCTGGCGGTGATCGTGCCGGAGCTCGCGACATTCTTTCCGGGGCGCTTCGCCGTTGGCGTGCTGTTGCCGGAGGCGGCGAGGGCGTTTCAGCCGCGCTATGGATTCCGACGCTGGCCGGCGTTCGTCCTGCTCAAGGACGGCGAGTATGTCGGCGCGGTCGACGGATTGCGGAATTGGGACGAATACGTCGGCACGGTCTCGCATTTGCTCGAGGCGGCGCCGTCGCGTCCGCCGACCGTGGGCATTGCGGTGAACGTTGCCGGCGGTTCGACTGCCGCATGCAGCAATTGACGGGCAGGCGCCCTCGAGGAACCTAGGCATGAATGAATTTCCAGTCTCGGTGCGCATGGTCGGTGCCGGCTCGCAGCCCGCCGACGACGAGGAGTTGCAGTACCTCGCGATGCCGCGCGAAATGAACACATTCTCGATGCCCATTGTGCCCGAGCGCGTCGCCACTGCGGCGCTCACCGCGGCGCGCGATGCGCTCGCTGTTTTGCTGCGGCACATCGAGACCTGGGATATCGATTCCGGTCTGCCTGGTCCGCGACTGGCGCTCGATGGAATCGCGGCGGACGCGCTCGAGGTCATCAACCAGATGCTGGGCGAGGGCGAAGTCAGTATCCGCATCGATGGTGCACGCGCTTGCCTCATTCAGGAAAGCGTATTCACCGGATTGTGGCGGGTCGTGGTCAGTGGTGGCGCAGGCGCGGCCGCGTTGGAATGGATCGAGGCGGCGACGATGCCGAGCATCGTCGGCGAATCCGCGCAGATGGCCGCTACGACATGGATCAGCGACGTGCCGCTTCCTCCCAATGCCATGAATTCCCCCGCGCTCGTTGCCGAGATAGCCGCGCAGATGCATGCGCGGCGTAACGCAGGTGCTGCCCACGTGATCAACCTCACGCTGTTCCCGATGACGCCCGAGGATCACCAGGTGCTCGAAAGCGCGCTTCCGGTGGGGCCGGTGGCAATCATGTCCCGTGGCTTCGGCAACTGCCGCATCACGTCGACCGGCGCGCGCGACGTCTGGCGGGTCCAGTACTTCAACAACATGAATACGCTGATCCTCGACACCATAGAAATCGTGGCGATGCCGGAAGTGGCGCTTGCTGCGGCCGAGGACCTTGCGGACACCCGGATTCGCCTGCGCGAGCTCATCGACTGGATGAACGAATCTTGCGCGGCATGACCCACGTGCGGGATGCGGAGGCCACGATGGCTGGCGACAATGGTGCACGAGGCACGCCCGCGACCGGATCAGCGGCGCGGATGGAGTGCAAGGTGTGTTGGTACGTCTACGATCCCGCTGTGGGCGACGAGGTATGGCAGGTGCCGGCGGGTACGCCTTGGCGCGACCTGCCGCCGCACTGGAGTTGTCCCGTCTGCTCGACGACGATGGATAGCTTTCTCGTGATGCGAGACAACTGAGTGATGGCGAAGCGATGACCGCGACCACGGGGCTGCTGCTGGCGGAACCCTCACTCCGGCTCGAGATGGCCTTTCGCGTCGTCGCCCAACGCATGCGCGGATTGGCATTCGTCAATCCGGCGATCGAGGTGGAGGCCATCGGCTTTGCGCCATGGGAAGGGGCGTGGTTGGGCGTCATGGTGACGCCGTGGTTCATGAACTTGATGCTCCTGCCGCGCGACCCGTGCGTCTGGCAAGCGTTGGCGATCGGCGCCAAGCGCAGTCATGCCTTTCCCGCCGGCACCTATGAATTCATTGGCGCCCGCGAAGAGGCGATCGGCGAATACCATGCGTGCTCACTGTTTTCGCCATTGCTCGAATTCGCGGACCACGCATCCGTTCGCCTGGTCGCCGGTCTGGCGCGCGCCGCGCTGTTCGATCCGGCCAACGCGGAGGCGCCGCGAGTGCGTGCAGCGGCGCTTTCGCCCGATACCGTCGGTGCCGAATCGCGCCCTCTGGCCGATCTGGAGAAGCGTCTGGCGGCGCCGATAACCAAGCGGGATTTCCTGCGGGGTTCCTTTGTCGGCGGGGAATCGTGACGAGCGACGGTGAGCTCGGCGTCCGCCTGAACTGGGACGGCCGGCAGGTCACGCATGTCGAAATCCGGTCGACGCGTTCGTTCGCGGCGCCACGCATTCTCGCGGGCAAGACGCCATCCCGCGCCGCGGCGATGGTGGCGATGCTCTATAGCGTCTGTGGCGTGGCACAACGCGCGGCCGCCAACGGCGCGCTGGATGCCGCGGGCGCTTCCGACGTGAACGCAGATCCGCTCCGCAGCGAACGCGCCGTTGCGCTGGAAACGATCCAGGAACACTTCTGGCGGCTGCTCATCGACTGGCCGCAAGCCGTGGGCAGGCAGGCCGATGCAACGCCCGTGGCGATGGCGAGGTACCGGATTGCCGCGGCCGCCGGAGGGGCCGATGGCAGAGCGGTCCTCGACGATGGGATGGCCATGGTCGAGCTCGGAAACGAGTTGTCCCGGCTGGCGGAGAAGGCGGTCTACGGCAAGGCGCCCGCCGAGTGGCTGACTCTGGCGACATTGCCCGAACTCGACGACTGGGCTGCAGATGGCGCAACGGAAGCTGCCTCGCTGCTGCGGGAGATCCGTGCGCAGGTGCCGATGCTGGGGCGAAGCGATGCCAGCCTGATGCCTGAGACAGGACAACAGGCGCTGCTCGACGTTATTCGGCCAGCACTCGATCGCGATCCCGACTACGCGCGACGGCCGACCTGGAACGGCCGCGTGGTGGAAACCGGTGCGCTGGCGCGCGTACGGATGCAGCCGTTGGTCGCCGCAATGATCGACGACGCCGGGCACTCGGTCGCGACGCGACTCGTTGCACGGCTGGTCGACTTGGCGATGCTGCTTGCCGGATTCAAGTCTGAATTGTCCGAGCCGGCTGCGTCGCCACGAATCCAGTCGTTCGCGGTATCCCCGAATGGCGGCATTGCTTCCGTGCAGACCGCGCGCGGGCTGCTGGTCCATCAGGTGGAACTCGAAGGGGGATGCGTCGCGGATTACCGCATCGTCGCGCCCACCGAATGGAATTGTCACCCGCAAGGCGCACTTGCGCAGGGCCTCGCGCAAATCACTGTCAACGACTGGCTGTCACCACGTCAGCAGGCCCGGCTCGTCGTGCAGGCGCTCGATCCGTGCGTTGCATCCCATGTCGAGGTTGCCGGTGCATGAGATGGCCATAGCCGAAGGCGTCCTCGAGATCGTCGAGTCCACAGCCCGCGACAATTCCGCCAAGCGTGTATCGGCAATCTGGGTGGAACTGGGCGCACTATCGGCGGTCGAGCCACAGGCTCTTGCGTTCTGCTTCGACGCCGTTGCGCGTGGCAGCGTGGCCGAGGGCGCGGCGCTGGAAATTGTCGCTCTGCCCGGCGAAGCCTGGTGCCTGCCGTGCGGCGCAAGCGTTGAGGTCGTACGGCGCGCGGACCCATGCCCGCGCTGCGGCAGTTATCAGCTGCAGGTGCTGCGCGGTGACGAGATGCGGGTCCGGGAAATTGCGATCGCTTGACCGCTGCGGCGGCATCGACGCTCGCGGGATTTGAAGGAGATCGAGATGTGCACGACTTGTGGCTGCGGCGGAGGGGAAGCGAGGATCTTGGGCTCGGTGGGCCAGGACGCGGGCAAAGGCACGGGCTATCACGTCCATGCAGATGGCACCGCTCACACCCACGCGCACGACGATGGCCATGCGCAGGATGATGGCGGGTCGTGGCGCCGGCGCCACCTGTTCGACCGCATGGCGGGCGCGAGCGCCGATGCCGCGACGGGTCCGCTGGGTGCGGTCCACCTTGCCGGCATGGCGCCCGCGCGGATCGTCGCGGTCGAGCGCGACATTCTCGCCCGAAACGACGCATTGGCCCGCGACAACCGGCGGCGCTTCGCGGACCGTGGACTGTTCGTACTGAACCTGGTGTCCAGCCCGGGTTCCGGCAAGACATCGCTGCTCGTACGCACGATCCGTGCTCTCGAGGGCCGCGTGCCGGTGGCCGTGATCGAAGGCGACCAGCAAACCGCCCGCGATGCCGAACGCATCCGTGCGACGGGGGCGCCAGCCATCCAGATCACGACCGGCAAGGGGTGCCATCTCGACGCGCAGATGGTGGGCCGGGCGTTTGCGCAGCTGCCGCAGACCCATGGCGGCCTGCTGTTCATCGAGAACGTCGGCAATCTGGTTTGCCCGGCGGCGTTCGACCTGGGCGAGGCGCACAAGGTCGCGATCCTTTCGGTGACCGAGGGCGAAGACAAGCCACTCAAATATCCTGACATGTTCCATGCCGCGGATCTGTTGCTGATCAACAAGGTCGACCTGTCTCCCTATGTCGAATTTGATGCCGCCGCCGCCATCGAGTATGCGCGCCGCGCGCGGCCGGGCCTGCAGGTGCTGCAGCTGTCGGCGACGACGGGAGAAGGCATGGACGCCTGGCTCGACTGGTTGCTGCAGGGCGCAGTCGCGGCAAACAGGCAAAGCGAATGCGCGACACCTTGAGCGACACCATGACATCGGGAATGACGACCGCGACAGCGACGTCCGTGAGGCGGCGCATCGATGTGCGTGGCATCGTCCAGGGAGTAGGATTCCGCCCGTTTGTCTACCGCCTGGCCGAGGAGCTCGGTCTCGATGGCTGGGTAAGGAACGATGCCAGCGGCGTAACGATCGAGGTGGAGGGTAACGCCGGCCGCATCAGCCGCATGGTGACGCGACTGGGATCCGAGGCGCCGCCGCAGGCGCGGGTCGACAGTATCGAAGCGCGCGAGTGTGCATTGCGCCGGGATGCGCCGGGATTCGCGATTCTCGAAAGTGGCGGCGGCCACATGGCGACAGCCATCGGACCCGACAGCGCGCCCTGTCCGGATTGCCTGAACGAGCTCTTCTCGCCGACCGATCGCCGCTACCGCTATGCATTCATCAATTGCACGAACTGCGGTCCGCGCTACACGATCACGCGCGAACTGCCGTATGACCGGTCGCGGACCAGCATGTCGGCGTTCGCGTTGTGCGCGGATTGCCATCGCGAATACGTGTCGCCGACGGATCGCCGATTCCACGCGGAACCCAACGCTTGCCCGGCGTGCGGGCCGACGCTGCACCTGCTCGACGCGAACGGCGCCGAGATGGTGGTAGATGATCCGCTGGAGGCGACGGTCGCGCGACTGCGGCGCGGCGAGGTCGTCGCAATCAAGGGTCTGGGCGGCTTTCACCTCGTCTGCGATGCACGCAATGCGGCGACGGTGGCGCGCCTGCGTGCACGCAAGGCGCGCGAGGAAAAGCCGTTCGCGGTGATGGTTGCCGGCACGGCGTCGGCGCGCTTGCTTGCCGAATTGACGGCGGGCGAAGCCGCGCTGCTGGCGTCGCCGGAACGGCCGGTCGTCCTGTTGCGCAAGCGGATGGACACGGACCAGCGTTTCCCCGGCGTCGCGCCGGGACTCGCATGGCTCGGCGTGATGCTGCCGTACACGCCGCTGCATTTCCTGCTGTTCCACGAGGCCGCCGGCCGCCCCGTGGGGACGGACTGGCTGGCCGAGGAGAATGACTTTGTCCTGGTAATGACCAGCGCCAATCCCGGCGGCGAGCCGCTGGTCACGCGTAACGACGAGGCGGTGTCACGGCTGGCCGGCATCGCCGATGCGTTCCTCGTGCATGACCGCGACATCGTCGTCCGCTGCGACGACAGCGTGATCCGCGCCGTCCCGGGAGGACGACAGTTCATCCGCCGCGCACGCGGCTACACCCCGCGGGCGATCAAGCTCGGCAGCATCGGCCCGGTGGTGGTTGCGGTCGGCGGCTGGTACAAGAACACGGTATGCGTGACGCGCGGCGACGAGGCATTCGTCTCGCAGCATATCGGCGACCTCGACAACGCGCCGACGTGCGCGGCGCTGGAGGAGACCCTGGCGCATCTCGTCGCCATCCTGGACGTGCGGCCCGAAATCGTCGCCCATGACCTCCATCCCGACTTCTACAGCACGCGCCATGCGGCGAACCTGGCCGCTCGCTGGTGCGTGCCATTGGTCGGTGTCCAGCACCACCACGCGCACATCGCGTCGGTGCTTGCCGAGCATCGGGTGACGGAGCAGGCGCTGGGCCTCGCGCTCGACGGCATCGGACTCGGCAGCGATGGCGGTGCATGGGGAGGCGAACTGTTGCGCGTCGATGGCGCGCGCTGCGATCGTTTGGGACACCTGCGTCCGCTGCGGTTGCCCGGCGGCGACCGCGCGGCGCGGGAGCCGTGGCGAATGGCGGCGGCCGCGCTGCAGATCGCCGGTCACGGCGACGACATCATGCGGCGCTTTGCGGATGAACCCGCGGCGGCCACGGTCGCGCGTTTGCTCGCCGACGGAATTCACGCTCCCGAGACTTCCAGCATGGGCCGCTGGTTCGACGCTGCGGCGGGATTGCTTGGCGTAAAGAGCCGCATCGCGTTCGAAGGCCAGGCGGCGATGCTGCTCGAGGGCCTCGCGGAACGTCACAGCGAGGTCGCTGCGGAGCCGTCGCTCTACGGGATCACATGTGAGCGCGATCTGGATCTGGCACCGCTCGTATCGCGACTTCGCTCGGTTGCGGACGCAGGTTATGGCGCGGCGCTGTTCCATGCGGTCGTCGTGGCCGCGCTCGCCGACTGGGTCGAAAGGGCTGCCCGCGCGCACGGCATCGCGACGGTCGCCTGCGGCGGTGGCTGCTTCCTCAACGCGGTCCTGGCGCGCGGGTTGCGCGACGCGCTGACCGGTGCCGGCATCACAATGCTCGAAGCACGTCTGGTCCCGCCCAACGACGGCGGGCTGTCGCTCGGCCAGGCATGGATCGCGCATCGTGCCGTGCGCAGGGGGCGCTGACCATGTGCCTCGCCATTCCCGCCTTGGTCGTCGCGCTGGTTGCGCCCGAGTCGGCGTTGGTCGACGTGGGCGGCGTACAGAAGCAGATATCGCTGGCGCTCGTGGAGGGCGTCGCGGCAGGCGACTACGTGATCGTCCATGTGGGTTACGCGCTGACGCGCCTCGATCCCGAGGAAGCCGCGCATACACTCGCTCTATTTGCCGAGGCGGGCCTCATGCCCGTCAGCGCGCCATGAAATACATCGACGAATTTCGTGACGGCGAACTGGCGCGCGGCCTTTCCGAGGCGATCCAGCGCGAGTCGCGTCCGGATCGAAAGTACCACCTGATGGAGTTCTGTGGCGGCCACACCCATGCGATCTCGCGCTATGGACTGAAGGACCTCCTTCCAGACAATGTGCGCATGGTGCACGGCCCCGGTTGTCCGGTATGCGTGCTGCCGATCGGCCGCATCGACAATGCCATCGAGCTGGCGCGCCGTCCGGGCCTTGTCCTGTGCACCTACGCCGACACGATGCGCGTGCCTGCGTCCCATGGAGTGTCGCTGCTGAAGGCGAAGGCCCTTGGAGCCGACATTCGCATGGTCTATTCGAGCACCGACGCATTGCGCATCGCCCGCGAAAATCCGGCGCGCGAGGTCGTGTTCTTTGCGATCGGCTTCGAGACCACGACGCCGCCGACCGCCGTGGCTATTCGCCAGGCCGAGGCGGAAGGGCTAGGCAATTTCAGCGTCTTCTGCAATCACGTGCTGACGCCGGCGGCCATTGCGAACATCCTCGAATCGCCGGAGGTGCGCGAATTGGGGACGGTTCCGCTCGATGGGTTCATCGGACCGGCCCATGTGTCGACGGTGATCGGGAGCCAACCCTACGAGTACTTTGCGGAGGAGTATCGGCGGCCGGTTGTCATTGCCGGATTCGAGCCGCTGGACGTGATGCAGGCGATCCTGATGCTCGTCCGCCAGCTGAACGACGGCCGCGCCGACGTGGAGAACGAATTCACGCGGGCCGTCACGCGCGATGGCAACGCCAAGGCCAAGGCCCTGGTCGCCGATGTCTTTGCACTGCGGCGCACGTTCGAGTGGCGCGGCCTGGGCGAAGTGCCGTACAGCGCGCTGCGAATTCGCGCCGCGTACGCCGCGTTCGATGCGGAATTGCGCTATGGCATCGAATACCACTCGGTTGCCGACAACAAGGCCTGCGAATGCGGCGCGATCCTGCGCGGGGTGAAAGGGCCGGCGGACTGCAAGGTGTTCGGGACGGTATGCACACCGGACAATCCGATCGGTTCGTGCATGGTCTCGTCCGAAGGTGCTTGTGCCGCGCACTACACCTATGGTCGTTTCAAGGACGCGGCGGTCGACCCCGCCCGCTCCGTGCCGGGCGTCGGGGCCAGCCCATGAGCGCCGTGCGCGGAGACTACGTCCGACCCGTCGACTTCAAGCGCGGCCATGTGGACATGTCCCATGGGGGCGGCGGCCGGGCGATGGCGCAACTGATCGACGAGCTGTTCCTTGCCGCATTCGACAACCCGTGGCTGCGCCAGGGAAACGATGGCGCGCGGTTGCCGGCGGCGTCGGGTCGCACAGTGATCGCCACCGACAGCCATGTCGTCTCGCCATTGTTTTTCCCCGGGGGCGATATCGGCTGCCTTTCAGTCCACGGCACGATCAACGATGTCGCGATGATGGGCGCCACGCCGCTCTGGCTGGCGGCGTCGTTCATTCTCGAGGAAGGCTTCCCGCTGGCGGATCTCAAGCGCCTCGTGCAGTCGATGGCGGCCGCAGCGAAGGATGCTGGCGTGCCGGTCGTCACCGGCGATACCAAGGTCGTGGAGCGGGGGAAGGGCGACGGCGTGTTCATCACGACGACCGGCGTCGGCAGCATCCCCGAAGGTGTCGACGTGGGCGGCCAACGCGCGCGTCCCGGCGATGCGATCCTCGTCAGCGGTACGCTCGGCGATCATGGCGTCGCGATCATGTCGGTGCGGGAGAACCTGACGTTCGCCACCACTATCCAGTCCGACACGGCGGCGTTGCATGGCCTGGTCGCCACAATGCTCGCGGCGGCACTCGGCGTTCGATGCCTGCGCGATCCGACCCGCGGTGGACTGGCGACGACGCTGAACGAAATCGCCAGCCAGTCGCGTTGCGGAATGGTCATCCGGGAACGCGACCTGCCGATCCGGAACGAGGTCAACGCGGCTTGTGAATTCCTGGGCCTCGATCCGCTGTACGTGGCCAACGAAGGCAAGCTCGTCGCCATCGTCGATGCCGCGGATGCCGCGCCGGTAATCGCGGCGATGCGCGCCCATCCTCTCGGCCGCGACGCGGCCGTCATCGGCGAAGTCATCGCCGATCCCCACCACTTCGTGCAGATGGACACCTGCTTCGGCGGGCGTCGCAACGTCGACTGGCTCACCGGCGAGCAGTTGCCGAGGATCTGCTGACCATGCGCATCCTGCTCCTCGCGCACACGTTCAACAGCCTGACCCAGCGCCTGTTTGTCGAGTTGAGGGACGCCGGGCATGACATGGCGATCGAACTCGACGTGAACGACCGGGTTACCGCCGAGGCGGTGGCATTGCACCGTCCCGACCTCATCGTCGCACCCTTCCTGAAACGGGCGATTCCCGAGTCCCTCTGGCGTACCCACCGCTGCCTCGTCGTTCATCCCGGCATCCGTGGTGACCGCGGTCCGTCGGCACTCGACTGGGCGATTCAGGACGGGGAAGCGACGTGGGGAGTCACCTTGCTGCAGGCAAATGGCGAGATGGATGCCGGCGACATCTGGGCCAGCGTCGAATTTCCGATGCGCGACGCGACCAAGGCGAGCCTCTATCGGAACGAAGTCACCGAGGCTGCGATGCGCGCGCTTTACCTCGCGCTGGAACGCATGGCGACTCCCGGCTTCAGGCCGGAGCCGCTCGACGTCGCGCGCGCCGACGTCCGCGGGCGCTCGCGGCCGGCCATGCGCCAATCCGACCGCGCCATCGATTGGCATACCGACGATACCGCAACGGTCTTGCGTCGCCTGCGGGCGGCCGACGGCACGCCGGGGGCGCGGGACCGGGTCGCGGGCATCGACTGCCACCTGTTCGGCGCACACCCGGAAGGCGCGCTGCGCGGCGTCGCGGGGGAGGTCATCGCGCAACGCGCCGGAGCGATCTGCCGCGCCACCGTCGACGGTGCCGTCTGGATCACGCACGCAAAGCGCACCGGCGCCGATCCTGCGCTGAAGCTTCCTGCCGCCACGGTCCTTGCAGACGTCCTGCGCGACGTTCCGGAGTCGCCCCTTGCGCCGGAAGCGGTTGTCGATCATCCAACCTGGCGGCCCGTCAGCTACGAGGAGCGCGGAGCGGTCGCCATCCTTCATTTCCCGTTCTACAACGGCGCCATGGGCAGCGACGACTGCAGGCGCCTGCTGGACGCGTACCGTTACGCGAGCAAGCGGACGACGCGAGTCATCGTGCTGGCCGGCGGTCCCGATTTCTGGTCGAACGGCATCGACCTCAACCGCATCGAAGCTGCCGAGGATCCTGCCGACGAGTCATGGCGCAACATCAACGCAATGAACGACCTGGTTCGCGCGATCATCGTCAATACCCGCCAGCTGACGGTGGCGGCGGTGAACGGCAATGCCGGCGCCGGTGGCGCCTTCCTGGCGCTTGCCGCCGACCGGGTGTATGTGCGGGAGGGCGCGATCCTCAATCCGCACTACAAGGGCATGGGCAACCTCTATGGTTCGGAGTATTGGACCTACTTGTTGCCGCGCCGCGTCGATGCCGTTCACGCCGGGGATATCGTTGCGAGCCGGCTGCCCATTGGTGCGCGGCAGGCAGTTTCATTTGGCTTGGCCGACGTTTGCCTGGCCGGCCCGCCATCGGCGTTTCTCGCCCAGGTCGCGGCCGAGGCGAGGTCGTTAGCGGGCGATGCTGCCTTCACCCATGCCATCCGGTACAAACGCGAACGGCGGGAGGCGGACGAGCGGACGAAGCCGCTCGAACGCTATCGCGAGGAGGAATTGTCGCGGATGAAGCTGAACTTCTTCGGATTCGACTCGAGCTACCACGTCGCCCGGTACAACTTCGTGTTCAAGCGGCCCCGCTCGCGCACGCCGTCGCATCTGGCGACCCATCGCACAGCGCTGCGCGACGTTACCTCGGCATCCAGCCGCGCAACCACGCGGTCTTGATCATCTCGAACAGGAACACGCCGCCGAGCCCGGCGACGACGCAAAGTGCCACCGCGGACGGCGCCAGCGCGGCGAAACCGAAAAGTCGCGCCAGCGGAGGCCAGTACAGCGTGGCCGCGAGTGCCGTCGCGGTGCCGGCCACGACCCAGAGCAGCGCCACATTCTTGGCAAACAGCGTGGTTACCGCGGCGACGCGTGACGATCGATTGGCGATGATCACGGCGAGATTTCCGGCCACCAGCGTGACAAAGCCCATCGCGCGTGCGGCATCCGCAGCCACGCCGGTGTGCTGCCACCAGGCATACAAACCGCCGACCACCGTCAACACCGCGAGGCCCTGAAGCAGGCACGCGGCGATCATTGCCGGTGTGAACAGCCGTTCGTCCGTCGGCCGCGGCGGCCGCCGCATGGCGTCGCTTTCGGAATGCTCGGCCTCGAACACGATGGAGCACACCGGGTTGATGACGAGTTCGAGGAACACGATGTGGGCGGGGCCGAACATGAGCGGCCAGCCGAATAGCAGCGGCAGGAGCGCCATCCCGGCGATCGGGACGTGGACCGCGAGCACGTACGACATGGCCTTGCGCAGGTTGGCATAGATGCGCCGGCCGAGGCTGACCGCGGCGACGATGGAGACGAAGTCGTCGTTGAGCAGTACCAGCGACGCCGCTTCGCGGGCCACGTCGGTGCCACGACCGCCCATGGCAATCCCGATGTGCGCCGCCTTCAGCGCGGGGGCGTCGTTGACCCCGTCACCGGTCATTGCCACGACTTCGCCGTTGCTCTGCAACGCGGTGACGATCCGCAGCTTCTGTTCCGGCGCGATGCGCGCGAACACGCAGGTGCCGCGCACCTCGGCGCGCAGCGCCGCCTCATCGAGCGTGGAAATTTCCTTGCCGGAGAGAAACGCGTCGGCCGGGATGCCTGCCTCCCTGGCGATGGCACGGGCCGTTGCCGGGTAATCCCCGGTGATCATCAGCACCCGGATGCCGGCCGCATGGCACTGCGCGATGGCATGGGGCACGTTCGCGCGCAGCGGATCGGCAAAGGCGACCAGGCCGAGCCAGGTGAAACGCATCGACCGGAGATCCGACGGCCAGGGCGGCCCACCGCACTCCGCGCGAGCGACCCCAAGCACGCGCATGCCCTGGGCAGCCAGTACCGCGGCATCGGCGTCGATCGTCGCCGGGAGCGCCGGATCGTCACGACACAGCAGCGCGATGGCCTCCGGCGCGCCTTTGGTCGCCGCGACGGCAGCGCCGCCGCCCGGCGTGGACCACACGTGAGTCATCGCCAGCAGTTCCGGCGTGAGGGGATATTCGTGGACGAACTCGCGGCCGTCGAGCGGGGACCCTGGCAGTCCGGTGGACGCGAGCTGGTGCAGCGCCTTTTCCATCGGGTCGAACGGACTCGTTTCCGATGCGAGCACCGCGGCGGCGAGCAGCGCCTGTTCCTTTGGCGTGAGGGCGGTGGTGTCTGTCGCGGGATGGCCATCGCATCGGCGTGCGCCGTCACCGGACACCAGCGTGTGCACCGTCATCCGGTTCTCGGTCAGCGTCCCTGTCTTGTCGACGCAGAGTGCGGTCGCGGAGCCGAGTGTTTCGATCACCGTCATCCGCCGGGTCAGCACGTGACGACGCGAGAGTCGCCATGCCCCGGCGGCCATGAACACCGTGAAGATCACCGGAAATTCCTCCGGCAACATGCTCATGGCGAGCGCGAGGCCGGCGAGCACGGCGGCTAGCAGGTCGCCGCGGGTGAACCAGTAAAGCGCAACGGCCGTGATCGACATCAGCACCGCAACGACCGCGAACACCCGTACCAGCTGCCGTGTCTGCCGATTGAGCGGGCTTTCCGGTTCCACGACGGCAGCGAGCGCGCGCCCGATCCTGCCCATTTCGGTGTGCTGGCCCGTGGCCAGGACGCGCGCCGTGCCGCCGCCCTGCACAACCATCGACCCGGCATAGACGACGGGCAACCCGTCGCCGCCGGGCCGCATCGCCGCAAGCGCGGCGGCATCCGGCGAGCCGCTACCGATGCCGTGCTTGCTCACCGGCACCGCCTCCCCGGTCAGCAGCGATTCGTCGATCGACAAGTCGTGCGCCGAAAGCAGCACGGCGTCGGCGGCCACGCGATCGCCTTCCTCGAGCATCATGACATCGTCCGGCACGACGTCGCGTCCGGAAATCACTTGAACCAAGCCGTCGCGGATCACCCGCGCTCGCGGACTGGCCAGGTCCCGCAACGCGTCCAGCACGCGCTCCGTCTTGCGTTCCTGCACGATTGTGATGCCCATCACGATGCCGATGAACGCGAGCAGCAGCAGTGCCTCGCCCACGTCGCCGAGCACGAGGTAAAGCGCGCCCGCGGCGACGATCATCATGAACATCGGCTCCGTGGCGACGCCGATGACAATGTGCAGGATCGTTCGTGCTGGCGGTCCCGGCAACTCATTGTGGCCCGCGGCGGAAAGCCGAGCCGCCGCTTCGTGCCGGGTCAGGCCGGTTTCATGCACCTGCGCGCATCCAGATGGCATCTTCCTGCTCGAGTTCTTCCAGGCGCGTTTCGATTTCGCCGATGTTGGAGTCGAGCTCGGGAAGCAGCACGTCCTGCAGCGCGCGGGCACGGCGCACGGCGCGCTGGTATTCCTGTTGCAGTCGTTCGAGGTTGCCCGCCACGGCGGCCAGCTGCGCGGCCGGCCCAAGCAGTGCGCGAAATGCCACGCGGCAGGCTTCCGCTTCGGGCGAGCGATCGACAGCGTCTGCCCCGGGGGCAGCGGCGCCGATTGCCGGGGGGAACACGTATTCGGCGTCCTGGAGCTTTACGCCCATCAGCGTCCGTGGGGTGTGCGCGATGCGCGTATCTGCAAGGCTGGCCGGCGCATAGGTTTCGAGGCCTTCCAGCCCATGGCGCGCCACCGCCGCCTGCAGTGAGGTGACGGCGGGCTCCCACGCCGCAAGCAAGTCCTGCTGCAGCGACGCATGGTGCGCCAGTTCACGCAGCATCTCGCCGGCGAGCAACAGGCACTTTTCGTCGAGGAACACGTACCCCTCGTGCATGGCCTTGCGCTCCTCCTTCTGCTCGAGCACGCTGCTGCGGGTGGGCGTCGCATCGCTCATCAGGGCGACTCCGATATGTGCTCGGCGATCTGTGCGTCGGACAGGCGCGTGAGTTCGGACGTGGGCAGGCCGCGCAACAGCGTCCATCCAACGTCCATGCTCTGTTCGAGCGTGCGTGCCGCCGACTGGTTGACGAGCGTCTGCTCGAAGTCGGTGCCGAAGGCGAGATAGCGCCGATCGGTGTCGGCCAGTCCTTCCTCGCCGACCACGCTCGCCAGTACACGCGCCTGCACCGCGCGAGCGTAGGCGGCGTAAAGCTGGCTCGACAGTCCGGGATGGTCGGGGTGGGTGTACTTGCCTCCCGTGCCGTCCTTCATGAGGCGCGACAGCGACGGCAGTACGTTGACAGGCGGGTAGACGCCGCGGCGATCCAGGTCGCGGGAAAGCACAATCTGGCCTTCGGTGATATAGCCGGTAAGATCGGGAATCGGGTGGCCGATGTCGTCGGCGGGCATCGTCAGGATCGACAATTGCGTGAGGGTGCCACCCTTGCCGTGAATGCAGCCGGCGCGCTCGAACAGAGTGGCCAGATCGGAGTACATGTACCCGGGGAAGCCCTTGCGGCTGGGAACCTCTCCCTTCGACGAAGAAACCTCGCGCAGCGCTTCCGCATAGTTCGTCATGTCGGTGAGTATCGCCAGCACGTGCTTGCCTTCGACGTACGCGAGGTATTCGGCTGCCGTCAGTGCGAAGCGCGGGGTCAGCAGGCGCTGTGTCGACGAATCCGACGCGAGGTTGAGGAACAGCGCGGTGCGCTCGAGCGCGCCTTGCTGCTCCAGGCTGCGACGGAAGAACTCTGCGCTTTCATATGGCACACCGATACCGGCGAAGACGATCGCGAAATCGCCACCTTTGCCGTGCCGCAGCCGAGCGTGCTGGGCGATTTCCACCGCGAGCCGGTCGTGCGGCAGGCCGCCGCCCGAGAACAGCGGCAGTTTCTGGCCGCGCACCAGGCTGTTCATCAGGTCGAGTGTGGTGATCCCGGTCTCGATGAAGTCGCGCGGTCCGGCGCGCGCCACTGGATTGATCGGCAGGCCGTCGATCGGATAGCTATGGCGCGCCGGAATGGGGGGACCGCCATCGATGACCTGGCCGACGCCATTGAACACGCGGCCAAGAATCGACGGCGACAGGCGAAACGACAGCGGTTCGCCGAAGAAACGCACGACGGTATCGGCCAGCGCCAGCCCGGAGGTCGATTCGAGCACCTCGATCGTCATCACATCCTGGTCGATGGCGGCAACACGCCCGAGGCGCGTGCGCCCGTCGCCGCCGAGCACCTCCACCGCGTCGTTCAGGCCGACATCCAGCGTGCGCCGCAGGAAGAGGAGCGGGCCTTCGAGCCTGCTGGCGGCACCTTCAGACGTGAGTCTCATCACCGGTCACGCATTTTTGGTTGAATTCTGCAAATTCGCGTTCCACCTGCGCCTGCAGATCGGCGAAGCGCGGCAGCTCTTGGTCGCCGATTTCCTCGCCCATCCGCTGCAACGGCCGCATGCAGGCCATCCGGGAAATCGCTTCCGGGTGGACGCCCGCCACGACGGCCGCCTCGGCCAGGTCGAAGAAGCGACCGAGAAGGCGCATCATCGCGCCTTGCCGCGTCGGACTGCAGACGTTGTCGATCGGCGAGAAGGCCGATTGGCGCAGGAACGCCTCGTTGACGAGCTCCGCGCAGAGCATTGTGAGCTGCTGCCGGACGGGCAGCGCGTCCTTGCCGATGATGCGCGCCATGCGCTCCAGTCGCGCCTCTTCGTCGAGCAAGGTCAGGAACCGTCGGCGCAGCGGCAGCCATTGACTGTTGCCCTGCGCGGTCCACCAGGGAATGAACGTATCGACGTCCTCGGCATAGGATTGCAGCGGGTGGATCGCAGGGTAGAAGCGCGCCTGCGCCCGCTTGACGTCCAGCGCCCAGAACGCCTTCACGTAGCGCTTGGTGTGGCTCGTCACCGGTTCGGAGAAATCGCCCGACGGCGGGCTGATCGCGCCGATGACGGTGACCGAGCCCGTGCCGCCGGCCAACGGTTCGACGATGGCCGCCCGCTCGTAGAAATCCGCGATCCGCGACGACAGGTACGCGGGGTAACCGCCTTCGCCCGGCAGCTCGCCGAAGCGCCCTGACACTTCGCGCAGCGCTTCCGCCCAGCGACTGGTCGAGTCGGCCATCAGTGCGACGGCAAGCCCCTGGTCGCGGAAATATTCGGCCACGGTGATGGCGGAATAGATCGACGCCTCGCGCGCGGCGACCGGCATGTTCGACGTGTTGGCGATGATCACCGTGCGCTCCATCAACGGCCGACTGGTCTTCGGGTCGGTCAGCCGCGGGAATTCCTCCAGCACGCCGGCGAGTTCGTTGCCTCGCTCGCCGCAACCCAGGTAGACGATCACGTCCGCATGGCAGCCCTTGGCAAGCGCTTCCAGCAGCACCGTCTTGCCGGTGCCAAAGCCACCGGGAACGGCCGCCTTGCCACCTTCGGCGATGGGGAACAAGCAATCGATGACTCGCTGTCCGGTGACCAGCGGCGTCGTCGTCGGAAGCCGCCGCATGCAGGGGCGCGGCACCCGGACCGGCCAGTCGTGGCGCATCGCGAGATCGCGCAGGTCGCCATTGGCCAACCGTACCGTGCACACGGTCTCATCCTCGCGATACGTGCCCGCGGGCAGAGCATGGGTCACGATGCCGCCGACGTCGGGCGGCGCCAGCACTTTCTGCGCTCGACCCGTTGTGCCGCGTGCCTCTCCCAGCCATCCGCCCGGTGCGAGCGTCGCGCCCGCGCGCAGGTTCGGCACGAATTCGAATGGCGCAGCTGCCGCGCGCAACATCCCGGCGCAAACGAATGCCGAGTCGTGCCCGGACAAAGGCCGCAGCAGGCCGTCGAAGATATTGCCCAGCAGTCCGGGTCCCAGCGGAATGGCCAGGGGCAGCCCCGTGCCTGTGACGGCGACGCCGGGGCGCAGGCCCGACGTGTCTTCGTACACCTGGACGACGATTTGGTCGCCAGCGATGCGCACCACCTCGCCGAGCAGCGCGTGGGGACCGACGTGAACCGCCTCCCGCAGCGCGAAACGGCCTTCAGCGCGCGCATGCAGCACCGGGCCACTGATCCAGCATATCGTCGCGCGGCTCATGCGTCTCTCGCTTCCACGCTCTCCAGTTGGCGCAGCAGTAACGCGCCGATTTCATTGCGATCACTGGTGATCCCGGCGAGCGTGCCGTCGATCACGTTCCCGCCGGCGACGATCTTCAGCCCGGCACGTACGTTGGGATCGGCAACCTGCGTTGATCCGGTGTGCGTCACCTCGAGTCTTGCCGCCAACGCGTCGCGTTCGGCATCGGTCCAATCGGGCGCATGGACGATTCGCCAGGCGCCCGCCGGGAGTCGCGCCTGTGCCTCCGCGGCGATCCTCTCGACCCACTGGGCACGCGCCGCCGGGTCACGCCACCTGCGCGCAAGCGCTGCGGGCAGTCGCTCCCATCCCGCGGCGAACAAGGCGGTTGCCCGGCGTTGCTCCGCCAAGCGTCGCTTCGTCGCCAGCATGGCTCGCGCGGCGTCGATTCGCTCCATCATTCGCCCGCGTTCTTGCGCAAAGGTGGTGCGCATGGTCGCCCGCGCGGACGCGTGCGCGGCCCGCAGGAGCGCCTGTGCGCGTGCACTCGCTTCACCGTGAATTGCTGCGCACTTGCGATCGCGGTCTTGGGCGACCAATTCGAGCAGCGCTGTCCTGGCCCCTACGATCGTCATCGCCACGTCAACCTTCGAGTCCCAACTGGTGCCGCAACTGCGCCGACAAATCCGGCACCAGGATGCCGGAAAGATCGGGAACGACGAGTGTCAATGGTGTCAGCGCGGCTCGGGCGGCCCGCAGCGCGGCAACTGGAATCCGTTGGGCGACGGCCACGGAGACCAGCACCAGCGGCGCTTGCGCACGAGCGGCGACGAGAGCAGCCGCCTCCGCGCCTTGGTCGGGAACGATGGCGTTTGCGCCGGCCAGGCGCCAACCCGCTGCGCTCGTCTCGTCGCCCAGGTAAATTGGTGCGACCACGTCGTCAGACCAACCGGTTGAGAATCAAGATGGATACGATGAGGCCATAGATTGCAATGCCCTCGGCCAACCCGACGAAGATCAGCAGGCGCCCGAACAGTTCGGGCTTCTCCGCCAGCGCGCCGACGGCTGCGGTGCCCACTCTGGCGACCGCAAACCCGGCGCCCAACGACGAGAGGCCGGTCACCAGTGCAGCGCCGACAAGTCCCCAGCTCCATGCTTCGGCGGTCAGGCCGCCGCCCCCGCCCACTGCCGCGGCAAGCGCCGACGGCGAGGCGATGAGAAGCACGGGGGCCATTAGCGTGAATCCGCCCGCAAATGCAACCATCAATGCGGCAAATCGGTTCGGGACAGCCATTCAATTCTCCTGGGTGGTGGAAGGGGGTGCGGGCAGCGGGCGAAAAATTCGCCCTTCCGCCGTAAGGAAACGGGTGAAAAACTCGAACAGCACGAGACGTGTGGTCTGGATCGACACGACCATCGTCTCGAGCACCAGCACGATCACGTTGCCGACGATGAGGACCAAGCCCTTGACGAGGGGGCTGTCGGCGGCCGACATCAGCGCCATGATTGCCGAGGACAGTCCTGCATGCGCCAGCGCGAACGCGCCGACGCGTGCGAAGGAGAGCGTGTTCACGAGGATCTGCAGCAGCCGTTCCACCAACTCGCCGAATGCGGCCAGCGCGGCGTAGAGGTGCCGGGCGTGGAGCGCATGACCGGCGCAGAACACCGCGGCGCCGACCGCGGCGACGACGTAGCCCGCGCTGTTCGCGAATCCGGCGAGCAGGCCAACATAGGCTGCGACGTAGCCTGCATCCGTGCCGAGCCAGACGAGGAATTCGCCGCGCCACCACGCTTCGAGTGCATTCAGCGCCAGGCCCACGGTAAGCAGCGCCGCGCCGCCCACCAGCGGCGCAACCAGAATAGTGAACGGCTCCTCGAGTGGCTCGATCCACCATGCCGGGAACGCGCGAACGGAAAAGACGCTGCCGAACATGAACCCGAAAAAGGCGGCCGCAATGCCTCCGGCAATGAACAGGCGGGCGATGGCGAAACGCCGGCGTAGTGCGAATCCGACGGCCGCAATCACCAACCCTTGGCCGACGTCTCCGAACATGTAGCCGAACATGAGTGGCACGGCGAGTGCAAGCAGGATCGAAGGGTCGGCTTCGTTGCGCGCGGGCATGCCGAGCGCGCGACTGAAAATCTCGAACGGTTTCGCCCACACGGGATTCGCCAGCAACAACGGCGCTCGGGACTTCGGTGCCGCCGGCGGGAAGTGCAGCAGCGCACGCGCCCCGGAGCGTTCCAGCGCCTGGCCCACGCGCTCGCCGGCGAGGTCGCTGGTCCAGCCGGTGATCCAGCAGAACAGGTCGCCCGATTCGAGCGCACGCACGTTCTCGGCAAGCCATTGCACGCGATGCGCGTCGCCCAGCGCCGTGTGGATGTCGTTGCGGGCGTGAAGCGCCTCCAGCTCGGCGTCAAGCCGAACCTTTTCGCGGTCAAGCGCTACGAGGCGCGGCGCGATGTAGCGCTCGGTCTCCGCGGCGTCGGCGCGAAGCCACGCCGGCGCGTCGTAGGCTCTGCCTTTGAGCAGTGCCGCCTGTTGCGCGAGCTGTTCGACTTCGTCGGCGGCTCCCACCGTCAACGCACACAGCGCGCAGAGCATCGCGTGGTCGAGGTCGATGGTGTGGACCAGCATGCCGGGCGGGAATTCCGGCTCGCTGTCCGGAGGAAACACGAAAAGCCGCGCGTGGAGCACGGGGCCGGCATTGCAAAGCCGCGCGAAGTCGATCAGCGAATCGCCCATGGTGCCGAGCACCCGGCGCCACAACAGCAATTCCGCGCGCTCGGCGTCGCCGCGCTGCAGCTGTGCGATGACCGGTTCGGCTTGCAATGCCCACGCCCGCAAACGCGCGAGACTTCGTTGCAGCGCGGTGACCGGTGGTTCGGGAAATGGCGAAACGCGCCTGTTTGCGCGAGGCCAATAGGCGGAATAACGCAACGTCAACTCTGCGAATTCGGAGAGCTGCGAGCGCAGGTCGGGAAGTGCTGCCGGCAGCATGGCGCTGGGGCGGGCATCAAGCTCGATGGCGCCCGTCGCCGCAAGCGCTGCGAGCGCGATGGTCGCGTCATCGCGCGCGGCGAGGATCTCGAACCATCGGGCGGGCTTCGGGCGCAGCATCGGCGGGCTCAGGCTACGAGCGAAAGAGCAGGGAACGCCGCGCGGCGCAGCAACTCCCCGCGCAGCCGCTCCAGATCGAGGGCGATCAGCGCGATGTACGCAAATACCCCTCCGGGCCCGAGCATCGAGCGGCGAAACAGCAGCGTGAGTCGCGCCGCCAGCGCACGGCGAAGCTGCCACCCGTCCTTCGCTGAGGAATAGCGAAAGGTGGTCAGATGCGCAGCCAACACGCGCACGATCTCCGCCAGCACATCACTTTCAATCGATGCGGGACAACACCGCACCCATTCGGCGCGCCACAAACGGGCAATGAGGACCGGATCGTCCCAGGCGGCGGCGAGGGGGGCGAACGGTCCGGTGTCTGGCGGTGCGGTGCGGGCGTCCGGGTCGTGGTGCATCAGGTCACGGAACAGCGGATCGGCGCGCATCCAGGGAAGCACCGGAGAACCGCGGGCAAGATGGGACAGGACGGCGAGGTCCGGCACCACCGCGCACCACCGGACGGCGTCGCGCCATTCTTCGGGTACCCATCCGGCGATCTCCGCCACCTGGCTGCGCCAGCGGGCGCGCAACGTCGCCTCGATTTCGTGTGGCGTGGACGCTTCCGAGATCCCGCCGATCCAAGTGCGAAATGCGCAGGCGCGCGCGGTGTCCAGCAATGCCGGAAACTCCCGCACATGTTCGAGCCGGCGCCAGGCGATCTCGTCCGGCCGATCACCGAAGCGTGCCGAGATCCGGGCCAGCGCGTAGTCGAAGGTGCTCATTGCCGATTGGGTTCAGAGATTCTCGCGGCGGGTGAGCCGCGCAGCCAACGTCGCAACCGCAGCGTCGAGGCGGTCAAGGTCCGCGAGCGACAGGTCGCGCGGTGCAGAGTTTCCCGCCGCCGCGGCCTCCATCGCTGCAACCGCGGCCGCGGTTGCATGTTCGAATGCACCGCGCACACTGCGGATACGGCGTTCGGTGCGTTCGGCTAGCGCCTGGACTGCCGCGCGAGCGGCCTCGGTCACCGCAATCGCCGCAGTGCCGGCCGCCTCGATCGACTCCCGCGCCGCGCGCTCCGCATCGAGCACACCGGCAATCGCCGACTCGACATCGACATCTGGCCGGGCACTTCTGGGGTCCATCTCAATGTCTTTTCGCAGGCATCGGCAGGTGACGGCGAATGGTCGCGGTCACGTGCGCGTCCGCCCGTAACGGTGCTGGCACCCGCCATTCCCCGCAGCGCCCATGTCTCATAGTGCGGCAGCAGCCTCGGTGTGAGGTTGATCTGCATCAGCGCGGGGGGAAATGCGCCTCGGCGGCGGGCTTGTTTATCGGGAGAAAATTGAGTTTACGTAATTAAAACAATGTCTTGACGGGATTATCGCAGGAACCTATCGAGAACATTCGAAAGTACGATTGGCATCGGGGCACCTTCACGCCTATCTTGTCGTTGTGCACCGCAGCATACCGATTCAAGGCATTGCCGCGTTGCGCATTGCCCCCAACGACGGAGGTTGGCATGAACGATTTCAACAGCAGTCCCGAATTGATTGCCCGGTACGTACGAGACGCCGAACGCATGCGCGCGGAAGCGTTGCGCGACATGATCTTCCGCGCGTGCGCCTGGGTGGCGGCCTCGACGGCGTCATTCGGCGCCTGGGTGCGTTCGGTGAAACGCCGCCGGAAGTGGAATCTTTCGGTGCCGGCGCCGCACCATTGACCATGGGTCGGTTCTTCGCGGGCGCGTCGGGTCATCTGACGGAATATGCATCCGACGCGGCGCAGGGCATGGTGCTTCCCCGGCACGGTTCCTTGAGTTTTGTCGGTGCGACCGGCCAGCGCCGGCTGCACTATTGCGACTGGGGGAATCCGGACAATGCGCGCGTCGTCGTGTGCCTTCACGGCCCCGGCAGGAGCGCGCGTGACTTCGACGCGCTGGCGCGCGAACTCTCGACTGACTACCGGGTGATCTGCCCCGATCTTCCCGGCCGGGGCGAAGGCGACTGGCTGGGGAGGGCGACGGTCCATGACTTTGCGCAGATCCTGGCGGACGCCGATGCGCTGCTGTCGGGGCTCGAACTGGGATTCGTGGATCTGATCGGAGCGTCGACAGGCGCGGACCTCGCGATACGCCTGGCCCAGCGGCCTGCAACACTGGTCCGATGCCTGTACGTGATGGACACCGCCGCCGGCCCGCCAGCCCTATCGTCTCGGGAAATTTCCGCGATCACCGCAATGCAGCGCGACAGTGAACCAGCGCGCTCCGCGACTCAACGATCCTTGCGCGTAGACGCATGCTCGAGCGCCTCGACCAGTCGTTCAACCCGGATGGGCTTGGTGAGGTAGTCGTCCATGCCGGCGGCGAGGCACTCCTCGCGATCGCCCTGCATCGCGTTGGCGGTCATCGCAACGATGCGCGGCCGTTCGGCAGGTTGCCAGCGCACGTTGATCTGGCGCGACGCCTCCAGGCCATCCATTTCCGGCATTTGCACGTCCATCAGCACCACGTCGTAGACCTGGCGCTGCACGCATTCAATGGCCTCGATGCCATTGTTGGCCAGGTCGGCGCGGTAGCCCATCTGCTGCAGAAGGCGCATCGCCAGCTTCTGGTTTACCACATTGTCCTCGGCGAGAAGGATCCGCAGCGGATGGCGCTGCGCCATGCCAGGGTCCATTGCGGCCTTCACGGGCGCTGCGCTGGGCCTGGCGTCTTCGTCGGTAGCAAAAAAATTCGCCAGCGTGTCGAACAACTGCGACTGGCGCAGCGGCTTGGCCAGGTAGGCACTGAAGAGGTCCCCCGTGTCGCCGGCCTCGCGCCGGCCGAGCGAGCTGAACAGCACCAGGGGCAGCGTCGGGCGGTGAGCGCGCATGTGCCGTGCGAGAGCGAGGCCATCCATCTCCGGCATGTGCATATCCAGGATGGCGAGATCGAAAGCCTCGCCCTGCGCGATCCAGCTCAGCGCCTCCGCGGACGAGGCGGTATCGCGCGGCACCATGCCCCACTTGGCGGCCTGAAGTGCGAGTATCTTGCGGTTGGTGGCGTTGTCGTCCACCACCAGCATGCGCTTGCCGGCAAGCGCGGGCTGCGTGCCGATGAAGGCCCGCCGCGGCGGCTGGGGCGAGTCGGCCAGCGGTGCGCGCATCGTGAACTTGAACGTCGATCCCGTGCCGGGTCCGGCGCTCTCCACCCACATCGTCCCACCCATCAGTTCGGCCAGCCGCTTGCTGATCGCAAGGCCGAGTCCGGTACCGCCGTATTTGCGCGTGGTGGAGCTGTCGGCTTGCGAGAATGACTGGAACAGACGGCCGATGCCCTCCGCCGTGAGGCCGATACCGGTGTCGCGCACGGCGAAGGTCAACTCGGTAACGCCATCCTTCGGCGGCGCCGCCGTCACGCTCAGCACGACTTCGCCGGCCTCGGTGAACTTCACCGCATTGGCCATGAGGTTGAGAAGGATCTGGCGCAGCCGCGTCACGTCGCCGTTCAGCGCCTCCGGCACGTCGCCTTCGAACAGGTACGCAATGTCCAGGTGCTTTTCCGCCGCGCGCGTGCTCATGAGGTCCAGCGCCGACTCCACGCATTCGCGCAGGTCGAAAGGGTGCGCCTCGATGTCCATCCGTCCGGCCTCGATTTTGGAGAAATCGAGGATGTCGTTGATGATGGTCAGCAGCGCGTCGCCCGAATCGCGGATGATGGACGCATAGTCCCGCTGCTCGTCGTCAAGCGGTGTGTCGAGCAGCAGCCCACTCATCCCGATCACCGCGTTCATCGGTGTGCGGATCTCGTGGCTCATCGTCGCCAGGAACGAGCTCTTGGCCTCGTTGGCGCCTTCGGCCGCCGCCCGCGCGTCCTGCGCCTCGTTGAAGAGCCGCGAATTCTGGATCGCGATCACCGCCTGATCGGCAAAGGTGCCGAGCAGCGCGGCCTCCTTGTCGCTGAAAGGACGTGGCGGCTGGCGGAAGATGCAGATCGCGCCGATGCCGCGTCCTTCCCACAACATCGGGCTGTAGATCGCCGAGTAGTTGCCGACTGACTCGACGGCCCGGCGCGCGCTGTCGCTTGCGGAATCATTCGATTGCGCAACGGACACGGCGTCCGCCACCTGAATCGTGCGTCGCTCGCGGATCGCTTGACCGGTGAACGACTCCTTCAGCGTGGTCCTACCATGTTGCGCTCGCAGCGCGTCGAGGGCGGAGCCCCGCCATTCCTCTACCCGGACGTGCTCGGCCCCGTCGACCAGGAAAATGCCCAGTTGCTCGCTCGCGAACAGGCGCTGGCAGCTGTCCAGGATCTTGCCGAACACCGGCGCCGTGTCGGCCACCGAATTGCTGATGACCTGCAGCACCTCGGCGGTGGCGGTCTGCCGTTCCAGTGCGTCTGCCGTTTCGTTGAACAGGCGGACGTTCTGGATGGCTATTGCCGCCTGGTCGGCAAACGTTCGGAGCAGTGCGATGTCCTTGTCAGTAAACGCACCAATGTCGGATCTTCCGACGCTGATGCAACCGATGCCGTTGTCTTCCCAGAGCATTGGCGCGACCATCACCGAGCGAACGCCGACCACGCGATAGCCATCACGGCTGCGCACGGGAACGTTTTCCGCCCGAGACATGTCGGGAATGTGCTGCACCGCTCGGCTCGCGATGGCGTTGGCACTGATCGACGTCCCGGCGCCCACGGGGCCAACCACGTAGTTGTTCATTGCCTCTGCTGCCGGTCCCCGGTAGGCCGCACAGCGGATGAAATTGTCGTCGTCCACGACTTCGATGGCGATGACGGTGCCCGCGAACAGGTGTTCGCAGCTGGTCAGGATCTTGTCGAAGACCGGTGACGTGTCGGCGATCGAACTGCTGATCGTGGCGAGGACTTCGCCCGAAGCACGCTGCTGGTCCAGCGCCTCTGACGTCTCGTTGAACAGGCGTACATTCTCGATCGCGATCACCGCCTGATCGGCGAAAGTCTGCACCAGGCTTATTTCCGTTGGGGTGAATGGACGTACCTCGTTGCGAAACAGCGAAATCACGCCGAGCGCTTCGTTGTCGCGAATCAGCGGCACATTGAGCGCCGTGCGGAAACCGAGCCGCGCCTGGATATCCCGAATGTCCGGGTACTCGGTCTGGATGAGCGGAAGAATGTCGTCGATATGCACGTGGCGTCGTTCGAGCACCGTGCGGCCGGCGATCGAAGTGCGCCGCAACGGCAACGTATCGTCCTTGTTTCCTGCCAGGTACGCCGGGCCGTAACTGGTCATCGCATGCAACTGTCCGTCGCGGAGCAGCCAGACCCGGCTGCCGTCGGCCCGGCATAGCAGCCCCGCACGTTCCGCGACGGCATCGAGCACCGGCCGCACGTCGGTGGGCGATTCGCTCATGACGCGCAGGACTTCGCTCGTTGCAGTCTGCCGCTCCAGCGCCTCCTTGGTCTCGTTAAACAACCGCACATTTTCGATGGCGATGACGGCCTGGTCCACGAACGACTGCGCGAGCGCTACCTCCCCCTCGGTGAAGGCGCCGGCCTTGAGGCGTCCCAGCGCGAGCACGCCGATACATTCATCGCCACGTACCAACGGCAGATGAATTGACGACCTGACGCCGAGCGCCTCATGGACGCGCCGCTGTTTCGCCGGGAGCTCGATGGCAGACCAGTCCGGAACATGGACGATGGCCTTGGACACTATAGTCTGCGACGGAAAGTCGGCGCCGGGATCGACCGGCGTGTCGGAATCGTTCATCTTCATCGGCGTGCCGTCCTTGTACACGCCAACGACTGCCGCATACGTCTTGCCGTCGCAACGCAGAAAACCCGCCGAATCGCAGGAAAGGAGCCGCACTGCCGTACGCACGATTGCATCGAACACCGGTCGCACATCGGTCCGTGACTTGCTGATGACTTTAAGGATGTCAGACGTTGCGGTCTGCTGTTCCAGCGCTTGCGCAAGTCGGGTGTTGCTCGCCTGCGCCTCGTCGAAGAGACGGGCGTTTTCAAGCGCGGTGCCCAATGACGCGGCGATTGTGGCCAGCAGACGCACTTCGGCCGCGCCGTACGCGTCCTCGCGTTTCTGGTTGGCGCTCCCCAACACGCCAACGACACGGTCGTTGGCAATGATGGGGACGTAGGCGGAGGACATGCTGGGCTCCACGCCGTCGAGCTGCGGGGCGTTGAGCCTTGATCTTGCCCGCTCGGTGCGGGTGTTGAAGACCACGGGCTTCCGGGTCTTGACCATTTCCTCCAGTATGCCGCCCGGGGTGGGCGGATGCGGCTTGGGGCTGATCCGCTTCCCCTTGTCGAGTTCGTAGAGATAGTGGACGAGATTGGTCTGCGCGTCGTGCCACCGGATCATGACATCCGGTTTGCGAAGGACCTCGAACAACCTGTCACCCACCAGTTCGACGATGGCGCGGAAATCCAGCTTGGACGCAATGCCCTGCTGGATGGCATGGATGAGCTCGAGCTCGTTCTCGCGTTCCCGCAAACGGGCGGAAAGCGACGACTTGGCCGGGGCCGGTGCGGTCTGTTTTCCTTTTGCCGGCACGGCGCGCCGTTTCGCGGACGTCACGCCCGTCCAGGTGGCGGACGCGTTCGGGGTCCGGCGTTTCGCAGGCGTGGAACCACGCGGCTTTGTCGCTTTGGCAACCATCGGCGCAGTATAAGGGCGTCAGGCCTTTCGCAGCAGCAAGCCCTTGAGGTAATCGCCTTCCGGGAAGCTGAGCGCGACGGGATGGTCGCTGCTGGCGTTAAGGTGGGCGATGATCTGGGCGTCGGCGTGGGCATCCAGCGCCGCGCCCGCGACGATCTTCTGGAACAGGTCGGGGGAAATGCCGCCGGAACAGGAAAACGTGGCGAGCAATCCCCCCGGCGCCAGCAGCTTTAAGGCCAGCAGGTTGATGTCCTTGTAGGCTCGCGCTGCGCGCTCCGCGTGAGCAGCGGTGGGCGCGAATTTGGGCGGGTCGAGGACGATCATGTCGAAGCTCGCGCCGGCATCGCGGATGCGGCGCAGTTCCGCGAATACATCGGCTTCCGTCCAGGAGGCTCGCGCAGCGTCGAGTCCGCGATTGCGCGCCAGATTGGCGCGCGCCAGCTGAAGTGCATCGGCGGAGCTGTCGATGGAGAGCACCGAGCTCGCGCAGCCGTCCAGCGCCGCAAGGGAAAAACCACCCGTGTAACAGAACGCATTGAGCACGCGCCGTCCTGCGGCGTGGTGGCCAACGATCTTGCGGTTGTCACGCTGGTCGAGGTAGAAGCCGGTCTTTTGTCCGTGCACCACGTCGACGCCGTAGACGATGTTGCCTTCGGTAATGGCAAGGTCATCAGGCAAGGTGCCGCGGATCGCGCCAATTCGCATCGGCAGTCCCTCCAGCGTGCGCACTTCGGCATCCGAACGCTCGAACACGCACGATGCGCCAGTGGCGCTCGCCAGCGCGTCGGCAAGCACGTCGCGCCAGCGCTCGGCACCCGCGGACAAACATTGGAGGACAACGACATTCCCATAACGGTCGGCGATGACGCCGGGCAAGCCATCCGATTCGCCATGCACAAGACGGACAGCCGAATGCCGCGCATCAAGCAGTGGCGCACGGGCTGCGACGGCGCGCGCCACCCGTTGCGTCAGGAACGCAGGATCCACGTTGTCCTGCGGCTCGAACGACCAGACGCGCGCGCGAATCTGCGAGGCCGGTGAGTAGGCGGCGCGGGCGAGGAAGGTACCATCGGCGGCGACGACGGTCACGGTTTCGCCCGACGAGGGCTCGCCTTCGACGCGTTCCACCGCGCCGGAAAAAATCCATGGGTGGCGCAGCCGCAGCGACTTCTCCCGACCCGGAGCGAGCACCAGCGCAGGCCCGATGGCAAGTCCCGCGTCAACGCTGCGCAGGGCCACGCGAACCTCGCGCGGATTGCGATGGAATTTGCGGCGATCGACCGGCGCGGCGGCGCGCGCCATCAGCCGAGATTCACGCCGACCAAGCGCCCGATGGCAAACGTGACGCCGCCGGCGAGCGCGCCGAGGGCGAGCGTACGCAGGCCGGACAGCCATGCGCTGCGCCCCGTGAAGAGCGAAAGCACGGCACCGACCGCGAACAATGCGACGGCGGTCACGCCGACCGCAATGCCCAGCGCCGCGGCGCCCGACGCAAAGAAGAACGGGATGAGCGGCACCGCGGCGCCCGTCGCAAAGGCGGCGAACGAGCTTGCCGCGGCGCCGATGGGCGAACCCAATTCACCGGGATTGAGTCCCAATTCCTCGCGGGCGAGCGTATCGAGCGCGTGTTCCGGGTCGCTGACCAGCTTATTGGCCAGCTTCTGGGCATCCCGCTGCGGCAGCCCCTTGGCGACATAGATCAGCGCCAGTTCTTGTGCTTCCGCTTCCGGATATTCCTCCAGTTCGTCGCGCTCCAGCGCAATCTGGTATTCATATAACTCGCGCTGCGAGCGCACCGACACGTACTCTCCGGCAGCCATCGCGAACGCGCCCGCCGCGAGACCGGCCACGCCGGACAGCAGCACCAGGTGCGGATCGGGATTGGCGCCCGACACACCGAGAATAAGACTGGCGTTCGACACCAGCCCGTCGCTGACGCCGAACACCGCTGCGCGCAGGTTGCCGCCGCCCCCCAAGTTGCGATGCCGATGCTCGATGCCGCTGCCCGCAGTCGGCGTAGCATGCCCACCCTCGTCGCCGATGGCGCTGCCGTAGATCGCCATGCCGCGCACCTTCATCGCGGCCAGGACCGAGCGCAGCGGGCGGGGACCCAGCCAACCGACCAGCTTGGCGACGAGCTTGGCGCGGCCGTCCGGAACGTAGGGTCCAGGTGCCGGGCGGCCGCGCGCGGTCAATTGCGCGCGCCAGATGGCGGCCTGGGCTTCCGCTTCAACCGCCAGCCGTGCGAATAACGCCGCACGCGGCGTGCCCGACTCCGCCTGCGCGCAGGCGCGGTACAGATAGGCAGAGCGTTGCTCCTCGCTCCAGCTTTCGAGTGGATTCATCGTGCTTCCGTGGTCACGTCCGTTTCATGGTGCGGATTGGCCGGCTGACAGCACCGCTTCGATGCGTGCCATGACGTCAGGGGTCAGCAAGGCGACTACATCCAGCGCCTGCATGTTCTCCTTAACCTGTGCGGGACGGCTGGCGCCTGTGATGACCGTCGACACGCGCGGATTCTTGAGGCACCAAGCCAGCGCCATCTGCGCGAGCGTGCAACCTAACTCGGAGGCGATTCCGCCGAGGCGTTTCACCATCGCGATCTTCGCTGGGTCGACGATGCTGTCGGCCAGCCACTCGTAACCTTTGAGGCTGGCGCGCGAGTCCTTGGGAATCCCGTCGTTGTACTTGCCGGTCAGGAGTCCCGACGCGAGCGGGCTCCAGATCGTCGTGCCCATGCCCAGGTCGTCGTAGAGCCGCGCGTACTCGCGCTCGACGCGTTCGCGGTGGAAAAGATTGTATTGCGGCTGCTCCGTTACCGGCTTGTGCCAGCCGTGACGATCAGCGATGTGCCAGGCCGCGGCGATCTCCGGCGCGCTCCATTCCGACGTGCCCCAGTAGTTGGCCCTGCCCGACACGACCATGTCGGACATCGCGCGCACCGTTTCCTCGAGCGGGGTCTCCGGATCGGGACGGTGGCAATAGACGAGGTCGACGTAGTCGAGCTGCAGTCTGGCCAGCGAGCCGTCGATCGCCTGCATCAGGTATTTGCGGTTGAGGGTATTGCGCTCGTTGGGGCCGTCGTGAAGCCCCCAGTAGAACTTGGTCGAGATGACGTAGGACGAGCGGCGCCAGCCGGTCTGCCTGAGGACCTCGCCCATGATGGTTTCCGACTTGCCCTTGGCGTAGATCTCGGCGTTGTCGAAGAAATTGACGCCAGCCGCATAGGCCGCGGCCATGCATTCGCGGGCGAGGTCGCTGCCCATCTGGTTGCCGTAGGTGACCCAGGAACCAAAGGACAGTTCGCTGACCTTGAGCCCGGAACGTCCGAGCCTGCGGTAATTCATTGTCGTCATTGGAGGAGCGTCCGAAAGTGCGAGGCGGGCCGGAAATCGGCTCGCGCGCTAGAATCCGCGCTTTGCCATTCTAACTTAAGGCCCTTCCCATGCCCTCCCGCCGTGCAGGCCGCTCTCGCGCATTGCCACCTCTCGACGTCGAAGCACTCTGGCAGATCAAGCGCGTCGGCAATCCGACGCTTTCGCCGGACGGTCGCGTCGCGTGCGCGTCGGTGACGTCGTTCGTTATGGACACCAACGAAAGCAAAACCGAGTTGTGGCTCTTCCCTACGGGCCTTGAGGATGGAGCACCTCGCGAACGGACGGGCGTGGCCGAGGTCATGAAGGCGGGGCGGGCGCGGCGGCTGACCGCCGGCGACAAGGACAGCGAACCCCGCTGGTCGCCGGATGGTCGCTGGATCGCGTTTACCGCCAAGCGCAAGGACGACAGCGAGCCCCAGGTCTACAAGATTGCACCGGATGGCGGCGAGGCCGAACGCGTCACCCAGGTTGCCACGGGCGCCGCGTCGCCGAAATGGTTTCCGGACAGCCGTCGCATCGCGTTCATTTCCTTGGTCTGGCCGGATCTCAAGTCGGATGCGGCGCAGGGGAAGCGTCTCAAGGAGCGGCGCGACTCCAAGGTGAAGGCGCACGTCACCGAACGCGCTGCAACGCGCTACTGGGACCATTGGGTTACCGACGGCAGGGAACCGCATGTATTCGCCTGTGACACGGGCACCGGGCGCAGCGTGGACCTGCTGGCCGATCTGAATATCGCCTTGTCGCCCTGGGATCCGAACGCGGAGTCCTACGACATCGCCCCCGACGGAAAGCAGATCGCGATCACCGCGGATTTGGGGCAGGAACCGGATTTCATGACCAAGCGCGACATCGTGACCGTCGACCTCGTGACGCGGCGCAAGCAGGTGGTGACGGCGGCTACAGGCACCGACGATGCCTCGCCCATTTATTCGCCGGATGGCAAGTGGCTGGTTTACATCGCCTGCGACACCGACCGCGCGTACAACGACCAGGGACAGTTGGTGCTCCACGCGCGCCGCGGCGGCGCGGTGCGCAAGCTCGCGGGCAAGTTCGATCGCGCGGCCATGCACGCGCAATGGGCGAACGACTCGGCGTCCCTTGTATTTCTGGCCGAGGATCGGGGCCGCGTCAACCTCTTCCGCCTGCCGCTGGCGGCGGCGCAACCGGACCTGGTGGTGCCGGGGGGATCGATTTCCGGCTTCGCGCAATCGCGCGACAGCGGCGTGCTGGCGTTTGCCCGTGCCGCGGCGGTCCATCCGCCGCAGCTCTTTGCGTCGCGCAGCGATGGAAAGGCGGAGCGCGCGATCGAAACGCTCAATCGTGCGCTGCTCGCGCGCCATGCAAGCGGCGAGGTACGCGAATATACCGTCAAAGGCTGGCATGGGGAACCGATCCAGGTCTGGGTCGTCTATCCCCCGAATTTCGATCCCAAAAAGAAATGGCCCCTGCTGCATTCGATCCACGGCGGGCCACACACGGCGCACCAGGACGGCTGGCATTTCCGCTGGAACACGCAGGTTTTCGCGGGACGCGGCTATGTGGTCGTCTGCGTCAACTACCATGGCTCATCGAGCTTCGGCCAGAAATTCCTGGAAACCATCGGGTCGCGCTACGGCGAGAAGGAATTCGCCGACACGGAGGCCGCCACGGACTTCATGCTCAAGCGTGGTTACATCGATCGCACACGCTTGGTGGCGACCGGGGGCAGTTATGGCGGCTACATGGTCGCGTTCATGAACGGCCACACCGACCGGTACCGGGCCTACGTGTGTCACGCTGGATGCTACGACTGGGTGAGCATGATGGCCACCGACGCCTACAAATTCTTCGCGAAGGAACTGGGCGCGTTTCATTGGGACAATCCGGCGCTGGTGATGCGCCAGTCGCCGCATCACTATGTCAAGGCGGCAAAAACGCCGACGCTCGTGATCCACGGCGAACAAGACTACCGAGTGCCCGCTGCGCAGGGCCTGCAGTACTACAACACGCTCAAGGCGAAGAACGTGCCGGCACGACTGGTCTGGTTCCCGGACGAGAATCACTGGATCCTGAAGCCGCAGAACTCCCGCCTCTGGTACGCCGAATTTTTCGCGTGGGTGGAAAAATACGCCAGGAGCGGGGCTGCACGAGCCGCGGCGAAATAGCCACCTGCCGGCCGGGGCGCCGCGCGAACCGGGGCCGCGTTTAAGGACGCAAACGTGCCCTACATCATTCCGGCGCCGCCGCGGCGCATCGCTGTCTCCAGCTTTTCCTGGCACGCGATGCAGCGCGCTGCCATCGGGTTGACTTCGAGGCGCGCGAACGGGATGGCCGCGCCGCATTCGAGGCAGGTGCCGTAGGTGCCGGCGGCGATTCGCGCGAGCGCCGCGTCGACCCCCTGCAGTTCCGCCGCGTCGCGCGATACCTCGGCGACGTCGAGCGCGGTCTCCAGGTCGGCCACCGCCCAGTCATCGGTGTCGTCCATGCGATTGCGCAGGCCGAGCAGTTCGGGGTCGTCCTGGGCATTGAGTTTGGCGCGAAGCTCCGACCGCAACGCTGCGCGCCGCGCGGCAAGCTTGGTGGCGAGGGCGTCGCGCTGAGCGGCCGTCAGGCTTTGCGGATGGGTGGTTGGCGGCATAAAGATTCCAATGGGATGAACCCGGCACGGCCGCGGGAGGCGGGCCGGAAAGGGGGGCGGCACCTATCCTCGCGCCACCGCGCCGGCAACGCAAGTACGGCTCTTGAAACCGGCGCACCCGGCCTTACATTGACATTGCGAGCGGCGAATCGCCTTGCGCCAGGTCAAACGGAGTTTCGCCGCGCACCAATCCGAACCCATTCATGAGGAGCTTGACCATGCAAACTGTGCAACTGTACGACCCGTTCGCGGGTGTTGGCTTCGACGACCTGTTCCGCGGCTATTTCAAGCCGGTCCGCACGGCGCGTGAGTCGGCTGCGAGCATCCGGGTCGATGTCGCCGAAAGCAACGGCAACTACGTCGTCCATGCGGAGCTTCCTGGCGTGAGTCGGGACGACATCCAGGTGACCATCGAAGGCAACCAGGTCACGATCTCGGCGGAAGTGAAGAAATCGTTCGAAGTGAAGGACGGCGAGGCGAAGAGCAACGACCGCACGCTGCGCAGCGAGCGCTACTACGGCGCCGTCTATCGCAGCTTCGTGCTGCCCGTTGAGCTCGATGAGGCAGCAAGCCAGGCGAAATACGAAAATGGCGTGCTGGAGCTGACGCTCGCGAAGAAGCCGGCGCTGGCCGGCCGCAAGCTGACCATCCAGTAAGTTCGCCAATGCAGCGGCATTCGCTGCTGCAAGACGACGCGCGCGTGGCGGGGCGAACCCGCCGCGCGCGTTGGCGCGTTTGCATCCTTCCTAGCGCACCCGCCTGGCCGGAAATTCTTCCTCGATATTGTCGCGGAAATAACTCCACGGCGACGACGCCCCGGAAAAGCGGCGCCACATTTCCGGCGTCACGCCGCGGTATTCGAACGTTCCCGCGGTCAGTTCGACCACGAGGGTTTGCGCACGTGCGTCGTAGCCCGCAGCGCGCAGGCTGCCGCCGCTCAGTCGTTTCATGTCCATCGCAAACAATTCCGTGGTTGAGACGTGTAGTGGACGGCTCGGCCGGCTTCGCATGCAGCGGCAGCCGCGGATGCTACGATTATAGCCACCTCGCGCCTGCCTCCCGGAGTTGCTTTTGCCCAGGTTTTCGTCGATCCACGCGTCGCGCACGTCCGGGCTCTGCTTCGCACTGGCGGCACTGACGGCCGCCTGGCCGGTGCCTCCGGCCCGCGCGGCGGACGCGGTCAAGACGCTGCATGTGGTGCTGCAGATCGCGGAGACAAGCTTCGATCCCGCGTTTGCCTCCGACGCGGCTTCCGACGACGTCATTTCTCTCATCAACGAGGCGATGCTCGACTACGACTATCTCGCGCGACCCGTTAAGCTCGTGCCGCGCACGCTCGAAACGATGCCGCTGGTGGAGGAGGGGGGCCGGGTTTACACGATGAAGGTGAAGAAGGGCATCTACTTCACGCCCGATCCGGCCTTCAAGGGCAAGCCGCGCGAATTGACGGCAGCCGACCATGCCTTCGCGCTTAAGCGCCTTCTGGATCCGGCCGTGCAGTCGCCGTGGCTGTGGATGCTGGAAGGGAAAATCGTCGGCGGCGACGACCTGCGCAGCAAAGCACTTAAGGGCGGCAAGTTCGATTACGACGCCCCTATTGCGGGAATCACCGTCGTGGACCGCTATACGTTGAAGATCCGCCTCAACGCGCCGGACCTGCGCTTCCAGTACGTTCTTGCGGTTCCCAACACGGCTGCAGTGGCACGCGAAGTCGTGGCCGCCTATGGCAACGACTTCGGCGCGCATCCCGTGGGAACCGGACCGTTCATGCTGGGGCAATACAAGCGCAGCTCGCGCATCGAATTGCTGGCCAATCCCGGCTATCGCGAGGTCACCTACACGCCGGCTGGGGCCATTCCCGCGACTTCTGAGGCCGTGGCGGCATCCCTCAAGGGCAAGCGACTTCCGCTCGTACCCCGGATCGAAATCAGCGTAATGGACGAGGGCCAGGCCCGTTGGCTCGCGTTCCTCAATCGCGAAATCGACTACCTCCCGCTGCTTCCCGTCAACCTCATCGGCCAGGCGCTCGCCAACGGCAAGCTCAAGCCCGACCTCGCCTCCCTGAACATACTGCACCAGCCGCTGGTGCGGCCGAGCGTTGCATTCACCTATTTCAACATGGAGGATCCGGTGGTTGGCGGATACGAACCGGCGCGGATCGCGCTGCGCCGTGCCATCTGCATGGCTTACAACAACGACGAAGCCATCCGCGTGCTCTATGCGGGTCGCGCGCTTCCCGCAAACGGACCCATACCGCCGGACATCGCCGGCTACGACCCAAATCTCAAGACCAATGCGCAGATCTACGATCCCGTGGCCGCGCGGATGCTACTGGACAAGTTCGGCTACAAGGACCGCGACGGCGACGGGTATCGCGAGACGCCGGAGGGCAAGCCGCTGGTCATCGAGCGCTGGTCGCCGCCGACGTCCGTGGCGCGCGAGCGCGACGAGCTGTGGCGCAAGAACCTGGACGCCATCGGCATCCGGGTCACGTTCAAGTACGACAAGTTGCCCGAGCTGCGCAAGATGGGCCGCATCGGCCGGCTGCCGGTGCGCGACGACGGCTGGAACGCCGATTACCCCGATGCCGAGAATTTCATGCAGCTTCTTTACGGGCCGAGCGTCGGGCAGGCCAACTACTCGCGCTTCAACCTGCCCGAATTCAACAAGCTGTTCGACGACGCGCGGAAGCTTCCCGATTCAACGGAGCGAACCCGCCTGTTCGACCGGATGACCGAGCTGGTCGTTGCCTATTCACCGTGGCGAGTGCGCATCAATGAAATCGAGGACACGCTGGCGCACCCGTGGGTTCGCAACTACGTGCCCCATCCGATGCGCAACGAAGGCTGGATGTACATGGACGTCGACGTAAGGATGCGCGCCCGGGCCAAGTAACATCGGGAACCCGGGTCACAGGTTGAATTTTTCCCTCTGATATTTGATCATCGCGGCGTCGTCCTCATCGCCGTAGCCCGCGGCGACCATGCCGCGAAATGCGTCGCGCGCCGCGTTGGCGAATGTCGCATCCACGCCCAGTCGCGCGGCAAATTCCGCGGCGATGCCCACGTCCTTGGCAAGTATCCTGCCTGCGGCCCGTGGTACGAAATCGTCGGCCAGCGCTCGCGGCATGCGATCGGCAAATATCCAGCTGCCGCCGGAACTGGCGTTGACGACCTCCACGAAGCGTTGCAGGTCGAGGCCTGCCTTGTTCGCCAGGGCCAACGCTTCCGCGCCCGCCGCGAGATTCACCGCTGCCAGAAGGTTGTTGACGATCTTGAACTTGGCGGCGTCGCCCGCGACCTTGCCCACGTTGAACACGCGTCCCGCGATGGCCGCGAAAACCAGCTCGCATCGCGCCCGCGCGCTCGCGTCACCGGCGACCATCATCGTCATGCTGCCGTCGGCGGCGCGCCGTGGTCCGCCGGACACGGGCGCGTCGACGAGTGCGATGCCAAGCGTGGCGAGCCGCAACGCCAACGCCGCGGTGTAGTCCGGGGGTACGGTCGACGACAGCACGACCACGATGTCGCGGCGCGCCGCGTCTGCGAGGCCATCTTTGCCGAAAAGGACGTCGTCCACCTGCGCCGCATCAACCACCAGCACGATGACGATACCGCAGGCACGGGCCAGCGCAGCGGCACTCGGATGGCAATGGGCGCCGAGTGCAGCGGCCTCCGCGTGGGCTTCGGGTCGGATGTCGCGCGCGTGGGTGTCAAAGCCGTGGCGCCGAAGGCTCCGCACCACGCCCATGCCCATGGCGCCCGTGCCGATCACGCCGACGGCCGGCGCGATTCCCGGCATGGCGGACATGGTCGCGTGCGTCCTGGGCCGGGCCTACTTGGTCGCCGGCATGATGGCGTAGGGCTCGCAATCCTTGAGCGGAGTCACCACGCCGTCGCGAATCAGCTGCAGTTCCGAGCCCTTGCCTCGCAACTCCATCGTGCCATTGCTGTAGCGCACGCCGCCGGCAATCGTGCTGGGAATCTGATAGAGCGTCACGCGCTGCATTTCCGGCAGCAGCATGCGCGCTTCGCCTTCGTCAAAGCGGACCAGGAAGCGTTCCCCGTTGTAGAGGCAGGCGAAGGTGCTCTTCGCGATTTCCTCGTCCTTCTTCTTCTGCGGATTTTCGCAGGCGACGACTGCGATGGCGGCGAGAACCACCAGCAACGTGCTGCGGAATGGTGGGAGCGTCATGCGCGAACTCCGTCAGGTCGATGCACGCGAGGATAGCACCGCGCACCGGCGTGCGTCATGCCGCCGGCGTCGGAACAGCGGCCCCTAGCATTCCGCGACGTTGACGGCGACCCCGCCCACCGACGCGGTTTTGTAGCGGCCGGCCATCGCTCTGCCCAACTCCACCGCAGACGTCGAAACGCGGTCCAGCCCCAAGGGTGGATCAGGCATCCTGATGGCGTCTGCCGCCGCGATGTACGCCAGCGTTCCGGCCCTGGCGTTGCGCGCGATACAGGGGTCCTGGACCCGGCCGCCGACGGGATCGCAGGCGAGTCCGAGATGGGGTTCCAGCGCGCGCTCTGCGGCGTGCAGCATCTGCGCGTTGCTCCCATTGTTGGCCGCGACATAACCCGCCGCAGCCATGGCGCACGCCACGCCGACTTCACCCTGGCAGCCGACGTCCCTGACGCCCGCGGTGCGCAACAGGTGGCCAATGGCCGCCGCCGTCAACAGGAATTCGAGCATGCCGGATTCCGCCTCGATGGGACCGTCGTCGAGCCACATCTGGAGAAGTGCGGCCACTGGCCCCGACGCGCCGTTGGAAGGCGCGGCCGCAACGCGTCCGCCGGCCGCATTCTCCTCCGCAGCCGCCATGGCGTAGGTACCGCTGCGTTGCGCGGCGCTGACCGGAGCGGCAAGCATTGCATCGGCAAGCACGGAAGCCCGGCGCAGCGACCCTCCCGGAAGCTTGCCGTGGGTGGTGAGGCCCCGCCGCAGCGCAGCCAGCATCCCATGGGCGACCCGCAGGAGCCCGCTCCTCACTTCGGTCGGGCTGCGCAACGCGCATTCGTTGGACAGCGCGATCCCCGCGATCTTCTTGCCGCGGACCTGGCAGTGCTGAAGCAACGCGGCGGCGGAGTCGAAGGCGTAGGGAATGCGCGGACCCGCGTTCTGAGTGCCGTCGCCTTCAGCGAGAATCGCACCGTTGCCGATGGAATAGTAGACGCGCGCGGCGATGGATTCGCCGCCGGCATCGCGCGCGATAAAGCGAATGGCGTTGCCGTCGAGGGCCACCGACCGGTTGACGACGTGCCGTAGATCCCGCTCGGAAACGTGGGCGACCCGGTGACGTCCGCCGAGCATCAGGCTGCCCTCCTTGTCCACGCGTGCCGAACCGAGGGCATAGGACTCGGCATCGCAGTGCTCGGGCAACTCGCCACACAGGCCGGCGACGATCGCACGATCCGTCGACTGTTCGCGCACCGCGAAGGCCGCGCCGCCATAAACTTCGGCCTCGATCCGTGCGGTCGCGCCAACGAGGCCATCCGCGGCCAGGTCATGCACGAAGCGCAGTGCCGCGCGCTGCGGACCAACGGTCCCGGACGACGACGGGCCGGGACCGATCCGGAATAGCTCCAATGCGCTCAAGTACATGAGCCAATCCCCCAAACACCGCAACCGCCCGCGCCTGGAACCGCTGCCGGCGCTTTTCGTTGAACGGCCAGTATGTCCGGGCGGGGCAATCCCGCGCCTGGCAACCCGAGGATCGGTCGCTGCCGTCCGCCAGGCGGCTAGCGCCCCGCGAGCGGTGGGTGGAAGCGATGGCCCGGTGGGTACGACAGCACTTCCGCCTGTTCGCCGCGGGCGATGTCCTTTTGCACCCGCTGCCACCACGACGCGTCGAGCAGGTCCTGGTGGAACGCGAAGAAGGCCTCCCGTACGCGAGGATCGGTCAGAAGGAACGTGGCGAATTCCTCGGGGAAAATGTCCCGTGGCCCGACGGGATACCAGACGTCGCTCGCCATTTCGTCGTAGTCCGGCGGTGGTGTGGGGATCTTGCGGAAATTGCAGTCGGCGAGGTATTCGATCTCGTCATAGTCGTAGAAGACCACCCGGCCATAGCGGGTCACGCCGAAGTTCTTGAACAGGAGGTCGCCGGCAAAGATGTTGACCGTGGCGAGCTCGCGGATCGCGTCCCCGTATTCGCGCACCGCGTGGATGCGTTTCGCGTCGTCGGCGCGCTCGAGGTAGAGGTTGAGCGGCGTAATGCGGCGCTCGATGTACACGTGGCGGATGACGATGCGGTCCTCCTCCTCCTCCACCTGCGACAGTGCGACGTCCTTCAGTTCCGCAAGCAGCCCCGGCGAAAACCGGTCGCGCGGAAAGGCAACGTCCGAATACTCGAGGATGTCGGTCATTCGGCCGGCACGGTCATGGTGCTTGACCAGCGCATACTTGCGCATGACCTTGCTGCGGTCGGTGTCCTTCGACGCGGCGATCTGGTCCTTGATCACCTTGAACACGTAGGGATAGGACGGCAGCGTGAACACGCTCATCACCAGTCCCTTGATGCCGGGCGCAATGATGAAGCGGTCGCGCGAGTGCGCGAGGTGATGCAGAAAGTCGCGATAGAAGAGATTCTTGCCGGCCTTCTGCAGCCCGACCATCGTGTACAGCTCGGCCGCGGTCCTGTCCCGCAGCATGCTGCGCAGGAATGCGATGTACGCCGATGGCACTTCCATGTCGACCAGGAAATAGGAGCGATTGGCCGAGAACAGCAACGCAAGCTCGACATCGTCCAGGAGCAGCGCGTCGACGTAGAGCTTGCCGCCGGGCGCATGCTTGAGCGCCACCGCAAAGGGATAGAAATTGATGCCGTTGACGATGCGGCCGACCATGTAGGCAGTCTGGTCGCGAAAGAACAGCGTCGACAGCACCTGGATCTGGTGATTTGCCTCCGGGCGGAACGGCCGTGGCGCGCGCTTCCGGAACGCGGCCAGCACATTGCGCAGGTCGTTGCCGAAATCGGCGAAGCGCCGCTCGAGGCGGAAGTCGAGGATGATGTCGATCAGCGCGTGGCGCAGGCCTTTTTCCAGGGGATAGTAGCTGCGATAGGTGGGCGGGTCGGCTTCGATATGCTCGGTGGATATCGCCGGCCGGACGAACATGAAACGATTGTTATAGTAGGCGCGGTGCAGGATCTTGCAGGACACGGAATTGAAGAATGTTTCCGCAAGCTCCGGTCGCTTGTGGTCGATCAGCAGCCCGATGTAGTGAAGCTTGATGCGCTCCCACATCGCGTCGGCGCCACTTCCGTCCAGTCCAGCCGAGCGGAACTCGTTGCGTATCCTGGCAACGGTTTCCATCACGCGCTTGTCGTAGAAGTCGATGCGGTCGCGCGCCACGTGGCGAATCGCGCGCCAGTTCGCCGTCTCGAAATGGTGCTTGGCCGCGCGCGCGCAATCGCGAAACAGCGCGTAGTGGCGGTCGAAACCTTCGCGCAGCGCCACGGCGATGGCGCGCGCGGTGTCGTCGGCGACGTTGGAAGGAAGGGCCGTGAGGTGGGCCGCTGCGCGTGCGAATGTCACCTGGCGATCCTGTCCCGCAGCGCTGGCAGCAAACGGGACGATGCCGTCGCGCGCTTACTCGGACTACTTGGGCTTGGTATTACCTGGTGCGGCTTCGCCGGTTTCGGCTTCCGTCTGCTGCGCCTGCAGTTCCTTGAGGGCGGCGTTGTAATCCTCGATGGTGCTGTTGGCAGCCTTGATCCGGGTGTCGATCTGCGCCCGCAGGTCAGCGACGTAGTTCTTGACGCATTCGCCCCAGGCCTTGACTTCGTTGTGCCATGCGGTTTTCCGGACGTCGCTGGCCTTGGCGCCCGGATAGCGGGCCGGTTTCACGCAGGCCGCGGGTGCCGGTGCTGCGGCAGCCGAGGGCGCCGGTGCCGCGGCAGCCGCGGGCGCCGCCGCAGGGCTCGGGGGCGCCGTTTGCGCCACGGCGCTTGCGGCGCTCAGGATCAGGGAGAGAACGACCAGAAGGCGAATGTTGAACATGATGGATTTTTGAATTGAAGGAAAAGCGCGATTCTAAACGCTTGAGCGCGTGGGAGCCAATGCAGCTACCAACGGCCCCCGGTTTCACCGGGACGCCAGGATTCCTGCCAGCGCCGATAGCCCCACGTGGACCAGGTCCAGCGCGAATCCCTCCTGGCGCTGAGCCTGCTCGCGGGCCAGCGCCCGTTCGAATTCCGCGGCCGCCAGGATGCCCGCCGCGGCGCGATCGGCATCACTCGGCGCGGGCGGGGCGGCGGCCGCGTCATGGGCGAGTTCGCGCACCGCGCGGCTGGCAGCCTCGGGATCCAGAATGGCGATGGGCGCGCGGCAGAACTGGCAGGCGGTGGATGTCTCTAGGTCGATGGGCGCGCCGCAACTGGAGCACCGGACGATCCGGACCAGCGACTTCAGACGTGCCAGCTCGCCCGGCGGAATGGGCCGGATGAAGTTCTTTTCGCGCAGGAACTGGAAGAACGGCGTCAGGCGGCCGTGCCCGCGCTGACATCGGTAATAGGAGAATCGGGTGGTGTGCTGCAGGTCGTGGGTCAATGCCAGCGGCGTGTCGCAGCGGGGGCACATCATCGATTCCGGCAGCGCGGAGTGGGTCTCGGGCTGCGCCTGGTTGATCGCGCGAAACAGTTCCAGCGTTGCAGCCGGCGACAACAACGGACTTTCCATCGGGTCGAACCACAACGCCTCGCAAGTCGCGCACAGGTCGACCATGACCGTGCCGACGGCGCGCCGTTCGAGGTCGATCGCCTCCATGGGGTTGCGACACCCTGGACAAGTCAGGCCGGGCGGCACGGGGTGGCTTCTCTACGGACCCTTCGCCGCAAACGTGTTGCACGCGCGCGGGTCGCCGGACTGCAAGCCGGTCTGGAACCACTTCATCCGCTGTTCCGCCGATCCATGGGTGAAGCCGTCGGGCACGACGTAGCCTTGCGTCTGCTTCTGGATCGAGTCGTCGCCGACAGCAGATGCGGCGCGCAAGCCCTCCTGCGCATCGCCCGGGTCGAGCAGGTTGCGCTTGGCCGCATAGAAGCCCCACACGCCTGCGTAACAGTCCGCCTGCAGTTCGAGCCTGACCGACAGCGCGTTGCGGCCCCGTTCATCGAGCCTGTCCGCCGTCTGGTCGTACTGCTTCATGGTGCCCATGAGGTTCTGCACGTGGTGGCCCACCTCGTGCGCGATCACGTAGGCCTGCGCGAAATCTCCCGGCGCGCCGAAGCGGCCCTGCAATTCCTGGAAAAACGCCGTATCGAGGTAGAGCTTGCGATCGGCGGGACAATAGAATGGGCCGGCGGCGGCGCTGGCGCGGCCACACGCCGAGACAACCGACCGGCGAAAGAGCACGAGCTTGGGGGGCTCGTAACGCGAGCCCATTGCCTGGAACAGCGCGGTCCACACGTCTTCGGTGTCGCCCAGCACGCGCGCCGACAGGCCCTTGTCGGGATCCTCGGCAACCTTGCCTGCTTGCGGCCCGTAGCCCGGCTGCGCCACCTGCGGCGATGGCGCGGTAGAGGGGGAGGGGGCCGGCGGCGCGCCACCGCCGTCCATCATACCCAGGAACTGCAGCGGATTGACGCCGAACAGGAGGCTCACGATCACCACGAGGATCATGGCGCCGCCCCCCAGCTTGAAGCCGCCACCACCGAATCCGCCACCGCCGCCGGGTTGGCCGCCGGTCACGTCCTCGACGTTCTCACTCCGCCGCATGTCACCCCAGCGCATGTCGGTTCCTCTCGTCAGCTCGATGCTGTTTCATTTGGCGGAGGCGATGGCCTTCTGCAGGTCCTGGTACTCCGTGCATTGCTTGCCGCAGATCCGTTCGAGGGCCGCCAGGTGCTCGCGCGCTTTGGCCTTGTTGCCCAGGAGCAGGTACGTCTCGCCGACGTACTCGTGCGCACCGCGATGCGCGGGATCGAGGTCCAGTGCCGCGCGGTAGTGATCGAGCGCCTCGTCGTATTTGCCGGTATGCCGGTACGCGTAACCCAGCCAGTTCTGCAGATCGGCGTTGGTGGGCTCCGCGACCGCGGCGATTTTGAGATTGCTGATCGCGCGTTCCCAATCGCTCACCTGAATGGCGTCCAATCCCGCCTGGTAATCCATGTTCTGCGTCGGCGGCGGATCGGCAGGACCATCAGCAGCGACGGGCGGGGCGACCACGAGCGTCGCCAGCACGGCGATGACCAGCGCGCAATGGCGTGAATCATTGGACCGCGACGACCCGCGAGGAAGGGGCATGATCACGGCTTCAGCGCGCGATAAAGGAAGGGAAGGCTCTCGTCCATCCGGTAGTCGACTGACGAATGAGAATCGTCGAATTCCTCGTAGGTATGGCGAATGCCGTGCCGGGTCAGTTCACGCGACAGTATGCGCCCGCCGAAATGCAGGTGGTACTGGTCGCGCCAGCCGCAATCGACGTAGATTCCACGCAACGACTTGAGGTTGGCCCGGTATCGACCCACCAGATGAATGGGATCGTGCTTCAGCCACTGCTTCCAGCGCGCCGGCAGCAATTCCCCGGTTTCGAGATCGACCGGCACCCGGAATCCCAGCGGCGCTGCGGGATCCGGATCGTAGGATGCGGCCATCGCGATCTCCATCAGCGCGTGTCCCTCGGCATCGTTCAGCTTGTCCTTCGACCACATGGCATCCAGGAAGCGCTTGACGCGGCCGTCGTCGTGCCCCTTGCCGGTGGCCGCCGCGTCCCTGGTCACGTCGATCCTGCCGGCGCGTCGGCGCGGACGCCGGTAGCGTTCGAGTTCGTTCAGCGTGCGCGGCCAGTCGGTCAGGTAACAGTACTCGAAGTAGGCGTCGCCGGAATGGTCGGCGATCGCGCCCCAGTGCTTCGCATGCTTCATGCCATGGATGATGGCACCATATCCGCCCGAGGACTTGCCGAAGCAGCCGCGGTGATCGCGTGACGCCAGCGTCCGGAATTCCCGGTCGACGAACGGGATCAGCTCGCGCGTCAGGTAATCCGCATAATTTCCCATCGCCGAGGAATTGATGTACTGATTGCCGCCAAGGCAGGTGAAGCAATCGGGAAACACGATGATGCACGGTCCCATCTTGCGCTCGTGGATGAGGCGGGCCGCTCGTTCCGGCACGTTTTCGTCGAACGGGCGCCAGCCCACGTGGGCCATCCCCGATCCGGTGAAACCGACCAAGTCCCACAGCACCGGATAGCGCCTGCCCCTGCCGGCGTTGCGTCCGCGCGACGTGCCGTCGTCGTAGCCGGGCGGAAGCCACACGGCCAACTTGCGCAATGACGGGTCGCCCAGGGGATTGCCGGCGAGAATCTGCGAATCGTGATCCAGAACCACCAGTTTGCCGGAAGTCTTCAGGGTTCGTTTGCGGGCCATTATTTCGTCGGGCGGTGGTGGAAAGTGAGTGGAAAGTGAGTGGTAAGTGTGCGGCGAATGGCGAGGCGACCTAGGTGGCAGCCCAGCGCGACGAAGGGAAGGCTACATGCCGATTGTAACCGGCAGCGCCCGATGGACGCGTGGGCCGGTTCGACGGGTCAGGCGGCAGGCGCGGCGATCTCCCGCATTGCCGCCTGCAACCGAGGATGTTTGCGGAGAAGGTCGAAATACCGGAATTCGTCGGCGCCCTTCGCGCGCGCCACGGCAATGACCCGGGCCCTGTCCCTCGCCGGCCATTGCGCCAGACCCGGCACCAGGGCCAGTAGGAGGCACAGCGCCTCGAAAGAGGCCCGCTCTCCGGCCGGCCAGGCGGAAACGCCCTTCGCGCCCAGTGCGCGCGTCACCTTGCTCACCGCGCGTCGCATTGCCGCGTCGCGGTCGCCGTGGAAGCGGGCGGCGATCCACGCCGATACCGCGAGCGACAGGTCTGCCGGGTCGCACGCCGGATTTGCGCCGCCCTGGCCAGGCAACCGGTATTCGATGTCCGAACGCGTGAACCGGCGCAACACCGCAAGTGGCGTGCGATAGCTCGGCTCGACCTGCATGCGCGCGAATTCCTGGTTGGCAACGTCGGCGAGGTTGCGTGCGACGGGCCGGAAACCGAGCCGGTAGTAGAACCAGAATGCGCCGGATTCAAGGCCCTCGCGGTTGCCGCCGCCGAACTGCGACGGTTCAGCGATGAAATGGTTGATCCCGAAGCGCCTGGAATAGACCCGCAACACCTGGCCGAACAGGTACGCCGACTCGCCGCCGCGATACGGCGAGAAAATATTGACACCGATTTTCGCGGTGCCGAGAAAGGGCCACGCGCCACCGTAGCCCACCGGAACAGCGTTCTTGAACAGCATGAATCCCACGTGCGAATCGAGCGGCAGCCGGCGACCCGGCACCATCGTATAGAGCGCGACCGAGATGCCGCGATCCAGTCCGTGAAATTCGATGCCCTCCGGCGCGGCGGCCGAGACGGCGTCGGTTTCGCGGCCGAGACTGGCCAGCATCGCCCGGCCCGCGTCGAGCAGGTGCCAGCGTCTGGTCGGAGAGAGCGAGCGGACGCGGGGAAGTGGCTCGGTCAGCAGCGCGCGCAAATCGTCGACGCGGCGCAATCCATCGCGATGAAAAAACACCGCCGTTTCCGGGCCACGCACGTAGGTTCGCGACAAGGCGCTCGCCTCGGGACGGATCGTGATGTACGCGCGCAGCGAATCGAACAGGAGCTCGCGCAAGTCGTCGCTGCAGGGCAGCCGCGCGAACTGCCGGACGAGCCATTCGAGGCGCGTGCCGCGATGCGCACGTGTCGCCTGCGCCAGGAATGCGTCGGAATCGGCCTCTCCGGTCGCCAGTATTTCGAATTCCAGCGGTGGCAAGGCGTGCCGGAGCAGATTCGCCAGCGAGGCGCCTTCCGGGTCGAACGAATCGATGTCGGCATGGCCAGGATGGGCGATCGCGAGCCACCGCGCGATATCGTGGCCGAAGGCAATCGTCATCGGCGTCCAGGCCACGCCGGAATTGGCGAGTCGCGCTCGCGTGCGCGCACTGCCGGAATCCATGATCGCCCGCGCCGCCCGCGCTACTCGATCGAGTTCCCGCCCGGCTTGCGCAAACAACGACGCCGACTCAGGGTAGGCAAGCAGGAACAACAGGCAGTCGTGGTACGCGAGCAGGACCTCGTGGTCATGCACGCCTCCCGCCGAGCACTCGCGCAGCAGCGCCCGTTTCTGCGCGGATGCCTCCGCGCCGAAGCGGTTGGCGCAGGCACGCAGCGCCGTGATCGTGGCAAGTCGCAACGGTGCCGGTGCGGCAACGGCGGGAGAATGGGCGCGCTTCACGTGGGCAAGGCTCCTTCGCGGGAGCGCATTATCCCCGCAGCGCGGCGCAATTAGCGAATTGGGTAAAGCAGCGAGCCCCGGCACTTCTCGGTGCCGCAGCGGCACGCGTACTGGGCGCGCTCGCGCTTGGTGAGCTTGCAGTCTATCTGCAGCCGGTAGTCGTAGGACAGCTCTTCGCCCGGCCGGATCTTGCGCCTGGCCTCAATGAAGACGCGGCCTTCGTCGTCTTCGTAGGTCTTGCAGTTCGGGTCGCAGGAATGATTGATCCAGCGCGCGGCGTTGCCGCGCACGCGCGCATCGATCACCTGCCCGTCGTCCAGTTGGAACAAAAACGTGTGCGCGGAATCTTCGGGGTCGCTGTCGGGCCGCTCCATCGCCTCGTCCCATGACGCGCGCTTGCCCTTGTACTCGACGATGACCGTGCCTCTGCGAATTTTTTTGGTGGCGAACACGCCGCGGCCGTGGATGTCGGACGTGCGGACCGTGTAGGATTTTTTCTGCGGGGTAGCGGCCATGGGTTTCGCTTCGATGGGAATGCGCCGATTTTCGCACGGCGGAGGTCGTCGTGGAACGCGCCAGCATTGCGGGACCTTGCGGATGACAGGACGGTTACCGCGGGCGTGGCTATACTTGGGCATCGGTCAACTCTAAGCGGGAGCCGCCCATGCGCATCGCCCAGGACGTCACGGAACTCGTCGGCAACACGCCGCTGGTCCGCATCAACCGGCTGACTGCGGGCCTGGCCGCCCAGGTGGTCGCGAAGCTCGAATTCCAGAATCCGGCGCACAGCGTCAAGGATCGCATCGGCCTCTCGATGATCGATGCCGCGCAAAAGGCCGGCAGGATCAGCGCAGACACGATCGTGCTCGAGCCGACATCCGGCAACACCGGCATCGGCGTGGCGATGGTGTGCGCGGCGCGCGGAATCAAATGCGCGTTCGTGATGCCGGAGACCATGAGCCGGGAACGGCGCCTTCTGCTCAAGGCCTATGGCGCGGAGCTGTTCCTGACGCCGGGTCCGGACGGCATGAACGGGTCGATCAAGAAGGCACAGGAACTGGCTGCCGCGGACCCGCGCTATCTCATCCTGCAGCAGTTCGAGAATCCGGCCAATCCGGAAATTCACCGCCGCACCACTGCCGAGGAGATCTGGCGGGACACCGACGGGAAGATCGACATCTTCGTGGCGGGCGTTGGCACCGGCGGCACGATTACGGGCGTGGGCGAGGTGCTGAAGCCGCGCCGACCCGGCTTGCAGGTCATCGCGGTTGAACCCGATGCCTCGCCGGTGCTGTCGGGCGGCGTGAAGGGCCCGCATCCGATCCAGGGAATCGGCGCCGGTTTCGTGCCGGCCATCCTCAACACCACGATCTACGACGAGGTGATCCGGGTCAGGAACGACGATGCGCTGGCGCTCGCACGCCGCATGGCTACGGAAGAGGGACTGCTGGTCGGGATTTCATCCGGCGCCGCCATGTGGGCGGCGCTGGAAGCGGCCGGGCGTCCCGAGAATGCCGGGAAGCTGATCGTGGTGATCATCCCGTCGTTCGGCGAACGCTATCTTTCGACGGTCCTGTTCTCCCACCTGGAGGCCTGACTAGCGTTTGCGGCCGCCGAAGCGGCGCACGCCCATCGGCTTGACGCCCGGGTTTCCGGTTGCCGTGGGTCGCGCGCCCAAGCCAGCCTTGGCGGTCGCGCCGCTTCCGGTGCTGGTTGCGCGTGGCGCCGGCTTGGCATCGCCGCTCCCTGCGGCGTGCGCCGTCGCGCGTCCTTTGGGCTTGCCTGCGGGCTGGGCTTGCTTGCCGCGTTGGTCATTGCTGCCCTGACGGCCGCGGCCCTGGCTTCCGCGTCCCGGGGCGCCGCCTCCGCTGCGCTGTTGCCGCTGCAGAATCGGTTGCGGTCGCGCGTTGGGGTCGGGCGCGAAACCGGGCACGACCACGGACGTTATCTCGCGCTTGATCAGGCGCTCGATGTCGTGCAGGAAAATCTTTTCGTCGACGCAGACGAGTGAAATAGCCTCACCCGTCGCGCCGGCGCGGCCGGTGCGGCCGATGCGGTGCACATAGTCCTCGGGCACGTTGGGCAGGTCGTAATTCACCACGTGCGGCAGCTGATCGATGTCGATGCCGCGCGCGGCGATGTCGGTGGCGACCAGCACCTGCAGGTCGCCGTCCTTGAATTCGGCGAGCGCTCGCGTACGCGCGGACTGGCTCTTGTTGCCGTGGATCGCCAGCGCCGTGATGCCGTCATCGTTCAGTTGCTCCGCAAGCTTGTTCGCGCCGTGCTTCGTGCGCGTGAACACCAGCACCTGGTGCCAGTTCTGCGAAAGGATGAGGTGCGAGAGCAACTCACGCTTGCGGTCGCGGTCCACAGGATGCACCTTTTGCGTGATGATCTCGACCGTCGAATTGCGCCGGGCGACTTCGATCATCGCCGGCGCGTTGAGCAGTCCGTCGGCCAGCGTCCTGATCTCCTCGGAGAACGTCGCCGAAAAAAGCAGGTTCTGGCGCCGCTTGGGGCAAGCGGCGAGGATGCGGCGAATGTCACGGATAAAGCCCATGTCCAGCATCCGGTCGGCCTCGTCCAGCACCAGGATTTCCACCTGGTTCAAATTGACCGTGCCCTGCCCCATGTGGTCGAGCAGGCGGCCGGGCGTGGCGACGAGGATGTCGACGCCACGCTTGAACTGCGCAATCTGTGGATGGATGCCGACGCCGCCGAAGATGACCATCGAGGTCAGCCTGGAATACTTGCCGTAGGTGCGCACCGATTCCTCGACCTGCGCCGCCAGTTCGCGCGTTGGCGTGAGAATCAGCGCACGGAGAGGGCGGAAACCGTGACGCGCGGGCGCGCCGGGCGGCAGCGCGAGGCGCTGCAGCATCGGCAGAACGAAGCCCGCGGTCTTGCCGGTGCCGGTTTGCGCGCCGGCCAGCAGGTCGCCGCCGGCAAGCACCGCGGGAATGGCCTGCGCCTGCACCGGCGTGGGTTGCGTGTAGCCGTGTTCGGTGACGGCACGTACGAGCGCCTCGGACAAGCCGAGTTTGGCAAAGGACATGACAGCTTTCGGGAAGATGGTCGGCCCGTTGCCCCGATCGGGACACCAGTCGCAGGCAGATTCGGGAACGACGAAACGTCGGTAACGACGGCGACTTAAGGACTGTTCAAATGCCGCGTGCGGCGAATTATACCCGATGCGTATCAAGCCCCGGGGCGTTGCAGGACCGAGAGGGTGATCGGGAGCGTTTCGCTTCCGCACGAGAACCAGAGATGGCCGTCCTGCAGCGTGCACTGCAACTGCATGGTCCGTTGCGCCAGCCGCGCCAGCGCCTGACTTGACTCGGCGGGCACGACGAACGCCGAGAGATTCCGGAGGCGCTCGAGAGTCGCGCGGTTTTTCGCCCACCACAGGTCGACTGCGCGTCCGCCATACGCGTACACGACGACGCGCTCGGCGCGGCCGGACGCCTTGCGCAGGGACTTCTCATCCGGCAGGCCGACGTCGATCCACAGCTGGATCGCGCCGGTCAGGTCTCGCTGCGTCAAGTCCGCTTCGTCTTCGCTGGCCAAGCCTCGTCCGAACGTCAGCGCCTCGTCGGCGTGCAATGCGAACGCGAGCATCCGCACCATCATGCGCTCATCGGTTTCCGAAGGATGCCGTGCCAGCGTCAGCGCGTGGGTGGCGAAGTGTTGGCGGTCCATGTCGGCGACGTTGAGCTCCGCCTTGAAGATCGTGGCTCCTTGCGCCATCAGCGGCTCCTAAGCCGGCGTCACGCCGAGCAGCGCAAGCAGCACGGGTGTGGTGACGGAGGCAATTGCGGTGGTCATTACCAGGCTCGACGCCACCGGGCCTTCCATGCGCTTGAATTCCTTGGCCATCAGGTACACGTTGGCGCCGACCGGCAGCGAGGCCAGCACCACCACGGAGCGCATTTCCAGCACCGGCAGCGACAGCGCGCGCGCCAGGAGATAGACCACCAGCGGCATGACCGAGAGTTTCAGCAACGCGATCGCCGCGCTCTGGCGCCAACCCACGCGAATGCCGTATTCGGCGAGGCCCATGCCCAGCACCACGAGCGACATCGGTATCGCGGCCTGGCTGAGGAGCTGCAGCGTCTCGTCGACCACGCCCGGAAGCGTGAGCCCGGTGAAGCTGAACACGGTACCCAGCAGGATGCCCGCCACCACCGGGTTGGTCACGACCGATTGCGCGGTGGTCGCGAAGCCTTTCACCGAGACTTCGCGGTTGCGCGCCCATTCGACCGACACCGTGACGAGGGTCCACAGCAGCAGCGAGTTGAAAACGAGCACCAGCGACACGGAAGGTATCGCGGCGTCGCCAAGAGTCACCTTGGCCAGCGGCAAGCCCAGCAGCACGTTGTTGGCGAATATGCCACCCATCGCAAACACCGATTGCGACTCGCCATCCAGGCGGAACATCCTGGCGGCGATGACGCGGCCCACGAAATACACCACAAGCGCGCCGCCGAAATAGGCGATCAGCAGGCGCGCATCGACGGGGGGCAACCGGGAGAAATCCGCCATGAGCCGGAACAGGAACGCCGGGATGGCGACGGAGAAGACAAACTGCGTCAGCGCATCGGAGGCGACCGCCGGCCAGCGTCCCCAGCGCGACAGCGCATAGCCCACCAGAACGAGGAGGAAAAGCGGCGCCGTCAGCGCCAGCAGATGCCAGAACGCGTGCAAGGGGACGTCGTGTCAGGCAGGCGCGAACGCCTGGATTTGCGCCGACGAAACGATGTTGAATCCTTCAAGGCCGCGCTTGGCAATGGCGACCATCGCGCGGGCTACGGCGGTGTCCGCCACCGGCAGGTATTGCCGTGGCACCAGCCATCGCATGGGTTGCAACACCGCAATCGCCAAACGCTCGCCAAAGCGATGTTCGGCACGGTCTCCCGCAATCACGGATGGCCGGAACGCAATGGCGGCATGAAAGTCCAGCGCGGCTACCGCCTTCTCCAGTTCGCCCTTCACGCGGCTGTAGAACACCCTGGAATTTGCGTCGGCGCCCAAGGAGGACACGAAGAGAAACTGGCGCGCGCCGTGGGCGAGCGTGCCGCGCGCAACGTCCAGCGGATAGTCATGGTCGACGGCGCGAAACACCTGCTGCGACCCCGCCTTCCCGATCGTCGTGCCCAGGCAACAGAATGCGTCGTCGACCGCGGGCCACGCAATGTCCGCGAGACGGCTGAAATCCACGACCAGTTCGCGCAACTTCGCGTGCGTGCGCCCCGAGGGTCGGCGCACCAGCGAATGAACCACCTGGTATTCGGCATCCGCGAGCAATTCGTCCACGAGCTTGGACCCGACCAGTCCGGTCGCGCCCACCACCAAAGCGATCCGCGACAAGCGCTAGCGTCCTTTGGTGCTGGCTTTGGTCCGGGCGACGACGCGTGGCGTTGGATTGATCGCCTTCCTGCGTGCGTCCTGGCCGGGCACCAGCGGCGCGCCGTGCTTGCCTTTCGGAACCGGAAAGTGAATCCCGCCTTTTGCCTTGGCCGTGTCCTTGGTCATGGTTCGTCGCTCCTGGAATGGAAATCCTAGATGAGTTCGCGCAGCGTGATGGTCTTCTCGGTGCCATTGGCAAGGCGGACCTTGACCTTGGTGCCCGGCTCGCCCCGCAAGTCCTGGCGCACCGTAGCCAGAGCCAGCGCCGACGTCGGCTTGCCTTCGACGGCGACGATTACATTGCCACTCGCGAGGCCCGCCTTTGCCGCGGGGCCGTCCTTGACCACGTCGATGATCTCGAATCCCGCCGAAGTGCGCTCGATCCACATGCCGGAGCGGTCGAACACGTCGCGTTGGCCGTAATTCGCGTTCCTTTCGAAATACAGGATGCCGTTGGCGTAGTCGAACGTGACGTTGAACTGGCGCAGCACGCCATAGCCCACGCTGCCGGAGACATCCCCGGTTCCCTTGGCATCTTCCTTGGAAGCCGCCAACGCCATCGTCGGCTTGTTGACCATGACCCCGCCCAGCTTCAGCGAATCGGCGCGCGCGAGCAGCGAGTGCTGGTAGTCGACCGAACCTGCGCCGGAAACGATCGTCTGCGTGGCGCCATATTTCTTGACCAGGCCATTCTTGTCGACGAACGGCGCTGTCAGCGATACCGAGTCGTCGCTGCTGGTATCGATGGCCAGCAGGGCAGGCACACCGTCCACGCTGCCTTCGACCAGGGCGACCCGGCCACGCAGCTTGAATGGCACGCCCGTGCCCAAGCCGGAATAGGTGAAGCGCGAAGGTTCGTAGAAGGTGGCGCGTCCGCGCTGGTAGTCGAGTTTGACCGGAAAGCGTTTGAGGAACTCGAAGCCCACCACTCCCGCCACACCATCCACCCCCACGACCCGCGACAGGTAGTCGCTTACGTCGATTGCGGAGAACAGCATGTTGTCGATTTCCACGCCGCCAATCTGGACGCGGTCGATGCGCGCGATGCCGATTGCCTGCTGGTTTTCGCCGACGCCCGCGGTGCCGAAGTCGCCCTGGGGCTTGACACCCAGTTCGGCCATGGCGCGCTGCGACAGGATGTTGCCTCGGTCCGAATCCAGCAACATCCGGAACGGACCTATTCCGTTCAGCATCACGGGCACGAAGATGTGACCCTCGCGGACTTCGAATGGCACCTCGGTCGAGGCGCTCCCGTCCAGGAACGTGAAGTCCGGCCCCGCGGCTGCCGGCTGCGCGAAGACGACGCCCGCCAGCGGCCAGTTGTAGTCGAGCTTGTCGATCGTGACAATTTCATCCTGGCGCGCTTCGCCGCGCGTCGCGCGCACGCGATACGGAATTTTCACACCTTCAACGGTACGCATGTCCATCAGGTATTCGGTTCGCGTCTCCGTCGCTTCGTGCTCGACGAGGCGCTCGATCAGGTGGGTTTCCGTGTTGATCCAGAACTGGAACGCCCGGCCGCCTTCGGGAACGATGCGAATCACGTCGAACGTCGCGCCTTCGTCCGAAACGCGATCGAGAAAGGAAATCTGCGCAGCGCCACGCTCCGGAAACCAGAACGCCAGCTTGTCGCGGTAGGCCGCGTTGACCGCCAGCTCGCGCGCGGTGTCGCTCGTTTCGGCGGTCGACCGCCCCGATCCATCCTGTGACCACGCGACCTTGCCGTCGAATCCCGCCGCACCCGTGACCGGACCGATGGCGTACTTGATCAGCGAACGCCCCGAATAGATATCGGACCAGCGCTCTGCGGTGCCGTTGATACCGGCCGTACTGATGGTCGTTTTGCTGTGCTGCGTGCGCAGCGCATCCCACGCGGCGCCGCCACTGGCGGCCTTGGCAGCGGCGAGGATCTTTTGCGCGTCGGGGCGTGGCGTGGCCGCGTTCTGGGCAAGCGCGAGCGGCGCGCCAAGCGTGAGCGTTGCGGCAAGCGCAACCCGGAAGAAACAGTGCATGCGAAGGAGGGTCATAGAATTTTCAGTGATGATTGCGAGACATGCTTTCGAGGAAAGATCAGAGTTGTGCAAAGGCGATTTCGTTCCGCCGGACACCCCCTCCCGGGCACCGCGCCGTCCGCCAATGTCGCTATTGTCCTATACGTGGCGCACGGACTCCAGACGGTCGATGTGCGCCAACCGCGGAAACAGGCGCATGCCGAGCGTCACCGCCAGCAGGGTGCCGATGCCGCCCAGCACGACCGAAGGTACGGTGCCCAGCCACGCGGCCGTCACGCCTGATTCGAATTCGCCCAGCTGGTTGGACGTCCCGATGAACATCGCGTTCACGGCGGACACGCGGCCGCGCATGACATCCGGCGTGCCCAGCTGGATCAGCGATGATCGCACTACCACGCTGATCATGTCCGACGCACCCAGCAGCACCAGCGCCGCCAGGGACAGCGGAAACCAGCGGGACAATCCGAATACGATCGTCATGGCGCCGAACACAGCGACCGCGGCAAACATCGTGCGGCCCGCGTGACGCTGGAGCGGACGGCGGGCGAGGTAAAGTGCCACCGTCAGTGCGCCGATGGCGGGCCCGGAGCGCAGCACACCGAGGCCCCAAGGTCCGGTGTGCAGGATGTCCTTGGCATAGATCGGCAACAGCGCCGTGACACCGCCCAACAGCACCGCGACCATGTCGAGCGTGATCGCGCCCAGGATCGCCTCGCGGCTGCGTATGAACGAGAGTCCCGCGAAAACTGACTTGAGCGTGGCGGGTTCGCGAGGCGGCAGCACGCGCTCGTGGTGAATGAATCGGGTCAGCAGCGATGCGGTGCCGAACATCGAAGCGCACGCGGCGTACGCCCAGGCGGGCCCGGCGATGTAGAGAAGGCCGCCTACTGCCGGACCGACGATGATGGCCGTTTGTACTGCAGTGGAGCTCGCGGCAACCGCCTTGGGCAGCAATCGCGCAGGGACAAGCGCGGGCAGCAGCGCCTGCAGCGCCGGGGTCTCGAACGCGCGGGTGGCGCCCAGCGTGAACACCAGCGTAAAGATTGCTTGCTCGGTGATCCAACCTTTGGCGCTGCCAAAGGCGAGTATCAGTGCCAGCGCTGCCTCGATGGCCTGGCAGATGCCAGCGATGCGGCGGCGGTCATAGCGGTCGGCGACATGTCCGGCGAGCAGCAGCAGCAGTATGGCGGGCAGGAACTGCACCAACCCGATCAGTCCCAGGTCGAACGCGCTGCCGGTCAAAGCATAGACTTGCCAACCCACCGCGACGGTCAGCATCTGGTACCCGATGATCGTGCTGACGCGGGTGAACCAGAACAGGACAAACGGACGGTGTCCGAGAAGGGGCTCGGAGGCGGGTGCAACAGGCGGATTCAATCAGGCAGGATTGCGGACGAAGGGTCGAAGCGTAGCACGCGTATGCGCACGTCGCCCAGCGTAACGCTCTGTCCCGCCCGGATCTTGGCGGTCTTGCGCAATTCCCGCTTCCCGTCGACCTTGACGCCACCGGATGCAACCAGCGCCTTGCCTGCGCCGCCGCTGTCGCACAGGCCAGTGACCTTCAACAGTTGATGCAATTCGATGAATTCGCCGGTTGGCGTGAACGTCAGCTCCTGCATGGCTTCACCTCGCGGCCGCGGCCGCGCTCTGGCGCGCTTCCAGCGCCTCCCAGCGCGCGTAGGCGGCGGCGAGTTCCGCTTCGCGGTCCGCGAGCTGTTCCTGCAAAGCCTTGATCGCGGCGGCCCCATCGCGATAGACGTCGGGCTCCCCGAAGCGCGCGCGCAATTGCGCCGTCCGCGTCTCCAGCAATTCTATCTGTCCGGGCAAGCCGGCGAGTTCGCGTAGCTCGTTGAAGCTGAGTTTGCGGGCGGCAGGGCGCGCGGCGGGCAATGGGCTCGGCTGCGCTGCGGTGGTCGTCGCTTGTGCGGCAGCGGCGGCCGCGGCGCGGGATTCCGCCGTCTGCCGTGCGTCCCTGCGCGCCCGATATTCTGCCCAGTCGCTGTAGCCGCCGGCATATTCGCGAAGCTGCCCTTCGCCTTCGAATGCGATAGTTTGGGTGACGACGTTGTCCAGAAACGCACGGTCGTGGCTCACCAGGAACAGCGTGCCCGCGAAGTCCTGCAGCAGCGCCTCGAGCAATTCGAGCGTGTCGATGTCGAGGTCGTTCGTTGGTTCGTCCAGCACGAGCACGTTGGCCGGTTGGGCGAAGAGCCGCGCCAGCAGCAGCCGATTGCGCTCGCCCCCCGAAAGCGACGCGATCGGCGATCGCGCGCGCTCGGGAGGGAACAGGAAATCGCCGAGATAGGTGATCACATGGACGCGTCGGGCGCCGATCTCGACGAATTCGGCGCCTGGATTGATGAATTCGATCAGGGGCAAGGCGGGATCCAACTGGTCGCGCAACTGGTCGAAGTACGCGACATTCAGGTTGGTGCCACGGCGCACGGTGCCCTGGTCGGGCTCGATTTCCCCGAGGATGAGCCTGAGCAGGGTGCTCTTGCCGGCGCCGTTCGGTCCGATGAGTCCTATGCGGTCGCCCCGGATCACCCGGGTCGAGAAGTCGCGGATGAGCGGGCCGCGGCCATAGTCTTTGCTGACGTCGATCAGTTCGGCGACGAGCTGGCCGGAACGCTCTCCTGCGGCCACCTGCAGGTTCACCCTGCCCAGACGATCGCGGCGCGCTGCGCGTTCGCGCCGCAGCGCTTCCAATCGCAGCACGCGACCTTCGTTGCGCGTGCGCCGCGCCTCGACGCCCTGGCGAATCCACGCCTCCTCCTGCGCGAGAAACTTGTCCGCCTTGGCGTTGACCACAGCCTCGTCTTCCAGTTGCCTCGCCTTGCGTTCCTGGTAGGCCGCGAAATTGCCCGGGAAGGACAACAGCCGACCCCGGTCGAGTTCGACGATGCGCGTGGCAACGGTGTCGAGGAAGCGCCGGTCGTGCGTGACGAACACCACCGCGCCGGCGAAATTGATCAGCAGCTGTTCCAGCCACTCGATCGCCGCCATGTCGAGATGATTGGTCGGCTCGTCCAGCAGCAGGATATCCGGTTCGCCCGCCAACGCCTGCGCCAGCGCGACGCGCTTGCGCCAGCCGCCGGACAGTTCGTCGACGCTGCGGTCGGCAGGCAATTCCAATTTGGACAGTACCGTGTCGACACGATGCGACAGCGACCAGCCATCCCTGTGGTCGAGGCGGCCCTGCAGCACTTCGACACGATCGAGCAATTGAGGATTGCCGCCATCCTCGGCGAGCTGGTTGATCGCGTGATGGTAGTCGGCCAGCAGTTGACCTTCGGTACCGAGACCCAGCGCAACGGCATCATAGACTGACAGGCCGGTAGCGAACGCGGGCTCCTGCGTCACCCAGGCGATGCGCGTATGCGGCGCCGTCCAGGCGTCACCGCCGTCCAGCTCGCCGAGCCCTGCCAGCACCTTGAGCAATGATGATTTTCCGCTGCCGTTGCGGCCGATGAGGCCGACGCGCTCCCGGGCATCGAGCTGGAACTCCGTGTCGTCGAGCAGCGGGTGGTGGCCGAACGCCAGGCGGGCGCGGGAAAGGGTCAGGAGAGGCAAGATCAGGCCGGCAGGGGCGCGGAAACGCCCCCGCCCTTAGCAGGCTTGCGCGCGGCAATCGTGTCGAGCGCTGCGCTGACCGCGCGGTCCCATAAAGGTACCGGCTCGACCACCACGCGCGCCACGCCGCTGCCGAGCTCATAGGCGAGCTCTTCCGGCGTGAGAATGAACGCCCGGGCGCTCGAACGGCTGGTGAAGATGTATTTGGCGCGCAGCGGGCTGACCCAGTTAAGGCGGGCGTCGATGGTACCTTCCTCGCGGTCGAACTGGAGCCAGGTCCCGATCGCCATTTCGCCGACGTAGTCGTGGACATTGATCGGTGGCGGTACGGGTTCGGATTCCTGCTCGTCATCGGCGGCCGCCGTGGCCGACTGAATTGGAACAGCCGCGGGCTTGATCGCGGCCATGTGCAACTGGTACAACGCCTCGAAAAATGCCTTCGACCGCTCGACGGCCACGCGCGTCGCCACGCAACCGGCGCGCAGCCCGCCGATCAGCGACGGGATCATCTTGGTGAGGCGGGCCTTCTGCGCCGTGCGCTCCTTGACGACAATGCTCCACAGCATGTCGTCGAGCGTGGCCAGAGCGGCATTCCACGGCGGACTGTCGGCACCGTGCTCCTGCCGCAGCGCCGACAGGTATTCTGCCCAGACGGTTTCGACGAAGGCGCGCACCTCGAACGGGACGTCAAGTCCGGCGAGCCGGTCCCGCAGCAGTTGGCGGACCGCGGCGCGATCGGCTTCGCTTTCCTCGGCGACGAGCGCGGAGGCGACTTCGCCGGCCAGCGCCGTCGCCGAATGTTGGCGCTCCCGGTCGATGAACGCGAGCAGTTGCGCGTCGGCCTCGCGGAACACGACGACGTCGATTTCGAAGTCGGCGCAGACGTGATCGATGACCTGCTGCGCAGTGGTTTCGAACTGGGCGCGATACGTCTCGTCGTGCGCGGCGCCCACCGCCGCTTCCGCCAGATGGTCGAGCAGCTGTCGCGCCGGATGCTTCTTGTCGGAGAAGAACATGCGGTCGAGCAACGCCGCCTTCACGATCGGCACCTGCAGCTCGCCGAACAGCCGGCGCGTGGATTCCGGAATCGACGGATCGCGGAATATGTAGTCGAACAGGAGGCCGATCACGTCCACCGAGATCGCGTCGGCAGGATTGCTGATCTGCGCGGCCATGGCGGCGCGCAGGTGCGGAATCAGGTTGAGCGGAACGATGGCCCCGGAGCCCTCGGCCGGTGGTGGCGCCAACCGGGCGATCGCCGCGTGCAGGTCGAGCTTTTGCCACTGCGCGAGCGTGGCAAATAGCGGCGTGGAGGTGCCGAGCGCCATCAGCGGGTCGAGACTGGGAAATTCCGGGTCCGCCTGGACCTGGCTGGCGCTTCCCGATTCCGCAGGCGCCGCGCCGCGTCCGCCGACGGCGGCCAACGCGGCCAGCCCCGCGAGAATGTCCGCCGAGACCATTTGCGGCGGCGCGGGCGCGATGGTCGCCGGCACGGTCCGCGGGCGCTGGTCGAAATTCAGGGCCGGCGCGGCCGAGTTGCCGGACGTGAATTCCGGCACCACGATGTTATCCGGAATCGGCTGCGGGTCGTCCTTGAGCATCTGCGTGAACGTCGCCAGCAGGTCGCGGTCGTCCGCCGGACGATGCTCGCTGCGCGCGCGCAGCGTGGCCTTGATTTCCGGCAGCACGCCATGATCGGCGAGCATCCGATTGAGCGCGATGTAGAGGCCGTTGAAGTTGGGCGTAAGATCGGCCAGCAGTCGCTCCATCAACGGCCGCCAGACACGCGGGTTGGGATACACCGCGCGCGACGTCGACCCGAGCGCGTCGAGCACGTAGGGAATGGCAAAGGGATTGTCGAGCTCGCGCGTCCCGACGTCATCGAGCAGCACACCGATGCGCAGGTCCAGCGCCGCGAGTTCTCGTTGCGTGAAGCGGTTCAGGAATCGGGCGGCGTGCGTCAGGGCCGCCTGCTTTTCGTGGTCGAACGGCGTGAGGACACGCAGTGCCGCAGCGCTGGCGTCCGCATCCGGTCGCAATCCCTTGCGGCGATGCCCGGCCAGGCGTCGCTCGAACAATTCGGACAGGGATGCCTTGAACTGCCTGAGCCATTCGCCGCGCTGCTGCCGGAAGACCTCGACATCGCCGTCAGGAATATGGCTGGTGGACTCGAAAAGGTCGTCGGTCAACTCCAGAGCGGCGCTGGTGAACTCGATCAATTTCTTTTCGAACCGTTCGAATCCTGTACGCAACAGGGCCCGCGCTTCTTCGGCGCTCAACGTGGCCGCGCCAGGCGCGTCGCCGGCGGAGGCGGGGTTGGCGAAGACGGCGGGAGACGGCATGGCGCGGCAATTCTACTGCGTGCGGTGATTGGAGCGAGGACGGTCTGTCGGCCGGCACCTGCCGTCACTCGACCCGGATGCCTCCACGGGCGTGACTCTGCCGGGCGTATTCCTCGGGCGCGCCGACCGTAGCGCGGGCGTCTGGTCCGATCAGGGCGAGACGGCGCAGGCGGACATCCTGTGAAACCTCGCGAAGTTTAGCGCCTGGCCCCGACCCCGAAGCTTCACGGGCACAATGTTGCCCGATGCCCACCGCCTGACGTAACCTGCACTGCGCTGGGCACCCGTTGCTCGGCTCCCATGGACCAAACTTCATCCACCATCGCGTCTGCTGATTTCGGCGTCCGCGTTCCGGCAACGATTCCGCAATGAACGATCTCCCTGCTCAAATCACCACGGCGACGATCTGGGCCTATTGGATCGGGGTCGGGGTGATGATCGTCCGGGTTAAGCGACATTCCCGCTCGACTTCCATCCTGTCGCCGAAGCAGCCGCTCGAGCAGGTGATGGGATTGATCTTCCTGCCGATGGTCGCGCTCTGGGTTGCCCTTCCGTACATTGCGCAGCGGGCGACGCATGGGCTGTTGGCCCTGCCCGAGTTCGCCACCCACTCCGCGGCCTATGCAGGATGTCGGTGGCTTGCCGCGATCCTGGCGGTGTTCTGCCTGGTGGCGACCGCGCGCTGCTGGGCGCGCATGGGCAGGGACTGGCGCATGGCGGTGGCCGTGGGCGAAAAGACGAACCTCATCACGGATGGCCCGTTTCGCCGCATTCGCCACCCGATTTACGCGTTTTCGATCCTGTTGATGATCTGCACCGCGGTAGTGGTACCCACGCTGCCGATGGTGACGGTTGCCGTGGCGCATGTCCTGTGGATGAACGCGAAGGCACGCAATGAAGAGAGGCATCTGCTCGCGACGCAGGGTGAATCCTATGCGCAGTACATGCGTGGCACCGGAAGGTTCATTCCGCGACGATCTTGATAGAGGTCAGCACGCGGCGACCCGACGGTTGCGATAATCGCCGCCGATGCGAACACCGGCGCATGACACGTGTCCCTGTGAACTTCGTCCACTCGTCCGTTCACCGCGCGCGATTGGCCACGCGTCTGTTCGGCGCATTGCTGGCCATGGCGATTGCGGACGGACCCACATATGCAGTGACTCCGGCCATGTCGCCAGACCAGGCGGCCAGCATGTCGGCGACGCCTGCCGTTCCGGCGACCATCGCGCGCAACATCCTGGCGCTCGATTGCCGGCACGTGACGGCCCCGGAGATCGCGCAACTGCGCGCGGCCGGCGTCGCGCCGCGGATCATCCTGTTCCAGGGCAGCCTGACCGCGATCACCATGGAACCCTTCGGTGAATTCCTGATGGCGATGGGTTACCCGGAAAGGCAACTGCGCGACCCGCGCGACGGAAAGCTCTCGCAGTCGAGCTTCGGCGACAGCCTGCGCTGGGCCGGGACGCTGGCGTGGTATTACGAATCCGAAGGCATGATGCCGATACTGATTGGCCACAGCCAGGGCGGAATGATGACCCTCCGGATCCTGTACGAGTTGGACGGCGCGTTTCACGAGGACATTCCCGTATGGAATCCGCTGACGGGCACCACGATGCAGAGAACGACGATTCGCGATCCGCGTACCGGCGCCACGCGCCCGGTGAAGGGGCTCAAGGTCGGCTACGCAGCCGCCATTGCGACGGGCAAGCTGATGCGCATTTTCCTTGGACAGTGGGACATGATCGACCGGCTGCGCCGCGTTCCGGATAGTGTTGCCGATTTCACCGGGTACTCGATTCCCTGGGATCCGATTGCCGGCACGCTCGGCGAACCTGAACCCTATGTGGCGACGGGCACCGCGCGCGTGCGCAATGTCATCCTGCCCGTCGGCACCAGCCACGTGGGTGTTCCAGAGGTACGCGAACTCGCGGCCAATCCGGTCACGCGCGCCTGGATCGACTCTTATTCGCCCGAGGGCTTCGCGGGCACGCCGCCCAAGGTCGACGGCGTGAATACCTCCAACCTGCTGCACGCCGCCGACATCTGGTACAGCGTCAAGAAGACCTGGTGCGAGGCTGCGCAGCAGGCATCGCGAGGGGCACTCCATTGATGCGCGGCAAGCTCAACCTGTTCCAGGCCACGATGTTGCGATGGAAGGAACTGCATCCCTACAGCGCGGTGCACGCCGCGCGGGTCGACGCGAAGCTCGATCGCGTGCAACTCGGGGATACGATCGCGCGTGAGCTCGAGGTGCGCGGCCTGACTCATCTCACGCTGGACGCCCGAGGCGGGCGCTATGAGTACCGAGGCGGCGCAACGACGGTGGTGCCGGCGATCCTGCCCGCCGGCGACGATCCCCGCAGCACGTTGGACGCGGAGATTGCCCGCCAGCTCAATGCGCCTTTTCCTGCCGATGGCGCCATCGATCCGTTCCGGTTCTTCGCGGTCGATGGCGGGTCGTGGTTCGAGCTTGGGTTGGCCTATGATCATTTCATCGCCGGGGGCGATTCGATCGTTCTGCTGCTGCAGGCGATCATCGCCCGGTATCTGCACGGCGACCCGGTGCCGCAGCCCGCGGTTCCCGGCCTCTACCCGCGCACGTTCGTGCATTTGCTGCGCGGACACTTCGCTGCCGTCCTGCGCGGCGTTCTGAGCCTGCCGCGGTTGGCGATGAATTGTCGCCACTCCCACCGGCCGCGCTACTTGCGTTGGCCGGACCCGTCCAACGGCTTCGTGTCGTTTCGGATTGAGCCCGATGAATTTGCCGCGGTCATGGGCGCCGCCAAGGCCTGGGATGTGACATTGAATGATCTGTGCATCGCGATCATGATGCGAACGCTGTCGCCGCTGGCCGAGAAGCGCCTGACAGCGCGGCGCCGCATCTACCTTGCCGCTGCGTCGATCATGAACATCCGCGGCGACGCGGGGGCAAACGCGGGCGCATGGTTCGGCCAGTTCCTGAGCTCGTTCCGGGTGGCGCATCGAGTCCCGGAAGGCATCGACCTGCGCACGCTGGCACAGGACGTTCACATCCAGACGGTGGAGTGGAAAACGCGCAAGCTCTACCTGCAGACGCTGGTCGTGATGTTCTACAGCGGTATCGTCTGGCGCTTCCTGGGCGTTCCCCAGCGCCAGCGCTTCCACGTCAAGAACTGGCCGGTCTGGGTCGGCGTTACCATGCTTAACGTGGACGCATTGTGGCGGGACGGCGGCACGTCGGAACCGCCGCCGTCCTACAAGCGGGCCGTTTCGACCGGCCCCCTGGCGCCGCTGGTGGTCGCGGTGTCGACTTCCGGCGGCATCCTCGAAGCTGGAATTTCGTATCGAACCGGGGCGTTCGAGAAGGAGACGATCGAGACCATTGCGGCCGAAGTCCGGACGGCCCTGCGCAATGTGGGGCGGGAAGCCAGGTCGGTCACGGTAGAATAGTAGTTTTGCGCGTCCCGACCGGCCCCTGGGCCGAATGCGGGCCGGGCAGGAACTCCAGACATCCATCATGGCAGGCGCATTGACCGGCAAAGTGGCGCTCGTCAGCGGCGCAGCCCGCGGCATCGGGCGCGCGATCGCGCTGAAACTGGCCCGGGAGGGCTGCGACGTCGCTGCCAACTACTACAACAGCGCGGACGAAGCGGAGGCGCTGTGCATGGAAATCCGCGCGCTGGGGCGACGCGCCTGCGCGATTCCCGGCAGCGTCGGCATTCCCGACAGCGTCGACGAGATCTTTGCGGAATTCGGCAAGCGCTTCGACCGTCTCGACATCCTGGTCAGCAACGCCGCCAGCGGGGTATTGAAGCCGACGGTGGACATGACGCTGAAGCATTGGCGCTGGTGCATGGAAACCAATGCGCTGGCGCTCAACCTGCTCACCCAGCGCGGCCTGCCCCTGATGGGACCCGGCGCACGGATCATTGCGATGTCAAGCCTTGGTGCGCAAAGGGCGATGCCGGGCTACGGTTTCATCGGAGCGTCAAAGGCGGCGCTGGAAGCGCTGGCACGGGCGCTGGCGCAGGAGCTTGGGCCGCGCGGCATCTGCGTGAATACGGTCAGCGCGGGCGTGGTCGATACCGACGCACTGAAGTACTTTCCCAATCGTGACGAACTGCTTGCCAATTTTGCGCAACGCACCCCTTCCGGCCCCGTGCTGACGCCCCAGGATGTTGCGGGTGCGGTGTTTCTGCTGTGCCTTCCCGAGGCGGGCATGATCAACGGGCACACGCTGGTGGTCGACGGCGGCTTCGCCATTTCCGGTTGATTTGCGCAAAGACCAGCCGCACATGACCATGGATGGAGGACTTGCTGGCAAGGTAGCGATCGTGACCGGTGGCAGCCGCGGCATCGGGCGCGCGATCGTCGAACTGTTCGCCGCGGAGGGCGTGGACGTCACGTTCTTCTATCGCGACAATGCGGACGCCGCAAACGCCGTGGTCGCGGCAGGCGTGGCCCGCGGGCAGAACATGGCGTCGGAGAAGGTGGATATTCGCGACTCGGGTGCCTGCGCGGCCGCGGTGGATCGCGTTGCCGAGCGCTGCGGGCGCATCGACATACTGGTCAACAATGCGGGCATGATTCGCGACAACCAGCTGGCGGCCATGGACGATGACGACGTGCATCTGGTGCTCGACACCAACGTCGGCGGCGTGTTCAATGTCGTCCGCGCGGTGGCACCGCACATGATCGTGCAGCGTGGCGGCAAGATCATCAACCTGAGTTCCGTGGCAGGTGAGAAGGGCGGGCGCGGCCAGACCAACTACGCGGCGAGCAAAGGCGCGATCAACGCCTTCACCCGCGCGCTGGCGGTGGAGCTGGCGTCGCGCAAGGTCACGGTCAATGCGGTGGCGCCGGGCGTCATCGAGACCGAAATGTCGCAGGAAGTGCGCGAGCTGGCGGGCGACGCCGTCAAGTCGCGCATCCTGCTCAAGCGGTATGGCAAACCCGAGGAAGTGGCCTACGCAGTATGGTTTCTTGCCTCGCGTTTCGCCGATTACGTCACCGGCCAGATCATCAATATCGATGGCGGCTTCAAAATGGAGTGAGGCAACGATGGCAACCGAAATCACCAAGGACGAAGTCAACGCGGTGTTCCCGACCGTTGCGGAAACGATGGCCGATGCGCTGGGCTGCGATGTCGACGACATCAAGCTCGACGTGTCGCTGATCGAGGGTCTCGACGCGGAATCGATCGACTTCCTCGACATGGTTTTCCGCCTGGAGCGCGCGTTCAAGATCAAGATCCCGCGCGGCAAGATCATCGACAATGCACGCGGCACGCTGTCCGAGGCCGAGTTCGAGCAGAAGGGCGTGCTGACGCCGACCGGTCTGGCGCAGCTGCGTTCCTACCTGTCGGAAATTCCGGCGGACCGCTTCGCCGACCCGATGAAGGTCAAGGATATTCCGCGCCTGTTCACCCCGGAGACGTTCTGCAAGCTGGTGATCCAGGCACAACACGACGCGAGGGCCGCGGCCTGAGCGGGTCCATGATCGACAGTACCGTAACCAGTCCGGCGCACTTTGCCGCGTTCTCGTTCGTCGATCGGATCACGGCGTTCACGCCGGCCAGGCGCGCGCAGGGCCAGTTCCATGTGCCGGCGGCAATCGCCGCGTTTCCATCCTGCCTGGTCGCCGAGGCGGTCGGCCAGCTGGCGGCCTGGGTTTCGCTCGACCACATCGACTACCGCGGCCGGCCGGTGGCGGCGCTGGCCGGCGAGACGCGCTTTTTCGGCGGCGTAGCGCCCGGGGACATGCTGCAACTCATGGTCGAGATCGACGACGTCGACGACAATGCGGTGTCGTATTGCGGATGGGCGGAGGTGAAAGGGAAACGCGTGATCGAGATGAAAGACTGCCTGGGGCCCATGTTGCCGGCCGCCGACTTCGACGCGCCGGAGGCGCTGCGCGAGCGATTTGCGTTGTTGCGCGGTGCGGGCGCGCCAGCCGACAGGTTCAAAGGCATCTCGCCCCTCGTCGCGGAGCCGGTGGAGCACGTTCCCGGCACGTCCATCCGCGCCAAGCTGAGGATCCCCGTTTCCGCACCCTTTTTTGCCGACCATTTTCCACGCCGCCCCGTGTTCCCGGCGACGCTCTTGCTCGATGCGCAGATCGGCCTTGCCACCACGCTTGCGCGCGAAGTGCACGCAGCGCGCGGCTGGCCGTCGCCGCTGCCGTCGCGCATGACCCACGTGAAGATGCGCGCATTCATCGTGCCGGGACAGGAAGTCGACACCGAGGTCGAGCTCATTGACGCGCAGGACGGCAACACGCGCATAGCGTTCCGCGCGTCGGATGCCGGAGGTGAGCGCAAGCCGTTCGCCACCGCGCGCGTTGAATTTTCGGCAACGCAGGACTGATCGATGAGCGCGCGCAAACGAGTGGCCATTACGGGGTTGGGACTGGTCACCCCAGTCGGCAACGACGTCGCCACAACGTGGGACGCGGTGCTGCATGGCAAGAGCGGCGGCGCGCCGATCACCGTCTTCGACGCGAGCGGGTTCCCGGTGCACATCGCCGCCGAAGTAAAGCATTTCGATGCGCTGGAACAGATTGGTGACCGCAAGCTGCTCAAGTTGACCAATCGTTCGCATCGCTTTGCGCTGGCGGCGTCGGAACAGGCGTTGCGCGACGCCGGCATCCGCCCGACCGACGCGACGGCGACACGCTGGGGGTGCGCGTTGGGTGCCGGCATGATGGGTGTCGATTTCGCCGACCTGGCAGGAACGCAGCAGCACTCGGCCGCCGACGGCGAACTTCATTCCGACCTCCTGCTGACGGACGACCGGGCCAACGACCCATTGGCATTCGCCCGCAGCAATTGTGCCGCCGGACTCTCGCTGATCTCGCGGCGTTACGGGATTCGCGGCTATGTTTCGGCCGTGCACACCGCCTGCGCATCGGGTGGCCAGGCGCTGGGCACCGCAATGAAGTTGATTCGCCGCGGCGCGGCTGACTATGTGCTGGCCGGCGGCTACGATTCCATGATCAGTCCGGTCGGCATTGCCGGCTTTTGCCTGCTCTCGGCGCTATCCCCGGACAACGACACGCCGCAACGCGCAAGCCGCCCGTTCGACGTGTCGCGCAACGGTTTCCTGCTGGGGGAGGGCGCCGGATTCCTGGTGCTGGAGGAATGGCATGCGGCGAAGGCGCGAGGGGCGCACATCTACGCCGAGCTTGCGGGCGACGGCAATTCGCTGTCGAGCTACCGCATCACGGACTCGCCTCCGGACGGCGATGGTCCCATCCAGGCGATGCGCCAGGCGTTGTGGAGCGCCGGCGCCGCGCCCGCCGACATCGATTACCTGAACGCCCACGGCACGTCCACCGGCATGAACGATCGCAGCGAGAGCGCGGCTGTCAAGGCCGTCTTCGGCGCGGATGTCGGGCGCCTGTCCGTGAGTTCCACCAAGAGCACCATGGGGCATCTCATCGCGGCGGCGGGCGCGGTCGAGGTCGCCGTTTGCGCGCTGGCAATCCGCGATGGCAACCTGCCGATCAACGCCAATCTGCGCGAAGTGGACCCGGACTGCGAGCTCAATTTCGTGCGCGACGCGCCACGGCGGCAGAGGGTCCGCATGACGATGTCCAATTCGTTCGGATTCGGCGGCTCCAACAGCTGCATCGTGTTGCGCCATCCGGAAGAAACCGAGGCGGCGCTTGCGAAAGAAACGGCATGAGCGCGCCGGCCCGCGCCAGGAGGGTATGCCGGAGAGTGCAGAACGAAGGTGCTTCGCCATGACCAAGCCGCGCATCGTGATCACCGCCACCGGTGCAGTGTGCTCTGGAGGCAGGAATCCGGGCGACATCCTGGCCGGCGTGTGCGCGGGGACGTCGACCATCGCCCCGATCCGGCAATGGGACGTTGCGCAATGGCCGACGAAGCTGGCCGGCGAAGTCGCGAACTTCAACGCCCGCGAAATGGTCGATGACCGCAAACTGCACAAGCTAATCCGGCGTACCGATCTCTTCGGTCTCTACGCGGCCGGACGGGCGATCGAGGATGCGGGATTCGGCGCGTACCGGGACACGCTGCCCGCCGAGGCTGCCGCCAACTTCAACGACCGCACCGGCGTATACGTCGGTTCCGGCAGCGGCAATTTCGAAAACCAGTACGACTATTTTCCGCTGCTGGCTACCGCCGACGGCAGCCTGCCCGAGTTCGGGCGCGAGCTCGCCAACACCGTGAATCCGATGTGGCTCCTGCGTTCGTTGCCCAACAACGTGCTCGGTCACATCGGCATCAAGTACGACTTGAAGGGCAGCAACGCGTGCATCACCAGCCACAGCTGCAGCGGCTCGCTGGCAGTGATCGAGGGCATGGAGGCGTTGCGCAACGGCGAGGCCGACCGGGTCGTCGCCGTGGGCCACGATGCGCCGATCGAGCCGCAGATGGTGCTTTATTACTATCGTCTTGGCCTCATCGCGAGCGAGGCATTGCGACCGTTCGACGCGGCGCGTGATGGCAGCGTCTTCGGCGAGGGCGCCGGCGCGCTGGTGCTCGAACTCGAATCGTCGGCAGCCGCGCGCCGTGCCAGCGTCCTGGGCGAAGTGCTGGGCGGGAGCTGCGTTTCCGAGGCGACCGGGCTGCTGGCGGTCCGCGATGATGGCGACGGCCTGGCGCGGGCGATTGTCCACGCGCTGGAGGATGCAGACATCACCGCGACCGATGTCGGGATGATTGTCGCGCATGGCAACGGCACGCGGCCGTCAGACGCCTCTGAAGCGGCGGCCATCCGCACCGTATTTGGCCGCAACGCGCCTCCCGTCACGGCGTTCAAATGGTCATTTGGCCACCTGATTGCAGCCGCCGGCATCCTCGAGACGACGCTGGCACTGGCCGCGCTGGGCCAAGGCGTCGTACCCGGCGTGCCCACGTTGCGCGAGCTCGATCCTGATTGCGCCGGATTGCCGATCAGCGTGGGCCACCAGAAGCCGCGCAGCAAGATTGCGCTGATCCTGTGCCGCGGATTCGGCGGTACGGACGCGGCGCTGCTGGTGCGCGCCGCTTGAGCCGGATGTGGGCAGCGCGGACGCCGTGACCGACGTTGCGGCCGCGGGCAACCGCCGTTGCGGCATCGATACCGTCGAGATCGCGCGCATCGAGCGCCTGCTGCGGGAAACGCCTCCGGCTGATCTGGCGCGGCTCTACTCAGCGCAGGAGCTGACTGACAGCGGCGAGGCGCCGGGACGCGCGGCCAGCCTGGCCGCGCGCTTTGCCGCCAAGGAAGCCTGCCTCAAGCTCTTTCCACGCGAAACGGCGCTCGGGCAGATCGAGGCGCACGAATTTTCAGTGGCAAGCGACAACTATGGCGCGCCGCAGCTGGTCTGTGGTCCGCGCGCGCAGGCGTTGCTGGGACGATACCGGATCCGGTCGATCGCGCTTTCGCTTTCGCACGACGGCGTCAGCGCGTCGGCGGTCGCCGTGGCCGAGGGCGACGTGATTGACGTGCCGCGCGCCGGTAAACTCCTTTACCGCTTTCTGCCGTTCCGGCGCGACGTGATTCTGGAAAACTTGCGCCGCGTCTACGGCGAGCGCATTCCGGAACAGGAAATCGTCCGCCTGGCGCAGGCGCACTACGGGCACCTGTGGCGGCTTTTCGGCGAATTCCTCAAGTTTCGTTGGCTGTCGCATGAGCGGAAGATGGCGTTGGTGCGAATCGAGAATGTCGAAGCCTTTGCCGCCGCGCTCGCGCTCAACAAGGGTGTGCTCATTCTCACCGGCCATTTCGGCAACTGGGAGGTGGCGACCATTGCCGGCCTCAATCACTATCCGCAGATGCGCGGCCGGTTTCATTTCGTGCGGCGGGCGATAAAGCCGCGCTGGCTCGACGCGCTGGTGACCCGGCGCTTCAACGCGGCGGGATTCGGCGTGTTCCCGAAGCGCGGTTCGCTCGACGCCATGCTCGACCGGCTGGCGGAAGGCGACGCGATCGTGTTTCCGTTCGACCAGCACGCGCGCCCGCCCGACGGCATCGCCGTGGACTTCTTCGGCCAGCCGGCGTGGACGTTCAAGAGTCTTGCGATCATTGCGCTGGCGACCGGCGCGCCGGTGCTGCCCGCGACAAGCTGGCGTGAGCTGGATGGCAAGCACGTGCTGCGCTTCGAGGATGCCATGGCGCCGATCGAATGCGAGAACACGAACGAGGCGATACGGCTCAACACGCGAGCCTACAACGCGGCGCTGGAGCGGGCCATCCTGCGGCGTCCGGAACAGTGGTATTGGGTGCACCGGCGCTGGAAAGAGGTAATGGCGCGCCGCCGCCGCGATGCCGTAACATGACCGGCATGCTCGAATCTTCCGTACTGCAATCGCTGGTTTCGTGGAAGGCCGCAATCCTCTACGCGTTCCTGGCCTCGGCCCTGTTCGTTCACTTTCGCGGCCATGTGCGGATCAGGTTCTACAGGCAGGTGACCGACCACTCGACGTTCATGGTGCCCATCAACGCGCTCATGTACCTGTTCTCCGCAGTGCCCAACCGGCCGTTCATCGACGTCAACGCGTTTCCGGAGCTGAAGCCTTTGGCCGACAACTGGCAGATCCTGCGCGACGAAGCGCTGAAGCTGTTCGACGAGGGCTATATCCGCGCAGCGGCCGGCTACACGGACCTGGGCTTCAATTCGTTTTTCCGGCGCGGGTGGAAGCGCTTCTACGTCAAGTGGTACGACAAGCCGCTGCTTTCTGCCCAGTCACTGTGCCCCAAGACGGTGGCGCTGGTGCAATCGATTCCGTCCATCAACGGCGCGATGTTTGCGCTGCTGCCGCCCGGCGGAAAGCTGGGCAAGCATCGCGATCCATTCGCCGGTTCGCTGCGCTACCACCTAGGCCTGCAGACACCCAATTCCGCGGACTGCCACATCTTCGTCGACGGGCAGCAATACCACTGGAAGGATGGCGAGGCGGTGATGTTCGACGAGACGTTCCTGCACTGGGCGGAGAACAAGACCGACGTCATGCGCGTGATCCTGTTCTGCGACATCGAGCGGCCGCTGACCAACCGGATAATGACCACCATCAACAAGTGGTACAAGAATACGCTCATCCGAGCCAGCCAGTCGCGGAACATCGAAGGCGACCATATCGGCTTGCTCAATCGCATCTTCAGCGTCGTCTACTACCTGCGCGAACCGGGCAAGGCCCTGAAGCACCACTACAGGCCGGTGTATTACGCGCTGAAGTGGCTGATCCTGGTTGGACTGGTGTACTGGATCTTCTTCACCTGATCGGGGCCGCGCAGGAGCCGCGGTCCGTTGATCGATGCATCGCGAGGCAAACGCATGGGCAAATGGATTGAACTGAAGGCCGCCGACGGATTCACGCTCGCTGCGTGGCGCGCCGATCCGGCGGGCGCGCCGCGCGGCGCGGTGGTCATTGCGCAGGAGATATTCGGCGTCAACAGCCATATCCGCTCCGTTTGTGACGGCTATGCCGCCGACGGCTATGTCGCGATTGCACCGGCGCTGTTTGACCGCTACCAGCGCGGCGTGGACATCGGCTACACCGCGCCCGACGTCGCGCGCGGCCGCGAACTGAAGGCGTTGGCGAAAGCCGACGCCGCATTGCTCGACCTGGCCGCCGCGCGTGACGAGGCGGCGAACGCGGGCAAGGTCGGCGTGATCGGCTACTGCTGGGGTGGTTACCTGGCCTGGCTGGCGTCGGCACGCCTGCCGGGCATGGCCTGCGCCGCGACCTACTACGGCGGCGGCATGACCGACGCCATGGGCGAAACCCCGAAATGTCCGGTCATTTCGCACTTTGGCGAACGCGATGGCGGCATTCCCATGGCGGGCGTGAATGCATTCGCGGCGGCCCGTCCGGAAGTCGTGGTGCATACCTATCCCGCCGATCACGGTTTCAACTGCGACCAGCGCGGCGCGTTCGACGCGAACGCCGCGAAACTCGCGCGCGACCGCACTCTCGCTTTCCTGCGTCAGCACATCGGCTAGACGGTTCCCGATGGCTGGACTCGTGCGCCCAGTTGCCGCAACCAAAGGAAGAGGGCGCCGACAGGGACGGGAGGCAATGAGCTAGAGTTGGCACTGCCACAAAAAGTTGGCTCGTCCGATCGCGATTGATGGCGCGCTTACCGCCGTTCGTCGCAAAATGCTGGCGCTGCGCCCGCGTCGGGCGCCTAAATGGCTACAAGCGAAGTTCGCAGACCTTCCAACCGGAACGCCTTTTCCAGACGACGTGCGCAAGAAATCCCATCTTCGGCACCGGCTGTCGCGTCCGCTACTGTTCTGCGCAGCGGTTATCCTGCTGATCGAGGAATGGTTGTGGCGGGGCACGGCGCGTTTCCTGGGCGACCTGATGCTTTTGACGCCGGTCGCTAGGTTCGCGGAATGGGTTCGCCGCCGGCCGCCCAGACAGGCACTCGCGCTTTTCGTGCTGCCGCTGCTGTCGTTGCTGCCGCTAAAGGGCGTGATCGTGCTGGCCTTCATGCATGGACGCTATCTTCTGGGATTCGCAGTTCTGGTGCTGGAGAAACTGATCTTCTCCGCGGTCTTCGCCGCGCTTTACCAGCTGACCGCGCCTTCCGTTACCAAGATCCGCTGGGTGCTGCGCGCGCAGACGATTTTCCTGCGATGGCGGCATGCGATTCACCTGTGGCTGCGGACCTTTCCGGCATTCCGCCAAGCCCAGGCGTGGTTGCGGCGGATGCGCCACCGACACGGGCTGCTGCGGCGCTTCGGCGCGGCCTATCGCATCCAGCGGCGCCGGACCGCGCGTTTCTGCTTTCGCCCTTCCTAGAAAATCGCCTAGCCACGCCCCACAAAGGGCATCTTGGTGGCCATCACCGTCATGAACTGCACGTTGGCGTCCAGAGGCAGGCTGGCCATGTAGAGCACCGAATTGGCGACATGGGCGACATCCATCAGGGGTTCCACGGCGATCTGGCCGTTAGCCTGCGGGACGCCCGTTGCCATGCGCGCCGCTAGTTCCGTCAGGGCGTTGCCGATGTCGATCTGGCCGCACGCGATATCGTACTTGCGCCCGTCGAGCGACGTCGATTTGGTGAGTCCGGTCACCGCATGCTTGGTCGACGTGTACGGCGCGGAATTTGGGCGCGGCGCATGCGCGGAGATGGAGCCGTTGTTGATGATCCGCCCGCCGCGGGGCGCCTGGTCCTTCATCAGCTTGATCGCCTGCTGCGTACACAGGAACACGCCGGTCAGGTTGATGTCAACGACGTTCTTCCATTGCGCAAACGTCAGGTCTTCCAGGTTGACCGGCGGCGCACCGACGCCCGCGTTGTTGAATAGCACGTCGAGCCGGCCGAACGCCGCCTTCGTCCTGGCGAACAGCGCCGCCACCGAATCCGGATCGCTGACGTCGGTCGAGACCGCAAGCGCGTTGGCGGGCATGGCGCCCGCATCCTTTATCGCCTGATCGAGGGGTTCCTGCCGCCGACCGGCGAGGACCACGCGATAGCCCGACTTCAGAAACGCCAGCGCGACGGCCTTGCCGATGCCGCTGCCCGCGCCGGTGACGATTGCAACCTTGCCGGTTTCGCTCATTGCCTTTTCCCCGTTTGCCGTTCACTCGGTTCCGCAGTCTAAGCGAGCCGTTCGGGAGCGGCAACCGCGCCGCGTCGCAATCGATGGGGTCAGCGCTCGAACTTGACCGAAAGCACGATCGACGTCTGTGTCCGCTCGATGCCTTCGATGCGGCCGATGGCGTCCAGGATGCCGTCGATTTCCTCAGTGCTGCCGGCATCGACCGTGACCTCGTAATCGAACACGCCGGACAGCGCGTACACCGCGCGGACATGTGGCGACGCCTCGAGCTGCCGCACTACTCGCTCGGACAGCTTGGCGTTCAAGTTCACCAGCACGTGCGCGGTGATCCGCTGCCGCGCGAACGTGTCTGTCACGCGCACCGTGTAGCCGGCGATGATGCCGTCCCGCTCCAGCCGGTGAATCCGCTCCTGCACCGTGGTGCGCGCGACGCCCAGCTTGCGCGCCAGCGATGCGGTGGACTCTCGCGCATTCCGGCGCAGCAGCGCCAGCAACCGCTGTTGCTCCGTCGTGATCCGTCGATTCGCCGAAATATTAGTCATAACGGCGTAATTGTACCTTCATTATGACGTTTGGTAGCCTGTGATTCGACGGAAATTCGTCCTAGAATGCGCGCACGCCATAAACCAATCCTGACTCGAAGGCACGCGATGACCAAACTCATCCTGTTGGGCGCCGGCAAGATCGGCGAGACGATCACCCATTTCCTGCAGGCCTCGGGTGACTACACGCTGACCGTGGCGGACCAGGACGCGGAGCGCCTCGCGCCGATGGCCGCGCTCGGCGCCGCGACCGTCAGGTGCGAATTCAGCGACCCGGCCGCGCTGCGCGAGCTCATCCGCGGCCACGAATTCGTCATCAGCGCCTGCCCTTTCCACCTGACGCCCGCCATTGCGTCGGCGGCGGTTGCCGTCGGTGCACACTATTTCGACCTGACCGAGGACGTGGCAAGCACGCGCCGTGTGAAGGCGCTGGCGGCGGGCGCGACCACCGCGCTGGTTCCGCAATGCGGCCTCGCGCCGGGATTCATCTCGATCGTTGCGCACGACATGGCCGGAAGGTTCGACACGCTGCGCGACGTGCAGATGCGCGTCGGCGCGCTGCCGGTCTATCCCACCAATGCGCTCAAGTACAACCTCACGTGGAGCACCGACGGTCTGATCAACGAATACTGCAATCCCTGCGAGGCGATCATCGACAGCCGCCTCACGGAGACGCTGGCGCTGGAAGAGGTCGAGGCGTTTTCGCTCGATGGTGTGGGCTACGAGGCGTTCAATACATCCGGCGGGCTCGGCACGCTGTGCGAGACACTCGAGGGCAGGGTTGAGAATCTGAACTACAAGACGGTGCGTTACCCGGGTCACCGCGACATCGTGAAAATGCTGATCCGCGACTTGCGGCTCGGGCAGCGGCGCGAAATCCTCAAGGACGTGCTGGAGGACGCCCTGCCGATGACCCACCAGGACGTCGTGCTGGTGTTCGTGACGGTCAGCGGCATGCGCGAGGGGCGCCTCACGCAGGAGTCCTATGCGAAGAAGATCTACAGCGCGACGTTCGGCGGCAAGCTGTATTCGGCAATCCAGCTGACTACCGCCGCGGGCATCTGCGCGATGGTGGACATGCTGCGCGCCGGCGACCTGCCCAGGAAGGGCTTCGTGCGGCAAGAGGAAGGCGACCTCGGAAGGTTCCTGGCCAACCGCTTCGGCCAGCATTACGCCTGAACCCTTCGGCTGTTCCTGTAGTCAACCGTCCGCGCCATCTATCGGACTTGATTGGTGCATGTCCCCTCCGGGTGCTATCATGACATTGGCATTAATATTGCGTGCCGGCCGGATGGCGCGGGATACTACCGGCACGCGCGGAGGGCCACGTGAACTGCACGATCTGCGGAAAGTCGACCCTGCCGGGCGCGATGCTGTGCGCGCCCTGCAAAGCCGCGCTTAAGCGTGCCCGGTACGTCACGGTCCAGGAAGATATTCGCCGGCCGTCGGTAATCGATGTGCGCCGCCAAGCGCGCCGCGCAAAGGCAGTGGAGCGCGCCACCGATTCCCAGCCGACCCCCGCCGCGGAAATGCTGCCTTCCGTTCCGGATCCGGCCGACGCCGTTGCCAATACCCGATTGGCGCGGCGAATATTCATCGGCATTTTTGTCGTTGCCGCTGCATTGGCGGGCGCCAGCTATTTCGGGCAACGTGAATTGAGCGCCCGTTCGCAGGAGAACGCCAAGGCCAGCGAGGATTCCGGCGTTGCGTCGCCCGCCGCGGACACCGCAGCGCAGACCAACGGGGCCATGGCTGCGCCCGCGAGTGTACCGTCCTTGGCGACGTCGCCGGCACCCAATGCGGTCTCCGTGCCGGGCGAGTCCATGGCGCCGGTGCCCCGCGCCGACGATAGTTCGGTCGCCGCGACGCCGAGCGTTCATGCCGCAAAGAGGGCCGCTTCCGACGCCGCTAGGAAGGTGCTGCCCGGAGACAGCACGTCGTTCGCGACCGTTAACGGCGACCCTCCGGACGCCGTGCCGATGCCCGAGCCGGTACGACCGAAACCAGCGCCCGCGCCACCGCCGCCGCCTGCCCCCGATCACTGGCAGCAAATGCGCGATGCCCTAGCGCAATGCGATCGCGCAGGGCTGATCGAAGGCATCATCTGCGGCCAGAAGGCGCGCATCCAGTATTGCGAAGGGTACTGGGGCAAGGTGTCGCAGTGCCCAGGTCCAACGGTCAACCCCGATCGTTGAGCTCTACGGCGCGCGCGGCCGCCCCCGATCGTTGCGGCGTTAACTCAATGTCCGCGTGACCAGGAATCCGGCGGTCGCGGAGACGCCGGTGACGATCGCGCCCCAGACCAGGTCGAGCACCGCCAGTCCGGCTGACCAGCCATTCAACGTCGCGAGATTGGTGAGATCGTAGGTCGCGTAAGCGAACAGTCCGAACAGCGCGCCATGGAGCAACGCCTTGCTCCAGCTTCCTGCGTCCAGCGCAGGCAACACCGCGAAGACCAGTATGCCGGTAACGTAGAGCGCGTAGAACAGCGCCGCGACCGGCAAGTTGGGCTTGTCGAGGAGCAGCGCGCCGACCTGGGCCTGGTAGTAACCTTTGGCCACATAGCCCAACCACAGGAAATCCAGGCCGCAGAAGACGATTGCGGTGGCGGCATAGGCAAGGGCAATGCGGGTCATCGTGCATCTCCGGTATGTAGGAATGAAGGCGTGGCGCCACGCATTCTAGAATGCGGACACATCGCCGACACTCCCGCAAGCGATACCCCGACCGGCCCGGCGTGCGCCGATTGGCGCCGCGCGCAGGACCCGCCGTCGAGCGAATGGAATCGCGCGCGCTTGACCCGCGTCAAGGGTCGGGCGATGTCGACCATTAGCATGGCGGCTACGACCGGGTACACATGGCTGCGCCAGGAGGCGAATTGCGCATCGCGCTGTTGTCCGACATCCATGCCAATCTCGAGGCGCTGAATGCCTGCATGGCGCACGCGCGCGACATGGGAGCAACGCGCTATGCCTTCCTGGGCGATTTCGTGGGCTATGGCGCCGACGCAAGCGCGGTGGTCGGAATCGTCGAGGAGCAGGTGGCTTCCGGCGCGATCGCGGTCAAGGGCAATCACGACGAGGCCGTGGCCACGATGTCGAGTTACTTCAACCACGACGCCCGCGCGGCGATCGAATGGGCCGCCAAGTCCCTGACCGAGGAGCAAAAGACGTTTCTCGCCGCGCTGCCGCTCATGGCGCGGGAAGGCGACATCTGTTTCGTCCATGCCTCGGCCGCGGCGCCAGCCCACTGGAACTACATCGACAGCGCCACCGAGGCGCAGCGCAGCATCGATGCCAGCGACGCCGCGTACACGTTTTGCGGCCACCTACATGACCAGTTGCTGTATTTCGAAGTGGCGGAAGGACGCATGCGCGAATTCCGACCGATGCCGGGCACACCCATTCCCGTGCGCGGTCATCGCCGCTGGCTGGCGATCGTCGGCACCGTAGGCCAGCCTCGCGATCGCAATCCGGCCGCCGCGTATGCGCTGTTCGACCGCGCGCGCCAGGAGATCACTTTCTTTCGCGTGGCCTACGACGCGGCCGCCGCGGCCGACAAGATCCGCAGGTGCGGGCTGCCCGAATCGCTCGCCTACCGCGTAGAGCAGGGCATTTGAATCTCCGCGCGGCCGGGACAAGGACGGCGAACATGCTCCAAGGACTTGCGCCTGGCACCGTTGTCGACGGTTTCGTGATCGGGGAACGCATCAACGCCGGCGTCTACGGCTTCATCTATCGTGCTACGCCGCCGCCTGAGCGCGACCCCGGCTTTCCGGTGGTGCTCAAGGTCCCGGCGATCGGCCGCGCGCAACCGTCGCTTTCGATCGTCAGTTTCGAAATCGAGGAAATGATCCTGCCGCTGCTTCGCGGTGCGCATGTGCCGCGTTTCGCAGCTGCAGGCGACCTCTCGGCCACGCCGTATCTTGCGATGGAATGGGTCGAGGGTGAGTCGCTGGCCGACATCGTCAAGCGCTCGCCGCTGCCGGTACCTGAGGTCGTGGCCATCGGCGCGGCGCTCGCCGATGCCGTCCACAGCATCCATCTGCAGGACGTGATCCATCTGGACCTCAAGCCGGAAAATTTCATTCTTCGCCGCGACGGATCCGCCGTACTGCTCGACTTCGGTTTTGCCCACCATGCCCGGTACCCGGACCTGCTCGCCGAAGAGCGGCACTTTGCCGCGGGTTCGGCGCCCTACGTTTCACCCGAACAATTACGCGAAGATCGCAGCGATCCGCGCAGCGACATCTTTGCGCTCGGCGTGCTGCTCTACGAACTTGCGACCGGGCGCCTGCCGTTCGGCGAGCCGAGCACCTACGCCGGCATGCGCGACCGGCTGTGGCGCGTGCCGGTACCCCCGCGCGGCGAGAATGCGAATATACCGCCGTGGCTGCAGGAGGTCATCCTGCATTGCCTGGATCCCCTTGCCGAGGCGCGCTATCAATCCGCGGCGCACGTGGCCTTCGATTTGCGTCACCCTGATCAGTTGCCTCTGACCGAGCGCGCCGAAGGAACGGCGGCGCCAGGCATCGTTGAGCACGCCAGGCGATGGTGGCGCAGTCGCCGTGATGCGGTGCCGGCGTCGCGCCGGGAGCGCAATGACGCCGCCATCATCATGGTCGCGGTCGATACGCAGCACCTCGACGACGAACGCCACCCGGCATTGCTTGGGGCCACGCGGCAGATCGTCAGCCTCAACAGCGATTTCCGCTTGATGTGCGTGTCGGTGATCGGTGCCGCTGCGGTCGGCGAGGGCAAGTCGTTGGGCGAGACGGAGTCGGGAAGACACCTGGAGCACGTGCTGCGCTTGCGGCACTGGATCGAGCCGCTGAAGCTTCCGCCGTCCAGGGTGTCGTTGCACGTGGTGGAGTCGGCGCGCGCCGGTGACGCGCTTCTGGGGATCGCGAGCGCGAACAACGTGAATCTCATCGTGCTGGGTGCGCCTTGGCCCAAGCAGAGGAAACTCGCGTGGCTGCGCTCGGTGGCCTCCACCGTCGCTGCCAACGCGCATTGCAGCGTGCACGTGGTGCGCGTGCCCGGTGGAAGGCATGCGGCCACCTGATTGGCCTCGCTGCGCACTACTGTCGCTCGCAAAGCGATCGATCGGTCCGTCGTGCGTGATGGCAATCGTTCCCAAGGCTGTGCGTCATTTTCGGGAAAAGTATCGCTTGAGCTACGACAGGCGCTGCGTCCGCTCCACCGGGTCGTGGCCCGCGTCGATTCCCTTGACATCCTCGACTTGTCGGGCTCAGTGTCCGGAACGGAATGGAGGTGGCCATGAACGCATTGCGCAATGGTGCTGTGCTCAAGTTGACGGTTGCCATCTGCGCAGCAGTCGCGCTGGCCTCGCATGCGGCGAAAGCCGCGAATCCCGTCTATTTCGACGTGGCACCGGGCTCGCATCCGCACGACGTCGCGGCCACACCGGCGCCGGGAGGTCCGGTGTATTACACCGCGCAGGCTACGGGCAAGCTCGGTATCCTCGACCCCAGGACAGGAAAGTTCGATGAGGTTGCGCTGGGCAATGGCTCCGCGCCCCATGGCGTGATCGTCGGCCCCGACGGCGCGCCCTGGATCACCGACGGCGGCCGGAACGCCATCGTCCGGGTCGATCCGGCGACGCGCCAGGTGCGTGCATTTCCGTTGCCTGCCGATGCCGGATACGCCAACCTCAACACGCTCACGTTCGATGCCCGGGGCCGCATCTGGTTCACCGGCCAGAGCGGCATCTATGGCCGGCTCGATCCGGCCACCGCTGAAGTGAAAGTGTGGCCGGCGCCGCGCGGCAGCGGTCCCTACGGCATCACGACGACGCCACACGGAGACGTCTACTACGCGTCGCTGGCGGGCAACCACATCGCGCGCATCGACACGAGTACCGGCGCGGCGACGGTGATCGAGCCGCCGACGCCGAAGCAGGGCGCGCGTCGCGTCTGGTCCGACTCGCAGGGACGGATCTGGGTCAGCTACTGGAACACCGGCCAGGTCGGCGTCTACGACCCGCGCACGAACACGTGGCGGGAGTGGAAACTGCCGGGCACTGCGCACGCATATTCGGTATGGGTCGATCCGAACGACCACGTATGGCTCACCGACTGGAGCGTCAACGCGATCGTGCGATTCGATCCGGCGACGGGCAAATTCGCGCACCACGAATCCGACCGGGTCAATGCCGACGTCCGCCAGATGCTGGGCCGCAGGGGCGAGGCGTGGGGCGCTGAATCCGGCACCGACCGCCTGGTCATGATTCCCACGCAATGATCGCGCCGGAGGAGATTCCCGACTCGTGGTTCAATACGGGATGCGTAGCCGGGAGCGAAGGCCATGCCGACAAAGGAGCCGAATTGACTGCAATTCGATCTACTGCAGCCGTGGTGTTGACTGTGTTTGGCGTCATGATGGCGGAAATGGCATACGGCCAGATGCCGGGAGGCCAGCGCCAATCCACCGGATCGTCGCACCAAGGGATTCCTGCCAAGGCGCAAGCGCCGGAACCTGCGGCGTCCACGTCGGTGCTCGGTACGGTGCAATATCGACTGGACCTGCTCGAGGAGGACCTTCGACTGCGCCCGGAACAAAACATTGCGTGGGTCGCCTACCGCACGCGTGTAATCAAGCTCGCGGAGGACATGCAGCGCGCCCCGCGCCTGGCGATGGGAGGCGACCTGACGGCACCCAAGCGACTGGACCGGCTCGCCGACATTGCGCGCGATCGCCTGACGGCGATCGAGGACATCGTCGACGCCGGAAACGCGCTGTACGCGCTACTCACGCCGGAGCAGAAAGCAACGGCGGATCGGCGGATGGCGGCGCCGGTAATGGCGCTGGCCGGCGTGGAGCCGAATTCGGCGCATGACCGGTCGCTCGGGCCGCCGAAGAATCCCTAGGCGCGCCCACGGCAGGTTCAAAAAAACCAGGCGTGGCGTGAAATTTTTGGCCGGTACCGGCGACTAAGCCTATGTACGGAACAATCATTCCCATTTCCAAAGGACATTGCACCATGCCCCGATCGATCGCACGCGCATCGTTCATCGCAGGTTTCATCCTTCTGGCCGTCCAGGCATGCGGCGCTGCCGAGAACGCGGTCACGCTGCCGGCCCCGGCGGTCGACGTCCCGGCGACTGCCGCCAGCGGGATGCAGACCGCGGTGTTCGCCGGCGGCTGCTTCTGGGGGGTCGAAGCAGTCTACCGGCACGTGAAGGGCGTGTCCTCCGCGGTTTCCGGCTACGCCGGCGGCACCACCAAGAATCCGGATTACTCCATGGTTGGCAGCGGCGCGACGGGCCATGCTGAATCGGTCAAAGTCACCTATGACCCCAAAGTGGTCTCGTACGGGCAATTGCTCACGGTGTTCTTTTCGGTCGCGCACGACCCGACGCAGTTGAATCACCAGGGGCCGGACTACGGAACGCAATATCGCTCGGCCATCTACACGACCAACGACGAGCAAAAGCGCGTGGCGCTTGCCTATGTCGCGCAACTCGACAAGGCCAAGGCTTTCCCGAAGCCGATCGTCACCGAAATCGCGGCGCTGCCCGCGTTCTATCCGGCTGAGGACTATCACCAGAATTACCTTGCGCTGCATCCGACACAGCCCTACATCGTGTACAACGACCTGCCCAAGATCGCCAATCTGAAAACACAGTTTCCCGCGCTGTACAAAGGAAGCTGAGCGGACGCGCCGCCGCGAGGCTCATCGCAAAGGCGCGCCTTTCTTGGTCAGGCGCGCCATGTTGATCGACAGGCGCAGGCGCTCGGTCGCACCACCGCCTAGCGGATGAACGCCAGCGCGATGGCAAGCGCGGCGATGATTATCCGCACTTCCCAGCCTCCCACCACTTCGAGCGCCCCGTCCCAGAACGCAGCGCGCCGACTTCGAACGCATCGGGGCGACGCCGCAAAGGCCCGGCCCTTGGTAGAATGACGTTTTGGAGTGTACATATTGAGCGAAGCAAGACGACCCTGCCGCCAATGCGGCGCGTTGCCGAGGACGGGTGAACCCCTCTGCGGACGCTGCGGCACCCGCGTCAAAGTGGCCGCGGACGACGACAGGCCCGCATCGATATTCCTCGACACCATCCACTTGCCCGGCGTGTCGCCCGAAGAAGCGCGGCAAACCTGTGTCCGGCCAGCCTTGGCCGTGCTCTATCGCGTAGCTGTCGGTCCGGCCGCGGACTATTACGCGCCGCGTTTCCTGCGCTACGAACAGGCGGGCCGCGGCAAACCGGGATGGCATTGGCCATCGTTCCTTCTGCCGAGTGTTTGGGCGTTCTATCGCAAGCTGTGGGTCGCAGGAATCGCCTTCGCGCTGCTGCCACTGGCGGGCGCATTCGCGTTCGTGATGCTCGCGCAACGCATCGACAACGCATCCGTGCCATGGATGCTGGCGGCGGCGGTCGCAATCTGGCTGCTGCCGGGTGTCATTCCGGCGCTGCTGGCCAATTCGCTGCTCTATCGCCGTGTCCGGCGCATCGTGCGCAGCGCCGAGGCCAGCACGGGAAGTCCGTCGCAGGTGGCGAGCCTGCTTGCGAAGCACCGTCCGACGTCGCTCGCCTCAGCACTCCTGTTGGGCGGCGGCACGCTCCTTGTGACCGCAAATCTGGCGGCACCCAGCGTGCGCGGGGCGTGGATTGAGCACGAAGTGCGCACGCAGGTGGCCGCAGTGCTGGCGAGCGTGCGCCCGCTGCAGCAACAAATCGAGGACGGATGGAACCAATTTCGCGCCGTCCCGGGACGGCTCGATGGGGAGGCGCTGCGCGTGCAGGCTGCGGCCGCATTGCTTGCCGAAGTGAGCTTTCGTCCCGCCAACGGCCGACTGCGCCTGGGTCTCGGGGCGTCGATTCCGTCCCTTGCCGGGCGCTCCATCCTGCTTGCTCCTTCTGTCGACCTGCTGCAACGCGTGCGGTGGACTTGCATTCCGATCGACATTCCCTTGGAGTTCCTGCCGAAGGAATGCCTGCACGAGTAATGCGCGGACGAAGGCCGGCCCTGCGGCAGCATGAGCGACGCCGTGTAGCGGATGCCCGATCACGCGGGCCTCATTTTCTCCATACGCTCGCCAGCCAGGTCTGCTGCTCGCGGGGAAGTCCCGCTGGTCGATAGTAGTGGGTGATTTCCGCGTATCCGGCCCTCGTCAGGTGGCGGCGCCAGCCATCGACGCTGTGGTAAGTCCCGTAGCGTCCCTGATGCCAGCCCTCGTCGTCGTTGCCGCGAGGATTCGAACTGAACAGCACACCACGCGGTTTCAGCGTCGCCCGTAACTCCAGCAAGACCCGCGGCAACTCCCGCGTCGGAACGTGGAACAGCGATGCGTTGGCGAAGATGCCATCGAAGCGTTCCGCCGGGAGATCGAGGCAAAGAAAATCCTGGTGCCAGACGGGGCAGCCGCTATGCGCGCGCGCCATGGCGGCAAAGGGTGCCGCGCCTTCCAGGCCGACCGGTGCATGCCCGAGTTCGGCAAATGCCTTGAGATCGCGGCCGGGACCGCACCCGAAATCCAGGATCGCGAAGGGCGGTGGCGCGTCGATGGCCAGCAGCAATGCGTCGATGTTCTGGCGCACGTCGTGGCCGCGGGTGCCTTGCCAGAAAGCCTCGGCTCGCGCGCTGTAGTGCTCCAGCGTGATGCGCGTGATCTCGTTGCTATTCTGCGGCGTCGCCGATGGCGGAGGCCTGGTCGTATCGCGGCGATCATTCATCGCTGCTTGCGATCATTCGATTACGCGACCGCGCGCGGCCTTTAGCTGGCCGCGCTTGACCTTGCTGTCCACGCGCCGGCGCTGCGAGCCGCGGGTTGGTTTGGTGGCTTTGCGGGTCGGCGCCACCATGGCAGCCGCGTCGACCAACGCCTGCAGCCGCGTGACGGCGTCGTCGCGATTTCGATCCTGGCTGCGATAGCGCTGCGCCTTGAGGATGACCACGCCTTCGGCAGTTATACGGGCATCGCGTCGCGACATGAGACGCCGCTTGATTTCGTCCGGCAATGACGACGCCGGAATGTCGAAACGCAAATGCACTGCCGACGACACCTTGTTGACGTTTTGCCCGCCGGCGCCCTGTGCGCGGATGGCGGTCCATTCGATTTCGGCGGGCTCGATGACGATCATGGACGATGTGATGGCGATATCGCGGAAGCTGCCGCAATTATCCTCTTTCCGGCATGTGCGCGACGCGACTGGCGCGGCCGAGGCGGGCACTCTCCGCAAATCCGCTAAAATCCGCGTTCCTTTCCCTTGTTTCCACTCCCGTTAGGTCGGCGAAAGTTCACGATGCGTGTCTTCAATTTCAGCGCGGGTCCGGCAGTGCTGCCTGAATCCGTATTGCAGCGGGCCGCGGCCGAAATGCTCGACTGGCATGGCAGCGGCATGTCGGTCATGGAAATGAGCCATCGCGGCAAGGAGTTCATCAGCATCGCCGACAAGGCCGAGGCGGACCTGCGCACGCTGCTTGCGATCCCCGACAACTACAAGGTGCTGTTCCTGCAGGGCGGCGCGATCGCCGAGAACGCCATCGTGCCGATGAACCTCCTGCAAGGGCATGCAACGGCGGACTACGTGAACACCGGCGAGTGGTCGAAAAAGTCCATCAAGGAGGCCAGGAAGTATTGCACCGTGCATATCGCCGCGTCGTCGGAAGACGAGGGCTTCACTTACGTCCCGGCGCAAAGCACGTGGAAGCTGAGCACGGACCCGGCCTACGTGCACGTATGCACCAACGAGACCATCGCCGGCGTCGAGTATCCGTGGACGCCCGACACCGGCGACGTGCCGCTGGTCGCGGACATGTCGTCGCACATACTGTCGCGGCCGGTCGACGTGGCGAAATTCGGCGTGATCTACGGCGGCGCACAGAAGAACATGGGGCCTGCGGGCCTCACGCTGGTGATCGTGCGCGACGACCTGCTCGACCGCGCGCTGCCGATCACGCCGTCGGCGTTCCACTGGAAGGAGCAGGCCGCGGCGGACTCGATGCTCAACACGCCGGCTACTTATGCCATCTACATCGCGGGGCTGGTGTTCGAATGGCTCCAGGCGCAGGGGGGACTCGCAGCCATGGAACAGAAGAACATCGCCAAGGCTGCGCTCCTTTACGACTACCTCGACCGGACATCGTTCTATCGCAACACGGTGCGCCGCGAAGACCGCTCGCGCATGAACGTCACGTTCCGGCTCGCCGACGAAACGCAGGATGAGGCTTTCCTCAAAGGCGCCTCGCAGCGCGGCATGGTGCAACTCAAGGGCCATCGCGCTGTGGGAGGCATGCGCGCGTCCATCTACAACGCGATGCCGCTGACCGGCGTGCAGGCGCTGGTGGCGTACATGCGCGACTTCGAGCAGTCCCATGGCTGAGACGTATCGCATCCTCACGCTGAACCAGATATCCAGCCACGGCCTGCACCGCTTTCCCGCCGCCCGCTACACGGTCGGCAAGGCGGTTGACAATCCGGATGCCATCCTCGTGCGCTCGCACGACATGCACGCCATGGACATCCCGGTGAGCGTGCGCGCGATCGGCCGAGCCGGCGCGGGGACCAACAACATTCCGGTGAGCGTGATGTCGCAGCGCGGCGTGCCGGTGTTCAACGCGCCAGGTGCCAATGCCAACGCGGTTCGGGAACTTGTACTCGCCGCGCTGCTGCTCGCGGCGCGCAATGTCATTCCCGCATTGAACTACGTGGCCGGCCTCGACACGCGAGCGAAGGATCTGGAAAAACAGGTGGAGGACGGCAAGAAACAGTTCGCCGGCGTGGAACTGCCGCATCGCACGCTGGGAATCGTCGGCCTGGGCGCGATCGGCAGCCTGGTGGCCGATACGGCGATCAAACTGGGAATGAAGGTGACCGGCTTTGATCCGGAGATCACCGTGGATGCGGCGTGGCGCCTACCCGCGAGCGTGCGCCGCGCGCACAGCATCGAGGAGGTGCTGAAGCAGGCCGACTTCGTCACGCTGCACGTGCCGCTCCTGCCAGTCACCCGCAATCTCATCGACGAAAAGCGGCTCGCGACGATGAAATCCGGCGCGGTATTGCTCAACTTTGCGCGGGACGCACTGGTGGATGAAGGCGCGGTGGTGGCGGCGCTGCGCGCGCGCCGGCTCAAGTACTACCTGTGCGACTTTCCGGGCGCGGGCCTGATGCATGAACCGGGTGTCGTCGCGTTGCCGCACCTCGGCGCGTCGACCGAGGAAGCCGAGGAAAATTGCGCGGTGATGGTGGTCGACCAGGTGCGCGAATATTTGGAGCAGGGCGCCATCGTCAATGCGGTCAATTTTCCCAACGTCGAGATGGCGCGCGAGTCGCCCTACCGGCTGGGCATCGCCAACGCCAACGTACCCAACATGCTGGGCCAGATCTCCACCGCGATGGCGAAGGCGGGACTCAACATCCACAACATGGTGAACAAGTCACGCGGCGAAATGGCCTATACGCTGGTCGATGTCGACAGCCCGGTCCAGCCGGACGCGATCGCCGCCATCGCGGCCATCGGCGGCGTGCTGTCGGTGCGCGCGATTCCGGTGGCCGACCCGGACTAGTTCGACTTCAGCCGCACCCGCGTCACCTTCTTGTCGTATTCCGCTTCCGTCTGCATCGTGATCTCGGCGCCGTTGGCGGCGTAGACGCGTCCGCCGCCGCTGCGGCAGACATTGCGCTCGTACTGGCACGGCCCCATCTCGGGATTCTTGGCGCAAAGCGCGCCGACCTTCGGCGCAAATTCGATGGACGTGGTCCGGCGCACGCCGTCCTTGTCGGACACGCAAACATAAATCGCATCGGGCGGCAGGGCTATCCCCGCAACGGCTGCCGCGGTCGGCGGTGGTGCAGTGGGTGCGAGGGCGCCGGTTTCCGGGACCGGGCGCCGCACCACGGCGGCGCCGCCGGTCTCGCTCGGCGGCGTTAGCGGAGCCCTCGTCTTGTCGACGGGCGCCGGAGAGCACGCCGGCAACATGGCAACGGCGAGAGCGATGAGAAGTGTGTGCCGCATCGGGATAGAGTACCCCGTTCCGGTCATGCAGGGCATTCGGGCATACTTGCCGCTCGTCCGGACCGGCGCAAGGAGCGGCATGCACACCGTCGTGTTTCTCGATCGTTCCAGCCTGGGCGCGCGGATGCGCACGCCGGCGTTCGCGCACCGGTGGCAGGATTACGAACGTACGGCCGCCGACGACGTGGTGGAGCGCCTGGCCGGCGCCACGATCGCGGTCACCAACAAGGTGCCGCTGCGCACACGCGCGTTGGCTCAGCTGCCGCAGCTGCGCATGGTCGCGGTAGCGGCCACGGGAACCGACATCGTCGACCTCGCCACCTGCCGCGCGCAGGGCATCGTGGTTTCCAACATCAGGAACTATGCGACGTCCTCCCTGCCGGAGCATGTGTTTGCGCTTGCGCTGGCGTTGCGCAGGAACCTCGCGGCTTACCGGGACGATGTCGAGCAGGGGTTGTGGCAGCGCGCGGACACGTTTTGCCTGCTGACGCACCCGATCGGCGACCTGGCGGGAAGCACGCTGGGCCTCATCGGCTTCGGTGCGCTGGGCAAATCCGTGGCCAAACTCGGCGCTGCATTCGGCATGCGCGTGCTCGCCTTTGATCCGGTCGCTGACAGCGCGCCGTCGGTGCAGATGACCACGGTGGACGACATCCTGAGGCAGAGCGACATCGTCTCGCTGCACCTGCCCTTGTCGGACGCCACGAGGCACATGATCGGGCGCGACCAGCTGGCACGCATGAGGCCCGGCGCACTGCTCATCAACACCGCACGTGGCGGCTTGGTGGACGAACAGGCGCTGGCCGACGCGCTGTTACAGGGCCGCATCGGCGGCGCCGGATTCGACGTCCTCAGCCAGGAACCTCCCGGCGACGACAATCCCTTGCTGCGGCTGCGGCTATCCAATTTCATCCTGACTCCGCACGTGGCGTGGGCCAGTGTGCAGGCGATGCAGGCGCTCGCGGATCAGCTGGTGGACAACATCGAGGCTTTCGCCGCCGGCGCGCCGGTCAACGTCGTGACGTGACTTTCGCCCGAACGTAGCCCGCCGCTGGTCAACTGCCAGGCACGCACATTCCCACGCTGTGCGGGCCATAGCCTTCGGCAACCCATCCCGCGGCGACCATTTGCCCCTGAACGGCTTGGCTTGTGGTGTAGCGGTGATTGATGTCCGTGCGATTGTTGAAGAGGCGATAGAGAGGGCGCATTCCCGCGGGACACGTGCCGTCACCCGAATCGGGCAGTGCCACGGCAAATACATTGCCCGATTCCTCGATCCACGCGTCCGCGAAGCGGGTCGCCAGCAATTGGCATTCAAAGGGAAACGCGGAATAGAAATGGGAATCGAGGCCCGCTTCGGGGCGACCATAGAAGCGGCATACAGGTGACAGGCCAGTCGAGCCGCTGGCGGAAGGTGCATAGACGGCAAAAGTCTGCGGCGTGCGTGTCCAGCCCGCATACGCGCCCGAGTCGAGCAGGCCGATTTCCACGGGATCGGCGGTGACGAAATAGTGGTCTGCCGCCGCGCGATAGAACTCGACCGCCGTTACCGTTTCCGGCGTGGGTGGCGGCGTCACCGCGGCCGTGCGCGCAGAATTCGCGTCCACCATCAGCGAGCGCTCGTCCACGGCTTCGAAATCGCTGCCATGCAACTGCTGGATCTGGTGCAGTTCGTCGTCGCTCCAGCGCGGATCCGGCGCGCCGCTCAAGTACCAGCTGCTGCCGTTGTCCGCGAGCAGCATGCCGTACTTCTTGAGCGCGCGCAGAATGACCTGCACATTCGGGCCGAAGCCGGCGATGTTGACGGACGCCTTGAGCCGGAAGCGCTGGCCCAGCGGCGGATACTCGGTTCCCGCGTGACTGGAGGCCTCGTGTCGCGCCGGCCACAGGAAGGAACTGCGTGTCTGCGGTGCGGTAAAGCGCAGCGCGTGAGCAATTTCGCCCGCGGCCACTTCGTCGTAGCGCACCAGCCCGGGCAGGATGGGGAGGCCCGCGGCGTCGGCGGATGTCCACGTGGAAGGGCGTAGCGCATTGCTGCGCAGGTCGTACACCGCGCCCGAGCCCGCGTTCCAGGTGCCGTCCCCGTTAGGGTAGGCCGCGAACATCTCATAGAGCTTACAGGCATCGCCATCGACAATCAGGACATGACGGTCTCCGGACGATGACGGCCCGCCTTCGATGGTCGCGTTGGAAGGTATGGGGTAAGGACCGGGGTCGCTTTCGTCCGCGTAGTCGAAGATGACATCGACTTTGGGCTGGTTGTGGACGACGTCATAGGGAACGCCGTTGGGTGCACCGTCGTACACCGTGCCAAAGTCGGGGTGGGCGGTTTTGGCCGCGCCGATGGTGGCGACATAGGCCGCCGAATTGCCGTCGACAGGAAGGGCGTCGACGGCGATGTTCCAGACGTTGTCCTCGGGGAACATCGGGCAGCCGGCCAAAGTCGGCGACGCACCTGCGGCATGGCCGCAAAACAGCGCCAGGAAAAGCGGGCAGCCCAATGGCGCAAGCGTCGCGCGCGCGCGGTGGCACAGGGCACGAAGAATCACCAACGCAGTGACGGCAGAATGCGGCATGGCGCTTCCCATGTCATGCATCCCCCCGCGTGCATTATGCCCGTTTGCCCGCCTTACGTCCGTCGCCGCCGGACGACCGGCTGTCTCCGTGGCACGACCTATGCGTAAGGGAGGTCAGCCGAACCTGGATACGCCGTTCCGGCAAGGCAACGAAAGGAGGTCCCATGCGGATTCATCACGAATGCGACTTGTCCGGTCTGACACCTGCCGGTTTCCTGGCAGAGGTCCGCGATTTTCGCGATTCGGTGGGCGACCCGGCGCTGAGCGCGGCCGAAAGGAAGCGTGCACTGGACGTCATCGTCATGCATGCCGCGACGCTCGATCCAGCCGATCCCGGATTCGCTGGCGCCGGCGTTGCGCTGAAGGAAGCTCTCTGCTCGTGGCTGGATGCCCGGTACACGAGCGAACACTGAGCACGCGCGGCCGATCCGCCGCCGTCAGACCCCGAAAGGCACCACGGCCACACCGAAAAGCGGTCGGTGCAGTGCCATAACGACGATGGCGACCACGACGCCGCCAACAACAGCCATGACATCGAACTTGCCCTGCGGGACGATCTCCCGCACGGCATTCCGGCTCAAGGCCGAGATGAGATCGACGATGGCATAGACCAGGAACGCGCCGAACAGGATCGTTGCGCGCAGGCTGCCGTTCGCCAGCAGGTGCACACCCGCCCAGATCAGCAATCCCAAGAGCATCGGGTGCTTCAGCGCGTGGCGGATGTGACCGCGCATGTTGGCTTCCGCGAAGAGGATGAATGCCACGACGATCGCATAGGGGGCCGCGGCGACGGCCTCGGGGACCGGCGAAAAAAGCTGGTCGCTTGCCGGCGCGCGGGCGTAGCCGAAGACGATGAGCACCAGCCCGGCCAGAGACGCCGCCGAAAACATGCCCTTGTAGCCTCGTTCGCCCATGCCGGCGAGGAGCGATTTGCGCAGCGCCGGAAGGGCAGGAACCAGGTGAATGCCGAGGAATACGACCAGGCCGACGACCAGCAACGTCATGGCATGCTCCCTAATTTCTTCGTGATTGCGTAGTATCGCCGATTCGACCGGAACGCAGCACGGTCGTCCCGTGGCGCAAAGTTAGGCAGAATGCGCATTTGCAAACCAAACACGGGGAACCCGCGCGATGGATGTTCGGGCAGCAGTGGCGCATGCGGCAGGCATGCCGTTGACAATCGAGACGGTCCAACTGGACGGACCGAAGGGCGGCGAAGTACTGATCGAGATCAAGGCGAGCGGCATTTGTCACACGGATGAATTCACGCGATCGGGCGCCGATCCGGAGGGGCTATTCCCGGCGATTCTCGGGCACGAAGGCGCGGGCGTGGTCGTCGACGTGGGTCCCGGCGTCGCCACGCTGAAAAAAGGCGATCACGTCATCCCGCTCTACATGCCGGAATGCCGGCAATGCAAATCGTGCCTGTCGCGCAAGACCAACCTGTGCACGGCCATCCGCGCGACGCAGGGCAGGGGCCTGATGCCCGATGGCACCAGCCGCTTTTCGCTCAATGGCAAGCCATTGCACCATTACATGGGGTGCTCGACGTTCGCCAATTTCACGGTGCTCCCAGAAATCGCGGTGGCGAAGATCCGCGAGGATGCACCGTTCGACAAGGTCTGCTATATCGGCTGTGGGGTCACCACGGGCCTGGGCGCCGTCATCAACACGGCCAAGGTCGAACCCGGCGCCAATGTCGTGGTGTTCGGCCTGGGCGGTATCGGGCTCAACGTCGTGCAGGGTGCGCGCATGGTGGGCGCGAACATGATCGTCGGCGTGGATACCAATCCCGCCCGGGAAGCGCTCGCGCGCAAGTTCGGAATGACGCATTTCGTCAACCCGAAGGACGTGCGCGGTGACCTCGTGCCGCAGCTGGTGGAACTCACCGGTGGCGGCGCGGACTACAGCTTCGAGTGCATCGGCAACGTCGACGTGATGCGCCAGGCGCTGGAATGCTGCCACCGCGGCTGGGGAACCTCGGTCATCATCGGCGTGGCAGGTGCTGGGCAGGAGATCAAGACGCGCCCGTTCCAACTCGTCACCGGGCGCACCTGGAAAGGCACGGCGTTCGGCGGCGCGCGCGGTCGCACGCAAGTCCCCGGCATCGTCGACTGGTACATGGAAGGCAGGATCAACATCGATGACCTGATCACGCACCAGATGCCGCTCGAACGCATCAACGAGGGCTTCGACCTCATGCTCGCCGGAAAATCGATCCGCTCGGTGGTGGTGTACTAGGAGAAGAAAGAAGCCGATGAAATACAAGGACTACTACGCAAGCCTCGGCGTTGGCCGCGATGCGACCCCGGAGGACATCAAGAAGGCGTACCGCAAGCTCGCGCGCAAGTACCATCCTGACGTCTCCAAGGAGAAGGGTGCCGAAGAGAAATTCAAGGCGATGGCCGAAGCCTACGAGACGCTGAAGGACCCAGAGAAGCGGGCTGCCTACGACCAGCTGGGCAGCCACTCGCAGGGCCAGGATTTCCGGCCGCCGCCGGATTGGGAGCAGCACTTTGCGCGCGGCCAGTCGACGTTCGACGATGTCGACTTGGCCGACCTGTTTGCCGGCTTGGGCGGGCGAGGCGGCTTCGGCCGGCGCGCGGATCCGAATGCACCTGTTCCGGGACAAAACTACGAAGCAGCAGTGCAGATCACGTTCGACCAGGCCTTCCAGGGGACCGAGATTCAGATGGACTTGAGCATGCCGGAGTACGACGAGAACGGCATGGCCCATCGCGTGCCGCGGTTGGTGACGGTACGCATACCACGCGGCGTCAGCGACGGGCAGAAGTTGCGGGTGCCGGGGAAGGGCGGCAAGGGCATGCGCGGCGGACGCGCAGGCGATCTCTACCTCGACATCACGGTGACCGCGCATCCGCTATTTCGCGTGGATGGTCGCGACCTCTATGTCGACCTGCCGCTAGCGCCGTGGGAGGCCGTGCTCGGCACCAGCGTGCAATTGCCGACACCTTCGGGAAAGGTCAATCTGAAAGTGCCGGCGGGAACCAAGGCCGGCCAACAGTTGCGCCTGACCGGCCGCGGATTGGCGCGACCGGACGGTGCGGCCGGGAACCTCTACGCGATCGTGAAAATCGTGGTTCCCGTGGTGCTCGACGATGCGCAACGGGCGCTCTACAGGCAGCTCGCGGAAGCGTCGGCCTTCGATCCGCGGGCGCATTTCGAGCGGGAGACGACCCATGCAGGTTGAAATCGCGGAAGCGGTATCGCTGGACGAGCGCGGCGTGCTGACGTTCGAGCAATTGGTCGATCTGTCGGACCTGCCGCCGGATGAGTTGCGCGCGCTTGTGGATTATGGCGCGCTGGCGCCCATCGATCCAGGTGCGGCGCAATGGACCTTCACTGCGTATTGGGTTGGCATTGCGCGTACGGCTAGCCGATTGCGTCGGGATTTCGAGCTCGACGCGTACAGTCTGTCGGTCGTTCTGCAATATGCGCAGCGCATCGAGGCGCTGCAAGCCGAACTGCGAGGCTTGCGGGCGCAACTCGGTTAGCGTACGGCGAACGCCCGCTGCTAGTGGCCCGTCTTGGCGGCAGGTGCCCGCGCGGTCGCCCGGGTGCTCAGAGGCAGGGTAGACACGCTCGCCGGCATGCCGGCCACGACCTCGTCGAAGCGCGGCGCGATGCTGCCTTCCGTACCGGCGAGGAACACCATGGTCGGACACTCGTTGACGTCGCCAAACGTCATGTGCTCGCCGCGCGCCCGCATGGCGTCGCGCTCCGGTTGCCCCGCGCTGCTCATGTCCACCGGCGCGTAGGTGTTCTGATAGATCACGTTTTCGCTGTGGTCGTACACCATGTAACAGATCACCGCTTGGGCGGGGATGGCCGCGCAAAGGCTCGTTGCGCTAGCGAGGATCATTGCCGAGAGTGATGGCCGCATGGGCACCTCCTGTGGGATTGTCCTCATCGTAGCTGTGAATCCACGTAAATTCAACTACTTGGCGAAACGAGCCGGATTTGGTGTCGCGCATGGTGGCAACGCACGCTGCCGACACACCCGATTCGTCGTCGGGGAACGCAGCGTGCGGCCCTTGGAAGCAGACGCAAATCCGCCGCCGGTGCCGGCGTGCACCGCGCCGCGTTCGCCGCCGCGCGCGGCCGTGCGCGACACGGACACGTTGCCGGCTGCGGGAGGGCAACTGCGTGGCAGTGCTGTGTCGGCCGCGCGCTTGACTTTCGCCGGTTCGCAGGTGCCCAATACTCCAATCGGATATCAACTGCACGTGCCCATGCGGAGGCAGCCATGCCCATTCGTTCCCTGCGCTCCATCGTCGCGACGCAAACTCCGATTACTGTAGCCAGGAACGTGACCGTCATCGAGGCCGCGCGTACGATGAAGCAGCACAACGTCGGCGCGCTGCTGGTCGTCGATGGCGCGCGGCTTTGTGGCATCTTCACCGAACGCGACGCGCTGTTTCGGGTGCTGGCCGAAGGGCGCGACCCGGCGACCACCCGCCTGGAACAGGTAATGACGCTGCAGCCCCAGACCATCCACCCCGACAAGCCGTTTCTGCATGCGCTGCGCGTCATGCACATGGGTCGCTTCCGCCACTTGCCGGTCGTGGAGGATGGCCGCCCGCTGGGCATGGTGTCCTCGCGCGACGCACTCGACGAGGACCTGTACGAGCTGCGCACCAATCTCGACCAGCGCGAGGACATGCTGGAGTAGCGCGCCGCTCGGGCCGCGGTCGCCAATCGGTTACATGATCCGGTTGAACCAGAGCATCGACAGCCACGCGGAAAGCAAGGCCAAAAGCGCCGCCAGCGCCGCGAACAACGCCGTGATCTCAGTTTCCTTCTGCTCGAAGAAGATTCGCGTATTGAGGTTCTGGTAGATCTTCTGCAGATCGGATGCCGTTCCCGCGTAGAAATATTCCGCGCGGGTCAGGTTGGCGATGGTCTTCAGCGACTCCTCGTCCAGCCGCACCCGCATCGACCAGCCTTCCGCCCCGATGATCTCTCCGCCGGCCGTGCCGATGCCAACCGTGTAGACGCGCACGCCGCGTTCGGCCGCCATGCGCGCCGACTCGATGGGATCGGGACCCGTCGTCGTCTGGCCGTCGGTCAACAGGATGATCGCGGCGCCAGTGTAGGAGCCCGGCGCAACCGGCTTGGGCGGCGCCTTGTCTGCGGCTTTCGACGGATCGAGCGGCGCCGCACGCCGGGTTTCACCGTGCGGATTGTACGAGCGCAAGTCGAACTCGACGTCCGGAAAGATCATCTTGAGTGAAACGAGGATGCCGCTGCCCACGGCAGTGCCCCGCTGCAGGCTGAACCGGTCGATCGCGCCCACCAGGTCCTCGCGACTGTGCGTGGGTGATTGCACGACTGACGCCGTCGCGGCGAACGATACGATGCCGATCTGGGTGGTCTTCGGCTGTTCGGCGATGAATGCCTTCGCCGCCTCCTGTGCGGCAATCATGCGGCTGGGTTTGACGTCCGTTGCGCGCATGCTGCCGGACACGTCCATCGCCAGGATCACGGTCTCGTGCTGCGACGGCAGCGTGACCACCGCTGCCGGCCGCGCGATCGCCACCAGCAGCAGCGTCAGCGCGAACAGCATGAGGAGCGGCGGGACGTGGCGCCGGAACCGCTGCCCGGGACCCAAGGCTCCCCGGATGAGACTCAAGCTTGCGTAGCGCAAAGCGGCTTTCTTCTTGCGCCGAAGCAGCCACAGGTAACCGCCGACCAGCGCCGGGACCAGCAGCAACAGCCACAGCAGTTGCGGCCAGAGAAAAGTCATCAGGCCGCCCCGAGGTGCGCGGGCAGCACGCCGCCAGCGGCCAGTTGGCCGCGCCGCTTGCGCAGGTCGGCGAAACGCATGATCGCGTCGACCAGGTTGTCGTCGGTCGCGAGTTCGAGTGCATCCACGCCCGCGATGCGCAATGCCGCGCGCAGCGCGGCTTCACGCTTTGCCGCTGCAGCGGCGAAGCGCTTACGGAAACCCCGGTCGTGTGTGTCGACCAGTACCTGCTCGCCGGTCTCGGCATCCTGGACGACCAGCATGCCGAGGTCGGGCAGGGCCATCTCCATGGGATCGTAGAGGCGCACCGCGATCACGTCGTGACGCTGGGCGAGACGCGCGAGCGGCTGTTCCCATCCCGGTGTACTGATGAAGTCGGAGACGATGAAAAGAAGCGAGCGCCGCGGCGCGACGCGGCCGGCCATCAGCAACAGGTCGCGCAGGTGGGTCTCCCCGTCCTGGCCGGGCGCGGCGCGCGTCAGCATCCTGTGCAGCAGATGCAGCACATGCCGCCGGCCGGTCCGCGCCGGAATGATGGTGTCGACGTCGCTGCCGTAGATCAGCGCGCCGACCCGGTTGCCATGGCGCGTGAGGACGCGCGCGAGGACGGTGACGAACTCGGTCGACACCGCGCTCTTGCGCAACTGCCGCGAGCCGAAATCCACCGACGCGCTCAGGTCCAGCAGGAACCACGCCGCGACTTCGCGCTCCTCGTGATATTCGCGCACATAGGGCGTCTGCAGCCGCGCGGTGACGTTCCAGTCGATGTGCCGCACGTCATCGTGATAGACGTATTCGCGCAGGTCGGCGAAGTCCAGCCCCTGGCCGCGGAACAGCGTGCGGTAGTCGCCCTGCAATGCGCCGTCGAGGCGGCGCATCACCGTCCATTCCAGGCGGCGAAGTATCGCCTCAGGAGTCGCTGCGGGCGACCGGATCGACGCGGACATGGCTTTCCAGCGGTTTCTCGGGACGGGGAACCTTCTGGAGGATGCGCAGGATAAGGGCATCGGCCGTCACCGCATCAGCCAGCGCCTCGTAGGACAGGGATAAGCGATGGCGCAGGACATCCGACGCCAGGTCGGACACGTCCTCTGGCATCACGTAGGCGCGACCGCGCAGGAACGCGAGCGCGCGCGCAGCCTCCACCAGGTGAATGCTCGCCCGCGGGCTGGCGCCATAGGTAATGTAGCGCGCCATATCGGCAATGCCGAAACGTTCCGGATTGCGCGTCGCCGCGGTCAGCCGAACCGCGTAGCGCATCAGCGAAGGGTCCACATAGCCCATGCGGCACTCCCGCTGCAGCGCAGCCAGTTCGTCGGTGGTCGCGACGGCGGCGACTTCTTGCGCGGCACCCGTGACCCGCTGGACGATGACGAACTCCTCCTCTTCGCTGGGGTAGCCGACCAGGATTTTCATCATGAACCTGTCGACCTGGGCCTCCGGCAACGGATAGGTGCCCTCGGTCTCGATCGGGTTCTGCGTGGCCATGACCAGAAACGGCTCGGGGACGCGATGCGTCTGTCCGGCAATCGTGACTTGGTTCTCCTGCATGACTTCGAGAAGCGCGCTTTGCACCTTGGCTGGCGCACGATTGATTTCGTCGGCAAGCAACAAGTGGCAGAACACCGGCCCGAGCGACGTGTTGAATTCGCCGGTCTTCTGGTTGTAGATGCGGGTGCCGATCAGGTCCGCGGGCACCAGGTCGGGAGTGAACTGGATGCGCTTGAACGTGCCGCGGATGGTTCGCGCAAGCGTTTTCACGGTCAGCGTCTTGGCCAGTCCCGGCACGCCCTCGACCAGCAGGTGGCCCTGCGCGAGCATCGCCACCATGACGCGCTCCAGAAAATGATCCTGGCCAACCACCACGCGCTTCACTTCGTAGAGAATCCGCTCCATCAGCGGCGTCACGTCAGTACGGGTTGCGGGAGCGTCGTTCATGCGCGGGGTCCCTGGTGGCGGCTATTGGAAGTGTGGAATCGAAAGCGTCGAATCAGAAGGGCGACAGGCCGTAGGCGGCGGCCGCATTCTCTATTGGCACGGCAAAGCCGATACCTATGAATACATGCTGCTCGGTGGGGTTGAGTATCGCCGTGACGATGCCCACGACCTCGCCTTCTGCCGTCACGAGCGGACCGCCCGAGTTGCCGGGATTGACCGCCGCGTCGAACTGGATGAGATTGGTGAGCGCGTCGCCTTTGCGCGAGCGGTAGTTGCGACGCAAACCGGACACCACGCCCGACGAGACCGACGGTCCGATGCCGAAAGGGAAGCCGACGGCGATCACTTCGTCGCCCACGGCCAAGTCGGCTGTCGAGCGCAGTGTGGCGGCCGGGAGATCGTCCGGGATCTTGAGCGCCTTCAGCACCGCCAGGTCGTGTTCCGGACGCATGCCGATGACTGTCGCCTCCGATTCGAATCCGTCCTCGAACTCCACCTGGATCCGGTCCGCGCCTGCGACCACGTGCAGGTTGGTGAGGATGATCCCGGTGTCGACGATCACGACGCCGCTGCCGATGCCTTCCATCACGTGTCCTTCCTGCTCCTTGGCGTAGCCGGTGCCGTGCACGCGAACCACGGAGCGGCGCACAGCCTCGTAGGCCCTGGCCGCGTGGGAGGGCATCTGCGTCGTCTCCAGCGTATGCAGCACCGCCGCGTCGATGTCCTCCTGCGTGACAGCGCGTGGGGCGTGCGTCAGCGCGGCGTGGCCCAGCACGATGGCCAAGGCAACCAGCGCCGCGGCGATCAGGAGCATCGCGCGTTCATGCCTGGCGCAATGGGCGCGCCACCTGGACAGACGCGGCGATGGTTGCCCAGCGGGCCTATCGCCGTCGGGCGCGACCGCGCCGGCACCGGGCGCTTTGCGCGTCTGGTCGGAACGGCTGTAAAGGGGATTTCTTTTCATGCCCGCGGCGCTCGCGTTCTTTCGCCCTGTCCTCGATGATGGCCCGACGTTAGCACGCTGCACGCCGCTCGTGAATATCGCGGCGCCGCCGTACCGCCGCGTCCGCGGCACACACCCGTCTCGTTGACTGCCGGGCCAATTTTTGTATCATCGCACGTTCACCCGAGGAGTCCTGGATGCGCAAAATCGTGAAAGGCCTGGCGTTCGTGGTGGCCGCGCTGGTCATCGTCGTCGGCGCGCTCGGGCTCGCGGTGGGTCCGCTGAGCGAACGCAAGCGCAATCGCATCGTTGAGGTCGCGGTAGCGCCGATGGCCTATGTCGAGGGCGAAGCCGCGCTGGCCCACGGCAAGTACCTGTTCGAATCGCGCGGCTGCGCGGAGTGCCATGGAGCCAGCGGGAGCGGCCGCGAAGTCATCAACGATCGCGGCGGTTTTTACGTCAAGGCGCCGAACATCACGCCCGGGCCGGGAAGCGTGGTCAAGGACTACCGGGAGGTCGATTGGGATCGCGCCATCCGCCACGGCGTGTCGCTGCAGAAGCATCCGCTCTTCCTGATGCCGAGCGGCGACTACAACCGCATGACGGACGTCGACTTGGCCGCGCTCGTCGCTTATGTGCGAAGTTTGCCGCCGGCCACCGGCACCGGCGCCGTCGTCCGCTTTCCGCTCATGCTCCAGGCGTTGTACGCGTCCGGCGCGGTCAAGGACGCCGCCGAGGAAATCAACCATTCGCTGGCGCCGGCCACCCCGGTCGCCGAAGGCGTGACCGCCGAGCACGGCGCTTATGTCGCGCAGTTGTGCAAGGGTTGCCATGGCGACGGCTTTTCCGGCGGCAAGATCCCCGGCACGCCGCCCGACTGGCCGCCAGCCGCCAACCTGACGCCCGGCGCTGGCAGCGTGATGACCCAATACGATACCGCCGAAAAGTTCGCCGCCATGCTGCAAACCGGCAAACGCCCGGACGGCAGCAAGGTGAGCCCGATCATGCCGTTCCCGACCTTGAGCAAACTCAATGCCGTGGATGTCGGCGCCGTCTATGCGTTCCTGCGGACAGTTCCGGCTCGGCCCTCGGGCGAGCGATAGGTGTTTTCCGCGCGATGATCACTGTGGAGGACCTGCGCGGCGTGGCACTGTTCGCCGCGCTACCGGACAACGAGGCGGAAACGCTGGCGGCACGGGTTGCCGACTTGCGGCTGCGCGAAGGCGAATGGCTCGTCCACGAAGGCGAGCAGGCGTCGTTCTGGCTGCTGCTCGAAGGCTCCTTCGAAGTGCGCAAGGTGGTTCACGGCAGCGAACGCAGGATCACGGAATACATGCGCGGCGAGTATTTCGGCGAAGTGCCGTTGCTGCTGGGGTCTCCGGCCATCGTCAGCCTGCGAGCGCTGGAAGACTGCCGTGTGGCGCAACTCGAGCACGACGACTTCACCACGCTATTTACGACGTGCACGCATTTCGCAGGCGAGCTGACGCGCAAAATGACCGAGCGCGTCACGCGACTCCAGGGCCTGGCCGGACAAGCGGCGCCGGCGCAGGCTGTCATCGTAGGGCATCGCTACGACATTGCCTGCCATGACCTGCGCGATTTCCTTGCACGCAACCAGATCACCTTTCGCTGGGTCGACCCGACACGTGCGCCGGCCGGACGCGAGGCCGAGGCGCCGCGTCCCGGTGATCGCTTCCCCGTCGTGATTTTGGCGGACGGTGAGCGGCTGGTCACCCCGACGCTGCGGGAACTGGCGCAGAAACTCGGCTTGCCCACCACACCTGGCTCCGGTATCTATGACGTCGCGATCATCGGTGCGGGTCCGGCCGGGCTTGCCGCGGCGGTTTATGGCGCTTCGGAGGGACTCAGGACGCTGCTCATCGAACGCGAGGCGCCCGGCGGGCAGGCGGGCACGTCGTCGCGGATCGAGAACTACCTCGGATTTCCCACGGGCTTGAGCGGCGGCGAATTGAGTTCGCGCGCGCTGCAGCAGGCGCGCCGCTTCGGTACGGAGATGCTGGTCGCCCGGCAGGTGGTAGACCTCGAGGACGATGCGGAATCGGGCGGCCACGCGGTGCAGTTGGACGGCGGCGAGCGCGTCCGCGCGCGCAGCGTGATCGTGGCCACCGGCGTCGACTGGCGGGAGCTCGACGTGCCCGGCGCCGATGGCCTCGTGGGCCGGGGAATCTATTACGGCGCCGCGCGCACGGAAGCGTTGAACTGCCAGGGCCAGCACGTATTCCTGGTCGGAGGCGGCAATTCCGCCGGGCAGGCGGCGATGTTCTTCGCCAATTACGCGCGCAAGGTATCGCTGCTGGTGCGCGGTCCGTCGCTGGCGGCCACCATGTCGCATTACCTGATCCAGCAGCTTGCGTCCAAGAGCAACATCGAAATCTGCAACCACTGTCGCATCGTCCGGGTCGAAGGCGAGCATCGCCTCGAGTCGGTGACCATCGAGAACCGGGACACGGGGACGTTGGTCTCCGAGGCAACCTCGGCGGTGTTCGTGTTCATCGGGGCCGACGCGCACACCGAATGGCTGCCGCCGGATCTGATTCGCGACGAGAACGGCTACATTTGCACCGGTCGCGACGTGATGGACCTGGTGGCCGAACGCAAGGGCACGTGGCCGCTGCAACGCGACCCGTACCTGCTGGAGACGAGCAAGCCGGGCGTGTTCGCGGTGGGCGACGTGCGCCACGGCTCCATCAAGCGGGTCGCCTCCGGCGTGGGCGAAGGCAGCATGGCCATCGCGTTCGTGCATCAATACCTGGCCACGCATCCGGTGGCCGCGACCGCGCGGGCGAATTGAGCGACCGCCTAGGAACCAATCCGACGTGGCACGGTCGCAAGCCAATCTCGCGGAAAGGCGTGTTTCCTCATTTCCTGCTCCATTTTTGAAACACTCTCGCCATGCCAGCCTTCGCCAGATTCCTTCCCTTTCGCGCATGCCGCGGTTGCGTCCTGCCCGCGCTCGCCCTGTCGCTCGCCGCGGTTACCACGGCGGCCAGTGCGCAGCTCGTCTCCGTGGTCGAGTATTACAATCGCGCACTCGATCACTATTTCGTCACGGCCAACCCCATCGAGATCGCCGACCTTGACGCCGGCGGCAAGGTGGGTTGGGCGCGCACCGGCTCGGGATTCAGTGCCGATGCGACAGCCGCGGCTGGCGGCACGCCGGTGTGCCGCTTCTATATACCACCCGGCTTGGGTGATTCGCATTTCTTCTCGGCGTCGCCCGCGGAATGTGCCGACGTGCAGGTGAAATTCCCCGAATTGATATTGGAATCGGTGGCGGCGTTCTACCTTCCGCTGCCGGACCCCGTGACGAGCGCTTGCGCAGCCGGCACGATCCCGGTTTACCGGCTGTGGAACAAGCGGGCGGACACCAATCACCGCTACACCGTCGACCCGTCGATCCGCGACCAGATGATCGGCATGGGTTATGTGGCGGAAGGTGCGGGGCCGGATGTCGTCACGATGTGCAGCCCCACCAGTTCGCCCGCGTCGCCGCAGCCTGGCGCGATCATGTTCTCCGGCCCGCTGCGGATCGTCGCCGGCGGGACGTATTCCGGCAACTGGGAGAGCCAGGACCCGGCGGTGCCGGCGATCATCGTGGACACCACGGATCCGGTGATCATCGAAAACTGCGTGCTGCGCGGGCGCGCCAATTTGATCTCGGCGGGCCGTGCAGGCGTGGACGTGACCGTCCGCAATTGTCGCGGCTACGGCCTCGATTCCGGCATCGCGGGGCGCGAGCGCGGCGCGTTCTTCGAGGCCTATAAGGTTGCACGCCTGACCTTCGAGCACAATTACGTGGAGGGTCTGTTCGAGGTCATCGTGCTGATCGAATATGGTGGCGCTGCGGCAGGCGCGCCGCCGGTGACGATCCGCTACAACCGCGTCCGCAATCTGATGGGACTCTACAGCGACGGCCAGGGCGGCGTGCAGCTGCACGGCGATCTTGGCAACGAAGGCAATGGCAACCACGCGGTCATCATCAACAAGCTGCAGCAGATTCCCGGCGCCGATATCAGCTGGAACGAAATTGTCAGCGACCCGTATCTGAGTTCGGCTGGCGACAAGATCAACCTGTACCAGACCTCCGGCACGGCGGCGACGCCCATCCTGGTGCACGACAACTTCATTCGCGGCGGCTATGGCGTAATCCCGACGCTTCCCGAATACAGCGGCAGCGGCGTGATAACGGACGGCAGCAAGGGCGACGGCGCGCAGTCCGCCACGGCGTTCGTTAAAATCCACGACAATCAGTTTGTCAGCGGCGCCAACTTCGGGGCCGGCGTTGCCGCAGGTCACGACATCGAGATCTACAACAATCGCGCGGTGTCGACCGGCCAGTTCGGCATGGGGGACTGGATGGCGGCGCCGTACGGCAACGGCTTCATCGTGTGGAACGGCTATCATCAATCCGGTAGTGGCTTTGCCAACAATACTGCGCACGACAACGTCGCCGGCTGGGTGGTCGAACTCACGGATGGCTCGGGCAATCGCGTGCCGCCCGCCCTGCGCCACGACTACTACGTTCCCGATTGCATGTCCGGTGGTTGCACCGGCAATGTGTCGCTGTCCGGACCGATCACCGCTGCCACCGAAGACGACGAATACGCGCGGTGGCAGCAGAAACTGGTGGACAATGCGGTTGTGGTGGGACCCCATGACCGGTAACTGACCGGCGCTGACGCGGCCACGCCACCCGGGAGAGCGAACGTGACTGCGAATCGAACAACGCCGTACACCGGCATCTATCCCATCGCGCCCACGCCGTTCACGGCCGCAGGCGAGCTCGACCTCGCGGGTCAGCGGCGGGTGCTCGATTGCATGATCGACCAAGGCGTGGACGGCATCTGCGTACTGGCCAACTACTCCGAGCAATTCCTGCTCAGCGACGAGGAGCGGGCGACGCTGGTCGATCTTTGCCTGACCCACGTCGCCGGCCGGGTGCCGGTCATCGTCACCTGCAGTCACTTCAGCACGCGCATCGCGGCCGAGCGCGCGCGCACGGCTGCGGCCGCCGGTGCGGCGATGCTGATGCTCATGCCGCCATACCATGGCACGGGACTGCGCGCCGACGAAGGCGGCATCCTGCAGCACTTCGCGCGCATTGCCGAGGCAGCGCCGATCCCCCTCATGGTGCAGGATGCGCCCCTGTCCGGAGTCAACCTGCCGGTTCCGTTTCTGGTCAGGCTGGCGCGCGAAGTTCCTTCGGTGCGCTACTTCAAGATCGAGATGCCTGGCGCGGCCGCCAAGTTGCGCAGCCTGATCGAGGCGGGCGGCGACGCCATCGCCGGTCCGTTCGACGGCGAAGAGTCGATCACGCTGATGGCGGACCTGGACGCCGGCGCGACCGGGACGATGTGCAGCGCGCTGCTGCCTGATCTCATCAAGCCGGTGGTTGTGCACTACCTTGCCGGCCGGCGCAGCGATGCCGCCTCAGCCTATGCGCGCATCCTGCCTCTGATCAACTACGAAAACAGGCAGTGCGGCCTGCGTGCGACCAAGACGGTGATGGCCGTCGGCGGCGTCATCAAGAGCGACGCGGTGCGCCATCCGCTCGAGGCGCTGCACCCGGCCACGCGCGCAGGACTGCTGGAGCTCGCGGCCGAGCTGTCTCCGCTTGCCTTGCGTTGGGGAAAATAGCAGGCGTGCGCGCTCCAATCCAATCGAGCTTCAAGCAAAGGTCGCCATGAAATACCGCACGCTGCCCTCCACGTCGCTCGCCGTCTCCGAAGTGTGCCTCGGCACCATGACCTGGGGCGAACAGAACAGTGAAGCGGAGGGCCACGCGCAGCTCGACTACGCGGTCGCGCAAGGAATCAACTTCATCGACACCGCCGAGATGTATCCGGTGCCGCCCAATGGAACCACGCAGGGCCGCACCGAGACCATCCTGGGCAAATGGCTGGCGCAACGACCGCGCGGCAATCTCGTGATCGCCTCCAAGGTCGCCGGGCCGGGGCGCCGTGACTGGATTCGCGGCGGCCGTACCGACCTTACGCGCGAAGTGATCGGCGAAGCCGTCGATACCTCTCTCGCGCGGCTGAAAATCGACTACATCGATCTCTTCCAGATTCATTGGCCGCAACGCAACGTGCCGATGTTTGGCGCCACGGAATTCGATCCGGCCAAGGAGAAGGAAGGTCCGTCGATCCGCGAGCAGGTCGAAGGCCTGGCCGCGATGATCAAGGCCGGAAAGATCCGCCACTACGGGTTGTCGAACGAAACGGCGTGGGGCGTGTGCGAATTCCACCGGATTGCCAAGGAGCTCGGTGTGCCGGGGCCCGTCACAACGCAGAACAGCTACAGCCTGGTGTCGCGCGGCGTGGACAACGATCTCGCGGAGGTGCTGTTTCGCGAGCAGATGGCATTGCTCGCGTACAGCCCGCTTGCTGCGGGCATGCTGTCCGGCAAATACATGGGCGGCGCCAAGCCGGCCAATTCGCGCTTCACGCTCTTCGAAGGGATCGGTCTGCGCTTTCGCAAGCCGATGGTGTACGAGGCGATCGATGCGTATGCCGCGGTGGCCCGGGAACGCGGCCTCTCGCTCGTGCAACTGGCGCTTGGCTATGTGAAGAGCCGGTGGTTCGTCGGCGCCACAATCGTCGGTGCCACGTCATTGGCGCAGCTGACGGAGGACATCGTGGGCGCGCAAGTGGAACTCGACGCGGACACGCTGGCTGAAATCGCCAAGGTGCAGGTCCGATATCCCAATCCGGCCGGCTGACGCGTTTGCGCGCGCCGCCGCCCGCGACTTGCGTCACCGCAAGCGATGCCCGCTGACATGTTGCGGCGCCGGCTCGTGCACGGGGTCGGCGCGATGCTACGTCCACTCAGCGCCGTGCAATGACCTCGACGGGCGGGAGCCGGTAAACCGGGAGTCCGTCCGCATAGGTTCCAGTGAAGATCCCGGACACCGGTGATTGCGCGCTTGGCGCGGCCGGCACCACGCCTGCCACCCGCGCGTCCGCGACTACGAGCGCCGCGACCAAGGCAATGGCCAACGCCACGAGCGCGCTCGCCGAAGGTGCCTTGTGAGGCGCGGGGGCAGACCATCGAATTGCTATTTGTGCTGACATGACGTTTTCTCCAGTGATTGTGCTGCGGCGGCCAATTTAATAGCAACGTCGTCTTCGGACAATCGATTAGTTTTCAGGTAATATGTCAGTCATATTGACAATAGGGGACGCGCGATGGCCGTGCGGCTGCCACCGATGCAGGCGTTGCGGGCGTTCGAGGCCGCGGCGCGGGAGCGCAGTCTGACGCGCGCAGCGGAATCGCTGCATGTGACGCACGGCGCGATCAGCCACCAGATCAAGTCGCTGGAAGCCGACGTGGGCGCGCGCCTGGTGGAACGCCATGGGCGCGGGATTCGGCTGACCGAGGACGGCGAGCGCTTCGCCAGCCGGGTGCGGGCGGCTTTTGCCGAACTCACCGCGGCGGTGCAGGAAATCGGTGCACGTGCCAATCCGCGGTTGCTGCGCGTGAGCGTTGTGCCGTCCTTCGCCGCCCGCTGGCTGCTTCCTCGGATACGGCGCTTCCTGGGCGCGCATCCGGATATCGACCTCGACGTCCGCTCGAACATGGCCAACATCGATTTCCAGCGCGACGATGCGGATATCGCCATTCGCTACGGCCATGGCGACTGGCCCGGCGTTACCGCGGAGCATTTGCTCGACGACTGGTTCTTCCCGGTATGCAGTCCGCGCCTCGACAAGGGACGCCTTCCCGCGCGGCCGGAAGACCTCGCGCGCTTTACGCTCATCCGCTCGGAGGACGAACCATGGGGACCTTGGTTCAAGGCCGCCGGACTCGATTGGCCGGAGCCCACGCGCGGGCCGATCTTCAACGACACGTCGTACTGCATGCAGGCGGCCATCGACGGCGATGGCATTGCGCTGGCGCGCAGCACGTTGCTGGCCAACGACGTGCGCAACGGCGTTCTCGTGCGTCCATTCGAAATCGAGGCACCCGCGCCGCGCAAGTTCTGGCTCGTGTATCCGCCGCGTAGCGCCAATTCCTCCAAGCTGACGCTGTTCCGGCAATGGCTGCATCAGGAAATTGCCGCCGATCGCGCGGCCGACGCGACACGCGCGCCTCGTCAGGCCGCGAGCAAGCGCAAGCGTGGGGTTGCGTCGGCCTGAAATGGCCGCACCTTCCGTTAACGCCTTTGGTCGCCTGCGCGGCGGCTAGGGCTAACCACGGCAGGATCTATGAAGACATTCGGCAAGAAACCTGAAGGCCTGCGGCTTGAGCGCATGGTCAACTCGTCGCTTTGGTCAGGCCAGGGCTTTCGCAACATCCACCCGATACCACCGAGTCTGCGCGACGTGACGGCACCGCGTCCCACGCTCAGCGAATTCCTGTGTGGCGGCGAACGGCGCTCGCCGATGGCTCCACTGCCGTCCGTGAATCCCACGGCGACGTGGACCAAGCCGCCCGGCACGGGATTGCGCGCGACGTGGCTCGGACATTCCACAGTACTCATCGAAATCGATGGGCTGCGCGTGCTGACCGACCCCGTTTGGGGCATGCGGGCGTCGCCCTCCCGGCTTATCGGGCCTAAGCGCTTCCAGCCGGTGCCGATACCGTTGCGCAAGATGCCGGACATCGATGTCGTGGTCATTTCCCACGACCACTACGATCACCTGGACTATCCGACCATTCGCGAACTCGCGCGGCGCGACGTCCCCTTCGTCACGTCGCTCGGCGTGGGCGCCCATCTGGAGGCCTGGGGCGTGCCGGCGGCGCGAATCACTGAGCTCGACTGGTGGGAGTCGCACACGCTGCCCGGCGCCGACCTGACGGTGACTGCCGCGCCTTCGCAGCATTTTTCCGGACGTGGTCTCAAGGATCGCAACGGAACCCTGTGGTCGTCGCTCGTAATCCGGTCGCGCCGGCACGCTGTTTTCTTCAGCGGCGACACGGGCCTGACCACGGAGTACGCAACGATCCGCGAGCGTTTGGGACCCTTCGACCTCGTGATGCTGGAGGTCGGCGCATTCCATCCAGCGTGGGGAGACATTCACCTGGGTCCGGAGCACGCGCTTGACGCGCTGCGGTTACTGGGTGGCGGCGCGTTCCTGCCGGTGCATTGGGGCACGTTCAGCCTGGCGCTGCACCCGTGGGACGAACCGGCTGAGACCCTGCTGCGTCTTGGACCGGCGCAGGGCGCGCGGCTGGTCATGCCCCGGCTGGGCGAACCGGTCGAGCCCGCCAACGCGGAGCGCGTGACGCCGTGGTGGCGCGCTGCCGATGGCATTGAGCGACCCGCCGCGCGGGCACTGCTCGCCCCGCCCACGGTGCCCAAGTCGATGCCGTGGCCGCTCGACTGACGCGGCAGCCAGCAGTCGGCTGGCCGGGACGGCCAGCGCAAGTCGTCATTTCTTTTTCGGCTTCTTGGCCAAGTCGATGTCCATATACTTCCACGTGAAGCCGAATTGGGACGGGTAAAAGCCGAGCAGCCATGGTTGTGTGAATGTATTGCCGATGGGGTAGACCTGCAGCGTCAGCGGCACGTAGGTATTGACGATTTCGGACATTCGCCGCGCCAGCGTCAGGCGTTCCTTTCCGTCCGGCGTGCGCAGGAATCGCTCGTAGGCGGCGTCGTAGTCGGCGTTGTGAAAGCGCGCGCGGTTGGTGCTGTCGGGTGATTTTCCCCACAGCGTCGCCAGCGAGTCGAACCCCGCCGGATCGCCCGCGCGAAACCCCAGGTTGAACATCATCAGCTGGCCGGCCTGGCTCTGCTTCAGCAGCTCGTTGAACGGCTTCGTGTTGATGGTCATCTTGAGACCGATCGCCGCCATGCTCTTGATCCAGAGTTCATCGGCCTCCCGGCTGTCGCTCTCCGGCGTGGAACTTTGCACGAGGATCAGCGGCTTGCCGTCGGGCGCCTCGCGCACGCCGTCGCCATTGCGGTCCTTGTAGCCGAATCGATCCAGCAGCGCGCGGGCGGCCGCCGGGTCGTAGATCGATTTTTGCGGCAGGGAGGCATCGTGGCCGCTGACGCCCGGTGGCAGGATCTGGTTGGCAGGTGTGGCCTGTCCGCCGTAGTAGACCTTGATGAATTCCGGCGTGTTGAAGCCCATCGCAATCGCGCGTCGCAGCGCGATGCGGTCCGGCGAGTTGCCGCCGATCACCGGATCTTCCTGATTGAAATAGGTGTAGATCAGTGCCGGCAGTGAATAGCGAAAGTAGCCGATGCCACGCTGCGCGTACTCTGGCTTGAGCTTCCCGTTGTCCACCATGCGCGCCAGGATGGCACCGGTAAGGGGCGAGTAGTCCATGTCGCCCTGGTCGAACGCGAGCAGTTCCGGCAACTGTTCCGCGATGATCGAGATCTCGATGCGCTGGAGCGCCGGCAGCTTGCGTCCCTTCATGGACTGCACGAGCGGCTTGACCTTCGGATCGTCGCTGTCGGGAAAGGCAAGCGTGCGGTAGAACGGGTTGGCGTCGAGTACGACGCGCGAGCCGCGCCGCCAGTCCGCGAGGCGGAACGGGCCGGTACCCACGGGGTGCATCATGATATCGGCGCCTGCGGCCTCCACGACCTCACGCGCGACCGCGAAGCTTCCACGCTGGGCCAGGCGATCGAGCACGGTGTAGTCGACGTCGGTCAGGCGAATCTGCAGCGTGTACGGGCCCAGCGCCCGCAGGCCCTCGATCGGTGCGTCGTAGTCGAACTTGCCGGATGTCCTGGCCGCGTCGACGACCGCACGCGCGCCGACGATGAGGTTGGTAAATGCCGGATCGCCGCCGATGCGCAGGTTGGGATCGAGCGAGCGCTTGATCGAATAGACGTAGTCCGCTGCGCGCAGCTCGCGCGGCGCGCCCTTGAAGGCCGGGTCATCGGCGAAGCGGATGCCCTTCTGCAGGCGGATCGTCCAGGTCCTTCCGCCATCGGTGATTTCAGGCAGGGCCGCAGCCGTGTTCGGGATCACCTTCGCGGGCGACGCGAGATAGTCGTACTGGTACAGGCCCTCGAAGATCACGTTGACGACGCGTGCCGAATACAGATCGCTGATCTGCTGCGGATCGAGGGCCGTGATGTCCGGCAGCGCCAGGCGCAATACCTTGTCCGGACCCACGGCCGTGACTGGCAGGGCAATCGATGCGACCAGCGCAATCAGGGTCCAGCGTTGGTACGACGACATCGACATCGGTAGTGCTCCTGAGTTTCCGATCGAGTCGGACGACGCGATGAAGTGCCGGAAGCGTACCAACACGGCGATGCGAATACAATCGCAACTGCATGCCAACGCAATCTTCCGTGATGACCGCCCCAACCGCCGTTGCTGGCGCTGCGACATGACGCCCGACGATCGATTGCGTACTATGCGGCAGCGGTGCACCGGACATACGTGCGCTGGCGCCGAGAATTGCCCAAGGGAGACGCATTGAAATTTCCGCCGACAGTCCGGGATGACGTGACCGATGACTACCACGGGACGATCGTCGCCGACCCCTATCGCTGGCTCGAGGATCTTGGGGCCGCCGCGACAAACGCGTGGATCGACGCGCAGAACGCGACGACGGCTGCCGTCCTGAATCGGTTGCCCGGTCGCGAGGCATTGGTTCGGCGCTTGACGCAGCTCTGGAATTTTCCGCGCACGGGCCTTCCGATAGTTGAGGCAGGGCAGCTCTGGTACCGCCACAATTCGGGCTTGCAGAAGCAGGCGCCGCTCTACCGGCGAGCCTCGCTCGACGCGGACCCGGAACTCCTGCTCGATCCCAACGCGTTGTCGGCGGACGGCAGCGTCGCGCTCGCGCTATGGCAGCCCTCGCCGGATGGCCGCTATCTGGCCTATGCGTTGTCGCAGGGCGGCGCTGATTGGGCGGAAGTGCGCGTGCGCGAAATTGCGACGGGCAGAGATCTGCCGGACATATTGCACTGGTTCCGCTTTTCGGAAATTGCATGGACGAAGGACAGCAAGGGCTTCTACTATTCGCGCTTCCCAGAGCCGCCCGCGGGCAGGATGCTACAGGCGGCGCTCGTCGATCACCAGGTCCACTATCATCGTGCCGGTACCTCGCAGGACCAGGACCGCCTCATCTACTGGCGGCGCGACTTGCCGCGTTATTTCGTTGACGCCTCGGTGACCGAGGATGGCCGATATCTCGTGGTCGCTCTCCACAACGGCACCGACCCGAAGAACCGCCTGCTGCTCGCGGATCTGGGTGACGCGGCCGCGCCGCAAATCGATGCGCCGATCGTCTCCATCGTCGACGCCGACATCGCGCAGCTTCGGGTCGTCGGTAATGACGGCCCCGTGCTGACGGTGTACACGGACCTCGACGCGCCCAATCGCCGCATCGTCGCCATCGACCCAAGGCTTGGCGCGGGACCCGACACATGGCGCCCCGTCGTACCGGAGAGCGCTGCGCCGCTCGAGCACGTGCACGTCGCCGGCGGCAAGCTGTTCTGCCAGTACCTGGTAGACGTGAAAAGTGAAGTGCGAATCTTCACGCTCGACGGCGAGGCAGACGGCATGCTCGACCTGCCCGCGATCGCCAGCGTCTCCGGCATGAGCGGCAGCGAGCGTGGCGGCGAATTGTTCTACACCGTGGCGTCGCCGCTGGTCGCGCCCGCCAACTTTCGCTATGACATCGCAAGCCGCAGTTCGGCAGCAATCGATGCCGGAGCGGCGACGTTCGATGCCTCGGTGTACGAAACGCGGCAGGTCTTCTACTCGTCGCGCGACGGCACGCGCGTGCCGATGTTCATCACCGCCAGACGGGGCCTGGTCCTGGACAGTTCCCACCCGGTCTGGTTGTACGGCTACGGCGGGTTTTCCATCTGTATGCTTCCGGACTACCGGCCCGATCTGCCCGCGTGGCTCGAGATGGGCGGCGTCTTCGCGCAGCCCTCGTTGCGGGGCGGGGCGGAGTATGGAGAGACGTGGCACCGCGCGGGCATGTTCGAGCACAAGCAAAACGTGTTCGACGATTACATCGGCGCGGCGGAGTACCTGATCAGGGAAAACTACACGACGGCGGCCGCGCTGGTCGCGGAAGGCCGCTCGAACGGCGGCCTGCTCGTCGGCGCGGCCATGACCCAGCGGCCCGACCTGTTCGCCGTTGCGTTGCCGACGGTGGGGGTCCTCGACATGCTGCGCTATGACCGCTTCACCGGCGGTGCCGCGTGGACGGTCGAATTCGGCTCAGCACAAGACGCGGAACAGTTCGCGTACCTGATCCGTTATTCGCCACTGCACAATCTGAGGGCCGGAACCACCTATCCGGCGACGCTGATCGTGACCGCGGATCATGACGACCGCGTAGTGCCAAGCCATTCGTACAAGTTCGCCGCGGCGTTGCAGGCGGTGCAGAGCGATGGCGTGCCGGCATACATCCGAATCGAACGGCAGGGTAGCCACGGCTACCGGCCGACCGACCGGCTGATCGCGGAGCGTGCCGACATGCTGGCGTTCGCAGCCGACCGACTCGGAATGACGTCGACGGAAAACTAGAGGCGATGCGCCCGCAGGCCCGCGGCCGTCACCGCGGTCCGGGGAGCATCGAGCGCAGCAGCTTGTCGCGCAGCAGGAAATGATGGCCCAGCGCCGCGGCCGCGTGCGCGCCTGCGATCCACATGAGGATGTCACCCAGCCAGGTGTGAAGCGAGGCCAGCGTGCTTCCGGTGGCGTGTGCTTCACCCAGCCACGGACCGATGCGGATACCGCCAAGGAGCGTGAGCGGATGGCCTTCGAGCCAAGCGCCGGAAATCGCCGTCAGCGGCAATGCAAGCAGCAGGATGAATAGCAGCCATTGCACGACCGTTGCTGTCCGGTCCATCCATGCAGGCATCGGTGGCGTATCGGGCGCGCCGTCGAAAGCACGCCACAGGAGTCGGGCGAGCGTCAGCGCAAAGACCACGAGCCCCAGCGTTTCGTGGAGTTGCCTGTCGAAGTCCCGGGCCGCGGCATAGACGCGCTGTTCCGATCCGCCCGGACCGTACACAAAGGCCGCGACGGCAACGATCGCCGTCGTCCAGTGGAAGAACTGCGCAACGGCGCCGTAGCGCTCGTGCGTGCTGAACAATCCCATCGTGGTGCTCCGTCGCGCCGCGCGAAAAGTAGAAAACAACTCAGGATTGCGGTCGCATGCGGTCGTCCGCCGCGAAATGACGACGCGCAAATTGCAGGAGTTCACCGTCCGTCGGGTGATCGACTGTCTCGACGCTGACCACGCGTTCCGCGACGGTGGGCGCGTGCTTCTGCAGGTACTTGAACAAGGCGAGTTTTGCGGTCGATGGTCCGACGATCAGGACTTCACCGGCATCCTTGATCGCGTCGGCGACCGAGTGATAATACGCAGGGTCCTCTGGCACCTTGCCCGGACCAACCGCGCCGTGCTTGTAGTGCAGGTGTTCGTGTTTCGACTTGGGATGGACGACGCTGGCTTCGGCGTCTTCGGGATTGAACTGGATTACGTGCGCTTCGCGGTGGTCTATCCATACGATGCAGTGAAAGTGGCTCATGGCACATTGCTTTCTTCGTTGAGGTACAGGGCGCGATCATCCCTCACTCCGAATTCTATTCTGATCGAATCGTCTGCACCGCGATTCTGTGCGCCAGGGACCCGTACGCGACGGTATTCGTGAGCCAAGCTTGACGTAACGCAAGGGTTGGCATGGATCGAGACACCGGATCCCGCGCCCATGGTCACGGCTGATTACGCGAGCCGAAGAAGAACTCCTGCATCATGAAGCTCTCGAGTTCGTTGGTGTCGCGCGCTCTCGCGGACAGCGTCAGCTGGCGCCCAAGGCGCTGCGATTCCCAGACGAAATCGCCCTGTTCGTGCTCCCGGATGATCTCGATCATGCGGCGCACGATGGCGATGCGGATATCGCTGTTGTCGCCTTTCCGCACTTCGATCACCTGTTTGCTGTTGCGATTGATGTCCTTGTCCCAGCCGAAGAAATAGAATTCGGCGAAGCTGTACTCCATGGACTTGATCTGGAATACGCCGCCGCCGTTGCGCGCGTCGCGACCAAATGACGGTCGGGCGTTCATCCCGAGGTTGGCGGCGATGATCTTGTTCTGGCGCTCGGTCTCGGCGGCTTGCGCGTCAGAAGGGCTGTCGCTCGCCGAGGAAGGTTGTTCTCCACGTTCGCGTCGGCGCGCCTCCACCAATGATGCGAGGTCAGTGGCGGGCGCCGGCTGCGGTGGCGTCGGCGGATTGACCGGCGCGCTAGGCGCGTCTGGCGATTGCCTGGGTACGCTCATCACCGGGGGCGTCGATGGAGGACGCCTGGATTGCGGCGGTGGCGCCGGCGGCGGCCTGGGCCGCGGCGAGCGTTGCGCCACCAGCGTGTCCGGTGGCGGAGGCGGCGTCGGGATCGTGGGCATCGCGCCTGCGGGTGGCATGGGATTGGCGAGCTTGACCGCCAGGGGGGTGCCCGCTTCGCCCTTGTCGGCGTCGGATGGCGTGAGCAATTGCAGCTTGGGGAGGTACGTCCAAAGCGCGGCCGCATGGATGAGCAGCGAGAGCACGAATGCCACGCGGATCGCGGGTATCGTGATGTCGTCGTAGCGCTTGGCTACTCGGCCGCGCCAATAGCTCATCGCTGGCTCAAGTGGGAAGGCGGCGCGTGAACGTGAAATGGATTTGTACGCGCCTCAGCAGCGGACGTCGGCGGTCCGGGACTGGCGACATTGTGGCGGAAATTGTCATGACGAAAAGGCCACGTCGAGCGTCGATTCGGGTGGGTTCTGCCGCCACCGCCAAGGATGTTGGACGGGCGAGCGCATTTGAAGTTCGCGCCCTCCGCCAATCCTGCACCGCTGCACGATTCGAGGGTACGTTCGGGCCGCAGTCTACCAAGCCGATCGTTACAATTGCTTACGAAAAGCTTACGAAGAGTTCGCCGCGCATTTATATCTTCAGGTTCCGCTGCGTCCCAGTTCTGCCACCTTGGCAATCCAGCGCTCGCGGGTCTCGGCGTCGCGTCCATCCACCATTCCAATCAGTGTCTCCTGCGTCGGGCCAATGCCGACGAAATCGAGGACATTGCGCTCGAAGCTGCGAATGCCATGGGCACGGAAATACCAGCGATATAGGAAGGCGGGCATGCCCATGGTGACGATCAGCCGGGCCGTGCGGCCGGTCAGCATCTTGTTCCACCGGCCGGGGCCGCTCACCTCCATCGCGAAACCGGGGCGCAGCACCTGTTCAAAAAACGCCTTGAGCATCGCCGGCATCGTGCCCAGCCAGATAGGGAAGATGATCACCAGGTGCTCTGCCCACTTGATTGCTGCCTGGGCGTCGCGCAGCGCTTCGGGGACCGGCCCCTCCCATTCCTTCTGGCTGCGCAAGTCGGCGAAGTCGATACTCGTAACATCGACCATCTTCACCTCGTGGCCGGCACCCCGCGCGCTGCGATGATAGGCTTCCGCCAATCCGCGACAAAGCCGCTCAGGTTGCGGGTCCGGATGACCGAGGATGACGAGAATGCGTTTTCCCATGGATTTCGCGCCGCGCCCGCGAGTCTTTGGCGCGCGCGCTGTCCGAACCGGCATATTCTACCTCTTGCCCGCGCGGCTGCCCGATCGAGCCCTTGAGTGAAACTGCCGATGCCGCCGCCGACCACACGATCCGATTGCGAGCGCCTCGATGCCGATGACCCGCTCGCGCCGCTGCGCCAGCAGTTCGCCATTCCCGCCGGCGCGATCTACCTGGACGGCAATTCGCTGGGCGCGTTGCCCAAGGCGACTGCCGCGCGGGTAGGCGAGGCCGTGACCAGGCATTGGGGCGTCGAGCTGATACGCGCATGGAACAGCGCCGGCTGGATCAACCTCGCACAGCGGATCGGGGACAAGATCGCGCGTCTGATCGGCGCCTCTGACGGTGAGGTAATCGTGGCCGATGCCACGTCGGTCAACCTGTACAAGGCACTGTGCGCGGCGCTCGATCTCGCCGGAAAGCAGTCGCCGGGACGTCGCGTCATCCTGTCCGAACGACACAATTTCCCGACCGACTTGTACATTGCCCAGGGCATTGCGCGCGAACGCGGACTGGAGTTGCGCCTCGCGGACGCCGAGGATATCAGCGCGCGACTGGGCGATGACGTTGCGGTATTGATGCTTACGCACGTGAATTACCGCGATGGCCGGATGCATCCGATGCGGCGGATCAGCGCCTCGGCTCATGCTGCGGGCGTGCTGACCGTATGGGACCTGGCGCATTCCGCGGGGGCGGTGCCTGTGGATCTCAAGGGCGACACTGCGGACTTCGCTGTCGGCTGTGGCTACAAATACCTGAACGGCGGTCCAGGCGCGCCGGCGTTTCTCTGGGCGCATCCGATTCATCTTGCGCAAATGGAGCGGCAGTCGATCTGGCAGCCGCTGGCGGGGTGGCTGGGGCACGCCGCGCCTTTCGACTTTGCGCCGGACTATCGTCCCGCAGCGGGAATCGACCGATTCATCTGCGGCACGCCGCCCGTGTTGTCGCTTGTCGCGCTGGAGTGCGGCGTCGATACGCTGCTCGCGGCGGAATCACTGGGCGGCATGCCGGCACTGCGCAGCAAGTCGCTGGCGCTGACCGAACTCCTGATCGCGTTGGTCGATGCCCGCTGCGATGGCCATGGACTCGAAATGCGCACACCGCGCGACCCGGCGCAGCGCGGCAGCCAGGTGAGCCTGGCGCGCGCGGAAGGCGGCTATCCGATCATGCAAGCGTTGATCGCACGCGGTGTGATCGGCGACTTTCGCGCGCCGGATGTGCTGCGCTTCGGCGTGACCCCGCTGTACACGCGGTTCACCGACGTTTGGGATGCGGTGGAACATTTGCGCGCCGTGCTGCAGTCAGGCGAATGGCGCGAACCGCGCTTCAGCCAGCGCGCGGCCGTGACCTGAATGCGCCGACCGTCAGGAACTCAAGGGAATCGCCCGCTCCAGCCCCACCCGTAATAGTTCGGGCCCCAGCCATAGTAACCGGGATAAGCGTTGTAGCCGTTCCACCACGTCGTGATCTCGTTGTTGGTCACGTCGTTCCAGTAGTTGTCGTATTCCGCGCTGATGCCGCCAGCGGCGCCGACGGTCCGGCTGTATCCGCCGTCGCCCGAATCCTGCGCGCTCCAGCCCGTGTTCGGCGCGCCGCTGAAGCGATCCGTGTTGCTCATGCTGAAACTCGCTTCGGCTTCCGCGGAACGTTCCCGGGCTTGCGCCTCCTGGTCAAGGGACGACGTGTCACCGGACGCGCTGCTCCACGTGTTGCCGGAATTCTGCTGCCACGCGTCGCCGTTCTGGCGATAGACCTGACCGCTCGAATCGGCGTAGTACACGTTGGGCAGGGAATAGGGCTGCCATTGTTGCGTGCGGGTGGGCGGGGCCGATGGTGCTGCATTCGCCGGCGCGTACATCGCCAGATTGGGCGTCTGATCGTAACCGCGCGAACCGCCACCGGGCGCGGCGGCCGACATCTGTGCGGGGCCCCTGCTGTTCACGTTGCCGCTGCTGACCTTGGCGCCGCCCGCTTTGTTCCAGTGCAGGTAGACGTTCGCAGCCGCGGTGCCGCAGCACGGATAGCGACCCCAGTAGCCGGGACTGAAATACGCGCCCTTCCAATAGGGTTGAGTCCACGCCGGTGTGCCCAGGCCCACGGCAAACGCGTAGGTGTAGCCGACCTGCTGGTTGAATACCGGCGATGCCGCGACGCCATAGGTGTCCGGCGCCGGATACCACGCATTGCCGATCCACGAAGTATAGGAATAGCCGGTGCCGTAGACCACCGTGCCGGCGGGCGATACCGCCGTGCCGAGATATCCTGGCGTGTAGCCTTCGTGCACGACGTCAGCGTTGAAGTCGTAGATGCGAACGTAGGTGACGTAGTAGACGGGAGACGATGGCGGAATCGTGTAGATCACTTCCGGCACCGACGTGGCGACCGTCCATGGACCCGTGACCTGCGGCGCGGTGAACCACACGCCGGCGCGTACGGCGTAGAACGCGTTGGCTGCTCCGATGATCGGCGCCGACGCATTGGTCGCGAAGGTCATTGTTGTGCCGGAAATCGGCGCCAAGCGCGGTGTGCCGTCGAATTTCGGCGTGAACGTCGGGCCATTCCTGCGCGGCACGCTCGCCGTCTGCGCGATGGCGTTTTCGTTGAGCGCCTGATGCGCCTGCGATGTGCCCGCCACGGTTTGCAACACGGCGCCAGGGAGTGAGTTCGGCGGGATTTTCGCGAAGTCCGGCGGCAGCGCATTGTTGGCGACGTACGACCACTGCCCGTTCAGGTCCGGCGAATGGAACCAGCGCCCGGAAAGCAGGATGTAGTAGTCCTTGCCGACAGTGTCCATCAGCACGTCGCTGGTTGTGTTGGCCGCCCACGTCAATCCCGTGCCGACGACCGGAACGAATTCCGGCGCGCCCTGGAACACGATGAGTTCCGCCGGGACCTGGCTCGTGTAGATCGTCGGTACGCCGTTGGCGAGGGAAGGCCTGGGATGGGCGCCCGCGCCGCCATCGAGCAGGTCCACGGCGTGCGTCGCATTGACCGCGCGGGCGACGGCGCCGAGCCCGGCGGGCGGAATGAATGGCAGTGACCACGGCCCCTGAATGGACTTGGCCATCAACCAGCCGTCGAACACGTGGATGAAATAATCCTGCTCGACGACGCGCTGAAGGATCAGCGCCTGCGTGTTGATCACGCGCTGGAAAATCCCGTTGTTCGGAACGGGTCGAAGTACTGGCGCGCCGTCGATCGGCACCAGTATCGCGGGTGACTGGCTGATGATCACCCTGGGCACGTTGTTCAGGACCGCGGCAGCGGGCGTCGCAGCGCCTGCCAGCGCCGGGGATTGCTTGAGGCGGTCGAGCGAGATGCGGCGCACGCCACGCGCGAACTGCTTCTGCAGCGCGGCGGAATAGGCGGCGCCGTGATCTGGCAGTGTCGGAAAGTCGCTCTTCGTAATTTGCAGATTGTCCAGCACGACCATTCGCCGGGCCTTGTCGACCTTGGTCCGCGCGGTGGCGAAGACCACGCCGAAGGCTTCCCGCTCGGCGTTGTCCGGCTTGATCGCCAGCGCACTGCGGAAACTCAGCTTGTTGTCGGTCCAGCTGTTGATCTGCGGCTGGTAGACGAGGACGCTGGCATCAGGCAGCTTGACCTCGCGCGGCCAGGACAGCGCGGCGATGGAAACCGCGGGACGGACAGTGGAGACGGCTGGCGCCGTGGCGGACGTTGGTTGTTGGGGCGCCGCCGTCGCGACCGGGGCCGGGGTGGCGAGCAGCGTGAGTCCGAGCAGGGCCGTGGTACGCAGGAAAGGGAGGCTCATCGACATCGAGATGGGTTCATGGAAGGCTGCGGGAAACCGGCAAGGTCCTGCCGGGCAATTGCGCATTGTCGCATGCGGTACCCCACCGGGGTTCGCGCATGGGGCTGCCAACACTCCGGTTTGCACCGAATGGCCCGGCACCATGATAATGCGCGTCGCCAACCTCACCAAAGACCAAAGGAACGATACGCCATGACCGATGCCGTGGACTTGAAGCCCGCACCGACCGCGCCGAAGGAACCAAAGGAACCCCAGGAGCGGGTGGTCGTCACTCAGCACAGCCGGGTCATCGGCGGCAAGAAGATCGAGTACACGGCGACCTGCGGCACCGTCGTGCTGCGCGACTACGACTCGACTGACGAGAAGGAAGGCAAGAGCCGCGGCGACAAGTCGCGCTGCACGATGTTTTTCACGGCGTACACGCTCAAAGGCGTGAAGAATCCCGAGAAGCGGCCGGTGACGTTCAGCTTCAATGGGGGGCCGGGGTCGAGCAGCGTATGGCTGCACCTTGGCATCCTCGGACCGCAGCGCGTGGCCACGGATGCCAAGGGCAATTCGCCACCGCCGCCCTATTCGCTGATCGACAACGACTACTCGCTGCTTCCGTCGAGCGACCTGGTCTTCATCGATCCCGTCGGCACGGGTTACTCACGCGTGGCCGAAGGCGAGAAAGTGGCGGAATTCCACGAGTACCAGCGCGACCTCGACGCCGTCGGCGAATTCATTCGCGTCTACCTCACGCGCTACGGTCGCTGGAGCAGCCCCAAGTACCTGATCGGCGAAAGCTACGGCACCACGCGCGCCAGCGGATTGTCGCTGCACCTTCAGGACAAGCACGACGTGTTCCTGAACGGCGTGATGCTGGTGTCGCTGGCGGTGGACCTGCAGACATTGTCGTTCGACAACGGCAACGAATTGCCGTATCCGCTGTTCCTGCCGACGTACGCCGCCACCGCCTGGTATCACAAGGCTCTTTCGCCGGCGCTGCAAAAAAAATCGCTCGCCGCCGTCATCAAGGAGGCCGAGGATTATGCTACTTCCACGTACAGCGTCGCGCTGCTGAAGGGCTCGCGGCTTCCCGCCGCCGAGCGCGCCACCGTGGCGGCGCAGGTCGCCCGGCTGACCGGCCTGTCCACTGCCTACGTGCTCCGCTGCGATTTGCGCCCGGAGCCGTTCCGCTATTTCAAGGAGCTGCTGCGGGAGCGCGGCCAGACCGTGGGCCGTCTCGACACGCGTTTCATCGGCCATGACCGCGACGACGCCGGCGAGCATCCGGAATCGGACCCGATGCTTGCCAATCTCATCGGTGCCTACGCAACGGGCATCAACCGGCTGCTGAAGGACACGCTCAAGTACGAAGCCGATGCACCGTACGTCGTGCATGCGCCGATCTGGGACAAATGGAACTGGAAGGACTTCGCCAACAAGTACGTGAACGTCGGCGAAAGCCTGCGCAAGGCGATGCACGCCAATCCGCACATGCGCGTGTATGTCGCCAGCGGCCTGTTCGACCTCGGCACGCCGCATTTTGCCGGCGACTACACGCTGAGCCATCTCGGCGTGCGCCCGCATCTGCAAAAGAACATCAAGGTCAGCTATTTCGAATCCGGGCACATGATGTACATCCACCAGCCGTCGCTTGCGCGCATGGCGGCGGAACTGAAGGCGTTCGTGGCACCGCCGATCGCGAAGACTTGACCCGCGTCACGGCCGCCGACGACACTGCGCCGGCCGCGGCGCCGCAGACCTGCATCAATTGCGGCGCGGCGACCGCGGGCGCGTTTTGTGCCCAGTGCGGTCAGGAAACCGATGTCCGCCTTCCCACGCTGCGCAAGTACATGCGCGAGACGACGGGCAACGTGTTCGCGCTCGACGGGCGCCTTTGGCGAACGCTGCGGGCACTGCTGACCAAGCCGGGGTTCCTCACCCGCGAGTACTTGCGCGGTCGGCGCAAGTATTACGTGCGGCCGGCGCGGCTTTACCTTCTCACTTCCATTGTCCTGTTTGCCGTCCTGCGCCTTACCACGTCGCCGTTCACCTGGGACGATACCGTGCTCAAGTTCGACGTGCCGGCAACGAGCGAGGTGGCTCCCGGCGGAACGCAGCCGGGCGCCGAATTCCTGTCACTGGGCGACAGCCTCGCCATCGGCATCGACCGCGACCTGCACTTCATCGTCCGGGGGCCGGATAACCTGGTGACCCGCCAGCTGCGCGCGCGCTTCGACCACTTCAACCGGATGTCGCCCAGCGACCGCGGCCGGCAGTTGATGTCGGGCCTCCTGCAGTACGCACCGTATGCGATGTTCGTGTTGCTGCCGCTGTTTGCGTGGTTGCAGCAGGTTTCGTACGCCGGCCGCTCAGGAAGGTACCCGGGGCGGCCGAAGCGCTATGTCGAACACCTGGTTTACGCCACGCACCTGCATTGCGTGATGTTTCTGGCAACGGCCGTTGCGATACTCAGTCCGTGGGATTGGTTGCGTTGGGTGATCCTGGTGTGGCTGGTCGCGTTCGTCTTGCGCTCCAAGCACAACGTCTACGGGGGATCGATCTGGGGCGGCCTGGCGCGAACGCTGTTCGTGGTCGTCGCTTACACGACGTTCCTGGCCTGCGCATTCGTCGTGCTGGTCTTTCCGGCGATCCTGATTTCCTGACCACGGTAAAGGCGAGGGGCCGGGCCCGGTGGACCCGGCCCCCCGGCAGTCGCTCGTCTGGGAGGGGGCCGACGACTGCGAAAACGGGCGGGTGGTCGTCAGCCCTGCAGGTCGTGCACGCACACCGTCGCCGGTGCCAGGCGCGCGGTGACGATGCCGTCATCGGTCCGGGTGGCGAGCGCGGCGGGCGCGGCCACGAGCAGGCTGAAGGTGGCGATGGTCAGCGCAATCGCGATCACGCCAAACGTCGTCCGTGAGGTCAGAGGCTCATATTTCTTCATGGTCGTTCTCCTGGTGGTTCTCGTGGCTGTCCTGCATTGGATGTGGCGTCCGGCCATTTCGGATTCATCGGCTGGTCCAAACCGCTGGTGCGGCCGGTGCTGATGGGTTGCATCCTAGGCAGGCGTGCCGGGACGTGGAAGGGCGTCGCGACGGAATCGCGGCGACGGGCGACGAAAGCGCGCCGAGGCGGATGAACTGCAGGGACGACCGCGACGTGGCGGCCTACTTGGCCGGCGCGGGGGCGGCGCTGGGTGCCGGCATGGGCGCGCGCAGCGTGAGCGGGTAGGTCGCCATGCTGCGCTGGCCGCCGGCGCCGACCGCACGCACGGAGAACAGGTAGTCGTCCTTCGAGATCGGCACGCTGGCGCGCGTGACGTTGCCGACGAATTCCGCGCCTTGCCAATAGGGCGCCGTGGTTTCGCGCCAGACGATCTCGTAGCCGGCGATGTCCGCTTCCGGATTGGCGTGCCAGGAGAGCGTGGTCTGGTTCTCGAGCCGCATCGTCTCGATGCGCACGCCCACGGGCGGCGACGGTGCTCGCGCCAGCGACGCCAACGCGGCCGCATTCACGCGCGCGACGCTGGCGAGGTAGGCGTAGTCGACGAACTGCGGCAGGTCGCCGAACTGCACGCCATCGACGACGCGCACATCCTGGTGCTGGTGGCGGAAGTCCTCATGCGCCTCCGTGAAGCGCACGGCCGTGAAGCCCTGCTGCAGGAAGGGAATGTGGTCGCCGCCGCGCAGATAACGGTCGCGGCGGTACACGATGCGGACGCTGAGCTCGGGCACATAGCGCAGCGCCGCGTCGCGGATCGTGCGTGCGAGTTCTCGCGCCGGCGAGTCGTTCTCGCCGCCGGTGGCCAGCTGCTGCTGCCACACATCGCTGAGCTCTTTGCCCGCGGGAACGCCTTCCGCGAACAGCCGCAGCGTCGTCGCGTCGCGGCGGCCGGTCTCGTCATGCGCGTTGCCGACGATGTCATTGGTGATCATTGCCTCGACGTTGGTGCCGCGCTCATGCGCGCTCTTGGCCCAGTGCGCGGCGCCGAGCAGCCCCTGCTCCTCGCCGGCGACGGCCATGAACACGATGGTCGCGGGAAAACGCGACTTCGCGAACGTGCAGGCCAGTTCCATCGCCACCGCCGTGCCTGACGCGTCGTCGTTGGCGCCCGGGGCATCGCATTCCGAGTTCATCACGTTGCCGCACATCGAGTCGTAGTGCCCGGACACGACCAGCGTGCGCGTCTTCGCGGCCGAATCGGTCCCTTCGAGTGTCGCGACTACGTTGACCAGCGGCGCGGGCTTGGGGACGCGGGCGGAGGGTTCCTGCACGAATTCGTCGAAGGCCACCTTCAGCCGCGAGCCGGATTCCGCCGCGCATGCGTCGAGCGTGGCCTTGATCCAGCGGCGCGCGGCACCCACGCCGCGCTTCGAGTCGTCGGGGTTGGACAGCGTGTGGCGGGTGCCAAAGCCGGCCAGCGTTCGCACGTAGGTTTCGAGCCGCGCCGGCGACACGGCGCCCACGAGGCGCGCGATTTCCGGGTCCGTGGCAGCGGGAGCTTCGGCTGCAAGTACGGTGGTGACGCTCACCCGCCACGCGCAAGCGGCAAGGGCAAGGGCAAGGAAAGCTGCTGGCGGTCGCTTCATGAGGCGCAATGCTACTCTTGCGCCCACGCAATGCCACCACCGCCGATGCTGCTCACGCGCGTTCCCGTCGCCTTGATTCTGCTGCTTGCCGCGATCGGCGCGGCGGCGCAGGCCCCGGCATATACCAGGGATACGAAGTCCCTGGAGATTGCGGGTATCCGGGAAGACGTCGATATCTATCGCCCGGTGGCCGGTCCTTCCTTCGGCGTCGCGATCGTCGCCCATGGCTTTGCCCGCACGCGCATCCGGCACAAGGGTCTGGGCCAGGCGCTGGCGAGCGCAGGAATCAGCGCCGTCATTCCCGACCTGCCCAACGTCGTCGACCCATGGGGAAACGGCGATGCCATCGCGAGCCTTGCGCACCAGCTGGAAGCGGGCGCTTTGGGCATCCCGCCGACCGAGCCTGCGCGCCTCGTGTTGATCGGCACGTCGGCGGGCGGACTGGCGACGCTGCTGGCGGCCTCCAGGCTCGCTGGGTTGGCCGGCTGGATCGGACTCGATCCGGTGGACCGCACGGGCAGCGGCACCGCGGCGGCGGCGCGGCTCGCGGTACCGGCGGTCGTGCTCCTGGGCGGCGCGTCGTCCTGCAACCTGTTCGGCAGCGGCCGCGACATCGCCGGTGCGGTGCCCCAGCTGGTGCGCAGCATCTCGCTCAAGCGAGCGTCGCATTGCGATTTCGAGGACCCCACCAACAATTTCTGCCGCGCGCTGTGCGGCAATTCTTCGTCGCAGATGCAGGCGCGCATTCGCCGCGAGACGGTGCGCGCCGCGCTCGACCTCTTGCACCTTGCGGCGGGCACGGCGGAGGTGAGGGCGGCGCCCGACGTTCCGGAGGTCGAGTGATGGATGGGGCAACGCCGCTGCCTCCCCGCGTGCGCGAGGACGACAACTAGGCCGTAGCCACCGTGTGCGGGAACATGTGCCGCCGGGCTTCGGCGTCCAGTTCGGTCTTGAACCTGTACTGCTCCTTCAATGCCGCAACGCGCGCCGCCGCGGGGCGCGCGTTGATCTCGTCCACGAGGCGCTTGACATTGGGGAATTGGCTGAACGCGTCGTCACCCAGCACGAACGGCAGGATTCGCGCCCAGCCCCAAAGCGCCATGTCGACAATCGTGTAGGAATCGCCCAGCATGTGGCGACGCGTCGCCAGCCGTTCCTCGAGGATGCGATAGTGCCGTCGCGCTTCGAACACGTAACGCGTGACCGCATAGGGCAGCGGCTCTGTCGCGTGATGTCGAAAGTGCACGGCCTGGCCGGAATAGGGGCCGACTCCGCTGGCGATGAACATCAGCCAGGACAGCAGCTCGCCACGCTGCAAATGGGGGTTCTCCGGCAGAAACTTTCCGGTCTTGTCGGCGAGGTAGAGCAGGATGGCATTGCTGTCGAACACGGTGGTCTCGCCGTCGACGATGACGGGCACCTTGCCGTTGGGATTGATTGCGCGGAATTCCGGCGTATGTTGCTCGCCCTTGCGCGTATCGATCGGCTTCAGCTCGAACGCCAGATCGGCTTCCTCGAGAAAGAGCGCGACCTTGGACGGATTGGGTGCTAGGTTGAAGTAGAACTTGATCATGCGTCGGCTGCTTCCTGTGGGAAATCCGCGCCCCGGACGAGGTCAGGGTTCCTGCAATGCGGCCTTGTAGCGCTGGCGCGCCTCGTGCTCCTTGCGTACGTCGTCGATCTCCCGCATCACGCCGCGCAGGTCTACCGGGCGCGTGTCCTCCCCGACCCGGCCCGTGAGCTCGGAGTCCGCATGCAACCCGCCGCGCTCGTACAGCGCCCAGATCTCCTTGCCATATTGCGAGGCGGCCAGTGCGGGCGCGAAGCGGCTGAAATAGGCGGTGATGTTGTCCGCGTCGCGCTTCAGCATTGCGGCGGCGTTGTTGTTCCCTGCGGCGTTGACCGCCTGCGGCAGGTCGATGATCACCGGCCCCGCGCGGTCGACCAGCACGTTGTACTCGGAGAGGTCGCCGTGGATAATGCCGGCGCACAGCATGAGCACGATCTGGCGCATCATGAACGCGTGGAATTCCAGCGCGACCTGCTCGCCGAGTTCAATGTCGTTCAGGCGCGGCGCGACGTGACCGTCGGCATCCGTCACCAATTCCATCAGCACGACGCCCTGCAGGAAGCCGTGCGGCCTGGGCACGCGCACGCCGGCCCCCGACAGCAGATACAGCGTATCCACTTCCACGCTTTGCCATGCTTCCTCCTGTTTTTCGCGGCCGAAGCGCGAGCCTTTGGCCACCGCGCGCGCCTCGCGGCTGTTCTTGGTCTTGCGCCCCTCCTGGTACAACGCGGCTTGGCGAAAGCCCCGCTTGTTGGCTTCCTTGTAGACCTTCGCGCAGCGCAGCACATCGCCGCAGCGGACGATGTACACGGTCGCTTCCTTGCCGCTCATCAATTGCCGGACCACGCCGTCGATCATCCCTTCATGGACGAGCGCTTCGAGCCGTTTGGGAATCTTCACGCTGGCATTGTCTCATGGCGCTTGCGGGGTCAAGTCGTGGCGATCGGTCCGGCGCGGTAACATGGGGCTGGTCAATCGCACGCGGGATGTGAATCATGGATCGACGCAAGCTGGGGAACACGGAATTCCTGGTGGCACCTCTCGCGCTGGGCGGCAACGTGTTCGGCTGGACGGCCGATGAAGCCACATCGTTTCGGCTGCTGGACGCGTTCGTCGGCGCGGGGTGCAACCTCATCGACACGGCCGATTCGTATTCGCGATGGGTGCCGGGGCACCAGGGCGGCGAATCGGAAGCCGTCATCGGCCGCTGGATTGCGCGGCGCGGCCGTCACGACGACGTTATCATCGCCACCAAGGTCGGCTCCGACATGGGCCTGGGTTACCGCTGCCTGCGCGCGGACTACATCATCCAGGCAGCCGAGCAGTCGCTACGCCGGCTGCAGGTGGAAGCGATCGACCTCTATCAGTCACATTGGGATGACGACAAGACCCCCTTCGATGAAACGCTCGAGGCGTATGCGCGCCTGATGAAGCAAGGCAAGGTCAAGGCGATCGGCGCGTCCAACATGACGGCGGAGCGTCTGGCCCAGGCGCTGGCGGCCAGCCGGCAGCACGGCTATCCGCTCTACCAGACGCTGCAGCCGCACTACAACCTGTACGAGCGGGCGGGCTTCGAAGGTCCGCTCGCGGACCTGTGCGTGCAAGAAAACATCGGTGTCATCACGTATTTTTCCCTCGCGGCGGGCTTCCTGACCGGCAAGTACCGGAGCGAGGCGGACTTCGCCAAGAGCGCGCGTGGCACGGGCATGAAAAAGTTTCTCAACCCGCGGGGCTTCACGATCCTTGCGACGCTGGAAGGCGTAGCGCAGGCCCACAACGCCACGATGGCGCAGGTGGCGCTGGCGTGGCTCATGCAGCGCAGGGGCGTGACGGCGCCCATCGCCAGCGCGACCTCGGTGGCCCAGCTCGACGAATTGACCGCGTCGCTGCGGCTCGAACTGGATCCGCCGTCAGTGGTCGCGTTGAACGAGGCCAGCGCCTGACGCTCAGCCGGCCAATTGACGGGACGCAAATTCTTGTGCACCATGCGGGCGCGTCTGTGCCGCCGTTGCGGCTTTCGCTCCATCCCAACCAACCACAGGAGGAGTCTCATGAAGCCATCTGCCCTTGCTCCCCTGTCGGCCGCCGCCTGACTTTCCGGCTCTGATTTTCCGCATCTGATTCCTGGCGCCCCATGCGGGCGCGCCGCCGACGTTTCCCGATGGTCGCTCCGCGCGCATGCGCCGGGAGCGCGTTGGTGCTTGGCCCTGGCGGCCAACGCCGTCAGCGAAGGATCGGACCTCGTCATGATCGAACTGGATTGCGATTTCGAATTGTTGTCGACCCTGGGCTTTACGCCCGCCCTGGCCGCGCAGGTGGCCAGTGTTCCCACTGGGGACGGTGAGCCTCGGGAACTGATGCGCGTCACCGAAGTCCACCGCGAATCCCTGCGCCTGCACGATGGGATCGCCGAGCATGGCGCGCGCGCGCTGCCGCGGCTTACCCGGTCGCTGCGGGAAGGCGGTACTGCGCTGGCGGTGGGCGATTGGGCGCTCGCCGTCGAGGATGCGCAGCGTCAGTTGTGGATTCACGAGCGCGTGCCGCCGCTGTCGCACATCGCGCGGCGCGACGGCGATGGCCGCCGCCACCCGGTGGTCAGCAACGTGGACACGGCCCTGCTCGTGATGGGGTTGGACGACGACTTCAATCCGCGCCGCCTGGAGCGCTACCTGGCGCTGATCCACGGCGACGCGATTCAGCCGGTCGTGGTGTTGACCAAGGCCGATGTTGCTGCGCCGACGCCCGAAGCGCTCGACGCCCGTCTCGACGCGCTGCGCGGACGAATCGCGGCGCATGTCGACGTCGTCGCAGTGAACGCCACGGCGGCGTCCGCGGCGGACGCTTTGCGACCGTATGCCGTGCGCGGCCAGACGCTGGTGCTGCTGGGGTCGTCCGGCGCAGGGAAGTCGACGCTGACCAACACGCTGCTCGGCGCGCACGTGCAGGATACCGGCGCAGTCCGCGTGAACGACGGCCGCGGCAAGCACACGACGACATCGCGCTCGCTGCATCGCCTGCCCGGGGGCGCCTGCGTGATCGACACGCCGGGGCTGCGCACCCTGCGGCCCGACGTGGACGAAGCCGCGTTGGCGGACAGTTTTGCGGACGTGGCGGCACTGGCGGCGCAATGCCGGTTTCGCGATTGCAACCACGGCCAGGAGCCCGGGTGTGCCGTGCGCGAAGGCGTGGACGCCGATCGACTGCGCAACTACCAGAAGCTCCTGCGTGAAGCCCGGCGCGATACGCTGTCCGCGCTCGACAGGCAACGACAAGTGGCGCAGTGGAAAGCCCGCGGGCGTGCGGCGAAGACGATGATGAGGGTCAAGCGCGGCGAGTCGGTCTAGCCTCGGCGCGCGCCCTCTTTGCGGGATCGGCGCGCGGCGCTGGTGGCGCGAGCCGCTCCGGGATGCGCAACGTGAGCAGGTCGAGAAACACGCGAACGCGCACCGCCATCAGCCGCGGAGACTGGTAGAGCGCGTGGACCGGCAGCGGAGGAGGCTCGAATTTGGGCAGCAGGCGCACCAGCGTCCCTGCGGCGAGATCGTCCGCGACCTGGTAGTGAAGCGCCATCATGATGCCCATACCGCCGCGCGCGGCGTCGATGATTGGCTCGCCCACATTGCAAGCGAGGCGGCCACCGATGGCGACACGGAATTCCTTGCCCGCACGGCGGAAACCCCACTCGACGCCGGGCGCAAGGCCCGTGAAGCGAAGGCATTCGTGCCGCCGCAAGTCCTCGGGTGCGGTCGGCGTGCCGCGCCGCCGCAGGTAGGAACGCGCCGCGCAGACCACGCGGGGAACCTCGGCGAGCTTCCGCGCGACCAGCGCGGAGTCCTCGAGCCAACCGATGCGCACCGCCACGTCGACGCCTTCTTCGACCAGGTTGACGTTGCGGTCGGCAAGCGTGAGGTTGGCGCCGACCTCGGGAAACTGCGCCAGCATCTCGTGGACGACGGGTGCGACGTGCATCCGCCCGAACAGAAGAGGCGCGGTGATGCGGACGGTTCCCCGGGGCGCTGCAGCGCGGTCGCCCAATGATGTTTCCGCCTCGTCGATTTCCCCCAGGATGCGCTTCGCGCTGTCATGGAACGCGGCACCCGCTTCGGTCAGTGTCACTTTACGCGTGGAGCGATGGAGCAGGCGCACGCCCAGACGCTGTTCGAGTTGGCTAAGCGTGCGGCTGACCGCGGCCAGCGACTTGCCCATCACGCGCGCGGCCGAAGACAGGCTGCCGCCTTCGGCGACGCGGACAAAGGTTTCCATGGCAAGCACGCGGTCGCTCATCTCAATATTGCATTTATCGCAAGAATAGGTTTACAACATAGTCTATTATCAAATGCGACGCAAGTTACTACAGTTCGATCCGTGGCCGAAACGCTTGTTGCGGCCGACACGCGAAACCCTTCAATCCCTTCCAAAGGAACCTCCATGCCCCGCATCAGCCCAATCGACCCGGCCCACGCCGACGCTCGCGCCAAACCCCTGCTCGACGCCGTGCACAAGAAGCTCGGCCTCACGCCCAACATGATGAAGACCATGGCCGTCAGTCCGTCTGTGCTGAAGGCCTACCTGGATTTCCTCGGTGCGCTCGGCGGCGCTTCGGTCAGTGCGCGCACCCAGGAACTGCTCGCGATTGCGGTGGCCGAGACCAACGGTTGCGACTATTGCCTCTCCGCGCACACGGCAATCGGCGGCCTCTACAAGATTCCGCCGGCGGAACTCGATGCCGCGCGTGACGTGAACAACAGTGACGCGAAGACGGCTGCCATGCTGCGCTTTGCGCGGATCGTGGTCGATGCCCGCGGCAAGGTCGCCGACGCGGACGTCGCGGCACTGCGCGGTGCCGGCGTTTCGGAAGCCGAAATGGCGGAAGTCGTCGCCATCACCGCGCTCAACGTGTTTACCAATCTGTTCAACAACGTCGCGGGTACCGACGTCGATTTCCCGCGGGTTTCCGCGCGGCTGGCGGCAGCCGCCTGAGGGCAATCGGGGCCCCTTGAGGCTAACTGAGGCGAACTGAGGCGAACTGAGGCCAACTGAGCGGCAATGCGCCGGGGCGCGTGCGCCTCGGCGGAATCGCCGGACTTCTGCCATGACTGACAACGCCGACTTCGTGTCCGCCGCAGGCGATACCCCCGCATTGATGCGTGGCTGGAAACAGGAATTGACCGCGAGCATCGGCGCCTTCATCGCCCGATGTGATTCCTTCTATCTTGGCACCGCGGACATCGGCGGCCAACCCTACATCCAGCATCGGGGCGGGCCGCGCGGGTTTCTGCGCGTCGTCGACCGGCGCACGCTGGCGTTCGCGGATTTTTCGGGCAACCAGCAGTACGTAACGGTGGGGCATCTCACACGCAATCCGAAAGCCTTCCTGTTCCTCATGGACTACGAGCGGCGGCAGCGGGTGAAGATCTTCGGCATCGCCCGCGCCACCACCGAACCGGCCCTGCTGCGCGCGACCGCCGTGGACGGCTACGACGCCGAGGTCGAGCGGGCCATCGCGTTCCACGTGCTCGGGTGGACGGCCAACTGCCCCCAGCATATTCCGCGCCGCTTGTCCGAGGCGACAGTGGAGGCGCAGACCGCATCGCTGCGCGCGCGGGTCGTCGAACTGGAAGAGGAGAACTCACGCCTGCGGCAGGGGGGGCTGCACGCCGTTTGATTTGCCGCAATGTAACGCGCGCGGACGATCCTTTCGGCCCCCGTACCGTACTAGAATGGGTCAGGTGCGAAGACACCCGGAGGAGCCGCAATGGCGGATGTCGTGGCAAACAGGATTTGGCTCAAGAGCTATCCCGCGGGGATGCCGGCAGAGATCGACCCGGACGTGTACACCTCGATCAAGGACCTGATCGAGAAAATCACCGTCAAATATGCGGGCCGACCGGCATTCCACAATCTCGGTGCCACGCTCACCTATGCCGACCTCGAGCGTTTGACGCGCGAGTTCGCGACCTTCCTGCAGGGGCTGCCGGACATGCGCAAAGGCGATCGCGTCGCGATCATGGCGCCGAACCTCCTGCAATATCCCGTGGCGCTGTTCGGCATCCTGCGCGCAGGGATGACCGTGGTAAACGTCAATCCGCTGTATACGCCGCGCGAACTGGAGCACCAGCTCAAGGATTCCGGCGCCAAGGCCATCGTGGTGCTGGAGAATTTCGCCGGCGTGCTGCAGGAGGTCGTCAAGAGCACGCCGCTCCAGCACGTGATCACGACCCAGGTCGGCGACATGCTGCCGATGCCCAAGCGGTTGCTGGTCAACTTCGCCATCAAGAAGGTGAAGAAGATGGTGCCCGCATGGCGCATCGATGGCAGCATCGACTTCCGGACGGCACTTGCCCGGGGCGCGCGCTCGCCGCTCAGGCCGGTCGAGGTGACGCATGGGGATATCGCGTTCCTGCAATACACGGGGGGCACCACCGGCGTGTCGAAGGGCGCGATGCTGACCCATCGCAACATCCTCGCCAACCTGGAGCAGACCGGGATGTGGATCTCGCAAAGCTTCCAGGAAGGCCAGGAAATCGCGATCGCGCCACTGCCGATGTATCACATTTTCTGCCTTACCTCGACGCTGTCCTTCATGAAGTGGGGCGCACTGAACGTGCTCATCACCAATCCGCGCGATCTGCCGGCATTCGTGAAGGAACTGGGCGCGTGGAAATTCAGCGTGATCACCGGCGTCAATACGCTGTTCAACGGGCTGCTCAATACACCGGGATTCGATCGCCTCGATTTCTCCACGCTCAAGGTCGTGATCGGCGGCGGCGCCGCCGTGCAGCAGGCCGTGGCTGAGCGTTGGCAGCAGGTCACCGGCCATTTCATCACCGAGGCCTATGGGCTGACCGAAGCCTCGCCCGGCGTCTGCGCCAATCCCCTGGCCACGCCGTGGCAGGGCACGATCGGCCTGCCGTTCCCTTCCACCGAGATCTCGATCCGCGACACCAGCTTCAACGAAGTGCCGTCCTGGACCGGCACCGGCGACATCGAGAAATCCACGGGTGAAATCTGTGTGCGCGGCCCGCAGGTGATGCAGGGCTATTGGAACAACCCCGCCGAAACGGCCAAGGTATTGCAGGATGGATGGCTCAAGACGGGCGACATCGGCCATGTCGACGGCAAAGGCTACTTCACGATCACAGATCGCCAGAAGGACATGATTTTGGTGTCCGGCTTCAACGTCTATCCCAACGAGATCGAAAGCGTGCTGGCGATGCATCCAGGCGTGCTGGAGTGCGGCGCCGTCGGCGTGCCGGACGCCAAGACCGGCGAGGCGGTAAAGGTCGTTGTCGTGCGCAAAAACGCGGATCTCACGAAGGAAATCCTGATCGAGCATTGCCGCGGCCAGCTCACGGGCTACAAATTGCCGCGCCACGTGGAGTTCCGCGATGCGCTGCCCAAGACGCCGATCGGGAAGGTGCTGCGGCGCGAACTCCGCGACGCGCCAAAATGATGGCGTCATCTTGTCAGGCGAATACCTACACGATTCTCAGGCATCGTCGTCGTCATGGAAGCGTCGGCAAGCGTTAGAGTCTCCACAAGCCCCGTCCGGGGATTGCCATACGTGGAGCTTTCATGGACAACATTCACAAAATCGTCGTCGCCGTGGCGATGCTGCTGCCCCTGTCGTCGGCGTTCGGACAGGTGACCCTGTATGAACGGGAAGGGCTGCGCGGCAGCGTGTTCACCGCAGATCGCACGATCAACGACCTGACCCACTATGGCTTCAACGACCGCGCCTCATCGGTCGTCGTGCAGGGCGGCAGCTGGGAGTTTTGCGAACATCAGCATTTTCAGGGGCGCTGCACGGTGCTGGGCCCGGGGCAATACCCGTCGTTTGCGGCCATGGGGCTGGACAACAGCGTTTCCTCGCTGCGCAGGTCCCATGGTCACCCGACTCACTCGTATGCACCGCCGCCACCGGTCCCGCCGCCGTATCCGTACTATCCCAAGCACGGCGAGAGGTTGTACCAGGCCGAGGTCGTGGCCGTGCGTGCCGTGGTCGGCGCACCTGAGCAACGCTGCTGGGTCGAGCAGCAGCAGGTCCATTCCGCGAACAATCCCAACCTGGGCGGCGCCATTATCGGCGGCATCCTGGGCGGGGTGCTTGGGCACCAGATCGGCAGTGGCCGCGGCAACGACGTGGCGACCGCGGTCGGCGCGGTCGGCGGTGCGGCCGTGGGCGCCAACGTCAACCGTGGCGGCCAGACGTACACCCAGAATGTGCAGAAGTGCGCGACGGTGCCCGGCTCGGCGCAACCGGCCTACTGGGACGTCTCCTACGTATTTCGCGGTGTTCAACACCGCGCCCAGCTCGGCTTTGCACCAGGTCCGACGATAACCGTGAACAGTCACGGCGAGCCGCGGGCCTAGCGCGCCGTCGCGTTGACCGAACCTCGCCAGCGCCATCCCTGCAACCAGCTTGACATCGCCGGTCGCCGCGCGTACATTGAACCATATGGTTCAGTATTCGCCTGCCCGTCTCAACGCCGTATTCAGCGCGTTGACCGATCCCACGCGCCGCGCTGTGCTCACCCGCCTGCGCCAGGGCGAGCGCTCGGTGGGTGAACTGGCCGAACCGTTCGGGATGTCGCTGACGGGCTTCATCAAGCACCTCCGCATCCTCGAAGACGCAGGACTTATCCAGCGCAACAAAGTCGGCCGCGTCGTCAATTGCCGGCTGCAAGGCGGCGCGCTCAAGGGCGCGCTCGAATGGCTGGACCGCCAGGAGGAATTCTGGAATGCCAGCCTCGATCGCCTCGGCGCCCATCTGGACCAACGGGAGAACAATCCATGCAAACCGCCACCACCGCCGAACAGGAAACCCGTCTCCAGATCCGGCGCACCTACGCCCAATCGGTCGCCGCGGTCTACGCCGCGTGGACGGACCCGGCGCAACTAAGTCGCTGGATGGGACCGAGCGACGCGTTCGGCGCAACGGAGGTCGCGTTGGACTTCCGCGTCGGCGGCCGCTACCGCTTTGTCATGCACGCGCCGGAGGGCGAAACACACCGCGTCGGCGGCTCCTTCCAGGAAATCGTTCCCGGGCGCAAGCTCGTCTACACGTGGGCGTGGGAGAGCACGCCCGAGCGCGAATCGCTGGTGACAGTGGAATTCACTCCCGCCGGAACGGGTACCGAGCTCGTGCTGACACACGATCGATTTTTCGACGCGAATGCGCGTGACCGCCACAACGAAGGCTGGAACGGCTGCCTGGAACGCCTCTCCCGCTTTCTCTCGCGCTGACTGGAACTACCACTCACAGGAGACAGGACATGGCCAATCCGTTCGTGCACGTGGAACTCAACACCAGCGACGTCGCCAAGGCGAAGACTTTTCTTTCCCAGCTTTTCGACTGGAAGCTGGAGGACCTGGGGGCGGAGATGGGCAACTACACCATCATCAACGTCGGCGATGGCACCGGCGGCGGCATCATGCAGCACCCCATGCCGGGTGCGCCATCGATGTGGCTGGCCTATGTGCTGGTGGACGACATCGAGGGCTCGACCCGGAAGGCCAAGGCGCTGGGCGGCACGGTGATGAAGGAAAAGACCGAGGTTCCTGGAATGGGCTGGCTCGCGATCATCGTCGACCCGACCGGCGCGATGCTCGGCTTGTGGAAGCCGATGGCCAGGTAGGCTTCCTGGCCTGTGGCGTCAGCGCAGCTGGCGCCACAGGAACCCGTACTCCATAGCGATGGTCTGCGCCTGCTGGGCATTGTCCGCGCCTGCGCCGTGGCCGCCTTCGATGTTCTCCCAGTAAAGCACCGGCTGCCCGAGTTCCATCAAGCGCGCGGTCATCTTGCGCGCGTGACCGGGGTGCACCCGATCGTCGCGTGTGGTCGTGGTGATCAACGTGGCGGGCAGCTTGGCCTCGCGCGTGACATTCTGGTACGGGCTGTACCTGGCTATGTATTTCCATTCCTCCGGCTTGTCCGGGTCGCCGTACTCGCCCATCCACGACGCGCCGGCCAGCAGCTTGTGATAGCGGTGCATGTCCGTCAGCGGCACCTGCGCGACGACCGCATTGAAAAGTTCGGGCCGTTGCAACATCACCGCGCCGACGAGCAGGCCGCCGTTGCTCCCGCCTTCGATGCCGAGATGGCGTGGACTGGTGACCTTGGTTGCGATGAGGTCCTCCGCCACGGCGATGAAGTCGTCGAACGCCCTTTGCCGGTTTTCCTTCAGCGCCGCCTGATGCCATGCCGGGCCGAACTCGCCGCCACCGCGAATGTTGGCCTGAACGAAGACACCCCCTTTGCCGGTCCAGGATCGTCCCATGCTGCCTGAATAGAACGGCTGCAGCGAAACCTCGAAGCCCCCATAGCCATAGAGCAGCGTCGGATTCCTGCCGTCGGCCACGGCGCCCTTGGGCCAGACGATGAAGTAGGGGACGCGCGTGCCGTCCTTGGACCGGGCAAAGCGCTGCTCGACCCGCATGCCTTTGGCGTCGAAGAAATTGGGGCGCGACTTGAGCAGTTCACGCTGGTCACTGGCGGTGGTGCCGAGCAGCAGCGAGTCGGGCGTCAGGAAGTCGGTGTAATCGATGAAATAGGATTCCGCCAACGGGTCTTCCTTCAGCAGCGGATCATGGAGCGCGCGCACGGAAAGCGTTCCGGCGCGCGGCGTCTTGACCTCCCGGCGCTGCCATCCCGTGGACGTGGGCGTCAACTCCTCTACCCGGCTGGCGACGTTGTCCAGCACTGTCAACAGCACCTTGGTCCTGGTGACATCGAAATGGGCGAGCGATCGAGTGGCGGTCGGCGTGAACAGCGGCTGCAGCTTGCGCTCGCCGTTCATGTACGCGGTGGCATCTCCGGCCAGCAGCGATCCTTTCGGCCAGGTCTTCGTCCCGATCGTCCAGTCGCTGCGCAACTCGATCAGCACGCGGTTGCGCCAGAAGGCGAACCTGGCGTCGTCGGGCTTGTCGATCGGAACCAGCTTGTCGCCCTGCAGCAGAAACTCGCGCGTGTGGTAGAAGTCGACCGCGCGGGTGAATACGGTGCGTTCGAAGCCCGGCGTGCGATCCACGGAAACGCTGGCAGCCACGTCCTGCGGCGTCGCTTCGAAGACCAGCACCGCATCGGCGAGCGGCTGACCGCGCTTCCAGCGGCGAACCGTCCGCGGATAGCCCGAGTCCGTCATCGAACCGGGACCGAAATCCGTACCCACGAAGATCGTGTCCGCGTCGATCCAGTCGACCTCGGACTTGGCTTCGGGCAGCGTGAACCCATCAGCAACGAACTTCCTGTCGACCGTGTCGAATTCGCGCACGACCACCGCGTCCGCGCCGCCGCGGGACAGCCTGACGAGGCAGCGGCGATATTCCGGGGCGAAGCACGACGCGCCGGACCACACCCAACTCACGCCCTCGGCCTTGCCCAGCGCGTCGATGTCGATGACCGTTTCCCATTTGGGCTCGCGCTTGCGGTACTCGACGAGGGTGGTCCGGCGCCACAGGCCGCGCGGGTGGTCGGCGTCGCGCCAGAGGTTGTAGAACTGGTCGCCGCGGCGAGTGACGTCGGGGATCTTGTCCTTCGAGTCCAGCACGTCGAGAATCCCGGCGCGCATCGCCGCAAAGCCGGGCTCGCCCTCGATGACCTTCTGCGATTCGGCATTGCGTTCGCGCACCCACGCGAGCGCCCGGTCGCCCGTGACGTCCTCGAGCCAGAGGTAGGGGTCGGTGGTATCGGCCACGGCGCCTGCCGCTGCCAGCAGTGCGGCGGCGATCAAACCTGCCTTCGCTTTCACGGCGAGGCGAGCCTAGCGTGTCGACTGAACGGGTCGGCCATTGAGGGGCTGCACCGGACGCGCATTCGCCGGATAGAGCGCGGCAAACCGGGCAACGTCTTCCGGCGCAATCGACGCGGGCGTACGAAGGACGAACCAGGTGATGTCCTCCGTGCACGGCGGCGTGGTCAGCGACCCATTGAACGTGTAATAGGCCTTCTTGTTCTTGGGCAGAAGATCCAGCGCGTTCACGGTGACGCCGTCGACCGTGGTCTCCTTGTCGTGATCCTTGGGGAGATTGTGGAAGACCGACTTGATGAAATTGTTTCCAGCACCCGCGTCAAGCAGCACGGCGACGATGACCGGCTTGCCGCCGGGGGCGTTGTGGAAGAGATGCGCCGCCATCTCTTGGCCCTTGCCATCGAGCTTCATCTCGGAAGGCTTGTGAAACTGGATATAGGAAAGTTCATATTTCGTTCCCGCCACCATCATGTTGCTGCCCGGCGCATAGTTGACCTGGATCGTGTGGCCCGTATTCACGATTCTCAGTGGCACGGGCCGGTAGTCGAACAGCAGCGAAGGCAGGGACCCCAGATCGGCCTTCGCGTCGATTATGTCTATCGGGGATTGCCGCTGGCCGGAACTGCACACGTAGAAGTCGCGATCGAGGTCGCCCCATTTGGCCGGACCGGTGCGGCCGGCATAGGACCATTTGGTTTCGCCGGCGGCAAGCGCCGTGACTGCGGCCATGCTGAGGGCCGAGCCCAGGACAAGCGCAAACACGCGGGTGCGACGGTGCTTCATGGCAGCTCTCCTTCGAATGCCGAATTGGAATGGCAAAGTCGGCAAGGGTATCCGCTTTCCCGCCTCGCCGCAAAGACGTGGCGACCAGGACGGGGCGCGCGCTGCTTGCGCAGCTATTTTTCCAGCAGGTAGGCGCGGCTGTCCGCGAAAAAGTGCGATCCCGAGTCCGAGCGCACCGCAGTGCCCACGCCGTCTGCCGTCAGCACTTCGAGCAGCAGTGCGCTCGGCACGCCGCCATCGATGATGTGCACCGAGCGCACGCCTTCGCGCACTGCGCGCAGCGCCGCAATCACGCGCGGTTCCATCCCGCCGTGGACAACGTGGGCGCCCAGAAGTTCTTCGGCGGCCGATGCGGTCAGGATGTGTGCCAGCTGGCCGTTGCGGTCCAGCACGCCGGCCACATTGGTCATCAGCACCAGCTTTTCCGCTTCCAGCGCCCGCGCCAGCTGGCCGGCCAGGATGTCCGAATTGATGTGATAGGTGGTGCCGTCGGCGGCGACGCCGATGGGCATCACGACCGGCACGAAATTGCGCGACAGCAGCAGTTCGATCAGCGCGGTGTCGATGCTTTCCACGTCGCCCAGGAAGCCCAGGTCGGGCGCATTCGGGTCGTCCGCGGGGGCGGCCATCGGCCGGGCGCGGATGAAGCGGCCGTCCTGACCATCCAGCCCCACCGCGCGGCCGCCGTTCCGGTTGATGAGCGAGGTCAACTCCTGGTTGAGTTCACCCAGCGCCATTTCGACGACGTTGAGCGTCCGTTCGTCGGTGATGCGGTGGCCGCGATAGCGCTTGTTCTCGATGCCCATCTGGCGCATCAATTCGTCGATGCCCCAGCCCCCGCCGTGCACGACAATGGGCTTCATGCCGACCAGGCGCAGGAGCGCGACATCGCGGGCAAAGCCTGCCTTGAGTGCGGCATCGGCCATCGCGCTGCCGCCGAAGCGGATCACCAGCGTCTTGCCGTGAAACGCGCGCAGGTAGGGCAGGGCTTCGGCCAGGATGCCGGCCTTCTGGGAAGGGTTCATGCGGCGAATGTTACCTTGCCGGGCGCGTGCCTACGCAGCCGGGTTCACCGGTACCTTGCCGCGGCTGACGTTGTCGCCGTCGCCCTGGCGCAGCGTCCAGAAGGACAGCGACGACGCGATGGTGAGCAAACCCACGGTGACGAACGTGTAGTGCAAGGCGGTCGTCACCGCCACCTGCTGCGTCTGCGCCACGCCGCCCAGATACCAGCCGGCGATCAGCGAGCCGAACGCCAGTCCGAAGCTCAAGGACAGTTGTTGCAGCGTGCTGGCGATGGACGTGGCCATGCTCGACTGGGCCGCGCCCACATCGGCGTAGGCCATGCCGTTGATGCTGGAAAATTGCAGCGAATTGAACAAGCCCTGCGCCAGCCCCAGCAGCACGATCAGCGGCAGAGGTGTAGCGGGTGTCACGAATGCGTACATGCAGATGGTGACGCCCACCAGCAGCGTGTTGACGACGAGGACCTGGCGAAAGCCATAGCGCCGCAGGATCCGGGAGCTCAGGAATTTCATGCTCATCGCCGCTGCTGCGGAAGGCATCATCAGCAGGCCCGACTCCCACGCCGGCAGTCCCAGCCCCAGTTGGTAGAGCAATGGCAGCAGGAACGGCAGACCGCCAATCCCCAGGCGCGTGACGAAGCCGCCAGCCACGGACACGCGAAAGGTACGCAGCGTGAACAGCGACAAGTCGAGCAGCGGCTGGGCGACCTGCCGCGAATGCCAGGCGTAGGCACGCGAGCAGGCTCAACGCCAGAAGGAACAACACGCCACCCGAGGTGACGTCGATCGTGTGCTCGCCAAAGATCTCCAGCAGCCACGACAGGAGCGCGGTGCCTGTGCCGAACAGGACCAGGCCAACCACATCCAGGCGGCGCGGGCCATCGCCGCGATAGTCGGGCATGTGTTGCAGGATGATCCACAGGGCCACTACGCCCATCGGCACGTTGACGAAAAAAATTTCCCGCCACGAGAACCAGTGCACGATCAGGCCACCGACGGTCGGACCCAGCAATGGCCCGATCAACGCAGGAATGATGACGAAATTCATCGCCACCAGCAGCTCTGACTTCGGAAACGTGCGGACGATCGCCAGTCTTCCCACCGGCGTCATCATCGCCGCGCCGAAGCCCTGCAGGATGCGTGCCGCGACCAGCATCGGCACGTTGATCGCGAGGCCGCACAGCACCGAGGCAAACGTGAACAGCGCAACCGCGAACGCGAACACGCGCCGCGTCCCGTACTTGTCGGCGATCCAGCCGCTGACCGGAATGCCGACCGCCAGGCTCAATATGTAGCTGGTGACGACCGCCTTGAGGCTGAGCGGCGCCACACCCAGGCTCGCCGCCATCGACGGCACGGCCGTATTGACAATCGTCGAGTCCAGCTGCTCCATGAAGAGCGCCGTGGCGACGACCCACGGCAAGTAGCGCTTGACTGTCGCAGGGTCGAGCGCTGCGTCTGCTTTGGTGGACGACGACATGGAACCGGCATTGTAAAACGACGCCGACTTGACCCCGCCGGCGGGGGTTCTACAATCGGCTAAGATCGCCTCCAGGAGGACACACGAGCATGGTCAGGACATTGCTGCTACGGTTGCTGCTGCTCGCCGCAGTTGCCGCGCCGGCGCTGGCGCAGAACGCGACAACCATGGCCCCATCCATCGCCAATTCGGGTGACCTGCAGACGCAGGTGGCCGACACCGAGCGCGCCTTCGCCAAATCGATGGCGGACCGCGACTTCGCTGCGTTCGCAAGTTTCATTTCGCCCGAGGCGATCTTTTTCAGCGGCGCCAAGGCGCTGCGCGGCAAGCCGCAGGTGACCGCGTCCTGGAAGCGGTTCTATGAAAAGCCCGACGCGCCATTCTCGTGGCGGCCGGAGACAGTCGAGGTGCTCGACTCGGGCACGCTGGCCCTGAGCACAGGCCCCGTGTTCGACGCGGCGGGCAAGCAGGTGGCTACATTCACGTCGATCTGGCGGCAGGACGCTCCGGGCGTCTGGCACATCGTCTACGACAAGGGCAATGACGTGTGCGACTGCGCCAAGGAAAAGTGAAGGACGTGACCGCCGCGCAGCGGCATGGCGAACGGCCGCGCTAGCGAAACGTCTCGCGCTTCACGGCCACGTCGAAGCGCAGCGCGCTTTGCGCCTCGCCGCGGCCCGCGGTCTTGCTGCGGCCGATCCACAGCCAGCTGCGGCCATCGCTGCTGCGCGCATATTGGAACTTGCGCTTGAGCGTGGCGCCGATGCGCGGCACTTCCTCCTCTTCGATGACCAGCGCGTCCGCGACGTCAAACGCGATACGCGGGTCGCTGCGCAACAGCCATCCACGCGGATAGAACACATAGGCGAGCAGCCCGTCGCCGATGGGCACCTTGGTGATGAATTCCCCTTGCTTGTCGAGCAGGGCCAGGAAGGCGGCGTAGTCGGGCGTCACACTACCGATCACCTGCACGCTGGCCTCGGGATAGAAGCGCTTCATGCCGGCGCGTGCAAGGCGGATCGTGAGCGGATCGAGTAGCTTGATCGGCAGGTCGCGCACGGGCATCAGCGGCGTCCAGTTGGCCGGAACCGGCGTCTGCAGCCGATACACGAGCTGCGGTGATTCGATGCCGCCGTCGAAGGCGATACGCTGCTGGAACGCGAGCGACTTTGCCTCCAGTTCGCGATCGAGCGGTTCGCCCGACACTCCCTGCACCGCATGCTCGATCGCCCAGGCCAGGTTGGCCATCTCGTCGCGCGCGAGCATCGTCTCTTCCAGCACGATGCCTTCCTGCACGCCGTCCAGGCTGTCGGGCAGGAACAGCGCGTGGTCGAGGCGTCCCTGCAGTGTCTTGTCCGCGGTCACCGAGTACATCGTCCATTGCGAACCGTTGGGATTCACGATCGGTTTGGCGATGGTCGGGACGCCGAAGCTGTCGGTGATGACGAAGTCCGTGACGTGGTGCACCCAGCCCACGGGCAGGCGCACTGGCACCATGAACCAGTCGTTGCCGAAGGTCAGCGCGAATTCGGTGACGCTCATGCGCAGAAGATCGGTGACACCGGCCTCGGCACCCGCGAAGCTGACGTTGCCATCCTCGAACTCCCAGTACCGTTCGGACGGCATGCCCGGATAGCGAACCGGCGTCGGATGCCGCGACGCCACCGCGAACGTCTGCTGTACCGGCGCGCCGTCGACCGCGACGGCCGTCGCCCGGAAATCGTCCCAGTCGACGTGGCCATCGGTGTATTCGTTGGCATCGAGCTTCGCGTCGCCTGCCTTCAGCGCGAACGCATATTCCATGCGGTTGGCCTGCCACGACGAGTCGGTCGGGTCGCCTTCATAGAGCAACGCCTCGAGCCAGGCAAACCAGGTCGCCAGCGTGACCTTGGCGGCGTCGACTTCGGGCCCGGCCAAGGCGATGCGGGCCGGCAGGGCCGTGAGCTTGCCCGAGCCATCGACCAGCGGGCGCAGGTCCTCGGCCAGCGCGAACGCGTCGACGGTTCGCTGGTTGAGCAGCGTCGACCACAACTGTCCCGCACGGTCGGCGTCGAGGTCGTGCGGTGCCTCGAGTGTCAGCGGATAGGCTGCGAGCAGCGCCGCGCGCGCGGCCGGGGTTGCCATCCGCAACGCATGCTGGCCGGCTTCGCCGCGCAGCCGCGGGTGGGTGCGCCACACCGGCTCGGCCTCGACCCGCGTTTCGATCGGCACGTCGTGATCACCGATCGCCTGCCACGTCCGGTTCTTGTCGGCGCCCGGACGAAACGAGTCCACTTTGGTTCCCTGCACCGCAAACTGCAGGCGCAGCGGCGTGCCCGCGTCCTCGCCCTGGAATTCGTTGAATTGCCATTGCCGCGCCAGCATCCATAGAGGATCGGCGAGCGGCGCCGCGAGGCCCGCCTTGAGGTTGATCGCGGTGGGCTGCGTCTCGAGCCGCGTGATGCCGGTGATCGACGGCTTGTGCACCAGCGCGAGGTCAGGGGACGCTAAGGCTTTGTCGATTTGGTAGCGCATGACATATCCTGAAGTCTCAGATCTTGCCGAGCGTGAACTTGGCGGTGGCGTGTCCTGCGAAAGTCTCCAGGCGCTTCCTCGCTTCGCGCATCATTTCCAGCACGCGCACACTGGGCAGGTCGTCGGTGTAGCTGTGCGGCAGGAAGTTGCCGGGCAGCACGCCGCCCAGGCCGCCTCCCAGGTCACGCGGACGGACGGCGCGCAATTGCGAGAGGTCGAAGGCCTCGTGGATCACGTCGACTGCGTCATCGAAGCTCCAGGCGGCCTGTCCGAGCTGGGGCGGCAGCGCCAGCAGGATCGTTTGCGGGGGGCGCGCGCCTGGCGCGTCGTAATGGAACGCGATGGCCGCGCCCTGGAATGGATCGGGAATCAGCTCCGGCCACTCGTCGCATACGAACGCGGCGAGGGTGCCCTCGGCAGTAAGCGCGTCGATGCCAGGCGCGTGCAGCGCAATCGTCACATCGGGCGCGACGCGGTTGATGTCGTGATAGGGCGTGCCCGGAAGGGCAGCCAGATAGGCGTGCAACTCCTCGGGCACCTGCTTTGGATCGAACACGGCGCCGGCATCCTTTTGCCAGGCTTCCGGCAACGCCGCCCATGTGCTGCCGCCGGCATGGGGAAATTGCACGACCTTCAAGTCGCCCAGGGCGAACGGCTGGCTCAACGCCTCGTGCGCCGAAACCGCCGCGGCAAAGCGGTCCGCGCCGTCGCGCACGCGCGCAACCTGGGACAGCCAGCCATTGATCCGCCATGGATCGCTCACGGTCAGCGCATCCTGGTCACCCAAGGACGCGTTGAACTCGGCGGCATAGGGACCGATGGCAAAGCGCGGCAACACCGGAAAGTCCTTGCCGAACAGGCGCTTCAGGCGTTCGATTGCGTGCTGTGCACGCTGCGCATCGTTCGCCGCCAGCTGGTTGTCCAGAAGCGGCGGCGGCGCATCCAGCGCGGCCTGCAGGCCGTCCAGGATGGCCTTGAGCGCGTCGCGCGCGTCGTCGCCACGCTTTTCGCGTTGCGCCGGGTCCGCGCCCGGCGCGTCGATGGCAAAAACCTGTGCCGGCCAGTTCGCCTGCGGCAACACGTCGGTGGCGTTGGCCAGGGCGGCCAGCAACGCGTCGGCGTCGGCGCTCGCGAGCAGTGCGGCGCTCGATGTCTTGAACATCGCCACGAGGCTGTCCGCCCGTTGCACGATCTCGTCCACGTCGACGCCCGCGTATTCGCCCAGGTCAGGCAGCGTGGCCTCGAGTTGCTCGTCGATGCGCACCAGGTCCTTGCGCGTTGCGAAGCGCGACTTGTCGATGAGGGTCTTCAGTGTCACGGCGATCGCCTCGAAGGCGGCCAGGCCCAGCGAGCCGACGTTGTGGGCGTCCGCGTCGATATCCAGCCCGGACACCGTCGCGGAATTCGGCGCGTTGGCGAGCAGCGCAGCCGCGACCGCATTGCGAAAGCCGGTTTCCGCCTGGCCCGCCAGGCGCGGCGCGGCAACGCCGGTGGCGAGGAGAACCGCCGAAAGCGGCGAGAGGGTCAGGTCGTCCCAGGTTGCGAAAACCGGATTGACATCGACTTTGTCGCCGCCGTGGCCATCGGGCCGATGCACCCAGGCGCCAAAGCGATAGCGCGCGGGGTCGCCCAGCATCGAGGCAATCCAGGCGTTGAGCGCAGGCTCCGCGAGAGCGCGGCGATCCGCGGGCCATCCGGCAACCGCATCGGGGCAGATCACCGCGATGCGCTGCGTGTAGCTGGCGCCGCCACGCGGCGTGCGCCCGACCTGCGTCTCGATCGGCAGCGACTGCTTGTCCGCGATCGCCATTGCCGCGGCCGCGCGCGCGGGGTTGCCCTGCACCACCTGCAGCGCGCCTTCGGCCATCAACAAGTCGCTGACGCTGTCGGCCAGGTCCTGCGCATCCGCCATCACCAGCGCGAACAATGTCTTGTCGTCCACCGAAACCGGGTTCGCGGGCGGTTGCATGCTCGACAGCGACGCGGCGAGCTTGCCATAAACTTTGCCTTGATCGCTCTCCCAATCGGCATTGACGGCGACGCCGTCGACGACATCGCGCGCGCCGATGGCCTCGGTCGCGTCACCCGGCAGCGCGCCGCCGATGGGACGCCAGGGATAGGCGAGCCGCAGCGGCCAGATGTACTTGCCCAGGCCGTTGTCGCGCAGGCCGCGCTCGATGCGGTAGCCGTAGAGCGCCGCCAGCGGCTGGTCGCGAGTGAGTCCCTGCAGGATGTCTTCGGCACGGCGCGTGCGCGTGGAATCGAGCGCGATATCGAAGGCGCCCTGCTCGTGGTTGGCCATGAAGCCGCTGCGCAGCACGGCCGCGGTCGCGGCCTGCGCCTGCGAGGGCGCGAGCAGAAAGCCTTCGCTGGCGGGACGTGTATCGGCCTTCAGGTTCTCCACCCAGGCATAGCCACCGACGTAGAGCCCGGTCGGACGCGTCTCGCGCATCTGCTCCAGGCGGCGATTGGCGCGCGCCGTGATCCATGCGTCGAGCCGATAGGAGAACGTATCGAGCGTTGCGCGGAAGGCAATGTTGAGTTCGCCCACGCTGCGCCCTGACAGGAAGACGAGACTGCGCTTCACGCCGCCCAAATCGCGCGCCTGCACAAAGACATGGTCGAGGCCGGCGTAAAGGCCTTTCGCCGCGGCCCAGGCCACGCTCTTGCCTTCGGGTTGCCATTGCGCGGCAAGCGTGTTGGCGACGTGCTCGCCCAGCGTTGCGCGTCCGGTGATCGCCGGGACCCTGAGGTTCTGCAGTTCTTTCGGCGTCTGCACGGTGAACATCGCCTCGTTCTCGGGCACCGCCTCGACATAGGGCATCATCGAGGGCGCGCGCGACAGCGCCTTTTGCAATGCGCCACTGCCGGCCAGAAAGCGGTCTGCTGCATCACCTTTTTCCAGCTGCACCGAATAGGTGAGGAGCGCCTGCAGGAGAGCCGGTCCCGCCTGGTTGGCCTGCAGCACCCGATTTGCGGCATCCGGCGCAGCGACGGCGGCATTCGCGATAGCGGCAATATAGTTGTTGCCGGTGCCGAACAGCGTGCTGTCCGGGGCCTCCTTGGTCGGATCCTTGTCGTTGGCGAGGACCCAGGGCACGCCGGCCAGGTAGCCCGCAGAGTAGGGCGGGTCGGGAAGAAAGTCGTTGCAATACCCGATGTGCACATCGTAGTAGTGAAACGGTCCCTGCGTGGCGATCAGGTTCTGCACGAGATTGTTCCGGCTCAGCCACTGCGCATCGCTGAACGCGTTGGGAATCATGCATACCGCCTTGTTGTCTTTGTCCCGATAGAACGCGGTCTGCGACCAGGCGGCGGTCTGCAGAATATCCTTGGCCTTGTCGACATTGCCGTCGGTGAGCAGCGGCACCTGGGCGCGCGCCAGTTCCCACATCGGACGCAGCACGTTGAGGATCTTGCCGATCGCCGTCTCTACCTTGAGGTCCCCGGGATCGGCAAAGCGCCTGCCAACCAGCGGCAGCATCGCGTAAGGCTGCTTGTTCACGCGCAGGATGGGCAGCGGTCCGGTCGGGCGCACATAGGACATCGCATAGTTGCGCAAGCCGTAGAGCGTGGAGTTGCCGAGCACCAGTTCTCCGTCGACCATGGGGTTCCACATCTGCAGCAGGTAGTCGCCGAAGGTGCCTCGCCACAGCGCGTTCATCATGTGCAAACCGGTGCGCTGGTCGGTGAGATGCGGATTGTCGATGTTGTCGGCCGGCAGTGCGGCCGGCGCGATGCCGAAAGCCCATTGCAGGAGTTGCAGCGCGTCCTGGTCCTCGGGGCCGGCATTGGGCGCGGGCGGCGGCGGAAGTTCGCGCTGCGTGCTGGGGCTGTATCCCGCCGGTGCGGCTTCCGTATTGTTGGTCGGCGTGCCGAGCGCGGCGAAGCCCAGTCCACTCGAATCGCGGTGCGCGGCGAGCAGGTCGGTGAAGTCCGCAGCGCTGTCGTCCGCGTTCTTGGTCCACTCGAAGCCGACCACGACCAGCCGCTCGAGCGTGCCGGTGGCGAGATCGAAAGGCGCGCCAAAGCGAACGTTGGGAGGCGGCGGCGCGATCTGCGCCTGCGTCACTTCCATGGCCATGCCATTGGCGAGCGCGGCGTTGAAATCGACCATCCACGCGCGATCGCCACCCAGCAGCGCCTCGGGGTTGTCGGTGGCGAGCCAGTCGGGCGAAAGCGTCAGTTCATCGGGAATGGTGTTGCCCCAGACGCGAAAGACTTCGCGTCGGCCTGCGGCATAGCCGATGGCGCACCAGCGCTCAGGCAGCAGCACCGCGCGCGTCGCCTTGGCCAGGCTGTCGATGGTGTCGGTATCCGGAAACACCGGCGCTGCCTGCGCGTCCGCCGCCGGCAGCGGATTGGTCGGCGTGAGGATGCGCACCAGCCAGTGCGCGCGTCCGCGGCCGCAGTTGCTGGTCAGGTCGCGCAGGATGCGCGCGGCCGAGTCGTCGTCATGCGCGAAGCGCGCACTCCAGTACGCCATGCCGGCCAGCCTTTCATCGGCGGTTGGCGTGGCCTCGTGGTCGATGGTGTTGAGGTCGTCGGGGTAGATGCGGATGCGCAGACGCAGTGGCTGTCCTGGGGCGGAGAAATAGCGCGTCTCGATGCGCATCGGCAGAAGCGCGATCGGCACGTGTCCGTCGAGGCTGCCGACCAGCGCTGCCGGGTCACGGTCGCGAACGAAGCGATTGGCCAGCGAATCCATCCGCGCCTGCAACGCCGCGCGCTCGTCCACCAGTGCCCGGCGCGCCGCCTGTGCGGCGTCGACGCGTTGCGAAAGCGCGGCGCTTGCGCGTGCCGAGGCGCCGGCGCGCACCGCCGCAGCGAGCGCGCTCTTGGCTTGCGTCACCTGGGCGTCGGCCGCGCGCTGGCGCAGCGCGAGTTGTTCGAGCTCGCTCCGGGTCGTCGTGAAACTGCTGAGGTCGACATCGATGCGCGGCATGGTGTCCTCTCACTCGCCCGGCGTCTTCAGGGCATCGCCCTTCCAATAGCCGCGGAAAGGACGCTGCAGTGCGGCGTCGGCGACCATGGCGGCGTGGGGGTTCACCCAACCCTGGCCGGGTGTTGCCAACTTGAGTTCCCGCAATCCGAAGTATTTGCCGTTGAGGACGCCGATGTCGACCCAGTCGACGTCCTGCCACTTGTTGCTGTTCTGTCCGTCGCCGACACGCTCATCGAAGCCAAAGCGCGGCTCGGTCATGTGCTCCTCGATGACGAAGAAGTAATCGCCCATCTTGTCCGGGTCGATGTCGAAGCCGATGTAGCTGATGTCGCGCCCGAGGTGGCCGCGGAGCAGCGGCATGAACATCTTCGTCGCATCCGTCGGGTCCATTTCCTTGGAGAGATCGTCCGGCGGTCCGACGCCTCCTGGCCGCGTTTCCTGGCCGGCGCGCTTGTACGCATATATCGACAGGTTGGGCACGCGCACCAGCAGCTGGCCGCGGATGATGAGGACCAGCAGCGGTGTATTGCCGGGCTGCGTGCCGAGGGGAACGGCATGCCATTGGTGGATGGGCTCGATGTCGTTCTTGCCGTCCAGCCGCTGCCAGAAATGCTGGAACGGCGTGCCGCGCTGGTCGGTGGGCAGCCCTCGCCACAGCATCTCGCGCCCCATCTCGTGGTTGGCGCCGACCATCAGCGCCTCGACGAAGCGCGGATTGGTCTTGACCGCCATGATGAAGTCGTCGGGCAGCACGCCCACGCCCGGAAGGAACACGTCGGGTGCGATGACCTCGAGCTTGCGTGACAGTGGAAACGGCAGGTGCGGATACGCCATCACGCGATCGAAGCTCGCGGGCACGACATAGCGCAGCAGGTTCAGGCCGACGTTCGCGACGTCCAGGCTGGCACTGATGTAGGCATTGGAGAACGCGCTGCCGTTCCAGCTCACCGTCTGTCCACCGAGGCTTAAGCTGCTGGCCAGGCGCGCCGGCACCGTGCGATCCGCATCGATGCGCGCGCGCGCGCGCGTCGCGTTGACATTGGTCGCGAAGTCGACCGCCTGCATGATGACGAGCGAGCCCGCGGGGGGCATCACGACTTGCTGGTATTCCTTGAACGCCGTGGAGAAACGCTGCAATGTCTCGCGGTCCTTTAACGCCGGAGGCATGGTGATCGTCGCCACGGCATCGCTTTTGCCCGGCGCGACCTTGGAGAAATCGCCCGGGCCGTTGAGACCGATCCGTACCTCCGCGCCGCTGCGTCCAAGCGTGGAGGGCGGCAGCGAGGCGAACACCGCGGCGTTGCCATATGCCTTGAGCGCGGGCAGCGGGACCGCCGCCACCGCAGTGACCAGGCTCGTCGGCGCGCGCATCGGCGTCCCAGTTGGCGTGACTTGCATGGCCCGGCCCACGGTCTTCAACGTGCCGCTGCGGCCGTCGATGCGCAGCGCCTGGCTGGTCACGACGCCATCTTGCACGGACAGCAGCACGCCTTCAGTGCCGCGCACACTGCTGCGCTGGATCAGGCGCCCGATGTCGCCCTGAAGCGGTGCCTTCGCGACGCTTTGCAATTCCACCAGGCGGATCGCATGCGTCTCGGTCAACAGTCCCTGGTGCCACACATCGCCCATCAGCGGGGCCGTCTTCTTCGTCGTCGCCGCCGCCTGGCGCGCGGCGGCGTTGGCCGCCTGAATGGTCTTGATCTGGTTGCCCGTGAGCGTGAAGTCGAGCCCGGTATACGGCTTCATGTCGACCACCGTCGCCAGGTCCGCTGGCAGGGGCACTTTGTCGTACGACTTGCTGCCCAGGATGCCATCGGGTACGAAGCGATTGGGATCGATCGCGGCCAGGCGCGTCGACGCATTGGCGAAACTGTTGACCAGTGCGCCCATCTGCACGGTGATCGATGCCTGCGCCAGGTTGCGCTCGCGCCAGCGCGCCATCCGGAACGTGGCGCGGCGCGGGCTGGCCAGGCGGCGCATGGAACCGTCGAAGAGCTCCTGCGGCAACGTCGCATCCGCCATCCGGCCATACAGGGATTCAGCCGGAGCGAGCGCGATGCGCGCCCGCGACGGCGCCATCACGGCCAGCAGGCGCTCGGGCGACAACTTGGCCAGATGGCGCACTTCGACGCGCTTCAGGACGTCGCGCGCAAGGCGCGCCAGCGAGAATGCGCGTTCTGCCGCGAGGATGTCGCCCAACTGTTCCCAGGCGGCCTGCATGAACTCGTCCTGGTTTTGCCGCACGACCTCGGCGCCCCAGCCGGCTGCAAGCCGGTAGCGCGGCTGCAGGGACAGGCCGTCGAGCCAATGCTGGTCGATCTTTGTTTGCTCGACCGTGTGGCGCTTGGCGGGAAACTCGCCGTAGATCGGCGGTGCCAGCGTTGGTGTCACGGGATCTGCCGGCGTGCCGTTGGCCACGCGCTGCGGGCCGCTGTTCAGGATGTTCGCGAGCTTGCCGGCAAAGTCGTTGCCGCCGTCGCCGCTCGGCGCCGGCACGAATTTGCGTGACACCATGGCGCCCTCGAACACGGTTTGACCCGGCGTGACGCCATTGAACAGCAGATGATCGCCATCCACGTACACCGGCCGCTGGCCGATGTGGTGCAGCTTGTCGAGGAACGCCTGGTCGCCGCCGAATTGCAAGGGCGTGCGGATGCGGCGCGCCAGCGTTTCGACGTCGCCCACCGGTCCGGTCGAAAACGTCCAGGAAAAATAGACGGGCAGCTCGACATCCGCTTGCGACGGCCGAGCCCACGCGACGTCGAGATTGGCGTCGTTGAAGGATTTGTTCAGCCCGCGCAGGCAACCGCCCTTGGTCGCCGGCACGACGCAGGCGACATAGTCGGTGTCGGGCGTCAGGCGCCGCGGACAGATGAGACGCGAGATGTTGCGTTCCGGCGATTTCTGCAGCTCGCCGGACAGTGCTTGCTTGGCTACTTCCGGATGGTTCGGATCGACAGCCACCTCCGAGATCGCCTGCGCATGCGCCCACAGCCACGACTCCTTGAGGTCGGGCAATTCGCTGTCGGCCTGCGCGGCGGTAAGGAGAATCGAGGGCAAGGGCCGGCCGGGGCGCAATGCCGGCGGCGCGACCTTCGCGCGCTCGACCACCACCAGCACCAGCCATGGTCGCAGGTGGTCCGTCGCATCGGCGCGCGCGGGTGTCATGAGCCACGGGAAATCCGGCGGATCGAAGTCGACGATGGCGAGATAGTTGGGCTCGAAATTGGTTGAATTGGGGCGCGGATCGGTGCGCACGATCAGGCGCTGGTCGATGCCGATCACGTCGGCCGGCCCATACAACGTGAGATCGATGTTGCCGGAAACGGCGGTGGCGATTGCGCCGTCCTGCTTCGCTTGCAGCGTGAGGCCGACCGAGATGTGCGGCCGCGTGGCCAGCGCGCCCTCGGCGGCATCGGCATTGGCATGGGCGCGCGCGAGGCCGCGGCGCGCCCAGGGCACGAAGCGATAGGGAATCGTCATGCTGCCAGCTCCGCGAGTTCCACGACGTGGACGTTGGCGACATCGACGTGAGTCACGTTATCGCGCGCCTGGGTGGCGCGCCACACGCTCGTGAAAGTGCCGCCACCGGCCGGCGCCAATGTGGACTTGTCGGCGACCGTTACCGGCGCCGGATTGACCTTGAGCGCCGTCGGTTGCGCGGGTTGCGCCAGCGCGCGGTCGCGCAGCGGCGAACGACCGGCTGCACCGAAGGCCAATCCCCGGCCATGGGTTGCCTCGTGATAAATGTCGCGGGCCTTGCGCCGCTCGCGTTTCGTTCCCCGCGGCGCGCCCAGGTCGGCTTCCTCATAGCCCAGGGGCTCGGGGATGATTTCGCCCATGTCGAATTCGCTGCTCGCCAGCTGGTAGCCGGCCGTGAACGATTCGAACGAGGGCTTGGCCAGCTTGTCGTCCTGCGACATCTCGATGAATTGCGCGGCGGCGAAGAAGTCGCTCACCGTCTGCCCCCCCGCGGCGCCCAGCGGCGTCGGGGCCGCGTTCTGCGTGAGCACCAGCGCGCCCTGGTAAAACTCGTTGGCACCGCTGATCTTGCTGCCGCTGGACTTGTCCAGCTTCAATTCGAACGGGGCGAGCTTCTGCTGGAACGTAAGCGAACCCAGCGGATGCGCGAGCAAGGCGGTTCCCGCGTCGATCTTGCCCAGGTTGATCAAGCTTTCGCCGCCGGCAGGAAGCTGCGCGCTCCAGTTGCCGATCTTGATGATCTCGGCAGTGAGCAAACCTGCCAGGTCGACGGTGATCTGTGGTGTTGCAGGGTCCGTGCCGAAATGCTCGTCGATGTGCACCGAGAAGTCCGGAAGCGGCCACGGCGTATGAACCTTGGCGTTGCCGGCAATGTGCCAGCGTCCCGGGCCGGACAGGCTGCCGTCCAGATGAATCGACGCAAAATCGATGCCGAACACATGCACGTCGAGGTACGCATAGACGTCGACTTCGAAATAGAAGCGGGGCGCGAGATAGCAGATGGCATCGAAGCCCAGACCGCCTTCGACGCTGGCGATCCCGATGTCTGCCCAGGCGCGCAGCGCCGCGCCCGCCTGCACGGTGGCCGATGTGATCGCGAAGTAGCCCTTGAAGGAAATGCCGACGATGCCGATGTCCATGCTCATGCCGACGCGATCGAACGGCGACGGGATGTCGGAAGGGATTTCCTTGAAGTGCGGATGGAAGCCGCCCGCGCTGATGATGAACGTGGGCTGGTCGCCGAACGCCGCGCGGAACGCGAACTGCCCGGTGATCGAGATGAACGCGACGCGCGAGTGGATGAGCTTGGCGTCGAAGGCAATCTTGAGCGGGCTGAATACCACCGAGCCCACGAAATCGAGCCGCAGGTAGAGCAGGGCCAGGTCGGCCGAGATCAGTGGCGGCAGCGCCACGATGGCCTGGCCCAGGATCGTGAACTGGCTGGCCTCGACCAGCAGTCCGAGGCGCACGGTGACGAGGCTCGGCGTGGACCAGCCCAGCTCGAGCATCGGGCCTATGATGAATCCGCCGGCCTTGACCGGAAACATCGTGCGCAGCGTGTTGATGATCTGCGGCGCGTTGGCGACCGGGTTGTCGGGGAAGAGCACCGCGTCGAGCTGGCCCGCGCTCAACGCTTGCGACAACGCCGGCGGACTCGCGGTGTGCTGCACGCCGATCAGGCCGCCCACGCCGGTCAGCGTGAAGCCGAACGAGAGCTGGATCGCCGGAAATTGCCCGAAGATCAGCAGCAGCAGCGAGAAGCCGGCTTCGGAATGCGTGTTGAGCAGCGCGATGGCCTTGACGTCGACCGCGAGCATCTTGAGTTCGAGGATGCCTGCGTAGCCGTTCTCGTCCACTGCGAGATAGCCGCCGCCCTTGACGATGCCCGCGTCGAGGGAGAGGCCGATGCCGTTGGGGGGCTTGAACGCGAACCCGATGGGCACGCCGCCATTGAGGTCGAGCTTGAGCAGCACGCCCAGGCGATCGACCGTCCCCGCAAACGGCCCGAGGGACACGCCGAACGACGCCGAGACTTCCACCGACAATTTGCTGAAGCTCGGACCGTCCTTGTCCACGCCGAGGTTGATGAGCTGCAGTTCGAACGGTCCCGTAGGCAGCGAGGGAACCGGCAGGCTCGCGTGCAAGCCGGTGCCGTTGAGAAGGCGCAGTTTGCCCTGCGCGTCGGCCTGCGCCGAGATGTCGAGGCCGACGGTGATGCCGTCGCCCAGGATCAACTTGAGAAATCCGTCGCTGGGCTTGATGACCACCTTGGCGCCTTTGGCAACGAACTGCAGCATCGGCTTGCCGTTGGCGAGTTGCAATGCGATGCCCAACTCGTCGACGGAGATCGTCACGTCCGATCCGGGCGCGCCCATCGTCAGCGCATTGCCCTTGCGTCGGACGTCGATGCCGATCGCGTAGTCGCCGCTGACCGCGATATTCGATGGCGGCAGCACCGGCACGCGCACATCGATTCCGGCATGGGCAGTCAATGCGATCGCGATGCTGGTGCCGCCCACGGGCTGCGATCGGTTGAACGCGAGATTGAGCGCGGCCTGGATCGCGCTCGGCGGCCCGGGGTCGAAGCCCAGTGTTCCATTCAGTCCACCCGGCACCGCGAACGCCAGCGATGGCTTGCCGACGAGTGGGAGAATATTCTGTGTGAGAAACGCGTTGGCCGCGGGCGCGGAAGGCGCAGTGAACGAGCGGTCGAGCATGCTGCCGATCAGCAGCGCGACCATGCCGAGCGCCGCCTGCGCATTGGCAACGTCGCCGGCATTGACCGCGCCGAGCAGCGCGGCCAGCTTGTCCGCTTCGTGATTGGCGGGTGGATTGGCCTGCGCGTCGCCGCTTAGCAGCAGCAGCATCTTGCCGATGGAGAAGGCGCTGGGCAGGTTCCGGTTCGCCTGCAATTGCGTCAGGCGATCGATCTGCTGCATCACGGGGCCAATGACCGAGAGTGCCGCAGCGGGATTGCCGCCGCCTTGCTGCGCATCAACGGCGTCCTTGATGTAGCCCAGCGCAACGAGCGTTTCGGCGATGATCTGGCACGCGAGCGCCAGCGATTCGCCGGCGGCGCCGTTGTCGCGGAAATCGGTGACATCCGGATTGGCCGGCGGCGCCGCCGCGTTGACGACCCCCAGCGCCTGCCAGACCAGCGTTCGGACCGTCGTCTGCTCGGCGACGGACAGGGCGCTTGCGGCCAGCATGTGGTCGACCGACGCCTTGTACCAGGCGTACGTTTGCTGGAAGACCTTGTCGGGCGTCGCCATGTCGCCGGCCCTTGCAGAGTGCGCAACGCAATGTACGCTACACTTGGTTTCGGCCGATGTAAATCGCTTTCCGGTGACCTGGATCTTTGTCTCGCCAGATCAACCGGTTGCGGCCGGCTATGACAGTGGAATAGAGGAACGACGCGGCGACCGCCTGCGTCGCCCTGGCAACGGACCTGCTGCGAATACGCGTGGTGTAATACCGCCTGGCAATTTCGAGATAGTCCCTACGATGTCTGGCCCGATCCAGCCGCATTTCCAGCGTGTGCTGAAACGCATCCTTGCCATCGCCCTCCTGGTGACCGCCGCCTCGGCAATCGCCGCCGACCCGGCAAAGGTGCTCCATGTAGCAACCTTCGAGATCGACACGCTCGATCCGCAGCAATACAGCGACGATCCCTCCTTCCAGCTCGTCATGGCGCTGTTCGAGCCGGCGTACGAGTGGGATTACCTGTCGCGAACGCCGAAGCTGTCGCCCCTTACGGCGGCCGAGCCAGTCCAGGTAACCGAGAACGGCAAGGTCTGGACGTTCCGGCTGAAGCACGGGATCCTGTTCAGCGACGACCCGGTGTTCAAGGGCAAGCCGCGCGAGCTCACCGCCGACGACTACGTTTACTCGTACAAGCGCTGGCTGGACCCCAACGGCCGCCGGGGCGGCAACCCGGTCCTCACCGACTTGATCCTGGGGGCGCGGCCGGTCGTCGAGGCGGCGAAGAAAACCGGCAAGTTCGACTACGACGCGCCGATGGAGGGCGTGCGCGCGCTGGACCGCTACACGGTGCAGCTGCGCTTGAGCGAGACCAACTATCCGGACATGCGCGACCTGCTGAGCTTCGTGCCCGCCGCAGCGCGCGAAGTGGTGGAGGCCGCCGGCGGCGACGTCCGTGCGCGTCCCGTCGGCACGGGTCCCTATATGCTGAAGGAATGGAAGCGCGGTTCACGCCTTATCCTGGAAGCCAACCCGAAGTATCGCGAGGCGTACTTCCCGCAGAGCAGTGATCCGGCGGACGCGGCCGTTGTCGCAAGCATGAAGGGCAAGCGCATCCCGCAAGCAGGCGTGGTCGAAGTCAACCTGATCGACGAGGACATCACGCGCTTGCTTCTGTTCGAGCAGGGCGGCCTCGACTACGTGCAGTTGCGCGGCGAGATTGCCACGCGCCTTCTGATCGGCGGCAAGCTCAAGCCCGAGTACGCGGCGCGCGGCATTACCCGGCTCGTGCACACCGAGCCATTCCTGTTCTCCTTGTATTTCAACACCCAGGATCCCGTCATCGGTGGCATGACCAAGGAGAAGGTCGCGTTACGCCGCGCCATTGCGCTGGGATGGGACGCCGACGAACTGATCAAGACCGTGCTCGCCGGCCAGGCGATACCGGCCAACCAGATGGTGCCACCGGGAGTGAGCGGGCACGACCCCGCGCTTCCCGTGAAGTCGGCCTACGACCCGAAGACAGCCAACGCGCTGCTCGACCGCTTCGGTTACGACAAGCGCGATCCGGATGGCTATCGGCGCGCGCCCGAGGGCAAGCTCACGCTCTCGCTGTCGCTGCGCACGGGCGGCATCTCGCGCGAGACACAGACGCTGTGGAAGATGAACATGGACGCGCTGGGTTTGCGCACTGAATACGACCTCATGCCTTTCCAGGAAATGATCAAGAATCTGGAACACGGCAAATACCAGATGTACATGGGCGGATTCGGCGGCTCGCCGTCCGGCTACAACGTGCATGCGCAGTTGCACGGCAGGCAGCCGCAGCGCGTCAACACCGCGCAGTTTCGCAACGCCGACTACGATCGCGCGGCCGATCAATTCATACGCGCCGCCTCTGACGAGGAGCAAATCAAGCTGGCGCGCACGATGAACGAAATCGCGCGCGCCTTCATGCCGCAATTGCCGGTCTATTTCCGGCTGGAGAGCTCTTACGTGCAGCCGTGGCTCCTGGGCTATCGACCCTTCGTGTTCTCCAGCTATTGGAAGTACCTCGACATCGACCTTAGCAAGCGCAAGTGATCGCGATCACACGTCGCGCTCGGCCAGATAGCGCTCGATGCGCTTCATCTGTCCCGCCCAGCCCTGGGCGTTCATTTGGAACGCCTTGGCGCGCCGAGCCGCGGGAATCCGGTCGAAGCCCGTCTCGACCACCTTCAATAGCGTGCCGCCGGGCACGTCTTCCAGCGTGAACACGATCAGCGTCGTCGGCTCGCCGGAATAGTCGACGCCGGGTTCAACGGCGTACGGATGCCAGCGCATCGAGTAACGGTTCTCTGGCTCGACGGTCTCGACCGTGGCGTCGAACAGCACGTGCCTGAAGCCCTCGATGGTGATGGGTCCCAAGAGACGAGTGCCGGGCTTGACGGCGGCGTTCTTCAGGTCGGCACCAAACCACTTGCCGAATTCGGCGGGAATCGTCAGCGCACGCCAGACGCGCGTGCGCGTGGCCCTGAGGCGGACCTGTTGTTCGATGCGATCGGTGCTGGTCATCGTGGCTTCCATGTTCGCTCCGTTTTTTTCAGGCGTCGTGGGGATCAGCCCGCGGCGAGATACTTGGCGACGTTCTTGAGTTGCGCGTCCCAGCCGTGCGTGTGCATTTCGAAGGCCTTGGCGCGGCGCGCCGGCGGAAGCATGTCGAAGCCGCTCTCGACGACGTTGAGCAACGTGCCGCCCGGAACATCGCTGAGCGTGAACGTGATCAGCGTCGTCGGATCCTTGGTGAAGTCGACCGCGGGCTCGGTCGAATACGGGTGCCAGCGCAGCGAATAACGCGACTCTGGCTCGACTTCCTCTACCGTGGCCTGGAAGGGCTTGTCGGTGCAACCTTCGGACAACTTGGTACCGCGCAGCACCATGCCCGGCTTCACGCTGTCGCCGGTCAGCGCCACGCCGAACCACTTGCCGAATTGCGAGGGGATGGTGAGTGCGCGCCAGACGCGGGTGCGGCTGGTGGTAAGGCGAATCTGCTGCTCGATGCGGTCGGTGCTGATCAGCGTTGCTTCCATTTGTCACTCCTTTTCGGGATGGCGAAGGAGCTCTTCGAGCGCCTTCAGGCGTTGAGACCACAACCGCTCGTACGAGCGCAGCCATTCGTCGGCGTCGCTCAGCGGTTGCGGATTGAGACGACAAAAATGGGTACGGCCGCGAATGGTTCGGCGCACCAGTCCGGCATGCTCCAGCGTCTTGACGTGCTTGGACGCCGCGGCGAGCGACATGCTGAAAGGCTCGGCGAGTTCGCTGACGGTGCGCTCCTGCTGCGCCAGGTGGCGGAGCATGGCGCGCCGGGTGGGGTCTCCCAGGGCGTGGAAGACGCGATCAAGCTGGGCGGTGCTGGAATAATCAACCATAAGGTTGAATGTAAGTCGACGCAAAACGATTGTCAACCCCCTGGTTGAATATTTTTCGCGGGAACTCGCATGCCCGCTACTCCGCGCGACGCCTGCATCCGCGTTTACCGTGCGCCACTCGGGCAGGTGGAAGTCGCGCGCCTGATGAGCACCGCAACCCAGCGCGGTCGCGCGACTGGAAGGTGAGCGCTGTACGCGCCCGACCTTCCGCACGATCGAAAAATATGTTCAGGCAGTAGGGTGCCGCGTCGAGGTCACGCTGAGGCCACTTCCGTGACCCGGTGATCCGACGCGGTTACCGTACGGTGACGCGCGAGCGATCAGCTCTTCACGCCCAGCGCGTTCAGCGTCGCGGTGTCCAGCGTGCCGCTCGCGACCAGGCCATTCTGCTCCTGGAAACTCTTTACTGCGTCTTGCGTGTTGGGGCCGAAACGGCCGTCCACGGCAAGGTTGAAGCCGTGGTCGTTCAGCGCTGCCTGCGCCTTCTTGACCGTGTCGTCGCCGTTGCGTGGCGATGAGGTCACGTGACCATTGGCGTTCGTGCCCTCGTGGCCCACGTACGCGCCAACACCGGCACCTACGACCGCGCCGACCGGTCCGCCGACGACTGCGCCGGCCACCGCGCCCGTGCCCGCCCCGATCGCGGTAGCCTTGTCCTTGCCTGTCATCTGCTGATTCGATTGCGTGCCGGTGGTTCCGTCCGCGTAGGCTGTGGAAACGCCCAGCGCAAGCGACGTGGCAGCGGCGAGTACCGCATACTTCAACGTCAGTGACTTCAGTGTCGTCTTCATGTAGCGATCCTCCGTAACATGGGATGAGTCCCGATACGAAGATTATTGAAAACGTCGCGTCGAACCCATCGGACGACGGGCGGTTTTCATGTAGGAATTGCGGAGTCTCAAGGACCGCGATTCATTCAAGTCGGCAATTTGCACGGTCCGACGACCGGAGTCGGGATGAAAACCGGCGGTGGAAAGATCGGCCACGGTTTGTCGGAAGGCCGCGCCGCCTGGTACGCCGGGCCGAGGTCGCCTCCATTGAGATTCGCGTCCCGCTGGGTCAGGAACGGCTTGGCGGTACCGGGTCGCACCGACGGGTAGATGAACTTGCGCATCAAGGTGTTGATGATCGCGGCGTGATGCATAGGCTCATTGACGATCGTGCCGGGCAGCGTGTACGACGAAATGGCGATCGCGGGCACGCGCACGCCCAGCTTGGTGAAATCAAAGCCGTACTCCGGCGACGGATAGGCAATTCCGGGCGATGGCGCCGTTCCCGGCGGCACGTGATCGTAGGTGCCGCCGTGCTCGTCAAAGACCACGAGGATCATCGTGTTGGTCGTGTAGTCAGTCACGCCCGACCCGCTCGTCCGGATCGCTTCGTAGACCTGGCGCACAACCTCGTCGCCGTTGCGCACGTCTCCGGGAGGATGGAAATCGGTGCCGCCCGCCGCAGGCAGAGGAAAAGGCATGCTGCCGTACAGGGGCTCGATAAACGTGTATTGCGGCAGCTGGCCGGTCTTGACGTCGTCGAAGAACTGCGCGAACGGCCAGAACCGCTGCAGCGCCGGATTGCCGGACACCGGCGTGGAGTAGCTCGGCGGCCCGTAGTTCGTGCCGACTTCGTAGTGGACCAAACCGGTCAGGCCCACGCTGCTGACCACGTTGAAGAAGTCCTGCTCGCCGGCGTCCGGGCAGTTGGGTGGGTTGAAATACACGCCCCACTTGGCGCCGTTGCGTCCCGATCCATTGATGCTCGCAGTTTCCATGTGGTCGAAGATCGTGTTCTTTGACACGAACATCGGCGGATCTTGCCACCGTGTCCACGACGCCGCGCCGGAGCCGCTCGACGACCCGTTCTCCGTGTAGCCATAGGACGTCGACGCGTGAAAGAACGCGCGGTTGCAATACGTCTCCGACGGCACGCCGGCATGCCAGTGGTCGAACACCGCGAAGTTCTGCGCAAGGCCCGACAGCACGGGCACCTGGGCCGGCGTGTAGGACCCCATGATCGCGCCGTACTGGTCGGCGGTGGGCAGGAGTCCCGTGGACGTGCGGACGAACTCGTTGTAGTAGTTACTCAGGAATCCGCGCATCGTCGCCTTGCCGTCGGCGCCGTACTCGAGTTGCGACCGGGTATTCGTGAATCCTTCGCCGGAGTTGGGATCCGGATGAGTCCAGTCGAATGTGGTTCCAGTGGCTGGGTCGAAGGGGTGCGGGTGCGCTGCTACGGTGGTCCCGTCGAGCAGCTGGTTTACGTAGGTGCCACCGCCCAGTCCGTCGAAGGTCTGGCCAGGCTTGCAGTTGAGCACGGTGGTGGGGCAGGTGGGCACGGCGTCGGGTGCGTAAAGATAGCCCAGCAGATTGTCGAAGGACCGGTTTTCGAGCATCACCACGACCAGGCGGTCGATCTTGTCCAGATAGCCGGGGACCGGCACGGGATTGCCCGGCATCGGGTCGCTGGAATCATCGCCTCCGGAAAGACACGATGACAACAACGTCGCGCCCGCCACTGCAGCAGCAGCCTGCAGGAAGTCGCGTCGCGTGGTGGTGTTCAGGGGAATGTCGGTCGGCCGGATATCGTTATCGTTGTTGTTGTCGAGGTCGGTCGATTTCGACATTCGTTGTCCTTGGTTGAAATTGGCATGACCGCTTCTGCTGGGGTATCCATGCACACCTGGGAATTGGCGGTACCTAGAACCCGTAGAGCCGCGCCGGATTGTCCACCAGGATGCGATTGCGTACCGCTTGGTCCGGCGCCCAGTCGAGCAGCAGGTCGAGCATTGCCGAACTTTCCGGCGGCGTTTTCTGGCCCGGATGCGGCCAGTTGCTGGCCCACACGCAGCGCTCCGGATTGTGCTTGGCCAGCGCGCGCGCCAGCATGCTCACGTCCTCGTAGCGCGGCGCGCCGGTCTTCGACGTTTCGTAGGGAGCCGACAGCTTCACCCAGCAGCGGCCCGTGTCCAGCAGGCGGAGCAGCGAGGCGAACGTCGAATCGGTGGGCGCCACCGGCTCCATGAACTTGCCGTTGTGATCGATGACGACATCGCTGGGCAACTCGCGCAGCAATTTCTCGACCTGGGGCAGGTAGCGCCCGTCCAGTTGCACCTGCACGTGCCAGCCCATTGACACCACGCGCGCCGCGATGGTCCGCACGTCGTCCCAGGTGAAATAGCCATACGGCAGCATGTACAGTCGCGCACCACGAATACCGGCGGCGTGGAGGCGCTTCAGGTTGGCGTCGGTAACGTTTGTGGGGACGGCCGCAATGCCGCGCGCCTGAGGCCCAAACGTCGCGATGGCATCTGTCGTGCAGCTGTTGTCGTAGCCGTACGCATTGGGCTGGACGACGACGACGCGGGTGAGTCCCAGTTGGTTCTGGACTTTCAGGTACTCAGCGGCCGTTGCCGTGGGCGGCGGGACGTTCCACGTCGGCGCGACCGGATAGCGGTCCTCGTAGACGTGCATATGGCAATCGCAGGCGCCGGGCGGTGCAATGAGCTTGGGCGTTGAAGGCATGGTGTGGGTTGCACTTTATTATCAGTTAGCGGTGGACGTCGCTTGCGGGGCTGCTGCCGGCGCCCGCGGCCATTCACGCTATCTTAAACGATCGGATTGGCGCCGCTGCGCGTCCGCCCTGCAGCCGCGAAGGAACAGGTCCGCCACCTTGTGCGGCCAGTCGCCCAACTCCTGCGCGTTCATTGGTGTGCCCAGACCCATGGCACGGCGTAGCGGCAACGCCACCACCATCTGCAGGAACTGCTGCGCGGCGAAACGCCTGTCGTCGATCCGGATTCGTCCCGCGCTCGCCTCCCGCTCGAGAATGCCCGCGATGAGCGCGGTCGCTTCCTCGGTCGCCCCCTCTTGCGCCAGCACGCGGGCCAGCTCGGGAAAGCGCGCCGACTCGGCGACGATCAATCGATGCAACGCGATCGCCTGGGGGGACAGCGCGGCGTGCAGGATGAGCGCTGCGAGTCGCTCGAGAACCGCCTCGACGTCGGCGCCTTCGATCAGCGGAATGTCCGCGGCGGGTCGCAGCCGCTGGATGATGCGATGGACGACCGCGGCAAACAGCGCCTCCTTGTCCGGGAAGCGGTGATAGAACGTGCGCTTGGACATGCGTAACTGCTGCGCCACGGCGTCGATGCTGGTGGCACCGAAGCCGTGCGCGAGAAACATCGCTGTTGCCGCGTCCAGGATCAGCTCGCCCAGTTGCTCGGAAACTGCGCGTGACGGGCGCCCTCCCTGGCGCACCTGCGGCATTTTTGGCTCAGTTCTTTACAAAGGGCACTACCACACGGCGCGGATCAATTGTTGTAGGAGTAGTAGACCGGTGCCGGAACGCGTGGGCGTTGGTAGGTCGTGGTGACCGGCGGATAGTTGGGCGGTGCGCTGTACGAAGGCTGCACGTTGTAGCCCTGCGGAGCGTAATACTGCTGCTGCGGAGCGTAATTCGGTGGTGGCGCGCTATAGCCTTGCGGAACGTAGTACTGCTGCTGAGGAGCGTAATTCGGTGGTGGCGCGCTATAGCCTTGCGGAACGTAGTACTGCTGCTGAGGAGCGTAATTCGGCGGCGCCACGCTGTAGCCTTGCGCTGGGTAGTAGGGTTGCGGTGGCGCGTAGTAGGGCGTATTGGCCACCGCGTTGCCGAATGCCACGAACGGTGCGGCAACGATCGCCGCCGCGGTTCCTACGAGCGCACCAACGGCTGCGAAAGGCCACCAGACGCCGCCACGCCAATAGCCACCGCCGCCATGCCAGGCCGGGCCTCGGTCGCTTCCACCATGCCAGACTGGACCATGGTAGCCGCCGCCGTGAGATGCGGACCCATGGTGCGACGAACTTTTGGACCAGTGGGGACCGTCGGCGAACGCCGACGAAACTGGGGCGACCAGCAGTGCGCTTGCGACAAGGCCAGCTGTTGCGATTCGAGATGGGGTCATGACGCCTCCTTCGGGCGGGCGCAGGTTTCCGCGTAAGCCTAAGGTACGCCTGCTCAGAGGAAAACGCAACGGCACCGTTGCGTTTAGTTACAAAGTGGCTTGCCGGGGCCGTTCCCCCTAGCGAGGCTCATCTTTTGGTCTGCCGCCAATCGCCCGATCTGAAGACAAACAGCGCGCACTGTCGGCGCCCTTTTGTTGCGTGCCTGAGCGAAAAACGCTAATCCCAGCTCAACGCGCCACCCGTCTGATACTCGATCACCCGCGTCTCGAAGAAGTTCTTTTCCTTCTTGAGGTCGATCATCTCCGCCATCCACGGGAATGGGTTGTCGGCCTTCTCGAATAGCGCGTCCAGGCCGATCTGCTGGCACCGGCGATTGGCGATGAACCGCAGGTACTCCTTGAACATCGGTGCGTTCAATCCGAGGACCCCGCGCGGCATGGTGTCCTCGGCGTACTTGTATTCCAGTTCCACGCCTTGCTTGATGAGTTCGGCGATCTCTGCCTTGAACTCGTTGGTCCACAGGTGCGGGTTTTCCATCTTGATCGTGTTGACCAGGTCGATGCCGAACGAGCAGTGCATAGACTCGTCGCGCAGGATGTACTGGTACTGCTCGGACGCGCCTGTCATCTTGTTCTGCCGGCCCATCGCCAGGATCTGGGTGAAGCCGACGTAGAAGAAGAGACCTTCCATGATGCAACTGAACACGATCAGGCTCTTGAGAAGCGCTTGATCACTCTCCGGTGTGCCGGTCTTGAAGTTGGGGTCGGTCAGCACGTTGATGAACGGGATCAGGAAGTCGTCCTTGTCCTTGATCGACTTGATCTCGTGGTACGCGTTGAAGATCTCGCCTTCGTTCAATCCCAGGCTCTCGGTGATGTACTGGTAGGCGTGCGTGTGGATCGCCTCTTCGAACGCCTGGCGCAGCAGGTACTGCCGACATTCGGGCGCGGTGATGTGGCGGTAGGTGCCGAGCACGATGTTGTTGGCGGCGAGCGAATCGGCGGTGACGAAGAAGCCCAGGTTGCGCTTGATGATGAGGCGCTCGTCGTCGGTGAGTCCGTTGGGGTTCTTCCACAACTCGATGTCGCGCTGCATGTTGATCTCTTGCGGCATCCAGTGATTGGCGCACCCGGCAAGGTATTTGTCCCAGGCCCAGCGGTACTTGAAGGGGACCAGCTGGTTGACGTCGGCCGAGCCGTTGATCACGCGCTTGTCCTCGAGACGCACGCGCAGATGCTCGTCGGGCGCGGTCTGTGTATCCACGTCCAGGTCGTGCACAGGCTCGCGCGAGAGGATGCCTCCCGTCACTTGGGCGCGGATGGTCTCCGGCGTGCGCGGTGCCAGCGGCGGTGCCGTTGGGGTGGCCGCGAAATCGTCGTCGAAACTCAGCATGTTGCGTCTCCCGAAACTTTTCTCTAATTGATCCGAACCCGTTCAAACTATTTGGCACGACGCAGTGGGCAAACCGCGGCGGGCACACTGCCGTCCCGACCTGGCCAGGAATTCTGGTGGCTGGAGAGGAGGGCGATCGTCGCTAGTTCATTGCCTTCAGCCGCTCGTACAGGAACTCGGGCGCGAAATCGGCGCCGTCGAGCCATGCAATCGAGGCCAGTCCGTAATCGAGGTAAAAGCGCGCAAACGTGTCGCGATCGCGCAGCGGCGTGTGCTCATCGCCGTAGAGTTCATCTGCCAAATCGACCACGCCTTTGCGCCCATCGTTGAATTCCAGCCAGACCTTGTAATCATGAAGATAGCGCGCCTCTACCACATGCCGGGGTGCGTATTCATATCGGGCCAACTGGTGCCTCTCTTTCGCGATGTGGACGAAGGTGCTGCCAAACGTGCACGCCGGCAAATGCCGGCCTCTGGAAAATGGGGCGCGCGGATCTTCTCGCGCGCCACCCAGATCAACGTACAACTTGGGACCGCGCCTGGGGGCTGCGATCCTGGCCGACACGTTCGTCGGCCCCTTCGGCACAGACTTCCCTCACGTCCATCACGCCATCGCGGGCGCGTCCTGTCTGGGTCGGTCGCGGGGTCATGCCAATCCCGGTGCGCCGCGCGGCGCTTGTGCTGCCGCCGCTGCCGTCGCGCGTCCCGGTCACCGAATGCCTCTGGTCACTCCTTCCCTCATTTTTTCCCTCATTACTTCCAGTTATCGCGCCAGTTGCCGTCGAGGGGGTCGTCGAGTTCCGCCAGCAGTTCCTCGGCGGACCGGGTCAATTCAGGGCAGTACCGCGACAGCAGGCGATTGACGGCGAATTCGCGCGCCGGCTTGCTCAACGTCGTGTTCGGGCACAACGACACGAAGAGGCCGTGCTTCGCCCTCCGATGCATGAGCATGCGCACGAATTCGTCGCCGGCATCGATGCGCAACGTCCGATACAGGTTGTCACTTTCGCCAAAGTAGATGGGTTCGAAGTGCCACTCGAACCAGCTGCGCACGCGGACATGAACCACAAACATCCCAGGCTTGGCGGGTACCGGACCTTTGAACATCAGCCGCGGCGCGCTGAACATCCACTCGCCGTATTTGATCGGCGGCCGCTTGTCCGCGGCTTCGCGGTTGGGCAGCGTGATGAGGTCGACGTTCGCCTGTCGCGGCCAGTTGATTTCAGAATCTGTCGTCATCGTCGTCGCCCCCCGGCATCGAATCAGCCCAACCGGACCTTGCAACAGGTCCCAAGCATCACTACTCGTATCAAGTTGTTTATTGGCATGCCTCGCACGTCGGATCCGTGATCAGGCACATCTTCACGTTGGTGTCGTCCTGTACGGTCGCCTTGGTCGAGGCGACGGAGCCCAATGAACCCGCCGCCGCGCCCGTATGCGTGCCCGAAGCCGATACCGCGTTCAGTTCGCCGCCCTTGCCGGTGGACTTCTCCGCCGACGTGGCGGCAAGCGTGCGCAGGTAGTACGTGGTCTTGAGACCGCGCACCCACGCGAGCTTGTAGGTTTCGTCGAGCTTCTTGCCCGAAGCGCCGGCCATGTAGATGTTGAGGCTCTGCGCCTGGTCGATCCATTTTTGCCGCCGCGCGCCGGCTTCGATGATCCACTTGGTGTCGACCTCGAACGCGGTGGCGTAGAGCTCGCGCATTTCGGCGGGCACGCGGTCGATCTTGGCCAGCGAGCCGTCGAAGTACTTGAGGTCCGCGACCATCACTTCGTCCCAGAGGTTGATCTCCTTGAGGTCGCGCACCAGCTGCTCGTTGACCACGGTGAACTCGCCCGACAGGTTCGACTTGACGTAGATGTTCTGGTACTCGGGCTCGACGGAGGCGGCCACGCCGATGATGTTGGAGATGGTGGCGGTCGGCGCGATGGCGACGCAATTCGAGTTACGCATCCCGTGTTCCTTGATGCGCGCGCGCAAGGGCGCCCAGTCCATGCCGGCGGAATCGTCCACGTCGACGTAGCCGCCGCGCTCTTCCTTCAGGAGCTTGAGCGAATCCTGCGGGAGGATGCCGCGGTCCCACAGGCTGCCGGGGTAGGACGAGTAGCGGCCGCGCTCTTCGGCCAGTTCGGTCGACGCCCAGTACGCGTGATAGCAGACGGCTTCCATCGAGCGGTCGGCGAATTCGATGGCCGCGGGCGATGCATAGGGCGTGCGGGTCAGGTGCAGGCAGTCCTGGAAGCCCATGATCCCCAATCCAACGGGACGGTGCTTGAGGTTGGAATTGCGCGCCTTGGCCACCGCGTAATAGTTGATGTCGATCACGTTGTCCAGCATCCGCATCGCGGTGGTGATCGTGCGTTTGAGCTTGGCCTGATCGAGCGCCCAGCCGGTGTCACTTTTCACCATGTGGGCCAGCATGTTCACCGAGCCCAGGTTGCAGACGGCGATCTCGGTATCGCTGGTGTTGAGCGTGATTTCCGTGCACAGGTTGGAGCTGTGCACGGTGCCGACGTGCGACTGCGGCGAGCGCACATTGCAGGCATCCTTGAACGTGATCCACGGATGGCCCGTCTCGAACAGCATCGAGAGCATCTTGCGCCACAGGTTCACGGCCGGGATCTTCTTGTGCAGCTTCAATTCGCCGCGCGCGACCTTCTCTTCGTAGCGCTTGTAGGTTTCCTCGAACGCGTGGCCCCACTTGTCATGGAGGTCGGGCGTGTCCGACGGCGAGAACAGCGTCCAGTCGCCCCCTTCCATCACCCGCTTCATGAACAGGTCGGGAATCCAGTTGGCGGTGTTCATGTCGTGCGTGCGGCGGCGGTCGTCGCCAGTGTTCTTGCGCAGCTCGAGGAATTCCTCGATGTCCAGGTGCCACGACTCGAGGTACGTGCACACGGCGCCTTTGCGCTTGCCGCCCTGGTTCACGGCCACCGCGGTGTCGTTGACCACCTTGAGGAACGGCACCACGCCCTGCGATTTGCCGTTGGTGCCCTTGATGTGGGAGCCCATGGCGCGCACGTTGGTCCAGTCGTTGCCCAGGCCACCGGCGAACTTGGACAGCAGCGCGTTTTCCTTGATCGCCTCGTAGATGCCGTCCAGGTCGTCCGCCACCGTAGTCAGGTAGCACGACGACAGTTGCGAGCGGTGCGTGCCGGAGTTGAACAGCGTGGGCGTCGAGCTCATGAAATCGAACGTCGACAGCACGTTGTAGAACTCGATGGCGCGCGCTTCGCGATGCACTTCGTTCAACGCCAAGCCCATCGCCACGCGCATGAAAAAGCATTGCGGCAGCTCGAAGCGGCGGCCGCCGACGTACTGGTCGACGAGGAAATAGCGGTCGTACAGCGTCTGCAGGCCGAGGTAGCCGAACTGCGTGTCCCGCTCGGGCTTCAACGCCGCGCCAAGCTTCTTCATGTCGAACTGAAGCAGCGCCTCGTTCAAGAGACCGATCTTCACGCCGTGCTTCACGAAGCGCGGGAAATACTCCGGATACCTGGTGCCCATATCGTGCTGCGCGGCTTCTTCGCCGAGCGCTTCGAAGCGCAGCGCATCGAGCAGGAGGCGCGCGGTGACGTAGGAGTAGGCGGGGTCTTTCTCGATCAACGCGCGGGCGGACAGCACCACGCCCTTGCGCACTTCTTCCACGGCCACGCCGTCGTACAGGTCCTTGAGTGTCGCCTTGAGGATGCGGTCGGGTTCCACGCCGGCTAAGCCGTCGCACGATTCCTTGATGAGCAGCGTCAGGCGCTCGAGGTCGAGCGGCTTTTTCACGCCGTTGTCGGTGACGTGCAGCGTGGGTTCGCTGACCTTGCCTTTCGATTGCGTCTTGGCGTGCGCGCGCTCCTGCGAACGGCGCTCGCGATAGAGCACATAGGCGCGCGCGACTTCGTGCTCGCCACCGCGCATCAGCTGCAGCTCGACCTGGTCCTGGATTTCCTCGATGTGGATGGCGCCGCCTTCGGGCTTGCGCTTGACCAACGCCGCGACGACGCCATCGGTGAGCTTGGTCACCTCTTCGCGCACCCGCGCCGACGCCGCACCCTGGCCGCCATTGATGGCCAGGAATGCCTTGGTCATGGCGATGGTGATCTTGGACGGCTCGAAGGCGACCACGGAGCCGTTGCGGCGGATGACCTTGTACTGGGCAAAGCGGGGGTCGGCGGCATTACTGACCGGACTGCCAGGTTCTCCCACGATCAAATCCCGCGGTGGTGCATGTGCCGGGTTGGTAGAGGGAGCGCTGGCAGTTTGCATGGGGCATTTCTCCTGTACGTTTCTTGTCTTTGTGTTCGGTTCAAGCACATGTTTCGCGGGGTAATGCGTTTGTCGCTCATTTCGCTACAACGCAGGCCTGGCGCGGGTTTCCGAGGGGTGGCGGTTTTGCCGGCTGCGGCCTCGTCTCGTGGCTGAAGACTTGTCCGGTAGGCGCCATCGGAATCTGCTTGTAAATCAGAATCTACTATATCTTGTGTTCATGTGGCTAATGAACACCAAGCATAGTGGGTCGGTTCAAACGCCGCAAGGTTTTTTTGTGCACCGGAAGGGGGCGGCAAAAGAACAGGCAAAACAGTGTTCTGCGCCCATTCCTGCGGCATATCCCAGGGCAATCCACACGCTATCCACCGGTTTGTCCCCAGTTATTACAGCCGACGAACGGTGGCCGGAACGTTGCACTTTTACTACAGGCATTTATTCGCGTTGCAATGCAACACGAGCACGACGGGCGATCCGGACGCGCTTTAATCCGGCGGCAGCGCGAACAGCCGGGTACCGGCGATGGCCACCAGGCGGTCGCCGCGCAGAGGTGTCGCGCGCGCAAGGCCCGTGAATCCGCCAAAGGCGGGCAGGATCGCGCGCCGCCGACCGAGCACGAAGCACGGCAGACGCTCGGATTGCTCGCCGGCGCCATATAACGTGACGCCCGGATGCACATGGCCACAAAGCACGTAGCCGGAGGTCGGCGACACGGGGACGTGGCACGCCAGGAATGGCGCTAAGGGATGCGGCTCGGCGACGACGGCCACCCCCCAGCTTGCCGGCGGATCGCCGGCGCGGTCATCGTGATTGCCCCGCACCAGCACGACGTCGATCGCGGCGTGCACGTCGCGCCACGATCGGAAGGCGCGGTCGAGTGCGGCTACCCGTCCCGCCGCCGCATGCAGGAAGTCGCCCAACACCACGAGTCGGCGCGCGCGGGTTGCCTGCACGATTGACGTGAGGCGCGCGAGATCGGCGGCAGTGCTGCCGCGCGGCAGCGGCACCCCACCTGCACGAAACGCGGCCGCCTTGCCCAGATGCACGTCGGCCACGAACACGGTGCGCTCGCGCGGCCAGTGCAACGCGCGCGACGCCAACAGTTCCACCGCTTCTCCGGCGAGCGCCGTGGCGTGCGCACCCGCGCTGGCCGCACGATCTTGCGCCACGGACATGGGAAGTTCGTTACGGGAATGTGGCATGGTGAAGAGAGAGGCGCGGCGCTTGCGACGGAATCCATTGCGGATTCACGGTGCCGCGGTGCACACTTGCCCGACTCCAATTCTAACCGCCGGATCGTGATGCGCCGACTGCAGCTGTCGGCACGCGCGTCGCCAATGGCGGATTTCCTCAGCGATGCTGCGCTTCTCCGCCAATCTGACGTTCCTGTTCACCGAGGTGCCCTTCCTGGAGCGGTTCACGGAGGCCGCGCATGCGGGATTCCGCGCCGTCGAATTCGCCTTTCCCTACGAATACCAGGCCAAGGACCTCGCGGCGCGGGTGAATGCGCAACGGCTCGAGGTGGTGCTGTTCAACCTGCCGCCCGGCGATTGGGCGGCGGGTGACCGCGGCCTCGCGTCGCTACCCGGGCGCGAACACGAATTTGCCGCGAGCGTGTCCACGGCGCTGCGCTTCGCGCAGGCGCTGAAATGCACCCGGCTGCACGTCATGGCGGGTGTGCTTCCGCCCGACGCGGACGCCGACGAGCGTGCGCGGAGGCATCGTCTCTTCGTACGCAATCTCAAGGCGGCTTGCGAGGAGGCGGCAGCGCAAAACGTCACGCTGCTGATCGAGCCCATCAATCCGCGCGACATGCCTCACTACCTGTTGCACACGCAGCAGGACGCGCATGCGATCCGGGAGGAGGTGGGCATGGCCAACCTGCGTGTGCAGATGGACTTTTATCACGCGCAGATCGTCGAGGGCGATCTCTCCGAGAAGGTCCGGCGCTGGATGCCCCACATCGGGCACTTCCAGATTGCCGGCGTGCCGGGGCGCAACGAGCCGGATCAGGGCGAGGTCAACTACGCGTGGCTGTTCAAGCTGCTCGACGAGTTGAAATATGACGGCTGGATCGGCTGCGAGTATCGACCCGCGCAGACCACCGTCGCCGGACTCGGGTGGATGTACAAGCTGATCGACCGCCGACCGCCGAGTAGCGCGGGGAAGTAGCGCAACAGGTAGCCCCGCGCAGGGCGGGGGGCCCAGCGGATTACAAAGCGACCGACATCCCCCCGTCCATGACGAGCATTTGCCCCGTCATGTAGTCGGACGCGCCCGACGCCAGGAACACCGCCAGTCCCGCGAGTTCGTCGGGCTGGCCCCAGCGTCCCGCCGGCGTGCGTTTGCACACCCAGGCGTTGAACTCGGTGTTGTCGATCAACGCGCGATTCATCTCGGTGGCGAAATAGCCGGGCGCGATCGCATTGACCTGGATGCCCATCGGCGCCAGTTCCACCGCCATGCCGCGCGTCAATTGCCGCACGCCGCCCTTGGCGGCCGTGTAGGGCACCACCGTCGGCCGCGCGAGTTCGCTCATCAGCGACGCGATGTGGATGATCTTGCCGCGCTTCTTCGCGATCATCCCCGGCAGCACCGCCTGCGATACCACGAACGGCGCGGTGAGATTGGTGGCGATGATGTCGTCCCAATCTTGCTCGCTGAATTCGGCCAGCGGACCGCGGCGCTGGATGCCCGCGTTGTTGACCAGGATGTCGATTCCGCCGTGCTTGCCGATGATCGCCGCGACCGCCGCCTTGATCGCGGGCCGGTCGTTGATGTCGAACGCGGCAACGTCTGCCTTCAGTCCGGCATCGGTAAGCGCCTTGGCGGACTTGGCGAGCTCCTCGGGCTTGCGCCCGTTGATCACGACCGTGGCGCCGGCCCGTGCGAGCCCGCGCGCGATGCTGAATCCCAGGCCACGATATGCGCCGGTGACGAGCGCGACGCGACCCGTGAGGTCGAAGGGCGAAGCAGCCATGGACATGTCCTCGGAAAGTGCGAGAGCGAAGATTACGCCGGGCCGCAAGGATTGGGCGGCGCAGCCGGCGGACGTTGCGGCTAGAACCCCAGCGTCGCGCCGAACATCATCGACCGCAGCAGCGCGCCGATTACCGCGCCGGCAACGAGGACGCAGAGCACGACCACGACCGTGTAGGGGACCGCCTTGTCGGCGGGGCATTTCTTCATGACCGTTACGCCCACGAAGAACGTATAGAGCGAGTAAATTATTGCCAGCAACGCGATGAGGCCGCCCAGCAGTCCCAGCAGTTGAAAGATGCCGGCAACCCATGTCGCCGTATACGAATACGCGGTGAGCTTGAGCGACTGGATGAAGTTCTTTTCGCCGCCGAAAGTGGGCGCGAGCGCATCCACGATCAGCGCGACGACGTAGCAGGCCCCGAGTGAGATGAGGTAGACAATGATCGCGGCGACCGCGCCGACGGCCAGCGAATGAATGAGCAAGGCGATCGGCCCGATCGCCGCGAGGATCATGATGTAGCCGGTGTAGAGCGACTGCACGGTCTCCGTCTCGGCCGCGATCTTTGGCCACTCGTCCTTCGGGCTGAGCAGGATGTTCTTGACGCGATCGATGAGATTCATGGGGGTCCCCTTCCGGCGTTCGCTGCGCCCGGGCGCGCTGTCTGGAGTTGTTTGCGGCGCCTCCCGGCATGCCGGCGCAGTGAATGTCCGCGAGTGTAGGCGAATGCGGCGCGACTGTCTCGTGTGTGTGGCCATCAATCGTTTGCCGCAGCGCGCTCCAGCGCCTCAACCATGCGCGCGACCCGCGCTTCCAGCGCCTCGGTGGTCAGCTTCTCGCGGAAAATCTCCACCATCAGCGGAAACGCGAAGGGCGTGGGTCGCTCAGGCTGCACCAGCAACGCGCGGCTGCCGCGCAGTCGAGCGAGCGCCAGTCCCATTCGCGGCGCGTCGAGGTGCCGCTCCAGCACTTCGCGCACGGCCTGATGGAGAAGCAGGTTGTCGGGATCGTATTGCGCAAAGACGTCATAGAGCAGCCCGCTCGATGCCTGCAGTTGCCGCGTCGACGGCGATTGCCCGGGGTAGCCCTGGAACACGAGCCCCGCGACGCGCGCCAGTTCGCGAAACTGGCGCCGTCCCATCTCCGCGGCATTGAGACCGGCCAGGATGTCTGCCTCCACGTCGGGTGCGGCCAGCAGGCGACCCAGGTCGCCCAGCCGGAGCTCCACGGCCTCCGGCGACAACAACCCGAACCCGTAGTCGTTGACCGTCAGGCTGAACGTGCGTGGCACCGCGCGCGATAGCCGGTAGGAAAACAGCGTCGCCAGTCCCAGATGCGCGAGGCGTCCCTCGAAGGGATAGAAGAACAGATAGTGGCCTTCGCGCGTCGCAATGCGCTCGATCAGCCACTCGCGATCATCCGGCAGCGCCGACCAGCGTCGCTGCAATTCCAGCAACGGGCGCACGAGCTTGAGCTCGGGTGAGGCGTAGACGCCGTGCCGCGCCTGCGCGATCAGTCCGCGCGTGCGGTCGGCGAGCAGCGTGGACAGTGCCATCTTGCCGCCCGACCAGCGCGGCACGATGGCCTTGGGCGCGCGGGCGGGCGTGACCCACGCCGTCATCTCCTTGACCCGGACGAATTCCAGCACGCGTCCTGCGAACACGAAGCAGTCGCCCGCGGCGAGGCGGGCGATGAACGATTCCTCGACGTGGCCCAGCTTGTGGCCATTGCGGAACTGCACGCTGATGCTCGCCTCCGACACGATCGTGCCGATGGATGCGCGATGGCGGCGCGCGATAGCGGCGTCGGGAACGCGCGCGATGCCATCGTCGCCAATCACCACGCGCCGGTACTCGGGATACGCGTTCAGGCTGGCGCCGCCGTGCACGACGAAATCGAGCGCCCACTGCCATTGCGCATCGGAGAGATCCGCATAGGCGTGGGTGCCGCGCAGTTCGGCGAGCAGTTCCGCCGGCCGGAATCCCCCGCCCAGCGCGCAGGTGACCAGGTGCTGCACCAGGGCGTCGAGCGGGCCGCGCAGCGGCGTGCGCGGTTCGAGCTGGCGTTCGGCCGCCGCGCCGCGCGCCGCGGCCGCCTCCACCAGTTCCAGCGCCTGCGCGGGAACGATCGTCACCTTGGACACGGCGCCGGGCTGGTGGCCGCTGCGCCCGGCGCGCTGCAGAAGGCGCGCAACGCCTTTGGGCGAGCCGATCTGCAACACCTGGTCCACCGGCGTGAAGTCGACGCCCAAGTCGAGGCTGGAGGTGCACACCACGGCCTTCAACTTGTTGCGGCGCAGACCTTCCTCGACCCAGTCGCGCACGTCGCGCTCCAGCGAGCCGTGGTGCAGCGCGATCCGTCCGGCCCAATCGGGGCGCGCCTCCAGGATGGCCTGGTACCAGATCTCGGTCGCCGAGCGCACGTTGGTGAAGACCAGCGTCGAGCGCGCGCCGTCGATGGCGCGCACGACTTCCGGCAGGAGCTTCAGCCCGATGTGACCGGCCCAGGGAAAGCGCTCGATCGTCGGCGGATGCGCAGTGACGATCTCGATCGTCTTGGCGTCGAGTCCCTTGACCACGCGGCCGGGGGCGGCATGGATGCCGGTAAGACAGGCCAGCGCCTGGTCGAGATTGGCCAGCGTCGCGGACAAGCCCCAAACGCGCAACGGCGTGCGCTCGGCGGCCAATGCATCGGACGTCATCCCGCGCAGCCGTGCGAGCGCCAATTCCACTTGCACGCCGCGCTTGCTCGACATCAGCTCGTGCCACTCGTCGACGATCACGGCGGACACGCGCGCCATGCGCTCGCGCCAGTCCGCGCGTGCCAGCATCAGCGTGAGGCTTTCCGGCGTGGTGACCAGCGCCGTGGGCAGGCGCTTGTTCTGGCGCGCGCGCGCCGACGACGCGGTGTCTCCGGTCCGCACGTCGACGGTCCAATGCGGCTGCAGCGCGCCCGCTGCGCGCGCCAGCGCCAATCCCGTATCCGCGGCCAGCGCCCGCAGCGGCGTGATCCAGAGCACGGTCAGCGGCGGCGGCGCATCGGCCGCGCCCTGCGGACCCAGCACCAGCGGCGGCAGCCATGCCGCATAGGTTTTGCCCATGCCCGTGGGCGCGTGCAGCAGCCCGCTCTCGCCGGCGATGTACGCCGACCACACTTCCTCCTGGAACGGGAACGGCGACCAGCCTTGCGCGGCGAACCACGTGCGCGCGCCGGCGAAGGAATTCACCGCGTCGCGGTCGGCGGCGATTTCCGCGCGGCGGCCCTTGTCATCCATGCCACCGATGGTAGCGGAATTCGCGTTGTGGCCCGCCGCGCCCGCGGCGTCTTACTTCAATACGGCGAGTTCGCGGTTGGCCTGGCGCAGCATGCCGGTCAATCCCAGCGCGAGATTGGCCAGAAGCTTGATCTTGATCGCCGGCGCATCGTGGTCGAGCTGCGCGAACGTCGCGCGGGAAAGCACGAGGCAGGTGACGGGATCGAGCGCAGTGATGTTGGCGGAGCGGGGCGAGTGGTCGAGGAAGCCGACCTCGCCGAACGACATGCCGGCGGTGAACGCGCCCAGGCGCGCGATGCCGTCCTGGGTCGGGATGCTCACCATCGCCGCGCCGTCGGTGATCACGAAAAGTTCGTCGGAGGCTTGGCCGGCGGCGATGATCGTCTGTCCCTGGTGATAGGTACGCAGCGACAATAGGCGCTGCAGGCGGGTCAGTTCGTCGGGCTTGAACCCGGCGAAGAGCGCACAGTCCCGCGCGGCCACGCGGGTGGCCGAGACGTTATCGGGGTAATGCTGCGCGAGCAACCGCTGCTCGCCGTGTTCGAGCGCGAAATCGTCGTCGGCATAGAATGCCTCCCGTGCGATACCCGCGTTGATCAGCACCGGGTACGACGCGCCTGCTTCGGCAAACACGAGATCCTTGCCCATCGCCAGCAATTGAGTCCGGGCGCGCGCGAGGACATGTGCAGCGGCGCGATCCACGTTCTGCACGACGCGCAGGTTGACGATGTAGTAATCGGCTTCCGCCGCGCGAGCCATGAGTTCGCGCACCACCGGCTCGACCGAGGCGAACGCCAGCGCGCCCTGCAAATGGTAAAGACGCAGGCGGCTGCCGACGCGAAGCAGGCGTTGCGCCTCCGCGCCGGGGCGGCGGCGTTTGGAGGCGACATTGCGCCTCGTGGTCGCCAGCCGCATCACGGGCGCAGGATGCTGTGTCGCGTCGAACAAGTGAAGTCCCAGGTCGGCCGCCAGCGCGCGGCAGACGGCGATGCCGCGCACGCTGTTGCCCTGCGGGTCCAGCAAGGGCGAGTAGACGCCGATGCCGAGCCGCCCGGGCTGCACGGCGAGGATGCCGCCGCCCACGCCGCTCTTGGCAGGCAGGCCGGTACGGTAGAGCCATTCACCCGAGAAATCGTACATGCCGCAGGTCGCCATCACCGACAGCACGTTGTCCACGTGCTCGCCGGCAATCGCGCGTTCGCCGGTGACCGGATTCACGCCGCCGTTGGCGAGCGTCGCGCCGATCAGCGCCAGGTCGCGGCAAGTGACCCGGATCGCGCATTGTTGGAAATAGGTCTCCAACGCGGGGGTGGGCTCGCCCTCCAGTATCCCGAAGTTGCGCAGCATCCAGCCGATCGCGCGGTTGCGATGGCCGCTGGCGCTCTCCGACGCGTACACGCGCTCATCGACGTCGAGCCTGCGTCCGGCATAGCGGGAATAGGCGTCGAGGATGCGCGCGATCTTGTCGTCGACGGTCTCGCCACCGATCATGCCGCAGGCGGCAATTGCACCGGCATTGATCAGCGGATTGAGTGGTGCACCGGTTTGGGGCTGAAGGCTGATCGCATTGAATGCATCCCCGGACGGCTCTACGCCGATCTTCGCCAGGACTGCGTCTTCGCCTTTCTCCTCGAGCGCCAGGCCGTAGGTGAGGGGCTTGGAGATGGATTGCAGCGTGAACGCCTTGCGCGAGTCGCCGACTTCATAGACGTAGCCGTCATGGGTGGCGATGCAAATGCCGAATGCGTCCGGGTCGACGTGCGCGAGTTCCGGGATGTAGTCGGCGACGGCGCCGTCGGAAAGGCTCCGGAGTCGCGCACGCAGGGAATCCAGGTATTCCAGAATTGGGGAGGAGGGCAAGGCGGAAGGGTCCGGGCGGGAAAGGCACGACCCCAATGCAATATTGGTGCCGAGAGGTCGAGCTCAGCCTTATCCGTCCCGAGGCGACTTGAAAAGCCGCCGCGACGGATAGACTTAAGGCGGGACGCCTGCACGGCGTCCGGATCCCCGATGCAGATCGACCTGCCCGACCCCACCCATACCGACTCCACTCGCGCGCGCGCCAATTTCCGCCTCGCGGTGAAGACCTCGCTCGGCTTCGTCGCGCTGCTGTGGCTCATTCCGCTGCTGGGTTGGGGACTGGGGTTCGAGCAATACGGCATCCGGCCCCGCGAATGGATCGGCCTGCCGGGAATCCTCGCCGCGCCACTTTTGCACGCCGACTTCAATCACCTGCTGGCCAATACGCTGCCGCTGATCGTGCTGGGCACGATGATGTTCCACCTGTATCCGTACGCGGCATTCCGCGTGCTGCCGGCGATCTACCTCGGCCCGGGCATCCTGGTGTGGCTGCTGGCCCGCGGCGGCGACCACCTGGGCGCCAGCGGCCTCATCTACGGACTGGTCGGCTACATCTTCGTCGCCGGACTCATTCGCCATGATCGCCGCGCCGTGGCGGGGTCGATGATCGTCGCGTTCATGTATGGATCGCTGATCTGGGGCGTGCTTCCGGTCAATCCGCGCTATTCGTGGGAAACGCACCTGGCGGCGGCCGTGATCGGCGTGGTGATGGCGGTGCTGCTGCGTCATCGTGACCTTGCGCCACGCGTGCGCTATTCATGGGAAGACGAGTCGGCGCGCGGGGAAGGCGCCGACTTTCCGGACCAATCCCAGGAACTGCAGGGTGAATATCGCGAAGTGCCGGCCGAGGACGCGCAACTCATACGCCCCAGGACACTTCACTAAGTCCGAGGATTTGAACGCGGGAACTAGCCGCCTGCCGCGGAACTGTGATCGCGCGTGACCACCCAGGCGCCGTCCTTGCGCTCGAAGAGCAGCGTGAACAGGCCGTGCGGCGCCTTGTCCGCGGCGTCGCTGATACGGCTCAGTTTCCACTTGCCGAACACGTAGACGGCGTCCGGACTCAACTCCCTTACTTCAAGCGGATCGAATGTGAGCTGGCCCATCGCCGCCGCATCGGGATAGCCCTTCCGATAGCTGTCGAGGGTCGCTTGCCAGCCAGTCCGGAACGAGTCGCCGCCCGCGAAGCGGATCGTGTCGCTCTTCCAGTACCCTTGCATGAAGCCGACGAGGTCGCCGCGATTCCATGCGGCGCGCTGCACTTCCAGAACGTTGCGCACGGCGCTCTCCGCCACGGTGTCCGCCGCCATGGCGGGCAGCGACATCAGAAGCAACAGCGTGTATGCGCAGAGGCGCTGCATCGTCGTTTCCTAGACTGCCATCTTGATGGCCACAGGCGCCGGCGCCGCCGTCGGCGAGCGGAATTGTGCGAGCAGCACGCCTTCGCGCGTCTTCGCCGTCTTGAGGTGCGCGAGCTTGACGTGGCCGTAGCCGCGGATGTGCTCGGGCACGGACGCGAGGTCCACTGCCGTGGCGTGGTTCTGCGGCGTGAGCTTGGCGATGATTTCCGCAACAACCGCCTCGTACTCGCCGATCAGCGCGCGCTCCATCTTGCGCTCCTCGGAGCGACCGAAGAAATCGAGGCCGGTGCCGCGGAAGCGGCGCATCTTCGCGAGCACGCCGAAGACCCTCATCATCCATGGGCCATAGACCGATTTCCTGGCCACGCCGGTCGCCGGGTCGGGCTCGTTGAATACGGGGGGTGCCAAGTGGAAAGTCAACTTGTAGTCCCCTTCGAATTGCGCGGCGACGCGTTCGCCGAAGTCGGATTCCGCGTACAGGCGCGCGACTTCGTATTCGTCCTTGATTGCCAGCAGCTTGAAGTAATAGCGGGCGACCGCTTCGGTCAGTTCGGTGATGCCGGGCATCGCCTTGCTTTCCGCGGCGCGCATCTTGGCGACGAGGTCGGAGTAACGCTTGGCGTAGGCCGCATCCTGGTAGTCGGTCAGGAACTTCACGCGCCGCTCGACCATTTCATCGAGCGACTGCGACAGGCGCTGCGAGTCGGGCTTGACCTTGGAGATGGCGGCGGAAGCGACGCGGGCCGGGTCGACCGCGGCCAGGCGCCCCCAGTTGAAGCTCTGCTTGTTCGAGTCGATCGCCTGGCCATTGAGTTCGATGGCCCGCAAAATCGCCGCTTCGCCGAGCGGAATGAGCCCGCGCTGGAAGGCGTAGCCCACCATGAACAGGTTGGTGGCGATGGAATCGCCCATGAGGCCGGTGGCGAGCCTCGTCGCGTCGAGGAACTCGGCGTCGCCCGGGGCAACGGCGTCCTTGATTTCCTGCTCCATCGAACCGGTGGGGAAGCGCAGGTCGGGTTCGCGCGTGAATTGCGCGGGCATCACCAATGCCGTATTCACCAGGGCCTTCGTGACGCCCTTCTGCATCTTGGCCAGCGCCTCGTAGCCGACGCCGGTCAGGATGTCGCAGGCCAGCACCAGCTTCGCCTCGCCGGCGGCGATGCGCGTGGCGAACATCTGCTCGGGCTTGTCGCCGATGCGCACGTGCGAGACAACGGCGCCGTTTTTCTGCGCCAAGCCGGTCATGTCGAGCACGCTGCAGCCCTTGCCTTCCAGATGCGCGGCCATGCCCAGCAGCGCGCCGATGGTCACGACACCCGTGCCGCCGATGCCGGTCACCAGCACGCTGTAGGGCTCCGCCGTCGATGGCAGCGATGGCGTGGGCAGGTTGGAGAAGTCAACCGCCGCCGCCTTTGCGGGCTTGCGCAGCGTGCCGCCTTCCACCGTCACGAACGACGGGCAGAAGCCCTTCACGCAGGAGAAGTCCTTGTTGCACGAGGACTGGTCGATGGTGCGCTTGCGGCCAAATTCGCTCTCCACCGGCGCGATCGACACGCAGTTCGACTGCACGCCGCAATCGCCGCAGCCTTCGCACACCAGCTCGTTGATGATCACGCGCTTCTGCGGGTCGACCATCTTGCCGCGCTTGCGCCGGCGACGCTTCTCGGCCGCGCAGGTCTGGTCGTACAGCAGCACCGTGCAGCCGGGAATATCGCGCATTTCGCGCTGCACCGCATCCATCTCGTCGCGATGGTGAATGCGGATGTCGCTGGAGAAGTAATTGGGCGGATATTTGTCGGGGTCGTCGCTGACGACGATGATCCGTTTGACGCCTTCGGCGGCGACCTGCTCGGCGATCTGCGCGGGCGAGATCGGGCCGTCGACCGGCTGGCCGCCGGTCATCGCCACCGCATCGTTGTAGAGGATCTTGTACGTGATGTTCACGTCGGCGGCGACCGCGGCGCGAATGGCGAGCAAGCCGCTGTGGTAGTACGTGCCGTCGCCCAGATTGGCGAAGATGTGCTTTTCGTCGGTGAATGGTGCCTGCCCGATCCAGGGCACGCCTTCGCCGCCCATGTGCGTGTACTCGGTGGTGCTGCGGTCCATCCAGATGGCCATCACGTGGCAACCGATGCCTGCCGTCGCGCGGCTGCCTTCCGGCAGCTTGGTCGACGTGTTGTGCGGGCAGCCGGAACAGAAGTAGGGCTGGCGCGCGAGCTCGATGTTGGGCTTGGCCAGCGCGGCTTCCTTGGCGTTGATCCAGTCGACGCGCGCGCGCAGTTCTTCCATCTTGCGCGGTTGAATTTGCAGGCGTTCGATGCGCTTGGCGATCACGCGCGCGATCATCGCAGGGGTCAGTTCGGCGGCGGCGGGCAGCAGCCAGTCGCCGTGCGGGCGCACCCATTCGCCCTTTTCATCGAACTTGCCAACGACGCGCGGGCGCACGTCGTCGCGCCAGTTGTACAGCTGTTCCTTCAGCTGGTATTCGACGATCTGGCGCTTTTCCTCGACCACCAGGATCTCTTCCAGCCCTTCCGCAAAATGGCGCACGCCTTCAGGTTCCAGCGGCCACGGCATGGCGATCTTGTAGACACGGATGCCCATTTCCGCGCAATCGGCATCGCTGATCCCCAAGTCGACCAGTGCCTGGCGTACGTCCGCGTAGCTCTTGCCGGAGGTGGCGATGCCAAGGCGGGGCTTGGGGCTGTCGATGATGATCTTGTTGAGACCGTTCACACGGCAATAGTGGAGCGCCGCATAGACCTTGTAATCCTGCATGCGCAGTTCGTTTTCGAGGAACGGATCCGGCCAACGGATCGACAGGCCGTCGGGTGGAAGCGGAAAGTCGTCCGGGATGGTGATTTCCGTGCGTGCCGGGTCGATATAGACCGACGATGAACTCTCGACCGTGTCGGCGACGCATTTGAAGCCGACCCAGCAGCCCGAGTACCGGGACATCGCCCAGCCATGCAGGCCCAGGTCCAGGATCTCCTGCACGGATGACGGATAAAGGACCGGCATCATCGCCGCGGAGAACATGTGGTCGGACTGGTGGGGTATCGTGGACGACTTGGCCGCGTGATCGTCGCCCGCCAGTACCAGCACGCCGCCGTGCTTCGACGTTCCGGCAAAGTTCGCGTGCTTGAACACGTCGCCGCAGCGGTCCACGCCGGGGCCTTTGCCGTACCACATCGCGAACACGCCATCGACCTTGGCGCCCGGATGCAGGTTCACCTGCTGCGTGCCCCAGATCGACGTCGCCGCCAGATCCTCGTTCAGTCCCGGCTGGAACTTGATGTTGGCGCGGTCCAGGAATTTCTGCGCCTTCCACAGCGACTGGTCGAGCGCGCCGAGCGGCGAACCACGGTAGCCCGAAACGAAGCCGCCGGTGTTGAGGCCGGCCAGCTTGTCGCGCTGGTGCTGCAGGATAAGCAGCCTGACGAACGCCTGAGCGCCGGTCAGGTAGACGCGGCCGGAGTCGAGCTCGTATTTGTCATCGATCGCGACGTCGCGCAAGCCGGGGGCAGCGGAAGATGCGGTGGCAGCGGCCGGGGAAGCAGTCATCAACGGGACTCCGCAAAAATTGTGTTTTTGGGACGCGCGAAAGGACCGGTAGGTTCTCGCGACGCACGCGAACGGGGATTGTGTCCCCGCTGCGTCAGGGCGCGAATGATACGCGAACGCGCATCTACCGTCCACGCAACTCGGGCTAGAATCCGGTGCGAATCATTCGCCTACGAAAGTCCTTGATGCCTGCTCCATTATTGCCCGCAATCGAAATCGAGACCGGTCCCAAACCCGACGCCTCCGTCATCTGGCTGCACGGGCTCGGGGACGACGGCAACGGCTGGTCCCAGGTGGTCAGCGCGTTGGGGCTGCCGCGCGGAAAGGCCGTGCGTTTCCTCTTTCCGCATGCGCCGGTGATGCCGGTCACCATCAACAACGGCATGAGCATGCGCGCCTGGTACGACTTCAAGGATGCCGATTTCAGCTCGCGCGCGGATCTGGCTGGCGTACGCAAGTCGCAGGCGCATATCGAGGCGCTGATTGGGCGCGAGGTGCAGCGCGGCGTCACCGAGCGGCGCATCGTGCTGGCCGGGTTCTCGCAGGGCGGGGCGATGGCACTCTATGCGGGACTGCGGCATCCGGCGCGGCTGGCGGGCATCGTGGCGCTCTCCACTTACCTTATCGACGGCCCCGGACTTGCCACCGAGGCGGCGCCCGCGAACCGCGACGTGCCGATCTTCATGGCGCATGGCACGCAGGATCCGGTCGTGCGCTTGGCGTGGGCCGAGCAGTCGCAGCGCGCGTTGAACGACGCAGGCTGGCGGGTCGACTGGCACACGTATCCCATGGCCCATGCCGCGGTGCTGGAGGAAATCGTCGCGTGCGGCAAGTTCCTGGCCGTGGTGCTGCCTTAATCGCCGTCGCGCTCGACGGGCAGCTCGCCGCGCCGTGGACAGATGCCGCGCCTTCCCAGCGCGTCCCGCAGCAGGAACTCGACCTGGGCATTGGCGCTGCGCAGATCGGCCTGCGCCAGGCGCTCGATTTCTGCCCAGATCCGCGGATCGATGCGCAGCAGGAAGGCTTTTTTTTCGGCCATCGAAGATCTCGGCGGGGCCGTAGTGCGGGCTAAGGCGTGCGCCGGAAATGCAGGACCAGCGTCACCGCCAAAATGCCCATGGCAAGCAGGAAGACTGCCATCACCAATGCGAAAGGTTGGCCAGGAAGGCTTGGCGGTTGGACTGCATTGGCGGCGATCAGCAGGAAGTGAATGGCCACCATGAACACGACGAGCAGCGAACCCAGCCAGTACGCATGCGCCTCGAGGTAGCGCAGCGTGGCTTCGCGTCGCGCGGGGGCCAGCCAGTAGGCGCGGTTCGGAAGGTTGATGGTGCTGGCCAACCGCCGCGGCAGCACGCCAGCCACCAGCACCACCAGGATGGGGATGCCGATGCCGAAGCCGAGCATGAACTTCCGGTAGGTGGCCGGGTCCATGAAGCCATTGGCCCGTCCGTTGGCGCCGAAGTGCGAAGCGATCTGCGTCGGCAGCCGATCGGTGGTCACCCAAATGATGATCGCCGAGACGACCAGCAACAGCAGGAACAGCGGACGGGCGAGTTGGAGCATGACGTTCTCCGGTGGCGCGGCAACGGGCGCGCGATCAAGTGTAGAGCGTGCCGGCGTTGACGACCGGTTGCACGTCGGAGTCCGAGCACAACACGACCATCAGGTTGGATACCATTGACGCGCGACGCTCGTCATCGAGGTCGACCACCTTTTTCGCGGACAATTCGGACAGTGCCATTTCCACCATCGACACGGCGCCGTGCACGATCTTGCTGCGGGCGGCGATGATGGCCTCGGCCTGCTGCCGGCGCAGCATCACCTGGGCGATCTCCGGCGCGTACGCCAAATGGGTGAGGCGGGCCTCCTCGACGACCACGCCCGCCTGTTCGAGCCGCGCCTGCAGCTCCTTGACCAGCGCGCGCGCAACGACGTCCGCGCTTTCGAGCAGCGTCGCCTCGCGGGTCGTGTCCGCCTTTTCCTCGGCGTCGTACGCAAACGACGAGGCCAGGTGGCGGACTGCCGATTCGCTCTGCACCTTGACGAATATCTCGTAGTCATCGACGTCGAACGCGGCCTTCGCCGAATCCTCGACGTGCCAGACCACCACGGCGGCGATTTCGATCGGGTTGCCGCGCTTGTCGTTGACCTTGAGCTTGTCGCCGTTCAGGTTGCGCGCGCGCAGCGAGATCCGCTTGCGCGAATAGAATGGATTCGTGACGCGCAGGCCCGGCGTGCGGCTGGTGCCCTTGTAGTCGCCGAACAACTGCAGGATCGCCGCCTCGTTGGGCTGCAGCGTGTAGAGCCCGGCCAGCAGGAGCACACCCAGGATCATCAACAGCACCGCGAGGGCGAAGATGGGCCAGTCGGGAAAGCCGCGGACGAGCGAATGCCAAAGCGTCATTCCGCCGCCGATGAGCAACGCCAGCGCCATTACGATCCCGACAAAGCCGTTGCCCGTCGCGATTGCGCGTTCCTGGTGCGACGGGCCCCTTCCGTTCATTGCGCGTTCCATCGTGACCTCCGTTTTTTGCCAGGTCGAGGCCGCCGTCGCCTCGCCGAGCAAGTATCAAAATGATATCATTATGATAACGGATGTCAAGGCCGTCGGTCGGCCAGGTTGCCTGCGGTCTCGAGAGTAAAACTGTGCGGTGCCAATGACATACCGCATTATTACGATGTAAAATCTAGGACAGGCCGTAGTGCCGTGGCCGGCCGCCACGCGGGGTTCCCTGTCCGGATCAGGCTTCTTCCGGCTTGAACTTGAGCGCCGCCGAATTCACGCAGTAACGCAGGCCGGTCGACTGTGGGCCGTCCGGAAAGACGTGGCCAAGATGGGCATCGCATGCCGTGCAGAGGATCTCCGTGCGGCGCGAGAGGAGGGAATAATCGATTTCCTCGCGCACGTTGGCAGCCGCCACCGGCTGCCAGAACGACGGCCAGCCGGAGCCCGATTCGTATTTGGTGTTCGAAGCGAACAGCGGCATGCCGCAACACACGCAGTTGTACATGCCCACGGCGTGGTGGTCCCAGTATTCCCCGGTGAATGCCCGCTCGGTGCCTTTCCTGCGCGTAACCCGGAACTGCTCCGGGGTGAGTTGCGCCTTCCATTCTGCGTCGGATTTGGCCACGTTGGGCCCGCTGACTTTTTCGTTCATGGGATCGCTCTCCATCCTTCAACCTTTTCCCGTGGCAGTCTGCCGCAGACAACCGGTGCCAGCCACGCCCGTGCGCGGTGGTGTGTGCCGGTAAGCTATAGTGTCGTCTTTGCCGCTTCGCCTCATACGCGTGTCGTTAGAGACCGTTCCCGCCGAGTCGTTCCGTCGCGATGTGCGCATCATCGGCCTCATCGGTACGGCGCATGCTTTCTCGCATTTCTTCCAACTCGCGCTGCCGCCGCTGTTTCCGCTGCTGCGCATGGAATTCGACGTGTCGTGGACTGTGCTCGGACTCCTGGTCGGAACATTCTATGCGGGCAGCGGCGTCACCCAATTCGTGGCCGGTTTCGTGGTCGACCGGGCGGGCGCCCGGCCGGTGCTGTTGTCCGGGCTGGCGCTGCTGGCCTGCGGCACGATTCTGGCGTCACTCGCGCCCGGTGCCTACTGGCTGTTCCCGATCGCGGCGCTGATGGGTGTCGGCAACGGCGTATTCCATCCCGCCGACTTCGCAATCCTCAATGCCAACGTGGCGCCCAAGCGACTGGGATATGCCTACTCGACTCACGGAATCGGCGGCAACCTGGGCTACGCACTTTCGCCCATCGTGAGTTTCACGCTGGCCTCGGCGTTCGGGTGGCGCGCAGCGCTCGCCGTCATGGGCGTGGCCGGACTGGCGGCGCTCGGAGTGCTGGCGAGCCAGCGCGCGCTGCTCGTGTCGCATCGTGCTCACGACACGCGCGGGCATGATCTGCGCGGCTCGATCAAGCTCTTTCTGCAACCTGCCATTGCCTTGTGCTTCGGCTATTTCGTGGCGCAGACGATGGCGTCCGTTGGCCTGCAAACGTTCCTGCCGTCTGCGCTCAATGCCGGACTCGCGGTGCCGCTGGGACTGGCGACCACCACGGTGACGGCCTACCTGCTGGGCAGCACCGCGGGAATCGCCGCGGGGGGCTATTTTGCGACACGCACGGCGCGGCACGACTGGATCGCCGCGAGCGGCCTGTTGACCGGTGCCGGCTTGCTGGCGGTGGTGGCGTCGGGCGTGATGCCGCTTGCACTGGTCATGCCGATCTTCGTGGCCATTGGCTTTGCGGTAGGCAGCACCGGCCCGTCCCGCGACTTGATCGTGCGCAACGCGACGCCGAAAGGCGCGTCCGGGCGCGTGTACGGCTTCGTGTATTCCGGGCTCGATCTCGGCGCGATGATCGGCCCGATCTGGTTCGGGTTGCTGCTCGACCATGGGCTCGCGCGGCAGATGTTCTTCGTCGTCAGCGGATTGCTGGTCGTCGCGGTTTCGACCGTGCTGCAGGTCCGCCGCAATTACCGCCCGCCCGCACCCGCGTAAAGGAGCGCCATGGATCTTGGGATCGACGGCCGCCGCGCGCTCGTCTGCGCCGCGAGCAAGGGGCTGGGGCGCGGCTGCGCGGAGGCGCTCGCGCGCGAAGGCGTCGCGGTGACGATACTCGCGCGCACCGCGGAGACCGTGCAGCGCGCCGCGGAAGAAATCGGTGCGAGCACCGGGCGCAAGGTCGCCTGGCTTTCCTGTGATATCACCACACCGGAAGGCCGCGCCGCCGCGCTGGCCGCCTGTCCGCAACCCGACATCCTGATCAACAATGCCGGCGGCCCGCCACCCGGGGATTTTCGCGACTGGGACCGTGCCGCATGGTTGCGCGCGATCGACGCCAACATGCTGACCCCGATCGAACTCATTCGCGCGACGGTGGACGGGATGATCCAGCGCAAGTTCGGCCGCATCGTCAACATCACGTCGGCCGCAGTAAAGGCACCCATCGACGTGCTCGGCCTGTCCAACGGCGCGCGCAGCGGCCTTACCGGATTCGTGGCGGGTCTTGCGCGCAAGGTCGCCGGCCACAATGTGACCATCAACAACCTGCTGCCGGGGTACTTCGACACCGACCGGCTGCGCGGCACGATGGCCGCGCGCGCGACCGCCCAGGGCAAGACGGTCGAACAGGTGATTGCGCACGCGCAAGTAGCCATTCCTGCCGGCCGCTTCGGCAACGCGGCGGAGTTCGGCGAAGTTTGCGCGTTCATCTGCAGCCGGCACGCCAGCTATCTCGTCGGCCAGAACATCCTGCTCGACGGCGGCGCCTACCCCGGAACGTTCTGAATTCCGCCAGCGAAGGACCGCCATGATCGATCTTTATTACTGGACCACGCCCAACGGCCACAAGATCACGATCTTCCTGGAAGAGACCGGGATTCCGTACACGATCAAGCCGATCAACATTTCCAAGGGCGAGCAATTTGCGCCCGAATTCCTCGCGATTTCTCCCAACAATCGCATTCCCGCGATCGTCGATCACACGCCACCCGACGGCGGCGAACCGCTGCCGATGTTCGAGTCCGGCGCGATCCTCATGTACCTCGCGGGCAAGACCGGGCGCTTCTATCCGACGGAACTGCGCGCCCGCTGCGATTGCGCGCAATGGCTGTTCTGGCAGATGGGAAACCTAGGGCCGATGAACGGCCAGAATCACCATTTCGCGCTGTATGCGCCGGAAAAGCTGCCTTACGCCATCTCGCGCTACATCAAGGAGTCCGGACGGCTGTACGCGGTGCTGAACAAGCGCCTGGCCGACCGCGAGTTCATCACCGGGGAGTACACGATCGCCGACATGGCCTGCTATCCGTGGATCTCGCCGGAGCGGCAAGGCCAGAACTTCGCAGACTTCCCGCATCTCAAGCGCTGGAAGGAAGCGATCAAGGCGCGTCCCGCCGTGGTGCGCGCGTACGAGATCGCCAAGCGCCTGAACGCCCAGCCGACGGTCAACGACGAGTCGTCGCGCAAAGTGTTGTTCGGGCAGGACCAGAGCACGGTCAAGTAGCGGCGGCGCAGTCGCCGCAGGCGGCGCGGCGCACCGCTTTCACGCATGGCCAACTTCCTGCCGCTCAAGCAGCACATGTTCTACTGCCTCGACCGCTTCATCGAGCAGTACGGGCTGCACGGCCCCTTCCTGGAAGTCGGCTGCGGGCGCGGCGATGTCAGCGCCTATCTGGCGCAAAAGGGCTGGGCGGGACTCGCGATCGACTTTTCCGCTTCCGCCGTGGCTGCGGCGCAGGCCAATCTGCAGGCGTCGCCGCAGGTTGCGGTCCGGCAGCAGACGCTGGACGAGGTCGCCGGCGCCTATGACTGCATCATCATGTGGGACGTGCTGGAACACGTGGAGGACGACCGCGCCGCGCTGCGCGCCGTCGAACGCCTGTTGCGCCCCGGCGGACAGCTTCTCATCGCCGTGCCCAGCAATCCGCGCGAGTGGCGCTGGGACGACGACTTCTATGGGCACGTGCGCCGCTACACCGTGCAGGACATCTCGGCCAAGCTCAACCACGCCGGCTTGCCACCGGAGGTGTTCTGGGATTTCACGTATCCGGTGTTCTGGCTGATGCGGCGGATGTACACGCGGATCAAGGCGGCGCCGCCGGTGACACAGGACAAGGTGTCGTCGACGAAGGCGAGCGCCACGCGCAACGCATGGGAATTGCCGCTCGTTTCCGGGCTGCTCGATCGCACGGCCGTCCTGTGGCGTCCGATCCATCGCCTGCAGTTCCGTTTCTTCCGCAACGCCACCACGCGCGGTCACGAGTTCTTCGTGCTCGCGCGCAAGCCCGCCGCCGATCAGCGAAAGACCCAGAACCGGTAGGCCAAGTAGTTGCCAAACGTCATCAGCACGGTCGTGGCAAACTGTGCGGGCCATAGCGTCAACCCGAGCTTCAGGAACAGCGTCAGCAACAGGGCGTTCAGCGCCCATTGCAGCGCGATGGCGGCGGCAAATCGGCTGCCCGCGGAGGTCATGCCCCGCGATGGCTCGAACACGTGCCAGTACGACAACGCGAATCGCGTCAACGCGCCGGCCGCAAAGCCGAGCGCGCTCGCCGGCACGCCCGGAATGCCGGCGCGCACGAGGCCGTACATCGCCGCGTAGTGCGCCACGACCGCCAGCGCGCCGGTCGCGACGTGAAGCGAAAAGCTGTGCATCCAGTGCAGCAGCCCGCTTCCCGTTCCGGGTCGGCGCAGGAGCTTGCGCAGCGGCATCGCGGCAGTGACGAACGCGGGGTCAGCCCGGGCCGTCGCGTCGGGCGCCGAACATGGGGTGCCGATACACGCCGACGCGGGCGAGAATCCCCTGCACGGCCGTGCCGACCACGCCGAAGCCGTAGCGCACCGAGCGGCGAAAGCCGATCGAGCTCGCCTCCGGGAAATAGCGCGTCGGAACCGACACTTCGCCGATCGTGTAGCCGCCGATGATCGCCTGCGCGAGGATCTGGTTGTCGAACACGAAGTCATCCGAGTTGCGTTGCCACGGCAGCGCGTTGAGCAGCGCGCGCGAATAGGCGCGGTAGCCCGTGTGGTACTCGGACAGGTGCACGCCCAGCAACACGTTTTCGAACAGCGTGAGCAGACGATTGGCGCAATATTTCCACAACGGCATCCCGCCGCGCAGCGCGCCGCTGCCCAGGATGCGCGAGCCGAGCACCACGTCGTAGATCTGCGAGGCGACCATGCCGGCCATCGCGGTGACCAGGCGCGGGTCATACTGGTAATCGGCATGAACCATCACGACGACGTCGGCGCCGCGGCTGAGCGCCTCCCGGTAGCACGTCTTCTGGTTGCCGCCGTAGCCTTTGTTGTGCGGATGCAGGATGACGGTGAGTCCGAGGGCGCGGGCGACGGCCACCGTGTCATCGTCGCTCGCATCGTCGACCACGACCACCTCATCGACGATGTCATGCGGCAGGTCGCGCCAGGTGGCCTCGAGCGTGCGCCCCGCGTGATAGGCGGGCATCACCACGATGATGCGTTTACCGAGGAGCATGCGGCAGGGGAGCGCTGGCGCGGGGGGTGTGGGATGCAAGGGCAAACACGATGATATGGGAATCCTCGTAGGCCGGTGGGCCGAACCTGGTGCGCAGGGCTTCCTCGCAGCCCGCGGTGTCGGCGCCGATGGCCTCGCTGTGCCCGGCAACATTCAGTTGATAGGGCTTTTGCCAGGCCACGTAGTCGATCGCCTTGTCCTTCAGTGCCGCGTCGTCGGCCAGATGCACCGCGTTGGCAAAGCGAAAGCGAAAATCGCGCGGCAATTCGCCGGCGCGTTGCGCGACGCACAGTCCGGTGAGATAGCCCGGCACGATCCATTGCCGGCTCAGGCGTTCCCAGCGCGGCGCATCCCAGTCGAAACTTTCGAAGTAGAACGGCGCCGCCGCGATGCGCAAACTGCCGGGAGGCCACGCGGCGAGGTTTTGCCAGAACGGCGACAACGGGATGGCCGCGAACTGTGGAACGTAGGGATTGTGGTCGGAACGAAAATCGATGTAGTTCACCAGATGCTGAGTCTGCCCGTTCGGACGACGCAGCAGCGGGGCCAGCGGCGATTGGGCTGCCAGCAGGCTCACGGGCAGCGCGAGGATGAGCAACGCGAGCGCGCGGCGCCACGACGTGGCGGGGCGGGCGAGGTGCTCCGCGACGCGAACGGTGCCCGCCGCCATGCAGACGAGCAGCAAAGGTACGATCGGCAGCAGGTAGCGCGATACGGTCACCGGCAGGTGGCTCCACATGATGCCGCTGGCGATGACCAGCGCCAGCGTAAGCGCCAGGCCGAGAATGCCGGTACGCGCCACGGGCAGCGCGCGCCAGACGCGAGACGCGCCGCAGGCGGCGAGCGCAACGCACAGCACGACGACTGCGGTCGATGGCGTGCCGAACCACGCGTACCAGACGCCAATCAGCGTTTCGGTGCCCGGTCGGTCGGCGCCTCCTTTGGCGGCGAGCGACATGGGATGCGCGAGCAGCGGCGGCAGAACGACGGCGGCGGTGAGCGCACCGGTCGCCGCCGCCAGCGACAACCAGCGGATAAGCGCCGGGCGGCGATGGGCGGGCGCAACGTTGCGCAACGCAACGAATCCCCACAGCAGCGGAGCGGCAGCAAACGGCCCGACCACCGGGTGCAGCCAGGTCGTCAGTGCAGCCGTCACGGCGTAGGTCGCTCCCGCGACCGTTTCGCCGCGCGCAGCGGCGTGAAAGCGCTGGAAGGCGGCATGCGCCATCCAGCCGAACAGCAGCGTCATCGCATAGGGCCGCGCCATCCGGGAGAAGATGACGAGGAGCGGCGACATCGCGATCAGCACGGCAAAGACAGCTGCCGTGGGGCGGCCGAGCCGCGGGGCGACATGGAGCGGAAAGAGGACCAGCGCTGCCAGTCCGCAGACGAGCATCGGCCAGCGCAGCGTCAGTTCGGACACCCCCCACCACTGCGCCTGATACCAGTCGAGGATGCCCAGCGGAATGCTGTAGTCCGCATAGCCGAAGTCGAGGAACATTGCGCGCGGACCATGCGCGATGAACTGGTGCACCGCGTGCCACTCGTCGTCGATCAGCACCTGCGCGGCGATCTGGTCGAGCCGAAGCCACGCGCCGGCAAGCACTGCAGCACCGATGATGACAATCCAGACGGAGCGGGGGGCCAAGTCCCGGGGTGCGCTGCCCGCCATGAGCGCGCGAAGTTCTTTGCTCAGGCGGTGACGACGGTGAACGCGGCCGCGGCGGCGAGATCCGCGGCCCGCTCGAGCGCCTGGTCGACGTCGAACGCGATGTCGCCGTCGGGCTCGGGCCTGCCGGTCGCGCGCACCGCGTGGAAATCGTGGACGCGCCGGTCCATGAGGTGCGAGGTCTCGACCTTGCCCAGCGCGTTGTAGATCGACTCGACACGGCCGGGAAATTTCTTCTCCCACTCGCGCAGCATCAGAGACACCTGCTTGCGCTGCAGATTCTCCTGCGAGCCGCACAGCGTGCAAGGTATGAGCGGGAACTGCATGACTTCGGCGAAGCGCGCGAGATCGCGCTCGCGTACGTAGGCGAGCGGCCGGATGACGACGTGCTTGCCGTTGTCCGACACGAGCTTGGGCGGCATGGTCTTGAGTTTGCCGCCGAAGAAGAGATTGAGGAAGAACGTCGCCAGCAGGTCGTCGCGATGGTGGCCCAGCGCGATCTTGGTGGCGCCGAGTTCGCCGGCCACCCGGTACAGCACGCCGCGGCGCAGGCGCGAACACAGCGAGCACATGGTATCGCCCTCCGGGACCAGGCGCTTCACCACGCTGTAGGTGTCCTGTTCGGCAATGTGGAACGTGACGCCGCGCTGCGTCAGGTAGCGCGGCAGCACGTCGCCGGGAAAGCCCGGCTGCTTCTGGTCCAGGTTGACAGCGACGATGTCGAAATCAATGGGCGCGTTTACACGCAGCGCGCACAGGATCTCGAGCAGGCCGTAACTGTCCTTGCCTCCAGACAGGCAGACCATCACCCGGTCGCCCTGCTCGATCATCCCGTAGTCGGCAATCGCCTGACCCACTTGCCGGCGCAGGCGGCGTTTCAGCTTGTTGGTTTCGAATTCGGCCTTGCGCGGATCGCGTGCGCCCGACGGTGTACCGTGCGGAGCGGTCGGCGCAGGCACAGCCTGCGGAGTGGGGTCGGCGCTGTCGCGGACTTTGGGCATGGGCCGATTTTACGTCGACAAACGGGCGCTGATCCGCTCGGCGCCCCATCGCGTGAAATTCAATCCTCGTGGAACTTGACGTCGACGTCGAGGCTGGCCGGCTGGCCCCCCGGAGGTGGCTCGAATTGCCAGCGCAGCAGCGCGCGGCGCGCGGCCCGGTCGAATACCCTGGGCGGTTGCGAGGAAAGGATATCGACGGATGCGACGTTACCGCGCGCATCGATGAGGATGCGCGCATTGACGACGCCGCTTTTCAATCCTTCGGCCTCCCTGGGATAGTCGGGTGGCTCTCGCGACAGGGCCTTCAATTCATGCACGACCGTTGGTCGCGGGGCGGCCGCCGTGGGCGAGGCGGACGCGACCTGCACCGGCGGCGGGGTTTCGGCGACCGTGCGGGTTGCCGTGGGCGCGGCCTTGGCCGTCGCGGGCGCGGCAGCGGGAGCACCAACAGGCGTCGAGACGGGCGGCGCAACAGGCGTCGAGACGGGCGGCGCAACAGGCGTCGCGAACGGAGCCGCAACCGGTGCCGCAACTGGGGCCGCAACTGGGGCCGCGACGGGACTTGCCACGGGTGCCGCGACGGGATTTGCCATGGCCGCCGCCGCGGGCGCCGAAGGAAGGGTCGCGCTCGCGGTCCGGTCGGGAATGGCTATCGGATTCGCCGACGCGGGGGGCGCGGCAGTCTTGGCGGGCGTGGGCGCGCCCGTCGATGCGGCCAGGCCGGGACGAATTTCCGGACGCACCACGGGCGCCGCCGTCTTGCCGCGCAGAATCATCGCCACGGCGGGTACCGTGTCCTGCGAGCTTCTGACGCTGGGAGGCGTCGGCGCGGTGGCGTTGGCCACGGGCATGGGTACGGGCGCGGGGATCGGTGTTACGGCGAGCGGTTGTGCGGCGGCCGGCGGGGATGGCTGAGTTCGGGTGCCGTACCAGATGGCGGCGGCCAGAACGACCGCGGAAGTGCCCGCAGCCAGTGCCATGACCGGCCCCTTGCGCGAGCCGCGACCGATGACTACCGGGGCCATGCCGTGGGTATGGGTAAAAGGTGCGGCCGGCGAATCCGTGGATGCCGGTGCTGCGATGCCGGGTCCCTGCAGCAGGATCAGCCGCAACTCGGCGAGGCGGGTAAGGTCGCGTGCCAGTTTCTCCGGTTCGAGGCGATGCTTTTCAGCCAGCTCCTCGACGGCGACCGGATTTTCCAGCAACGTCAGCACACGCCGCTGTCCCAGCGACAGCCCCTGACTGGGCGTACCAAGTTCCGCTTCGCCGGCGTTGGTTCGTGCACAGAGGGTGGAGGAATCGAAAGGCATTGTTTTTATTTAGAAAATGTCCGATTTGGCGGGCGTTGAGGGGCCGGATGTTAGCATGCCGGCGCGGCGAAGACGTCGCAGCTGGGTATTCGCAGGCAGACGCGCACAATCCACGCGATCCGGTATTTCATGCAAAAATCGAGCCAAAACGACAGGAAGAGATGAATCCACGCATTTCCAGTCATTTCGACGGCGGCGCCATTACGGTGATCGACGTCTCGCAGGTTGGTGACCTCCAGGTCGCGTTGCGTCCCGATTCCCATGCCGACATCCGCCAATGGTTCTACTTCCGCCTGCAGGGCGCCGGAGGTCGTGTGGCACGAATTCGCGTGGTCAATGCCGGGAACGCCACCTATGCCGACGGCTGGCCAGGTTATTCCGCGGTCGCGTCCTACGATCGTGTTGCCTGGTTCAGGGTGCCCACCCGCTATGAAGGATCGGAGTTGGTCATCGAGCACGTGCCGTTGCGCGACAGCATTTACTACGCCTATTTCGAGCCCTATCCGTGGGAGCGGCACCTCGCGCTCCTTGGGCGCGCCGACTCGTCTTCGCGCGCCCGGGTTGGCGACCTCGGTCCCACGCTGGACGGACGCGATCTCAACATGATCACGGTAGGCGCGCCCAGCCCGGCCAGGAAGTCATTGTGGGTCATCGCGCGCCAGCATCCCGGGGAGACGATGGCGGAGTGGTTTGTCGAGGGCCTGCTGGACCGCCTCCTGGACGAGAACGATGCGATGGCGCGCGTGCTGCTGGAGCGCGCCGTCGTACGCATCGTGCCCAACATGAATCCCGACGGCAGCGTGCGCGGCAACCTGCGTACCAATGCGGCGGGCGCGAATCTCAACCGCGAATGGATGACGCCGACGCTGGCGCGCAGTCCGGAAGTGTTCTACGTGCGTGCCGCGATGCAGGCCACGGGCGTGGACGGCTTTCTCGACGTCCATGGCGACGAAGCTCTGCCGTACGTCTTCACCGACGGCAACGAACGGCTGGAAAACCACACGCCGCGGATGGCGGCGCTGGAGCAGGGGTTCCGGGCGGGACTGCAGTTCGCCAATCCCGATTTCCAGACTATCGAAGGGTACCCGTCGGACAAGGAGACCAAGACCAACCTGACGATCGCGTCCAAGTGGGTAGGACACACGTTCGGCGGCCTTGCGCTCACGCTCGAGATGCCGTTCAAGGACAACGCCAATCTGCCCGACCCGGAGCACGGGTGGAGCGGCGCCCGGTCGAAGCGTCTGGGCGCGGATGCGCTGACGGCGCTGCACGCGATCCTGCCGTCGCTATGACCCCCTGCACCGCGTGTTCCGCGTACGGGCGTCGTAAACTTCGCCATCCGGTTCTGAAGGGGCCGCCGTGCAGACGATTCTGATTGCCAATCCCAAGGGCGGCAGCGGCAAGACCACGCTTGCCACCAACATTGCCGGCTGGCTGGCGGGAAAGCGCCAGCGCGTCGCGCTCGCCGACACCGATCCGCAACGCTCGTCCAGCGAATGGCTTGCGCGCCGGCCTGCGCTGTTTCCACCGATCGGCGGTTTCGTGGGCGAGTTGAAAAAGAAGGAACTCAAGGATGTCGCGCCCGATTGGCTGGTCGTCGACAGTCCGGCCGGACTGCACGGGGAGGCACTGCGCGACGCCATCCGTCGCGCGGACGCGATGCTCGTCCCGGTGTCGCCGTCGATGTTCGACATCGCCGCCACCCGGCATTTTCTCGACGCGATTGCCGAATACAAGGCGGTGAAGGAGGGCGGCATTGCGGTAGGCATCGTCGGCATGCGCGTCGACGCGCGCACCCGTTCCGCCGCCGAACTCGACGAATTCCTGGCGGGCTACGACTATCCCGTCGTGACCCACTTGCGCGACACGCAGGTGTACGTCTATTGCGCACGCGACGGCTATTCGGTGTTCGACCTGCCGCGCTCGCGGGGCGAACAGGACTGGGAGCAGTGGAAGCCGCTCACCCGGTGGATCGCCAGGCACGCGGCGGTGCGCAATGCCTGAGCGGTCCCGGCAAGGATAGCCCGCCTCAAAGCAAACGGCCGGCCCCTTGCGGGAACCGGCCGTCCGGGGTCGCTACGCTGACCTTTAGTTGAACATCAGCGCAACGCCAGGTCGAATTTACTTCTTCGGCGCTTCCGCGGGCGTGGCGGCATCTTTCGCGGCCTTTACGGCGTCTGCAGCCGCGTCCTTGGTTGCGTCGGTGGCCTTCATGGCCTCGTCCTTGGTTGCATCAGCAGCGCCCTTCATGGCGTCGCCGGTCTTCGCGGCCGCGTCGGCGGCAGCGGCCTTGGCCGCGTCCGCAGCCTTGGCAGCAGCATCCTTGGCAGCAGCGGCAGCCTGGTCCGCCGATGCCTTGGCAGCGTCAGCCGCTTCCTTGGCCTTGTCGCCGCACGCGGTCAGCGTGAGCGCAAGCACGATGGCCGCAAGCGCGGCAAAAATACGTTTGTTCATTGTGTCTCTCCGGGGAGGTAATGTGGGTGGCGGCGGGCCCTTTATAGCGCACCCGTCGACTGTCGATTTTAGCGCATACGGCGGGAAGTTGCCCCTTTGATCGTCGTCAAGGTTTCAGGCAATCGGCCGGCACGTGGCGCGGATGCGACGGTCACGCGGGCCGCCTATGCCGGGGGCATGACCGGCGAGCAAGCGTTCACGGAAAGCTGCGCGACATGCGGGCGCGCCCTCGCTCCTGCACGGCCAGCATCAGGCCGCTGGCGACGATGATGGCCATGCCGATGGCGGACCATCCGTCGGGAAGGTGCCCGAAGATGAGGTAGCCGAAGAGCGTGGCCCAGATCATCTGCAGGTAGGTAAAGGGCGTGAGCAGTGACGCCGGCGCAAGAAGGAAAGCGCTGATGATGAGCCAGTGCGCGACGCCGGCGAAGAGTCCCAGCAGGAGCAGCAGGCCGCCTTCGCGCCAGGTCATCGCCGCGGCGTCGAATCCCCACGGCAGCGCGAGCGTAAAGCCGATCGCGCCGATCAGCGCACTGTAGAAAAGCGTGGTGTGGGCGCTGTCGCCCGGCAGCTTGCGGGTGAGGAGCTGGTAGAACGCGTTGCAGATCGCGGTGCCGATCAGCAGCAGCACCGCCGGGTGCAGGATGGACGACCCGGGCCGGAGCAATACCACGATCCCGATGAAGCCGGTGATGGACGCGATCCAGCGTGCGCGTGTCGGCCTTTCCCCCAGCAGCGGCTGCGAAAACACGACAATGAAGATCGGCGCGAGGAAGGTGATGGCCGAGCCTTCCGCCAGCGGCAAATAGCGCAATCCGGCGAAGAAGCAAACGGTGGCGGCCAGCAGGAACGCCGAGCGGATGAGCTGCATCCGGAGGTTGCGCGTGCGCCAGAATCCGGGTCCGGCGCGATGCCAGACAAAGGGTGTGACCACGAGCATCTGTCCCAGGTAGCGTGCCCAGACCACGAGGAACAAGGAGTGGTCGCGGACCAGGTACTTGGCCGTCGTGTCGAGCGACGTGAGGCACAGGCCGCCCAGAAGGAAGAGCGGCAGCGCCTGGCGGAGCGGATGGTGGGCGTGCGACACGATGCGGCGACGTAAAACGGCGGGGCGGTCACGTGCAAGTGACCGGCCCGCGGGGTAAGCGCGGGGTTTCTGTCAGGCCGCCTGGACCAGGTCGCGCAGTACAAACGGCAGGATGCCGCCGCCGTTGTAGTAGTCGACTTCGATCGGCGTGTCGATCCGGCACAGCACGACGACGTTCTTTTTGGTGCCGTCCTTGCGCGTGATCACCACGGTCAGGTCCTGCTGTGGCTTCACGTCCTTCGGCACGACGATGTCGACGGTCTCGTCCCCCCTGAGATCGAGCGACTGCACCGAATCGCCGCCCTTGAACTGCAATGGCAGCACGCCCATGCCGACCAGGTTGGAGCGGTGGATGCGCTCGAAGCTCTTGCAGATCACCGCCTTGACACCCAGCAACTGCGTGCCTTTGGCCGCCCAGTCGCGCGAACTGCCCGTGCCGTATTCCTCACCGCCGAAAATCACCGTCGGCGTGCCCTGCGCGATGTACTTCATGGCGGCGTCGTAGATGAACATCTTTTCGCCCGACGGCTGGAACAGCGTGACGCCGCCCTCCTCGCGCGTGCCATCGGCGCGCGGCGGGATCATCAGGTTCTTGATGCGCACGTTGGCAAAGGTGCCGCGCATCATGATCTCGTGGTTGCCGCGGCGTGAACCATAGCTGTTGAAGTCGGCCTTCGTGACCTTGTTGGCCAGCAGCCACGCGCCCGCGGGAGAATCGGCCTTGATTGCGCCCGCCGGAGAGATGTGGTCGGTGGTGATCGAGTCGCCGAAGAGACCGAGCACGCGCGCACCCTTGATGTCTGTCGTCGGTTTGGCCTTCATTTCGAAGCCGTCGAAGAACGGTGGCTTGGCGATGTAGGTCGATTTGGGCCAGCCATACACCTGCCCGGTGGCGCCGCTGATCGTGCCCCAGAGCGGATTGGCGGTGGCCAGGCTGCCATAGAGCTTGCGGAACGTGGCCGGCTCGCGCGCGAATGGCAGCACGGCGGCGATTTCATGCGACGTCGGCCAAACGTCCTTGAGGAACACCGGCTTGCCGTCGCGGCCCAGCCCCAACGGTTCGGTGGTCAGGTCGCGCAGCACCGTTCCCGCAATCGCATACGCCACGACCAGCGGCGGCGACGCCAGGAAGTTGGCCTTGAGATTGGGATGAATGCGCGCTTCGAAGTTGCGGTTGCCCGAAAGGACCGCCGCGCAGATAAGGTCGTTGCTGACGATTGCGTCGTTGAACTCCGGCGCCAGGTCGCCCGCATTGCCGATGCACGTGGTGCAGCCGTACGCGGCAACGCCGAAACCCAGCTGCTCGAGGTACGGCAGCAAGCCCGCCTTGGTCAGGTAGTCGGTCACCACGCGCGAGCCGGGCGCCAATGACGTCTTGATGTGGCGCTTGACCGTCAACCCGCGCTCGACTGCCTTTTTCGCTAACAGGCCGGCGGCAAGCAGAACGCCGGGATTGGACGTGTTGGTGCACGACGTGATGGCGGCGATCAGTACGTCGCCGTTGCCGATGGACACGTTCGCCTCGTCCGGCTGGCGCACCCGATCGGGCGTCGGGCGGTTGTCCACCATCTCCACGAGGTCGCGTGGCTGACCGTTGCCCGGAACTTTCATCGACGCGTCGCTGATCGCGCCCACGCCGTCCGGGACGCGCGCAGTCACGACGCGCTTGGTGAGGTCGGCGGCGTTCTTGGCGAAGCCGTTCTCCGCGACGGGCTTGCTGAACAGGTCGCCGAACTTGGCCTTGAGATTGGCAAGCTCGATGCGATCCTGGGGACGCTTGGGGCCCGCCACCGACGGCTTGATCGTCGTGAGGTCGAGCGACACGACGTTGGTGTAGTCGATCTCGCCCGCACGCGGAATGCCGAATAATCCCTGGGCCTTGAAATAGGCAGTGAACGCATCGACCTCGGCGTCCGTGCGGCCCGTGGCGGTGAGGTAGTCCACCGTTGCTTCGTCGACCGGGAAAAAGCCCATCGTCGCGCCGTATTCCGGCGCCATGTTGGCGATGGTCGCGCGGTCGGGAACGGCCAGCGAGGCTGCGCCTTCGCCGAAGAACTCGACGAACTTGCCGACGACCTTTTCGCGGCGCATGAGTTCGGTGACCGACAGCACGAGGTCGGTGGCCGTGATGCCTTCGTTCAGCTTGCCCTTCAATTCGACGCCGACGACGTCCGGGGTGAGGAAGTACACCGGCTGGCCCAGCATGCCGGCTTCGGCTTCGATGCCCCCCACGCCCCAGCCGACGACGCCGATGCCGTTGATCATCGTGGTATGGCTGTCCGTTCCGACGAGCGAGTCCGGGTAGTAGACGCCGTTCCTGCTGTGCACGCCGCGCGCCAGGTATTCGAGGTTCACCTGATGCACGATGCCGATGCCCGGAGGCACCACGCCGAAGGTGTCGAATGCCTGCATGCCCCATTTCATGAATTCGTAACGCTCGTTGTTGCGCGAGAATTCGAGTTTCATGTTGAGGTCGAGTGCGTCCTTCGTGCCGTAGTGGTCGATCATCACGGAATGGTCGACCACGAGGTCGACCGGCACCAGCGGCTCGATCAGCTTGGGGTTCTTGCCCATGTCGCTGGCCACGTTGCGCATTGCCGCCAGGTCGGCCAGCAACGGCACGCCGGTGAAGTCCTGCAGCACCACGCGCGCTACGACGAACGGAATTTCGTCCGTGCGCGCACCGTTGGGAGACCAGTTGGCCACCTGCCGCACGTGCTCCTCGGTTACTTTCTTGCCGTCGCAATTGCGCAGCACCGATTCCAGCACGATGCGAATGGAGACGGGCAGCCGCGAGACCTTGCCGATGCCGGCGGCCTCGAGTGCCTGCAGCGAGTAGTACTTGCCGCTGCCCGACTTGAATCTGAATTCCTTGAGGGACTGATGGAGGTTGTGGCTCATGGCGGGACCTTTGGATTGGCGACTTACTTGGCTTTGGCGGGCGGCATCGCGGGCGGACGCGCCAGATTCTGCATTTGCGTCATGTTGAATTTCTGGCCGGTCGGCGTCATCACGTCGCCGGGGGTCATGCCGTCGCGGCAGGGTCCTACGTTCTTGCCCTCGACGGTCGTCATGCTTTCCCTGACACCCGCCATCGGCGGATCGAAGGTCGCATTGACCACGGTCTTGTAGGAGGTGTCGCCCGACAGGGTCATGACCGAGTGCGAGGTCATCTTCGTCTGGCCCATTTGGCACACGGTGTCGCCGAAGAACTTGTTGCCGTCCCGGCGCATGTCGAACTTGGAGCACATCTCCTTGCCCATGCCCCTGCCCATATCCATCATCTGCTTCTGCGTGGCTTCATCCGTGCATAGCGTCATCTTGGCGGGCGTGGCGCTTCCGTTGCGGTTGGACGTCGTGGTCACTTCCCATTGGCCGGGCTTCAGCTTGGGAAAGTCGTCGGCGGCCAGCGCGGGCAGGGCCAGGACAAGGCCTGAAACGAAGAGGGCGGGGAAGCGCATGGGTTTCGAATCCTTTGGGCGAGGTGCGACGGATTTCTCCTGCGGACAACCGGAATCAGATCAACATCAGGTCGACGAATTCATTCACCGGCAGCGTGGAGAGCTTGCCCGCGTCCAGCACCGCGTCGAGGATCGCGGCGCGCTGCTTTTCCGGAAAGCGGCGGGCGAGATTGATCTTGAATTTCTCGATCAGCACCGGCATGCCTTCCTTGCGCCGGCGGCGGTGGCCGATCGGGTATTCGATGACGACTTCCCGGGTTTTGCTGCCGTCCTTGAACTTGACCGTTATGGCGTTGGCGATCGAGCGCTTGTCCGGGTCGTGGTAGTCCTTCGAGAACTGCTTGTCCTCGACGCAGACCATCTTCGCGCGCAGCGCGTCGATGCGCGGATCGCGCGCAATACTGTCCTCGTAATCCGCCGCGGTGAGGCGGCCGTGGATCATCGGCACGGCCACCATGTACTGGATGCAGTGGTCGCGATCCGCGGGATTGTCCAGCGGTCCCTTCTTGTCGATGATGCGGATGGCGGACTCATGCGTGCGGATCGTGATCCTGTCGATGTCGTCCAGGCGGTCCTTTACCAGCGGATGGAGCTGCATTGCGCATTCCACCGCAGTCTGGGCGTGGAACTCCGCCGGGAAGCTGATCTTGAACAGGACGTTTTCCATCACATAACTGCCGTAGGGTCGCTGGAACTTGAACGCGTTGCCCTTGAACAGCACGTCGTAGAAGCCCCAGGTCTTGGCGCTGAGCACGGACGGATAACCCATCTCGCCCGTCTTGGCGATGAGCGCGAGGCGCACGGCGCGCGACGTGGCGTCGCCCGCCGCCCAGCTCTTGCGCGAGCCGGTGTTGGGCGAATGCCGGTACGTGCGCAGCGACTGGCCGTCCACCCAGGCAAGCGATATGGCGTTGATGACTTCGTCGCGGGACAGGCCGAGCAACTGCGCCACGACTGCGGTGGAGGCGACCTTCACCAGCACGACGTGGTCGAGGCCGACGCGGTTGAAGCTGTTCTCGAGCGCGATCACGCCCTGGATCTCGTGCGCCTTGATCATTCCGGTCAGCACGTCCTTGACCGTCAGGGGCGCGCGGCCCGCGGCCACGTTGTTGCGCGAGATCCAGTCGGCGACCGCAAGGATGCCGCCCAGGTTGTCGGACGGATGGCCCCATTCCGCGGCCAGCCAGGTGTCGTTGAAGTCGAGCCAGCGGATCATCGCGCCGATGTTGAACGCGGCCTGCACCGGGTCGAGTACGAACGAAGTGCCTGGCACGCGCGCGCCGTGCGGCACGACGGTGCCTGGAACGATCGGCCCCATGAGCTTGGTGCAGGCAGGATACGTCAACGCCTCGAAGCCGCAGCCCAGCGTGTCCAGGAGGCAGTAGTGCGCGGTCGCATACGCTTCCTTGCTCGTGATCTTGTATTTGCTGACGTAGTCGACGATGTCGACGAGCACCTTGTCGGGCTTGGGGCGGACGTTGGAGATGGGTGCGGACATGAATGAGCTTTGCGGTGACGCTGCCGGCAGCACCGGCGGGCGCGATGGGGTTGAGGGTGGGATCAGCTTTCGACGCAGTTGGTCAACAGCGGCCGGTTGTTCTCGAGCTGGCTGAGCGTTCCGCCATTGCCTTTGCTCCACCATTGCAGATTGGCCAGCGCGTTGACGTAGCGGGCACCCGAGCCGACGCGGGTGGGCGCGAGTTGCACCGTGCGGCCCTGCCAGTTGATGCGAATCGGCGCGCGCCGGGCGTCGCGATACGCGGGATACCCGACCACCAGGTAACGGCCACCGTCGCACGCGTAGGTGACGACGAACGCGTTGTCGCCACGCTCCGCGGCCAGAACCGCGACGGGAAAGGCGCAGGCGGCGAGCAGCGCCGCCACGGCGTGGCTCATTTGCGTTCCTTGAGCGGAACGAAGATCTGATCCTCCGGGCCCGTGTAATTGGCACTCGGACGGATGATCTTGCCATCGATGCGCTGCTCGATCACGTGCGCCGACCAACCGGACGTGCGCGCGATCACGAACAGCGGCGTGAACATCGCGGTGGGGACGCCCATCATGTGGTAGCTGACGGCGGAAAACCAGTCGAGATTGGGAAACATCTTCTTTACGTCCCACATCACCGACTCCAGGCGTTCCGCGACATCGAACATCTTGGTGCTGCGCGCCGAGACCGACAAGCGATGCGCGACGTCCTTGATCACCTTGTTGCGCGGATCGGAAATCGTGTACACCGGATGGCCGAAGCCGATGATGACCTGCTTGGCTTCGACCCGCCGGCGCACGTCGGCTTCGGCCTCGTCCGGGGTCACGTAGCGGTTCTGCACGTCGAACGCGAATTCGTTGGCGCCGCCGTGCTTGGGGCCGCGCAGCGCGCCGATCGCGCCCGTGATGGCGGAATACAGGTCGGATCCGGTGCCGGCGATGACGCGCGCCGTGAAGGTCGAGGCGTTGAACTCGTGCTCCGCGTAGAGGTTGAGCGACGTGTGCATCGCCTTGACCCAGAGCTCCGGCGCGGGCCTGCCGTGCAGCAGGTGCAGGAAATGCCCACCGATCGAATCGTCGTCGGTCTCGACGTCGATGCGCTTGCCGTTGTGGCTCCAGTGATACCAGTAAAGCAGCATCGACCCGAAAGACGCCATCAGCCGGTCGGCGATGTCGCGCGCGCCCGGCACGTTGTGGTCGTCCTTTTCCGGCAGCGCGCAGCCCAGCACCGACGCGCCGGTGCGCATGACGTCCATCGGATGCGCGGCCGCGGGCAGGGACTCCAGCGCGATCTTGACCGGCGCGGGCAGCCCGCGCAGCGCCTTGAGCTTGGCCTTGTAGCTGACGAGCTCGGCCACATTGGGCAGCTTGCCGTGCACCAGCAGGTAGGCGATCTCCTCGAATTCGCACACGTCGGCGATGTCGAGGATGTCGTAGCCGCGATAGTGCAGGTCGTTGCCGGTGCGCCCGACACTGCACAGGGCCGTGTTGCCGGCGGCGACGCCGGACAGCGCAACCGATTTCTTTGCCTTGGGGCCGGCGTCGGTGGCAACTGGGGTCAGGACTGCGGGGGGGTCGGCGGTCATCGCGATTTGGCGAACAGGTCGTCCAGTTTTTGCTCGTACGTGTGGTAGCCGAGATAGTCGTACAGCTCGGCGCGGGTCTGCATGATGGGGACCAAGGACTTCTGCGTGCCTTCGGCGCGAATCGTCTGGTAGACCTTGAGCGCCGCGGCGTTCATCGCGCGATAGGCCGAGCAGCAGTAGAGAACGATATCCACGTTGGCCGAACCCAGTTCGTCCGTGGTGAACAGGGGCGTGTGGCCGAACTCGGTGATGTTGGCGAGGATGGGCACCTGCACCGCCGCCCTGAACTCGCGATACATCGATAGTTCGGTCATCGCTTCGGGGAAGATCATGTCGGCGCCGGCCTCGACGTACGCCACCGCTCGTTCGATCGCGGCGGAAAGTCCCTCCACGGCCAACGCATCCGTCCGGGCCATGATCACAAAGGACGGATCGGTGCGCGCATCGACGGCGGCGCGGACGCGATCGACCATTTCCTCCTTCGACACCACTTCCTTGCCCGGGCGGTGGCCGCAGCGCTTGGCGCCGACCTGGTCTTCCATGTGCACCGCGCCGGCTCCGGCCTTGATCATGGCGCGGATCGCGCGGGCGATGTTGAAGGCGCTTCCCCAACCGGTGTCGATGTCTACGAGCAGGGGCAGCGTGGTGACCTCCGTGATGCGACGCACGTCGACCAGGACATCCTCCAGCGTGCTGATCCCGAGGTCGGGCATGCCCAGGGAATTGGCGGCGACGCCGCCACCGGACAGGTAGAGCGCCTTGTAGCCCGTGCGTTCCGCCATGCGCGCGGTGTACGCATTGATCGCGCCGATCACCTGCAGCGGATGTTCCGCAGCGACGGCTGCGCGGAATTTGGCGCCGGCGGATTCGTGGGCCATGTCGGTCGGATTCGTCGCGAGTTGGTCAGGCATCAGTCGCGAAGCGGCTCAGCCCAGCAGGGGGGCGACGCCCGCGCGTTCCTCTTCCAGTTCCTTCAGCGTCGCATTCATCTTCTCGCGCGAGAAGTCGTCGATCGCGAGGTCCTTCACGCGCGTGTATTCGCCGCGCGCCGTCGTCACCGGCACGCCGTACATCACATCCTGAGGAATGCCGTAGCTGCCGTCGGAGGGGACGCCCATCGTGACCCACTTGCCGTTGCTGCCCTGAATCCAGTCGCGCACATGGTCGATGGCGGCGTTGGCGGCGGAGGCCGCGGACGACAGGCCGCGCGCCTCGATGATTGCCGCGCCGCGCTTGCCCACCTTGGGCAGGAACACATCGCGATTCCAGGCTTCGTCGTTGACCAGCGTCTTGACCGATTGGCCCGCGATCGTGGCGAAGCGGTAATCGGCGTACATGGTCGGCGAATGGTTGCCCCACACGATGAGCTTCTCGATGTCGCCTACCGGCTTGCCCGTCTTGGCTGCGAGTTGCGACAGCGCGCGGTTGTGGTCGAGACGCAGCATCGCGGTGAAGTTCTTCTTGGGCAGGGAGGGCGCGGACTTCATGGCGATATACGCATTGGTGTTGGCCGGATTACCCACCACCAGGACCTTGACGTTGCGCGAGGCGACTTGGTCCAGCGCCTTGCCCTGCTCGATGAAGATCTTGGCATTTTCCAGCAGCAGGTCCTTGCGCTCCATGCCTGGGCCGCGCGGTTTCGCGCCGACGAGCATGGCCACGTCCGCATCCTTGAACGCCACTTTGGGATCGCCCGTGCCGACCATCCCGGCCAGGAGCGGAAAGGCGCAATCCTCCAGTTCCATCATCACGCCGCGCAATCCGGCCTGGGCCTTGTCGATGGGCAACTCGAGCATCTGCAGGATCACCGGTTGGTCGCGCCCGAGCATCTCGCCCGAAGCGATCCGGAACAGGAGGGCGTACCCGATCTGGCCAGCAGCGCCGGTGACGGCCACGCGAAGGGGTGCTTTCATGATGAACTCCAGTACGCAGTTTCGGTAGGGAACGCCATGCGGGGAATCCGCCGGCCGCCCATATTGCGGTGCGACATACGGGCCGCTGGAACGCGCTTGTGCTGACTGGGGGCACGCCTCCCGCGACGCACTATTCTAGGCGCCCGTTGGCGGCAGTGTCAATTAACTCTTATAACTTATATAAGACTGCCGATATCATGGGCGCCAACGGTTGGACAAACGCGGTGCCGGCTGTCGATAATGCACGCGACCAATGCGCCCCGGACGCGCGACGCCACTGTGGACGGCCGCAAATGCGCGGCATTTCTCCAAACTTCCCGATTACGCCACCTCGATCCCGACCGACGCCCATGGCCACTGCCGCCGCAACGCCGACATTCCGGCCTTTGTACCTGCAGATCAAGGCGTTGCTGGAACGCAGCCTCGAGACTCGGGAATGGGGGCCAGGCGCGGCGATCCCCTCGGAGATCGAGCTTGCGGGCCGCTACGGCGTGTCGCAAGGGACCGTGCGCAAGGCCATCGACGCGCTGGCGGCGGACAATCTCGTGGTGCGCCGGCAGGGCAAGGGCACATTTGTCGCGACCCACACCGAGGAGCGGTCATCGCTGTTCCGCTTCCTGCGCGTCCGGCCAGACGACGGGCACGACGAATATCCGGCGAGTCGTCTCCTCGACCTGCGGCGGAGCAGGGCCGGCACGGACACGGCGCGCCTGCTCGCACTGAAGCCGGGCGACCCGGTCGTGGTCATCCGCCGCGTGCTGGAGTGGGGGGGCGAGCCCGTGGTGCTGGACGAGATCACCTTGCCCGCAGCGCAGTTCCGTGGCCTCACACGGGCGCGGTACGAGGCCTACCGCGGTTCGATGTACGGATTCTTCGAGACGCAGTTCGGCGTGCGCATGCTGAAGGCGCGTGAGCACCTTTCCGCCATCGCAGCCGACGCATCGAGTGCGGCGCTCCTTGGCGTCGCCGTGGGCGCACCGCTGCTTGCGGTGGACCGCGTGACCTTGACGTACGGCGACACGCCGGTCGAGGTGCGCCGTGGCCTGTGCACCACCCGCGCCCATCATTATTTCAACGAGCTGTTCTGAGTTCGCTGCCACGTTCGCGTGCCACGACATTTGTCGGGGCGCGTGACAGGAAAATGACATGCGTCAATTGGCCGACCCGCGCGGCTGAGGCTATAATTCGTTGCTGTGCACAATAAAACCGCCGAAAGTGCCCACTTGGTATCCGCACCGCGCCAATGCGTCGCTCGCATGAAGGTCACCGGGGGGATTTGATGGCCGCAATCGACCGTCCCGTCGTGAAGCCGCGCCCGGTCTACTTGAATCTCCTGGCGATCCGCATGCCGCTGCCGGCGGTGGTGTCGATCCTGCATCGCGCCAGCGGTGCATTGCTGTTCCTGCTTGGCATCCCACTTCTGCTCTGCGTCGTCCAGCGGGCATTGGCATCGCCCGAAGCGTGGGCGCAGACGCGCGCTGCGCTCGACGCACCGTTCGCCAAGCTGGTGGCGTTGGCCCTCGCGTGGTCGTTCATCCACCACTTGCTGGCGGGAATTCGCCACCTGCTGATGGACGCCCATGTAGGCGTCGAGCTGGCCGCGGCCCGCCGGTCCGCCGCGGTGACCATGGTGTTGGCCCTGGTCCTGACTGTTGCCGTTGCGGTGCGCCTGTGGTGACCCCAAATCGCATTGTCGTCGGGGCGCACTACGGATGGCGCGATTGGCTCGTGCAGCGTGTGACCGCCGTGGCCATGGCGCTGTATACCGTGCTGATCCTGGGCCTGCTGCTGTGGTTCGGCGGCCTCGACTACGCGGCGTGGAAAGGAACTTTCGGCAACGAGGCTTTCCGCGTCGCAACGTTCGTGTTCATGGTGGCGCTGTTCTGGCATGCGTGGGTCGGAGTGCGCAACATCCTCATGGACTATGTCAAGCCCGCCGCGCTGCGCCTGACGCTCCAAGTGTTGGTGATCGCCGCACTGATCGGTTACACCGGCTGGAGCGTGCAGCTCCTCTGGGGCGGCCTGTGACGCGACCGCCATGAGCAAGCTCCCCGTCCAGAAATTTGACGCGATCATTGTCGGCGCCGGCGGCGCCGGCATGCGCGCGTCGCTGCAGCTGGCTGAAGCCGGCCTGCGCGTCGCGGTGCTGTCCAAGGTGTTCCCCACGCGCTCGCATACGGTGGCAGCGCAGGGCGGCATCGGCGCGTCGCTGGGCAACATGGCCGCCGACAACTGGCACTGGCACATGTACGACACGATCAAAGGCTCCGACTGGCTCGGAGACCAGGATGCGATCGAATACATGTGCAGGATGGCGCCGCAAGTGGTGTACGAACTCGAGCACTTTGGCATGCCGTTCGACCGCAACCCCGACGGCACCATCTATCAGCGCCCCTTCGGCGGGCACATGGCCAATTTCGGCGAGACGCCCGTGCAGCGCGCCTGCGCGGCCGCCGACCGCACCGGCCACGCGATGCTGCATACGCTGTACCAGCGCAACGTGCGCGCGAACACGCAATTCTTCGTCGAGTGGATGGCGCTCGATCTCGTGCGCGACGCGGAAGGTGACGTCGTCGGCGTGGTTGCCTACGAGATGGAAACCGGCGAGGTGACGATCCTGCAGGCGAAGGCAACCGTGCTGGCCACAGGCGGCGCCGGGCGCATCTTCGCGGCGTCGACCAACGCGTTCATCAATACCGGTGACGGACTCGGCATGGCGGCGCGCAGCGGCATTCCGCTGGAAGACATGGAGTTCTGGCAGTTCCATCCCACGGGCGTCGCGGGCGCGGGCGTGCTGATCACCGAAGGCGTGCGCGGCGAGGGCGGCATCCTGCTCAACAGCGACGGCGAGCGTTTCATGGAGCGCTACGCGCCGAACGCCAAGGACCTGGCGTCCCGCGACGTCGTGTCGCGCGCGATGGACCAGGAAATCAAGGAAGGCCGCGGCTGCGGTCCGGACAAGGACTATGTGCTGTTGAAGCTCGACCATCTCGGTCCGGACGTGATCATCAAGCGGCTGCCATCCATTCGCGAGATAGCGATCAAGTTCGCCAATGTCGATCCCATCAAGGAGCCCATCCCGGTCGTGCCGACGATCCATTACCAGATGGGCGGGGTGCCGACCAACGTGCACGGCCAGGTCGTCGCGCCCAAGGCGGGCAATCCCAACGCCGTGGTCGATGGCCTGTATGCGGTGGGCGAGTGCGCGTGTGTGTCGGTGCATGGCGCCAACCGCCTTGGCACCAATTCACTGCTTGACCTTCTGGTATTCGGCCGCGCGTGCGGCAATTTCATCGTCGACCAGAATTTGCCGGCGCAGGGCCAGAAACACCTGCCTGCGGATGCCGGCGACCTGTCGCGCACGCGCCTTGCGCGTCTCGACGGCGCAACCTCCGGGGAATCGGTGCCGGCGCTGGCGCAGAAACTGCGCAAGACGATGCAGATGCATTGCGGCGTCTACCGCAACCAGGAACTGCTGAGCGAAGGCGTGGCAATGGTGATGGACCTCGAGCAGCAAGTCGCGCGCACGGCGATCAAGGACAAGAGCCGGGTGTTCAACACCGCGCGCGTCGAGGCGCTCGAACTGGACAACCTGATGGAGACCGCCAAGGCCACGATCGTGTCGGCGGAAGCGCGCAGGGAATCGCGGGGGGCGCAGGCGCGCAGCGACTACCCCGAGCGCGACGACGCCGGCTGGCTGAAGCACACGCTGTGGTACCGCGATGGCAACCGGCTCGACTACAAGCCGGTCAACCTGAAGCCGCTGACGGTGGATGCATTTCCGCCGAAGGCGCGCAGCTACTAGCGCGAGCGCACCGATGAAATTTCGTATTTATCGCTACAACCCCGAGCAGGATTTGGCGCCGCACTACCAGGACTACGACGTAGCGCTCGAGTCCAGCGACCGCATGCTGCTGGACGCGTTGATGCGGCTGCGCCAGCAGGACGACACGCTGTCGTTCCGCAAGAGCTGCCGCGAGGGCGTTTGCGGTTCGGATGCGATGAACATCAACGGCAAGAACGGACTGGCCTGCATCACCAACTTGAACGACGTGAAGGAGCCGGTCGAGCTGCGGCCGCTGCCCGGCCTGCCGGTGATCCGCGACCTCATCGTCGACATGAGCCAGTTCTTCAAGCAGTACCACTCGATCAAGCCGTACCTCGTCAACGACACGCCGGCCCCGGAAAAGGAGCGCCTGCAGTCGCCTGAAGACCGCGAGGAACTCGACGGACTGTACGAATGCATCCTGTGCGCCTGCTGTTCCACGGCGTGCCCGTCGTTCTGGTGGAATCCGGACAAGTTCGTCGGCCCCGCCGGCCTGCTCGCCGCCTATCGCTTCATTGCCGATAGCCGCGATCTCGCCACCGGCGACCGCCTGGACAATCTCGAGGACCCCTATCGCCTGTTCCGCTGCCACACCATCATGAACTGCGTCGACGTGTGCCCCAAGAATCTCAACCCGACCAGGGCCATCGGCAAGATCAAGGACATCATGGTCAAGCGCGCCGTGTGAAGCGAGGGTGACTCAAGCCATGCCTGCGCCTGAATTCGCAAATGCGTTGTCGGCTGAGCTGTCAACTGAGCGACTCAACCGCATCCGCTGGCGCAGCCGGCGCGGAATGCTCGAGAACGACCTGGTCCTGACACGCTTCCTGGACGACCGTGGAATGCGCATCACCGAGGGCGAGGTGGCGATGCTCGACCGCCTGCTCGACCTCGCGGACAACGAACTGTGGGACCTCATTGCCGGACGCTGCGAACCGGCCGATGTGACCGTGAAACCATTGCTCGAACGCCTCCGGGTGGTTTGACGACCCGATGCGAGGCGCGCGGAATGGAAGTCAACAGTGCCCTCCGGCAATTCGGAGAGCTTCGATCGCAGCTGCCACTTTTCTGGCCGGGAGCCACAAGCCATGACTGACCGCACCGCCACCGTCAACTTTTCCGACGGCTCGCCCGCAGTGACCTTCCCCGTGGTTTCGGGGACGGTGGGACCCGACGTCATCGACATTCGCACGCTGTACGGAAAAACCGGGAGGTTTACCTACGACCCTGGCTTCCTGTCCACCGCGTCCTGCAGCTCCGCCATCACCTACATCGACGGCGACAAGGGAGAGCTGCTGTACCGCGGCTATCCGATCGAGGAACTGGCCACGCGCTGCGACTTCCTCGAAACCTGCTACCTGTTGTTGTACGGCGAGCTGCCTACGCCGGTACAGAACGACGAGTTCGATTCGCTCGTGACTCACCATACAATGGTCAACGAGCAGATGCATTTCTTCATGCGCGGGTTCAGGCGCGATGCCCACCCGATGGCAGTGCTCACCGGACTGGTCGGCGCGCTGTCGGCGTTCTACCCGGATTCCATGAACCTGCATGATTCCAGGCAGCGGGACATCTCGGCGATCCGCCTGATCGCCAAACTGCCCACGCTCGTGTCGATGGCCTACAAGTACTCGGTCGGCCAGCCGTATGTCTATCCACAGAACGACCTGTCGTATGCCGGCAATTTCATGCGGATGATGTTCGCCACGCCGTGCGAGTCGTACAAGGTCAACGACGTGCTGGTGCGCGCGCTCGACCGAATTTTCATCCTGCATGCCGATCACGAGCAAAACGCGTCGACGTCGACGGTGCGCATGTGCGCGTCCTCAGGCACCAATCCCTTTGCGGCCATCGCCGCCGGCGTGGCGTGCCTGTGGGGCCCGGCGCACGGTGGCGCCAACGAGGCGGCGCTCAACATGCTCTACGACATCCAGGCACAGGGCGGCGTCGCCAAGATCGGCGAATTCATCGGCAAGGTCAAGGACAAGAACTCGAACGTGAAGCTGATGGGTTTTGGCCATCGCGTCTACAAGAACTACGATCCGCGCGCCAAGCTGATGCGCGAGACCTGTTACGAAGTGTTGAACGAGCTGGGGCTGGCCGACGATCCGCTGTTCAAGCTGGCGATGGCGCTGGAGAAGATCGCCCTCGAGGACGAGTACTTCGTCCAGCGCAAGCTCTATCCCAACGTTGATTTCTACTCGGGAATCGTGCAAAAGGCGATCGGCATTCCCGTGCAGCTCTTCACCGCGATCTTCGCGGTCGCGCGAACGGTCGGCTGGATCGCGCAGCTGAACGAGATGGTGTCCGACCCGGAATACAAGATCGGCCGGCCCCGCCAGCTCTACGTCGGCGCCACACGACGCTCGGTCACGCCGATCGCGCAGCGGACCTGACGCGCGGCAAGGGCTGGACGAACGGGCCGGCGCGGCGCTTGTCGCGTCGGCATTCCGCCACCATATGGCAATCGTGGGCCGCAGTCCGGCCAAGGTGACGCAATGGGCAGCATGAAGGAATTCGAGGACAACAGCACGCTGTTCGGGACCAACATCCCGTTCATCGAGGAGTTGTACGAGCACTATCTGGCGGACGTGAATTCGGTGAGTCCGGATTGGCGCGCCTATTTCGACGAATTGCGCGGAGGCGCGACCGACGTTGCCCATGCGCCGGTGATCGCCTCGTTCGTCGAGCTGGCCAGGAACCGCAAGGTCGCCGCGGGCATGATCGACGCGGCGACGATGCACAAGCAGGTGCTCGTGTTGCGGCTTATCAGCAAATTCCGCACGCTCGGCATGTTCTATGCCGACCTCGATCCGCTGCAGCGCCACGAGCCGCAATACATTCCCGATCTCGACTTGCGCACCTACGGTTTCTCGGAAGCCGATCTGACCACGGAATTCGATGTCGGCTCGTTCAAGGCCGGCCCGGCCCGGATGCGGCTGGCGGACATCATCGCCGCGCTCAAGGAAACGTACACCCGCACGCTGGGCGCCGAGTACATGTACATCGCGGACACGGCCACCAAGCGCTTCTTCCAGCAGCGGCTGGAGCCGATACGCTCGACGCCGACGTACTCTGCGGACGAGCGCCGCCATATCCTCGAACGCCTGACCGCGGCCGAGACGCTGGAGCGTTACCTTCACACCAAGTATGTCGGGCAAAAGCGATTTTCGGGCGAGGGCGGCCTCACGATGATCCCGATGCTCGACCGGCTGATCGAGAAGGCGGGAGCGGCGGGCGTGCAGGAGATCGTGCTGGGCATGGCGCACCGCGGGCGCCTCAATGTACTGGTCAACACGCTGGGCAAGATCCCGGCCGACCTGTTCTCGGAATTCGAGGGCAAGACCGCGCAGGACTTGGCCGCAGGCGACGTCAAGTATCACCAGGGCTTTTCGTCCGATGTCTCGACGCCCGGCGGCCCCGTGCATCTGACGCTCGCGTTCAATCCTTCCCATCTGGAAATCGTCAATCCGGTGGTCGAGGGCAGTGTGCGCGCGCGGCAATTCCGGCGCGGCGACAGCAAGGGCGACCAGGTGATGCCGGTGCTGCTGCACGGCGACGCCGCCATCGCCGGGCAGGGCGTCAACCAGGAATGCCTGAACATGGCGCAGACCCGCGGCTTTTACACGGGCGGCACGATTCACATCGTCATCAACAACCAGATCGGATTCACGACCTCCGACCCGCGCGATACCCGCGGCACGATCTACTGCACGGACATCGCCAAGATGGTCGAGGCACCGATCCTGCACGTGAATGGCGACGATCCCGAAGCCTGCCTGCTGGCGGTCGAGATTGCACTCGAGTACCGCCAGCAGTTCCACAAGGACATCTTCATCGATCTCGTGTGTTTCCGGCGCCTGGGGCACAACGAGGCCGACGAGCCGATGGTCACGCAGCCGCTGATGTACAAGAAGATCGCGCTGCACGAGGGCACGCGCAAGCTGTACGCCGAAAAGCTCGTCGCCGAAGGGCTGATCACAGCGGACGAGCCCGAGGCGATGATCGCCACCTACCGCGCCGCCATGGATCGCGGCCAGCACACGAACAAGACGATCCTTTCGAACTACAAGCCGCCGTTCACCATCGACTGGAAGCCCTACACCCATCGTCACTGGACGGACGAGGCGGCAACGGCGGTCCCCATGAAGCAGCTGCGGGCGCTGGCGCAGAAGGTGACGACGGTGCCCGCGGACTTCAAGCTCCATTCGCGCGTGGAGAAAGTGATCGCGGACCGCCGCGCGATGGGCGAGGGCGAGTTGCCGCTCGACTGGGGCATGGGCGAGACGCTCGCCTATGCGTCGCTTCTCGCCGACGGCCATGGCGTCCGCCTGGACGGCGAGGATGTCGGGCGCGGCACGTTCTCGCACCGGCATGCGGTGCTGCACGACCAGAACCGCGAGAAGTGGGACGACGGCACCTGGATTCCGCTGCAGCACATCAAGCCCGGCCAGCCGGCGTTCGAAATCATCGACTCCGTGTTGACCGAACAGGCGGTGCTGGGCTTCGAATACGGCTATTCGACATCCGATCCCACGCGCCTCGTGATCTGGGAAGCGCAGTTCGGCGACTTCGTGAACGGTGCGCAGGTGATCATCGACCAGTTCATCAGTGCCGGGGAGGTGAAGTGGGGCCGGATCTGCGGCCTGGTGATGCTGCTTCCGCACGGCTTCGAGGGCCAGGGGCCGGAGCACTCGTCCGCGCGCCCGGAGCGCTTCCTCCAGCTATGCGCGCAGCACAACATGCAAGTGTGCGTGCCGTCGACGCCCGCGCAGGTATTCCACATGCTGCGGCGGCAGATGCTGCGCAAGTACAGGAAACCGCTCATCGTGATGAGCCCGAAGAGCCTGCTGCGGCACAAGGAGGCGGTGTCGTCGCTTGAGGACCTGGCGCGCGGCGGATTCCAGAACGTGATCGGGGAGACCGACGAACTGGCCGCCGGCGACGTAAAGCGGATACTCGCCTGCTCCGGCAAAGTGTATTACGAGCTGCTCGCGCATCGCCGCGAGCAGAACATCGACGACATCGCGATCATCCGCGTCGAGCAGCAGTACCCATTTCCGCACGCCGAGTTCGCGGCCGAGGTCGCGAAGTTCCCGAACGCGAGGGAAGTCGTGTGGGTGCAGGAAGAGCCGCAGAACCAGGGCGCGTGGTATCGATTGCGCGCCTACCTGCGCAGCGACATCCCGGACCAGAAGGTGCTGGCTTATGCCGGACGGCCTATCTCTGCGTCCACCGCGGTGGGCTACAGCAGCAAGCACAATCAGGAGCAGAAGCAGCTCCTGGAAGACGCCTTCGCCGCCAAGCTGGCCTCGGGCGAGATGGTGATAGCAAAATGAGAGCAAGTTGAGAGCAGGCTGAGCGCGCGCCAGCCGATCGACGGCACGCTTCCAAAATCGAAACAGGAATCCAATGCGCATCGAAGTGAAGGTCCCGCAGCTTCCCGAATCCGTGGCTGAGGCCACGCTCGTGAGCTGGCACAAGAAGCCCGGCGACGCCGTCAAGCGGGACGAGAACCTGATCGACGTCGAGACCGACAAGGTGGTGCTTGAGCTGCCATCCCCCGGAGATGGCGTGCTCGTCGAGTTGGTGAAGGCGGACGGCGCCACCGTCACGTCGAACGAGCTGATCGCGGTCATCGATTCGGACGGCAAGCCTCCGGCGTCCGCGCCGGCTGCAGCGAAAGCCGCGGCACCGGCGGCCGCCGCCGCGGCGACCGCGCCATCCGCGCCGGCGGCACCGGCGCCGGCTTCCGTGACGGCGCTCCCGGCCGCGCGCAAGATGATGGCCGACCAGGGCATGAATCCCGCCAGTGTGGGCGGCACAGGGCGCGGTGGCCGCATCACCAAGGGCGACGTCATCACGGCGGCGGAGGCACAGGCGGCCGATGCCAAAGCGCCGGTCGCGCCGGCGCCGGTTGCGAAGGCGCCAGCCGCGCCGATTCCGGTGCCGCTGGGCTCGCGTCCGGAACAGCGCGTGCCGATGTCGCGACTGCGCCAGCGCGTCGCCGAGCGCCTCGTGCAGTCGCAATCCACCGCGGCGATCCTGACGACGTTCAACGAAGTCAACATGCAGCCGATCCTCGACTTGCGCGGCAAGTACAAGGATCGCTTCGAGAAGGAACACGGCGTCAAGCTCGGATTCATGGGCTTTTTCGTCAAGGCGGCGGTGCACGCGCTGAAGAAGTACCCGGCGGTCAACGCCTCGATCGACGGCACGGACATCGTGTATCACGGGTATTTCGACATCGGCATCGCCGTCGGCAGTCCACGCGGCCTGGTGGTGCCGATCCTGCGCGACGCCGACCAGATGTCGCTGGCGGAAATCGAGAAGCAGATCGCCGAATACGGCAAGCGCGCCAACGAAGGCAAGCTGACCGTGCAGGAGCTGACGGGCGGCACGTACACGATCAGCAACGGCGGCGTATTCGGCTCGATGCTGTCCACACCGATCATCAACCCGCCGCAGTCGGCGATCCTCGGCGTGCACGCCACCAAGGAACGCGCCGTGGTGGAAAACGGGCAGGTCGTGGTGCGGCCGATCAACTACCTCGCGCAGTCCTACGACCATCGGATCATCGACGGTCGCGAAGCGGTGCTTTCGCTGGTGGCGATCAAGGAAGCGCTGGAAGATCCGGCGCGACTTCTGCTGGATATCTGAAGAGTCGGCAATGGCTGAACAATTCGACGTCGTGGTGATCGGCGCGGGGCCGGGTGGGTATATCGCCGCCATTCGCGCCGCGCAACTCGGGTTCACGGTCGCGTGCGTCGACGACTGGTCGCGCGCCGACGGCAAGCCCGCGCCGGGCGGCACCTGCACCAACGTCGGCTGCATTCCGTCCAAGGCGCTGCTGCAATCGTCGGAAAACTTCGAGCACGCCGGGCACGCGTTCGCGGACCACGGCATCGACGTCAAGGGCTTGAGCATCGACGTGCCGAGGATGATGACGCGCAAGAACAAGGTCGTCGCGCAGAACAATGACGGCATCCTCTACCTGTTCAAGAAGAACAAGGTGACCTACTTCCATGGGCTCGGTTCGCTTGCCGGCAAGACCGGCGACGAATGGAACATCGACGTCGCGGGCGCCAAGGCGGCCCAGCTCGTCGCCAGGCATGTGATCGTGGCGACCGGCTCGCGGCCACGCCCCTTGCCCGGCGTCGCCATCGACAACATTCGTGTGCTCGACAACGACGGCGCGTTGTCCATCCCCGGCGTGCCCAAGCGCCTGGGCGTGGTCGGGGCCGGAGTCATCGGCCTCGAGATGGGCAGCGTATGGCGTCGCCTCGGCGCGGAGGTGACGGTACTGGAAGCGCTGCCGGCGTTCCTCGGCACGGTCGACAGCGCCATCGCCAAGGAAGCGCTCAAGCTCTTCACCAAGCAGGGACTTGCCATTTACACGGGCGTCAAGATCACCGATGTCAAGCCCGGCAGGAAGGACGTGACGGTCGCCTACACGGATTCGGCCGGCAAGGAGCAGAGCGCGACCTACGACCACCTCATCGTTTCCATCGGGCGCATTCCGTACACCGGCAAACTCGGGGCCGACAAGGTCGGCCTGCAGCTCGACGAGCGCGGGTTCATCAACGTCGACGACGATTGCCGCACCAATCTCGCCAATGTGTGGGCGATCGGTGACGTGGTGCGCGGTCCCATGCTTGCGCACAAGGCCGAGGAAGAGGGCGTGGCGGTGGCCGAGCGCATCGCCGGCCAGCACGGCCACGTCGACTTCAACACGGTGCCTTGGGTCATCTACACGTCCCCGGAAATCGCCTGGGTCGGGCAGACCGAACAGCAGTTGAAGGCGGCGGGGGCGGATTACCGCGCGGGCACGTTTCCGTTCCTGGCCAACGGCCGCGCCCGCGCGCTGGGCGATACGAGTGGCTTCGTGAAGATCCTGGCGGACCGCCGGACCGACCGGATCCTGGGCGTGCATATCATCGGCCCCCAGGCGTCGGAACTCATTTCCGAGGGCGTCGTCGCCATGGAATTCGGTGCGTCCAGCGAAGACCTCGCCCGAATCTGTCATGCCCATCCGTCGTTGTCGGAGGCGACCAAGGAAGCCGCGCTGGCGGTAGACGGACGGACGCTGAATCTCTAGGATGTTCGTAGTTGTCGCCGCATTGGACAGAACGCGGGATTCACCGCGCAAAGGCAATGGCATCGGAGGAGCGTTGAACGGCGTCAGAATCGCAATGGCCGCCTTCGGGCGGACGGCAGGTGTCGCCGGCGGACGTCTGGCGTGAGCGTCGAGGGGCCGCCCCAAGACGCTGGACTGCGGACCGCCCCGGGGGGCAGCGCAGCCGCCGAATTGGTCAATGAGGCGGCAAGCGTCGGGGTCGTTCCGTGATTGGGGCGCTCGCCTCCCGATCCGACATGCGCCGCGATGGCGCGATCTTCGATTACCTTGCACCTCTCCTCAGGAAGCGGCACGCCGCTCTGGACCACGCCCAGGTCGCGGCGCTCGACCGGCTGCAGCGGCTGTCCGACGAGCTCGCCGAATTCCGCGTCGCGCGCCAGTCCACGCTGACCCGCCTGTTCGCGTCGCCGGAGGTGCCGCGCGGCGTCTACCTGTGGGGCGGCGTGGGTCGCGGCAAGAGCTTCCTGATGGACAGCTTGTTCGCCACGGTTCCCATCCGGCGCAAAACGCGCATCCATTTCCACGCGTTCATGCGCAACGTGCACGAAGATCTCAACACGCTGAAGAGCGAGGTCGATCCGCTGGCGACCGTCGCAGCGCGCATCGCCAAACGCTGGCGCCTAATCTGCTTTGACGAGTTCCATGTGTCCGACATCGCCGATGCGATGGTGCTCGGGCGCTTGCTGTCCGCGCTGTTCGAGGCCGGCGTGGTGTTCGTGATGACGTCCAACTATCCGCCGTCGGGATTGTGGCCGAACGGCCTGTTGCGCGAGCGCTTCGTCCCCGCAATCCAGTTGCTGGAGCAGTGGCTCGATGTGCAGCAGGTGGACGCCGGCATCGACTATCGGTTGCGCACTCTCGAGCAGGTGAATGCGTTTCACGTTCCTGCGGGAAAGGGTGCCGACACTGCGCTCGAAGGTGCGTTCGACGCCATGTCCAGCGGTCCGGACGAGAGCACCCGGCTCACGATCGAGCACCGGGTGCTCATGGCGCGCCGTCGCGCCGGGGGCGCCGTCTGGTTCGACTTCATCGCCTTGTGCGACGGACCTCGCTCGCAGCGCGATTACCTGGAGCTGGCACGCCGCTTTTCCGTCGTGCTCCTCTCCGATATTCCGGTCATGAGCGCGCAGGAAGGCGACCGCGCGCGCCGCTTCACCTGGCTGGTGGACATCTTGTACGATCATCGCGTGAAGCTGCTGGCGTCGGCCGCCGCGCCGGCGGAGGCGCTCTATGTCGCCGGACCCAACGCGCAGGAATATTCCCGCACCGTGAGCCGCCTGGCCGAGATGCGCACGCGCGAATACATGGCGTTGCCGCACGTACGGGACGACCCGGTGACCACCGATCCCGCCTGACCCAGAATCGCCCACAACAGGAGACCACCGTGAACAAATTCAAGGCCTATCGCACATTCGAGGAGAACAAGGTCGTCTCGAGCAAGTTCGTGGAGATGACGCTCGACGAGCTCGATCCCGGCGAAGTGGTCATCCGGGCCAAATACTCGACGATCAACTACAAGGACGCGCTGTCGCACAACGGCGCCGGCAAGATCATGCGCAAGTACCCGACCAATGCCGGAATCGACGTCGCCGGCACCGTCGAATCATCGGTCGATCCGCGCTTCAAGGTGGGCGACAAGGTGATTGTCACGGGTTACGACTTCGGCGTCGCGCACGACGGCGGCTATGCCGAACACGTGCGCGTGCCGGCGGACTGGGTGGTGCGCCGGCCGGAGAGCATGACCGCGTTCGATGCCATGACGCTGGGCACGGCGGGCTACACGGCCGCGCTGGCCGTTCGACTCATGCAGCACAATGGGTTGGTGCCGTCCGCGGGTCCGGTCGCCGTAACCGGCGCCACAGGTGGCGTCGGTTCGGTCGCGATCGAAATCCTGGGCAAGCTCGGCTATCACGTGGTGGCGATCACCGGCAAGCCGGAGGAGGCCGCCTACCTCAAGGACATCGGCGCCGCCGAAGTCCTGCTGCGCCAGTCCCTCGACCTCACCAACATCCGCCCCTTGGGCAAAGCCACCTGGGCGGGCGTCGTGGACAACCTGGGCGGTGACCTTCTGGCATCGCTCTTGTCCACCATGAAGGTCGGCGGCACCGCGGCCGCCATCGGCCTGGCCGCGGACTACAAACTCAACACGACCATCATGCCGTTCATCCTGCGTGGCGTGCATCTGCTCGGCGTGGACAGCGCGAATACGCCGATGTCGCTGCGGCAGACCATCTGGAACAAGCTCGCCGTGGAATGGCGGCCGGACCGTGTCCACGACCTGGTGCGGACCATCGACTTGGATGAACTGCCTACTCATTTCGACCCGTATCTCAAGGGGTTGGTGCGCGGCCGGACTGTCGTGCGCATCGCCCCGGACACGCACGGGGGATGATCTAACTCAACATCGGCATCGCAACCGGGTTGCAGAATGACCGAGGTGCTGTCCCGCGACAACGATCAGCAGAAGGCCTTCCATGCCCACTTACAAGGAATTCCATCGCCGGTCGCTGGCCGACCGCGACGCGTTCTGGAGCGAGCAGGCGGCGCTTATCGATTGGGAAACGCCGTTCGAGTCGGTGCTCGACTACACGCGACCGCCTTTTGCCAAGTGGTTCGTCGGCGGCCGCACTAACCTCTGCCACAACGCCATCGACCGTCACCTCGCCACCCGGGGCGACCAGCGGGCGGTCACCTACATTTCCACCGAAACCGGCGCCACCGCGGGCTACACCTATCGCGAGTTGCACGAGGAAGTGAACCGTTGCGCCGCGGTATTGCAAAGCCTGGGCGTGGGCCGCGGCGACCGGGTGCTCGTCTACATGCCGATGATCCCGGAGTCAATGTTCGCCATGCTCGCGTGCGTGCGCATCGGCGCCGTCCATTCCGTGGTGTTCGGCGGCTTTGCCGCGGCCAGCCTCGCGACGCGCATCGACGACGCGCGTCCAAAAGTGCTGTTCACGGCGGATGCCGGCATGCGCGGCGGCAAGCCGATCCCCTACAAGCACCTCGTGGACGAGGCGATGCGTCTCAGCGCTCATCCGCCGGCCAAGGTGCTGATCGTGAATCGGGGGCTCGATGCCGGATTTGCGAAAATCCCGGGTCGCGATGTCGATTACGCGTCGGCGCGCTCCGCGCACATGGACGCCAAGGTGCCGTGCGCATGGCTCGAATCGAGCGAACCCTCCTACATCCTGTACACATCCGGCACCACGGGCAAGCCCAAGGGCGTGCAGCGCGACACCGGCGGCTACGCGGTCGCACTGGCCTCGTCCATGCGCCATATCTTCAACGTCGCGCCGGGCGAGACGATGTTCACGACCAGCGATATCGGCTGGGTCGTCGGCCACTCGTACATCATCTATGCGCCGCTGCTCAATGGGTCGACGACGATTCTCTACGAGGGCCTGCCGATCCGACCCGATCCGGGCATCTGGTGGAAGATTGTGGAGGAACAGAAGGTCACGACCATGTTCAGTTCCCCGACGGCAATTCGCGTGCTGAAGAAACAGGACCCTGCCTTCATGGCAAAGCACGACGTGTCGGCGCTGCGTTACCTGTTCCTCGCGGGCGAGCCGCTCGATGAGCCCACGTCGCGCTGGGCGTCCGACGCGCTGGGCGGCGTGGCGATCGTCGACAACTACTGGCAGACGGAGTCGGGTTGGCCGATCCTCTCGGCACAACCCGGCGTCGAGGACACCCCACGCAAAGTTGGCAGCCCGTCGTTCCCCGTATTCGGCTACGACGTCCGCCTGCTGCACGAGGGCACCGGCGAGGAGGTCGCTGCGCAAGAGAAGGGCGTATTGATGATTGTGCCGCCCTTGCCCCCCGGTTGCATGTCGACGGTATGGGGCGACGACGAGCGCTTCGTGAAGACCTATTTCTCGACCTTTCCCGGAAAGCTCGCGTACTCGACCTTCGACTGGGCGACGCGCGATGGTGACGGCTACTATTTCGTGCTGGGCAGAACCGACGACGTGATCAACGTGGCCGGGCACCGCCTGGGAACACGCGAAATCGAGGAAGCGGTGCAAGCGCATGCGGGCATTGCCGAAGTCGCGGTGGTCGGCATGGCGGATTCGCTGAAGGGGCAGATTCCGGTGGCGTTCGCCGTCGTCAAGGATCCCGCCACGGTAGCTGACGCCGCGGGCATGGCGAGGGTGCGCAAGGAAGTGCTGGACACCGTTGATCGCGAACTCGGCGCGATCGCCCGCCCTGGCGCCGTCTACTTCGTCACGGTCCTGCCCAAGACCCGCTCGGGCAAGCTGTTGCGACGCTCGCTGCAGGCGCTGGCCGAAGGCCGCGATCCAGGCGACCTGACGACGATCGAGGATCCGGGTGCGCTGGAGCAAATCAAGGCGGCTCTCGCGGCCGGCATGTCGTAGGCGATAATAGGAGGTTGCGCTTCTGCCCAGTCGCTCTCGCGTTCCGCCAGGTAACGCGGTAGGCGATAATACGAGGCTGCGCATCTTACGAGTCGCTTTCGCGTTCCCCCAAGTGCCTGCCGCAGAGTCTTCACAGCACCCCGCCGCAATTCCCCATGTTCCGCTCGCTGCCGTGACGCGCGGCGGCGTGGTGGAAAGCGTGCACATCGGATCCGTGGCCGTGGTCGATCGGCACGGGCGCCTGCTGTATGCCGCCGGTGATCCACATGCGCTGACTTTCACGCGCAGTGCGCTCAAGCCGTTTCAGGCGTTGCCTTTCGTGGCTGCTGGCGGCGCTGAGCGCTTCGGCTACTCGCAACCGCAGGTGGCGCTGCTGTGCGCCAGCCATTCCGGCGAACCCCGGCACGTTGAGGCGGTGGCCGACATGCTCGTGCGCGCGGGCAATGTCGTCGAGGATCTGCAGTGCGGCACGCATGCGCCGACCTATTTCGACCTGCGGGGTGAGGTGCCGCCGCCGCCCCCTTACTCGCCGCTGGCGCACAACTGTTCGGGCAAGCACAGCGGGATGCTCGCATTTTGCGTCCAGTGCGGGCACAGCAAGCAAGATTATCTCGACTTCGACCATCCGCTGCAGCAGGCCATACGGCGCGCGGTGTCCCGCTACACGGGTACGCCGGAAAGCCGATTGGTCTCGGGCGTGGATGGCTGTTCGGCGCCCAACTACGCCGTGCCGCTGTCCGGCCTGGCGACGGCATTCGCCCGGCTCGTTGCGACCGACGCCGATGCCGAGTACGGCCACGCCCCAAGGACGCTGGCCGCCGCGATGACGAGCTACCCGGAAATGGTGTCCGGCGATCGCCGCAACGACCTGGCGCTCATGCAGGCGGGCCGGGGCGACTGGGTGACCAAAGTGGGTGCCGAGGGGGTCCAGGCCCTGGCCATCCGCAGTCGCGGCTGGGGCATTGCGCTCAAGGTGGCCGACGGCAACGCGCGCGGGCTGCACCCGGCTACCGTCGCGGTGCTCGACCAGTTGGGCCTGCTCGATGCGGCGGCGCGAGACGCCCTCGGGAAATGGGGCCATCCGGTGGTCAGGAATTACCGGGGAATCCCCACGGGGGACGTTCGAGCGACGGTTGTCTTGGACAAAATCACGCCCGAGTTTTCGGATGACGCCGGTCGATGAACCATTCAGCGCCTACCACGGCAGGCAGTGAACTTAACCCCCCATTTGGCAGTCTGTTACGCCAAGCGTGCGCCGCATATTTGCCGGGGGTTAGCACCTGCGGGAGGTTCCCTGCCTCCCACGGGCGCCTCCGGCCGATGCGGAACAACAACCAATGATTCAGGGACGACCCGCACGTGGGTGACCGGGAAGTAGATCAGCAGCTGGTAGAGCGTGCGCAGCGCGGCGACAAGCGTGCGTTCGAGCTGCTGGTGGTGAAGTACCAGCGCAAGCTGGTGCGGCTCCTGTCGCGGCTGGTGCGCGATCCGGCCGAGGTGGAGGACGTCGCGCAAGAGGCCTTCATCAAGGCCTACCGCGCGCTCCCGAGCTTCCGCGGCGACAGTGCGTTTTATACGTGGTTGTATCGGATTGGCATCAACACGGCGAAGAACTACCTGGTTGCGCTCGGTCGGCGGGCGCCAACATCCACCTCCTTCGACAACGAGGAGGCGGAGGGATTCGACGACGCCGAGCAGCTGCGGGACAGCTCGACGCCGGAAGATGAGCTGATAGGCAAGCAGATTGCGGCGACCGTGAACCGCGCGATGGATGCACTGCCCGAGGATTTGCGCACGGCGATCACGTTGCGCGAGATCGAGGGCCTGAGTTACGAGGAAATAGCCAGTGTGATGAATTGTCCGATCGGTACTGTGCGCTCGCGAATCTTTCGCGCGCGCGAGGCGATCGCCACCGAACTGCGGCCGCAGCTCGGCACCGATGAAACCCGGAGATGGTGATGAACGAGAACATATCGCGTCTGATGGACGGCGAGGTCGACGCTGTCGAGTTCGAGCAGATCTGCGGGAGCATGAGGTCGCAAGACGCCATGGTCGCGTGGGCGTGCTACCACGTGATCGGCGACCAATTGCGCGGTACCCATGGTCAGGGCACGCACGGATCGTCCCTGCAGCTGTCGGCGCGGATCTGCGCGGCACTCTCGGCCGAGCCGACAATTCTCGCGCCCGCGGCGGCGCGGCCGCAGGGCACGAAAGTGGCCACGACCGCGTGGGCGATCGCCGCGACGCTCGCGGCCGTTACGGTCGTCGGCTGGACCGCGTTCTCGATGGTCGATGCCCCGCCCACGGCCATGGCCCATGCGCGGCAGGCCGCCACCGTGCGGGCGGCCCAGGTCACGCCGCCGGGTGACGTGCCGCAGGACTACCTGATCGCGCACCAGGAATACTCGCCTTCGATGGTCGGTCAGAGCACCGGACCGTTTTTGCGCGCGGTCGTCGTAACCGGCAGCGAACCCCGTCCATGACCAGTAGGCGTTAGGTGATTCCTGTGCTTTCCCCTCTTCCCTGCGGTGCGCGGCGGCTCGCCGTCGCGTTGGCCGTAGCCGCCACGATGACAATGGCGAACGTCGCCGCGGCAGAGGACGCCTCGCACTGGCTCGAACGGTCCGCGCACGCGGCAAAGACGCTGAACTATGCAGGAACCGTCGTGTTCCAGCACAACGGCCACGTCGAAACGTCGCGGCTCGTGCACATGTCCGACAACGGGCAGGAGCAGGAAAAGCTGGTGAGCCTGGACGGCCCCGCGCGCGAAGTGATCCGCAGCAACAGCGACGTGCGCAGCTACTTTCCGGACGCCAAGATCGTACGGGTCGACCCGCGCACGTTCCGCAACGTGTTTCCATCCCTGTCCGCCGAGCAATTGCGCAATCTGAGCCAGTATTACGACGCGCGCCAGGTGGTCAGCGAACGCGTTGCCGGACGCTGGACGCAGGTGATGACCTTCGAGCCGAAGGACGGGTTGCGGTATGGCCACAAGTTCTGGGCCGACGCCAACTCCGGGCTTCTGCTCAAGGCACGTCTCATCGACGACCGTGGCCAAGTCGTCGAGCAGTTCGCGTTCACCGACGTCGTCATCAACGAAAAGGTGGACCATGACATGGTCGCACCCACTTGGCCCGCCACCCCGCCCGACTGGCAGGTCAAGCACGGCTCGTTCGGTGAAATGGCGCCCAAGGAAACCGGCTGGAGCGTCGCGCGCGTGCCGGCCGGATTCCAGAAGGTCATGGAAGGCTATCGCACATTACGCGGCAAGCGTGACCCCGTGATGCATATCGTGTATTCCGACGGGCTGGTCGCGGTCAGCGTTTTCGTGGAACCTCTTGCCCCCGGCCCGGTCCTGACCGGCATTTCGCAGCGAGGCGGCCTCAGCGTCTTCGTCACCAAGAAGGACGATTTCCTGATCACCGTCCTGGGGGAGGCGCCGCCGGCGGCGGTCCGCCAGATGGCCCAGTCGGTCACGCGGCGCATACCGACGGAATCGGCCCAGAACACCAAGTAGAATCGACGGTCGACCCGGTCTCGCCGAACAAGGCAGGGACGCCGCATTCAAGACACCCCGCTCCATGAAAAGGAATGCCATGTTGAACGGTAATCCCTCGCGCACCATTGGTACCGCGCGTTCGCTTGCACTGACCTTTGCCCTTGCCGTCACTGCGTCCACGGCTTTCGCGCCCGGCGCATGCGCCCAAGGCAAGGCCGGGCTGTTGCCGGATTTCACCGACCTCTACGAACGGAACGGTCCCGCGGTGGTGTCGATCGACGTCACCCAGAAGGCGAAGCGCGGCCGCGGGATGCCGGAACTCTCGGAAGACGATCCGTTCTACGAATTCTTTCGCCGCTTTGGGCAGATTCCGCCGGGACCGCGCGGTCAGCAGCGCGAACCGGAAGCGCAGTCGGTCGGTTCGGGCTTCATCATCGGAGCGGACGGCTATGTCATCACCAACGCACACGTCGTCGACGGTGCGGACGAGGTCACCGTCGCCTTGAGCGACAAGCGGGATTTCAAGGCCAAGGTCATCGGCGCCGACAAGCGCACCGACATTGCGCTCCTGAAGATCGACGCCAAGGACCTGCCGAAGGTGGTGATCGGGGATCCGGACAAGCTCAAAGTCGGCGAATGGGTCGTCGCAATCGGCAAGCCGTTCGGTCTCGAGAACACGATGACTGCCGGAATCGTGAGCGCCAAGGGCCGCGACCTGCCGCAGGAGAACCTGGTGCCGTTTATCCAGACCGACGTCGCGATCAATCCAGGCAACTCCGGCGGACCGCTGTTCAACATGAAGGGTGAGGTGGTCGGGATCAATTCGCTCATCTACTCGCGCACCGGCGGCTACATGGGCCTGGCGTTTGCCATCCCCATCGACGTGGCGATGAACACTGTGAGCCAGCTGAAGGACAAGGGCCGCGTCACGCGCGGGCGCATAGGCGTGCAGATCCAGCCGGTAACCAAGGAAGACGCCGACGCGTTCGGTCTCGGCGCGCCCCGCGGCGCGTTGGTCAATGGGGTCGAAAAGGATGCGCCGGCGAGCAAGGCCGGCATCGAGATCGGCGACATCATCATCAGGGTGGACGGGCGCGACGTGAAGTCGTCAAACGAGCTCCCGCGCATCATCAGCATTGTCCGGCCCGGCACCAAGATCAACATCACGGTGTGGCGCAAAGGCGCGCAGAAGGAATTCACCGTGACGGTCGCGGAGATGAAGGAAGACGCCGCCGTCGTGCCCGGCGGTCGCGGTACGCCGGCGCCGAAGGAGCGAGCCAAGCCGAATCGCATCGGGCTCGTGCTGTCCGACCTGACTGACGACCAGAAGAGGGATGCGCAGGTCAAATTCGGCGTACTGGTCGAGGATGTTACCGCCAACGTACGTGGCAACATCCAGCCCGGCGACGTGGTTCTGGCCATCGTCAATCGCGGTCAATCCACGGAGGCAAGGAGCGCGGCGCAGTTGAACGACGTGATCGCGAAGCTGGACAAGGGCACGTCGGTCACGCTGCAGCTGAAGCGCGGTGAGCAGCAGTTCTTTACCGCATTGCGCGTGACGGGTGGCGAATAGCCGCGCGGCGAGCGGGAATGGAAAATGAGGACTCCGTGAGCCGTCCGTGAGCGGGACTTCGGCCGGCCCGCGCCCGAGGCTGACGTTGCTTACGCGCGCGTACTGCCACTTGTGCGACAACATGCGCGATGCGCTGTTGCCGATCGCCCGCCGGCATCGCGCAACGGTGGTGGAGGTCGACGTCGATGCCGACCCGGCGCTGGAGGCGGCCTTCGGCGAACTCGTACCCGTCCTGCTGCACGGCGACGTCGCGGACGGCGTCGTGCTTTGCCATTACCATCTCGACCGGAAACGCCTGGAACATGTGCTCGTGGGCAACTGACGCGGCGCAACATGCTTGGACGGAACGGAATTTTTCCGATATAATTCAAGACTTTCCAAGAAAACCCGGCGCGTCCTCCCGACCTTGGGCGCAGCCAAACGTCGGGCACCTTCGGGTGCCCGCGGCGTTCCTGGTTTCGCGTTCCTTTGTCTGGCTAAAGTCCCTCAAGTGCGCCTAATCCGCAATTTCTCCATCATTGCCCACATCGACCACGGCAAGTCGACGCTCGCCGACCGCTTCATTCAGCGCTGCGGCGGATTGAGCGACCGCGAGATGAGCGAGCAGGTGCTGGACTCCATGGACCTGGAACGCGAGCGGGGTATCACGATCAAGGCGCAGACCGCGGCGTTGACCTACCAGGCGCGCGACGGCGAGACATACCGACTCAACCTGATCGACACGCCGGGACACGTCGACTTCGCGTACGAAGTTTCGCGCTCGCTGGCAGCCTGCGAAGGGGCATTGCTGGTCGTCGACGCGTCGCAAGGTGTCGAGGCCCAAACAGTGGCCAACTGTTATACGGCTGTGGAGCAGGGCGTCACGGTCGTGCCGGTGTTGAACAAGATCGACCTGCCTTCCGCGGATCCGGAGCGTGTGATCGACGAGATCGCCGACATCATCGGCATCGACGCCACCGACGCGGTGCGGGCGAGCGCCAAGAATGGGGTCGGCATCGAGGACATCCTGGAAGCGGTGATCGCCAAGGTGCCGCCGCCCGAGGGCGACCCCGACGCACCGCTGCAGGCATTGATCATCGACTCGTGGTTCGACAACTATGTCGGCGTGGTGATGCTGGTGCGGGTGATGCAGGGCGTGCTGCGGCCCAAGGACAAGCTCTTGCTTATGGCCGGGCGCTCCGTCCACAACTGCGAACAGGTGGGCGTGTTCACGCCGAAGTCGGTAGCGCGCGACGAGCTTTCCGCAGGGGAGGTCGGCTTCATCATTGCCGGCATCAAAGAGCTCAACGCCGCCAAAGTCGGTGACACGGTGACCCTCGCCGGCCGTCCGGCGGCGGCGCCTCTGCCCGGATTCAAGGAGGTAAAGCCGCAGGTGTTCGCCGGACTTTATCCCGTCGAGTCCAACCAGTACGAGGCGCTGCGCGACGCGCTCAACAAGCTGAAGCTGAACGACGCGTCGCTGCACTACGAGCCCGAGGTCTCGCAGGCGCTCGGATTCGGGTTCCGCTGCGGCTTCCTGGGCCTCCTGCACATGGACATCGTCCAGGAGCGCCTCGAGCGCGAGTACGACATGGACCTGATCACGACGGCGCCGACCGTCATCTACCAGGTGCTGATGCGCGACGGTGCGGTGCTCGAGATCGAGAATCCGTCGAAGCTGCCCGACCTTTCGCGTGTCGAGGAGATCCGCGAGCCGATCATCACCGCGACGATCCTGATGCCGCAGGAATACGTCGGACCGGTGCTGACGCTATGCACCGAGAAGCGCGGAACCCAGAAGAACATGCAGTACCTCGGCCGCCAGGTCATGCTGACCTACGAGTTGCCGATGGCCGAAGTCGTGATGGACTTCTTCGACAAGCTGAAGTCGGTGTCGCGCGGCTACGCGTCGCTCGACTACGAGTTCCGTGAGTTTCGCGCGGCCGACGTGGTCAAGCTCGACATCCTTATCAATGGCGAACGGGTCGACGCGCTGTCCGTGATGGTGCATCGTTCGGTCGCCATCTACCGCGGCCGCGAGGTGGCGTCCAAGATGCGGTCGCTGATTCCGCGGCAGATGTTCGACGTGGCGGTGCAGGCATCGATCGGCGCCAACATCATCGCGCGCGAAACGATCAAGGCCATGCGCAAGAACGTGCTGGCCAAGTGCTACGGCGGCGACATAAGCCGCAAGAAAAAACTGCTCGAGAAGCAGAAGGCCGGCAAGAAGCGGATGAAAGCGGTGGGCAATGTCGAAATACCCCAGGAGGCATTTCTCGCGATCCTGCAGGTGGGCGACAAATAGACCCATGACGACGCCGGGCGAGCGACGAACCGCGACATTGGGGGGCCGGATGGCGGCCAATTCCGGTCCAAGCCATGCCACAATCCGCCGGCCCGCTGCCCAGGTCCCCCTGAACCAAGACGACTGAACTCACGATGAATTTTGCGCTGATCCTGTTCCTGCTGACGCTCGCCACCGGCGTGCTGTGGCTTGTCGATGTTGTCGTGTTCAGGAAGCGGCGGCAGAAGGTGCTGGCGACCGCCCTGGCCGAATTCGACCGGAAGAATCCGTCTGGCCCGGATGTGGACGCAGGCGCCGTGCGCAACGAGCGGGAGCAACTTGAGGAGCGGCTGCTGCGCCAGCCGGCCTGGGTCGAATACGCGGCGAGCTTCTTTCCGGTACTCCTGGTCGTGTTCATGCTGCGCTCGTTCGTGGTCGAGCCGTTCAAGATTCCATCCTCGTCGATGCGGCCTACGCTCGAGGTCGGCGATTTCATCCTGGTCAACAAGTTCATCTACGGGCTGCGCCTGCCCATCATCGAGTCCAAGATCATTCCGATTTCCGATCCCAAGCGCGGCGACGTGGTCGTTTTCCGTTATCCGCTGAATCCCTCGCAGGATTTCATCAAGCGCGTCGTCGGCGTCGGCGGCGACGTCGTCACCTATCGCGACAAGAAGCTCACGGTGAACGGGAACGACTTGCCGCAGGTTGCCGACGGCACCTATGGCTATCTCGAGAACATGCGCTTCGAGACGCTCGAACAGAGCCTGGTGACGGCCGACACGGGGTCGGGCCCCCATACTTATACGATCGGCGTCAATCCGCATGTGCCTGCCGTCAATCCGCAGGCGGTCAGGCCGTTTCCGGGGCGCGAGAATTGCGACTACAATGAGCGTGGATTCACCTGCAAGGTGCCGGCCGGCCAGTACCTGATGATGGGCGACAATCGCGACAACAGCGACGACAGCCGGTATTGGGGATTCGTGCCGGACGACCATATTCGCGGCAAGGCATTCTTTATCTGGTGGAACTGGGACGACCTGTCGAGTTTCGCGTTCAAACGTGTGGGCAGCAGCATTCGGTGAAGGGGAGTTCGCAAATGTACAAGCACGCGAGATTGCCGACGCGCCAGCGCGGCCTGTCGATGTTGGGTTTCCTGTTCGTGTCCGCCGTTGTGCTCGTCATCGCGCTGCTCGGTTTCCGGGTCATCCCTGCGTACATCGAGTATTTTTCGGTGAAGAAGGCGCTCGAGGGCGCGCTTGCCGACTCTCCGGATTTGAACAAGGCGGACATTCTTCGGCGGGTCGAACGCCGACTGGGCGCCGAATACATCGATTCGATGCATGCCAACGACGTCGAAGTCACCCGCGCCGGCAACGTCACCACGGCCGAGGCAAGCTGGCAGACCAAGCTGCCGCTGATCGGCAACGCCAGCCTGCTGCTCGATTTCGACGTCTCCGCCTCGCGGTAGCGGATCTTCCGCCGGCGGAATTTTTCCGGGACCGGATGGACGAGACGCCGCGCCTCAAGCTCGACTATGCGTTTCGCCGTCCCGAACTGCTGCGCCAGGCGCTGACGCACCGCAGCTTCGGCGCGCCCCACAACGAGCGGCTTGAATTCGTCGGCGACGCGGTACTCAATTGCGTCGTGGGTGCGGTGTTGTACGAACGCTTTCCGGCACTGCCCGAGGGCGACCTGTCGCGTATGCGCGCAGGACTGGTCAACAAGGACACGCTGGCGCACGTGGCACGGCAAATGGACCTGAGCCCGGAGATTAGTCTGGGGGAAGGCGAGTTGAAGAGCGGCGGAGCGCTGCGGCCCTCGATCCTTGCCGACGCGCTGGAGGCACTCTTCGGCGCGGTGTTTCTCGATGGCGGATTCGCTGCCGCGCATGCCGTCATCGTCACCTGTTTCGGCGACGTCCTGCGCCATGCCGATCCCGCGGTCCTGCGCAAGGACCCGAAGACGCGACTGCAGGAATGGCTGCAGGCGCGACGTCTGCCCGTTCCCGAATACGTGGTGACGTCCACCAGCGGCGACGCCCACGAGCAGCAATTCATCGTCGAGTGCCGGATACCCGGAATGGGTATTTTCGCATCGGGTGAAGGCGCAAGCCGCCGCGCGGCGGAGCAGGTGGCCGCGGAGTCGGCCATGGCGCTTATCGCGGCGGCGGACCTCGAGGGCAACAAGCGTGGGCGTTGAGGCTGCGGCGGAACGATTCCGCTGCGGACACGTGGCAATTGTCGGCCGGCCGAGTGTCGGCAAGTCCACGCTGCTCAATGCGCTGGTCGGGCAGAAGATCAGCATCACGTCGAAAAAGCCGCAAACGACGCGCTACCGGATCACCGGCATCGCAACCGACGCGACCGCCCAGTTCGTCTTTGTCGACACGCCCGGCTTCCAGACCAGGCATCGCTCACGTCTGAACGACCGCCTGAACCGAGCGGTGCGCGAGAGTCTGACCGATGTCGACGTCGTGGTGCTGGTCCTCGACGCGACCCGCATTACGCCGGCCGACGCGGCGGTGATCGAACTCCTACCCGTCGACGTGCCGGTTGTCGCCGCGGTGAACAAGGTCGATACACTCACCGACAAGGCGGCGTTCATGCCGCGCCTGGCGGAAATCGCGAAGCTGTACGCGTTTGCCGCAATCGTGCCGGTCTCGGCGGAGAAGGGCACCCAACTCGCCGCACTCAAGACCGAGATCGCCAAGGCGCTTCCGGTGTCCGAGCCGTTGTATCCGGAGGACGACCTGACCGATCGCGACGAGCGCTTCCTTGCCGCGGAATTCATCCGCGAAAAGATTTTCAGGCTGCTCGGCGACGAGGTGCCCTATGCCACGACCGTGGCCGTAGACAAGTTCGAGGTGGACGGCGCCATCCGCCGCATTCATGCAACGGTCTTTGTGGACAAGCCCGGACAACGGGCGATTCTGCTGGGTGCGGGTGGCGGCCAGATGAAGGCTATCGCGACCCAGGCACGATCGGAAATGGAGAAACTGTTCGGCGGACAGGTGTTCCTAGAAGTCTGGGTGAAGGTGAAAAGCGGCTGGGCCGACACCGATGCCTCGCTGGCCCGGTTCGGCTACTAAATGGCCTCCCGCGCGCACGTGGAACGGCATGACGGCCAGGCCGCGTTCGTGCTGCACACCTATGCATACCGCGAGACCAGCCTCATCGTCGAGGCATTCACGGCGGAGCATGGCCGCGTGGCCATGGTCGCACGCGGCGCCAAGCGCCCGCGGTCGGAGACGCGTGGCTTGCTGCAGGCGTTCCAGCCGCTGACGCTGTCCTGGGCAGGCGCGGGGGAACTCAAGACCCTGCTGAAGGCGGAGTGGGGTGGCGGCCTCGCGCTGCCGCGCGGCGCCGCGCTGCTGTGCGGGTTCTATCTCAATGAACTGCTGCTCAAGCTGCTGGCGCGGGAAGATGCCCATCCTGCGCTGTATCGCGATTACCAGGACGCGCTGGGCGCGCTCTGCGCCACGACCAAAGCTGCGACGCAAGGTGCGGTGTTGCGTCGCTTCGAATTGCGGCTGCTGGCCGAACTCGGCTACGCCCTGCCGCTGACGCACGATGCCGACACCGGCGCGGCCGTCGATCCCGCGGCACGTTACCATTACGACTTCGGGCACGGCCCGCGGTCGGTAGCCAGCAGCGTGGCGCGCGAACCCGGCACGCGCTATCCGCGCGTTCGGGGCGCGACACTGCTCGGTCTCGCCGCGAATGTCTATCCGGATGCGGAGACAGCAGCCGAAGCTCGCCTCCTGATGCGCGGTGTGCTGGACCATTACCTGGAAGAGCGGCGCATTTTCAGCCGGCGGGTCGTGCAGGACCTGCAGGCGATCGACGAAGAAAGCGAATCCCCTTGATCGAACTGGGCGTAAACATCGACCACGTCGCAACGTTGCGGCAAGCGCGACGCACCTACGAGCCGGATCCCGTATGGGCGGCCGTCGAGGCGCACCTGGGCGGGGCAGACGGCATCACCGTGCACCTGCGCGAGGATCGCCGGCACATCCAGGACGAGGACGTGCGGCGGCTGCGCGAGTTGGTCCATATCAAGCTGAACCTGGAGATGGCAGCGACCGCCGAGATGCTCGACATTGCCTGTCGCCTGCGGCCGGAAATGGCGATGCTCGTTCCCGAAGGGCGCCACGAGATAACTACCGAAGGCGGACTGGACGTCGCGGCACAGGAGGCCAAGCTCAAGGCGGCGGTGTCGCGGCTGGCCGATGCCGGCATCGTCACGTCGGTGTTCATCGATGCGGTGCCGGCACAGATCGACGCCGCGAAACGCATCGGCGCCAAGGTGTGCGAAATTCATACCGGTCCCTATGCGCACGCCTTCCACGGCAAGGGACGCGATCCGGAGAGTACGGCGGTCATGACGGAGCTCGCGAAGATCCGCGCCGCGGGCGAGCAGATCCGCGGTCACGGCATGCGCTTCAACGCCGGCCACGCGCTCAACTATTTCAACGTGCAGCCGGTTGCGAGGCTGCCGGGCGTGCGCGAGTTGCACATCGGGCACGCCATCGTATCTCGCGCGGTGTTTGTTGGCCTGCGCGAAGCCGTGCGGCAGATGAAGGCGCTGTTGCGCGAAGCGGCGGCGGCGTGAGCGGCGTCGCCATGGCGCGCGGTCCGGTCGTCATGGGTGTCGAGGGCACCTCGCTCACGGAGGCCGACCGGCGACGCCTAATGCATCCGCTCGCCGGTGGCGTGATCCTGTTCGCGCGCAATTTCGCATCGTGCGCGCAGCTCGAGGCACTGACCGCATCCATTCGCGCGCTGCGCACGCCATCACTGCTTATTTGCGTCGACCACGAAGGCGGACGCGTGCAGCGCTTTCGCGACGGGTTCACCGTGCTGCCGGCGATGCGAACGCTGGGCGTGCTGTGGGACCGCGATGTCGCGGCCGCGGCGGCAGAGGCGCGGCGGCTGGGAGAGCTGCTGGCGCGCGAACTGCGCGCCCATGGCGTCGACTTCAGTTTCACGCCCGTGCTTGATCTCGATTTCGGCGCGAGCGCGGTGATCGGGGACCGGGCGCTCCATGGCAATCCGAATGCGGTGGCGCACCTGGCGATTTGCCTGCGCCACGGGCTCCAGGCCGGCGGCTGCGCGGCGGTTGGGAAGCATTTTCCCGGGCATGGCTTCGTGGCTGCGGATTCGCACGTCGACCTGCCGGTGGACGAGCGCACGCTGGATGTGTTGCTCGGTGATGACCTCATCCCCTATGCAGTGCTGGCCAGGGCGGGGCTGGAGGCAGTGATGCCTGCGCACGTGGTCTATCCGAAGGTCGACCGCGTCGCTGCGGGCTTCTCACGCATCTGGCTGCAGAAAATTCTGCGCGGGCGACTGCAGTTCGACGGACTCATCTTCTCCGACGACCTGGGCATGGCTGGCGCCGTTGCGACCGGCGATATCGTCGCGCGAGCCGAAGCTGCCGTTGCGGCGGGTTGCGACATGGTGCTTGCCTGCAACGACCACGCGGCCACCGATGACCTGCTGGCACGCTGGTCGCCGCCGCCGCAGCCGGATCTGGCGCGCCGCGCCGCGCGCATGGAAGGCAGGTAGGCAGGAAACGCCCAAATGCGAAAGCGCCTCTAAAAAGTGCGGCGCTTTAGCTTGACGTCGCCAATAATGCTGGCGCCGTGAAAGGCAGAGACTTACTCCGCTTCCGGACTACCTAACGCCCATGGGGCCATTTGCCACCCAGCCTGCGCGTCAATTCTTCGGCCGTGTGGGCGACCAGGGGTCCGAGGTGCCGGATCCGCTCGTCGGGCAGTCGGGACGACGGGCCGGCGAGCGAAATGGCGCCCAGCGTTTCTCCGTGCTCATCGTAGATCGGCGCGCCCACGCAGCGCGTGCCGATGGCGTGTTCCTCGTCGTCGAATGACCAACCGCGCTGGCGGATCACGCGCACGCTGGCCCACATCGTCTCGGGCGCCGTGATCGTGTTGCCGGTGATGCGCGGCAGCCCGCGCACCTTGAGGATGGCGTCGATCTGGTCGTCCGGCAGGGACGCGAACATCGCCTTGCCGACGCCTGAAGCATGCATCGGCGCGCGGCTGCCCAGCTTGACGATGGTGCGCATCATTTCCCGGCATTGCACCTGGTCGACGAACACGGCCTCGGTGCCATCGAGGATCGCGAGATTGACCGTCTCGCCCGATTGATCCATCAGGCGGCGCATGTACGGATTGCTCTGGGCGACGAAATCGCGGCTGGACAGGAAGCTTGAGCCGACGGTGAACGCCTGCAAGCCCACGTACCATCGGCCCAGCTCTCCGGCCTGGTACACATAGCCCATTTTCTCCAGCGTGGCGAGCAGCCGGTGCACGGTGGAGGGCGGCAGCTGCACGCGCTGTCCGATATCGGTCAGCGTGAGGCCGCCTTCGGCCAGCGCGAGGCATTCGAGAATCGACAGGCCGCGCGTGAGGCTTTGCACCTGGCTGGTGACGGCACCGGCAACGGCTGGGGTGCGCCCGCGCTTCTGCGGTGGAGCGGGAAGACGGTGCGACATGGCGCTGGTGACGGCGTCAGTGGCTCAGGATCTTGGACAGGAAATCGCGCGTGCGCTCGCTCTTGGGGTGCGCGAAGAACTCTTGCGGCGAATTCTGCTCCACGATCTGGCCCTGGTCCATGAAGATCACCCGGTCGGCCACCGATCGCGCGAAGCCCATTTCGTGCGTCACGCAAAGCATGGTGATGCCTTGCCCGGCGAGTTCGACCATCACGTCGAGCACTTCCTTGATCATCTCCGGGTCGAGCGCCGAGGTCGGCTCGTCAAACAGCATGATCTTGGGCGTCATGCACAGCGACCGCGCGATCGCCACGCGCTGCTGCTGGCCGCCCGACAGCTGCAGCGGATATTTTCCGGCCTGTTCGGCAATGCGCACGCGGGCCAGCTGGGTCATCGCCCGCTCCTCGGCCTCCCTTTTCGGCACCTTGCCGACCCACATCGGCGCCAGCGTGAGGTTCTCCAGCACGGTCAGGTGCGGAAACAGATTGAATTGCTGAAATACCATGCCGACGTTCCTGCGCACCGCCTCGATGGCCTTGACGTCATCGGTGATCTCGACGCCATCGACCGTGAGCTTGCCTTCCTGGTGCTCCTCGAGCGCGTTGATGCAGCGGATCAGCGTCGATTTGCCCGACCCGGAAGGCCCGCATATCACGATGCGCTCGCCACGGGCCACGGACAGTTCGATATCGCGCAGCACATGAAAATCGCCGTACCACTTGCTGACCTTGTCGAAGGTGATGATCGGATCGCTCATGCAGCTCCCGGGCTCAACGCTTGTGACCGACATTCAGATGCCGCTCGACCCACAGGCTGTAGCGCGACATCGCGAAACAGAAAGTCCAGTAGATCGCCGCGATGAAGAGGTAGCCTTCGAGGTAGAACTGGCGCCAGTTGGCATCGCCTCCCAGCGCCAGCGCCAGCGATCCCGTAAGGTCGTAGAGGCTGACGATGGTCACCAGCGACGTGTCCTTGAACGTGCTGATGAAGCTGTTCATGATCGACGGCACCACCATGCGCAGCGCCTGAGGCAGGATGATCTTGCGCTGCGTCTGCCAGTAAGTGAGGCCCATCGCGGCGGCCGCCTCGTGCTGGCCCTTGGGGATGGCTTGCAGGCCGCCGCGCACGACTTCGGCCAGGTAGGCCGCGGAAAACAGGGTGATTCCGATCAGGACTCTGATCAGCACGTCGACGGTGATGCCTGGCGGCATGAATAGCGGGAACATGAATGACGCCATGAACAGCACCGATATGAGCGGCACGCCGCGGATCAACTCGACGTACACGATGCACAGCGAGCGGATCGCCGGCAGGTGCGACCGGCGTCCGAGCGCGACCAGGACCGCAATCGGAAATCCCGCCGCGATGCTCAAGGTCGACAGGAGCATGGTGAGCGGGACGCCACCCCAACGCGCCGTCTCGACGGGTGAAAGCCCGGCAATGCCGCCGCGCATCAGCACGAGGAAAGCCGCCAGCACCGCCACCCACGCGACGACCAGCCACCTGCTCCAGAGCGCGCGGGTGCAGCTCGCCACCAGCATGGCCACCATGAGCAGCGTGGCGACCAGCGGGCGCCATTGCTCTTCGTAGGGGTAGCGGCCGAACAGGATGAGCCGGTATTTCTCCGCAATCACACCCCAGCACGCGCCGGCATGGTCCAGCGCGCGGCAGGCGTCGTTGTCGGGCTGCGTCACTGCGCGAACCACCGCCCACTGGTACAAATCGGGAATCCAGCGCACCAGCACCGCGGCCACGAGAATTGTGGCTAGCGTGCTCTTCCAATCGGCGAACAGGTTGCGGCGCAGCCACGTCAGCAAGCCACCGCTGCGGCTGGGCGGGGGTCGGCTGATGACGGGCGGATGAAGTGCAGTGTCCATGCCCGTTCAGCGCTCGCGTATCGCGGAGCGCGCGTTGTACCAGTTCATCAATCCGGCCGTGACGAGCGAAAGCGTCAGGTAGACCGCCATGATCACGGCGATACATTCCACGGCGCGCCCCGTCTGGTTCAGCGTGGTGTTGGAAATCGACACCAGGTCGGGGTAACCGACGGCCACGGCCAGCGACGAGTTCTTGGTGAGATTGAGGTATTGGTTGGTGAGCGGCGGAATGATCACGCGCAGCGCCTGCGGCAGGAGCACGAGCTTCAGCGACTGCCCGCGTGACAGGCCGAGCGCAGCGGCAGCCTCGGTTTGTCCCCAAGGCACCGACTGGATCCCGGAACGCACGATTTCCGCGACGAACGATGCCGTGTAGATCGTGAGGCCGATCGTCACGGCGAGGAACTCCGGCGTGACCGCACCGCCGCCGGAAACGTTCAGGGTGTTGCGCACCGGCAGTTCCAGCGCCGTTGGTGCACCGCCGGCAAGCCAGCCCAGTCCCGCGCCTGCGATGACGAGCACCAGCGCGGGCCAGAATGCTGGATGGGGATTGCCGGTGCGCTCGAAGGCGGCACGCGCCCATCGCCGGTACAGCCACGCGGCGGCAACGCCCAGCACAAGGCCGGCAAGCATGACGACATACCCGCTCTCCCACACGGGAACCGGGAACGACATGCCGCTCTTGCTCAGGAATATCCCCGGCAGCGGGTGCAATGCATCGGACACCGGGGGCAACCACTCGTTGAGGATGAAGTACCACATCAGCAGCTGCAGCAACACCGGGATATTGCGGAACAGCTCGATGTAACCGGTGCAGAGACTGCGCACCAGGAAGTTGCGTGACAGCCTCCCGATGCCGATCAGCGTGCCCAGGATGGTGGTGAAGAAAATGCCGACGACCGCTGCACGCAACGTGTTCGCGAGGCCAACCAGGAAGGCCTTCCAGTAAGGATCGGCCGAATCGAAAGCGAAGACGCTCTCGCCGATGTCGAAGCCCGCGGGCTGGGTCAGGAAGCCGAAGCCGCTCTGGATGCCGCGCACCCGCATGTTCTGGAGCGTGTTGTGCCAGAGAAACCAGGCGGCGGCGGCGATCGCCGCCACCGCCAGCACCTGGTAAATGAGACCGCGCGTCGCCCGGCTGCGCCAGGACCAGTCGCGCCGCTTGGCCCGCACGGAAGGGGCCCGCGCGTCAGCGAATCGGCGGCGCGTACTGGATGCCGCCCTTGTTCCAGAGATTGTTGAGTCCGCGGGGGAGTTTCAGCGCCGACGAGGGTCCGACGTTGCGCTCGAAGATTTCGCCATAGTTGCCGACGGCCTTGATCTCGCGATACGCCCACTCCTTGTCCAGGCCGAGCAGCTTGCCCATGTCTTCCGAAGTGCCGAGGATGCGCTGTATCGTCGGCTCCGTGCTCGTCTTCATCTGGTCGACGTTGGCCTGCGTGAGGCCGTATTCCTCGGCTTCGAGAAGCGCATAGATCGCCCATTTGACGATCGTGAACCACTCGTCGTCGCCACGGCGAACCATGGGTCCGAGCGGCTCCTTGGAGATCAGTTCGGGCAGGATCACGTAATCGTCGGGATTCGCGGCTTCCTTGTTGCGGATCGATGCGAGCCCCGAGGCGTCGGTCGTGTAGGCCTGGCAGCGGCCGGAAAAGAACGCTTTGACGCTGGCCTCGAATCCCTCGAACACCACCGGCTTGATCTTGACGTTCAACGCCTTGAAATAGTCGTTGAGGTTTTTCTCGGTGGTAGTGCCGGATTGCACGCAGATCTCGGCGTTCTTGAGCTGCTTGGCGCTGGTGATCTTGATCTTCTTCGGCACGATGAAGCCCTGGCCGTCGTAATACGTCACCGCCGTCATGAACAGTCCCAGCGACGCGTCGCGCGTCAGCGTGAACGTCGTGTTGCGCGAAAGCACGTCCACCTCGCCGGACTGGAGCGCCGTGAAGCGCTGCTGGGCGTTGAGCGGCACCCATTTCACTTTCTTGGCGTCACCGAGCACTGCGGCAGCGATTGCCCGGCAGATGTCCACGTCGAGGCCGACCCAGTTGCCCTGGCTGTCGGCGGCCGAGAATCCGGCAAGCCCCGTGTTAACGCCGCAGACCACCTGGTCGCGCTGCTTGATCGCGTCGAGCGTCTTGCCTGCAAGGGCGCTGTCGGCCACGATGATGCTGGCAACTGCCAGCAAGGTCGCGGAAAGATACTGCAGGGTAGGTTTGCGCATGGGTGGCATCCTCGAAGAGAAGCGGATTGTGCGGGTGGCGATTGCCTTGAGCATCCGGCCGGGCCCGGACGTCGGGATAATGACAAACCTTGGCCGGCAACACAAATGCCGTCGCATTGACAGGCGCGGCCCGCTCACGCTATCAATGGCTCAAGACCCGGCAGTCGAGTGGGACAACCAAGAAGGAGTACCTGGACATGGCAGAACGAAAGATCATTGCGGTATTGGGCGCGACCGGCGCGCAAGGAGGCGGGCTGGTCCGCGCAATCCAGGCGAATCCCGGTGCCGGCTATGTCGCCCGTGCGATCACGCGCGATGTCAGCTCGGCAAAGGCCCAGGCCCTCGCCGCGCTCGGCGTGGAAGTCGTCGCCGCCGACGTGGACGACCAGGCCAGCTTGGAGAAGGCATTCGCGGGCGCGCATGGCGCGTATTGCGTCACGTTTTTCTGGGATCACTTTTCGCCGGACAAGGAAAAAGCCGAGGCGCGCAACATGGCGGCCGCGGCACGCGCGACGAAGCTGAAGCATGTCATCTGGTCGACGCTGGAGGACACGCGCAAGTGGATCCCCTTGTCGGACGAGCGCATGCCCACGCTCATGGGAGCCTACAAGGTGCCTCATTTCGACGCCAAGGGAGAGTCGAACGCACGCTTCATCGAAGCCGGCGTGCCGACGACCTTCCTGCTGACCAGTTTTTATTGGGAGAACTTCATCTATTTCGGCATGGGGCCCAAGCCCGGGCCCGACGGCAAGCTGGCCATCACGCTGCCCATGGGTGACAAGCCACTGCCGAGCATCGCGGTCGAGGATATCGGCAAGTGCGCGTTCGGCCTGTTCAAGGCGGATGGCGCCTACATCGGCAAGACCGTGGGCATCGCCGGCGAATACCTGACGGGAACGCAGTTCGCGGCGGCCTTCACGCGTGCGCTGGGCAAGAATGTCGGCTACAACGCCGTCACGCCGGCCACGTTCCGTGCATTTGGTTTTCCCGGTGCCGATGACCTGGGCAACATGTTCCAGTTCAATGCCGAATTTGCCGATGACTTCATGGCGGCGCGCGACATCAAACTGTCGCGCACGCTCGATCCGGAACTCCAGACCTTCGCGGCGTGGCTCGCCGCCAACAAGGACCGCATTCCGCTAGGCTGAGGCTCATTTCACCCGCCGCTGGCGGCTCACTTCGCAAGTCGTGCACGCGATCAGGCGAGCTTGAGGTGGGGCGTCACGGTAAACGGCGAGCCGGCGATGTCGATCTCGTAGCGCGCCGCGACGATTCGCTCGTCGCTTAGCGTTGACCCGTCGTCGCCGGCCCGCGTATAGCCCATTGCAATGGCGCGGCCGTATTTGCGGCTGTAGCCCGCCGAGGTGAGCTCGCCGACATAGCGTCCATCCATCAGGATCGGTTCGCCGCCCCAGGGGAACGCCTGCGGATCGTCGAAGGTGAACAGCACGAGTCGCTTGCGCAGGCCGGCCGCGCGCTTGGTCGCCAGCGCATCGCGGCCAATGAAGGGCGCCGTCTTGTCCATCTTCACGGCGTAGGCGAGGCCGGCCTCCCACGGCGTTTCGTCCGGCGACAATTCCGGCCCCCAGGCACGCCGCCCAGCTTCGATCCGCAGCGCGTCGATCGTGTAGTACCCGGCGTCCTTCAGGCCGCAGGATGCGCCGACGCTCCATAGTGCGTCATAGAGCGTGACGCACTGGTCCGTCGGCACGACCATTTCGTAGCCGGGACCTCCAACATAGCTCATCCGCGCCGCCCGAGCGCGCGCATGGCCGACGTCGATTTCAGCGGTCATCGAGAATGGCAGTCCGGATTTCGAAAGATCATCTGGCGAAAGTTGCGCCAGCAGCGCTTCCGACTTCGGGCCCATCAGCGATATCACCGAATACGCGCTGGTCACGTCGACGAGTGCCGCGAACTCATCGGGCGCGATATGCCGCTCCATCCACGAGGCGTCGCGCGTTGCCTGGCCGGAACCCGTCAGGATGAAGAACGTATCGGGCGCGAGACGCGTGATCGTGAGATCGCTTTCGAAGCCGCCGCGCTCGTTGAGCATCGCGGTGTACACCATTTTCCCGATCGATACGTCGATGTCGTTGGCACACAGTCGTTGCAGCACAGCCAACGCATCGCGGCCCTTCAGCATGAACTTGGCAAAGGACGTCTGGTCGAAGACCACGACGTCTTCGCGACAGGCGCGCTGTTCCTCGACCACGTAGGGAAGCCAGCCGGGTGTCGCGAACGTATACGGTGCGGGCTCGGCGCCCGCGGGCAGGAAGTAATTGGCGCGCTCCCAATTGAGCTTGGTGCCGAATACCGCACGCTTCGCGCACAAGCGGTCGTACAGCGGCGAGCGGCGCAACGGGCGGACCGTCTGCAGTTCCTCGCGCGGCCAGCGCATGGCGTAATGCAGGCCGAGCGATTCCACCGTGCGATCGGCAAGGTGCTTGCGATTGGCATGGAAAGGCGCGAAGCGCCGGATGTCCACGTCCCAGAGGTCGAGTGGCGCTTCGCCGCCGATGATCCATTCCGCGATCAACCGCCCCGCGCCACCCGAATTGGCGATGCCGGCGGAATTGAAGCCCGCGCAGACGAAATAGCCCGCGACCTCGGGTGCCTCGCCCAGGATGAAGTTGCCGTCGCCCGTGAAGCTCTCCGGGCCGTTCAGCAGCATCTTGATTTCGGCGGTCTCGAGGCACGGTGTGCGGTGGATCGCGTTTTCCATGAGGATCTGGAATTGATCCCAGTCCTCGGGAAACAACTGGAATTCGAAATTATCCGGAATGCGCGGTGGATTCCAGGGTTTGGCGACCGGCTCGAATCCACCCATCACCAGGCCGCCGACTTCCTCCTTGTAATAGATGAAGCCGTCGGGATCGCGAATCACGGGCAGTGCCGGGGTCACGCCGGGAATGGCCTTGGTGACGATGTAGAAGTGTTCTGCGGAATAGAGCGGGACATTCACGCCAGCCAGCCTGCCGAATTCTCGCGCCCACTGGCCGCCGCAGTTGACGAGTGTTTCGCACGACGTTTCGCCTTCGTCCTCATTTTCGTTGCTTGCGCTCTTCCAGCGAACTCCGGCCACTCGCCCGCCCACTGCGCGCACGCCAGTGACCTTGACGCCTTCAAAGATCCTGGCGCCGCGCTGGCGCGCGCCCTTCGCCAGCGATTGCGTGAGGTCGGTCGGATTGGCCTTGCCGTCGCCGGGAATCCAGACGGCGCCAGCCAGGTCGTCGGTGCGCAGGATCGGCGCGATCTGGCCCGCTTCGGCCGGCGTCACGTACTCGAAGGCGATGCCGAAGCCCTTCGCGCGTGCCATTTGCCGCTTGATGAGTTGCATCCGGTCCGGCGTCCTGGCTACGTTGAGACTGCCGCATTGCTTCCAGCCCGTGGCCAGGCCGGTTTCCCGCTCGAGCGTGGAATAGAGCTCGATTCCGTATTGGCTCATGCGGGTGGCGTTGCGCGTCGCCCGCGTCTGTCCGACCAGCCCCGCCGCGTGCCAAGTCGTGCCACAGGTGAGCTTGCCCTGTTCCAGCAGGACGACGTCGGTGACGCCCATCTTGGCCAGGTGATAGGCAGTCGAGACACCGGCAATGCCACCGCCGACGATGACGACGCGCGCGTGCTTCGGGATCGGGGACACGGGGGGCCAGTCAGTTGATGTCAGCAGACGATATGGATCTGCCGCTCAGAGCTTCAGCGTCGCGACGCCGACCACGACGGTCGCGGCGCCCGCAATGCGGGCGAGGCCGAAGCCCTCCTTGAGCCACAGGGCGCCGATCAGCGCGGCAAAGATCACCGAAGTCTCGCGCAGTGCCGATACGGCCGCCACCGGCGCGCGAGTCATCGCCCAGAGCACGACGGCGTACGCCGCCACACTGCAGAAGCCTCCAAGGAGACCGCGTCGCCACTGCTTCCGCAGGTAGCCGACCGCAGGTGCGCCGCGACGCAGGCGAATCCACGCCAGAAAGAAGAGGCCTTCGAGGAACGTGAGCCAGACGACATAGCTCAAGGCGTTGCCGGACGCGCGCGCGCCTGCGCCGTCGATCAGCGTGTAGACGGCGATGATTCCCGCATTGGCGAATGCCCAGTAGGCGGCGGCAGGCGGATGTCGTTCGCGGCGCGCGAAGGCTATGCCGATGATCCCGGCGCAGATCAGCGCAATGCCGGCAATCACATGCATTTGCGGAAGTTCGCGCAGAAATATCGCGCCCAGCACGGTGACGAGCAACGGCGCACTGCCGCGCATGAGCGGGTAGGCAAAGGACAGGTCGCCGGTGCGATAGGCCTGCGCCATCGTCAGGTAGTAGCCAAAGTGAATGACCATGGAAGCGGCAACGAACGTCCATGAAGCGTGGTCCGGCAACGGCACGAACGGCAACACGACCAGCGAACACACGGTGGAACCCGCAACGATCATCGCGGTGTCCAGCAGGGCGTCGCCGCCGCCCGCGGACTTGAGCAGCGCGTTCCAGCCGGCGTGGAGGAGACCAGCGCCGAGAACCGCCAGAGTGACGCCGAGAGTGAGTTCCATGCAGAGTCGTGCCCGCTGCGGGTCGCGTGCTGCGGTGCTACGGCACCGGCGTGTCAGGAGAGTGCGGACGCACGAAGTTGTGCAGCTTCCATTGCCACCACGAAATGGGCAAGCGGGGGCGTTGCCAAGCCCTCGACCTTGGCCAGGTCATCCCACAGCCGCACCCGCACGGCGTCCCCGGCAAACGGCTGGGCAATGAATGCGGTCGCCTCTTCGCTCGAGAAAATGCCTCCTTGCAGCGCGAGGCTGCGCTTGGAGTCCGCGGACAGCGATTCGAAATAGGCGGGCCGGGTGGTGCACAGGTAGCGCTTCGCGTCGACGTGCAGCGAAACCGGCTTCAGAACCTCGTCCGGGAACAGCGATCGGAGGAAAGGCAGCGCCGCAAACTGATGCACGTCGTCGATGCCACGCAATGTCGGCGATTCTCCCTGGTCGTTGAGCAGGTGCCCGAGGTCGTGGAGGAGGGCGGCCGTGACCAGGGCCGGGCGGGCGCCGTCTTGCTCCGCGCGGGTGGCCGTTTGCAGCGCGTGCTCAAGCTGGGTCACCGGTTCGCCATCGTAGGCTCGGCCGCCCTTGCGGGCAAACAGCAGGCAGATATCGGAAATGGACATGGAAGCTGAAGTGGAAAGGGAAGGGGAAAATGAGGTGGAAACTTACGAGATGGGCGTCAGCGAGGTGAATGCGGCGAAGGCATAGGCGGTGAACGCCTCAGGCGGTGCGCGGCCTGCGCTTGTCCCAGGTGGTCTTGGCCGATCCTTTGGTCACGACCGGATCGTCGTCGGGCGCATCGATGAGTGTGGCAACTTCCTTCAGCCGCGTGCGCGCCAGCACGCCGGCTTCCTCCAGGATCGGGTAGGCGATCGAGCAGATGTGCGAGTTGATTCGCTTGAGGTCGGATATGAGGTCGAGGTGCAGGGACGATGTCTCGATGCTCTCCACGGTGTTGCCGGCCAGCCGCGTGAGGTGGGAGTCGGCATACGCGCGCTCGAGGTCGCGGAACAGCACCTTTTGTGCGAGCAGCTCCTGGGCGCTCTTCAGGTCCCCGTTCAGAAACACGCTCATGCCGAGGCGCAGGTTGGCCACGAGCCGCGCATGCAGGTCGCAGATTTCGGCCATGCCGGCGTCGGAGAAGCTGCGGTGCTTGTCGATCTTCTTCTCTTCCAAGTCGATCAGCACGCGCTCGATGATGTCGCCAACCTGTTCCAGGTTGATCGTGAACGAAACGATATCCGCCCAGCGCCGGCCCTCCTTCTCGTCCAGCGCTTCCCGCGAGATCTGGGTGAGGTAGAGCTTCACTGCGGTATAGAGCTCGTCGACGATGTCGTCCTTTTGCCGGAGCGTTGCCGCCAGCGCGCGGTCGTTGCTCTTCAGCACCGTCAGCATGCCGTTCAGCATGTCCTCGACGATGTCGCCGATGCGCATCGCCTCGCGCGCCGCGTTGGCGATCGCCAGCGTCGGCGTAGTCAGCGCCGAAGGATCGAGATGGCGCGGCGTGGCAGGGCTATCCGCGGCGGGTTTGGCGGGGAGCAGACGCTCCGCCACCTTGGCAATGCGTTCGGTCCAGAAGATGAACAGCAACGCGAGCATGGCGTTGAAGGCCAGATGGAACAACACGACCTCGCGGGCAGCGTCCAGATCGAGGGACGCGATCCACGCCTCGAGGTGGGGGACCAGGGGAATGGCGATCACGCAGCCGATCAGCTTGAACAGGAAATTGCCAAGCGTGACGCGCCGCGCCTCGGGCGCCGAACGCAGCGTGGAAAACATGCCGAGCAGGCCGCTGCCCAGGTTCGCGCCGAGGACCAGGCCCAGTGCGACGGGAAGCGCGATCACGTGCAGCGACGCGAGCGTTGCCACCAGCAGCACGACGGCCAGGCTCGAAAAGCACAGCACCGTGAACAGGGCGGCGACAAGCATGTCGAGCATCACGTCGCCAGTCATCGACGCAAAGATGACCTTGACGCCTGCCGCCTGCACGAAGGGCTTGGCGGCCACGGCGATCCATTGCAGCGCGAACATGATGAGACCGAGCCCGATCAGGATGCGCCCGAAGCGTCCTTCTTGGGTCGCTTGCCGCGACAGGAATAGCGTGATGCCGACGAAAATGAGAAGGGGCGCCAACCAGGACAGATCGAACGACAGAACCAGCGTGATCAGTGCGGTGCCAACGTCGGCGCCCAGCATCACCGCCAAGGCGGGTGCCGTGCCGATGAGGCCCTGGCCGGCGAAGGCGGCCACGATCAGCGCGGTCGCAGAGCTGCTCTGGATCAGGCCGGTGACGCCCAGTCCGGCGACAAATGCCGTGAAGCGCTGGCTGATGTTCTTGCGCAGCACGCGGCGCAGGTCGGCGCCGTACAGGCGCAGGATGCCGGTACGCACGATATGCGTACCCCAAACAAGAAGCGAAACGCCAGCAAGCAGGTTAAGTAAAGTCTGCATCAGCCTTGACAATTTACTCGGTATGCGCGCAATGAACCAGCGTTGGCGCCTTCGGATGGACGAATGGCGTTCGCTGGCCCGACGCAAATGTCACACTGCATCGCCGCGACGTACTGCACAAGACGCCGATGTTCACCATGGCAACGAGTACGTCTTGATGTTGGTGAAGCTCTTCATCGCCTCCTGCACGCCTTCCTTGTAGCCGAGGCCGGAATCCTTGATGCCGCCGAAGGGCGTGACTTCCAGCCGATAACCGGGCACCTCCCACACATTGACGCTGCCCACTTCGAGTTCCTTAACGAAGCGCATGATGTCGTCCAGGCGGTTCGTGCACACGCCCGACGACAGGCCGTAGGCGGTCGAGTTCACGATGCGGATCGCATCGTCGACATCCCGGAACGTCATCACCGGCGATACCGGGCCGAAGGTCTCGTGTTTCACCACGTCCATCTCGGGCTGCACCTGGTCGATGAGCGTCGGCGAATACAGCGCGCCCTCGCACACGTTGCCAAAGCGCAGGCGCGCGCCTTGTCCGATGGCAGCATCGACGGTCTTCTGGAAGTGCGCTGCGGCGGCTGCGTCGATGACGGTCCCCATGTCGACGCCGGGATCGAGCGGATCGCCGTAGGTCCACGCGCGAGTTCGTGCCAGCAGCGCGTCGGTGAATGCGCCGGCGATCCTTTCGTGCACCAGGATGCGCTTGACCGCCGTGCAGCGCTGTCCGGAATTCTTGTAGGAGCCGTTGGCGGCCAACTCGGCCGCTTTCGCGACATCGGCGTCGTCCATCACGATGATCGGATCGTTGCCGCCCAGCTCCAGGACCTGCCGCTTGTAGACCGCCTTCGCCGCGATGTACTTGCCTATCGGGACGCCGCCGGTGAAGGTGACGAGATCGACGTCCGGATGGGTGAGGAACTCGTCAGCGATTTCGCGCGGATCGCCGGTAATCACGGAGAGCATCTCGGGGGGCAGGCCGGCCTCGTACAGAACGTCGGCCAGCAGCAACGCGGCCAGCGGCGTCTTCTCGGTCGGCTTCAACACCATCCGGTTGTTGCTGGCAATCGACGGGGCCACCTTGTGGATGACCTGGTTCAGCGGATGGTTGAATGGCGTGATCGCCGATATGACGCCCAGCAGCGGCTCGCGCAGCGTATAGACACGGCGCGACTTGCCATGGGGCGTCAAGTCGCAGGAGAAGATCTGGCCATCGTCCAGCAGTGCCTGGTTGGCGGCGAACAGGAGGACGTCCGACGCGCGTCCGACTTCGTAACTGGAATCCTTGAGGCACAGGCCGGATTCCAGCGTGATCTGCCGCGCGATCTCACTTTTGCGCGCGGCGATGATCTCTCCGGCGCGCATGAGAATCCGGTACCGCTCGTGCCGGGTAAGCTTGGGCTTGTACGCCTTGGCAATGCGAAAGGCGCGGCGCACATCCTCCACGGAAGCCTTGGGTACGGTAGCGATGACTTCGCCGGTATACGGATAGCGGACCTCGATGACTCGGTCGCGAAACACCCGCTCACCCGCGATTCGCAGGGGTTCACGGCGTATTTCGGCCACGGCGTTCACGGCGCTGGTCCGTTGATCGCGAAATCGAAGATCTGGTAGCTCTTGAGCGTGGTCGCTCCCGCCTTGAGCTTGTAGTCGTCCGACAAGGGCACGTTGAGGATGAACGGTACCTTGGCTTCGGCCACTCCGCCGTGCGTGCGCAGCCGGTGTCCCTCGAGTCCCGAGAGGTCGTGGTTCGCCTGCGAGCCGCCGACGCACACGCCCGCCGTGGAGATGACCACGACGTCGGCTTCGCGATCCGCCGGCAGGTCGAGGAGGCGGCACGCCGTCTCCCTGTCGTAGACCGACTCGAGTCCGTCGATGCCGCGGATGGCGGCGATGACCTGCCTTGGCGTGGCCTTGCCGGTGCACCACACGCGCACGAATCCACCCAGCGCGCCGTGATGGGCGACGAACGCGTCGGTGATCGGGCAGATGACGGTGGTGTCGCCCTTGCCGAACTGCGCATCCAGGACATCCTGCAGCCAGATCACGTTGGGCTTGCCTGCGGCGTCCGACTTGTCGTTCATGCCGTGGTCGGCGGTCAGCGCGACGATCGCGCCGAGTTCGGCGAGCCGGCCGAAGCGATGATCGAGTTCCTGATAGAAGCGCCGGGCCTCGCTCTCGTCCGGCGCATATTTGTGCTGGACGAAATCGGTGAGCGAAAGATACATGAGGTCGGGACGGTCGCGTTCGAGCAACCTGATGCCCGCGTCGAGCACGAACAGCGAGAGCTCCATCGAATACATGCCGGGCTGCGGCGCGCCGACGAGCTCGAGCACGTTCTCGATGCCGTTCTCGGCCAGCGTGCAGCGGCTCGCGAATTCGGAGGAAAAACTGATGTTGCCGCAGGACACGTCGAGGTCCTTGCCCAGCTGCTTGCGCAGCTTGTCCTTGGCGGTGATTGAGACGACCCTGGCGCCGGCCTTGGCAAACCGGGACAGGATGGTGTCACCGCGCAGCAGCTCGGGACCGGTCATCACGACCGCTTTGCCCGTGCCGGTATCCAGATAGAAGTTGCCCGAGATGCCGTGCCTTGACGCGGGCGTGCCGGTGATGATCGACATGTTGTTGGGACAGGTGAAGCTCGGCACCGTGCCGTCGGCGATCACGCTGAATCCCTGGCGCATGAAGGAGGCGATGTTGGGGATGGCGCCGTCCGCAAGGAACTGGCGCAGGTAGGCGGGATCGCCGCCATCGATGCAGACGACCACCACCGGCTTGTTCGGCCAACGATAGGGAACACCGTTAACGACGACGGGCGAACGCTGGGCTGACGCGGCGTTCATGGGCGCTAGTCAACTCCCGGCGGCGTGCGGCGCGCGGTCATTCGGCGCTCCGCGCGGGACGGGACGACGGCGGCGGCGCCTGCAACGCCCGGTGCAGCCGTTCACGGCTGGCAAGGACGTGGTTGAACAGGAGGCGCTCGGCGAGTGCCGCATTGCCGTCGGCGACCGCATTCACGATGGCCTCGTGGTCCCGCGTCGAGATGGGAATATTGTCGGCGTTGCGCGCCAGCGTCTCCCGCCGGTACAGGTTGAGTTCGTTCACCACCCGCCGGTAATTGGCGAGCAGCGCGCGATTTCCGGCGGCCTGGGCCAGCAGCTCGTGGAATTCGAGATTGAGCGGGAAGTAGGCGTCGGGCTTGCGCGCAACTCCCGCGATATGCATGCGCTTGACGATGTCCTTGAGTCTCGCCAGCAACGTCGACGTGATGTTGTGCGCGGCGAGGCGCCCGATCAGGCCGTCCAGCACGGCGCGAATTTCGTAGATCTCGTCGGCTTCTTCAAGGCTCAGCTGGCGCACGTACACGCCGCGATTTTTTTCCAGGCGAACGAGGCCGGACTCTTCCAGCGCGCGAAACGCTTCCCGCACCGGGCCCCGGGACACCCCAAGCATCTCCGCGATCGCCCCCTCGTTCAGCTTGGAACCGGCCGCGAGGTCGCCGGCGATGATCATGCGCTCGAGCTCGCGCTGTACCAGCGTGGGGAGGGAGTTGGACTGCACCAGGGCGATGGTCCGGCCCATGGGGGAGGCGCGAGCGGCAGCGGTCCGCGGCAAACCTGTGGCGGGCATCGGTCTCGCGGCTGCGCCGGACCGTGGGGTCGCGGACCGTTGCGGAGGAGTCTTATGCATCTTGCAATTAGACTTCGGACTATGTAGATTGTCAACAATCTGTAATCCATCGCCCGCAGAATCGGCGGCTCGTCGTTCCCGGGGCTGCCGATTGCGACACCCTACGACCATGCAGCCATTGCCCATGCTGAGTCGCTCGCGTAGCATCGACCGTCGACTTCCGGAGTGCCCGGAAATAGTTGTTGAAGTAGCCGCATGCACCGCGCGCCGCGCTGCCCTTTGCTTGCGGCGCGGGCTGTCTTTTCCATCGTCAGACCTTTTCCGTCCGTTCCGAACAGGAGTATTGCAATGACCAAATACCGAGTCCTGGGTTCGCTGTCGGCCGCCTTTGCCACGGCGCTCGTCGCCGTGGCCATGAGTGGCGCGGCGTTCGCGCAAAAAACGTCGCTCCTCGTGTACACCGCGCTAGAAGCCGACCAAATCAAGCCCTATGCGGAAGCCTTCAACAAGGTTCACCCGGACATCGAGATCAAGTGGGTCCAGGACTCGACCGGCGTCATCACGGCGCGACTCCTGGCGGAAAAGGCCAATCCGCAGGCTGACTTCATCTGGGGCCTGGCAGCGACCAGCCTCGTGCGCTTCGAGACGGACGGCATGTTGCAGCCGTACGCGCCGAGCGGCCTCGCGGCCATCAAGTCCGGGTATCGCGACGCAAAGAATCCGCCCTACTGGACGGGGATGGACGTATGGGGTGCGACCGTCTGCTTCAACACGGTCGAGGCGGCGAAGATGGGATTGCCCAAGCCGGAGACTTGGCAAGACCTGACCAAGCCGATCTACAAGGGCAAGATCGTCATGCCCAATCCGGCCTCGTCGGGCACGGGTTACCTGGACGTGACGTCCTGGCTGCAGATTTTCGGTGAACAGGCCGGCTGGAAATTCATGGACGCGCTGCACGAGAACATCGCGCAGTACGTCCACTCCGGCAGCAAGCCCTGCGTGATGGCCGGCAACGGCGAATTTCCGATCGGCATTTCGTTCGAGTACCGCGCCAACACGATCAAGGCGAAGGGTGGTCCCATCGACCTGATCTTCCCGAAAGAGGGCCTCGGCTGGGACATGGAGGCATTTGGCATCATGAAGAACACCAAGAACCTGGACGCGGCCAAGAAGCTTGCCGACTTCGCGTCGAGCAAGGCGGCGATGGAACTGTACGCCAAGAACTACGCCATCGTCGCGCTGCCCGGCGTCGCGCAACCGCTGCCCAACATTCCCGCTGACTACGAGTCGCGCCTGGTGAAGAACGACTTCGCCTGGGCGGCCAACAATCGCGACAAGATCCTGGCCGAATGGACGAAGCGCTACGACGTCAAGTCCGCCAAGAAATAGCAGGATCGCATCAGCGCGCCCCGCATCCCGCGGGGCGCATTTTTTCCGGGGACGTTGCGCCGCGTGACCGATAACAGCTTCCTGCGCATCGCCGGCATTCGCAAGACCTTTGGCAAATTCGAGGCGTTGAAGGACATCGCGCTCGACGCGACGCGCGGAGAATTGATGGTCTTCCTGGGGCCGTCGGGCTGCGGCAAGACCACGCTGCTGCGGATCATCGCGGGGCTGGAAACGCAGGACAGGGGCACGATAGAGCAGGGCGGCAAGGACATCTCGCGCCTGCCGGCGATTCGCCGTGACTATGGCATCGTCTTCCAGTCGTACGCCCTTTTTCCCAATCTCACGATCAACGCCAACGTGGCCTACGGCCTCGTCAACCGGCGCCAGGCGCGCGGTGCGATCGCCGCGCGCGTCGCCGAGCTGCTGAAACTGGTAGGACTGTCCGATGCCGGGCCAAAATATCCTGGGCAGCTTTCCGGTGGACAGCAGCAGCGCATTGCGTTGGCGCGTGCGCTGGCGACTTCACCGGGACTACTGCTTCTCGACGAGCCGCTGTCGGCACTGGATGCCATCGAACGGGTTCGCCTGCGCGGCGAGATTCGCGCGCTGCAGCAGCGGCTGGGCGTGACCACGATCATGGTCACCCACGATCAAGAGGAGGCGCTGTCGATGGCCGATCGCATCGTCGTGATGAATGCCGGCCAGATCGAGCAGGTCGGAACGCCGCGCGAAGTCTACGAGGCGCCCGCCACGCCGTTCGTTGCCGACTTCGTGGGCAAGATCAACGTGCTGCCGGCCGTGGCAGAGGGCCGCGGGCAATTTCGCGTAGGTACGATATCCCTCGCGGTGGCTGGACAGGAAGTTGCCGCCGGCACGACCGTCAAGCTCTACCTGCGTCCCGAGGAGATCGCGCTTCAGCCGTTGCACGTCAACGGTCACGAGCACGGCGCCGTCGGCAGCAACCACGACGGGGCGATCAACACGCTCGAGGCGCATATCGCCAAAGTCGAGTTCCTCGGGGCGTTCTGCATGGTCGGGGTCACCCTCGATGCGGCGGGCGCGCCGGCGCTGGTCGCCAATGTCCCGCGTCACGACGTCGATGCGGGCCGCATGGCCGCCGGACAGGCGGTGACGTTGCGCCTGCGCCCGGACGCGCTGCGCGTCCTGGGCTGAGCGAACGTTGGGCGCACCCGCCGTCGCGCTTTCGGGGCCGGTGACCGGGCGATCGGTGCGGACGCGCGTGCATTGGCAGGACCGGCTGGCACAGGGTCTGCTGCTCCTGTGCTGCCTGCTGCTGGTGTTGTTCCTGCTGGCGCCCGTGGCCACGATGCTCCTGCGCAGCGTGCAGGACAATGCTGGCCACTATGTCGGCTTCAGTCAGTTCGAGGACTATTTCTCGACGCCTGCGCTGCGCAGCTCGATCTGGAATTCGCTGTGGGTCGCGTTGACGGTCACGCTCATCACCGTGCCATTGTCGTTTGCCTATGCCTATGCGCTCACCCGCTCGCGCATGCCCGGCAGGGCCTTGTTCCGGGTGATCGCGCTGACGCCGATCCTGGCGCCGTCGCTGCTCGCCGCCATTTCGTTCATCCAGTGGTTCGGCAACCAGGGCCTGCTCAAGTGGATCCTGGGGGGCGCGACGATCTATGGCCCCATCGGCATCATCGTCTCCGCGATCTATGCCACGTTTCCGCACGCGCTGATGATCGTGCTGACGTCGCTGCTGCTGGCCGACGGCAGGCTGTACGAGGCAGCGGAATCGCTGCGCACATCGACGTGGCGCAAATTCTTCACGATCACGCTGCCGGGTGCGCGCTTTGGATTGGTCAGCGCCACGATGGTCGTGTTCTCCTACACGGTCAGCGACTTCGGCATCCCCAAGGTGATCGGCGGCAATTTCAACGTGCTGGCGGTGGACATCTACAAGCAGGTCATCGGCCAGCAGAACTTCAACAAGGGCGCCGTCGTCGGACTGGTGCTGTTGTTCCCGGTGCTGGTCGCGTTCATCGTGGACTGGATCATGCAGGGCCGCCAGCAAGCGCAGTTTTCGTCGCGTGCCGTTCCCTATGCGCCCAAGCCGTCGCCTTGGTTTGACCGTGCGATGTTCCTGTTTTGCCTGGTCGTCGCGCTGCTGATCCTCTCGGTGCTGGGCATGGCCGTGTACACGTCGTTCGTCACGTTCTGGCCCTACAACATGACGTTGAGCCTGCGCCACTACCTGTTCGGACTGGTGGAAGGCGATGCGCTCAACGCCTACTTCGGAAGCCTGAAGCTCGCGCTGATCGTGGCGATGGGCGGCACGACCTTCATCTTCGCCTGTGCCTACCTGCTGGAAAAGACGCGGGGCGCGCCATTGCTCAAGTCCGTGGTGCGGCTGCTGGCCGCGGTGCCCATGGGCGTGCCGGGCATGGTGCTCGGCCTGGGTTACATCCTCTTCTTCAACAATCCGGACAATCCGCTCAACGGGATGTACGGCACGCTCGGCATCCTGGTGCTGTCGACGGTCGTCCATTACTACACGTCGAGCCATCTCACGGCCGTGACGGCATTGAAGGCGCTCGACAACGAGTTCGAGGCGGTTTCGGCGTCGCTCAAGGTGCCGTTCTACAAGACGTTCTTCCGCGTGACCGTTCCCGTGTGCCTGCCCGCGATACTGGACATCGGCCGCTACATGTTCGTCAATGCGATGGTCACGATCTCGGCCGTTGTCTTCCTGTACACGCCGGATACCCGCCTCGCATCAATTGCCATCCTGCGCCTCGACGAATTCGGCGAGGTCGGGCCCGCTGCTGCGATGGCGACGCTGATCGTGATTACCTCGGCCACGGTCTGCCTCGTCTATGCGATATTGACCCGGTATATCGTCGCCCGGACGCAGGCGTGGCGCAGGCCGGTGCAGCTGTGATCTCCGCGTGCCCCGGCCAACAACCTGAAGGACACCACCCATGAGCCTCCATTCCCGCGATCCGATTCTGCTGACTCCCGGCCCGCTGACCACATCGCTGCCTACCAAGATGGCGATGCTGCGCGACTGGGGATCGTGGGATGCGGAATTCAACGCCGTGACGGCGCAGGTACGGACCAAGCTGGCCGACATCGTCCACGCGCGCGACACGCACACCTGCGTGCCTATGCAGGGCAGCGGGACCTTCGCGATCGAGGCTGCGGTCAATACGCTGGTGCCGCGCACCGGTCACGTGCTGGTGCTGATCAACGGTGCCTACGGCAGGCGCTTTGCAAAACTGACGGAAATGATGGGTCGCGAGGTGACGACCTTCGAGACCGCCGACGACGTGCCATGCACGGCCGATGACGTCGATCGGTTGCTGGACAAGGATCCGTCGATCACCCATGTCGGCCTCATCCATTGCGAAACGTCCACGGGCATCCGCAATCCGCTCGCGGCTATCGCGGAAGTCGCCGCGCGCCGGGGCAAGGGGCTGATCGTCGATGCCATGAGTTCGTTCGGGGCGCTGCCCATCGATGCGAGGACCGTGCGCTTCGACGCGCTGATTGCGGCGTCGGGCAAATGCGTTGAAGGGCCGCCCGGGATGGGCTTCGTGCTGGTCCGGAAAGGCCTGCTCGAACGCTGCGTCGGCAATTCCACGTCGCTCGCGCTGGACCTGGCCGACCAGTGGGCGTACATGGAAAAGACGACGCAGTGGCGCTTCACCCCGCCGACGCACATCGTCGTCGCGCTGAATGCCGCGCTCGACCAATACATCGGCGAAGGCGGGCAGCCGGCGCGGCTGGCGCGCTACACCGCCAATTGTGACGCGTTACTGCGCGGGATGCGCGAACTGGGCTTCGAATCGTTCCTCGATCCGGAAATCCAGGCGCCGATCATCGTGACCTTTCACGCACCAGCGGATTCCCGCTACGCGTTCAAGGAGTTCTACGACCGCGTGCGCGACAAGGGCTTCATCCTGTACCCGGGGAAACTCACGCAGCTTGAGACGTTCCGGGTGGGCTGCATCGGCGCGATCGGCCCCGACGAAATGCGGCACGCGGTCAATGCGGTGCGCGACACCATTGCGGAAATGGGCCTCAAGCATGTCGGACCCGCTCACGCGCGGCGCGCCGCCTGAGGATTGCGCAGCGCGGCCAGGCCCGCATGCGAGGAGTCCGCCGGATCGAGCGCATGCTGGCGCAGCAGGAAATCGAGCACGACCAGGCTCGCGTCGGCCGTGACGGTGTCCGGGCCATCGGTCGCGGCAATCAGCTGCGCTGCATCGCCGATCGGCAGGAGGCGATGCGCCACGGATTCGCCGTCTTGATTCGCCGGAACGAATTCCTCCGGCAGCCACAAATCGCTCACGAAAATCGTCTCGGACTGGAGCCCGTCGGGCTGCTCCCGCCAGAGGTGGATGGCGCCGGCGGGTACGGCGCACGCCGCCAGCTCGGCTGCAATACCGGCTTCTTCCCACGCTTCCTTGGCCATCGTGGCGACCAGCGTGGCACCGGCGGCGATGCCGCCGCCAACGAGGTTGTCGAGCATCCCCGGATCGATTGCCTTGTGCTTGCTGCGCCGAGCGAACCACATCAGTGTCTCCGGAGCGCCGTGGACGACCCCGTTGATGTGGGCCGCCCAGGTGTGCACGCCGAAATACCGCGCGGCCGCGCGTTCCAGGCGGAACCATGGCGCCGCGCCGAAGGCGGGCGCCACCGCATAGAGTTCATTGCGCCAGGGAGTCAGCGCACCCTCGGCGGCGAGCGTCACGGCGACCTGGGCCATCGCCGCGGTGCGGGACGGCTCGTCATGCAGTCCTGGGTGAAAGGACAGGCCGTCGTCGCTCACCGAAAATATGTCGGGGAAGGCGGCGAGCCGCGCCGCGCGCCGATCGTCGAGCCAGCCAGCGCAGTTGCCGTTCATCCGCAAGGGGCACAATGATTGTTGCGGCGGCGAAAGTTCGCGGGTGAGCCGGTGAAGCAGTGCGCTTGTTGTAGGATGCCCGATCATGCGCTGGATTCTATGCCGCTTTTCCTTCAGGACCGGCGCTTGTCGGCAATGACGCACGACACGCTGGCGTTGTTCGACCTCGACCACACGCTGCTTTCGCTCGACAGCGACGAGCTGTGGGTGGATTTCCTGCTGGACCGCGGTAGGATTGATCGCATGACATTCGAGTCCGCGAACCTTGCCCTGGCGGAGCGCTACCGCCGAGGCGAGGCGGGCGCGCATGAATTCACCGAGTTCTACCTCTCGACGCTGGTGCCGTTCACCGCGGCTGAGCTCGCGGGACTGCATCGCATCTACATGGGCGAGCGCATCCTGCCGGCCATTTCGCCGGCCGCGCGCGCGCTGGTCACAAGACACCGCGACCTGGGGCATCTCCTGATCCTCACCACGGCCACCAGCCGCTTCCTCACCGCGCCCATCGCGCTCGAACTGGGATTCGAGCACCTGATCGCCACCGAGGCCGAAATGGTGCAGGGACGCTATACCGGGCGCGTGGCCGGCACGCCCAACCTGCGCGAAGGCAAGGTGAAACGCCTGGACGCTTGGCTGGCCGAACGCAACCAGCAACTTTCGGATTTTCGCGAAAGCTGGTTCTACAGCGATTCGCAAAATGACTTGCCGCTCCTTTCCCGGGTGACCCATCCTGTGGCCGTCAATGCCGACCCGGTGCTTGCGGCGCACGCGCGACAAAGGGGATGGCCCGAGGTTGCCGTCGAATAGCGAGCGTTGGCAACATCGGCGATCCGGAGCCGTCGCCGGCCATGCGAAAATGACACCTTCCGGTTCCGAAACGCGAGATCCATGAGCGCCCAGATCATTGACGGCAAGGCCGTCGCACAGCGCGTCACCGAGCAGGTCCGGCGGGACGTGGCCGCGCACGTTGCGGCCGGGCATTCCGCTCCGGGCCTGGCGGTGGTGCTGGTCGGCGACAGCGCGGCGTCGCAGGTCTACGTCCGCAACAAGCGCAGGACGACGGAGACCGTGGGCATGCGTTCCTTCGCGCATGACCTGCCGGCAACGACCTCCGAAACCGAGTTGCTGGCGCTGGTGGACCGGCTCAATGCCGATCCCGCGGTAAACGGCATCCTGGTGCAGCTGCCGCTGCCGAAGCAGATCAATCCGGAGCTCGTGATCGAACGCATCGATCCGAAGAAGGACGTCGACGGCTTCCATCCCTACAACGTGGGCCGCCTGGTGCTGAAGATGCCGACGCTGCGGCCCTGCACGCCCTATGGCTGCATGCGTCTGCTGCAGGAAACCGGGGAGGACCTGGTGGGCAAGCACGCGGTCGTCATCGGCCAGTCGAACATCGTCGGCCGCCCCATGGCGCTGGAACTGCTGATGGCGCGCTGCACCGTGACGATCTGCCATTCGGCCACGCGCGACCTGCCGGGCATCGTGCGCCAGGGCGACGTCGTCGTCGCCGGCGTAGGTAAAGCCAATTTTGTTCCCGGCGACTGGATCAAGTTGGGTGCGATCGTGCTCGACGTCGGCATCAACCGGCTGGACGACGGCAAGCTGTGCGGCGACGTCGATTTCAAGGCGGCAAGGGAGCGCGCCGCCTGGATCACGCCGGTGCCGGGCGGCGTCGGCCCGATGACGATTGCGACGCTGCTCGCCAACACGCTGCGCGCCGCGCAGTGGCAGATCGGATAGAAAAGGCGGTCGTCGTCGCTACGCGCCCCGCAAGTGCCAGGCCTTGGGTCGCGTGAATGTCTGGATGCCGTAGGTCGACAGCGTCAGGCCGATTCCCGAATGCTTGACGCCTGACCATGGCAGCCGCGGACTCACACGGTCGCAGCAGTTCCAGTAAACACTCCCGGCGGCGACCCGGCCAAGGATTTTCTTCGCGCGCTTTTCGCTCGCCGTATAGACACCCGCGGTGAGGCCGTACTCGGTGTCGTTCATGAGGTCGATCGCGGCCTCATCATCGGCCACCGCCTGCAGGCCGATGATCGGGCCGAAGGACTCGTCGCGCATCACCAGCATCGAGTGGTCGGTGTCGGCGAGCACAGTCGGCGCGTACCAGTTGCCCTTGCCTTTCAGTGCGTGGCCGCCCAGCAACAGCTTGGCGCCCTTTCTCTTCGCGTCCGCCACCTGCGCCTTGAGGACGGCCAGCTGCGGCTTGCGCGTGATGGCTCCGATGTAGGTCGCCTCGTCCTGCGGGTCGCCGATCTTGAGGTTCTTCACCTCGGCCACGAACGCGGCGACGAATGCGTCGTAGATTTTCTCGTGGATGTAGATGCGCTCCACGGAACAGCACGATTGTCCGGTGTTGTAGAACGCGCCGTCGGCCAGGCCAGCGGCTGCCGCTTTCACGTCCACGTCCTCGCAGACGTAGATGGGATCCTTGCCGCCCAGTTCCAGCTGCGTCTTGATCATCCGGCGGCCCGCGCTGGCGGCGATTGCCGCCCCCGTTCGGTACGACCCCGTGAAGAACACGCCATCGACGGGTTGCCGCAGCAGGGCGGCGCCGGTCTTGCCGTCGCCGATGACCGCGACAAACACATCGCGCGGCACGCCGGCTTCATGCAGCAGGTCGGCGATGTGCTGGCCACTGAGCGTCGCAAACTCGGAAGGTTTGTACAGCACCGCGTTGCCGGCACCGAGCGCCGGCACGAACACGTTGCCACCGACGAAGTACGGATAGTTCCATGCCGAGATGTTGGCGATGACGCCGAGTGGAACGTGGCCGATGCGCTCCTCGAGCTTGCCCTTGGCATCGGCATAGACCTTCTCGTCGCGCAGCGCGCGCTCGGTTTCGGCCAGGAAAAAGTCGATACGGCCAGCGAGACCGTTCAATTCGTTGCGCGACTGGCGGATCGGCTTGCCCACCTCGGCGGTGAGCGTCCTGGCCAGCAGGTCCTGCCGTGCGACCAACAACTCGCGGAACTTGGCGAGGATGCCGAGGCGCTTCCTGATCGGAACGGCCGCCCACTTCGGTTGCGCCGCACGCGCCAGTTCGTACTTGGCGCGCACCGTCTTCAGCGTGTCGGCGGCGACTTCAGCGATGACCACGCCGGTGGCGGGGTTGGAGATCTTCATGAACGGGGTCCTAGAGCGCGTAGGCCGCCGATTTGTGTTGCGTGGCGGCGGCCAGGAAGTCGTCGAGCAGCGGCGTGTCGTCGATGTACGACGCATCGCCGGGCGGATGGAACTCAGGGTGCCACTGTACGCCAACGAGGTAGGACGGCCCCTTCCAGCGAACGGCCTCGACGATGCGGTCGGGCTCGGACCAGGCTTCGCATACGAGATCGCGACCCAGTTCCTTCACTGCCTGATGATGCACGGAATTGGTTTTGACCAGCGTCGTCTGCGGATAGAGCTTGGCCAGCCCCGAGCCCGGCACGATGGATGTCGCGTGGCAATTGGCCGCATAGATCGATTGCATCCTGTGCCGCAGGGCATCCAGGCGCTGGGTCGGGATGTCCTGGTACAGCGTGCCACCCATCGCGACGTTGATGACCTGGGCGCCCCGGCAAAGCCCGAGCACCGGCTTGCCCAATGCCAGGAACGCGCGCAATAACGCGATTTCGTAGACATCGCGGATCCGGTCCCCGTTCCATGCGGGATTGAGTGCGACCTCTCCGTAGGTCTCGGGGCACACGTCCGAGCCGCCCATCAGCACGAGCGCATCGAGTTCCCTCGCATAGTCGTCCACCGTGACGCCGCTTCCCGTACGGCGCGTTGCGCCGTCCGGCGAGGGCACCATGAGCGCTAGAACGTCCCGCTGCATCAGCCAGTGGGCCACGTTCTGTTCGATGTATTGCAGCGTCATGCCCTGGAACAGCGACCGGGGCTGGTCGCCGTGCATGAACGACGCAGAAATGCCGACTTTGAGCATGGCGGGCAGGTCGCCTAGAAAGCGGAGACAAAGAGTTGTGCGAAGTCCGTCGCCGTACACTTGCGCGGATTGGTCTGATGACAGGTATCCGCCGTGGCGATCTCCACCAGTCGCGGAAAATCGGCCCTCGTGACCATTCGCGCGCCGCGGTAATCGGAGAGCCTCGCCGGAATGGCCAGCGAGGCCTTGAGCGTGGTCAGCCACGCAATGAAGGCGACTGCGCGCGCTTCTTCTGTTCCGTCCTCGCTGCCGGGAACCTGGGCGGCGTGCGCGAGTTCGGCCAACTTGGCGGTCGCGGCCGGCAGGTTGAAGCGCATGACATGATCGATCATGATGCCGTTGGCGAGTCCGTGATGGAGATCCGCCACCGTCGACAGCGCATGGGCGCACGAATGCACGGCGCCCAGGTCCTTCTGGAACGCGATGGCGCCCATCATCGAGCTCATCAGCATGTCGGCGCGTGCGTCCAGGTCGTGGCCGTGCTTCACCGCGCGAGGCAGCGCGCGCGCCGCAATGCGCACGCCTTCAAGCGCTATGCCGTCGCAAAGCGGATGGTAGGCGGGAGAGAGGTAGGACTCGACATTGTGGGTCAGCGCGTCCATGCCGGTCGCCGCGGTGATGGCAGCGGGCAGGTCCAGCGTCAACTCCGGATCGGCAAACACTGCCTTGGCCAGCAGCAGCGGCGAGAAAATGATCTTCTTGACGTGTGTCACGTCATCGGAAACGACCGAAGAACGGCCGACCTCCGAGCCAGTCCCCGCGGTCGTCGGCAACGCGACAAACCACGGTATCGGCTGCGTGATCGGGCGCACCTGAGGGTGATCCCACGCGTACTCGAGTATGTCACCGTCGTGCCTGGCCATCAGCGCCACCGCCTTGGCCACGTCGAGCGCGGCGCCGCCGCCCACGCCGACGACGGCATCCGCATCGTGCGTCTTGAAGGCTGCGGCACCGGCCATCACCTGGCTGCGCACCGGATTGCCGAAGATTTCCGAGAACACGGCGACGTCGAGACCGGAAAGGTCAGCCAGCAGCGCGCCGAGCATCGGCAACGCCGCCACACCGCGGTCGGTGACCAGCAGCGGACGACGGATACGTTGGCCCGTCAGGTGATCGGCAACGAGCTTGCGGGCGCCGGTACCGAAATGGATGGTGGTCGGAAAACTGAAGCGCTCAATGCTCATGGACGTCTCGCAGGAAATAGATCATGTGTTCCTTGTCGAAATACTGGTCGCCGACCCTGATCGCGCGCGGCTCTACGCCGAAGGTGGCGAAGCCCGTGCGCAGGTAGAGGTCGCGCGCGGCCGTGTTGCTGCGGGTCACCGTCAGGACCAATTGCTCGAGGCGCGCTTCCGTCCGCGCGAACCGGATGAGTTCATTGAGCAATGCTCGCGCCAGCCCGCGCCGGCCGGATTCCGGCGTAACGTACATCGCGACGACATCGCCTTTGTGCTCATTCTTGGCACGGGCTTGGCGGCTGAGGCCGATCATGCCGCGCATTTCGCCACCGACAAACGCGCCCCAGAAAACGTTGCCGCTTTCCGGTGCCAGGCGCTGTTCCGACGCACTCAACGGCTTGCGCACGTCTTCCTCGTAACTCGACGTGAATGCCTCGGCGTGTTCCTTGAGCGCCCGCAGGCGAAGCTCGCGAAATGCCACGGCATCGGCCGCCGCGAGTTGCCGCACCGTCACCCCGGGCGTCATTCCCGCGAACAGCCTGCCCTCGACCTGGTCGGGGGCAAGATCCTGGTGTCTATGCGGTTCAAGGTAGTTGTACCGAGCTGGAAATTCGACTCGCACGTTCCAATCGCGGCGAATTTCGGATTCGCGACACTAGATGATCTCGAAATAGCGCTTCAACTCCCAGTCGGTCACGCCATCCAGCCATTGCCGCCATTCCCATTCGCGGGTCGCGGCGAAATGCTCGACGAAGTCGTCGCCGAACCAGTCGCGGGCGATGTCCGATTTTTCGAAGATGTGCGTTGTCTCGATCAGCGTGCGCGGCGCGCGCGGGATGTTCTCCCCGCCCTGGTTGGTTCCGGTGACGGGCTTGGCCGTGAGCTTCAGGCCTTTTTCCACGCCGTGCAGACCTGCCGCGATCACCGCCGCCATCGCCAGGTAGGGGTTCACGTCGGCGCCGGGACAGCGGGTTTCCAGGCGCGTGGATTTAGGCGATCCGGGAATCACGCGGAAGCTGGCCGTGCGATTGTCCACCCCCCAGGTCGGCTTGACCGGCGCCCAGAATCCATCGACAAGCCGTTTGTAGCTGTTGATCGTCGGCCAGAACATCGGCGCGAATTCCATCAGCGCGGAAACCTGGCCGGCCAGGTAACTTTCGAACAGCTTGCTCATCCCATGCTTGCCCTTGGGATCGTAGAAGCGGTTGGTCTTGCCGTCGGACAGCGATTGGTGAATATGTCCGGAGCAGCCTGGATACTGCTGGCTCCACTTGGCCATGAAGCTCGGCATGATGTCGAAGTGCGACGCGATTTCCTTCGCGCCCGTCTTGAACAGCACCGCACGGTCCGCCTGTTCCAGTGCCTCGGAAAACAGAATGGCCGCCTCGTAGACCCCAGGCCCCGTTTCCGTATGCAAGCCCTCGATCGGCACGCCGAATGCGCCCATCTCGGTGAACAGCGCTTCGAAAAATGGTTGCGCCGCATTGGCGCGCAACAGCGAATAGCCAAACATTCCGGACGTGATCGGGTCGGGGCAAACTCCTTTCTTTTCGGCCCAGGATTGCGGTGTCTCGGAAAAGTTGAACCACTCGAATTCCATGCCGGTCATGGGCGTGAAGCCGAGCTTTTCGGCGCGCCGCAGAACTCGCTTCAGCACCTGCCGCGGACACAGCGGGAACGGCGCTTCCTTGCCGTCCTGTTGCCAGACGAATTCGCCCAGGAAGAACGGAACGTTGTCGTCCCACGGCACGTTGCGATGCGTACCGAGGTCGAGCCTCGCCAGCACATCCGGATAACCCTTGTGCCAGCCGGTGAGCTTGGTGTTGTCATAGCAGACGTCCTGCGAGTCCCAGCCGAACACCACGTCGCAGAACCCGAATCCGCCTTCCACCGAGGACACGAACTTGTCCTTGTGCATGTACTTGCCGCGCAGGATGCCGTCGATGTCCGCACACGCGACCTTTACGCGGTTGCCCGGCGACTTGCGTACGGCTTCGATGACCTTGGCGGGGGTAACCGGCGTGGGCATTGCGTGCTCCTGTTGTTTTCTGGTTCCGCGGCGGAACGTGCGGCCGGTCGAGATCGGCGGTAACTGTGGCGACGATTCTAGCAGCCCAGGGCGCGGCGCAAGGGCAGCCACCGCGCGAACGCGTTGCGAAACAAGCGATCCGGATGGCGCCCGTCGTCGCGTTTCGGTAGCATCGCGGCATGATAATCCTGTTGATGGGCGTAAGCGGCTCCGGCAAGACGACGACCGGACAGGCGCTGGCGGCCGCGTTCCAATGGCCCTTCTTCGATGCTGACGATTTCCATCCCGAAGCAAACGTGGCGAAGATGGCCGCCGGTACGCCGCTGACGGACGAGGACCGCTGGCCGTGGCTCGACCGGATCGCCGCGGAGATGCGCAAGGTACTTGCGCGCGGGGAGAGCGCCGTATTCGCGTGCTCGGCGTTGAGGGCGGCCTACCGCAAGCGATTGCTGGCAGCCGGGGACGTCCGCCTGGTCCACCTGAAGGGCGACATGACGACGATAGCCGCGCGCCTCGCGCAGCGGGCGCACCGGTATATGCCGGCGTCGCTGCTGCCATCCCAATTCGCGGCGCTGGAGGAGCCGCGCGATGCGCTGGTGGTCGACGTGCGCGAGCCGGTTGCGGCGCAGGTCGAGCACATTCGCAAGGCGTTGGGCGAAATCAGAGGAAGTGCGGAGCCATGAAGAGCGACAAGCCATATGGCAAGGCGACGCAGGTAGGTCATCTCGGCCGCAAGCCGCGCCGTTTCCTGGGTGCCGTGAACACGCCGGTATTTCGCGCGACCACGATGCTGTTTCCTACGGTGGCGGACCTCGAGGCGGCCGTGCGCGGTGAGTACGAGGGCATCGGCTATGGATTGCACGGCTTGCCCACGGTCACCGACCTGCAGTCGGCCATTGCGACGCTCGAAGGCGGGCATGCGGCCCTTGCGGTGCCGTCCGGTTTGACCGCGACTACGCTCCCGCTGCTGGCGCTGGCGCATCCCGGGGATCACGTGCTCGTCACCGATTCCGTGTATGGCCCGACGCGGCGTTTCTGCGACTTGCACCTCAAGCGCCTGGGGGTGGAAGTCAGCTTCTACGACCCGCTGCTGGGTGCCGACATCCTCCGTGAATTTCGGCCCAACACGCGCATCGTATTCGTCGAATCCCCAGGATCGCTCACGTTCGAGGTGCAGGACATTCCAGCCATTGCGCGAATTGCGCACGAGCACGATGCGCTGGTGATCTGCGACAATTCCTGGGCCACGCCATTATTCTTTCGCGCATTCGACCATGGCGTGGACGTATCCGTGCATGCGGCGACCAAATTCATCGGTGGCCACTCGGACGTGCTGCTGGGGTTGATCGTCTGCAGCGCCGGCACATTTCCGGCAATGCACCGGCTCTGGACGGACATGGGCGTCACGGCATCGAGCGACGATTGTTTTCTCGGCCTGCGCGGATTGCGCACGCTGGCCACTCGTCTGGCGCGGCACCAGGCCAGCGGAATCCGGATGGCCGAGTGGCTGCGCACGCGGCGGGAGGTCAAGGAAGTCATTCATCCGGCACTGCCGGGGTCCCGTGGGCATGAGTTGTGGAAGCGTGACTTCAAGGGCGCCTCGTCGCTGTTCGGTGTCGTTCTGCAACCTGTGGCGAAGGAGCGCATCGACGCCATGCTGGACGGATTGACGCTCTTCGGCATGGGTTGGAGCTGGGGCGGATTCGAGAGCCTGGTGATTCCGATTTACCCGGAGCGTGGGCGTACCGCGTCACGCTGGGATGCGGGAGGGCCGGGACTGCGCTTCTACATCGGCCTCGAGGAACCCGATGACCTGATCGCCGACCTGTCCGATGGTTTCGCGCGGCTGGGAGCTTGAGTTGGTGACCAATCGTCTGTTCCGCTCCGCGCTGCATCAACACGATGACCCGGCACGGAGGGTCATCGGCGCCAGCGAGTTGCCGCCGGAATCGGACGAGCTTGCCGCGTTGCTCGCCGCCGATCCCGCGCCGGAAGTTCGCATTGCCGCGGCGACGCGTTGCACCAACCTCGGGGTACTCGGCCGTGCGTGGATGGAGGAAGCCGATCCGGCCGTTCGAGCGGCACTCGCCGCAACGCTGGGCGGCGTGCTTGCGCAGACACAGGACAGTGGCGATGCATCGGCGATACTCGACGCGGAATCCTGCACGGATGCGATCCGCGCCGATGTCGCGCGACGGGCGCCGGATGTATCGCGTCGCCGCAGTGCGATAGCCGCGATCCGCGACGAAGCCCCGCTGATCGAACTTGCGCTCGCCGCCGACCTTGCTGAGACGCGCATGGCGGCCGCGGAGCGCGTGCGCACGCCCGAGGGGTTGCGCAAACTGGCAGACGCGGCCAGGAACAAGGACAACGGCGTGGCGCGACTCGCCCGGAAGCGGCGCGAGGTCTTGGCTGACCGCGAGAACCAGGTCGCCGAAGCCGACGCCATACTGGCGCGCCTCGAGGCGCTGGCTACCGAGCCGGGCCCGATCGTCACCATGGTGATCGACCTCGATCGCCGCTGGCAGGCGCTGCATCTGGGCGACGACACCGCCCGCCTTGCGCGCTGCGATGCGGCGCGGCAGCGGCTGCAGGAGCGTTTCGACCGCGAGCACGAAGAGCAGCAGGCGCGCAAGAGTATCGGGCGCAGGCTGGACGCGTGGCTCGGTCGCGCCGAGCCGCCTGCCTCCTCGGAGGCCCTGGCGATCGCACGCAGTGAACTTGGTGAGCTGCGCGACGAAGCCCATAAATACCCGGATGCGGCGGTAGCGCTGCGCCTCGAACAGGCCGGGCAGCGCATCGAGCACTGGACCCGTGAAATGCAGGCGCTGGCCGGCGCGGAGGCGTTGGTCGTGGAAGCGGAGCAGCTTGCTGCGGGCACCTCCATCGACCACGCGACGCTTCCGGAGCGCTGGCGAGCGCTCGACCGAAGCACGCGGTCGCCGGCGCTCACGATGCGCTTCGAGGCCGCGTTGATTGCCATCGAGGCGCGCCGGCTCGCGCAGATCCGCGCCGCGGATCAGGAAGCGCAGGCGGCACGGCATCATCTGCATGGTCTCCTGCACACGGCCGAGCAGGCACTCGCGGCGGGCCAGTTGCAGGCGGCACGCGCGGCGGCCGATGAGATCCGGGCGCACAAGGCCGGGGCGGGCGCGCTGCCGAAGCCGACCGTGCAGCGGGTAAGTCGCCTTACGCAGCAGCTGACGGAACTCGAGCGCTGGGAATCCTTCGGACAGCACAATGCGCGCGTGCAATTGTGCGAGCGCGCGGAGGCTGTGGCCGCAGGCGTGCTGGACCCGCCGCGCCTGGCGGTCGAGGTGCAGAAACTGCGCGACGAGTGGAAGACACTCGACGCGCAGCACGCGGGCGTCCCGAAAGCGCTGTGGGAGCGTTTCGACCACGCCTGTGAGAAGGCCTACGCGCCCGCCGCCCGCTTTTTTGCGGAACAGTCCGCGTTGCGCAAGCAGGCACGCAAACAGCGCGAGGATTTCATCGCGGCGGTCGCGGCGCACGTGCCCACGCTGCTCGCCGAGCCGCGCGACTGGCGCGCGATCGAACGCTGGTTGCGCGAAACCCATGCGCGGTGGCAGGACGGTGCGCTTGGCAGCGTCGAACCGAGGGCATGGAAGAGTTTCGATGCGCGTTTCAAGGCTACGCTCGCCGCGCTGCACGATGCGTTGTCGGCGGCCCGCGACGAGGCCAAGGCGCGCCGCGTGGCGTTGATCGGAGAAGTCACCGCGCTCGCGGCCAAGGCGATGGACCGCGATGCCCCGTCACAGGTGAAGTCGTTGCAGGTCCGGTGGCAGGCCCAGGCCAAGGAATTCTCGCTCATCCAGCGCGACGAGCGCGCGCTGTGGGAGCAGTTCCGTGCCGCTTGCGACGCAGTGTTCAAGGCGCGCGAGTCGAAACGGAAGGAAGTCGACGAGCGCAAGACCGAGGGCCGTCGCGCACTGGAGGCAATCTGCGTGCAGTTGGAGCAGCTGGCGTCGGCGCCGGAAACGAGCGACCAGGACCTGCGCCGCGGGCTGCGCGACATGCTGGAGCAGTGGAAGCAGAAGAGCCGCGCGCCCGATCCCGCGCTGCGGGGCCTGGAATCGCGGTTCACGAAGGCGCGGGCGGCGGTGGATGGCACAATCGCGGCGCGCGTGCGTGCCCGGGAAGCCGCGGTGTGGCAGACGCTAGCGGCCAAGGAACGCCTGTGCGACGAACTGGATCGCGCGCTGCGCGCGGGCGCAGGCAGTGCCGACGCCTCGGCTGTAACGGAGCGGTGGAACGCCTTGCCGGCGCTTCCTACCGCGTGGGAGAAGGCGATGCTCGCGCGGCGCGATGGCGCGATCCGCGCTCTCGGCAACGACTCGGCCGCAGCCTACGCGACCCAGATCGAAGGTGGGGCCGAGTCGCGACGCGAAATCCTGCTGGAGCTGGAAATGCTGCTCGGCATCGAATCCCCGCCGGAGTTAGCGTCGCAGCGTCTTGCGTTGCAGGTAAAAAAGTTGCGCGACCGCTTCCAGAGTGCAGCGGCGACCGGCAGCGGTACCGCGGGCGATCGCCTGCTTGCGTGGTGCGCCCAACCTGGCGTGGCCGATGCGCGTGATCGCCAGCGAAGCGAACGCGCATTCTCGGCGGCGGAACGGGTACGCTGAAAGAAAGCGCCGCGTTGCCATGGCGATTCGATCGCCTATGTCACGAACCGCCGCCCGAACCCTCGGCACCGGTTCCGAGATAGACCTCCTGCACTTGGGGATTCGCGCGAATGGCCTCGGGCGTGCCTTCGGCGATGATCCGGCCGCGATCGAGCACAATCACGCGGTCCGCGAATCCGAACACCACGTCCATGTCGTGCTCCGTGAACAGGACCGCGATTCCGTCGTGCCTGGCTAGATCGGCCGCCACGCGCATCAGGCGGCCGCGCGAGCGCGTCGCCATGCCGGCGGTCGGCTCGTCCATCAGCAGCAGGCGGGGGCGGCTCGCCAACGCCAGCGCCAGCTCGACGCGTTTGGCATTGCCATAGGCGAGCACGGCGCAATGTGCGTCGGCAAGGTCTGCACAGCCCACGCGTGCGAGCAGCGCGTCGACTTCACCGCCGTCCTTCGTGGCGGAGCGACCCATCATGCGGCCTGCGTGTCCAGCATGCGCGAGCAGCGCCAGCCGCACGTTCTCGCGCACGGTCATCGACGCAAACGTCGCTGCGACCTGGAACGTGCGTCCCACGCCAAGGCGCGCGACTCTGTGCGCCGGCATGCCGTCGATTCGCGTGCCGTCGAACATCACACGGCCGGCGTCCGGAAAGACCTGGCCATTGACCAGGTTGAAGCACGTGGATTTGCCGGCGCCGTTCGGGCCGATCAGCGCGACCAATTCCCCGGCGGAGACGTTGAAGCTGACGTCCGTGACGGCCTGGAGTCCGTCGAAGGACTTGGCGAGATTATCGACGGCGAGCACCGGTGCCTTCATGGCATGTGGCGCGGACGTCGCCCGCGCGAAAGGGCACCGCCCATGCCGGCCGGAAAAATCAGCACGATGGCGAGAATCAGTCCGCCGAGGACCGCGCGCCAGTACTCGGTGGCGCGGGGAAGCGAATCGGCGAGCCACGTGAACGCTGCAGCGCCATACAACGGCCCGAACAACGCGTTGAGTCCGCCAAGCAGCACCATAACGATCGCGTCGACAGAGCGGGGAATGGCCAGCGACTCCGGCGAAATGCTACCCTTCGAGAACGCGAACAGCCCCCCAGCGAGGCCGGCGAAGGTGCCGGCCAGCGCAAATGCCCGCCAGCGCATTCGCGCGACGTCGATTCCCAACGCTGCGGCCCGCAATGGCGAATCGCGCGCGCCGCGCAGCGCGAGGCCGAACGGCGAATGCGTGATGCGCGTGATCAGGAACGCGGCGACGGCGACTACCGCCAGCGCAAAAAGGTAGTAAGCCGTCCGACCGGCGAGCCAGGGTGCGGGCCAGATGCCGACGAGTCCGTTGGAGCCACCCGTCACGCTTTGCCACTGGAAGACAATGGACCACGCGATCTGCGCGAACGCCAGGGTGAGCATGGCGAGATACACGCCGGCCAGTCGCACGCAGAACCATCCGAATACCACGGCAGCGACCCACGAAGCCATTGGAGCGGCGACGATCGCCGCCGGCATGGGCCAGCCGGCCTTCACGGCGAGGGCGGCGGCATAGGCGCCGACGCCAAAATACGCGGCGTGCCCGAAAGAGGTCATGCCCCCCGTGGCGAGCAGGAACTGGAGGCTGGCGGCGAACAAGGCCGCGATCACGATGTCCGTTGCCAGCACCGCGGTGTATTCATCACGCAGGAACGGCAACGCAACGAGGCATGCCAGCACGATGGCCGCAACCACGGCGGCGCGCCGACCCGGCATGACGACCAGCGCGCGTTGTTCGGGCAGAGGCGTCGTGGTCGGCGCTACCGGCGCGCGACCCAGGAGCCCCTGCGGCTTGAACGCCAGTACGATTGCCATCACGGCGAACTCGGCTACGAGCGTCAATTTGGAAAAGGTGAATGTGACGCCGAACATGTCGACGTTGCCGATGGCGATGCAGAACGTTTTGGTGACGGCAATGATGCCTGCCGCGAGAAAGGCGCCGGGAATCGATCCCAGCCCGCCGACGACGGTTACGACGAAGGCCTCGGCGATGATGGCGAGATCCATGCCGAGATTGGCGGGTTCGCGCGGAAGTTGCAGCGCGCCGGCCAATCCTGCCAGGAAGGCGCCCAGCGCGAAGACGGCCGTGTACAACTTTGCCTGATCGACGCCCAGCGCGGCGGTGAGTACGCGATTCTCGGCCGCGGCCCGGATCAACATGCCAAAGCGGGTGCGGGTAACCAGAAACGTCAGCGCGACCAGGATCACCGGTCCGGCAACCAAGAGGAACAAGTCATACTGGGGGATTGCGTGGCCGAACAATTCGACCGTTCCGGCAAGTCCCGGTGCGCGTGGCCCGAGCAGGTCCTCGGCGCCCCACAGCGATAACGCCGCGTCGCGCACGATGAGCACGACGGCGAAGGTGGCGGTCAGCTGCATGAGCTCGGGCGCGTCGTACAGCCGCTTCAGCAGCACGATTTCGAGCAGCGCGCCGAGCATCGCCACGATCAGTGCAGCGCCGATGATTCCGAGCCAGAAGGACAGCGGACCGCGCCCGACTAACGTGGCAAGCGCGTCGCCGAAGGTGTAGGCGCAGTAGGCGCCCAGCATGTAGAGCGAGCCGTGCGCGAAATTGACTACGCGCGTGACGCCGAAGATCAACGTCAGTCCGGCGGCGACGAGAAACAGCGCGGAGGCCGAGGACAGGCCGTTGAGAAGTTGGAGAAAAAAGGAGGCGAAGGACAAGCGTGGCAGCGCCGCCGACGGAATGCGCCGGCGCCACGCGGATTCTAGCGGTTTGCTGACGTCTTAGTCGGCCGGACGCATCCGGCGCACCTCGGCGTCATCCGGCTGATAGTCCTTGCCGTCGGCATATTTCCAATCGACCATGACGCCCTTGCCATTCTTGACGGCTGTCCGCCCGACATAGGCGCCCATGGTCGACTGGTGATCGATGGCGCGGAACGTCACCTTGCCGAAGGGCGAGCTGAATTGCAGCCCCTTCATCGCCGCGACCAGTTTTTCCGGGTCGGTCGAGCCGGCCTTGTTGATGGCCGCCGCCGCCGCGATCACCGTGCTATAGCCGACGACCGAACCAAGGCGCGGATAGTCCTTGAATTTCGCCTGATACGCGTCCCGGAATCGCTTGTGCTCCGGTGTGTCGATCGCATACCACGGGTAGCCCGTCACGTACCAGCCCACCGGCGCTTCGTCCTTCAGCGGATCGAGATACTCGGGTTCGCCCCCCAGCAGGTTGAACACCGGCCGGTTCTTGAACAAGCCGCGCAATTCCCCTTCGCGCACGAACTTGGCCAGGTCGGCGCCGAACAACGAGGAGAAGATGGCATCGGGCTGCGCGTCGAGCAGTGCCTGCACAACGGCACCCGCGTCGATCTTGCCCAGCGGGACCGCGACCTCGACGAACTCCAGGCCGCCGCTTTGCAGCGCATTGATCTGCTTCTTGAATGCCGCCGTTGCCGATTGCCCATATTCGTAGTTGGGATAGACGATGGCCCAACGCTTGCGGTTCAGTTTGGCCGCCTCGGGCACGAGCATGGCGGTCTGCATGAACGTGGACGCGCGCAGACGAAACGTGTATTTGTTGCCGGCCTCCCAGACGATCTTGTCCGTCAGGGGTTCTGCCGCCAGAAACGGGATCTTGCGCTGCTTGGCGTAGTCAGCGACCGCCAAGCCGACATTGGAGGGAAACGTGCCGATCAGCATGGCCACCTTTTCGCGCGAGGTCAGCTCTTCGGCGACGCGCACCGCGTCCCCAGGTGTGCCGTTGTCGTCGCGCGACACGATTTCCAGCGGTCGTCCCAGTACGCCGCCGGCCGCGTTCACCTCGCTCAATGCCAGTTCCATGCCCTTTTTGTACGGCTCGAGAAAGGCCGGAAACACCTTGTAGCTGTTGAGCTCGCCGAGTTTCACCGGTTGTGCAAGGGTCGACGCGGCCGCGAGCACGGCAAAGACGGCAAGGGCAGCTACAACGCAACGGCGGCAGGCGGTCATTCGGTTCTCCAATTCGAAACGTAGCGTTTGGGGCGCGATCAACGCGTCGACGCTCCTCCAGGTTGACCGCACTAGAAGCTCTTGGTTGCCCGCGGCAAAACACCGCGCCCAGCCGGCTCGTAGAAGTCCCCATCCGGCCTAAGCTTATTCTCGGTGCCGGGTGCCGGGGAAGTGGGCCGGGAAGGTAAAATAGCAGGCTTTTGTGCGGGAAGCCGCTTTCGCGCGTCCTGGACAGGAATCGCCCGCATCACCTAGCCGCATGCCCATGCTCAAGCTCGCCCACGGCCTCGCGTTCGCCGACCTCTATTCGATCGAAGGCAATCGTCGCATCGACCTGCTGTTCGCCGATCATTTGCGAGGCGCGGATGCGGCGTTGGCCGACCGGACGGTTGCCGCACGCGCGGACCCCGCGACCCTGGCACCCAGGGACGAGTCGGCGTTGCTGATCGACCTGGCGCCGCACCTGGAGGATTTTCTCGCCGGTCTCTTCGGCATTGGACCCGAAGTCCAGGCTCTGCAAGCGCGACACCACGAATTGGCGCCGCTGTTTGCGGTCAAGCGGCAGTTCGTCCAGCGCAAGGCGGCCAATGCCTATAAGGCCGACGTTGCCGCGGAATTCGACGGTGGCGCATTGCGCGCCGACCTCGAAGCCCGCATGGGCGCGCCGATTGTGGGCAAGGCAGGCGAGTTGCGGTTTGCCACGGCCGTCACGGCGTGGCTTGCGGACGATGGAGCCAACGCTGCCGCGCTGGACGTGGCCGCGCGCTACGCCGCGTGGGCGCTGCATACGCCGGCCGGTCGCGCTGCGCACAAGGGCGGCGTGCTGTTTCGCGCACCGCGCAAGCTCGATTACCTGAAGCTGGTGCCGCTTGCCGCGACGCCTTATGCCGGGACGTCCGCGTGGAAATTATCCGTGGATCACGCGCTGCGCCGGCGCGAAGGCTTCGCGCTCACCGACGCGGGCACTGATCTCGTCGGAGGCCTGGACCAGGCGCATTACTGCATCTGGTGTCACGAGCAGGGCAAGGACTCCTGCGCGCGCGGACTGCCCGAGAAGAAGCCCGTGGAAGGCCAGGCACCGTTCAAGAAATCACCTTTCAATGTGACGCTCGCCGGCTGCCCACTGGAGGAGCGCATTTCGGAGTTTCACAAGCTGCGCGCCCAGGGCTGGCCGGTGGGGGCGTTGGCGATGATCTGCATCGACAACCCGATGGCGGCGGCCACCGGTCACCGGATCTGCAACGACTGCATGAAGTCGTGCATCTACCAAAAGCAGGACCCCGTCGATATCCCGCAGTCCGAAACGCGTTTGCTGAAGGATGTGCTGGCATTGCCGTGGGGCTTCGAGATCTATTCGCTGCTTACGCGCTGGAACCCCCTTAACCTGCGCCGACCGGTCCCGGCGGAACGTTCCGGCAAGCGCGTGCTGGTGGTTGGCCAGGGGCCGGCCGGATTCACACTCGCGCATCACCTCGTCAACGACGGGCATACCGTGGTCGCGATCGACGGGCTCAAGATCGAACCGCTCGATCCCGCACTGTCCGGCATCACCCTTGCCGGAGCGCGCGTGCCGTTCACGCCGATTCGCGATGTGCAATCGCTCACCGATCCGTTGCAGGATCGGGTGATGGCCGGCTTCGGCGGAGTCGCCGAATACGGCATCACCGTACGCTGGGACAAGAACTTCCTGAAGATGATCCGGCTGTTGCTCGAACGGCGCGACCGCTTTGCGCTGTATGGCGGCGTCCGCTTCGGCGGCACGCTGGACGAAGCGGGCGCATTTGCGCTCGGCTTCGACCACGTCGCGCTGGCGACCGGCGCCGGCAAGCCGACCGTGCTCGACTTGCCCAACGGTCTCGCCAACGGCGTGCGCACGGCGTCGGATTTCCTGATGGCGTTGCAGCTGACGGGTGCCGCGAAAGAGGATTCGATCGCCAACATGCAGGTACGCCTGCCGGTCATCGTCGTCGGCGGCGGATTGACTGCGATCGACACCGCCACGGAATCATTGGCTTACTATCCGGTGCAGGTAGAAAAATTCCTGCGGCGCTATGAAGCGCTGGCAGGTGACCGCGGCGCCGACGCGGTCGACGCCGCCTGGTTACCCGAGGAACGGGACGTCGCGTCCGAGTTCCTCGCGCATGCGCGCGCCCTTCGTGCGGAGCGCGCGGCCGCCGCAAATGAAGGCCGCCCGGCGCGCATTGCCGAGCTGGTGCAGGGTTGGGGTGGCGTGTCGGTGGTCTATCGCCGGCGGCTGATCGACAGCCCGTCGTACACGCTCAACCACGAGGAAATCGAAAAGGCGCTGGAGGAGGGTATTCAATTCGCCGAGGGCCTGACACCGCTGGCCATCGATGTCGACGCCCAAGGCGCGGCGACCGGTCTGCAGGTTTCCGTGCAGCACAACGACGGCGATGGTGTGTGGCACGAGACCGGGCACACGACGCTTCCTGCGCGCACGATCCTCATCGCTGCGGGCACCCAGCCCAACACGGTGCTGGCGCGCGAAGACGCCGCGCATTTCCATCTCGACGGCAAATATTTCCGGCTGCTCGACGAGGACGGCCACCCCGCCGACTTCGTCCGCGGTCTGGCCAAGCCGGCGGTGCCGGCTGTGCTGACGGATATCCTGCCCGATGGTCGGTCGACGAGTTTCTTCGGCGACCTGCACCCTTCCTTTTCCGGCAATGTCGTCAAGGCGATGGCCAGTGCCAAGCAAGGGTTTCCCATCATTTCGCGCATGCTCGCGAAGATCGCGCCAGCGTCCGCTGCGACTGATGCGGAATTCTTCGGGCGGCTTGACCTTTCGTTGCGCGCTACCGTGGTCCGCGTCGAACGGCTGACGCCGACGATCGTCGAGGTGGTGGTGCATGCGCCGGCGGCGGCGGAACGCTTCCGACCGGGGCAGTTCTATCGGCTGCAGAACTACGAAACACTGGCTGCGCGACGCGACGGCACGCGGCTCGCGATGGAAGGCTTGGCGCTTACCGGCGCGTGGGTCGATCGCGCGCAGGGACTCGTTTCCACCATTGTGCTGGAGATGGGCGGTTCGTCCGACCTGTGCGTACAGCTGCAGCCCGGTGAACCTGTTGTGCTGATGGGGCCAACGGGCTCGCCCACCGAGATCGTGCCCGGCGAAACGGTGGTTCTGGTAGGCGGCGGCCTTGGCAATGCCGTGCTGTTCTCGATCGCGCAAGCGTTTCGCAGTGCCGGATCCAAAGTGCTTTACTTCGCCGGCTACAAGAGGCTGCAGGACCGCTACAAGGTGGGCGACATCGAAGCGGCGGCCGACGTCGTGGTCTGGTGCTGCGACGAGGCGCCGGGATTCGTACCGCGCCGCGCGCAGGATCGCGCATTCGTCGGCAACATCGTGCAGGCGATGCGCGCCTATGCTGCGGGCGAAATCGGCAGCCAGGCTTTGGCATTCAGCGCGTGCGACCGCATCATCGCCATCGGCTCCGACAAGATGATGGCCGCGGTCGCCGCCGCGCGGCACACGGTATTGGCCCCCTATCTCAAGCCCGACCATCGTGCTATCGGATCGATCAATTCGCCGATGCAATGCATGATGAAGGAGATCTGCGCGCAGTGCCTGCAGCCGCAACGCGATCCGGTCACGGGCGTGGTGACGTACGTGTTTTCGTGCTTCAACCAGGACCAGCCGCTCGACCTGGTCGATTTTCCCGGGCTCGACCTGCGCCTTAAGCAGAATTCGATGCAGGAAAAGCTGACGGCGCAGTGGATCCGCCGGGTCGTCGCGAAAATCTAGGAATCGTGGTGACCGCCGTACGGCGGAGAAGCGAATTCAGCGTGGGCTCCCATGCGCCAGGTGCAAAGGGACGGTTGCAATCACCGACCATCGATCGGACTTGCATCCCGTAAAACGCACCTAGGACATCTCCACGGACTTGAACGCCAGCTCGACCGATTCCATGACTATGCCGCCTTCCATCGCCCGAAGCGGCGAGTAGGAAAGACTCACCGGATAGACTTCCGTGAAGTGCCAGGTCAGCACCACGGCAGACCGGTCCTCGCTGAGCAGCTCGATCTTCAGCGAGCGCCGCTTTGCCGCCCTTGCTTGACGGGCGCTGTGCCACCAGGCGTAGAGATCGAGGTCCCCGCTTTGACCACGCGTCAGCACGAGGTAATTGCCGCCCGTTGCGTCCACTGTCTCAACGCTTGACGAAGCTTTTTGGCTGCCCTGACGCGGCGCGGGCTTTTTGATCGTGAAGCGCGGGAAGACCACTTCGGCAAATCCAGCGGTCATGCACGCGCCGCCTTCATCGCGAATCTCGACCAGAAAATTCGAGTTTGGGTAAGGGCGATCACGAATCAAGGCCATGGCGATTGCTCGGTGGGCGCCCGCATTCCTGGCGTTTCGTCCGGTCGCATTGGCAGCGGCCTATTCCATCTCGAGACGCTCGTAGGCAAGCACCACTTCCTCCAATGCCACGTCGCTGCCCTTGGCGTTGAAGGGACCGGCAACATGCTTGATTATCCGTGCCCTTAGGAGTTTCCAGGTCTGCACGACCTCCGTGTGGTCCTCGTTTTGCAGCTGCACGGTCACTGTGCGCAGGGCCTTATGGTCTCCATTGCGAATTTGGTCAAGCCACTGGTAGAGGTCCAAAGACCCGATGATTCCGCGCTTCATCGTAACGTCCGTGCATTTGTTGAGGCCGGTGATCTTCATGACACTATTCTCTTTGGAGTTGCCAGCACGATATTCCGCGACTGTCACCTCCATGCCGATGCCGCTCAGCTCCTGAAATCCCGCCTTTGGGCCATCGGTCGTGCCGTCTCCCAGGTCGACCAGGAAATTGAATTGCATGTAGGGTCGATCACGTAAGATTGCCATTCTTCGCTCCTTGTCCTGCGTGGAAAGCAAGTCACCAGATGGGCGCGATCCGGTTGTCGTCATTTGCGTCGCCAATCGCCGCAAGCCGCGGGACGGACAGACGCTCGAGGCCGTACCCGAACGAGATCGGTTGAAGATCGGGGCTCACCGCGCGCATCACCCAAAGTGGATGGATGGCAATGTCGGGAGAAGTAACATCGACTAGAGCAACGCGCGCGCCGGCAGCAGCCAGACTGCTTCCCAGCGCGTGGAGCGAGCGCTCGGAGCCTTGCGGCAGGTCGGCCAAGGAGCACGTGTTCGAGGTGTGCCATAGATAATCCAAAGCCCTTGCGCGGTCCGGCAAGAAATAATAGCGTGCATGATCGATCATCTCCCTGACCTTGCTCGCGGTGGCGGGCACGGGGCGATTGCCCTCATGCATCAAGCGCCGCAGGTAGGGGCCGGTCTGACCCAGCTCCAGGATCGCCTGCCGAATCGCAACGCGCGGGTCGGGATCCGTCGCGAGGCCCAGCGTGACGCCCGGCCACGCGATCCCGTCGCCATAGGCCAGCGATACCGCTGTCGGATAGCCGCCAAGCGCCGGAAGAAGCACCAGTTCGAAGCGCGCCGCAAGTGAGCTGATGCCGTCCACGACGGCGCGAAGGTCCGGGTGCAGGGTCCTGTCCAGACGAACGCGTTGCCCCGGCCGTCGCGCCCGCCAGCTGCTCATGAAGGCGTCGCGCTCGAGCAATTCCAGGACCGCCCGGATTGCCGCCTCCGAAGGGTCGATACCGGCGGCGAGTCCGTTCGACGTGCCTTGGCAATAGTTGTGCTCCCGGCCAATGTCCATTGCGAGATAGGCTAGCACTGCCGGCACCCATACCGGTGCCCGGTCAACCAGCCACTGCCCCTGCACCCAGGGGTGAGCGAGCTCAGGGTCGAAGGGGACGAACGGAAAATCGCGACTCGCATACTGACTCGCGGCATAGAGTGCGAATGCCTCGGGGTCCAGCTTCTCTCCCGCAAGCTCTGCCGGCCGCGACCAGACAATGCGGCGCGAGTCGGGCATCGATGCCGAATAGCGCTCTATTGCTTCGCCAATGGCGCTGACCGTGGCGTCTTCCAGCACCATCCCTTTGCCCCAGCCTGCCGGAATCGATCGCTGCGGCCCCGATGCGACCGGCGCATCGGCGGGAACGGCCGTCACGACCATCGGAACGGGAATGCCCATCGCCGCAGCGTCGTCTAGGACGATCCGGTTCAGGATTCCCGTACGAGAATCGACGAACCAGGATGCGAATTGGGCCGCCAGCATCTCCGTGGTGCCCACGAATGGGAGAGCGTGACGATCGTCGGCGTTCAAACGCGCTGCCGGCGGGCCTCCGCAATCCATGCAACCAGGAACGCCCGCCACGCGATGCAATGAAGTCCGAAGCGTCGCCTTGTCGAGCACGAGTACATGCTCGCGGAGGCGCGATTCACCGTTGCCGTGAAGGAGTATCGCGCAAGCCTCGCGGGCCAGAAGTGCCGTGATGACCTCGTCTATTTCGACGATCACGACGTCTCCGTGTGTCTCCTCAGCGTTCATTCCGGCATTTGCGGCCATGCGCATGGCCGCGCAATTCCAGCAAGGACTTTTTCCCGCAACCGTAACCGGACCGATCAGCGCTTCCCGGGAATGGAGGAGGCACGGGAGCGTGCGCACGCCGCAGTTGCCTGTCACCCCGTGGAATTCGGCAATTGCATCGGTCATGCCGGAGCCGAACACCCCCACGGCGAGATCAGCCACAGACAATTCGTCCCAGCTGACCGCGACGCTTCCAACTCCCGCAGCAAGCATCGCCTTGGCCAATGTGCGTGCCATTCCTGGCTCGCCGACGACGCTAACGCGGGAATCGCCTAGCCTGAGGCTGCGTTCCGACTTCAGCAATGCCGGGAGGGCACGCGACGGCGCGTCGATCAAGAGGCCGTTCTCACGCAGTGCGTCGAGCAACTCCTGCAGCTCGGAGCAAGCGATCTCCGGCATCGCAGCGCACAAGTCGGTCGCTGTCCGCGTGCCGTCGAGCAGGGGGAAAATCGATTTCACCACTCTGTCTGCATCGGGGCCTTCGAGTAGCAACGCGGCCGATCCGGAGTAGACGGCAACACCCACACCCGTCGCTACCGTTACGACGTCACCGGGAACGCTGAGGTAGGAGTCGGTGACTGGCGCCAGGACGAATTCTCGCAGGATTGAAACGGGGACCACGCGCGAAGCATTTCGCGGGGTCCCCGGATGGCCACGCCCGAATTGCGGTGGCCGGGCAGGACACAGAATCGATCGTCTATTGACCGGAGAGTTTCTTGGCGTTCTTCTCCAGCATGGCCAAGCCCTTCATCGTCATGTCGACCTGCACTTGCGCGACGTCCACCTGCATCTCGACCAGGCGGAACACGGCTGGCGTTGTAATTCCCTTGATGATTTCCCAGAACCGAAGGCGATCTTCCTCGCTTCCACCGAGGAGTTTGAGGAGGCCGGCAGTGTCCTTCTGCAGGCGCGTGATCTTGATTTTCAATCGCTTCTCTTCGTCACCCATAGATTCCTCCAAGGTTAAAGAACATACCCAGAGTTCACCTACCGAACCCATGGCTAAGATGCGCTTCGTGTCTGGGCTTGTCAACCTGGACACTACAACTGAGGGCGCGCGACGCACCGGAAGTCGCCCGCGTTGAGCATCCGCACGAAGCCATCATGATCGCAATGTAGCAATGAGGCGCTTCGGATGCTGAAGGAGTCCGAACGCATCGAGGATGTCCACTGCGATGACGTCGGCACAGTTCAGCGATTCGACCGCGCCGCCTTCTCGTTGGAGGAGACCAACGCCGACAGCCGCGGCCGCAAGCATTTTCCGGTCGTTTCGCCCGTTGCCGATGGCGAAGACCTGGTCAGCATTGAGACTCTCGACGAAATCCAGTTTACGGTCTGCCTGCCCGGCACGCGGAATGATGATGAGCTCCACCGGCAGGCCGGCGAGCTGCTCCATGGCAAGGCCAAACGTATCGGCTGTGACAACGTGTATATGTATCGTGCCGGCCAGCGCATGGATGGCTTCTGCGACACCGGGGAGCAGCCCGCCATCCACGGCGAGGGTCCCGTTGTAATCGGCGACCAGGTGCTCAAGGCGGAGGTCGCCAAAGCCCGGAATATCGACGGCGATCATGGACTCTCCATGCCCAGCCAGATCGACAACCAGGTGGCGATCATTGCCAATCCCACCCAAGTGCGGCCAGCGCGAAGGTGCCGGTCCCGTCGAACATTCGAGACGACGAATTGTCCGGTCAAGCATCCCCAATGAGGATCAGCTCCGTCGGCGTACGCGTGCAGAGCATGTGGATCTTCTCCTCGCGGGCCATGCCAATCAGCCGGTCAGCTTCCTCTCCACTCACCAGAAATTCCACCATCACAGGCAAAACCTCGGGAAGCTCAAAGAATCGTTGCTCGTGAATGACCCCATGGCGGCCGTACCCGGCGACCGCAATGAACGCCGAGCCGCCATGGATGCCCATTGCCTTGGCCTTCGCCAGTAGCCATTCGAAAAGCACCGTCTTGTATTTGTGGTGGCGACGAGTCTCGTGGACATAGAATCTGAGCGCTACGGCGTTCATTGCAATGCCCTCCTGTGCACAGGTTGAGCGACAGCGATTCCTGCGGCAGCGAGCAGCAGCGAACCGGCGACATGAATGGCGACCACGCCCATCAACAGGCCACCACATAGATTGGCGGTCACCGTTCCGAGCGGAACGGTCGGATATGCAGGTTGACGCGCCACGCTCAATCCCCAGCGCAGCCAAGCGCCAAAGGGCGCGCCGATGCCGATCGCTGCGAATGCTCCCATAAGCCAATGACCTCCGTGTCCAGTTATGGCTATACGGTCATCGTGCGACGGGAGTTTGCTGCAAAGCTTGCTGCAGATACCCGCCCGCGGGAACACATCAAGTGCAGTAAACCATTGATTTATTGGTGCCGGCGAAGAGAGTCGAACTCCCGACCTTCGCATTACGAATGCGCTGCTCTACCAACTGAGCTACGCCGGCGATTGCTGCAGTTGCTGCTGGATTTGAAGCCATCCGCGCATGACGCGCGAAGCCTTCCATTATAGCCGACGGGCGCGCCGGCTGCCAAGCGCGGACTAGGACAGGGCAGCGGGGGAGTGGCCGGAAAGGCCGGACAAGCCGGTCAGCGCGTCGATCCCGTTCCACATGATCTGCACGCCGATGCACAGGAGGATGAATGCGGACAGCCGGACTACGACGGCCGTGCCGGTGGCGCCAAGCCACTTCGACAACCTCTCGGCGTAGCGATAGCAGAAATACACAGTCAAGCAGATCAGGATCACCCCCAGGAACGACGACAGCGACGCTGCAAGGAACGAGCGCACCGACTGGGGATGATTGGCGCCGATGGTGATCGCCACCGAGATCGAACCCGGGCCAATGGTCAGCGGCAAGGTCAGCGGATAGAACGCCTCGGTGGCGATGGTGTCGGGGTCGTGCAGGTCGTCGGCTCCCGCCTTGGTCGACACATCCGCCTTGCGCAACAAGTCCCAGGCCACCGAGCAGACAACGAGGCCGCCGGCCACCTGCACGACCGGGATCGAGATGCCGAAGAACTCGAGTACGTACGTACCGATGAACAGCGACGCCATCAGCAGGATCAGGGAATTGATCGTGACCTTGCGCGCCAGGATCGCGCGTGTCGCATCGTTGGAATAGCGCGTCATCGCCAGGAACACCGGCATCGCGCCCAGTGGATTCACGATCGGCAATAGGGCCGCGTAGACAAGGAACACGCCCTCGGCGAAATGGCGCGGATCGATGGTCATGGCCCCAGCTTCACAGGCATTGTGCTATCCGACGGAATCGTGGTCGACGTCGCGACTGGCACGCCCAGTTCGCCATAAAGCGCCCTGACGCCATTCCACGCGATTTGCACGCCGATGCACAGCACGATGAACGCGGACAACCGCAAGACGACCATCAGCCGGGAGTGCCCCAGCCATTTGGCGACCTGCGCCGCGTAGCGGTAGGTCACCCATACCGTGCTCGAAATGATGACGACGCCGATGATCGCGCCGGCCAGCGCGATCAGGATCTTGGAAATGCTCGACGAATGGTTGGCGCCGATCGTTACCGCGACCGATATTGCGCCCGGGTCGACGGTCAGCGGCAATGTGAGAGGGTAGAACGCGCGGGCGATCGTATCGACGCTCTTCGGCGCCTCGGCGGCCGTATCCGCGGATGAGTCGTCGGTCAGCATCCGCCAGCCAAGCGAGCAAAGCACCAGTCCGCCAGCCAATTGCACCACAGGCACCGAGAGGCCAAAGAGGCGCAGCACGAAATTGCCGAAGATGAGCGACCCCAACAACAGCAGGAATGAGTTGACCGCGACCAGGCCGGACAACACGCTGCGGGTCGCGTTGTCCGAACCGCGGGTCATGGCCAGAAACATCGGAGCGCTGCCGAGGGGGTTGACGATCGGCAGAATGGCGCCGACCACAAGCAGGACGGCGCGGAGCAGCTGTTGCAGGTCTTCGTCGAGCATGCGATTACACTACCATAGCGCCTTAGCATCGTTGGTCGGGCATTCGCGGTCCCCGATTTCCACTGCATTTGGCGCCATTTGCCTGGACGTTTGAATTGCCTGCTACGCGTTCCCTGTTCGGCTTTCATGCCATCACCGCGCGCCTGCGCCAACGCGCTGACGCGGTACATGACCTCTACGTGCTGGCCGGCCGGCAGGACGCCCGGTTGCGCGACCTGATCCTGCGGGCGGAAGCCGCGCGGGTGAAGGTGCACACCGTCGACGGCGCGCGCCTCGATGCGCTGGCGGGCCATGGCCAGCATCAGGGCGTCGTCGCGGTGGTCGACGACGCGTTGCCGCACGTGACGCTCGACGACGTGCTTGAACCTGGCACCGCGCCGACCTTGCTGTTGGTACTGGACGGCGTGACCGATCCCCATAACCTGGGCGCCTGCCTGCGCAGCGCGGACGCGTTCGGGGCGCAGGCGATCATCGTTCCCAAGGATCGCGCGGTTGGCGTCAACGCCACCGTCGCCAAGGCCGCCTGCGGCGCCGCCGATACCGTTCCCGTGGTCGGGGTGACCAACCTGTCGCGGGCAATGCGGGAAATGAAGGAGCGCGGAATATGGTTGCTCGGTGCCGACGCCGGCGGCGAGAGCCTGTTTTCCGCCGACTTGAGTGGTCCGGTAGCGTGGGTCCTCGGCGCGGAGGGCGCGGGACTGCGGCGACTGACGCGCGAAAACTGCGACCGGATCGTCGGTATCCCGCTGTCGGGCAGCGTCGAGAGCCTCAACGTTTCCGTCGCGGCGGGGATTTGCCTTTATGCGACCCAGGCGGCGCGCTCGGTGTCCAGAATGAGCGTCGCCTAGAACACCGCTTTCCGCGGTTCCCGTTGCCTTGGTCGTGCGGTACGTCTAGCATGGAAGGACTTTTCGCCGGCGTGAGTCGCATGCGGGCAATGAGTGAACCCATCCCAAGAGGACACGAATGAACGTTGCCGCAGTTTTCGCTATTTCTTCTCCGTCCTGGAAGCGCATCGCGCTGGCTGCCGCGCTCGCCGTGACCGCCACGGCCGTTCAGGCCAAGGGCACGCTGGTCTACTGTTCGGAAGGCAGCCCGGAGGGCTTCCAGCCGCAATTCTTCTCCACCGGCACAACGTTTGACGCGGTGTCCGTGCCGATGTTCAACCGCCTCGTCCAGTTCGAGACCGGCACCACCAATATCGTGCCGGCGCTGGCCGAGTCATGGACGATCTCTCCCGATGGCAAGGTGTTCACCTTCAAGCTGCGCCCGGGCGTCAAGTTCCACAGCAATGCCAATTTCACGCCGACGCGCACGATGAATGCCGACGACGTGATTTTCAGCTGGGACCGGATGGCCAACGACAAGAATCCGTTCCATGGCGGCACGGGCGGGCAGACGTATGCGTACTTCGACGACATGGGCATGAAGAACATCGTCGAGAAGGTCGAGAAGGTCGATCCGATGACCGTTCGCTTTACGCTGAAGCGACCCGAGGCGCCGTTCCTCGCCGACATGGCGATGGACTTCGCGTCGATCCTCTCGCTCGAGTATTTCGAGACGATGGCCAAAAAAGGCACGCCCAACGCCGCCGACATCTTCCCGATCGGCACCGGACCCTTCGAGTTCGTGTCCTACCAGAAGGATGCGACGATCCGCTACAAGGCGTTCGACCAGCATTGGGCCGGCAGGCCGAAGGTCGACAACCTCGTGTACTCGATCACCCGCGATGCCACGGCGCGGTACGCCAAGCTGAAGACCGGCGAATGCCACGTGATGGCGTTTCCCAAGCCCGCTGACCTGGTGCAAATGAAGGCCGACCCGAACTTGAACGTGCTGCAGAAGGAAGGCCTCAACGTCGGCTACATTGCGTTCAATACGGAAAAAAAGCCCTTCGACAACAAGCTCGTGCGGCAGGCGCTGAACCTCGCGACCAACAAGGAAGCAATCCTGAAGGCGGTCTACCAGGGCCAGGGGCAGATCGCCAAGAATCCGATCCCGCCGATCCTGTGGGGTTACAACAACAGCATCAAGGACTATCCGTACGATCCGGTGAAGGCCAAGGAGCTGCTGGCCCAGGCTGGCTATCCGAACGGCTTCGAGGTCGAGCTCTGGTACCTGCCGGTAACCCGTCCCTACAATCCGGACGGCAAACGCATGGCGGAAGTGATCCAGGCGGACTGGGAGAAGATTGGCGTCAAGACCAAGCTCATCACCTACGAATGGGCGGAATACCGCAAGCGCAGCAAGACGGGCGAGCAGGGCGTGATGATGTTCGGCTGGTCCGGCGACAACGGCGACCCGGACAATTTCTTCGTCCCGCTGCTCGGTTGCGAAGCGGTCAAGGGCGGCGGCAACGTCGCGCGCTGGTGCAACAAGGCGTTCGAGGACCTGATCATCAAGGCGGCGCAGACATCGAACAAGGCCGAGCGCGCCAAGCTGTATGAGCAGGCTCAGGTGATCTTCAAGGAAGAGGCGCCGTGGATCACGGTGGCGCATTCCGTCCGTTTCGACCCCATCCGCAAGGAAGTGATTGGGTACAAGATGGATGCGACGTCGCATCATTACTTCAACAACACCGACCTGGCGAAGTGACCTGGCGTCGCCCCCGCGAAAGCGGGGGCCCAGTGCCTTTGCAGTATCCCGCGCAAGGCACCGACACCGGATTCCCGCATGCGCGGGAATGACGTTTGCAACGTGAGCAGCACTCGATCTGGTTAGCCGGGCGTCTGCATCGTGTTCGCCTTCCTTCTCCGCCGCGTCGCGCTGATCGTGCCGACGTTCTTCGGTGTGACGCTGCTGGCATTCGCGCTGATCCGTCTGATTCCCGGCGACCCGGTCGAGAACCTTTCCGGCGAGCGCGGGATGGACCCGGAGCGGCGCCTGCGGCTGCTGCACCAATTCGGCCTGGACCAGCCGCTGCACACGCAATATTTCTCCTATATCGGCGACGTGCTGCACGGCGACCTTGGCACGTCGCTGACGACGCACGAGCCGGTGCTGCGCGAATTCCTGACGCTGTTTCCGGCCACGTTCGAACTGGCATTCTTTGCGTTGATCTTCGCGGTGTGCATCGGTCTTCCGGCGGGAATCCTGGCGGCGATCAGGCGCAACACGATCGCCGACTATGCGGTCATGGGCGTGTCGCTGACTGGCTACTCGATGCCCATTTTCTGGTGGGCACTGCTTCTCATCCTGCTGTTTTCGGTGCAGCTGGGCTGGACACCGGTTTCCGGCCGCATCGCCGTGCAGTTCGACGTGCCCGCCGTTACCGGCTTCATGCTCATCGACACGTTGCGTAGCGGCGACGCCGGCGCGTTCCGCTCCGCGCTGTCGCACCTCATCCTGCCGATGATCGCGCTCGGCACAATTCCGCTTGCCGTGATTGCGCGCATGACGCGCTCGTCGATGCTGGAAGTACTGCGCGAGGATTACGTTCGCACCGCGCGTGCCAAGGGGCTGCCGCAGTTGCAGGTGGTGCTGGTGCACGCGCTGCGCAATGCGCTGATCCCGGTGATTACCGTGATCGGCCTGCAGGTTGGCCTGCTTCTGTCCGGCGCGATCCTCACTGAGACTATCTTTTCTTGGCCGGGCATCGGCAACTGGCTTATTCATGGCGTGCAGTCGCGCGACTATCCGGTCGTGCAAGGCGGCATCCTGCTGATCGCGACCATCGTGATCTCGGTCAACTTGATCGTGGACCTGCTCTACGGCGTCATCAACCCGCGCATCCGCCATGCCTGACGCCGCGCACGCATTGCTGCAAGAAGAACTCGTGGCGCCGCCTGGGCCCTGGCGCGAATTCTGGCAGTCATTCTCGCGCAGCCGTGGCGCGATGATCGGCCTGGGACTGGTGATTGCGTTGATCCTGCTCGCTCTGTTCGCGGAGGCTGTCGCGCCACACCCGCCCAACGAGCAGTATCGCGAATCCTTCCTGACGCCCCCGGCGTGGGCGGATGGGGGCTCGATGCGGTTCATCCTCGGCACCGATCCCGTGGGCAGGGACATCCTGTCGCGGCTGATCTTTGGCACGCGTCTGTCGCTGTTGATTGGCCTCATTTCGGTGGTCATTTCGCTCAGCTTCGGCGTTGTGCTCGGATTGGCGGCGGGATATTTCCGCGGTCTGACCGAAACCGTGATCATGCGGCTGATGGACGTGATGCTGGCGCTGCCGAGCCTGCTGCTGGCCATCGCGGTCGTGGCGATCCTGGGGCCGGGACTCGCCAACGCGATGTATGCCATCGCCATCGTGCTGCTGCCACATTACGTCCGGCTGACGCGGGCGGCGGTGATCGGCGAAGCCGGCAAGGAATACGTCGCATCGTCGCGCATTGCCGGCGCAGGCACGCTGCGACTGATGTTCAATACGATCCTTCCCAATTGCGTCGCGCCGTTGATCGTGCAGGCGACGCTGGGATTCTCGAGCGCCATCCTCGACGCGGCCGCGCTGGGATTTCTCGGCCTTGGCGCGCAGCCGCCGACTCCCGAATGGGGATCGATGCTCGCCAGTGCGCTTGAATTCATCCAGCGTGCGCCGTGGGTCGTGACGTTTCCGGGCCTTGCGATCCTCATCACGGTGCTCGCCTTCAACCTGATGGGCGATGGATTGCGCGATGCGCTGGATCCCAAGCTCAAGCGGTAGACGACGATGGCACTGCTCGAGATCCGGAACCTGACCGTCGAATTCGGCGCCGAGAAGGCGCCCTTCAAGGCGGTGGACGGGGTGGACTTCGCCATCGACGCGGGTGAGATCGTCGGCGTGGTCGGTGAATCGGGTTCGGGCAAGACCGTGACTGCGCTGGCGCTGATGGGCCTCATCGACTTTCCCGGGCGTGTGCGCGCCGGTTCCATGGTTTTCAACGGCCGCGACCTCACGACGATCTCTGGCGGCGAGCGCCGCAAGCTGGTCGGCAAGGACATCGCGATGATCTTCCAGGATCCCCTGGCGAGCCTCAATCCGTGTTTCACGGTCGCGTTCCAGTTAATGGAGACGCTGCGCATTCACGGCACAGACGACGAGCGGGGAAATCGTCGCACGCGCCGCGGGCGCGCGCTGGAACTGCTGGAGCAGGTCGAGATACCCGATGCTGCTGCCAGGCTCGACGCCTATCCGCATCAGCTGTCCGGCGGCATGGCGCAACGCGTGATGATCGCAATGGCCATTGCGTGCAATCCGCGCCTGCTGATTGCCGACGAGCCGACGACGGCGCTCGATGTGACGGTGCAGGCGCAGGTGCTGGCGCTGCTAGCGCGACTGCAGCGCGAGCGCGACATGGCATTGATCCTGATCACGCATGACCTGGCGCTGGTGGCCGAGACCGCGCAACGCGTGGTCGTGATGTATGCAGGACAGGAGGTGGAGACCGGCCCGGTACCCGCCGTGTTCGAGACGCCGCGACATCCCTATACGCAGGCGCTGCTCGCCGCGTTGCCGGAACACAATGAGCATGCCACGCGCCTCAGGGCCATTCCCGGCATGGTGCCGGGTCAGCACGACCGGCCCACCGGCTGCCTGCTGTCGCCGCGCTGTGCCTACGCGTTGGCGCGCTGCCGCCGGGAGGTCCCGCCGCTGGCCCGCGACGCCGAGGGCGGCCATGAGGAACGCCATGCGCGCGGCGCGCGCTGCCATTTCCCTCTGGATTGGCAGGGACGGCCGACGGGGGGATGGGCGCCCGAGGTGGCCGGCACCCCAACGGAGCTTCCCGCATGAGCCCGGGATTGCTCGAAGCGCGCGCCCTCGCGCGGCACTATTCCGTGTCACGGGGGTTGTTTCGACCCAGAGGGCTCGTCCGAGCGCTAGACGGTGTCTCGTTCACGGTACGCGAGGGCGAGACGCTGGCCGTCGTCGGCGAATCCGGCTGCGGCAAGTCCACGCTTGCGCGGCAGGTGACGATGATCGAGCGGCCGACCTCCGGGCAATTGCTGCTCGACGGGCACGACGCGGGCACCGCCGACGCGGCGCTGCGCAAGCGCCTGCGCCCTCTGGTGCAGATGGTGTTCCAGAATCCCTATGCTTCGCTCAATCCGCGCAAGAAGGTCGGCACCTTGTTGACCGAGCCGCTGACGATCAATTCCGGGCTGGATGGGAAGGAACAACGGGACGCCGCGCGCGCGATGATGGACAAGGTGGGACTGCGGCCGGAACACTACGGCCGCTATCCGCACATGTTCTCCGGCGGCCAGCGGCAGCGCATCGCTGTCGCGCGTGCGCTGATGCTGCGGCCCCGGCTGGTGGTCGCGGACGAACCCGTGTCGGCCCTCGACGTGTCCATCCAGGCGCAGGTTCTGAATCTGCTCATGGACTTGCAGCAGGAAATGGGCATTGCATACCTCTTCATCTCGCACAACCTGCAGGTGGTCCGCCACATCGCCGACGCAGTACTGGTCATGTACCTGGGAAAGACCGTCGAGGAGGGGCCCAAGGCGACGATCTTCGCCCGTCCGGCACATCCCTATACTCGTGCGTTGCTGGCGAGCACGCCGTCGCTTGCCGCGGCCGGGCGCGGCGCGCGCGTGGCGCTCGGCGGCGAATTGCCATCGCCGCTGAATCCCCCTTCGGGCTGCGCATTCCACAAGCGCTGCCCGCATGCGATCGCAAGGTGCGTGACCGAGGTGCCCGCGCTGGCGCCGCTTGGCATCGCCCGCGTTGCCTGCCATCGGGCCGCCGAGCTCAATGCGTGACTTGAGTCCCCAATGATCCGAAGCCTTGACGCTGTGCGGGTCCCGGGAGAGCATTGAGCGATGCTCGCCTTCGTGCTGCAACGCGTCCTGCAGTCGTTCGCCGTGATGGCCGTGGTGGCTCTGATCGCGTTCAGCCTGTTCAATTTCGTCGGCGATCCGGTGGTGTCGATGGTCGGGCAGGACGCCACGATGGCGGAGAAGGACAGGCTGCGCAGCGAACTGGGGCTGGACCAACCGGTGGTCGTGCAGTTCTTCCGATTCGCGGGCAATGCGGTGCAGGGCGACTTCGGCCGCTCGTTGCGCCAGGGACGCAGCGTGTCGACGCTCATCAAGGAGCGGTTGCCCGCCACGCTGGAGTTGTCGCTTGCCGCGGCGCTTTTCGCGTTGCTCGTCGGCATTCCCGCGGGCGTCTACGCCGCGCTGCGGCGCCATAGCTGGGGAGCGCAGGCGTTGCTGACGGCGTCACTGGTCGGCGTGAGCCTGCCGTCGTTCCTGATCGGCATCCTGCTGATTCTGGTGTTCGCCGTTCAGCTGGGATGGCTGCCTTCCTACGGCCGCGGTGATACGGTGGCGTTGGGCTGGTGGACCACCGGGCTGCTGACCCCGTCCGGGCTGAAGGCGCTTATCCTGCCGGTGATCACGCTGTCGCTGTTTCAGATGACGTTGATCATGCGTCTGGTCCGCGCGGAGATGCTGGAGGTGCTGCGCACCGACTACATCAAGTTCGCGCGCGCCCGCGGCCTGACGGATCGGGCGATCAATTTCGGGCACGCCTTGAAGAACACGCTGGTTCCCGTGATCACGATCACCGGCCTGCAATTGGGCGGGATCATCGCCTTCGCGATCGTGACCGAGACGGTGTTCCAGTGGCCAGGCTTGGGACTGCTCTTCATCCAGTCGGTGTTCTTCTCCGACATTCCGGTGATGGCGGCCTATCTTTGCTTCATCGCCCTCGTTTTCGTGCTGCTCAATTTGATCGTCGACCTGCTGTATTACGTCGTCGATCCCCGTTTGCGCATCGAAAGGATCACCGCGACCCCATGAAACCCGCCGAACACATCCGTCGTTGGCAGGACGAGTTCACCGCCATCCGCCGTGACCTGCACGCGCACCCGGAACTGGGCTTCGAGGAGCATCGCACCGCGCGCATCGTGCAGGAGCAACTGGCGCAGCTCGGTATCGAGCATTACGCGGGCATCGGCAAGACCGGGATCGTCGCGGTCATCCCGGGAAGGCGCAACGCCAGCGGACGCTCCATCGGCCTGCGCGCGGATATGGACGCGCTGCCACTGCAGGAAGAAAACGAATTCGCGTACAAGTCGCGCTATGAAGGCCGCATGCATGGCTGCGGTCACGATGGGCATACGACGATGCTGCTGGCCGCAGCCCGATACCTGCAGGAAACCCGGAATTTCGACGGCGTCGCATACCTTATTTTCCAGCCGGGCGAAGAAGGCTACGCCGGCGCGAAGGCAATGATCGAGGACGGCCTGTTCGAGCGCTTTCCGGCAGAGCGGGTGTTCGCGCTGCACAACTGGCCCGGATTGCCTCCGGGCAAGTTCGGCATCACGCCCGGCTATGCCATGGCCGCCGCGGATCGCATCGAGATAACAATTGACGGCCGTGGCGGCCATGGCGCGCATCCGCACAACGCGGTGGACCCGGTGCTGGTGGCGGGACACATCATCACCGCCGCCCAGTCGATCGTCAGCCGCAACGTGAGTCCGCTCGACACCGCGGTCGTGAGCTTGTGCGCGATGCAGGCCGGCCATCCGGGCGCGATGAGCGTCATCCCGGCCCATGCCAAGCTCGTGGGCACCGTGCGCACGTTTCGCCCCGCCACGCAGGACATGATCGAAAAGCGGCTCGGACACCTGGTGGGTTCAATCGCGGCGGGGTTTGGCGCCACGGCCACGCTCAAGTACGAACGCATCTATCCGGCCACGCTCAATCACGACCATGAGGCGCTGTTCGCCGGCGACGTGGCCGAGGCCATGGTGGGTGCTGGCAACGTCGTGCGCAACCTCGATCCGTCGATGGGTTCGGAGGACTTTTCCTTTATGCTCCAGGTCAAGCCGGGCGCCTTTGCGCGGCTGGGGCAAGGCGGCGCGGAAGGCGGCGGCTTCCTGCACAGCAGCAAATATGACTTCAACGACACGGTGATCCCGCTCGGCGCTGGCTACCTTGCCGCGTTGGCGGAAACAGCGATGCCGCTCGCGAGCCTGCCCTGAATCCCGTTCCGCATTTTGCTGCCACCTACGCCGAGGCGCGCGACAAGTTCTTCGCGGCCGCCAAGGCGCGCGGGATATCGGTAACGCCGAACATTCACCCCGCGGCGCGCGGTGTGGGCGGTGAAGAGCTCTCCATGGACGTGGCTTCGCTGGGCGAAGGATCGGCGCCTGCCATGTTGCTGCTCATCTCCGCTACGCACGGCGTGGAAGGCTTTTGCGGTTCGGGGTGCCAGGTCGCGTTGTTGCACGACCCGGAATTTCTTGCAGCTGCCGAGGCGTCGGGGGTCGACGTCATGTTCCTGCACGCATTGAATCCCTATGGGTTTTCGCATCTGCGGCGCACCAACGAGGACAATGTCGACCTGAACCGCAATTTTCGCGACTTCACGACACCGCCGGCGGCCAACGCGGCCTATGCCGCCGTCCACGACTTCATCGTGCCCGACGAATGGCCGCCGACTCCGGGGAATCGGGCGGCAATTGCGGCCTACGTGGCAAAACACGGCGATCGCGCGTTGCAGCAGGCGATCACCGGAGGACAGTGCGAGTTTCCCGACGGCCTTTTCTACGGCGGCGTCCGGCCCGCCTGGAGCAACCGGGTATTGCGCTCGGTGATGCGCGAACGGGGCGCGGGCCGGCAGCGGATGGGCTGGATCGATTTTCACACGGGCTTGGGCCCGCGCGGCCACGGGGAAATGATCTTCTCGGGCGAGGACGTGCCTGCGGACCTCGCGCGCGCACGGGCGTGGTGGGGAGAGCGCGTGACGTCGTTCCATGACGGCTCGTCGACGTCGGCGACACTCACGGGCGTCAACTACAACGTGGTGTACGACGAATGTCCGGGCGTGGCCTATGCCGGCATGGCGCTCGAATACGGAACGCTTCCGCTCACCGACATGATCGACGCGCTGCGGGCGGATCAGTGGTTGAGCAATCATCCGGACGCCGCCGGCGATCTCCGCATGTCGATCAAGAAGCAGATTCGCGACGCGTTCTATTGCGATGCGGATGACTGGAAAGTGACCGTCTACGAGCAGGCGCGCAGCGCAGCCCTGGCCGCGTTGGCGCACCTTCGCGCCGCCCGTTCCTGACGCCGATTCCGCGAGACCTGACGATGCCCCCCGTCCCCATTCCCGCACCGCCGACAATTAGGTCTCGCTGCGCGAGCGCCTGGGATGGCGACGTGATGTGGAACTTCCGGCATTCACCGGTGGCGATCGGCGCGTTCATCGTCCTGTTCATCTGCCTCGTGGCGGCGTTTCTGGCGCCGGTATTCGCGCCCCACGATCCTTTCGACCTCAAGACGCTCAATCTTTCGGACGCGTTGTCGCCGCCCCGCTGGATCACCGGCGGCCTGCCCGGCTTCCTGCTCGGCACCGACGACCAGGGGCGCGACCTGCTGTCGGCGATCATGTACGGCGCGCGCATCTCCCTGCTCGTCGGATTGGGCTCGGTGGCCCTGGCCATGGTCATCGGAATTTCCCTTGGCCTGATCGCCGGCTATGCAGGCGGCCGGCTGGACGCGTTCATCATGCGTGTCGCCGACGTGCAGCTGTCTTTTCCCGCCATCCTGATCGCGTTGCTCATCGACGGCGTTGCGCGGGCCGTGTTGCCACGCGATGTGCATTCCGAAGCGGTGTTGCCGGTGCTAATCCTCGCGATCGGACTCTCCAACTGGGTGCAGTACGCCCGGACGGTGCGCGGCTCCACCATGGTCGAGAAGAGCAAGGAGTACGTGCAGGCCGCCCGGGTGATCGGCCGGTCGCCGTTGCAGATCATGGCGCGACACCTGCTGCCCAACGTCCTTGGTCCGGTCATGGTGATCGCCACCATCAACATTGCCTCGGCGATCCTGACCGAGGCGGCGTTGTCGTTTTTGGGCGTTGGCATGCCGGTGACGGAGCCCTCCCTGGGAACACTGATCCGCGTCGGCAACGATTTCCTGTTTTCGGGCGAGTGGTGGATCACGATTTTCCCCGGCGTCGCGCTGGTGGTGATGGTGCTCTCGATCAACTTGCTCGGCGACTGGCTGCGCGACGCACTGAACCCGAGGTTGCGATGAGCGTGCGTCCAAGACGCGCATCGGGCGAGCCGCTGCTGGCGGTGTCCGGGCTGCGGGTCGAGTTTCCGACCCGGCGCGGCACGCTGATCGCGGTGCATGACATCTCATTCGAAATCGCGCCGGGCGAAGTCCTCGGCGTGGTCGGCGAATCCGGGGCGGGCAAGTCGCTCACGGGTGCGGCGATCATCGGCCTGCTCGATTCCCCGGGGCGGATCGCCGCAGGCGAAATCAGGCTGTCCGGGCGGCGCATCGACAACCTCCCGGAAAGCGCGATGCGCGCGATCCGCGGGCGCGAGATCGGCGCCGTGTTCCAGGATCCGCTGACATCGCTCAATCCGCTCTACACGATCGGCCGCCAGCTCATCGAGACTATCCGCACGCACCTCGACCTCGACGAGGACGCCGCGCGCAAGCGTGCCATCGGCCTGCTGGACGAAGTCGGTATACCCGGCGCGGCGCGCCGCATCGACCAGTATCCGCACCATTTTTCCGGCGGGATGCGGCAACGCGTCGTCATTGCGCTCGCGTTGGCCGCCAATCCGAAGCTGATCGTCGCCGACGAGCCGACCACGGCACTCGACGTGTCGATCCAGGCGCAGATCATCCAGCTGCTGAAACGCCTGTGCCGCGACCACGGTACGGCGGTCATGCTGGTCACCCACGACATGGGCGTGATCGCGGAAACCGCCGACCGCGTCGCCGTGATGTATGCGGGGCGCATCGTCGAGATCGGACCGGTCGCCGACGTGATCCATCGACCGCAACATCCCTACACCCTCGGCCTCATGGGCTCCATTCCGTCGATCGTCGAGGAACGGGAGCGGCTGACCCAGATCGATGGCGCGATGCCCCGGCTGACGGACATTCCTGAAGGCTGCACATTCAATCCGCGCTGTCCGCGCGCATTCGATCGCTGTCGGAAAGAGCGTCCCGACCTGCTCGATGCAGGCGCAACGCGCGCTGCCTGCTGGCTGCGCGTCGATCCGGCCGGGGTGGCCGCGTGAGCGATCCCCTGCTGGAAATGCGCGAGGTCGTCCGTCACTTCGACGTCTCGCCACCCTGGCTCAATCGCGTGCTCGAGCGCCGTGGCCGGGCAACTGTCAAGGCCGTGGATGGCGTCAATCTTGCCATTGCCAAAGGTGAAACGCTCGGACTGGTCGGCGAATCGGGCTGCGGAAAATCAACGGTTGCAAGGCTGATCGTCGGCCTCTACGCGCCAACCCGAGGCACAATTGCCTACGCGGGCGACGTCATTGCCGGCCCCGGCGCGGTTGGCAGGTCGCAGCAGCGGCGCGCCCGGCAGGGCATGCAAATGATCTTCCAGGACCCCTTCGCGAGCCTGAACCCGCGCTGGCGAGTCGCCGACATCGTGGCTGAACCGATGCGCGCGCTACAGCCTGGAATTTCCCGAGCCGAAGCGATGGGCAACGTGGCCATGTTGCTGGAGCAGGTCGGCCTCAACGCCGCCGATGGCGCGAAGTTTCCGCACCAGTTCTCGGGTGGCCAGCGACAGCGAATTTCCATCGCGCGGGCGTTGTCCACGAATCCCTCGTTCCTGGTCTGCGACGAGCCGACGTCCGCGCTGGACGTCTCGGTGCAGGCGCAAGTGCTGAATCTGATGCGTGACTTGCAGCGACGTCTCGGGCTCACCTACCTTTTCATCTCGCACAACCTGGCGGTCGTCCATCACATCGCCGATCGGGTGGGCGTGATGTATCTTGGCCGCATCGTCGAACTGGCGCCCACGCGCATTCTGTTCGGCCAGCCGCGCCATCCGTATACGCGGATGCTGCTGGACGCCGTGCCGGACCTCGAGCTGGAAGGCAAGTCGCGTACGGCGGTCGCGGGCGAAGTGCCCAATCCGCTGGACCCGCCTTCCGGTTGTACGTTTCATCCGCGATGTCCGCTCGCCGACGAGCGCTGTCGCCGTGAGAATCCCGCGCTCAAGGCAGCCACGCCCGGTGACGAGGGCCAAGTTGCGTGTCACGCGGTCGAGGAACGACGCTTGCCGCCGCGCGCGGGGAGCGCGAACCGCACCGGCACCGGCTGACGGCCGCCGGATGCCGTCGAGCCGTCGCTTTCCGCTATAATTCGCGGTTGGGCGCGCCAGCCGCGGCGCAAATTTTCCACGTTTTTCTTCGAATTCTCCCTTGCGCCTAACGCAGATCAAACTCTCCGGGTTCAAGTCGTTCGTGGACCCCACCGCGATCGCCACCCCGGGCCAACTGGTCGGCATCGTCGGCCCCAACGGCTGCGGCAAATCGAACGTCATCGACGCCGTTCGCTGGGTCTTGGGAGAGTCCAAGGCATCGGCGCTGCGCGGCGAGTCGATGCAGGACGTCATTTTCAACGGCGCAGGCGAGCGCAAGCCAGTCGGCAGGGCGTCCGTGGAGTTGCATTTCAACAACGACCAGGGCCGCATCGGGGGCCAGTGGGGCCAATACGCCGAGATTTCGATCAAGCGGGTGCTGTCGCGCGACGGCGACTCGACGTACTACATCAACAACATCCCGGTCCGCCGCCGCGACATTCACGACCTGTTCCTCGGCACGGGCCTCGGCCCGCGCGCGTACGCGATCATCGAGCAGGGGATGATCTCGCGCGTCATCGAGGCCAAGCCGGAAGAGTTGCGCATCTTCCTCGAGGAGGCGGCCGGCGTATCGAAATACAAGGAGCGGCGCAAGGAGACCGAAGGTCGGCTGTCCGATGCCAGGGAGAACCTGGCGCGCGTGGAGGACATCCGGATGGAACTGGGCAACCAGCTGCTCCGGCTCGAGAGCCAGGCCAAGGTCGCCACCGAGTTTCGCGAGCTCGAGGGACGACACCGGCAGTCGCAGCACATGCTCTGGTTTGCCAAGCAACAGGACGCGCTTCGCGCACGCGACCGGTGCGCGACGGAAATGGCCACGCTGACGGTGGCGCTGGAGTCCTTGCAGGCGGAAGTGCGCGCCACCGAAGCCAAGCTCGAAGCGTTGCGCACCAGCCACTACGCGGCCGGCGACATGCTGCACGAAAAGCAGGGCGGATTCTACGCCGCCAATGCAGAAGTCACGCGCCTGGAGCAACAGCTCACGTTCGCGCGTGAATCGGAAACACGGATCACCCAGCAAGTCGCGCAATTGACGGAAGCGTTGGGCGCCATTGCGGGACAGGAAACCGCGCTTGCCCTCGATCGGGACACCGCCGATCGCGAACTCGAAGCCGCGCTCACGGCGCGCGAGGCGGCGGCCGAGGGCGAACGTGCCGCACAGGCGCTGCTGCCGGCGCTCGAGCAGGCGGTCGCCTCGACCTCGGCGACTTTGGCGGAGCAGGTGAACCGAATCGCGTTGACGGAACAGGATGTGCGCGTGGCGGAAACGCGGCGCGACAGCATCGGCGCCACCGTTGCGCAATTGTCTGCGCGGATGGAGCGGCTGCAGCAGGAACTGGCGGGCATCCGCGCGCCGACCACCGATCCCCTGCGCGACGTCGAAGAGCAACTTGCCGCGGAAAACCGGGATTTGGCGGGCAAGCATTCCGCGCTCCAAGCCCTGCAGCAGGCTGTCGAGTCGCTGCAGGTGCGGCAGCGCGACACCGCCGACGCTTGGCAGCGCGACAGCCAACGCCTGGGCGAACTGGAAGCGCGCTCGCAAGCGCTTGCGGATCTGCAGGCCAAGATCGGACATGGACAGGACATCGACGCGTGGCTCGGGGCGCACGGCTTGCGCGACGCGCGCCGTCTGTGGCAATCGCTCGACATCGAGCGGGGCTGGGAAGACGCACTCGAGTCGGTGCTGCGGGAGCGCCTGAACGCGCTGGAACTCGCGCGTCTTGCGGATACGACTCGCTGGGTCGACGGCGACGCGCAGCCTCCGCGGCGACTATCGGCCTATGAGGCGGCCCCGGCATCCAGTCCCCCTGCGCCCCGCCACCATCCCGACTCCCTGCTGGCCAAGGTCAAGCTCAAGCTGCCCGATGCGGGGCGGTTGCTCGCCGATGGCTTGCACGGCATCCGTTGCCGGCCGGATCTGGCCGGCGCGCTCGCAGACCGCGCGGCGCTCGGCGTCGGCGAGGCATTTGTCACCCCCGAGGGACACCTGGTCACCGCCCAGGGCGTGACGATCTTCGCGCCGGACAACGAACTCCATGGCGTCATTGCCCGGCAGCGCGAACTCGAGGAATTGGCCGCGCTGATCGCTACGGCGATAACGGCGGCGGCGGAAGCGCGTCATGCCCGCGATACGGTCGACGCGGAGCTCAAGGTCAAGCAACAGACCTCGCATGCGGAGACACAGGCGGTGAGCTCGCAACAGCGCCGGGTGCATGATCTCGAGCTTGAGCTGGTGCAGTTGAAGCAGGCGGCGGAAGCCGCGGAACGTCGTCGCGCGCAGATCGCCCAGGAAACGGCGGACCTGACGTCACAGCAAAGCGCCGAGCGCGCGCAGCGCGACACCCTCGTCGGCCAGATCGCGGACTTGCAATCCCGGATGCATGAGGAAATCGCCGCGCGCGAAGCGGCGCGTCACGCGCGCAACGGGGCCGAAGTCGAACTGGCGCGGGGTCGCGAGCGCGTTCGCGCCGCGGAGCGGGCAGCGCAGGAGGCGGGCTTTGCCGAACGCAGCTGCCGCGACCGGCTGGCCGAGTTCGAGCGCCGGCGCGAAGCGCTTGCGGCGCAGGCCGTGCAGCAAAAAGCGCTCCTCGCGCAATTCACGACGGAGCAGGCGGCCATCGACTGGACACCGGTGGAGGAAGCACTGCAACGGCAACTGGCGCTGCGCGGCGAAGCGGAGCAGGCACTGGCCGCGGCGCGCGACCATGTCGAGGCGCTCACGGCCGAACTGCGCGCGGGCGACGAGGCACGGCTGACGGCCGAGCAAAGGCTCGAACCCGCGCGGGCCAAGATTCAGGACATGCAACTGAAGGAGCAGGCGGCGGTTCTGGCCGAGCAGCAATTCACCGAACAGCTCACCGAAGGTCAGGCAGACATAGCAGTGCTGCCGGAAGCGCTCAAGGCCTGGGGCAGTTCCCGCACGCTTCCGGCCGAGATCGAACGGCTGACCACCGCCATCGCCGAGCTCGGCGCAGTGAACCTGGCCGCGCTGGACGAACTGGCGCAGACGACCGAGCGCAAGAACTACCTCGATGCGCAGGCGGCCGACCTCACCGAGGCGATGACGACGCTCGAGTCGGCTATTCGCCAGATCGACAAGGAGTCGCGCGACCTGCTGCAGCAGACGTTCGCGGCAGTCAACGCCAACTTTGCCAAGCTGTTTCCCACGCTGTTCGGTGGCGGCCAGGCGCAGCTCGTGCTCACGGGCGAGGAAATTCTCGACTCGGGCGTGCAGGTGATCGCGCAGCCGCCGGGAAAGCGCAATACCTCCATCCACCTGTTGTCGGGCGGCGAAAAGGCACTCACCGCGATCTCGCTGGTGTTCGCACTATTCCAGCTCAACCCGGCCCCGTTCTGTCTGCTGGATGAAGTTGACGCGCCGCTGGACGATCCGAATACCGACCGGTTCTGTGCAATGGTCCGCGAGATGTCCGCGGAAACGCAGTTCCTGTTCATTTCGCACAACAAGATCACGATGGAAATGGCCAATCAGCTGGTCGGCATCACGATGCCTGAGGCAGGCGTTTCGCGCGTGGTCGCGGTCGACATCGCCGAAGCGCTTTCACTGGCCGAGAACGCCGCCTGACGCGGGACGGCCGCAAGGCTATCGCGTAGCTTCGCGATATACTTCCCGCTTATGGTGCGGATGCGATTTCCCAGACGACCCAGGATCGGCCCATGCGCATGAGTCCGCTCCAGCTGGGCCTCATCGTCGCCGGTGTCCTGCTGGTCGTGGGTGTCCTGATCTACAACGCGTGGCAGGAGCGCCGCATCCGGCGGCGGATCAAGCAAGCCTTTCGCGCGCCGGCTCCTTCGGCGCCGGAGGACATGCCTGGCACGCGTTCCGAATCCGCGCGGGTCGAACCCACCATGCGGTCGCTGCGGGACGCAATCCCCGATGCCGACGCTGTGCCACTCCCGATCGATGACACGGCCGCGATGAACGCTGCGGACGACGATTCCTCCTGGTCGCCGCCCATGGAAATCATCCGCCACGACGCGGTCGCCGATGGTGTTCCGGTCGAAGCGATGGCGCCGCGAAGTGCGCCGGCTCCGGCGTCGGCAAGTCCGCAGCCGGACCGGGACATCGAGTGCATGGTCATACTGCAACCCGCCAAACCGCTGGCGGCGGGCGCGCTTGCCGCAGGACTGCATGCGCGCGTGGGCAAGCGACTGCGCTGGTTCGGCAGGACCGCGCCCGGCTCCGCGTGGGTGCTGCTCCAGGCCGCGACGCCGGGCGAATTCGTCGAATTGTCTGCCTGCATGCTCCTGGCCGACCGCAACGGCGCGGCGAGCCCGGCACAGATCGAGACCTTCGTGCGGGTAATGAGTGAGCTGGCGTCCATGCTGCCGGCAGCGCTTTCGGTTCCCGATGTCGCTGCCGAGGCCGAACGCGCCGAGGCACTCGATCGCCTCTGCGCCGACGTGGATGTGCAGGTCGGGTTGACCATACTCAAGGCGGAGCCGGCAAGCATCGCCGGCACGCGCCTGCGTGGCGTGGCCGAAGCGGCCGGGTTCAAGCTGGCGCCCGGCGGCCGCTTCGAATGGCCAGAGGAGGAGACCGGCGCAATCCTCTATACGATGCAAAACGTGCGCAACGAGCCCTTCACCGTCGACACGCTACGAAGTTCCGCGACGCAGGGCGTGGTGCTGGTGCTCGATGTTCCGCGCGTCGCCGATCCGCTGAAGGCGTTCGACCACATGAAAATGGCCGCCAAGCGCATCGCCCACACGCTGGACGGAAAACTCGTCGACGACAACGGACGTCCACTGGACGACGCCGCGCTGGCCGCCATCCGGCAGCAGGTGCAAAGTGCCGCCGACGCCCTTAGGGACTGCCGCATCGAACCGGGAAGCCCGCGCGCCAACGCCCTGTTCGGTGCCTGAACGTGGCAAAGATCGCACCGGCCAAAGTCAGCGTGCCGACTGGGGCGCCTCCGACCGTGCCAACGCAAGCCGCCGCCCGTGCGGCCGCATTGCGCACCGAAATCGCCGAGCATGATCGCCGGTACTATGAGGAGGACGCGCCGACGGTGACCGACGCCGAATACGACCGGCTGTTCCGCGAACTGCAGGCGCTCGAAGAACAGTTTCCGGTGTTGACCACCGCGGACTCGCCCACGCAGCGCGTGAGCGGCGCGCGCGCCGCGGATTTTGCGCCGGTAGTCCATCGCGTGCCGATGCTGTCGATTCGCACGGAGACCGACACGACCGTCGCCGGCGCCACCGAATTCGACGCGCGCATCCGGCGCGAACTCAGGCTGGCCGATACCGCGCCGCCGGTCGCCTACATGGCCGAACTCAAATTCGACGGGCTCGCCGTCAGCTTGCGCTATGAACGGGGCGTGTTGACGGTCGCCGCAACGCGCGGGGATGGCGAAACCGGCGAAGACGTGACGGCCAACGTGCGCACGATCGCCGCGATCCCCGCCCGACTGCGCGGCAAGGCGCCGCCCCTTCTCGAAGTAAGGGGCGAGATTTATATGACGCGCGCCGATTTCGCGCGGCTCAACCAGCGGCAGGAAGCTGCGGGCCTGCGGTTGTACGTGAATCCGCGGAATACGGCAGCGGGCGCGGTGCGGCAGCTCGATCCAGCGGTGACGGCGCAGCGACCGCTGGCGTTCTTCGCGTACGGCATCGGCGAAACCGACGGGTGGGCCCTGCCACCGTCGCAAAGTGCGCTGCTCGACGCGCTGGCGGCGTTCGGCCTCCCGGTGAACGGCGACCGTCGCATCGCGCTTGGCGCCGGCGACCTGGCGGAGTTTTATGAGGAGGTCCGCGCCGGGCGTAGCGAATTGCCCTTCGAGATCGACGGCGTCGTCTACAAGGTCGACAGCCTGGAATGGCAGCGTGAGTTGGGCTTTCGCACGCGCGAGCCGCGCTGGGCGGTTGCCCACAAGTTTCCGCCGGAAGAAATGCCGACACGGCTGTTGGCGATCGACGTGCAGGTCGGCCGGACGGGGGCCATCACCCCCGTAGCGCGACTGGCGCCCGTATTTGTCGGCGGCACCACGGTATCCAACGTCACGCTGCACAACGAGGACGAAATTCGCCGGCGCGACTTGCGCATCGGCGACACGGTCATCGTGCGCCGCGCGGGGGACGTGATTCCACAGATCGTGCGCTCGATCCCCGAAAAGCGCCCTCGCGATGCGCGCGAATTCGCGATGCCGACGAAGTGCCCGGAATGCGGCTCCGCGATCGTGCGTTTACCCGACGAAGTCATCGCGCGCTGTTCGGGCGGGCTCATCTGTCCGGCTCAGCGCAAGCAGGCGCTGCTTCACTTTGCGAGCAGGCGCGCTCTGGATATCGAAGGCTTGGGCGACAAACTGGTGGACCAGCTGGTCGACGCCGGACTGGTGCACACACCGGCGGATATTTACAAGCTGGACGTTGCCCAGCTGGCGGCACTGGAGCGGATGGCCGACAAGAGCGCCGGCAACGTGGTCGACGCGATCGAGAAAAGCAAGAGCACCACGTTGGCCCGATTCATCTACGGGCTCGGGATCCGCCACGTGGGCGAGACGACTGCCAAGGACCTTGCCCGCCATTTCGGCAGCCTGAATGCGTTGCTCGCCGCGTCGGAACAGGATCTGCTGCTGACCAGGGATGTCGGTCCCGTGCTCGCGGAGTCCATCGCGTCATTCATTGGCGAGCCCCATAACCGCGAAGGCATCGAACAGCTGCGCGCCGCCGGCGTACACTGGCCCGAGAGCGCCCCTCAAGGCGCGCCGGCGGGGCCGTTGTCCGGGCAGACGTTCGTATTGACCGGTACGCTTCCGACGTTGTCGCGCGACGACGCCAAGTCGATGATCGAAGCGCGCGGCGGGAAGGTTGCGGGCAGCGTATCGAAGAAGACCGACTACGTCGTCGCCGGCGCGGACGCCGGCAGCAAGCTCGGGCGCGCGCAGGAGCTTGGCGTGAAGATCGTGGACGAGGACCAGCTGCGCGTGCTGCTGGGGGATTGAACCAGACGGACAACCAAGAACAAGCGCATGCAAAAAATCACCAAAGCCATTTTTCCGGTCGCCGGCCTGGGCAGCCGCTTTCTCCCGGTCACCAAGGCCAGCCCGAAGGAAATGCTGCCTGTGGTGGACAAGCCGCTGATCCAGTATGCGGTCGAGGAGGCCGCGGCCGCCGGCATCACCGACATGATTTTCATCACCGGCCGCAACAAGCGCGCCATCGAGGATCACTTCGACAAGGCATACGAACTCGAAACGGAGCTTGCGCTGCGTAACAAGGTGGAATTGCTCGAAGCCGTGCAGGCGGCGACGCCGCCGGGCATCAACTGCATCTACATCCGGCAATCCGAGGCGCTCGGCTTGGGGCACGCCGTACTTTGCGCGGAGCCGGTCGTCGGCGACGCGCCTTTCGCGGTCATTCTGGCCGACGACCTCATCGACGCGCGCATTCCGGTGATGCAGCAGATGGTGGAGGCGTCCGCGCGCGCCAATGCATCGACCGTTGGCGTGATGAACGTCGCGGCGAGCGAAACGGGAAAATACGGCATCGTCGAGACCGGCGCGGTGGTCGACCGGATGGCGCGCATTACCGGCATCGTCGAAAAGCCGAAGCCGGGCACGACGACATCGACGCTTGCCGTGATCGGCCGCTACGTCCTGTCGCCCGGGATCTTTCGCCACCTGCGAACCATGCCCGCGGGCGCGGGCGGCGAGATCCAGTTGACCGACGGGATCGAACGCCTGGCGGCAGAAGAGCCGGTCTTTGCCTATGCCTTCGACGGCCGGCGCTACGATTGCGGATCCAAGCTGGGGTACCTCGAGGCGTCCGTCGATTTCGGTCTCAAACACCCGGAAACCGGGGAGGGGTTCGCGCGCTTCCTGGCCGCGCGCAAGCGGTAGGTTGGTTATGACGCTCAACGAACTCCGCTATCTGGTTGCCGTCGCCCAAGAGCGCAATTTCGGGCGCGCCGCCCAGAAATGTTTCGTGAGCCAGCCGGCATTGTCCGTCGCGATCCAGAAACTCGAGGAGGAACTGAGCACGCAACTCTTCGAACGGGGCAAGAACGAGGTCACCGTAACTCCCGTCGGCGAACGCATCGTCGAACAGGCACAACGCGTGCTCGAGGAGTCGTCGCGGATACGGGAAATTGCACAGTCCGGTCGCAACCAGCTGTTCGGCGCGCTCAAGCTCGGCGTGATCTACACCGTGGCGCCTTATCTGTTGCCGGATCTCATCCCTGTGCTGCATGACCGTGCGCCGCAGATGCCGCTCGATATCGAGGAAAATCTGACCGAGAACCTCGAGGCCGGTCTCCGGTCGGGCCGTATCGACGCTGCCATCGTCGCGCTGCCCTTCGCACCGCCGGGCGTGGTCGCGGAATTCCTCTATGAGGAGCCGTTCCAGGTCGTCGTGCCCGCCGACCACAAATGGGCCAAGCGCAAGTCCGTGCAACCCTCGGAACTGGCCGGCGAGAACACCATACTGCTCAATGTCGGGCATTGCTTTCGCGACCAGGTGCTGGAGTCGTGCCCGGAGCTGAATCGCGCCGATGCGCACATGCCTCGCACCAATTCGCTGGAAACGGTCCGCAACATGGTGGCGTCGGGGCTGGGCATTTCAGTGCTGCCGCGCGATGCGCTGACTCCCAAGTACCACAGCCGCATGGTGGTGCCGGTGCCGTTCGCCAAGCCCGTCCCCGCGCGTCGTATCGCACTGGCCTCTCGTCGCAGCTTTCCGCGGCCGGCGGCGCTGGCCGCCATTCGCGAAGCCGTGGCGCTCACGCGCAAGGGCGCGGTCGCGAAGTCCGCGGTCGCGTGAATCGCCATCGAACCGGCTGACGTCGTCCGGACCGTCGTTTCCGTCCGGCAATGTCGGGCACAATGCTAATTTCAATGGAGCGGGCAATGGAATCGGATCTCAAGGGCAAGGCCGTGCTGATCACCGGCGCCTCGACGGGCATCGGCGCCGCAGCGGCACATGCGTTCGCGCGCGAGGGCAGCAAGGTGATGGTTCACTACAACGCCAGCGGCGATGCGGCGGCGGCAGTCGTCGCGGCCATCACGTCCGCCGGCGGCGAAGCGGCGATGGTTGGCGGCGATGTGATGCTGGAAAAGGACGTGCGGCGCATCGTCGCCGAGACGGCCGCGAAATTCGGGCGCATCGACGTGCTGATCAACAACGCGGGCGGAATGCTGGGGCGGGTCAAGATCGAGGATTACACGCTGGAGCACATCAATCGCGTGCTGATGCTCAATTGCGGGCAGGTCGCGCTGTTCATGCGCGAGGTCATTCCCGTCATGCGCAGGCAGAAGTCCGGAAACGTGATCAACGTCACGTCGATCGCCGCGCGGCATGGCGGCGGCGGCGGCGCGATTCTCTATGCAGGTTCGAAGGGCTTCGTCTCCACGGTGACCCACGGCTGGGCCAAGGAAGTGGTTGGCGACGGCATCCGCGTCAACGCGGTGTCGCCCGGCGTGATCACCACACCGTTTCACGACCGCTATTCGACGGCGGAGCAGTTGCGGACAATGCAGGCGACCATTCCGATGAACCGTCTCGGCAGTGCAGAGGAGTGCGCCGGGACCTTTGTCTATCTCGCGTCGGACCGGATGAGCGGCTACGTGACGGGGCAGGTGATCGAGGTCAACGGCGGGCAATACATGCCCTAGATCAGGGCGGGTCGTCGCGTGGTTCAGGCGCGCCTGCGCCGTTTCGGGTTGGCGGCAACCAGGCACAGTTCGGTGAAAAGCATCTGCGCGCCGATTTGCGCGGTATTCGTGGTGGCGTCGTATTGCGGCGCCACTTCGACCACGTCGCCGCCGATGATGTCCAGGCCGGCCAGTCCGCGGAAGATGGCGAGCGCTTCGCGCGGCGTCAGGCCGCCGACTTCCGGCGTGCCGGTGCCGGGTGCGAAGCCGGGGTCGATGCCGTCCACGTCGAACGTGACGTAGACAGGTCCGTTGCCGACAACTGCGCGCGCCTTGGCAACGACCGCAGCCGTACCCATGGCGGCGACCTCCTCCGCGTGCAACACCGTCATGCCCGAGTCCCGGGAAAATTCCCACAGGAACTCGGCGCCGCCGCGGATGCCGATCTGGATTGAGCGCTCCGGATCGAGAACGCCGGCGAGGACCGCTTGGCGAAAGGGTCCGCCGTGGTGAAACTTCGATCCCTCGAATTCGCCGGCTGTATCGCAGTGGGCGTCGATGTGAACCATGCCCACGGGACGATCGCGTCCGAGTGCCTTCAGGATCGGAAAGGTGATTGAGTGGTCGCCACCGACCGCCAGCGGGATCACGTTGGCGTCGTGCAAGCGGTGAAAGTACGCCTCGATGTCGGCCATGCACTGGTCGAGCGAGAAGCGGCTGGCCATCGGCACGTCGCCGACGTCGGCGAACTTCAGCAGTCCGGCGGGCGCCAACTTGAGGACGTGCTCGTAGGGACCGATGCGTTCGACGTTGCGCATTGCGCGCGGCCCCAAACGCGCACCCGCGCGGTTGGTCACGCCCAGATCCATCGGCACGCCGACCAGCGCGACGTCGATGTCGCCGAACTCGTCAGGGCCACCCGCGCTCGCCGCAGCCAGCATGGGCGCGCCGAGGAACGTCGGGACACCGGCAAACGGCCAGGCGCGCCGCTTGTTGTCGATGAAGGCCCTTGCACCGACGGCGGCGAACGCCGGATCGAAAATATTCCCGCCTTTGGCGTTCGCATATTTCTTGCGCAGCGCATTCAAGCGGGTCTTGTTCATGTCCTGGCCGTGTCCCGGGGCGGGAACAGGATTGCACGGCGGCGAACGCCACGGCAAGTGGTACAAGCAAGCAGGCGTGGCCAAAAAAAGAGGGGTTACACTTGCGCGTAACCCCTTGGTTCAGTGTGGTGGGCATTGCTGGGTTCGAACCAGCGACCCCTCCCGTGTGAGGGGAGTGCTCTACCGCTGAGCTAAACGCCCCGCGAACCCAGACAGGAAGCCGGATTTAACCATAGGGCGGAAAGCAGGGTCAAACCGACGTCGCGCCCGTGTCCAGGCCTGTCATGGACAAAAACGCACCGTATTGGTGCGGTTTCTTGTATTTGTCGCATTGCAGCACGTGCACGTTACAATTGACCTTGGCTAACCCATTGGCGTCCCGAGCTATTCTCGGTTTGGCTCGCCGCTTGCTCAGCCAACTCCCAGACCGCGAAATCGAACGCATGTCCTCCCTCCCTTTTGACGAAATGTCGGTTCCCGGTGGCGGGGTCCGGTCCCACTACCGTGCGTTCGCTGACTGGCTCGAGCGCACGGACAGCGCCCACATAGCGCAAAAAAGGGACGAGGCGGAACGTGCCTTCCACCGCGTAGGAATCACCTTTGCGGTTTATGGCGAAGACGCGGGAACCGAGCGCCTCATTCCGTTCGATATCGTGCCGCGGATCATTCCCGCCGACGAGTGGCGCATTCTCGAATCCGGATTGAAGCAACGCGTGCATGCGCTCAATCTGTTCCTGGCGGACGTCTATCACGACCAGAAGATCCTCAAGGCCGGTGCCATTCCCGCCGAACGTGTGCTGGGCAACACGCAGTTCCGGCGCGAGATGGAGGGGATGGACGTCCCAGGCGGCATCTACGCGCACATTGCCGGCGTCGACCTCGTGCGCGCCGGCGCAGGCGAATACTATGTGCTCGAGGACAATCTGCGCGTGCCCTCCGGCGTGTCCTACATGCTCGAGAATCGCCGTATGATGATGCGGCTGTTTCCCGAACTCTTCGCCACCCGCTCGATCCGCCCGGTCCAGCACTATCCGGATATGCTGCTCGAGAACCTGCACGCGGTCGGGCCGCAGGGCGAGGAGACACCGACGGTGGCGGTGCTCACGCCCGGCGCCTACAACTCGGCCTACTACGAGCACGCGTTCCTGGCGCAACAGATGGGCGTCGAACTGGTCGAGGGCCAGGATCTCATGGTCCAGAACGACGCGGTGTACATGCGCACGACGCGCGGGCCACGTCGCGTGCATGTGATCTATCGCCGGGTCGACGATGACTTCCTCGATCCCCTGGCGTTTCGCCCCGACTCGATGCTGGGCGTGCCGGGATTGTTCGGGGCGTATCGCGCGGGCAGGGTGACGCTCGCCAACGCGATCGGCACCGGTGTCGCGGACGACAAGTCGATCTATCCGTTTGTCCCCGCCATGATCAAGTTTTACCTGGCCGAGGAGCCGATCCTCCACAACGTGCCTACCTTCATGCTGTACAAGCCGAAGGACTGCGAATACGCACTCGCCAATCTCGACAAGCTGGTGGTGAAGGAGGTACACGGCGCGGGCGGCTACGGCATGCTCGTGGGACCGGCGGCGACCGTTGCCGAGCGCGACGCGTTCCGCCGGCGCATCGTGGCGGAACCGGACAAGTACATCGCGCAGCCGACGCTGGCACTTTCGACGTGCCCCACCTTCGTCGAGGCGGGTCTCGCGCCGCGACACATTGACCTGCGGCCCTATGTGCTCTCCGGCAAGGACGTCGACCTGGTTCCCGGCGGCCTGACCCGGGTTGCGCTGCGGGAAGGATCGCTGGTGGTCAACTCGTCGCAGGGCGGCGGCACCAAGGACACCTGGGTCCTGGCCGACTAGCGCGAACGGGCGATAACGGGAAACGACCATGACTGCCATGCTTTGTCGCACCGCAAACGAGCTCTTCTGGATGGCGCGGCACATCGAGCGCGCGGAAAACACCGCGCGCCTGCTCGACGTCACGTATCGCACATCGCTGCTGCCCTACCAACTCCAGGAGCCGGGACTGGCCTGGGCGGAGCCGTGGTCGGTGCCGCTCATCGCCACCGGCGTGGCCACGCCGTACTACCAGAAATACCCCGAGCTCAATTCCGAGAACGTGCTCCGCTTCATGATCATGGACGACGACAACCGATCGTCGATCTGGAGTTGCCTGTGGGCAGCCCGCGAGTCCGCTCGCAGCGTGCGCGGCGCCATCACCTCCGAGATGTACGAGGACCTGAACGGCGCATGGATAGAAATCCGCGACCACGGCTTCGAGCGGCTGAACGACGTCGGCGTGTCGGATTTCCTGGACTGGGTGAAGATGCGCTCGCATTTGTTCCGCGGCGTGACGTTCGGCACGATGCTGCGAGACGAGGCGTATCACTTCATCCGCCTGGGCACGCACATCGAGCGTGCCGACAATACCGCGCGCATTCTCGACACCAAGTATCACATCCTGCTGCCGTCCACGGCGGACGTCGGCGGCGCGGTGGACTATTACCAGTGGGCGTCGCTGCTGCAGTCGCTGTCCGGGTTCGAGTCCTACCGCAAGATCTACAGCGACGTCATCTCGCCGCGGCGGGTGGCCGAACTTCTGGTCCTGCGCGACGACATGCCGCGCTCGCTGCACAGCTGCCTCAATTTCATCGACGACACGCTGGAACTGCTGTGCGACGACAATAGCCGCGAACTCAGGCGGCAGGCCGGGGAGCTGCACGCGCGGCTGCACTACGGCAAGACGGAGGAAATCATCCGCTTCGGCCTGCACGAATACCTGATGGACTTCCTGTCGCGCGTGTCCGCTCTGGGTGGCGAGATCAGCCGCCGCTTCCTGGTGCCCACCTACTAAACAACCCGACCGCTGCGGTAACGCCGCCCGCGCTGGCTGCGGGACGGCAAATCACCAGCCGCGACATCCTTCCTTTACCCATGCTGCCTTTCGCCGTGCGCACTCCATGACCTACTGCGTTGCCATGTCCCTCGATGCGGGGATGATTTTCGCCTCGGACTCCCGCACTAATGCCGGCGTCGACCAGATCGCCCGCTTTTCCAAGATGAAGGTGTTCGCCAAGGACGGCGATCGCGTCATCGTCACGTTGTCTTCCGGCAATCTCGCGGTCACGCAGAGCGCGCTCAACAATCTCGACCATCACACCCGCAAGGATGAGAACGAACTCAGCATCTGGAACGCCCAGTCGATGTTCGACGTGGCCCGCCTGGTCGGCGACTCGCTGCGCGAAATCAAGGCGCGCGACGGACCCTACCTGGCGCAGAACAACATCGATGCGTCGGGCAATTTCCTGATCGGCGGGCAGATCAAGGGTGAGCCCCATCGCCTGTTCAACGTCTATGGCGAGGGCAATTTCATCGAGGCGTCGCCGGATACCTGCTATTTCCAGATCGGCGAGTCGAAATACGGCAAGCCGGTTATCGATCGCGTGATCAAGCGCAATTCCAGCCTGCTCGACGCCACCAAGTGCACGGTCGTGTCGTTCGACTCCACGATGCGCTCGAACATATCGGTGGGCCTGCCCATCGACCTGGTGGTATACGAGGCAGACAGCCTGACGATCAAGATCCAGAAGCGCATTGACGAGAGCGACCCCTACTTCCAGATGATGCATCGCGAGTGGGGCGAAGGCCTGCGCCGCGTGTTCGCGCAACTGCCCGACCCGGACTGGACCTGACGTCGACCATGGGATAACTCCAGATGGCCATTCGCGTAGCACTGTCTCACCGCACGACCTACCGCTTCGATCGCCACGTCGCGATCGGGCCACATGAGATCCGGCTGCGCCCGGCGCCGCATTGCCGCACGCCGATTCTGAGCTATTCCCTCAACGTCCTGCCGGAACCGCATTTCCTCAACTGGCAGCAGGATCCCTACGGCAACTGGGTCGCGCGTTTGGTATTTCCTGAGCGCGCCGGGCTGATGGAGATCGAGGTCGACCTGGTGGCGGACCTCACCGTCATCAACCCTTTCGATTTCTTCGTCGAGCCGTACGCTGAGGAGTATCCGTTCGCCTACGCGCCGGCGCTGGCCAAGGAACTGATCCCCTTTCTCGAGACGGCGCCGCTCGGACCGCGCCTGGCGGCGTGGCTGGAGGAATTCCGCAAGACCATCCTTCCGGGCGAAAGTCCCGTGCTGATGCTGGTGCGGCTCAACCAGCTGCTGCAGGGCCAGATCAAGTATCTCGTGCGCATGCAGCCTGGCGTGCAGACGCCCGAGGAAACGCTGGGCAATGCCAGCGGCTCCTGCCGCGACTCCGGCTGGCTTCTGGTCCAGATCATGCGGCACCTGGGACTCGCGGCACGCTTCGCGTCCGGCTACCTGGTGCAGTTGGTCGCCGACATCAAGGCGCTCGACGGGCCTTCGGGCACGACCAAGGATTTCACCGATCTGCACGCGTGGGCCGAGGTCTTCATCCCGGGGGCGGGCTGGATTGGCTTCGACCCGACCTCGGGGCTGCTGGCGGGCGAGGGACATATTCCGCTTGCGTGCACGGCCGATCCAGGGAACGCGGCACCGGTGATCGGCTACACCGATGTGGCCGACGTCGAGTTCACGGTCACGATGAGCGTCACGCGTATCCACGAGGACCCGCGCGTCACGCTGCCCTACACCGACAAGCAATGGCAGGCCATCGACCGGCTGGGCGAGCAGGTCGACGGCGACCTCGTGACCGATGACGTGCGCCTGACGCAAGGCGGCGAACCGACTTTCGTGTCCATCGATGACATGGAAGGCGCCGAATGGAACTACACCGCGCTGTCGCCGAAGAAGCGGCAACTGGGCGAAATACTGATCAAGCGCCTGAAGGGCAAGTTTGCGCCGGAAGGCTTCCTGCACTATGGACAGGGGAAGTGGTATCCGGGCGAGCCGCTGCCACGCTGGGCGCTTGGCGTGTTCTGGCGCACCGACGGGGTACCGCTTTGGCGCGGCGACACGCATGTCGCGGATACCTCCGGAAAGGGGACTACGACGACGGCCGCGGCGCAGACCTTTGGTCAGCAGCTCGCGGCAAGGTTGGGATTGCCCGCGTCGCTACTCATCACGGCCCATGAAGATGTGCCCAAGCTTTTGCAGGAGGAGGCTGCACTACCGATTAACGCCGATCCGCTGGCCGCCGACCTGACCAAGCCCGACGAGCGTGCGCGCCTGGCACGGTTACTCGCTGCCGGACTCTCGTCACCGGCGGGATTCGTGCTCCCGCTCAAGGGCAGGCTCGACGACGATGCGGCAATCGCCTGGGAATCGAGCCCCTGGCCGCTGAAACGGCAGCATCTGTACGCGGTGGCGGGGGATTCGCCATTGGGCCTGCGCCTGCCACTCAGTTCCCTGCCGCAATTGTTGCCTGACGAAACCGAACACGATTTTCCCGTCGATCCCTTCGCGCCGCGCAAACCCTTGGCGGGCAACACGTCGCGGGCCGCGAAGGATTCCAAGGTGCGCGGCAGCGAGCCCCGCGAAGTCATCAAGACCGCACTGACGTTGCAGGTGCGCGATGGCCACCTCTATGTATTCATGCCGCCGCTCGAGTTGCTCGAAGCCTACGTTGCGCTGCTGGCGGCAATCGAGGACGTCGCGCGCGAATTGGACACGCCGGTGGCCATCGAAGGCTACACGCCGCCGCGCGATCCCCGCGTGAAAGTGCTGATGGTGACACCCGACCCGGGCGTGATCGAGGTCAACATCCACCCGGCCTCGTCGTGGCGCGACCTGTTGGCCACGACCGAGACACTGTATGAGGAGGCGCGACAAGCGAGACTTGGCACCGAGAAGTTCATGCTCGACGGCCGGCACACGGGTACGGGCGGCGGCAATCATGTCACGCTGGGCGGCGCCACGCCGGCGGACAGTCCGCTGTTGCGTCGGCCCGATCTTTTACAAAGCCTCATCACGTATTGGCAGAATCATCCGGCGCTGTCCTACCTGTTTTCCGGCATGTTCATCGGCCCGACCAGCCAGGCGCCGCGCGTCGATGAGGCGCGCGACGACCGCTTGTACGAGCTGGCTATCGCTTTCCAGCAATTGCGGCGAAAGCATGCGGCGGGGAGCGAATCCCCGCAGCCATGGCTGGTCGACCGCCTGCTGCGGCACATGCTGACAGACCTCACCGGCAATACGCATCGCTCGGAATTCTCGATCGACAAGCTGTACTCACCCGACAGTTCCACGGGCCGCCTGGGCATCCTCGAGTTCCGCGCGTTCGAAATGCCGCCGCATGCACGCATGAGCGCGGTGCAGGTGCTGCTCCTGCGCGCGCTCGTGGCGCGATTCTGGCGCGATCCGTACCGTGGCGAGCTCATCCCCTGGGGCACCGCATTGCACGATCGCTGGCTGCTGCCGCATTTCGTTGCCGCCGACATCCGCGACGTGGCGGACGACCTGAATCGCGCGGGCTATGCTTTCGATCCGGCCTGGTTCGAGCCATTCGTGGAATTTCGCTTCCCGCGCTTCGGCACAGCCACCTACGCGGGTGTGATGCTGGAGTTGCGGCAGGCGATCGAACCCTGGCACGTGCTGGGCGAGGAGGTGGCGCTCGGCGCGACCGCGCGTTATGTCGATTCGTCGATCGAGCGCCTCCAGTTCAAGGCGGTCGGGATGACCGGTGGCCGGCACGTTGTCACCTGCAACGGCCGCGCGCTGCCGCTGACTCCCACAGGCGTCCCCGGCGAGTTCGTGGCGGGCGTTCGCTTCCGCGCGTGGAACCCGCCGTCGGCGCTGCACCCGACCATCGGCGTACAGGCGCCACTGACCTTCGACTTGATCGACACGTGGTCGCAGCGCGCTCTGGGCGGCTGCACGTACCACGTCGTGCATCCGGGCGGCCGCAACTACGACACGTTTCCGGTCAATGCCAACGAAGCCGAGGCGCGACGCGTCGCGCGTTTCTGGGCGCACGGGCACACCCCCGGCCCGATGGTCGTGCATCCGGAACAAACCAATCCGGCCACGCCGGCCACGCTCGATTTGCGTTGGCAGCCGGCCCGATAACGTCCTAACGGTAAGATGCGTCCTTTTGCCGAGGACGACTCGAGTGAGTGAAGTCAGGAGCCGGTTTGCCCCCAGCCCGACGGGCTATCTTCACTTGGGCAGCGCGCGCACCGCGCTATTCGCGTGGGCCTATGCGCGGCATTTCGGCGGCAAGTTCATCCTGCGCGTCGAGGACACGGACGTCGAGCGCTCCACGCCGGCCGCCGTCAAGGCAATCTTCGATGCGATGGCCTGGCTCGGGCTCGACTACGATGAAGGCCCGTTTTTCCAGATGCAGCGCATGGACCGGTATCGCGAGGCGCTGGCGCAAATGCTCGCCGCCGGACAGGTTTATCGTTGCTACATGAGCCCCAAGGAGCTCGATGCGTTGCGCGCCGAGCAAACTGCGCGGGGAGAAAAGCCGCGCTACGACGGACGCTGGCGCCCCGAGAACAGCGTCGGCAAAACGCCACCACCGGACGCGAAACCGGTGCTGCGCTTTCGCAATCCGGACACCGGCGCGGTGGCATGGGACGACGGGGTAAAGGGCCGCATCGAAATCGCCAATGCGGAATTGGACGACCTGGTGATCGCTCGCCCGGACGGCACGCCCACCTACAACTTTTGTGTCGTGGTCGACGACATCGACATGCGCATCACCAACGTGATCCGCGGCGACGACCACGTCAACAACACGCCGCGGCAGATCAACATTTTCCGCGCGCTCGGTGCGCAGCCGCCTGCCTATGCGCATGTTCCCACGGTACTGGGTGAGGACGGCGCCAAGCTGTCCAAGCGCCATGGCGCGATGGGCGTAATGGAATACGAGGCGCAAGGTTTTCTGCCCGAAGCATTGATCAATTTCCTCGCCCGCATCGGTTGGGGGCACGGCGACGAGGAAATATTCACGCGCGAGCAGTTGGTGCAGTGGTTCGACCTCCCGGGGATCAGCCCGGCGCCGTCGCGCTTCAACGCCGACAAGCTGAAATGGGTGAACCAGGAGCACATGAGACGCCTGCCGGACGCAGAGCTTGGGCGGCGCCTCGTCCCGTTCCTCGTGCGCGCGGGACTCGATCCTGCCGCCGGACCCGATGCGGGCGCCGTGGCCGCGCTGCTGCGCGACCGTGCCGACACGCTGGTGGCGATGGCCGATGCGGCGCATTACCTGTATGCCACGCCCACGGTCGCCGCCGAGAAATTGGCGGCGCAGGTCAATGACGCCATCCGTCCCGCTCTGGTCGAGCTGCACGCCGAATTCGCCAGCCTGAACTGGACGCGGGAGGCGCTGATGGCAGCACTCAAGGCCGCCGCCGCGCGTCATGGCTTGAAGCCGCCGCCGATCATGATGGCGGTGCGCATGCTGGTGGCGGGGACCACCTCCACGCCGGCCATCGACGCCGTGCTGGCCCTGCTGGGACGCGATACGACGTGCGCGCGCATGGCGACTGGATTGGGAATCTGATGGCAGACAATGTCGCCCCCGTGCACGCGGGGGGCACAGTGGCTTCTATGCGCGGGGGTTCCCGCTCGGCTACCAGAATGAGCCGGAACGAGGCAGGAGCGGTTATCGGCGCCTGCCCTACGACACGCTTGGAGGGATGACAAACTCGGAGTAAAATGGGAATTTCCCGGGGCGAGAAGCATCATGACTCAGTTCGTCTTCGTAACCGGTGGTGTCGTTTCCTCACTCGGGAAGGGAATCGCCGCCGCGTCGCTAGCCGCGATCCTCGCCTCGCGCGGCGTCCGCGTCACCAATCTCAAGCTCGATCCGTACATCAACGTCGATCCTGGAACGATGTCTCCGTTCCAGCACGGCGAGGTGTTCGTCACCGACGACGGTGCGGAGACCGACCTCGACCTCGGCCATTACGAGCGCTTCACCGACGTACGGATGGGGAAGCGCAATAACTTCACCACCGGCCAGATCTACGAGTCCGTCATCCGCAAGGAGCGCCGCGGCGACTACCTCGGCGGCACGGTGCAGGTCATCCCGCACATCACCGACGAAATCAAGAGCTGGATCCTTCTCGGTGCGGGCGAGGCGGAGGTCGCCATCGTCGAAATCGGCGGCACCGTCGGCGACATCGAATCGCTGCCGTTTCTCGAAGCCATCCGGCAACTGGGCATCACGCTGGGCCGAGACAACGTTTGCTATGTCCATCTCACGCTGCTGCCCTACATTCCCACGGCCGGCGAGATGAAGACCAAGCCGACCCAGCACTCGGTCAAGGAACTGCGCGAGATCGGTATCCAGCCGGACGTGGTGCTCTGCCGCGCCGACCGCCCGGTGCCCGACGGCGACCGCAAGAAGATCGCGCTATTCACCAATGTCCCGGAGGAAGCGGTCATCCCGGCGCTGGATGCCGACTCGATCTACAAGATACCCGGGCTCCTGCACGCGGAAGGGCTGGACGTCATCGTCTGCAAGAAGCTCGGGATCAAGGCGCCGCCCGCCGACCTCGCCACTTGGCACAGTCTGGTCGACGCGCTGGAGCATCCCCAGCAGGAAGTTCACATCGCCATGGTCGGCAAGTACGTCGACCTGACGGAGTCGTACAAGTCGTTGTCCGAGGCGCTGATCCACGCCGGCATGCACACGCACGCCAAGGTGCGCATCCACTACGTCGATTCGGAAGTGCTTGAGGGCGAGGGCGCCGAGGCGCTGCGCGGCATGGACGCCATCCTCGTGCCCGGAGGCTTCGGCAAGCGTGGCGTCGAAGGCAAGCTGATGGCCGTGCGCCTCGCACGCGAGAGCGGCATACCGTATCTCGGTATTTGCCTGGGCATGCAGCTGGCGGTCATCGAATGTGCTCGCAACATGGCGGGCCTGGCCCACGCCAACAGCACGGAATTCGATCCCGCGACGCCGCATCCGGTCGTGGCGCTGATCACCGAATGGCAGAACCGTGATGGCTCGATCGAGAAGCGCAGCGAAAGCTCCGACATGGGCGGCACCATGCGCCTTGGCGCGCAGCCCTGCCAAGTCGTGCCGAATTCCCTTGCTCATCGCATTTACGGCAACACCACGGTTGTCGAGCGGCACCGCCATCGCTATGAGGTGAACAACCATTACCTGCCGCGCATCGAAGCCGCCGGACTCTACGTTGGCGCGCGCGCCCAAAGCGCCACCGCGGGCGACCTGGTTGAAATGGTGGAGCTGCCCGGGCATCCCTGGTTTTTCGGCTGCCAGTTCCATCCGGAATTCACGTCCAATCCGCGCCGGGGTCATCCGCTGTTCATCAGCTTCGTACACGCGGCGCTGGCCCGGCAGCGGCTGGTCGCCGGCGAGGCCGTGAAACCGGTCGCCGAACTGGTCGCGTCCGTCTAGCGTGCCGGGCGCACCGTGACGCGATGAATCTCTGTGGGTACGACGTCGGTCTCGACCGGCCGCTGTTCCTGATCGCCGGCCCCTGCGTCGTGGAATCGCGCCAGCTGCAGGTGGACGTCGCCGGTGAATTGAAGGCGATCTGCGCATCGCTTGCGATCCCCTTCGTCTTCAAATCTTCCTACGACAAGGCCAATCGCAGCTCGCACGCGTCATTCCGCGGTCCTGGCATGGAGGAAGGCCTGCGCATTCTCGAGGAGGTCCGTCGGCAGGTCGAAGTGCCGGTGCTGACCGACGTGCACACCGTCGACGAAATCGCCGCCGTCGCAGCGGTCGTGGATGTGCTCCAGACGCCGGCATTCCTGTGCCGGCAAACTGATTTCGTCCAGGCGGTCGCCGCGGCGGGTCGCCCCGTGAACATCAAGAAGGGCCAGTTTCTCGCGCCGGAGGACATGAAGCAAGTCGTGGCCAAGGCGCGCGCCGCGAGCGGCGTGGACAACATCATGGTGTGCGAGCGCGGCGCGTCGTTCGGCTATCACAACCTGGTGTCCGACATGCGCTCGCTAGCCATCATGCGCGACACGCGCTGTCCCGTGGTGTTCGATGCCACGCACTCGGTGCAGTTGCCGGGCGGGCAAGGCACGTCCTCTGGCGGCCAGCGTGAATTCGTCCCTGTGCTGGCGCGGGCGGCGGTCGCGGCCGGCGTGGCGGGCGTGTTCATGGAGACGCATCCGCAACCGGAGAAGGCGCTGTCCGACGGTCCCAATGCGTGGCCGCTCGGGATGATGCGCGCGTTGCTGGAAACACTGGTCAGCCTGGACGCCGCCGTGAAGCGCAGCGGCTTCCCGGAGACCGCGCTCATGGCGAAGCCCAACTAACCACAAATCCGAGGAATAGCCATGTTCGTGCATCTGGTCCTGATCAAGTTGAAGCCCGGCGTTTCCCGCGATGACCCGCGCGTGGCCACCTGGCGGGCGGCCTTCATCGCGCTCGAGCACAAATGCCAGGGTATTGTCCGCTTCGAGCACGGCTGGAATACCACCGACCGTCCCATCGCCTATGATTACGGCGTGAACATGGCCTTTGCCACGCGTGCCGACCTCGATGCCTACGGGCCGCATCCCGACCACCAGGCGGTCGTGGCGATCGAGCGCGAATTCGCCGACTGGATAATCTGCGACTACGAGGTCTGAACCGCGCGGTCATCCTGCCCTTACTCCCCAAGAGAACCCCGAATGAGCGCAATTGTTGATGTCATCGCCCGCGAAATCCTCGATTCACGCGGCAATCCCACCATCGAAGCCGACGTCGTGCTCGAGTCGGGCGTCTCCGGCCGAGCGGCAGTGCCTTCTGGCGCATCGACGGGCTCGAAGGAAGCTGTCGAGCTGCGCGATGGTGATGCTTCGCGCTACATGGGCAAGGGTGTCACGAAGGCCGTCGAGAACGTGAACACCGAGATCTGTGAGGCCATCCTCGGCCTCGATGCCTCCGAGCAGGGGTTCATCGACCGCACGCTTGTCGATCTGGATGGTTCCGACAACAAGGGGCGCCTGGGCGCCAACGCCATTCTCGCCGTGTCGTGCGCGGTGGCCAAGGCCGCGGCGGACGAGTCGACGCTGCCGCTGTATCGCTACCTTGGCGGTGCGGGCCAGATGCAGCTGCCGGTGCCGCTGATGAACGTGATCAACGGCGGCGCGCACGCCAACAACAAGATCGACCTCCAGGAATTCATGATCGTCCCGCTGGGTGCGCCGAGTTTCCGCGAGGCACTGCGCTATGGCGCCGAGGTTTTTCACACGTTGAAGAAGCTGATCGATGCGCGCGGCATGCCCACGACGGTAGGCGATGAAGGCGGGTTCGCGCCCGACCTTTCCTCGAACGAGGCCGCGCTGCAATTGCTGGTCGAGGCGATCGACAAGGCGGGATTCACGCCCGGCAAGGACATCGCGCTGGCGCTGGATTGCGCGGCCAGCGAGTTCTGGAAGGACGAGCGCTACCAGCTCGAATCGGAGAATCGCGCGCTGACGTCCGAGCAGTTCGCCGACGTACTGGCCGCCTGGTGCGACAAGTATCCTATCGTCAGCATCGAGGACGGCATGTCCGAGCACGATTGGGCCGGCTGGAAATACCTTACGGAACGGCTGGGCAAGAACGTCCAGCTGGTCGGCGACGACTTGTTCGTGACCAATACCAGGATCCTGAAGCAGGGCATTGCCAAGGGCGTGGCCAACTCGATCCTGATCAAGATCAACCAGATCGGCACGTTGTCGGAGACGTTTGCGGCAATCACGATGGCCACGCGCGCGGGCTACACGTCGATCATCTCCCACCGCTCCGGCGAAACCGAGGACAGCATCATCGCCGACATCGCCGTCGGCACCAATGTCGGCCAGATTAAAACCGGCTCGCTGTCGCGCTCGGACCGCATCGCCAAGTACAATCAGCTGCTGCGCATCGAGGAAGACCTGGGCGAGGCGGCAAGTTATCCCGGCCGCGAGGCTTTCTACAATATCCACTGAAGATTCTGCCGCCGACATGCGCTGGCTTGCATTCATCTTCGCGGGGCTGATTCTGGCGCTTCAATATCCCATGTGGCTAGGCAAGGGCGGCTGGCTGCAGGTGCGGGAGACGGATCGCCAGATGGCATTGCAGCGCGAGGCAAACGCCAAGCTGAAATTACGCAACGACGCGCTCGACGCCGACGTGCGGGACCTGAAAACAGGCTCGGAGGCCATCGAGGAGCGCGCGCGGTCCGAACTGGGAATGATCCGCTCGGACGAGGTGTTCTTCCAGTTGCAACCTGCTGGTGCGCCGGTGGTCACGCCGGCGCCGGCGCTCACGGCTCCCGGCGCCAAGGCCGCCGCGCATCGCTAGCCGCCGCGGCGGGCATTCATCGTTGCCGCCCGCCCGATGCCCAACATAACGTCGCGGCATAATCCTCGCTTGGCCGATGCGGCTGCGCTGATTCATTCGTCGCGCGACCGGCGCAAGACCGGCCGCTGCGTGCTCGAAGGCGAACACTTGATCGGCGTTTACCTGGAGCGGATGGGTGTGCCCGAGACGTTGATCGTAGTTGACGTTCGTCTAGGCGATCCGCGATTCTCGGCGCTGATCGCGCGCATGCCGGAACGAGATGTCCTTGCCGTGCCGCCGGAGATTTTCAGCGAGGTATCGACGCTACCGGCCGCGGTCGGGGCGTTGGCCGTCGTGGTAACTCCTGTGACCGCGCAACCGCCGCCCGCGTCGTTTCACCTGCTGCTGGAGGACGTGCAGGACCCGGGCAATGTGGGGACGATGCTGCGCACGGCCGCGGCCGCCGGCGTCGACCAGGTGCTGCTGTCCAAGCATTGCGCGTTCGCCTGGGCACCCAAGGTGTTGCGCGCGGGACAGGGTGCGCACTTCCTGACGACGATTGTCGAAGACGTCGACCTCGTCGCATGGGTTCGCGCGTTTCGCGCCACGGGACACGTCGTGGCGACCGTTGCCGCAGGTGGTGCGGATCTCTACTCGCGCACGTTTCCGCCGCGGATCGCGTTCCTGGTCGGCAACGAAGGTGCCGGACTGTCCGAGCCATTGCTGCGCGAGGCCGATGCCAGGATCACCATTCCGATGCCCGGCGGCGCCGAATCGCTCAACGCGGCCGCGGCGGCGGCGGTGGTGCTCTTCGAGTGCGTGCGGCAGCGACGGTAGTCGGGTGCGGCGTACTCAATACAGGACCGCGGAAAAGCGTCCGCTCTCGGCGCAGCCACCACCAACATCCGGCGCCGAAAAGCTGCCTTCGATGCCTTGCGCCGTGATCTTGATGCCGCTCAAGACCGCGTTGGTATCGAGTCCGTCGTCGCACCTGTAGGTGGCACTGGAAATGGACTGAAGAGCACCGTTCTGGGCCAGCGTTCCGGCGAGGGTGCAGCTTTCTCCCAAGCCGTCGAACGCAAAGCTGAGGCTGGCGATGCCCGACGACTGAGACACTTGCAGCGTGAAGGTATCCGAATACAGTGAGTTGTCGCCGGTGTTCGAGCAGCCGCTGTACGCGCCGGATTGGCCGCCAATATAGGTTCCCGCAATCGGAATGGTGGTCAGCGTAAGGCGCTGCAGCGATTTTGCGACGCTACCCACGCCTGTCACCGTGTAGGCCAGCGCGCCAAGGGCCGGATTGACTGGATCAGGCGTAAAGGAAGCTGTGCCCGATGGCGTCTCCACGTGATCGTTTGCATTCCACGGGCCGAAATAGAAACTGCCTTGATAGGTATAGATGGGGCCGACGTACTTGCTGTTGCCGTCCCAGACCAGCGTCGCCGTGATCCACGTGGGCTTTTTGTCCGCGCCGAACACGAAGAACGTGCCATAGAGGAAGGTGTCCGACTGCACGAGGTTGACGCCCCAGCCATCCTCGCCCTGTGTATACCAGATATCCGTGTAATCGACCGCGCGTGATGAAGTGACGGCTTGTGCGCCGGCGGCAATGAGGGCCAGCAGCGCGAAGGCCAGCGACGCAATGGTGTTGCGGATCATTCCTGTGTTGGTCATGGCATGCCTGCAAGGGTCGAGTTGTGTCAGCGCAATTTTACCCCGGCGCTGTCAAGGGTCGCCCTCGCTACCAGCGCATTTGGTATCAAAGTGTTGCGGCCAGCGTTGCGATGGCCTCGCGAGCGGGCAGCGCTGCCTGCGCACCCGCACCGGCGCATGCGAGTGAGCCTGCGGCGACGCCTTCCGCCAGCGCATCGCGCAGCGATGTCCCACGATCGAGCGCTGCGGCCAGCGCGCCCACCAGAGCGTCGCCGGCGCCCGTGGTGTCGACGACACTGACGGGGGGCGCGACAATCGCGATGACTGCGTCGCCCTGCACGGCAAGCGCGCCGCGTGCGCCCAGCGTCACGACAACCGCGTTTCGATAGCGCGCTGCAACGGCGACCGCAAATGCCTCGGGTTCGGTAGCCGTGCCGAGCGCTGCGCCGATCACCGCCGCTTCGGATTCATTGACGACCAGGACGCCGATGGCGCGAAGCACGGGGTCGGGCAACGCGCCGGCCGGCGCCGCATTCAGAATGACCCGCGCGCCGCGAACGCGGCGAAGCAGCAGCGCTATTTCCGCCAGCGGCACTTCGAGCTGCACCACCAGCGTCGCTTCCGGACCCAGCGCGTCGTCGGGTACTTGCGCCGCAGTTGCGTGGCCATTCGCGCCCGCGATGACCGTGATGGCGTTTTCTCCGTGCGCGTCGACGTGGATAAGTGCAATGCCGGTCGGTGCATCGAGCGCCGTGACCCCGGACAGGTCGATGCCACCGAGCTCGAGATTGGCGAGCGCCGCTGCCGCAAACGCATCGCGCCCGACGGCGCCGAACATCCTGACCCGCGCGCCCGCGCGTTGCGCGGCAAGCGCCTGGTTCGCGCCCTTGCCGCCGGGCGACACACTGAAGGCGTTACCCGTCAGCGTCTCGCCAGGCAGGGGCATACGCGCGACTTGTGCGACGAGGTCCAGGTTGATGGAGCCGAAGACGACGACCACGGGACACCTTTCGCCTCTAGTCGCTGGCGACCACGCCCTTGACGAGAAGGATGTTGCCGAAGCGACGCAGCTCGCCGGTGCGCACGATCGCAAACGCGCCGCGCGCCCGCTCGTAGAAGGCATGTCGCTCGAGGTGACCGATTTCCATGTCGGCGAGGCCTTCCGCCCTCAGTACACCGGCAAATTCCGCGACGGGCGGTGGTACCGCGGCCGGGTCGCCGGTGACTTCCATCGTGAATATTGCAGGCGAAGTACGCGTATCCAGCGGCAGCAGGGTGAGCACCGCCGCGAGCATCGCAGGGGACCCCGTACCTGGCGATTCGATCAGGCGCCTGGCATGGGTCGTCGCGGGAAAGTTGGCATCGACAATGGCCAGCACGTCGCCATGTCCCATGGATTGCAGCGCATGCAGCAAATCGGGCGTCAGCGATGGATGGATGCCTTTCAGCACGAACTTTTCCCCTTTTGATCCCGCCGGCAGTCATCCCGGTTGCGGTCCGTGCGCACGTCGGCCTGAATCATACTGCACTCCCGAGCGCGATTCCCTCAGTGGAGGGCGTCCAGGTGCGCAAACACGTCAATCAGTTTTTTGGCAGTGCAACCCGGGCCGCGCGCAATCGCCAGGATTTGCGCCTCCCGTCCCGCGACTTCGCGCGCGGCGTCCGGCAATGCGCGCACCAATGCCGGCGGCACAATGACCGCGCCATGCCTGTCGGCGTGGATGAGGTCGCCAGGACGCACTCGCAGGCCGAACACTTCGACTTCGCCGCCGATGCCCACGGGCCTGGCAAACGCGTGGGAGGCGGAGATCCGGCCCGCCAGAAATTGAAATTCGGGAGCCCATTGGTCAAGGTCGCGCACCGCGCCGTTGGTGAGCAATCCGCGCGCGCCCAGGCCGACATGAATGGCCGATTGCACTTCGCCCCAGAAAGCGCCTGTGCCGGCGTTGGCATCGACATCCTGGATGACCACCAGCGAGGGCTTGGGCCCGGAATCGATGGACCGATAATAGTCGTCCCGCAGCGCATTCTGCTTCGCGGCCGGCAGGTCATCCGGTCGGGCGCTGCGAACGGTCGCGGTCCGGGCGTAGCCGATCACAGGCTTCTGTTGCGGAAAGCCGCAGACGAAGGGTTGCGTGGTATAGCCCTGCGCCCGCGTTTCGGGCGACAGGCGTTCGAGCGCATTGCAGATCGTCGGCGTGTCGAAGTCCGTCAGCGCGTCGATGTCGGCTAACGTGAGGTGTGGTTCCGACATGGAAGTTGCCTCTTCTAGGGGTCCTGGTTTCTTTGCTCGAGCAGTCCCGCTTGGCGCAGAGCGGAAAGCAGCGCGAGGCGCGCATCGTCGTCGAGAGGCACCAGCGGCGGTCGCACTGCGCGCCAATTCGGGTTGCCGGTCTGCTCCGCCAGGATGGCCTTGAATCCGGCCAGGAAGGGTTGGCGAAACGCGATCTCGATGAACGTGGTCACGCGCTCCTCGTCCGTTGTCGTGACCGACGCAGAAAACAACGCGCGGACCAGGGCCGGAAAGAGGTTGGCCACACCGCAGATGGTGCCCGCGCCACCCGCGCGCAGAAGCCGGGGCAGGTGCGGCTCATGACCGACCAGTATGGCAAGTTGCGGTACGCGCGCGAGCAGCGCCTGGGTGTTCGACCAGTCGCCGGCACTGTCCTTCACACCCGCGATGATGCCGGGAAAGGCGTTGGCCAGGCGCGCGACCAGGTCCACCGAGAGCGGCGTGCCTGTCACCTGGGGAATGTGGTAGAGGTAGATCCGCAATCGCGGATCCGCGACGGCCTCGATGACACGCGAATACCACGCATAAAGTCCCTCGTCGGCAACATCCTTCCAGAAGAAGGGTGGCAGCACGAGGCAGGCGGCGCAATGCGATTGCACGCCGTGCCGCGTCAGCGTGATGGTCTCCGGCAGCGCAGCGCATCCGGTCGCGGCAACGAGACGCACGCCGGGGATTCCCCCCGCCAGCAGCGCATCGATGCCCGCAGCCCGCTCCGCGACAGCAAACGACTGCCCTTCGCCCGTGGTGCCGAATGGCGCCACGCCATCGACCCCTTGCGCGAGCAACGATCGTGCGTGCGCGAGCAGCAGATCAGGGTCGACGTTCCCTGCCGCGTCGAGCGGCGTCAGCATCGCGCACCACATACCCTTGACCGGCGCGGCAATTTGCATACTCTGGATCTCCTGGCGCGCAGGGGCGCGGTTCCGAGTGCTAACGATACCGTGCCGCGCCGGGGTGTCAACCGACGCTCAGCCATCCCGCCGAAAGTGCCGGCAAAATCTTGCGGACTTGCGACGATGACCGTCGAACTTGCTACCATGGTTGCCGAGGCAAATCCCGGCAGGCAGCGACCTGATTCGTTGGCGTGGCGATCCCCCCAGCCTTGCTCCCGCTGTTGCAGCGCCCCACGCCGGGATTCGGCGGGGCGCCGCTTGGCAACCTGTTCCATGCGCTTGCGGACGACGACGCGATCGCGCTGATTAGACATGCCTATCGCGCGGGCGCGCGCTACTTTGACACCGCGCCGCACTACGGCCAGGGACTGTCCGAGCATCGCTTTGGCGCCGCGTTGCGCGACCTGCCGCGTGATTCGTTCCTGCTGTCCACGAAGGTCGGACGCCTGCTCACGCCCTCCAATGACGCGCCGACTGCACAGCACGGCTATGTCGATGTGCTGCCCTTCACCCAGCATTACGACTATTCCGGCCCCGGTGTCCTGCGGTCCCTCGAGGACAGCCTGCGACGAATGGGCCTCTCGCGCATCGATTTCGTGTACGTCCATGACATCGACGTCGCGACGCACGGCGCAGCCTTTGCGCGACGTTTCAACGACATGCTGGACGGCGCGCTGCCCGTACTGGCGCGACTGAAGGCAGAAGGAACCATTGCGGGCTATGGCGTAGGAGTCAATGATGTCGACAGCTGCCTCGCGACGTTGCGCCACGCCGACCTCGATGTCATCCTGTTGGCAGGTCGCTACACGCTGGCGGATCAAACGGCGCTACCCGAATTGCTCCCCGAATGCGTGCGGCGGGGGGTCGCGATAGTCTTGGGCGGTCCCTTCAATTCCGGCATCTTGGCGACCGGCTTGCGTCCGCGCGACGGCACCGTGCCCTACTTCAACTACGCCCCCGCCAGCGCGCAAATGGTGGCGCATGTTGCGGCCATCGAACGCGTCTGCATCGAATTCGGCGTGCCAATGCCGGCCGCGGCCCTGCAGTTCCCGTCCGCGCATCCCGCCGTGGTCTGTGTTCTGGCCGGCGCGCGATCACGCGCGGAGTTCGACGATAATGCTGCCATGGCGAAGCTGCCGATACCGGACGCTTTCTGGCGAGCGCTGCGCGATCGGTCGCTGGTCGACGTCTCCGCGCCGCTGCCCGTGGCGGGCGAGCAGGGACCGTAATGACGGGCATCGTCGATGCGCACCATCATGTGTGGTCGCTCGCCCGGGGCGACTATGGCTGGCTGACGCCCGCACAGGAGGCGCTGTACCGTGATTTCACGCTGGCGGATTTGCGGCCGCTGATGCAAGCCGCAAGAATCACCACGTCGGTGCTCGTGCAGGCTGCGCCGACGATGGCGGAAACCCAGTTTCTGCTCAAGGTGGCCAAGGACAGCAAGGGGCTCGTCAAGGGGGTGGTCGGGTGGGTCGACCTGGCCGATGCCGGCGCCATCCCCGCCTTGACCAGGCTGGCGCGCGATCCGCTGCTGAAATCGATCCGGCCGATGCTGCAGGACCTCCCGGATCCGACGTGGATTCTTCGCGCGGATGTCGGGCGGGCGCTGTCCGCGATGCCGCGACTCGGCTTGCGCTTCGACGCGCTGGTCACGCCCGCGCAGCTGCCGGTGCTGCTGTCCATGCTCGACCGTCACCCCGACCTGGCCGTGGTCATCGATCATGGCGCCAAGCCGGACATCGCCAAATCCATGTGGGACCCGTGGGCACGTTCGATGCGCGCCGCGGCCGCCAATCCGCGGGTGCGCTGCAAGCTTAGCGGACTGGCGACGGAAGCCGGACCAAACTGGACCATCGATACGCTGCGCCCCTATTTCGAACATTTGCTCGATTGCTTCGGCGCGCAGCGGCTGATGTGGGGCAGCGACTGGCCGGTGGTCAACCTGGCCGGGTCGTACCAGCGCTGGTTTGCCGCGACCAAGGCACTGGTGGCCGGATTGACGCCGCAGGAGCGCAACGCGATCATGGGCGGAACCGCGCGGAAGTTTTACGGGCTCTGAGCCGGGTCCCGGGTTGGCAACCACGTCCAAAATTCTCGCTGCCGGCGCGTCGTTCACGCGCTCCTTGGTCGTTGGCTTGGCAATCCTGATGGCGCTTTCTGGAAACGCGCTCGCGGGCAACTGCAAGCTTGCGCGCCTCGCCGAGTGGCCGGTTCGCATCGCGCAGGGCCACCTGTTCGTCGATGGCTCGATCAACGGGCGGAAAATCGCGATCATGCTGGACACCGGCGCCAGTACGACGCTGGTGCTGCGACCCGCCGCGGAACGCCTTGGGCTGACGCTGCGCCCGGTCCACTCGCTTCGCATGTTCGGCGTCGGTGGTGAGACCAGCGTCGACTACACAACCATCGACGAATTCCGTGTCGGCGACGCTGTGCGCCAGAACTGGAGAATCTACGTGGCCGGCAACCGGGACTTCGGTGCCGACATGTTGATGGGCGAGGATTTCTTCCGCGCCGTCGATGTCGAATTCGATCTGGCCCACGGCATGGTTCGCCTGTTCCAGGCCAAGGATTGTGAAGGTGTCGCGCTCGCCTATTGGGCGAAGGAACGCGTAGGCGAAGCCGAGTTCGACCCGATCGACGTTGCGCGGCCCCAGATCGTCGTGCCCGTGAAACTCGGCGACGAGCCGCTGCGGGCGCATTTCGATTCAGGCGCCAACATGTCCGTCGTAGAGAAGTCCGTGGCCGCGCATCTGGGCGTCGAGCCGGATTCACCTGGTGTCGTTCGGGCGGGCAAGGGTGTGGGACTCGGCAACTTCGCCGTGGACACGTGGATCGGCTCCTTCAAGTCGTTCACGATCGGCAACGAAACCATCAACGGGATCGAGCTGCGCTTCGCGCCCTTTCAGAAGGATGCGATCTATACCGAGACCGGCAGCAACGTGCCGACCAAGGTGCCGACGACCAGCTCGATGCTGCTGGGGCTCGACTTCATCCGCGCGCATCGTGTGCTGGTGGCGCATAGCCAGAACCGGCTGTATTTCACCTATGACGGCGGTCCGGTGTTCGAGGAGGGGCGGCGGAAAGCGCCGCCTGTCGATCCGGACGCGGACGAGAAGGCCTCGCCGCCGGCGACCACTCGCTGACGCCACACGCAATCGGCTCGTTCCCACCGGGTTGCCGCAACGCGTTTGCGTCCATGGTGTGACAAGGCCCTAATAGATATGCCGCGACAGCTGCGCCTTGTGCAGTATCGTCGTCGCGATTTCCTCGATCGACTTCGACGAGGTGTCCAGCGTCGTGATGTTCTCCCGGTGCATCATCGCCTCGGCCTCGCGCACTTCGTAGCGACAGGTTTCGAGCGCGGCGTACTTGCTGCCCGGGCGGCGCTCCTCGCGTATCTCACGCAGACGCTCGGGGTGAATGGTCAGGCCGAACAGCTTGTCGCGAAACGGCAGCACCGAGGCGGGCAGTTTCTTGTCGGCAAAATCGTCCGGCGTCAGCGGAAAGTTCGCCGCGCGCACGCCGAATTGCAACGCCAGGTAGAGCGAGGTCGGCGTCTTGCCGCAACGCGAAACGCCGACGAGGATCACCTGGGCCTTGCTCAGGTCGCGCGTCGTGGCGCCATCGTCGTGCGCCTGGGTGAAATTGATGGCTTCCATGCGCGCGAAATATTCGTGGCTGTTGGCGATGCCGTGGGTGCGTCCGGCGGCATGCGAGCTCTTGGCCCCCAGCTCGGCTTCCAGCGGAGCGATGAAGATCTGGAACATGTCGAGCGTAAATGCATTGGCGTCGCGCCGGATGATCTCGCTCATCGCGTCGTCGACGACCGAACTGATCACGATCGGGCGTCGGCCCTCGCGCTCGGCCGTGGCGTTGACCTGGCGGATGGCGTCGCCGACCTTCTCGAGCGAATCGACGAACGGGATCGTCACGCGGGTGAACGAAAAGTCCTCGAACTGCGTGAGCAGGCTGTTGCCCAGCATCTCCGCGGTGATGCCGGTACGGTCGGACAGAAAAAAGACGGTGCGCCGGTCAGGCATTCGATTGCTCTGCGGCCGGGCGTGGGGCGCGAGGGCGGGTGACGCGCGTTGCGGCGATCATCGCAATCGCCACCAGCGCGGCGGCGAGCAGGAACGGCGCGCCCGGAAGATGAATGGCCGCGCCGGGACGAATGGCGAGCGCAAAGGTCTGCGTAAAGAGAAGCGGACCGATCAATCCGGCAACACCCTGGAGGCTCGCCAGCGCGCCCTGCAGCTTGCCTTGATCCGACGCGCCAATTTCGCGCGTCATCAGGCCCTGCATCGAGGGCCCGGCCAGGCCTCCAAGTGCCACCAGCGGTACGCCGGCCATGAACCAGAGGCCGGTAGGTGCGAGCCCGTAAAGCACGAAACCGGCGACGCCGAACAGGAGGCCGGCGAGCAGCGTTTGCCGCTCGCCCAGGCGCTTCACCGTCATGCCGACCAGACCCCCGGACACGACGACCTGGGCCAGGCCGACCGCCGCCAGCGCCAGGCCCACTGTCGCCGCGCCCCACTGGTACCGATAGTCCGTGTAGAGAACGAAAACTCGCGGCAGTGCATCGTGGGCAACGCGTTCCAGGAACATCGCGGCAGACAGACCCATGAGAACCGGCTTGGCCCGCAGCAAGCGAAGCGCGCCGACCGGGTTGGCCATGCGCCAGTGGAACGGCGCGCGGCGTTCCGGCGGCAACGATTCCGGAAGCACGAAGAATCCGTACAGGGCGTTGGCGAAACTCAACCCAGCAGCAACCCAGAACGGCAGCCGCAGATCCACGGCGCCCAGCACGCCACCCAGCGCCGGCCCGATCACGAAACCGAAACCAAACGCCGCGCCAAGCATGCCGAATTGCGCGGCGCGCTTGTCCGGCGGCGTGATATCCGAGATGTACGCGCCTGCCGTCGCAAAGCTGGCGGAGGAGATGCCGGACAACAGACGTCCGGCAAACAGGAACCACAGCGACGGGGCCAGCGCCATCACGACGTAGTCGAGGCCCATGCCGACGTTGGAGAGGACGATCACCGGTCGCCGGCCGAAACGATCGGAAAGCGCGCCCAGGACCGGCGCAAACACGAATTGCATGCCGGCCCATGCGAAGCCAAACCACCCGGCGACCTTCGCGGCGCTGGCGATGTCGCCGCCCATGAATTCGATGATCAGCTTGGGCAGCACCGGTACCATCACGCCGAGCGCCAGCATGTCGAGCAATACGGTGACGAGGACGAACGCAAATGCGGCTCGCCCGTGTTCGGGAGGCATTGCCAACTTCATCTTCTCATCCGAGGCGCGGAAGCAGGCGTACGCGCATCACCAATGCGCTCGCCAGCGCCGCCTACCACCGGGACCAAATGGGCGTAACGCCAGCAGGCATCTCTGGCAGGTCGCCCAAGTCCATCCACCCCTCACCGGGGCCGTGGTAGTCGGAGCCGCACGACGCCGCCAATCCGAACACGCGCGCATAGGTGCTGTATTCCGCGAATTGCGCAGGCGTGTGCGACGGCGAAAGCACTTCGATACCGTCGCCACCGGCGTCGCGAAACTCTTCCAGCAGGCGCCGCATCGCGGTCGGCGAGATCTTGTAGCGTCCGGGATGGGCGATCACCGCGACGCCGCCGGCGTCGTGAATCCAACGGACCGCGTCGGGCAACGTCGCCCATGCGTGCTTGACGTAGCCGGGCTTGCCCGGCACCAGGAAGCGCTTGAAGACGTCGCCCGTATCCCGGGCGTGGCCGCCTTCCACCAAATAACGCGCGAAATGGGTGCGGGAAATGAGGCTGTCGTTGGTGACGTAACTGCGCGCGCCCTCGTAGGCGCCGGGAATGCCGGCTTCAGCCAATCCTGTCGCCATCAGTCTTGCGCGATTGTCCCTGCCGGAGCGGATGCTCTCGAGTCCAGCCTGCAGCGCCGTATTTCCCGCGTCGATGTTGAGGCCGAGGATGTGCAGGGTGTGCGATTCCCAACTCACCGACAACTCGGCGCCGGGAATGAATTCGATGGCTACGTCGCGCGCCGTCGCCGTCGCTTCGGCGAGTCCGCCGGTGTCGTCGTGATCGGTCAGCGAATACACGTCCACGCCGCGCTGCGCGGCACGGCGCACGACGGCGTCCGGCGTAAGCAGGCCATCCGAGTAGGTCGAATGACTGTGGAGATCGTAGCGGCGCATGCGGGCCTGTTAAGGAGGTGGCTTGAATGCCGGTAGCGTTGCCGTAGCTTAGCGCACCGGAATCGCGGAACGAGGACACAAAACTTGAGTTAAGTCATTGATTCTAGCAGAATAGAGGGTTTCCCGTTCCCTACGTCGCGCATTCGCGCCGGCGGGTCGCGTTAGAACCCGACCTTGGTACCCCATGCTCACAGCTGCAAATCTCGCAATCCAGTTCGGCGCCAAGCCGCTCTTCGAAAACGTCTCGATCAAGTTCGGCGACGGCAACCGCTACGGACTGATCGGAGCCAACGGCTGCGGCAAGTCCACGCTGATGAAAATCCTGGGCGGCGACCTCGAGGCGTCCAACGGCAACGTTGCGATCGACCTGGGAGAGCGCCTCGGCAAACTGCGCCAGGACCAGTTCGAATATGAGGATGAGCGCGTGCTCGACGTCGTGCTGATGGGGCACGCGGAGTTGTGGCAGACCAAGAACGAACGCGACGCGATCTATGCCGATCCCGACGCCAGCGAAGAGGATTACGTGCGCGCGGCCGACCTGGAGGCGCATTACTCGGAGCTGGATGGCTACACCGCGGAAGCACGCGCCGGCGAATTGCTGCTTGGCCTCGGCATCCCCACCAACCAGCACGAAGGCCCGATGAGTGCCGTGGCGCCGGGCTGGAAGTTGCGCGTGCTCCTCGCGCAGGCGCTGTTCGCCGATCCGGACATCCTGCTGCTCGACGAGCCGACCAATCACCTGGACATAAACACGATCCGCTGGCTCGAGGGCGTGATCAACGCACGCAACTCGACGATGATCATCATCTCCCACGACCGGCATTTCCTGAACAGCGTCTGCACGCACATGGCGGACCTGGACTACGGCACGCTGCGCGTCTATCCGGGCAACTACGACGACTACATGATCGCCTCCACGCAGGCGCGTCAGCGGCAGATGTCGGCCAACAGCAAGGCGAAGGACCGCATCGCGGAACTTCAGGAATTCGTCCGCCGGTTCTCCGCCAACAAGGCGCGCTCCAAGCAAGCCACGTCGCGCATCAAGATGATCGAGAAGCTCAAGCCGGACGACGTGAAACCATCGTCGCGGCAGAATCCGTACATCCGCTTCGACTATGACCCCAAGCAGAAGCTGCACCGCCACGCGGTCGAGGTCGCCGGTTTGAGCAAGGGCTGGCCGGGCATGCCCAAGCCTCTCATCGAAAACCTGTCGCTCTCGCTGGCGGCCGGGCAGCGCCTGGCTATCGTCGGCCCCAATGGCGCGGGCAAGACCACGCTGGTGCGAACGCTGATCGGCCAGAACACCAATGATGGGTTGGCGCCGGATCGCGGGACCGTAAAGTGGGCCGAACGCGCCACCATCGGTTACTACCCGCAGGACCAGACCGCCGATTTCGCAGAGGAGATGAATCTGCTCGCCTGGATGGCGCGGTGGATGCAACCGGGGGATGACGAGCAGATCGTGCGCGCAACGCTGGGCCGCCTGCTGTTCTCCGGAGACGAGACGCAGAAGTCGGTGCGGGTGCTGTCAGGCGGCGAGCGCGGCCGGATGCTGTTCGGCAAGCTGATGCTGCAGCGGACCAACGTGCTGGTGCTGGATGAGCCGACCAACCACATGGACATGGAATCGATCGAATCGCTGCAACTGGCGCTCGAGCTGTACCAGGGAACATTGATATTCGTCTCGCATGATCGCCAGTTCGTGTCCGCGCTGGCCACCGAAGTGCTGGAACTCGGCGCCGGCGCGCCAGTCCATTTCGAGGGCAATTACGAGGACTATCTCGCATCGCGCGGGTTGGCGTAGACTGGGGCCCGGTTCGCTCCCCGGTGGCGGCGCGACCACAAGTTACGGGCGTTTGGCGCCGTTTGTCCGGATTCTCTTGCGCAATTGCATGACTTCTGTCAGAAATATGCCATTGGTATAGCGTCGCGGACGTTTATAGGTCACACTGCGGCGTCAGCACTCAACGCGCATAAAGGTCTGCGACCCGTGAAACTCCTCGACCGCGTCCTAAATCCCCGCGAAATCCGGCGGCGCCTCGGCATGAACCAGGAGCAGTTCTGGACACAGATCGGCGTCACCCAGAGCGGTGGTTCTCGCTATGAAAGCGGGCGCGACATGCCGCGCCCTGTCAAGGAGTTGCTGCGGCTGGTGCACGTCGAGCAACTGGATCTTTCCCAGGTCAAGCGCGTGGACTTCGAGATCATCAGCTATCTCAAGGAATCGCATCCTGACCTGTATCGCACGCTTGCGCCGCGCGGTGAAGAGCCGGCACAAGCCCGCGCCGGACAGCAACATCAATCTGGGGGTGGGGGCGGGCATGGCGGACGCCGACCTCGCGAACGCGGATTTTCTCGAGCCGGAAGAGGCAATGACCACGCCCGAAGGGCATCGCCCGGCATAGCCACCGCCGTAGACGCCGTGCCGCGGCCGCCTTAGCGCGGCCGTTTTGCATTCCGGGTCCGCCAAGGAATCACGTGAATGCGCTTGCGCACAGCAACATGCCGCGTCCGAAGCGCGCTCCAAGGTAAAATGTGATGCTTCAGCGAAGAAATGGCGCGCTGCAGCATGCCGCTGCGCCGTTTCCGGCGCAATGCAAAGACTGGAGCAATAGGATGAGTGAGGCCCGGGTCGTTCCCTTCCAGCGTCTGCGCATGGCCGACGTCGAACAGGTCGGTGGCAAGAACGCGTCGCTGGGCGAGATGATCAGCCAGCTGGCGCATTTGGGCATTCGCGTTCCGGGCGGGTTTGCCACCACGGCATTTGCCTACCGGGAGTTCCTGCAGCACGAAGGTCTGGCCGGGCGCATCGCCGCGCGCCTTGGCTCCCTCGACACCGAAGACGTTGCCGCGCTTGCAAGGGCCGGCGCCGAAATTCGCGATTGGCTGGTGGCCGCGCCGCTGCCACCGGCGCTGGAGGCCGAAATACGGGATGCCTATGACGCGCTGACGGCGGAATCGCACGACGCGACTTTTGCCGTCCGATCCTCGGCGACCGCCGAAGATCTTCCGGACGCGTCTTTCGCTGGCCAGCAGGAAACATTCTTGAATATCAGTGGTATAGATAACATATTTCATGCAATTAAGGAGGTGTTTGCATCGCTTTACAACGACCGTGCGATTGCCTACCGGGTACACAAGGGCTTTGCCCACGCCGACGTGGCTCTTTCCGCCGGCGTTCAGCGCATGGTGCGCAGTGACCTGGGGTCTGCGGGCGTCATGTTCACCATCGATACCGAATCCGGATTCGACAAGGTGGTGTTCATCACGTCGGCGTACGGCCTGGGCGAAACGGTGGTGCAGGGCGCGGTGAATCCCGACGAGTTCTACGTCTACAAGCCCAATCTTGCCGCCAGGCGGCCAGCGATCCTGCGCAAGACGCTGGGAACCAAGGCACTGCGCATGACCTTCGCGGATTCAACGCGGGCCGGCAAATCCACGGTCACGGGCGACGTTCCCGAGGTGGAACGGCTCAGCTTTTCCATCACGGACGACGAAGTTCAGGAGTTGGCGCGCTTCGCCGTGCTCATCGAGCAGCACTACGGCCGACCGATGGACATCGAGTGGGGACGGGACGGTCGGGACGGCAAGCTCTACATCTTGCAGGCACGGCCGGAGACGGTGAAGTCGCAGGAGGACGCGGCCGAGCGCCTTCGCCGCTATCGCCTGCGTGAAAAATCCAGCGTGCTCGCCAGCGGGCGCGCCATCGGGCAGAAGATCGGGCAGGGCCAGGTGCGGCTCATCAAGTCGTCGGCCGAAATGGATCGCGTCAAGGCCGGCGACGTTCTGGTCACCGACATGACCGACCCGGATTGGGAACCGGTGATGAAGCGCGCCGCGGCCATTGTCACCAATCGCGGGGGCCGCACCTGTCACGCGGCGATCATTGCCCGTGAGCTGGGCATTCCCGCGGTCGTCGGCTGCGGCGACGCGACGAGCGTGCTTGCCGAAGGGGATGCGGTGACCGTCTCCTGCGCCGAAGGCGACACCGGCCACGTCTACACCGGCCTGCTGTCGATCGACGTCATCGACGTGCAACTGGACAGGATGCCGCCGTCGCCGACCAAGATCATGATGAACGTCGGCAATCCGGAACTCGCCTTCGAGTTCCAGCGCCTGCCCAACGAAGGCGTCGGCCTGGCACGGCTGGAATTCATCATCGCCCGCAATGTCGGCATCCATCCCAAGGCGCTGCTCGAGTTCGATCGCCAGCCGGGCGAACTGAAGCGTGAAATCGAAGGCCGCATCGGCGGCTACGCCAGTCCCACCGAGTTCTACATCCAGAAGATCGTCGAGGGTGTTGCGACCATCGCCGCCGCGTTCTTCCCCAAGAAGGTGATCGTGCGGCTGTCGGACTTCAAATCCAACGAGTACATGAACCTGATTGGCGGCAAACGCTACGAGCCGCACGAGGAAAACCCGATGTTGGGATTCCGCGGCGCGTCGCGGTACATCGCGCCGGAGTTCAACGATTGTTTCATGCTCGAATGCGAGGCGATGAAGCGCGTGCGCGACGGCATGGGCCTCACCAATGTCGAATTGATGATCCCGTTCGTGCGCACGCTCACCGAGGCGGAAAAGGTGATCGGGTTGCTGGCCGAGAATGGCTTGAAGCGCGGCGACAACGGACTGCGCGTCATCATGATGTGCGAGTTGCCGTCCAATGCGGTGCTGGCCGAGCAATTTCTCGAGCACTTCGACGGGTTTTCCATCGGGTCCAACGACATGACGCAGCTCACCCTTGGCGTGGACCGCGATTCCGGCGGCGCGATCGCGACGACGTTCGACGAGCGCGATGGCGCGGTGAAGGCGATGCTGTCGCTGGCCATCGCCGCGTGCCGCAAGCATGAGCGCTACTGCGGCATCTGCGGGCAGGGACCTTCGGACCATCCCGACCTCGCGCAGTGGCTCGTCGAGCAGGGCATCGAGAGCATCTCGCTCAATCCCGACACCGTCGTGGAAACCTGGATAGCGCTCGCCGGCGGCAAGATCTCCTGAAGACCTTGGCGCGCTGCAAATTCGCTGGTGGCGTCCGCGGTTACGTACGCCTTCCGGTCGATGGCGGCCTCGGAGGCGGCGAGGTGAAATCGACAGTATGCGTATTCCACCGTCGGTCCATGTGGTTCTTTCACCGTCCCTCATCACCGGAGTCGGCATCGGTGTTCTCGCGGTGGCCACGCTGGCCTTGACGGTCGCACTGCCCCTGCCGCCGATCCTTCAGTGCGGCCTCGCCGCGGCTATCGTGGCATGGGCCGGCTGGTGCTTCCAGGTCGATGCGTTGCATCGCGGCGCATTCGCGGTCACCGAAGTGCGGGTGGCGCCCGATCTGGTCCTCGTGGCCTGCATGGGCGATGGCCGGCTGGCAGCGGGTCACGTGCGCGCAGCTACCTATGTTGATGCCTGGCTCACGACTATCGTCTGGCGTCCGGACGGCGCGCGCTGGTCGCGCGCGATTCTCATCCTGCCCGACATGCTACCGGCGGAGGATTTCCGGCGGCTGCGCGTCATGTTGCGCTACGCGCGCAGCGCCGAAGTGCAGGGGGCGCCAGCAAGCCAAGCCTGACAATCGAGCAGGGCGCCGCTGTCAGCCTTGCTCTGGCCCGCCAGCAGATGCAGGTACAGGGGCAGCAGAGACTCGGGAAGCGGCAGCGAAGCGCGGTCCTCGCCCGGATGCGACTGATTGCGCAATGGCGAGCGAATCGGCCCCGGAATCACGGCATTGATGCGCAAGTTTGCGCGATGTTCCCACTCGTCGGCGAGTTCGCGCGCCAGCGTCGCGACGCCGGCCTTGGTGACCGCATAGCCACCCCAGTAAGCGCGCGGCTGCTCGCCGCGATTGTCGAGCGTGAACACCACGGCTGCATCCGGCGCGGCATTGAGGAGCGGCATCAGAGCGCGCGTCAGGCCCATCGGTGCCGCGACGTTCACCCGCAACAGCGATACCCAGCTGTCGAACGACTGGTGTTCGATCGGTCCCAGCGATCCCAGCAGTGCGGCGGTGTGGATCAGGCCATCCAATCGACCCAGCTGCGCGCGCAGGGCACTTTCGACATTGGCGAAATCCGACGCCTCTGCCTTGGCCAGGTCGAGTGGCAGGATGATCGGCTCAGGATGGCCCGCCGCGAGAATTTCGTCGTACAGAGCGTCCAGCTTGCGTTCGATTCGCCCGTGCAGGACAACGGTGGCGCCTTGGGCAGCACACGCCTTGGCCAATGGCGCCCCCAAGCCGCCCGTGGCGCCCGTGATGAAGATCACCCGCTCCGCAAGAGCGGCGCCTGGGGCGATGGCGGAAGGCGAGGGCAGCGAGTGCGACGTTGTCATGGGCAGCGATCATAGCCGACTCGGACAATTCCCTTGACCGGCAACGTGCGCACGGTTTGCCAACGATGCGCCAAAAAGCTATACTTTGAGGCTGTCCGTGGGGGTATAGCTCAGCTGGGAGAGCGCTTGCATGGCATGCAAGAGGTCAGCGGTTCGATCCCGCTTACCTCCACCAACGACATACGAAATCGGCCTCGGTTCGGGGCTGCTGCAACACTTAGTCCCCATCGTCTAGAGGCCTAGGACACTACCCTTTCACGGTAGGTACGCGGGTTCGAATCCCGCTGGGGACGCCAATAAAATCAATGTACGGCCCGGATACATAGGTGCCATTGCGTACCTAAGACATGGGTGACACCCGCGTGCCGAACGGGTTGTCCAAAGGTTGCAGGGTTTTCTGCTCCAAGTCCCGTACGGCTCGCCTCGCGTCGTCCACAAAGCAGAGGGCGGTGACTGCGGCGCATACCCTGTCTTTGATGGACTTCAGGCGAATTTATTGCGGAGCTACGAACCCGCTGCCGCCATAGCGGCGGGCGGGCCTGGCTCCAGCTTTCGCGGCAGAGTCAGGATCGCCTCCAGGCCACCGCCCTCATGATTGCGGAGGCGAACGTCTCCTCCATGCGCCTGAGCGATGTTTCGCGCAATGCTGAGGCCGAGTCCCGTTCCGCCTGTATCGCGGCTGCGTGAGCCTTCGAGGCGGTAGAACGCTTCGAAGACCTTGTTGATCTCACTCTCTGGTATTCCAGGACCGTGGTCGCGTACTCGAATGGTCAACACGTCAGCCCCTTCCTCGACCGCAATCTCCGCTCGTTGACCGTAGAGGACCGCGTTGTCGATCAGATTCGAGAGGCAGCGCTTGAGCAGTTGCGGTTCCCCCTTCAGGGGTTTGGTAGCGCGGCCGCCGATGGTGACGATCCGCCCCATGGCCTCGTTGTCGGCCTGCAGACTTTCGAGCAGTCCCATGATGTCGATGAGTTGTGTTGGCTCGCGGTTGGAGAGGCCGCGCATGAACTCCAGCGTCTGCGTCACCATCGTTTCCATTTCCAGCAGATCGGACTCGAATTTCTGGCGCAGACTCGTCGTCCTCCAGCAATTCGGCGCGCAGTCGCATGCGTGTCAGCGGCGTCTTTAGATCGTGGGACATGGCCGTGAGAAGGCGCGTTCGCTCGTCGATGAAGTGGACGAGGCGAGTCTGCATCGTGTTGAAGGCGTGGGCGGCGCGGCGGACCTCGGCCGGGCCGCCCTCCGGCAACGGCGGGCGGTTGATGTCGCGCCCGAGGTCGTCGGCGGCTGTGGCGAGCAGTTGGAGCGGACGCGTGACCCAGCGTACCGCAATGTAGGATAGGAGCAGCACGGCAGCGAGCAGGGTCGCAAGGGTCAGCAACACCCGCCAGGGCAGAGACGCCGATTCCTGGGTGACCTGGGTGTCGAAGGTCGCCCACGTCCCGTCCTGCAGACGGACCTGGATCAGGAACGAAATCCCGTCCGGGGGGAAGCGGTGCATGCCCGGTCCGCCCATCGGTCCGCCGCCCATGGGGCCTTGGCCGCGCCCTCGTCCCGCGCCGGGCGCCCATTCGGGAGGTGTACCGCTCATGGCCACCCGAATCGGCCGGTCGTCACCCAGCGCGGTGCGCAGTACCGAGGAAAACATCGCAGCGCGAGCCCCGCCCGTCGCCATCGAGCCCTCGGAGGAGGGCGTGCGATTCAGCGAGACTACCAGTGGCGGCACGTTCAGAATGCCGACTATCCGTTCTCGCTCGACCGGGCTCAGCGAATCCAGCAGCGTGACGATGTCGGCGATCCGTTGCGCCGGCTGCATGCCGCTCGCGCGGACGAGCAGGGAGTCGCGCTCGACCAGGTTGATCGCCGCGCTTAACAGCTGCGCGACGATGAGTCCGCTTGCCAGCACGAGCATCAGCCGGCCAAACAGCGACCCCGGCAGCAGGCGCATCACGTCGCTTCCGTCACGGTCACGGCGAGCACGTAGCCTTCGCCGCGCACGGTCTTGATCAGCCGCGGCTCGCGCGGATCGTCGCCCAATCGATGCCGCAGGCGGCTCACCTGCACGTCGATGCTGCGGTCGAGTGGGTCCGCCTCCTTGCCTTGCGTGAGGTCGACCAATTGGTCGCGATTGAGCACGCGATTCGGGTGACTCAGGAAGATGCGCAGCAATCGATACTCGGCACCGCTCAACGGCGTCACGACGTTTGTTGCGGAAACGAGTTGCCGCTGCGCGGTATCGAGCACCCAGTCGGCGAAGCGGATGTGCCTGACGCTGTCCGGTTGAAGGTTCTCAGGCAGGCTTCGCGCACGGCGCAGGATCGCCTTGATGCGCGCCAGCAGCTCGCGGGCACTGAACGGCTTGGCCAGATAGTCGTCGGCGCCCATCTCCAACCCGACGATCCGGTCAGTTTCCTCGCCGCGCGCCGTGAGCATGATGACCGGCGTGTCTGACTTTGCGCGCAGGTTGCGGCACAGGGTCAGGCCATCGTCGCCGGGGAGCATCAGGTCGAGCACGATCAGGTCGATCCGTCCGGCATCGAGGGCTTGCCACATGCCACGGCCGTCAGCGACGGCCGTGACGCGCAGGCCGTTCTTCACCAGATACTGGCTCAGCAGGCTGCGGATTTCGGCGTCGTCATCGACGATCAGAATGTGGTCGGGCGCGTCCATGGTGCGATTTTCAGACGGTTCGGATCGCGCCGGGCAGGAGAAAAGTAACGCAGTGTGTCATTCGGCGGGTTCGTTGCAGTGCGCTACCAAAAGGTCCCGCCTTGACATGCTGCGCTTACACGGAGGTGCTGAAATCATAACCGTAGCAAAGGCCAATCCAGCAAATTCGCCGAATGTCCTTTGCACAGATCCGCTACCGCCTATTGGAGATTCATCATGAAGAGAAATCACAGTCTTATCGCTGGTGTCGTCACCGGAGTGGCGCTGGCCGTTGCTGCTGCCGCCTATGCACAACCGTATGGTGGCATGGGTCAAGGTTACGGTCCCGGTATGGGGATGGGCCAAAGTTATGGTCCCGGTATGGGGATGGGCCAAGGTTATGGTCCCGGAGCGGGGATGGGCCACGGTCAGGGGCCAATGACAGGTGTGGATGTTGCTGCAATGGCTGATGCGCGCTTGAGCGACCTGAAGACGCAGCTCAAGATCACCACGGATCAGGAAGCCGCATGGCAAGCCTACGCGACCCAGGCGAAAGCGCAGGCGGCAAGCATGCAGGCGCTGCGCACCCAGATGCTGCAGGACACGGGTACTGCGCCGGAACGCATGGCGCAGCGCGCGACGGCCATGCAGCAGCGTGCCGCCGGGATGGCGACGATGACCAACGCGTTCGGGGCGCTCTATGCCGTGCTGACACCGGAGCAGAAGGCCATCGCCGATCAGTATGTCGGAATGGGGGGGCACCGCGGAATGGGATTCCGTCGGCGAGCCAGCTGATCGAGGAGGGCGGGGCATCCGGCGCCACGCGCCGGATGCCCGTCTCAGGAACCGCGTGTTAGTTCCTGGCGATGACCGAATGCATCGCGATCAATAGCCCGAGCAGGGGATTTCAGACCGGCTGTTGACTGTCGGTATCTTCGTCAAAGACACGTCAGCCGCAACACTTGGTCCGAGATTCGCCTCCGCAGCATTCGCCGGCCTTTACGTCGCTTCTCGCGGCGTCGCCAGTGGTTAGCCACTGTTCGATCCTTTCGCGGGTGGGCACACCTCCCGAGTGCACGACCTTCCCGTCGACGACGACACCGGGCGTGGCCAGAATTCCGAAGCTCATGATGTCCTGGATCGCTTCGACCTTCTCCAGGGTGATCGCGACGCCCAGCTCCTTCGCCACCTGCTCAACGCGCTGCGTCGTCGCGCGGCAGTTGGCGCACCCGGTTCCCAGTACCTTGATCGCTTTCATGATGATGTCCCGTTGTTTTACAACACCGCGTTGAACACGTAGCCCACCAGCAGGATGCCGCTCGCCACCACCCCGGCAAACGTGGCGATGAGTCGCATCTTGAGTACCTTGCGCAGGATGACCATTTCCGGCAGCGACAGTGCGATGACGCTCATCATGAACGCCAGCACAGTGCCGAGCGCGGCGCCCTTGGCCAGCAGCGCCTCGACAATGGGAATGATGCCCGCGGCATTCGAATACATCGGTACGCCGATCAGCACGGCGACCGGCACCGACCACCAGACATCCTTGCCCATCAGGCCGGCCATGAAGTCCTCCGGCACGTAGCCGTGGATGGCGGCCCCAATGGCAATGCCTGCAACGACGTAGGGCCAGACCCTGCCCACGATCTCTCGTACCGATGCAAACCCGGCCTGTACGCGCTCAGCCAGCGTCACCGCGTCAGCGCCGACTGCCGCCTTGAGGCGCGGCATGTTTTTCACCCAGTCCTCGAGATGCGCCTCCATGTGCAGCCGCCCGATCACCCAGCCGGACACGATCGCTACCGCAAGGCCAAGCCCGAGGTAAAGGCCGGCGATCTTCCAGCCGAAGAGCCCGAGCAGCAGCGCGAGCGCGACCTCGTTGACCATCGGTGCCGAGATCAGGAACGAGAATGTGATGCCGAGTGGCACGCCCGCCTGCACGAACCCGATGAACAGTGGGACCGCCGAGCAGGAACAGAAGGGGGTCACGACACCGAGTGAGGCTGCCAGGATGTTGCCCACTCCCGCGGCGCGACCCGCGAGCAGGGCCCGCGTGCGTTCGGGTGTGAAGTAGGAATTGATCATCCCCATGACGAACACGACGCTGGTGAGCAGCAGCAGCACCTTTGGAGTGTCGTAGAAGAAGAACTGAAGCGCGCCGCCGAGGGGGCTGTCGCGATCCACCGGCAGCATCGCCGTCAACGCCTCCGACAGCGGTGTCAACGCCTGAAAGGCGATGAGCCCCGCCGCGGCCGCGACGATCAGGAACAGCTTCGGACGCTGGTTGGGAAGCGTGAGGACGGCGTTCATGCAACCCTTCCAATGGCCCGCGGCGGACGGCCGGCAAACGCCGCGAGCCGATTTCGTGCGGTACGGAGCACCTCGGGCGGAACACCGCCGCTTGCCATGGCGCCCAGAAGCATCCGCGCCCATTTCGGAACACGCGCCAATCGATAGTGCATCCACGTACCTTCACGGCGGGATGTGATCCAGCCGCCGTCGCGGAGCATGGCGAGGTGGCGGGAAACGCTGGGCTGGATTTCCTCCAGCGCGGCCACGAATTCACAGACACACACCTCACCTTCAAGAGCCAGCAACGCAAGCATGCAGCGGCGCGTTGGATCACCGATGAGGTCAATGTTGGGATTCATGCCGACAATATAGCGTGCGCGTTATATATATGGGCATGAATCAGATTGATCTGGGTCAGACTTCGGTCTGATTTGAATCCGGGCGTCCGTTTTGGACCATTCGTTCGGAAACGCTCGGATCGCAGGTAGCCAATTTCAGGAAGATCGAGCGCGCAAGGTTTGGCCGGGCCGACCCTGTCGACCGAATCAAGCGGACTTGATCACTGCCCACAGGCCGCAGCTGTCTGGCGCAGCGGCTAATTCAGCGCGGCGTAGGCGTCGCAGATTTTGTTGTAGGCCTGTTGGTAACGTTGCGCGAAAAAATGATTCCCCGCTGCGTCGAGCTTGGAATTCGCGATCGGTCTCGTCCAGATATTGTGCCTGGCGGGACTCCAAGATCCCGTACACGACCCAGTAGGCGCTCAACACGCCTTTGGCGTCGCGGTAGTCGACGAGGCTGGCGCGCTGGGCAACGTCGGTCTCGATTTGCCGGCATAGGCCGAGATTCGCGCGGTGCGCGTCGACGGAGGCGAAAATCGACTCGATGACCTTCGCTGTGAGCTTAAGGAGCCCCTTCAACGGAACAGGGACCGCAGTGCCCTCACCGAGCAGTGTAACGCTGATTGATTCCGGGGCTAGCTCTGCGCCCCCATCGAGCCCGTTCGCAATCCAGCTCCAGCCCGCCCGGACTCTGTTCAAGCGCACCGGGTCGGCTCGCAGTTGCTTTCCCTTGCTGCAGAAAACGTCAAGCTTGGTGACAGGCGAGCCGAAGTTCGTCTGGCCACCCCCGAAGGAGGTGGACTTCGGAGCAACACGCACGAAGCTCGCGGCGATCGCGTGGCTCGCTCCCAGCGGCTCCTCGGAAAACGCATCCGGATCATCGATCTCGTCGTAAAGGTCGGAGAGATTCTGCGGCGTATCCTGCCAATTGGGCACTTTGTTCAGGGTTTCGTAGAGGCCGAACAGCGCAAGCGGCGGCAAGACGTCAATTACGTCGACGGCGATCGTGCCGTCACCGAGCCCGTGTTTCGCGATGTGCGGAAACCGACTCTTCAGCGCCGCCATGTCCGTCACGAAAATCTCCAAATCCAGGCGGAAATTCCTGCAGTCCGATTGATCACCGCACCGCACATTAGGATCACCAGGGGTCCTGAGGAAGTTGGCGAAAGGCCCGTCGCGGTGTTGGATCAGCGTCAACGCCTCTTGAACAGTGTCTCTTACCGTCTGCCCCTTCGCCGTCAGGTCATTGAGCTGTTTGGAAAACTCGTGCGCGGTCATCTTGACATCGCCGGTGACGGTGTTCCAGATATCGACAATGTCGTCGTAGATGTCGTTGACGGTGTGATCTGCTCCTCGTGCCTGCACCGCGAACGCGAGCAAGCCTATCGTCACAAGATATCGGACGTATTTCATGGTGTGCCCCCCGTCGAGACGCGTTGCGACGCGTTCGTTTTTTAGCCACCGAATTCGCGGAGCCCGTAACAGGGCATGATGGACATGCTGGAGAGCGAGCCGCGTCCCCTTGCATCGGGGGCGTGGTGGCAGCGCCACCCGATTTCGCGGACTCTGCGCCCGCGACAGCGTCAGGTCAATAAAGGACGCAACGTTACTCAACCGATCGCTGGGCACGGCCCGAGGTGATAGCCTTCATCCGGAACGTCCGAAATCGAAAGGAGATGATATGAAGGCATTACTGGCAATAGGTGCGGTGGCGATCAGTTTTAGTTCGCCGCCGGTTGTGGCCCAGATTTTCTCGTGGGATCCGCTGAAAGACGTACAGGAGGTGTTGCCGGGCGGAGTGCCGAGCGAGAGCCAGGTGATCCAGGGCCGGCAACAGGTGAGGGAGATGGCGCAGGACGCACTGGCGTCACTGTATGAAATCACGCCAAGCGCGCGGCGGGCCGTTGAGGGAGCGGCAGGCTACGCGGTGTTCAGCACCTTCGGGGTCAAGCTTTTCTTCGCTGGTGGCACGAGTGGCAAGGGTATTGTCGTCAACAAGCGCACCAGCCGCCAGACGTTCATGAAAATGGTCCAGGTCCAGGGCGGCCTGGGTTTCGGCGTGAATCAGAATCGCCTGATCTTCGTATTCGCCAACGAGAAGGTGCTGAGGAACTTCATCGATCAGGGCTGGGAGTTCGGCGGCCAAGTCAATCTTTCGGCAATGGCGGGAGGGCAGGGTGGCATGTTCAGCGGGGCGGCCGCGGTGTCGCCGGGAGTCTATCTCTATCAGTTGACGCAGACGGGCCTGTCGGCGACATTGACCGTCGGCGGCACGAAATTTTTCAAGGACACGCAGCTGAACTGAGGGCGCGACGGGAAGCGGGGCCATGTTGCAGGAAGTGAAGCGCGGCGAGGGAGCGTTGGATCGGCGGACGATGTTGGCATGCGCCGTGCGGCAGGAGCCGCTCATCCTCACCAATCTATTCGACGATCAGCCAGTCCGAAACGTAGCGGATGCGCGCGACCTTCCGCGGAGCTGGGCCGCGCAACGGATCTTTCCCACCGAGCCCGAAGAGCAGATCAACGTCCAGGGAAAGTCGCTGGGTGAATCGACGGTGGAGCAGTTCCTGCGCGAGCGCCAGCCCGGCATCGCGCAATACGACATCGACCCCTCCGCTGACTTCATGCGCAAGCCGGACGTGCTCACGCAGTGGGGTGCGAGCGCCGGCTACAAGGCCTACATGGGCCATGCAGGGGCCTTCACCCACCTGCATTACGACGCCAACTGCCAGCACAACCTGCACTACCAGGTGTTGGGAAGAAAGCGCTTCATCCTGTTCGGCTCAGAGCGATCGAAAAACCTGGCGCCCAAGGCACAATCGAGCCGACTTTTTCTGGAACGGCTTGCCGAGGACGAGCGACTGGAACTTGCCGGTCTGCTGGGCGGTTATGCCTGCATCCTGGAGGCGGGCGAAAGCCTCTTTGTGCCTGCCTTCATGTGGCACTACGTCGACTACTTCGATGCAGGATTGAGTCTCAGCACGCGCTTTGGCGTCAGCACGCGCCTTCGGGCCCTGCTGCAGCGATTCCGGCGCGTGCATCCCACCGTGGAGTTCGTCCACGTCGCCATGGGCCTTTTGGGTGACGACTGCGCGCCCGACTACGAGCGGGCGTTCCAGGAAATTTGCGCAATATGGGACCAATCCGCGGGCACGGACGAAGAACGGTTCTGGCGCGTGCAGGATGCGCTGGAGGCGATTTGCCAACGCCTGTGCCCCGAGCGATTGGCCGACCCGCTGTTCGACGGGAGCGCCGAGGCGTTCCCGCTGCAATTTTTCGGTCCCGCAAAATCGCTGCTCGTGAAACGCAAATGAGCGCAAATGAACGCAAAGCACATGCTGCCAGGCGCACCCTGAGGCGGGCGGGCACGGACGCCCGCGAAACGCGGCGTCAACCGTCTTGCGGAACGCGCCCGATTCCCGGCAATTCGAGCGCCGGTCTGCGCAGTTCGAAGCCGGTTACCAGTCCAAGCACGTTCAATTCGAATCCTTCGTCCGGGCCAGCTATGACGCCGAGCAGTCCCAACAGCGACACCTGGATTCCCTTGCCGCTGGGCGGCGTGGAAACGAACTGGCCCAGCGGAAAATAGTCCTTGCCGATCGCGGTGGACGGCATCTTCATGCGCAATTCGGGAAGCGCGCGACCGATGAACGCGACGAACGTGTTGCTGTTCGGTCCCGGCCAGGCGTGATAGGTATCGGCGTAGGGATATGCGGCGACGACCTGCGGCAGCTTGTCGATGATTGCCTCGGCGTCGCGCCCGCGAACATCGCCGATCAGCCGCGGTGTCGCGCCGAACCATTCGGCGTCGGGCGCCTGCCGGTTCGAAACGGAGACGACCGAACGGCCGCCGCCACCGTACCAGCCGATGACTTCGTAACGCGTGTAGTGATCCGCCCCTTTGGCCTTGGCCGCCAGCCACGTGTGATCGGAGAAGGCTCCGCGCCACCCAAATGCACGGCTGGCATACACCTGCAGGACCGCTTCCCGGTGGCTCGCCGCGTCCGGGGCAAGACCCGCCGAACGATGCGTTGCGCTGCGCCAGTCGCCGCCGACCGACGCTCTGCCCAGCGCCAGGTTCAACGCGGGGCCCGCCAAAAGAAGGGCGACAATTACCAGCGACCAGCGCGCCATGCGCAGAAAGCCGAACCTCGAGCTTGCCGGCATCCCGATTCAGAAACGCATGACGGACGTATTCCCGTCGAGAGGAAGCCACCCGTCCTGGCTCGTCGTTCGGGTACTGCTAGGCAGCCGGCGCCTTGACCTGCGTCTCGGGTCTCGTCGCGGCTGACGCGCCAACGCCACGGCGGCGAGACCGACGACCACCAGCATTCCGGCACAGACAATGAAGGCGTCCGCAGCGACGTTCTGATCGTAGCCGCGTTGGGAGATGTACATCGCGCCCACGCCCGAAGTGATGACCGCCGGATAGACGACGTCGCTGTAGCGGATCGCGACGAAGCCGCCTGCTGCCGCCGCGACGGCGAGGAACGCGGCTGCCATATCTTCCGTCGCCAGGAATGTCCCCTCAAGCAGGCCGCTGGCATTCAGCCACTGAGTCAAGGCGACGAGCAACGCGAGGGTCATCGCGCCAAAGTGGAGGCTGAACGGTACGCGCAGCCAACTGGAATGCTTTACCGGGGAGACGGATGCGACACGGACGAACATGACGGCGGCGAGCACCACCCCGGCGGCCAGCAGGGAAGCCGCAAGTCCGAACAGGCTATTCCGGACCGCCGTGAACCAGCATGAAGCCAACACGCTCGTGAGTGCGGTCGGGATCACCAAAAAGTCGTAGATACGCCTGCGGTGCTTGCGGGGCCACAACGCGGCCACGTAAAAGAGCAGAAACGCCCCGACGATGGCAACACAGGCGACTTTGGCAAACCCCGGGGGCACGAAGGTAATACCGTACTCAGCCACGACATCGGCGAACCTGGCAGACCCGCCGAGCCTGCTGGATACCTCGATGAACGCCACGTTTGCCAGGACAACCATCAACGTCACCCAGCGCATATAGGTGGAGGATGAAGGGGAGTCCGAAATTTCCGCCATTGCGGTCCTTTTTGTCGCCTACAGAAGCAAAGTATGCCACAGGCGGGGACACGAGGTGCGCTGATCCGGTTTCGGATCCATGTGCCACGTGGCAACCCGGCCCGTCAGCGATTCGTCAGGATCGCGCCCTAACATCGGTCATAACCATTGCGAATCTCCCCAGCTTTTCGCATGGCAGGGCGGCCCGCCTCCTCCCCGGTCGGGCCGCCCGATTTCCCCTTCGGCGCCATTCGGAAGTTCGGAAGAACTCGACGTTCGTCGCGCACACGGGAAATAGGCGGGTCAGGGCGCCGAGAGGTTTGTCGCCACGACGAAATGCGTGCCCAGGTTGACCGCAATCAACACGCTCACCTGGAAAAGGGCGCTCCATTGGACAAGCGGAGAGTGACAGGGTCCGGCGCGCCGTTGCCCCTCGGATCGTTCTGACGCGGCGCAACACGCTTTCCCCGGGGCCTTATCCCGCCTTTGTTCAGGAGACGATTCATGACCAGTTCGTTGGCCACTCGGGGCCCCGCTCGGCTGTTCCGGGCGATCGTCGCAACCCTTTCACTGGCATTGACCACGATGGCAGTTCCAGGACCGTCTGTCGCGCAAGCGCCCGAACGCAGCGGCAAGCAGGTCGTGGATTCGGTTTGCATCACCTGCCATGGGACGGGCGCAAAGGGCGCGCCAAGGATCGGCGACAGCAAGGCGTGGGCCGCCCGCGCGGACAAGGGACTGACCAGCCTTACTGCAAGCGCAATCACGGGGATCCGCAACATGCCGTCGCACGGTGGAAATCCGGGCGTCAGCGACGCGGAGATTTCGCGCGCCATCGTCTACATGGTCAACCAGTCAGGCGGCCAATGGAACGATCCAACCGATCGGACCAAGCCCGCTGTACAGCGAACCGGGAAGCAGATCGTCACTGCCCAATGCAGCAAGTGTCATGCGACGGGCGTTGGAGGAGCGCCCCCCATTGGCGACCGCGATGCGTGGATACCGCGTGCCAAGCTGGGCTTCGATGGCCTCGTCAGTTCGGCGATCAACGGCCACGGGGGCATGCCGGCGCGAGGGGGCATGGCCAACCTGACCGATCCCGAAATCCGGGCGGCGATCACCTACATGCTCAATCCAGGCGGAACGAACGCCAAGGCGCGGGCAACCGCGGCACCGAAGTAGGGAACGAATCTAGATCATCAGCTTCTTCAGCATCTCCGGGTTCTTGACCACGGCGTTCTGTCGCGCAGACGGCGCGCCGTAGAGCCCGGCGGCCGGGTTGGTTTCCAGCCGCGACAGGATCGCCGCATCCGCGCACTTCGGATCGAACAGCACGGCCACTTTGTTGGCGTTGACGCTGCCCACGGAAAAGCACGCCTGCCCCAGTTGCGCGTTGAGGGGTTTCAGTACCCCGGTCGCCACGAGATCCGGGATCGGGCCGCTGCCGGCCAATTGCACGTGGTAGGCGCGGGGGCCTTCCGGGGATTGGGGGTCGACATTCAGCACCGAAGGCAATCCCGCAAGTTGCCGCATGAACGTGGCGCGCGACGCGGCATCAGGCAGCGTCTCGAAGAGCAGCGTAACCTTCTGCCCGGTGCCGTAGACGTGCTGCAGGAAGAAATCGCGCGAGAACTCGCCAGCGATACGGCTGCCGATCGCATTCAGCGCCTCCTCCTCGGTCGCCCAGCTGCCCATACCCGACGGCAGCGCGGTGTTGTAGTAGATTTCCTCGCCCGTTTCGCGATCGATGGCCTTGATCGTCCACGAGTTAAGCGCGTATTTCGTCACCACCAGGCCGGATGCAGGAAGGCGTGCCGAGAGCTTCTTGATGTTGGCTTCGCCTTCAATGGCGAAATCGGCACTCTTTGTGCCATCCTCGGCGCGCGCTCCCCCCTCAGCCCAGGTACGGAATCCGAAGGACTTGATCCGCTCCTTGAGAATGTTCTCGGCGACAGGAGAGGGTTGCGCAGGCATCCCGGGAATGTCCGCGTCGCGCGTGGCGATTCGCACCGAGACTTTCGGATCACCGCTGGCACGGATGAATTCGATGCGCTCGTCGCGAGACATCTGGTTCAGTGACTTCTGCACAGCCTTGATGTCCACGACGGCTTCTGTGGAGACGTACATCAGGCCATCCTTGCCGACCTGCGGTTCGCTTTCGCTGACGACAGTCGTCACGTAATTGGCGCTGTTCGCCAGGAGCTTGTCCTTGAGCACATCGTAGTTCTTGGCGAGCGAGGTCTTGTCGACGAAGAGGCCGAGTGCCTTCTCCACCAGCTGCCCACGGGAATCCGCGCGCAAGTCGCTTGCCTGCAGCGCCTTGTTGCCCTGATAGCGCGCGTCGGAAGGATCGACCATGCCAACCGCGGAGATCATGATCTTTCCCGGACCCAGTTGGTTCGCGCTCGTGGTTGCTGCCACGGCGGGGGGCGCACCCGGGGGCGGCGTCGGCGCGGACGCCGTTGCGGCCGGGCTGGGCACGGGTTGCGTCGTGTTGCGGTCGCGCATCTGCAATCCGAACCAGGCGGCCAGCCCCACGGCAAGCAAGCCGACGACGACGACGGCGGGAGCCTTCGAACGAGTCGCCGGCGGCGATGCCTCGACATGCGCGGCGCCACCGACGGCTGCCGGCCGCGCATCCTTCGTGGCGGCGCCAAGTCCCGCTGGGTTGGCCTGTGCCGGCGGCGGCGCGGCGATCAGCGTGGGATCGGTCGATGCCGCGCCGCGTCCGCCCGCGGCGACCTCGAGCGCGGCGGCGAATTCATCCGCAGTCTGGTAGCGATCATCGGCGCGCTTTTCCAGCGCCTTCTTGACAACGGTGTCCATCACGCCGGGAAGTTGCACATTGAAGCGCGACGGCGGCAAAGGATTTTCTTCCAGCACCTTGCGCATCGTGATGGTCGAGGAACCCGTGAACGGCCGCTCGCCCGTCAGGAACTGGTACAGGATCACACCCACCGAAAACAGATCGGAGCGACCGTCGATCGGCAGGCCCTGGATCTGCTCTGGCGACATGTAGCTTGGTGTCCCCAGGACGGCACCCAGCTGGGTCAGCTCCGATTTTTCGATGTGCGCGATGCCGAAATCGGCCACCTTGACCGTGCCGTCGGGCAGCAGGATGACATTGGCGGGCTTGATGTCCCGGTGAATCACGCCCAGCTTGTGCGAATAGCCCAGCGCGGACAGGATCTGTCTCAAGATACGCACGGCGTCGGCCGTCGAGAAACGTTCTCCCCCTTCGAAATAATCCTTGAGTTCGCGGCCCTTGATGTACTCCATCGCGATGTACCAGACGCCGGCGTCCTCGCCAAAGTCGTAGATGGAAACGATGTTGGGATGGGAGAGTCGTCCGGCGGCCTGCGCCTCGCGGCGAAAGCGGGCGATGATATCCGAGGCATTGTCGCCGGCCAGCTGGTCGGCGCGAATCGTCTTCAGCGCGACGACGCGCTCGATGAGCGGGTCGTAGCCCTCGTAGACGATGCCCATGGCACCACGGCCCAGTTCCCCGCGGATCTGATACTTGCCGAGCTTCTCGAACTCTGCCATCAGCGGATCACTTGTACTTGTTGTCGATTTCCCACACCGACTTCTGGACCAGGCGCTGGACCATGGTGTCCAGGGAGACGCCGCCCTGCTGCGATTCGGAGACACCGAGAACCGAAGTCGACTTGGCACCCACTTCCATCTTCTCCTCCGTGTAACCCTGCGCGACCTGTTCCGTCGTCTCGGCGTTGATGATCTTGTAGCGCATCCCGATGATCCACACGCCGCTCGATTCGCCGGTGTGCACGGAGCCGATGGCAGCCCCCCCCGCGGTGCCGGCCTGCGCGGCGCCGCGCGAGCCGCCGAAGACGCCCAGCAGCCCCACCACGTTGCCGATGGCGCGGCCGTCGAAACCGGATTGCGCGGAGGCCACCTGCTCGGTCTTCAGGATGTCGAACTTCACCACGTACTTGGTCGACTTGAGCTTGCCCATCTTGAGGAGCTTGCGCGCGGCATCAGGGTCGCCCAGGTTGTACGCCAGCGCGAACTCGTTCAGGACCGGGCCGAGGTCCGACCGCTCCAGCACCTGGAAATTGGCGGCGGAGAGCTCGAGTTCACCGAAGTCGGCAATGTTGTTGCTCGTAAACTTCTGCAGGAACGTCGCGTTGTTACTCTTGATTTCGCCGGGAATGACGATCACCGCCGGGCCCTTCTTGTTGACGTTGGTGTACTCGACGGGCTTATAGAGGGCCTGGTCGGCCGAGGCATTTGCCTTTTGCGAGGTCGTGCTGCCGGCGGTGGGCGAAGGGTTGCCAAATGTCGGCTGCCCCTGGGCCAACACCGCGGACGCCATCGCTATTGCACCCAACGTCAATTGGGCGAACCAGATGAATTTGTCATTGCTCATTGCTGTCTCCAGTTTCTGCTGATTCGAATCGGGGCGCGCGTTGGATGTGGAGGAATTTCGCGCACGGGCTATTTGGACTTGGCCTTGCCGCCGGCGCCGAATCCGGCGTTCCGGCAATAGTCGCCATAGAGCTTCGCGACGACCTCGTCGGCGTTTTCGTTGACCAGCGTCAGCGCCATGCGCGACACGTCGGCGCCAGCGTAGGACGCCGAGTTCGCGTCGGCAGTGGATATGACTCTGCCGTTGCCGGTGAGCGTGAAATTCATCGCCACGGAGACCTGGTTGACCGGCATCATCGGGTTGCGCATGGCTTGCGACGTGATGAGCCCCTTCAGCACGAAATTGGCGCCGAGCTTCCTGGCGGCGTTGAGCGCGGCATCGGGATCGTTGCGGAAATAGGCGTCGATTTCCGCCTGCGCGATCTGTGCGCGAATTTCCGCCGGCGTGAATACGCGCAATCCCAGCGCCTTCAGGCGCGAGTCGATGGCCTGGAAGTGCAGACCGAAATTCTGCTGTTGCGCCATGATGTAGCCATTGGATTGCACCTCGCCGATGACGATCATGATCTTCTTGCCTTTGAGATCGTTTCGACAGGGCGTGGCCAGTTGCGTCGCAATGCGGTTCTGCCTGGCGTCGCTTTCCGCCTTGTCCGCCGCCTTGTCCGCCGCGTCCTGGGTCGAGAACTTGAAGTCTTGCGCGACTGCGGGAGCGATGGACTGCGCGAGAAGCAAGGCAGACAGGTAAAGCGCGTGGCGCAGAATCATTGGAATTCCGTGGTTTGGGCAGGGCGAAGCTGGGCACGACTGGCGCGCTGCCTCAAGTTCAAGATTATTCCATTGTCGTAGGAAAATCCACTTTGCGCGATCGGCGCTCATTCCGGCGGCGCACGATGCGAAGCGCGCTGTGAACGACAATGCGAGGAGTACGGAAGTTAGCTGCACCCTGTCTTGCCGCCATCCCCGTTGAGCATTGGAATGACGCTGCCCATCGTGCCCTTGCATGCAACGAGGGCTATGCCTTGGTTGCTGCCTCGCTTGTACTCCGGCAAGTTGCGGGTGGCGCCCGGACCCAGGCTGTCCACGCGCATTCTTCGCGGCGGGGTTGGGCAATCGAAGGCCCCCGAGCGGCCACCTTTATAACAATAGGCAACTTCCACTGCGAAGGCGCAGGTGTTGTTTATCGAGGCATCGCCGAATTGCGAACCCTTCCGCTCGACCATCTTGATGCAATTGTCGACTCTCCGTGGGTCTGCGTGGCTTGCCTGCGGCGGCCCAGGCGGGCCCGGCGTCGCAGTTGCGGCGGTTTTTTCCGCAGGCACGGCGACGGGCGCCGATGCCGGCACGGAGGCCCGGGACGGCGAAACCGCAGGCGCGGCAGGTCTTCCGCCGGTGATGCCGTTCACGCGCTCGCTGCGCGTCACCAGCGAGACCGCGCGTCCGCCGTCGCATCCCGCGCGCCACACCTGGTAAACGGGGTCGCCTTCCTCGATGCGATCGAACGGATCCTGGGAATTGGCGCGGCGATACGTCCGGCTGTCGCAACGAATGATCGCGACGAAGGCTCGCTCTTCGTTCAGTTCCAGGTTGCGCGCGTACATGTTCGCGACAAACGCGGCTCCTGATGCGTCGAGCCGGTAGAAATCCGGATTCCAATACCAGTAGACATGCCGGCCTCCGGACACGACGAGGCTCCCGACATACCGATAGCCTGGAGGAATCGCCAGCGCGTGGGAAGGAAGCAGCAGGAGGCCCAGCAGGGCCGACATCCAGCGCATCATCGGCGCAATTCATCGTCGGGCGGAAAGGCAAAATATGCGGGAGTTCGCCGCGTACGTCAAAATTGCGCTCCTGTCACCAGCGCGGCAGGACCTGTCGCGTGTTCCGGCTTGCCACATTTGATCCGACGATGGATCATCCGGGCTTCGCCCACGCCGGGAACGACATTTCGTGAACGCACCAACTTTGCAAACCGCCGTCGCGACGTATTGGGACGAGGAGATCGTCCCGCAACTGATCGACTACATCCGTATCCCCGCCAAGTCGCCGCACTTCGATCCGCACTGGGCGGCCAACGGTCATATCGAACGCGTGATCCGCCTGGCGGAGATGTGGGCGAGGCGGCAACCGGTGCGCGGACTCGAGGTGGAGATCATCCGGCTGGCGGGACGCACGCCACTCCTGTATTTCGACGTCCCGGGATCGGGCGATTCCACGGTGCTCATGTACGGCCATCTGGACAAGCAACCGGAAATGACCGGATGGCGCGATGGGTTCGGTCCCTGGGACCCGCTGCTCGAAGACGGCAAGCTGTATGGGCGCGGCGGCGCCGACGACGGCTACGCGATTTTTGCCTCGCTGGCTGCGCTGGGCGCGTTGCAGGCGCGAGGCATTGCGCATCCGCGCTGTGTCGGCATGATCGAAACCTGCGAAGAAAGCGGCAGCTACGACCTGCCCGCGTATCTCGCCGCACTGGCGCCGCGCATGGGCAAAGTCGATTTCGTCGTGGGACTCGATTCCGGATGCGGCGACTATGATCGCCTGTGGGCCACGACGTCTCTGCGCGGCATGGCAGCAGGCACGCTGACCGTCGAAGTGCTGACCGAAGGCGTGCACTCGGGCGACGCCAGCGGCATCGTGCCGTCATCCTTTCGCATTGCGCGCAGCCTGCTCGACCGGCTCGAGGATTCGGCGACCGGAAAGATTCTGCCGCCGGTGTTCCATGCGCCCATCCCGCCGGAGCGCGCTGCCCAGGCCAGGAAGGCTGCGGAAATTCTCGGCGACATGGTGATCCGCAAGTATCCCCTCATCGGCAATACCCAATCGATGGAGGCCGATCGCACCGAAGCACTGCTCAACCGTACCTGGCGACCCACGCTGTCGGTGATCGGCGCGGACGGACTGCCACCCATCGAGAATGCGGGCAACGTGCTGCGGCCGAAAACGTCGTTGCAGTTATCGATGCGCCTGCCGCCGACGATCGACGGCGACGCCGCCACGGCCGCGCTCAAGCAACTGCTCGAGGCCGATCCGCCCCATGGCGCGACCGTGCACTTCGACGGCGATTCCGGTGCGACCGGCTGGAACGCGCAGGCGACGACCCCGTGGCTGGCGCGAGCGATCGAAGACGCGTCGCTACGTCATTACGGCGTGCCGGCGGCGGCGATGGGCGAGGGTGGCACGATCCCGTTCATGGCCATGCTGGGCATCCATTTTCCCGACGCGCAGTTCCTGATCACCGGCGTGTTGGGGCCCCATTCCAATGCCCACGGGCCGAACGAGTTCCTGCACATTCCCTATGCCAAGAAACTGACCGCGTGCGTGGCGGATATCCTGGCCGCCCACGCGGCGAGGGCCGTCGCCTGATTACTGGCCCATCTCCCTGTTCTTCCCCCTGAACGCCCTCGTTCGGCGCGCGTCTTCCTCGGCACGCGGACGTAGACTAGGGTCGCGGCGGCACGGAGATGGGAAGCAGCGACAGCGTTCCCGCCTTGTGCCGGCGCAGCAAGAGCTTGGTAATGTCGATATCGAATTCCGGACGCGGCGGTGCGTCGACAATCCGCTGCAGTTCGCCGTCGTCGCGGGCAGTACCGAGCCAGCACCAGTCGCGCAGGACGTGCACATCGACTCGTTCGCCCGAAGCTGACGGCTCGCGCAACGCCGCCATCCCTGGCGCGGGCCACGCGGGAACCCGAAGCGGCGCCAATGCTTCTGCCAGCCGATCCGCGTGGCGCTCCGCGGATTCCGCGCCGACGCATGCGCCGGCGCAGCGCCTGATCTGGCGCGCGAAGCAGGGACCGGCGCGCCTCTCCAATCCCAGCGCAATCCAGCACAATTGATGCTCCGCGGCGAGTGCGCGCAGCGCCGCGCGCGCCCCGGCCTTCGACGAAAACGGGCCGTAGCGTCCCGCGAGTTCCCCCGCGTCGATCGATGTCGCCGGCAAATAGCGCGGCGGGCCGGCCGTCGCAGGCAATTCGAGAACGCCGGATCCGCTCTTGCGGCGCAGCGCATGGTTGTGCGCCGGCAACAATCGTTTCACCAGCGTCGACTCGCGCAGCAACGCACCGATTTCCCCGGCAGTTTCCTCGAACTCGATGCGCCGGATCTCCTGCGACAGACGCAGGTCGGTCTCGCGTTGCCAATCGCCGCAGAAGTGCGCCGCGACGCGATCGCGCAGGTTGATGCTCTTGCCCACATACAGCGGCAGCGGGTTTTCTCCATAGAAGAGATAGACGCCGGGCGATTCCGGAAGCGAATCCAGGACGTCGGCCGGCAATTGCGGCGGCAGGCTCGGAATCCTGAGGATGCGCTTGACCACGGCCGCGATGGTGTCCGCGGGAATTTCGCGATACAGCGCCTGAACGAAATCCCAGATAGCGCGGGCGTCGCCCAGGGCGCGATGGCGGTCGGCATTGTGCAATCCGTGGCGCGCGACGACGGCGTCGAGCCCGTGCCCCGTTGCGTCGGGATACAGGCGCCGGGACAGCTTCACCGTGCATAACGCACGCGCGGAAAACGGTCGGCCCAGGCGTGCGAATTCGTGCTTGAGGAAACCGTGGTCGAAGCGGGCGTTGTGCGCAACGAACACGCAGCCGTCGATCCTTGCCTCGATTGCCGATGCGATGGCCGAGAACAGCGGGGCATCACGTACCATCGCATCAGTGATACCGGTCAGCGCCTGGATAACCGCCGGAATCGGCCCGCCAGGGTTGACCAGCGTGCTCCACTCGCTGACTCGCGGCGGGCCACCGCCGGGGTGGACATCGACACGTACGATCCCGACCTCGGTGACGCGGTCTTCCGCCGCCCGCATGCCGGTGGTCTCGAGGTCGACAAATGCCACCGAGGGGGCAAAGAGCGGAAACGGGCTGGGAAGGGGCATCGAGCCGTCGGCAAGAAAAAGGGGGGGTTGACTTTCAGAACGTTCGTTCGCTATTCTACCCATATGTCGAACGATCGTTCCTACCTGACCTCGCTGCAGGACTATTACGCGCGCTATCGCGCGTTGCCATCCTACGCGTCGATTGGCGATCTGCTTGGATTGAAGTCCAAGTCATCGGTGGCGGCGCTGGTCGCTCGGCTCAAGCTGGCGGGATTTCTCGAATCGACGCCCGATCGGCGATTGGCGCCCACCCGGCGCTTCTTTGCGCGGCCGCTGGCCGATACGCCCGTGCGAGCGGGCCAGCCGGACGCCGTCGACGATGCCGACGCCGACGCGCTGACCATCGATGACTACCTCATCGAACATCCCTCGCAAACGGTGCTGATCCGGGTAAAGGGCGATTCGATGATGGATGCGGGCATCTTCGATGGTGATCTGGTGGTGGTGGAAAAGCGCCCGGCCGCGCAGAAGGGCGACATCGTCGTAGCCATCGTGGACAACCAGTTCACGCTGAAACGGCTGGAGCAGGAGCAGGGCCGCTTCGTGCTCAAGGCCGAAAACAAGGCCTACCCGGTTATCCGCCCCGAGGGCTCCCTCGAGATTTTTGGCGTGATGGTGGGTCTCGTCCGCAAGCTCTAGCTCGGCGTCAGCACACTACGCGGTTGCGGCCGGCTTCCTTGGCGAGGTAGAGATTGCGGTCGGCGAGCGCCAGCATGCGCTCGTGTCCCGGCAGCAGGGTGTCCGCGCACATCCCGATCGACAGCGTCAGCGCCAAACCGGGATGGATGGTGGTCCAGTCGAAATTCTCCACGACGCTGCGCAGCTTTTCGCAGACACGGCAGGCGGCTTCCGCGTCGGTCTGGACCAGCACCAGAACGAACTCCTCGCCACCGAAGCGTGCCACCAGATCGGTATGGCGAACTTGTGATGACAGGAGTTTGGCCAGCGTTCGTAGCGCCGCGTCGCCGACGGCGTGCGAAAAGCGATCGTTGACCTTCTTGAACTCGTCCAAGTCGGCGATGGCCACCGCAAGCGGTCGCCCGTGCCGCCGCGCCAGCGAGAATTCGTCGGCGAGGCGCTGGTCGAGCCGGCGGCGGTTGGCGAGTCCGGTCAGTGCATCCTCGAAGGTCTGCCGTTCCAGCTGGTCGAGCAGCATCGTCTTCTGCAGGTTGGCCTCGGTCAGCGAGACGTTCAGCGCGTCGAGTTCCACATTGGCGCGAGTGAGCACCGCCTGCCGCTCCTTCTGCACCTCGGCGTCGCGCTTCGCCGCAGCCACCTGGTACTGGACGGCAAACGCCCGCAGCTTGTTGCTCGCGGATTCGAGCTGTACTTCGTGTTCGATCTGGTGAAACCGCCGGAAGTGGTACAGCGCCGCTGCGGGATCGCCCATGCGCTCGTGCAGGTCGGACAGCGCCTCGTGGCATTCATACAAGGTGAGCTTGATGCCGTGGCGCTCGCAGATTTCCAGCGCTGCCAGCAGCCGCGTCCGCGCTTCGTCGTGACGTGCCTGCTTCGCCAGCATCCGCCCCAGCGCCATGTGGGCGTGTCCGATGCCCGGCAGATAGTCGACGGATTCCGACAGCACCAATGCCTCGCGCAACGTGCATTCAGCGCCTGTCAGGTCGCCCAGTTTTTCCTGCACCAGGCCGATGTTGTTGAGCGCCGCGCACTGAAGCAGCGGCATGCCCAGCGTGGCGAACAGCTGCTGCGCCTGGGCCAGCGCGGTGTGCGCATCCTGGAACAGACCCAGGTTCTTGAGATTGATGCCGATGTTGTTCAGGGTCTTGCCACGCTCGAGCGCGTCATTCTCGTGCGTACACAACGCGAGGCTCTGGCGGTAGAAATCGAGTCCGGTCTCATGATCGCCAGTCTTGGAACAGACCAGGCCAATCATGCGCAATGTCGCGGCGCGGGTGGCCGTGTTGCCGATGCGCTCGTCGATTTCGAGCGCCCGCAGCTGAAAGTCGAGCGCCTGCGAAAAATCACCCAGCGCGTCGTGGATGATGCCGATTGCCCGCAGCGTCCTGGCCGTTGCCAGCTCGCTGCCGGCCGCTTCGAAGCCGGCCAGCGCACGACCATACAGTTCCAGCGCCGGCCCGTGATCCAGCAGAAGCTCAGCGCAGCGCCCCTGTTGAAACAGCGCCTCGGCATGGGCGACGTCATCGGCCAGCTCCGTCGCGACTGCCGCAGCTTCCACCGCGTGGTCGTAGGCGCGCCGCGCGTCGAGCACGGACACGTGCTCGGCGGCACCGAGCAACAATCTCAGGCGCTGCCGCGGCTCCCGGGTGCTGTCGAGCCGCCTCAGGATGTCGTCGTCGGCACTGGTCGGGACGGCCCCCAGCGCGGACGCCGCTTCACGCACGCTCGACCTCCACCAGGCAGTCGTAGAAAGTCGCCGCGCGTCCCATGTCGGTAAGCGCCTGCGAGGTGACGGCATTGGCGTTGCGGCCATCCGGCGACAGCTTCTGCCACCAGATTGACGGCGCCACGGCGACACCCGGACGGGCGCGGTCGGTGATTCGTAGCGTAGCGGTAAAGCTTCCGCGGTCGTTGTGAATGCGCACGACATCGCCCTCGCGGAGGGAGCGCGCCGCCGCGTCCGCCGGATTGAGGTCGAGTTTCGGCGATTTTTCCTCGGCGACGAATGCGGGCAGGTTGCCGAAAGACGAATTCAGGAAATTGCGCGCCGGCGGCGAAATGAACGCCAGCGGATAGCGCCGGGCCAGATCGGTATTGGTGGCAGCCGATTCGCGCGGCGGGACATAGTCGAGCGTCGCGTCGGGCCCCTCGGACTGCGCGGCGGCGCGCCACAACTCGCATTTGCCCGACGCTGTCGGGAAGTTGCCCTGGGCAAACGGCGCATATTCCTGCGGGAGCGCCAGGCGCCGCCAGCCTTCACGCTGCAATGCGTCCCAGTCGAGATCGGCAGCGCGCGGGTCGGCAAGGCGCCATGCCTGTCGCGCCAGGTCATCGTCGCTGTCGCGGAAGCAGGGCTCGGAAAAATTCATGCGTGAAGCCAGGCGCCGGAAAACCTCGGTGTTGGGCAGAGCCTCGCCCAGCGCAGATATGGCGGGATTGTTGGCCAGCGCATAGAGGTGCCCGTAGGAACTGTGGACGTCGGTCTGTTCAAGCTGAGTGGTGGCGGGGAGCAGGATATCGGCGAAGTCGGCCGTGTCCGTCTGGAAGATCTCGTGCACGACGACGAAGAGGTCCTCGCGCGCGAAGCCGCGACGGACCTTCGACGACTCCGGCGCCACGGCAACGGGGTTCGAGTTGTAGACATAAATCGCACGCACCGGCGGATCCGTCGCGTCCAGCAGGGCGTCACCGATGGTCGACATGTTGATCGTGCGCGGCGCGCCGAGAATCAGATCCGGGCGTTCCAGCGCCGCGTGGTCGACGGGAAAGGTTCCCGACGACGAGAGCAGCGCGCCGCCCGCCGGGTGGCGCCACGCGCCGGTGAGCGCTGGCAGGCTGGCGATGGCGCGCACGGCATTGCCGCCACCGTGCACGCGCTGCATGCCGTAATTGACGCGGATGGCCGCCGGCTTGATCGTGCCGTAATCCTGCGCCAGGCCGCGTACCTCCTCGACCGCGATGCCGCAGGTCGCGGCCACGCGGTCAGGCGTCCATTGGGCTGCGCGGGCCGACAGTTCAGCGAATCCCGACGTGTGACGGTCGATGTAGTCACGGTCGATCATGTCCTGCGCAATCAACAGATGCATGAGCCCGAGCGCCAGCGCCCCATCCGTGCCCGGCAGCAACGCGATGTGCTGGTGGCACTTTTCCGCCGTGACGCTGCGATAGGGATCGATGGCAATCAGCTTGGCGCCACGGCGCTTCGCTTCCTGCGCGCGGGTCCAGAAATGCAGATTGGATGTCACCGCGTTGCTGCCCCAGATCAGGATCAGCTTGCTGTTATCGAATTGCTCGACGTCCATGCCAATCGCGGCGCCGATGGCCGACACCCAGCCGGCCTTGCCGGCGGACGCGCAGATGGTGCGGTCGAGCAGTGAAGCGCCCAGGCGATGGAAGAAGCGCCGGTCCATGGACGACGATTGCAGCAGGCCCATCGTACCCGCGTAACTGTAGGGGACGATCGCCTGCGGCCCGTCGCTCGATTGGGCAATTTCTGCGAACCGCGTTGCGATGGTGCCGAGTGCTTCATCCCAGGAAATGCGTGCAAAGCGACCCTCGCCTTTGGCGCCGATGCGCTTCATCGGATGCAGCAGGCGCTGGTCCGAATAGGTGCGATCCAGGTACCTCGCCACTTTGGTGCAAAGCACGCCGGCGGTGGCCGGGTGATCCGACGCGCCGCGTACCTCGACGGCGCGTCCATCCTCGACCGTCGTGAGGAGCGCACAGGTGTCCGGACAGTCGTGCGGACAGGCGCCGCGCACGACATGGCGGCCAATGGTCAGGGCGGGATCGAGTGGCATTGGATTGAGGGGAACAACTGGATATTCTACTGGACTGGACACCACTGCAATATGGCGAATATTCCGCATTGACGATGCACGCGAATGTCGATATTCCGCGAGTCACTCTTGCGGACGGAACGCAGGTGCCCGCGCTGGGACTCGGCACCTGGAACATGGGTGAGCGCGTGGCCGCGGCGAAGCGGGAGGTCGCCGCGCTCGCGCGCGGCATAGACCTCGGGCTTACGCTCATCGACACTGCCGAAATGTATGGCGACGGCGGCGCCGAGGAAATCGTGGCGCGCGCGATTGCCGGACGCCGTCATGACCTGTTCGTGGTGTCCAAGGTGTATCCGCACAACGCGGGACGCAAAGCCATGGCTGCCGCGTGCGATCGCAGCCTGCGCCGCCTCGGCAGCGAATGCATCGACCTGTACCTGCTGCATTGGCGCGGACGCATTCCGCTGGCGGAAACCGTGGATGCGTTCGAACGGCTGCGCGGGGCGGGAAAGATTCGCCGCTGGGGCGTATCGAATTTCGACGTCGCCGACATGGAAGAACTGATTGCCTTGCCGAACGGAAGGCACTGTGCGGTCAATCAAGTACTGTACAACCTGTCGGAACGCGGTATCGAGTGGCGCTTGCTCGATTGGTGTCGCCAGCGCAGGATCGCCGTCATGGCCTATTCGCCGATTGCGCAAGGCGCATTGCCGACGAACCGCAAGCTCGCCGCCATTGCGCGCGAAGCGCACCTTACGCCGACGCAGCTCGCGCTTGCGTGGGTCCTGTCGCGCCCACAGGTCATCGCCATTCCGCAATCGTCGAATACGGCGCACGTCGACGACATCCGTTCATCGGCCGACGTTCGACTCGATCCCGACGTTCTGGCCGCGCTGGATCGCGCGTTTCCATCGCCCGGCCGCGCCACGCCACTAGCCGTAATCTGAGGCCGCGCTGCCGCACCACGGCGGCGCTTGTCGACGTTGCTTCCGATGCCATCGGCAAGGTGGCATGCCCGTGGGCAGCGGATCTTTCTTGCTATATATCAGTGACTTGAAAAGTACGCGCGAACGCGTTTTCGGGACTTGGCACGCTTGCTGCTTTTAGGGGTACATCCGGTGGAGTCATACCGCCGAGCTCAGACAGGAGATGTACCGTGAACTACACCCACTATGACTACCTCGACCTCGCACCGGGCGCCAGCCCGGCGCGGATCGAGGCCGCGTATGCCGCGGTGCTGGAGCGGTTCCAATATGGTGTGAGCGACGCCGGGCAGGATCTTTCGGGCCTGGTGCGGATGATCCACGCCGCCTACGAAGTTCTCTCGCAACCGGAGTTGCGCCGCAGCTATGACGACAAGCTCGCGCACGAGGCAGCCGACGCTGATGCCGAACTCAAATCCGCACTTGACACGCTGCCGGCCGGCAATCCACGGCGCGTGCAGGACGTGCCGGCAACACTGCGCGACGCATTCGCGGCGCTCGCCGCCTGACCATGTACGCTCCATTCCAGTCTTACGGCCGCCGGGAAGTTTCACTTCCAGACTGCAAACAGCGATGCGGTCGGCGGCCGTAATCCTGAACCAGCACCGACGGTCGCCCAGGCTGGCGACCCACCGGTTCGCGCGCGCACTCGGCGGACGCATGGCGCGTTCCCGCCGCAGCGTGCGCACCGACACCGGGCTCGGCAACGGTAACGATGAGCGCTCCCTTCGCTTGCTGGCGTGTGACCGATGCAGCAAGTCCCGCGCGGTGCGTCCGCGGCATCGGCCCGACGTGCTGATTCCGCGCGGCTTCCTGCCGTTGGTCGTGCACTGACTTTGTCGATGAGCCTGACCCTCATTCGCGCTGACATGGATGCCCTGACCGCGTTCACCAGGATTGGCATGCCACGCAGCCGCTCGGCCATTCGTCCGATGGCGGTGCGCGAGGCATCCTGTTGCAATCAACGAGTCAACGGAAAATCAATCGCGTAGCCGGCATCGGCAGCGCTCGGGATGGAGGTAGAACGTGGAAAAGTGCCAGATGTGCCAATTCTATGACCGGCAAAACGCCAAGGCCAGCGATGGCAAGGTGACGCAGTGGGGACAATGTCGACGAGCGTCGCCGATGTTGCATCCGATCAACGCAAAGACCTACATGATCGAAGGCGTGTGGCCCCATGTCCGCGACGACGACTGGTGCGGCGAATGGAAGTTGGCCACCCGACGCGCGGAATCCCGGATCACCGAGGTGAGCGCCGGCCCATTGGTCGCTGGGCAGACACTACACCAACTGCACCAGGCGTTACCGCCATGCCGCCGCGGCTCGCGCCCATGTCCATGCCGTCCAGTATCGGTGCCAGCCACTCGATATTGCCGCTTCCCGGTATCACCATGGCGGTCTCCGGCCGTGGGGATTGAGCTTCTGTCGAAACCGATTGACGGAAGCATGACCAGCGCAGATCGGCGTGCTGCGGATGCAGCTTGCCCAGGGCCCGCTACTCCCGGCCCCAGGCAAACAACGCATCGCAGCACACCCATCTGACGTTGGCTCATCCCCCGCTGGCCCTGCGCCCGCCGAACTCCACGACCTGGCCCAACGCGTCAGGCCGCGCCGGACCCACACCGGAAACCTGATACAGTTTCACGCTTCACGCGTCTTCGACGTCCGGTCGCGACGCGGCTCCTCATTGCCCCGATGATTGCATTCGAATTCGCTGCTGTACTCGGCGAAGGTGCCACGTTGGTCACGCCCAACAACCGGTTGGCACGCCATCTGGTCAACCGGTACGACGATGCGCAACGCGACCTGGGACGTCGCGCCTGGGTGGCCGGCCGTTGCCTGCCGTGGCAGGGCTGGCTCAAGTCGCTTTGGCTGGACGTCGTCGCGGCTGACGCGATGGCTGAGCCGCGCCAACTCATTTCCGACGCGGGCGCGACCCATTTGTGGGAGCGCGTCGTCGCGCAGGAATCCTCTGCGCTGCTCGATACGCAGGGCGCCGCGACGCAGGCTGCCGAGGCCTGGAAGGTGTTCCATGCCTGGCGTCGGCCGGACGACCGTTTTCAAGGTTGGTCGCGCGCCGGGATCGGCGATGACGCCGCCGCATTCGCGCGGTGGGCGCAAAATTTTTCGGCAGTTCTGGAAGAGCGCGGGCTCGCGGATTCGGCGCAACTTGCCGATGTGCTGGCGGATGCCGCGCCGCGCATCGCGGTCTGGCGGGGACAACGCGTCGTCGCGGTCGGATTCATCGAATTCACGCCGCAACAACGGCGATTGCTTTCCGCGTTACGGGCCGCGGGCGTCGCAGTGACAGAGGAGGGAATACCCGCGGTGCCGGCATCAACCAGGCGCCGTGTCACCTGCGCCACACCGCAATCCGAGCTCGATGGCGCGCTGGCTTGGGCACGCGAGCGCGCGCTTGCCGATCCTTCGGCCACGATCGGCATCGTCGTCGATGACCTGAGCTCGCGGCGGGACGAAGTGGCGGCGCGGGCGGATGACATCCTGTGCCCGGCATTGGCGCCCCGCGTGCTTCCGGACGCGGCACGGCCCTACGCCATCTCGTTCGGCGCGCGGTTGTCCGACGTGCCGGTGGTGGCGAGCGCCCTGAGTCTCATCATGCTGGGTGCAGGATCCTTGCCGCTGGCCGACGCGGCAGGACTGCTGCGCTCCGCGCATCTGCCTGGCGCGGAACGTCACTGGATGCGCCGCGCGTCAACGGAACGCCTCTGGCGCGAACAGGGATTGCGCACCGTCAATTTCGGCGCGTTCGTCCATGCGCTCGATGCGTTTGACGCCGACCTGGCCGCGCAGTGGCGGGCGATGCCAGTGCAAGTCCGCGCAACGCGATCGCCGGCGCAGTGGTCCGACGACTGGCGGACGTGGCTGGGTCGCGTGGGCTGGCCCGGCGACCGCCCGTTGCACAGCAGCGAATGGCAGGCGTGCGAGGCGTGGTCGCAGTTGCTCGCGGACTTTCGCCTGCATGCCGCCGTGACGCCCGCACTGAATCGCGACGATGCGCTGCGCACGCTTCGCTCGATGACCACGCGCACGATCTTCCAGCCCGAGTCACCGTCTGCCCGCGTGCAGATCCTGGGGGTGCTCGAAGCGTCAGGGCTCGTCTTCGATGCGCTGTGGATCACGGGAATGTCGGCTGACCGCTGGCCACCGGCGCCGCAACCCAACCCGCTGCTGCCGCACGGTTGGCAGCGCGAGCGCCATGTGCCGCGCTCGGAACCTGCGGTAGACCTGGCCCACGCGCGTGCGTTGACTGCAGGATTTGCCGGCGCCGCGCGCGAAGTCGTGGTGAGTCACGCGTCCATCGTGGATGGCTTCGCTTGCGCCGGTTCCGCGCTTTTCGCGCACTGGGAGACGTGCGACCGTGCGCGGTTGCCAACGCCGACCGGCTATGCGATGGCGATCGCGACGCGCGCGAATCGACTCCTGCCGTGCCAGGACGATCATGCGCCACCCATGCCGGTGGGCGCGCGAGCGCGAGGCGGTACCGGGATCATCGAGAGCCAGAGCACTTGTCCGTTCCAGGCCTTTGCGCGATACCGGTTGATCGCCGACGCGTGGCCGGAGACGAGCGAAGGATTGACGGCGCGGGAGCGCGGCATCCTGCTGCACGCAACACTTGCCGCGCTGTGGGACGACTTGGGCGACCAGGCAACGCTGCTCGGGCTGGCGCGCGAGACGCTTGATGCAAAGGTCTCCGCCGCGGTGGCGAGGGGGCGCGCCAAACTCGATCGTGCGCGATGGCAGTCGCTGCCACCGTCCGTGGCTTCCGGCGAGACGCAGCGCCTGGCCGATACGGTTCGCGCGTGGCTGCTCGCGGTCGAAACCGGACGTCCCCCTTTCACCGTCCAAAACACGGAGTTACCACTCGACCTGGCCGTGGGTGGCCTTGGCATCAGGGTGCGAATCGATCGCGTGGATACACTGGCCGATGGCGGCGTCGCCGTCATCGACTACAAGTCGGGGCGCGCCATCCCGCCGGCCCAGTGGTTCGCGCCACGCCCTTCCGGCACCCAGGTGGGGCTTTACGCGCTCGCCCTTGCCGAGCGGCCGGAGGCGCCGCAAGTTCGCGCCCTCGTCTATGCCCAGTTGAAGGCAGGAGAAATCGGCGTGCAGGGCGTGACCGACGATGCAGCGACGTGGCCGCCGCTGAAGGCGCTGTCGCAACTGCCCCTGCTTCCGGCTGCCCAATGGTCGGACCTCCCGCGCGTCTGGGCCGACGGCCTGGGCGCATTGGCGGCGGAATTTCGCGACGGGATTGCGGCGGTCGCGCCGCGCGACGGCAAGGCGTGCCGGTGCTGCAACCTGCAGGCGTTGTGCCGCGTACAGTCGCTGGACGTTCCCCCCGATACCGCCGGGAGCGACGATGACTGAGATTCGGGTCGACGGCAATGACGCCGAGCGCAGCGCGCTCGACGCCCATGCGCGCCAACGCGCGCTGGATGTCGCGCGCTCCTTTCTGGTCCAGGCGCCTGCGGGCTCCGGCAAGACCGGTCTCCTGATCCAGCGCTACCTTGCATTGCTCGCCCACGTGGATCGGCCGGAGCGAATCGTGGCCATGACATTCACGCGCAAGGCTGCCGCCGAAATGCGCGAGCGCGTGCTGGCCGCATTGCGTGAGGCAGCGTCACCAGCGCCCGTGCCATCAGGGCAGCCCAATGCCGAAATCACGCGCACGCTCGCCCGCGCGGCTTTGGCTCAGGACGAACGCCATGGTTGGCAACTTCTCGCGCAGCCCTCGCGCCTGCGGATGCTCACGATCGATGCGCTGACTACCGCACTAACCCGACAGGCGCCCGTGACGTCGGGACTCGGCGCATTGCCGGCATTGGTCGACGACGCCTCTGCGTACTACGCGCAGGCGGTGCGCGCCGCGCTGAACGCGGCCGCCTCGGATGATCCGGCGTGGCGGCGATTCCTTGGCCGCCTGGATAACGATGCGGACCGCGCCGTCGCGCTGCTCGCCTCCCTGCTGGCGCGGCGCGATCAGTGGCTGCGACTGCCGCTCGGCGCGCCGCGCGCGGAACTGCGCGATGCCCTGGAGCGGGCGCTGCGCGCGGAAAGCGAGATGGCGCTAGCGCGGTTGCGCGCAATGTTTCCGGCGCAGATGCGTGAGCGCGTTGCCGCGGCGGCAAAGTACGCTGCAGCCCAACTGGCGACGGTCGCCGGCAAGGAATCGATTGCCGCCGCGCTGGGCCTGCTCGCCGTTCGAGGCGGCGTTCCCGAGGCCACGGCCGATGCGCTGGCGTCGTGGCGCGCGCTGGCCGATTTTCTCCTGACCGACAAGGGCTCATTTCGACTCACCGTCAACAAGGCCATTGGCTTTCCCGCAGCGAACAAGAAGAGTCCGGATGCAGCACGGCGTGGGGCCGCCAGGGACGGGATGATCGCGCTACTGGCGGACGCGCGCTCCGTGCCGGGCCTGGCCGAAGCGCTTGCCGCCGTGAGGACACTGCCACCACCCGTCTATGCCGACGGCGCCTGGTCGTTCATCGACGCAACGCTTTCGCTCATGCCCCGGATCGCGGGTCATCTGCTGACGATCTTCGCGGCCGAGGGCGTGGCGGATTTTGGCGAAGCCACGCTGCGTGCGCTGGCGGCGTTGGGCAAGGCCGACAATCCAGGCGAATTGCTTCTTGCCGTCGACTATCAGCTGTCGCACCTGCTGGTCGACGAATTCCAGGACACGTCGTGGACGCACCTCGAATTGATCGCACGCCTGACTTCGGGGTGGGAACGTGGCGACGGCCGCACGTTGTTTGCCGTGGGCGATCCGATGCAGTCGATCTACCGCTTCCGCGAGGCCGAGGTGGGCATTTTTCTTGAATCTCAGGCGACGTCGCAGGTAGCCGGCATTGCCGTCGAATGTCTCGACCTGGCGCAAAACTTTCGCTCTCAGGAGCGCATCGTCGGTTGGGTCAACGACGTATTCCCGCAGGTGCTGCCGGCGGCCTCCGATCCGGCACGCGGCGAGGTCGCGTACAAACGGGTGCTGGCGCGTCGGGATGCCGGCACCGATCGCGACGGCAATGCAACACCGACGCTCGACCTGGTCCTGAGCCGCGGGGAGGAGGCCCAGGCGGTGGCGCGCCGTATCTGCGACGCGCAGGCGGCCGGCTGCAAGGAGATTGCCGTCCTCGTCCAGGCCCGCACGCATCTCGATGTCATCCTGCCGACGCTGCGCAGTGAAGGGATCGCGTACACCGCGATCGAACTGGAGTCCCTGGCGCAACGCTTGGCGACACGCGACCTGCTCACGCTCACGCGCGCACTGACCCAGCCGGCGGACCGTATCGCGGGATTGGCATTGCTGCGCGCCCCGTGGTGTGGACTGGAGCTGCGTGACCTTCTGCCGATAGCCGAGGGCTCGCATCACCGCACAATCCTGGAGGCGGCCGGCGATCCTGGCGTCGTCGCCGGCCTGTCGCCGGATGGGCAGGCGCGGGCGGCCCGCCTGCTTGCCGCATTGGAGGAGCCGCTCGTGCAGCGCGGCCGCGCGACACTGGCGCGGCGCGTGCGCGCGGCATGGTTGGCGCTCGGAGGCCCGGCGTGCGGCGAGGGCGCGCTCGACGCCGCGGGTGCGGAGGAGTTTTTTGCGTTGCTCGCGCAGCGCGAACGAGCGGGCGATATCGCGGACTGGGACGTCTTTGTCGCCGCGAGCGCAAGGTTGTACGCCGAGCCCGCGGTCCAGAAAGACGTCATCGTTCAGGTCATGACGCTGCACAAGGCGAAGGGCCTGGAGTTCGACGCCGTGATCATGCCGGGCCTGGATCGCCCGACCAGCAGCGACGACGAGTTGGCGTTGCGCTGGAAGCACCGCGAGCATGGCGTGGAGCAAATGCTGCTGCTGGCGCCGCTGCGCGCGCGCGAAGGCGCACAGAGTGAAGCGGATCCGGTCTATCAATACCTCAAGTCTCTCGACCTGGCCGAAAGCCTGGCGGAGCGCGGACGTCTGCTCTACGTCGGCTGTACGCGCGCCAGGCGGCGGCTGCATTTGCTGGCGGCGCCCGGCGTGAAGGCAGCGAAGCCCGGTGAACCGGCGCGGTGGCGCCATCCCGCCAGGTCGTCGGCGCTGGCCCAATTGTGGCCGGTGCTGTCGGACGACATGCCGCCACCGCCGGCCGCTGTCGATGTTGCGGCCCGGGCAGCTGACGCTGAATTCATCGCCACGGGAGGCAACGCCTCGAACGATCTTGACCATGGCGACACGGACACTGCAATGCCGCTGGCACAGCCGTTGCGCCGATTGCCGCGGGAATGGACATTGCCGGCGCCTGCGGCGTCGATTCCCGCTGAGCCTCGCGTTGCGGATGGCGAAGCCAGCCAGGTCACGTTCGCCTGGGCACACGCGACCGCGGCCGCGATTGGCACCGTCACGCATCGCCTTCTCGCGCAGATTGCGCGAGAGGGCCTTGCCACATGGGATGCCCGGGCCGTGGCGGGGCAACGGGGCCGGATCGCCGCGGAATTGGCGCACGAGGGCGTAGCTGCAGATGAGCGCGACGATGCCGCCGCGCGCGTCGCTTCGGCGCTCGGACGTACGCTGGCGGACCCTCGCGGTCGCTGGCTTTTCGATCCTTCGCACACCGAGGCGCACAGCGAGTGGGCGCTGGCAGGCTACGACGGGGACGCCGTGCGCCACTACACGCTCGACCGCGCGTTCATCGCCGATGGCATGCGTTGGATCGTGGACTTCAAAACGGGCCGTCACGAAGGTGGCGCGCCCACCGCGTTTCTCGACCGCGAGGTCGAGCGCTACCGCGCGCAACTGGAGAACTATGCGCGAACCGTGCGCGAACTCGACGCGCGACCCTTGCCGATCACTCTGGCGCTGTACTTCCCGTTGGTCGACGGCGGCTGGCGCGAGTGGGCATTCCACGGTTAGCGGAAGCCTCGCCCCGCATCCGGCAGGCCCCAGGAAAACTGATATAATTCAAGCTTCTGGCGTATTTTTCTGCGGCCCGTTTGCCGGGTAATGCTGGCGAACGGATTTGCTGAGTAAATGGCGCGACGCCCAGGCGGCCGTTAAACGCATCCTGAAAGCGCGAGCCCCAATCATGCGCATACAGCGAGGCCTTCCCGAACGCGCGGATGAGCCGGTGGCATTGACGATCGGCAATTTCGACGGCGTGCATCTCGGCCATCAGGCGATGCTAACCCGGCTCATCGAAGCCGCTGAAGACCTGCGTCTGCCGCCGGCCGTTCTGACCTTCGATCCGCATCCACGCGAATTTTTTGCCCGCGCCGCAGCGCCGCCTCGCCTATCCAGGCTGCGCCAGAAACTCGACCTGTTTCGCGCGTTCGGCATTGCCAGGACGATCGTCGCGCGCTTCGACGAGCGACTGGCCGGCATGACGCCGGAAGCGTTCATCGACGACGTCCTGGTGCGGCGCCTCGACGTGCGGTGGGTGCTGGTCGGCGACGACTTCCGCTTCGGCAAGGCCCGCGCCGGCAATCTCGCCGTGTTGCGCGCGCATGCCGAATCCTTCAGTGTCGAAGGCATGCGCACCGTGGCCGTGGACGCGCAGCGTGCATCGTCCACCGCCGTGCGCGAGGCGCTCGCGAACGGCAACCTGCAGCAGGCCGCGGCAATGCTCGGCCGTCCCTACGCGATCAGCGGCCGCGTGGCGCACGGCGAAAAGCTCGGCCGCAACCTGGGATTCCCCACCGCGAACATTCCCCTTCGCCACCGTCCCGCACTGTCCGGCATCTTTGCCGTGCGCGTGCACGGCCTGGGCGCCGCACCACGCGCCGGCGTGGCCAGCATCGGCGTGCGGCCGACGATCAAGCAGGGCGGTGCGCCGCTTCTGGAGGTGTTTCTGCTCGACTTCGACGAGTCGATCTATGGTCGTCGCGTCACCGTCGAGTTCCTGCACAAGCTGCGCGACGAGGAAAAATACGCCACGCTGGATGCGCTGACGCGGCAAATTCGCGTCGACGTGGGTCACGCCCGGGACTATTTTGCACGCATGGCATGATGGATGTTCTGCGCAACTTTATTGCTTATCTTTTGAATGCAACCGCATGCCTGATGAACTGAAAACGGATTACAAGTCCACGCTCAACCTGCCCGACACGCCGTTTCCGATGCGCGGCGATCTGGCCAAGCGCGAGCCGAAATGGGTCAAAGAATGGCAGCAGCGCAAGGTGTACGAGGCGATCCGCGCTGCGTCGCAGGGACGGCCGCGCTTCGTGCTGCACGACGGCCCCCCGTATGCCAACGGCGACATCCACATCGGCCACGCGGTCAACAAAATCCTCAAGGACATCGTCGTCAAGAGCAAGCAGCTGGCGGGTTTCGACGCGCCGTATGTCCCGGGCTGGGATTGCCATGGCATGCCGATCGAGGTGCAGATCGAGAAATCGCACGGTAAGCATCTGTCGACCGCGGACACGCAACGCTTGGCACGCGCATACGCCAATGAGCAGATCGCCAAGCAGAAGGAGGGCTTCAAGCGGCTGGGCGTGCTCGGAGACTGGGAGCATCCCTACACGACGATGGCGTTCAAGAACGAGGCGGACGAGATCCGCACGCTGGGGCGGATCCTGGAGAAGGGCTTCGTCTACCGCGGGCTCAAGCCCGTGAACTGGTGCTTCGATTGCCAGAGCGCGTTGGCCGAAGCCGAAGTCGAATATGAAGATCGCGTGGACACTGCCATTGACGTGGCCTTTGCGCTCGACCCGGCGGACCGGCAAAAACTGGCCGGCGCGTTCGGGCTTGCGGCGTTGCCGGCGGGTCCGGTGTTCGCAGTTATCTGGACGACGACGCCGTGGACCATCCCCGCCAACCAGGCGCTGACCGCGCATCCGGACTACACGTATGCGCTGGTGGCGACGGACAAAGGACAACTCGTCCTGGCGCAGGACCTGGTGGAGGCGTGCCTTAAACGCTTCCAGTTGAGCGGCCGCGTCGAGGCCACGGCCAAGGGTTCCGCGCTGGAGCTGATCAGGTTCCGCCACCCGTTCTACGACCGTACATCGCCTATTCACCTGGGCGAATTCGTGACCCTCGATCAGGGCACGGGCATCGTCCACTCGTCGCCGGCTTATGGCATCGAAGATTTCCAATCGTGCCGCAAATACGGCATGAAGGACGACGACATCATCAATCCGGTGGGAGGCGACGGGCGCTACGCCGGCAGCCTGCCGTTCTTCGGTGGCGAGAAAATCTGGGAAGCCAATCCCCAGATCGTCGCGAAGCTGCGCGAGGTCGGGGCGCTGTTGCACGCGACGCAATACACGCACAGCTACATGCATTGTTGGCGACACAAGACGCCGATCATCTATCGCGCGACGACGCAATGGTTCGCCGGAATGGACGCGGTACCCGGTTGGCACGGCCACGTGCCGCCGGAATCGCTGCGCGCGGTCGCGCTGCGCGGCATCGACGCCACCGACTTCTATCCGGCGTGGGGCAAGGCGCGCCTGTATGGAATGATCGCCAACCGTCCCGACTGGACGCTGTCGCGGCAACGCCAGTGGGGGGTGCCGCTGCCGTTCTTCGTGGACAAGGAAACCGACCAGCTGCATCCGGATACGATGCAGTTGCTCGAGCTCGCGGCAAGCAAGGTGGAACACGGCGGGCTGGAGAGCTGGTTCGCGGCGACGCACGAGGACTTCGGCGTCGATCCGGCCAGGTATCGCAAGCTCACGGACACGCTCGACGTGTGGTTCGACTCGGGCAGCACGTTCCAGACGGTCATGGGCGGGCCCACCGGACGCACCAGCCGCATGGGATCGCATTCCCAGGAGCATGGTTTTCCGGCGGACCTCTACCTCGAGGGTTCGGATCAGCACCGCGGCTGGTTTCATTCGTCGCTGCTCATCTCGAGCATGGTCAACGGTGTTCCTCCTTACAAGGCACTGCTCACGCATGGCTTCGCAGTCGACGGTGAAGGCCGCAAGATGTCGAAGTCGAAGGGCAACGTCGTGTCGCCGCTCAAGGTCGCCGATTCGCTGGGCGCGGAGATCCTTCGCCTGTGGGTCGCGGCCACCGACTATTCCGGCGAACTGACGATCTCCGATGAAATCCTGAAGCGCGTGGTCGAAGGCTATCGTCGCATCAGGAACACGCTGCGCTTCCTGATGGCTAACACCGCTGATTTCATCGCGGCGTCCGCCGTTCCGGAGGCGCAAATGCTGGAAATGGATCGCTATGCCGTCGCGCAATGCCGGCGCCTGGCTGCGGCGGTCGCGGCCGATTACGCGCGCTATGAGTTCCACTTGGTCGTGCAACGGCTGCAAACGTACTGTTCCGAGGATCTGGGCGGCTTCTATCTCGATGTGCTGAAGGATCGCCTATATACGACGGCGCCCGACAGTCCGGCGCGCCGCTCGGCGCAGACGGCGCTGGCGCAAATCCGCGACGCGCTGCTGCAGCTGATGGCGCCGATCCTGTCGTTCACGGCAGAAGAGGCGTGGCGCCTGGTGCATGCGGACGATGCAACGATCTTCATGCGTACCTGGACAGGCGTCGCCGATTCGCAAGCCAAGGACGACGCCGAACCACTTGTCGCCAAATGGCAGCGAATCCTCGCCGCGCGGACCACGGTGCAACGAGAGCTTGAGGCAGTTCGCCAGTCCGGTGCCATCGGTTCGTCGCTCCAGGCCGAGGTCGCGATCACAGCGCCTGGCGCGGACTTCGAAGCCCTGGCGTCGCTGGGCGACGACCTGCGCTTTGTCACTATCACGTCGGCAGCCACGGTCACGCCGGGCGATGCGCTTTCTGTCCGGGTCACACCCAGTGCGCATCCCAAGTGCGACCGGTGCTGGCATTGGCGCGCCGATGTCGGCGCCGATGCGGCGCATCCCACGCTTTGCGGGCGCTGCGTCGCCAACCTGTTCGGCGCGGGCGAACCGCGCCGATTTGCGTGAGCGCGGCGGCGATGGCGACGGCCCCGGGCAGGAATGCCGGTTGGTGGAAATGGCTGGCGCTCGCCGCCGCGGTTCTGGTGGCGGACCGGCTCACCAAGGTGCTGGTGGTGGCGTCCTTTGTGCGCGGAGAGGAATTGCCGATCACCGGATTCATGAGCTTGGTGCTCGCCTACAATTCCGGCGCGGCATTCAGCTTTCTTGCCGGCGAGCCAGGATGGCAGCGATGGTTCTTCACCGGCATCGCCGTCGTCGCAAGCGCGTTCCTGATCTACATGTTAAGGCGCGGCGGCAGCCGCCCGCTCCGCGCGGGTCTGGCGCTGATCCTGGGCGGCGCGCTGGGCAACCTCTGGGACCGCATCGCGATCGGCAAGGTCGTGGACTTCCTGCTGCTGCACTACGGCGCCTGGTCATGGCCGGCCTTCAATGTCGCGGACAGCGCAATCACCGTGGGAGCGGCGCTCCTCATTCTCGACAGCTTCAGGCAAAAACGCACCGAATTGCCCCTGACCCCGGCCAAGGACCCATGACCATGCAAATCGTTCTCGCCAATCCCCGCGGCTTCTGCGCCGGCGTCGACCGGGCCATCGCCATCGTCGAGCGGGCGCTGGAACAACACGGCGCGCCGATCTACGTGCGCCACGAAGTGGTCCACAACAAGTTCGTGGTCGACGACCTGAAGCTCAAGGGCGCAGTGTTCGTCGAGGAACTCGACGAAGTGCCCGGGGGCGCAACCATCGTGTTTTCGGCGCACGGGGTCTCGCAGGCCGTGCGTGCCGACGCAGTCGCGCGGGGTCTCAACGTTTTCGACGCGACCTGTCCGCTCGTGACCAAGGTACACGTCGAGGTGGCCAAGATGCGCGAGCAGGGGCGCGAGATCGTGATGATCGGACACGCCGGGCACCCGGAAGTGGACGGCACGATGGGCCAGGCGGACGGGGGAATCTACCTGGTCGAATCGGTCGCGGATGTCGGGCGCCTCGCCGTGCGCAATCCGCAATTCCTGGCCTACGTCACCCAGACCACGCTATCCATGGACGATGCCGCCGCGGTGGTGGTCGCGCTCAAGCAACGATTCCCCGGCATCGTCGGCCCGAAGAAGGACGACATCTGCTACGCCACGCAGAACCGGCAGGACGCGGTGAAGGCGATGCTGCCCATGGTGGATACCGTGATCGTGGTCGGCAGTCCGAACAGTTCGAACTCAAACCGTCTGCGCGAGGTGGCTTCCAAACGCGGTGTCTCGACCTACATGATCGATCGCGCGGACGAATTGCGTCCGGAGTGGGTCGCCGGAAAGTTGCGCGTGGGCGTGACCGCCGGCGCATCCGCGCCCGAAGTCCTGGTGCGCCAGGTCGTCGCGCGCCTGAAGGAGTTGGGGGCGATCGGCGTCAGCGAATTGACCGGCATCGTCGAGAACGTGACCTTTCCGCTGCCCAAGGGACTGGCGGGAACGACCACGACCAAGGCGCCCGAGGTCGGGCCGGCGCGGGGCTAGCGTCGGGGCGCTGTCATGCCGGGACGCGCGTTTCAAGTCGTGGCCCGGGCCGCGCGCTCTCCCCGGAACCACATCAGTAACGCAATGAATGTCGTTGCGCCGATTGCCGCCGCCATGGCCGCGACAAGCGCGTAGCGACCATGTTCGCTGAGCGCGCGAGTCAGCGCCTCGGCAAAATACAGCGGCAGCACCAGCGCCAGCCATTGCCGCGGCCTGCGGGCGCCTCGTGCCACGCCTGGAAACAACAATGCCAGCGGCACGGCCTTGAGCGCGAACAGTGCGCCCAAGGTGTGCTGGGGCGCCAGCACAGTTTCCCAAAGCAGTTCAAGCAGCGTCAGCGCAGCCAGTCCGAGGATGGTCCAGCGCGCGCCGAACGCGAGCATCAGGGGGACGCCACGAAATCGTGGGTCAAAATCGAACGCCAGAAGGCGGTCATCCGACCGCGACGAACTCGTACAACTCGAATCCCGGACCGTGTTCGATAAGCTTGGTCAGCACGGCGAAACCGGTTTGGACGCCGCGCTTCAACGTGATCGCCTGCTCCAATGCGAAGGCGCCCATCGGGACCAGGATCTGCGGCGGTGCGGGTTCGGGACCGGTTCCTTTTTCCTCGGGCAGCACGACGACGGGCGTGACGGAACTGGCCGTGCCATCTTCCATCGCCGCGGCCGCAGCCTCCGGATTATCCGAAAGCAGTTCGCAGCCAAATTCGAGCCCGCTCCCGGTAAATGTATTGCGGAACCAGCGAACCATCGCGACCTGGAGCCCACTGCGACCTTCGATGCGTAACGCGATCAGCTCGCCGATTCGCAGTGCGGTCGGCGCCGGGTCCGTCTGGCGCAATGCGTATCCGGCAGGCGTGTGGTTGATCACCTGACAATTCGCCATCGGCGGCAAGCCGGCGGGAGGGTTGGGAATGCCCGAATGCAGTCCACGGCTGTATTGCCATATGCCGGTCAGGCCCGAACACATGACGACGCGCGCACGCGACGGCAGGCGATTGAACTGCCGTGCCGGCGGAATGGCCCATTGCCGCAGCAAGCGCTTCAGCAGGGCAACGTATTGGAGACGCGCCACAGGGTCTCGCCCGATGCCGGCCGGCAGATCGCCGCCGGCCTCGAGTGCGCGCAATTGCTCCTGGATCTGGAAGGCCAGGTCGAAGGTCAGCAGGAACAGCTTGCTGCCGTCGATCGAGCCGCCCTTGTTGGCCGAAAATGGCGGGAAATCATGGCCAACGGGCACGATCGCCACGGCCTTGGCCATTCGGTGCACGGGGACCACGTCCGTCAGCTTCGCCCAATGCGCATATTCCTGCACATAGCGCAGCACGATCGGCAATTGCCCCGGCAGGAAGCCGTAGGGATTGGCCAGCGCGAGCAGCAACGACTGGATGGTCAGACGCTCGGGCGTTGCCTCCGGCTGATCCGGCGCCACCGGGGTCAGGTGAATGCCGCGCTCCCGCGCGAACGTGTAGATGAGATGCGAATCGTGCCAAGTCTTCGGCGGCACGGGCGCGAAGGAAAGGTAGCTGTTGACAAGGATACGCGCCGTGCACTGCAGGCAGCGGTGGACCAGTGCCACCATCAGCCGCTGTCCCCCCAGCGAAATGCGCTTGTCCGCCTCGCTGACCAACAAATGTTTGTAGGCAGTGGTCAGTTCGCTAGCCAGCGTCAACGCGGCCTTGGCCGCTTCCAGCGCGCCGCCGGACAGCGGATGGGACGCGCGCACAAATTGCTTTTCCAGCAAGGGCCAAAGGGTAGTGGCGGTCGCCCAATATTTCTCGGCCAGTTCGAGCCGCTTGCTATCGCTCATCGCGACCCGGTTGGTGGCCGCTAGGGCGTCGCCTATCAAGTGGGCGGCGGTGGCAGGCTCGCGTCGCGCGATTTCGTCGAGCCAGGGTCCTACCTTGGCCGGCCGGATTTCCGGGGGATTGGCCGGATTCGACGCGACTGGCGGCAGGGACAGGACTAGGGGCATGGCGACCGGAATCGGAGGGTGTCGTCGTGTGGTGCGCGCCAAAAACGGGGCCGCAGCACGATTGTAAGCGATACCATGGGTCGGAACCCCGCAATCACGACTTTACAAGCGGGAAGCGTGCCAGCAACGGGTCGGGAGGGTGCGGCATTCAATCCTCGGAGCGCAGGAAATCAATGACCGGAAGATACTGCGCCGGATCGAGCAGCATGGGCGCGTGTCCCACGCCGGCAATCTCGACGACGCGCGGCTTCGGTCCCCGCTCGGTCATCCGTTCGGCAACGTCCCGCGACAGAAGGTCCGATTGGGCGCCGCGCAACACCAGCGTCGGGCAATGGATGGCGTCCCAGACCGGCCACAGGTCGGGGGGCGCAGGGGCGTTGCGAAACGGCACCGCGATGCCGGGATCGTAGGCGATTCCCCAGCGTCCATCGCCGCGCTGGCGGACGTTGGTGCGGGTAATGAATTCCCATTGGGCATCGGTCAGCGGGCCGAAAGGTGCCGAGATATCGCGCACGTACGCTTCGATTTCCGCGAATGTGGCAAACGTTGGATCCTTGCCGAAGTAGCTGCCGATGCGCGCGAGAGCCGCGGGCTGGATTTCAGGTCCGACATCGTTGATCACCAGCCGGCGTAGCGGCGTCCTGGGCTGCGCGGCCGCGACGATGCCCAGCAAGCCGCCCATCGACGTGCCGATCCACTCGACCGTCTCTGCGCCACTGCGCGCAATTAGCGCGGTCAGTGTCGTGAGGTAAGTCGGAAAGACGTAATCATTGGGGTCGGCCAGCCAATCGGAATTGCCGCGGCCGGGCATGTCGACAGAAAGCACGCGATGAGTGGAGGAGAGCGCTTCCGCGATCACGTCGAAGTCGCGGCCGTTGCGACCTACGCCGTGGACGCAGATCACGACGCGCGGATTGGCCGCGTCGCCCCATTCGTAATAGACGACGTCGTGATACCCATGCGGCGACAGGCTGCGCAGGCGCAGGCAGCGTGGCTCGGATCGGGTCAGCAGGTTCATTGCGCGGCCGTGCGAAATTGTCGAGAAGGCGGCTCGAACGTCATTGTAGGGGATCGCGCGGCGTCCGCCGATCTTCGCGAAACCTGCAATAATTCCGCCGCACTCCTCATCGGCTCGCCATGACACGCCCCTTTGCGCAATCCCTATTCGCCTTCGCTTTCCTGCTCTCCGGCTGCGCCTCCGACGCCATGAACAATCGCCAGGCAACCGGATTCGACGGATTCCTCAAGTCGATCCAGGTGGAATGCGCGCCGCTGTTCCTTGGGGGACAGGATATGTCGTCGGCGCTGCAAGCGGGCGGCGGAGACGACAACTACAGCTACTTCCTGGATCAGACGTCGAAGCTCTACTACCGCACGATTGGCCCGGGAACCTACCGCGAGAGCCTCACCGCCTTCTTCGGACCGGGATACGGGCGCGCACTAAACTGCATAATCGGCAAGTTGCCGCCGCCAGACTGAACTGCCGGCGAGGTCAATCCGGTTCGCTTTGCGGCAACGGCAGGTAGTTCGCGGAATCGCCGGCGAGAAAGGCCTCGAGTTCGTCGCGCCTGGCCATCGCGTCCGCATAGCCCAGGCCCAGCAACGCGCGGCAAAAATCGCGGTCGAACAGCAGGTACGACGTGAGGTTGGCGCCAGTGCCTTGCGTGCTACCGAAACCGCGCAGCACCGCGCGCACGGCTCCTGGGAGATTGTCCACGTATTGGAGCGCGAGGCTTGCCACGTCGCGGGAGGGCGACAGCACAAACGCGTCGACGTGCCGGACGGGAAAGCCGTTCATTCCGCGCGCTCGCTCGGGCAACCGGTCGATCAGGCGGTTGTACTGGGTGAGGCGCTCGATGTCGGCGCCCATGTTGTCCAGGAACACCGATGACAGCGCGTGGCCGGCGACCTGGGCAAAAGACGGATATTGCGGCGGGCCGGCGACCGCGTTGCGGCCGGCCGGCTGACCCGAGAATTGACCGACGGCAAGAACGACGATGCGATTGGCGCCCAGGTGCAACGCTGGCGACAGCGGCGCGATCTGACGGACCGAGCCGTCCATGTAGAAGTCCTCGTCGATGCGGCCCGCCGGAAAGACGAACGGGATCGCCGTCGATGCCATCAGGTGATCGGTTGCAAGCTTGGTCGACTGCCCCCGCCGGCGCAGGCGATGCCATGACGCGATGTCCGGCGCACCCTGGTAGAACGTCACCGCGTGGCCCGACGAGTAGCTCGTCGCGTTAATCGACAGCGCGCGCAAGTGTCCGGCGTCGATCTGATGGTCGAGCCTGGCAAAATCCAGTTCACGGGTGAGCAGGTCTGTGAGCGGGGCGTTGTCGAACATCGCAGCGACCTTGGCCGGCACCGTGCCGCCGGTCAACACGCTCGCCAGGAATCGGGCGCTATGCCGCGCGAGTGTAGCCAGGTCGCCGTGGTAGATGTCGCGCACGGTCACGCGTCGCCACCAGCGCGTGAGGCGCGCCACGCCGCGGCGAAAATCGTCCGCATTCACCGCAAGCAACGTCGCATTGATGGCGCCGGCCGAGGTGCCGCAAATCACTGGGAACGGCATGCGGGCGTGGCGCCCCGAAATGTGCGCAATCGCGCGCAATGCTCCCACCTGGTACGCAGCGCGCGCACCGCCCCCCGACAGGATGATCGCGGTAGCCGGGTGCGCAGGTGGCATGGGTTCGCCCTTCAGTCGGCGCGCAAGGTGCGGTCGAATATGAGGAGCATCGCGGCGGTGGCGCCCCAGATGTAGCGGTCGCGCCAGGGAATCGCCCAGAAGTCGCGGCGCAAATCGCCGAGCATGCGGAAATGCCGCTGCTGGTTCGCTGGATCGAGCACGAATGCCAGCGGAACCTCGAATGCGTCGGCCACCTCGAGCGGATCGGTGATCAGCGTGAACGGCGGCTCGACCCAGCCGACGATGGGCGTGACCCGGTACCCGGTAACCGTTTCATAGGTGGCCAGCTCGCCCAATACTTCGACGCGGTCGGGGGCGAGCCCGACTTCCTCGGTCGCCTCGCGCAGCGCGGCATCCGCCGGCGTTGGATCCGAAGGCTCGACGCGACCACCGGGAAAGCTGATCTGCCCCGGGTGGTCCGGCAGGCCGGCGCTGCGCTGGGTAAGCAGCAGCGTGAGGCCATCGGGTCGGTTGACGACCGGCACCAGGACCGCCGCGAGCGTGGCATCGCCTTCGCGTCCGGGCAGGCGGAAGCCGTCACTCATCCCCTGCGCGGCACTCGGCGCCGGGCGCGCGAGGCGATGCGTGATCCAGTCCTTCTGGGCGCGCGGGGGAAGTTGGAAGAGCGGCAGCGGCATCGCGGGAGTGCGCCCCATCGCACCTGGGCACGCCGCCGCAATTGTAACGCCGCGCGTTGCGGCACTTGACTGCGCTACTTATCCCGCGGCACGCAGCTTGAAGTAGATCCCTGGTGCCGGCTCGATATCGGCGGGCACCGCAGTCCGCGCGGCAAACTGCGGACCCATCAGGATCAACGCGGGTCCCATAACTTCTGCCTTGGCCAGCAGCGGCAGTGCCGCCAACGTCGTGTAACGAATCCGCTGGCCGGGCAGCGACGCATTCTCGACGACGGCAACGGCCAGCTCCGCCGGTTTGCCAGCCGCAAGGAGCGTCGCGGCAATCGCTGCCGCTTCGCCCACCCCCATGTAGATGGCGCCGGCGTCCGCGGCGACGAGTCCGTCGGCCCAGTGGCTTTCCGCCTCGCCCACGCCCACACGTGGCGTGGCGAACGTCACGCTGCGCGCGATTCCGCGCTGCGTAAGTGAGGTCTTGAGTTCGGCGGCCGCAGCCAGTGCCGCCGTGATACCGGGAACCACTTCGCAGCGGATGCCTTCCGCTTCCAGCGCGGCAATCTCTTCCTGCGCGCGGCCGAACAGCATCGGGTCGCCGCCTTTCAAGCGCACCACCACGGCATGCTTGCGCGCTGCGTCGACCAGCCGCCTGTTGATGAACTTTTGCGCGGTCGAATGCCGGCCGCAGCGCTTGCCGACGGCGAATTTCTCGGCGTGGGCTGCAAGCGCCACGGTGTCCGGATGCACGAGCGCATCGTGGAAAACGATGTCGGCCCTCTCCAGCAGCCGTGCGGCTCGCAGCGTCAGGAGATCGGGTGCGCCCGGACCCGCGCCGACCAGGTAGACGATGCCGGTCATTCGATGGGGCCTTGCACGCGCCGAGGCAAATCGGAATCGGCGCGACGGAACCATGGCATGCGGCGGTTGGTGATCTGATAGCCGTCGGAGAAGTCGCGCAACGACGCAACTGCCGCCAGCGCGTCCTTGCCGTCGCGGAGCGCAAACGCGTCGAAACCGACCTGATGCAGGTAGTACAGCTGATCGCGCGCCACGTCGCCTATCGCGCGCAGTTCGCCCCGAAAGCCGAATCGCTCGCGCAGAAGACGAGCGCTGGAGTAACCGCGTCCGTCGGCGAACTTGGGGAAATCGATTGCTATCAGCGGCAGGTCGGCAGAGTCGGGAGCAAGGAGGGCAGGGTCATCGGCCGGCGCGAGCCAGACCCCGACGTTACCGCGCGCGCGAAGCGCAGCGCGCGCGGCAAGCCAATGGCTCAATGGCACGATGACCGGCGTTGCCGGCAGGTCGCCGGACACCTCGCGCAGCAGGCTCCAGCGATCCTCGACTACCGCGCCATCCTTAATGAGCTGCGACATACACGCGTTCTTTGAAAGGTTCGATGCCGAGGCGACGCACCGTGTCCACGAAGCGCTCGTCCTCGTGCCGGTGGTCCACGTAGGTATCGATGAGCCTGGCAATCACGTCCGGCATTTCATGCGCCGCAAACGATGGGCCGATCACCTTGCCGATCGCCGCGGTTGCGCCTTGGGTGCCGCCGATGGTGACCTGGTACCACTCGGCACCATTCTTGTCGACGCCGAGCACACCGATATGTCCGACGTGGTGGTGACCGCAGGCATTCATGCAGCCGGATATATTGAGATCGAGCTCACCGATGTCATGCAGGTAGTCGAGGTCGTCGAATCGGCGCTGGATGGCTTCCGCGATGGGAATCGACTTGGCGTTGGCCAGCGAACAAAAATCCCCGCCGGGACAGCAGACGATGTCGGTCAACAGGCCGATGTTGGGCGTGGCCAGTCCGAGGTCCTTCAGTTCGCTCCACAGCGCAAGCAGTTCCGACTGGCGCACATCGGCGAAGATGAGGTTCTGCTCGTGCGACACCGCGAGCTCTCCGAAACTGTACGCGTCGGCCAGATCAGCCACCGTGTCCATCTGGTCGGACGTTGCGTCGCCCGGCGGCACGCCGGTCTTCTTGAGCGACAGCGTGACGATCGCATAACCCGGCACCTTGTGCGGGAACACGTTGCGCTTGACCCAGTTGGCGAAGCCTCGATTGTCGGCGACGGCCGAGCGGAAATCCGCGTCGTCCCCTGGCAGTTGCTGGTGCGGATGCGGCGGGAAATGCGCCGCAAGGCGGGCAATTTCTTCGTCCGGCACACTCGCCGCTCCGCCGCGCAGATGTTCCCACTCCGCTTCCACGTGTTCGGCGAAGACTGCCGGCGTCTGCTCCTTCACCAGGATCTTGATGCGCGCCTTGTACATGTTGTCGCGGCGGCCGAAGCGGTTGTACACGCGCAGGATCGCATCGAGGTAGTTGAGGATTTCCGCGCGCGGCAGGAACTCGCGGATGACATGACCAACGATCGGGGTGCGGCCCAATCCGCCGCCGACGATGACGCGGAAGCCGACGTCGCCGTGCTCGTTGCGCACCGCCTGCAGTCCGATATCGTGTACCAAAAGGGCGGCACGGTCGACCGTGGCGCCGGTAATCGCGATCTTGAACTTGCGCGGCAGGTAGGCGAACTCCGGGTGGAACGTCGACCATTGGCGAACCAGCTCGTTGTACGGCCGCGGATCGATGACTTCGTCGGCGGCGGATCCCGCGAAATGGTCGCTGGTGATGTTGCGCACGCAGTTGCCGGACGTCTGGATCGCGTGCATCTGAACGCTGGCGAGATCGGCCAGAATTTCCGGCACTTCCTCGAGCTTGGGCCAGTTGTACTGGATATTCTGGCGTGTCGTGAAATGAGCATAGCCCTTGTCGTACTTGCGACCGATGTGCGCCAGCATCCGCAACTGCCGCGACGACAGGAGGCCATAGGGGATCGCCACGCGCAGCATCGGCGCGTACTTCTGCACATAGAGTCCGTTCTGCAGCCGCAGCGGGCGAAACTCGTCTTCGCTCAACTCGCCGGACAGGAAACGGCGGGTCTGGTCGCGAAACTGCGCAACCCGTTCGTCGACGATGCGCTGATCAAAGGCGTCGTAGCGATACATGCAAAGCCTTGCCCACTCCGTGAAGAAGCGGAGGTTAGGTGAACGCCTTAATAAACAAAAGGAATATCGGGCTATGCCGTTATCGCCAGGGCCTATATCTGGCGCGTTTCGCCTGACGGCGGCCCGAAGGGCTCTGCAGCCAACCGTATAATCGATCGATGACCGCCGGCCTCATTCTGTTCGCCCATGGCGCCCGCGACGCGCGCTGGGCGGAGCCCTTCGAGCGCTTGCGCGTGCGCGTCGCCCACGCCGTCCCCCGGGAGCATGTTGCACTGGCCTATCTTGAAATCATGACCCCAGACCTTGCGAATGCCGCCGCGAAGCTTCATTCGGCGGGTTGTCGCCGGATCGTGGTCGTGCCGGTCTTTCTGGGGCAGGGCGGGCACGTCCGGGAAGACCTTCCCAGGCTGCTTCGGGAGGCAGCGGCAGCGCATCCCGATTGCGAGTTTCACATGGCGGCTGCCGCGGGCGAGGACGATGCCGTCCTCGATGCGCTGGCCACCTATTGCCTGCGGCAGCTGGCCGCGTGAGCGCCAGGTCGTTCGCCATCGCCCGCTGACCCCTCGAACTCAAGCGCGCGTCGGGATTTCCCCGGCGCCATGGTTTCAATTCGGTGCCGGCGCAGGGTTCTTCTTGTGGTGGATGCGCGCGCTCTGCACGTGCTCCTTGCCCTGGACGTGTGCCTGTTCAACGGCGCCGATATGGCCATTCGCCGCGCCATGCGCCTCGGCATGGTTGACGTGCGCCTGGCCGCGCTCGAGAGAGGCGACCTGGCTGTTGGTTAGTGTGCCGGACTTGACGCCCTGGTGGATGCGCGCCTGCTGGTTGACATTGCGCTGCACGTCGGCCTGCATGCGCTGCGACGATTTCGACCCGGGATGGCCGGTCTGGGCGTCGTGCTTTTCGGCGGCAATCGTTGCGCTCGACTTATTCTGCGCGGCCTTGATGCGCGCCTGGTCGGCAGAGGAAAGCGTGCCATCCTTGAGGGCGTTTTTCTCCACGTGCTCGACGTGGGACTGCTGTCGCTCGAGCTGGCCCGCCTCCCTGGTGCTGAGCGACCCGGACTGCAGACCCTGCTCGATGCGCTGTTGCTGATTGAGGTTGCGCTGGGTTTCCGTGGCGGTGGTCTGGGCCAGGGCCGGAACGGCGAAAGTTCCGGCGGCAAGCAGGGCAAGGGTAGGGGCTATCTTCATGCGGTCCTCCGTCTGTTGGGGCTGGCGAATTGCCAACACCATCAATAACGTATGGAGCATGACCAGAACCGACTCCGGGATGTAACGAGGCGTTGCACCGGCTTGGCCGAAACCTGGGTGGACTCATGCACGGTGCCGTTGACAATTATTTCAATATGTTATCAATTACATATTGGTGTAATCTAATCTAGATTATCAACTTTGGCGGGTGGAGCAAACTCGCAGCCGCGCGCCGTGACCGCCGCGTCAATGTAGGCGATGTCGTCGGTGGACAGGTATTTCGAGTAGTTGCCAACCTTGCCTTGACGCAACTTGAACGCCTCGGGATCGTCCGTGCGTGCGGGCCGCAGCATGTTCGCCCGGAAGCGGTCTTCGATCTCGGCTTTGCGCAGATTCTCGAATCGGCAGTAGTCGACAGCAGCCCTGATCGTGCTGTCGCGCACCGTCGCTCCGAGGAACGCGAGGACGCGCCTGAGCGAACCGGCCGTATCGCGATGCAGGTCCTCGTACTTGATGAAATCGAACGTCGTCGGAATGTGCCGGCTCTCCGACCAGATACGATAGAACGCCAGAATCTTTTCGATCCCGTACGCGTCATGGCGGATGAATTCAGAGATCGTTCCGGCGTAAACGTTGATCCGGCGCGTCGCCTGGAAGTAGGCGGATACGAGGTTGTCGCGGACATCGCGCCCGATCAGCAATACTCGACTTCCTTGATAGGCCATTCGGTCGGTCGGCATATCCTGCCAGCGCATCCCGGCGATCATCGCGGTTTGGTCGTGGTCGAACGCCGCCACCGGTAGTCCGGCGGCCCCTGTTAACTCCTCCGTGCGGAGCAGTTTTCGCTCCGGCAGGCCGTAGTGATCGACAAGTGCCTTGCCGATCAATGCGCGCAGCCACGTTCGCCCGGCTTTAGGATAGGACAGCAGATATGCGTCTGCGGCGGTGAGGACGGGGCGGCCGTTCACGATGCGCACGATTGGCGTCGGAGCCGCTGAACTGGTCATGCATTCCCCATTTCGAACTTTGCGTGAAGCGCGCCGGATTCCGAGCTCGAGCGAACTCAGCGCGGCAATTCGACACACTCCTTCCCTGAACGGCCGCGCGGCAATTGGTTTACGGACAGCTTGCCGGCGCGTTGCCTGATATTGCGGCGTCGGGAGAACCGTCGCTTTTCTGAGGAGTATAGGTGAACGTCGCGGATGCGTACGCCAGTGTCAGCTGTTCCATAATAACTCCCGCGGGGTCGGGACGCCGACGAGCCGGATCCAAAATCATTTATTTGACATAATAACAATTATGCGACCTCACGAACGTCAGAGCGCCAACGAGCGGACAAAGCTGGCCCCTGTCCGAACCGATGTGCATGCGCGGCTTGACCGCCTTCCGTGGAGCCGTTTTCACTGGCTGGTCGTCGGCGCGCTCGGCGCCAGTTGGGCCATCGACGGCCTGGAAGTCACTTTGGCGGGCGCCATTGGCGCCGTCCTTCGGGAGCCTGAATCGCTCGGACTTTCCACCGCGCGCATAGGTGCGACCGCTTCGGCGTATCTGCTCGGCGCGGTGCTTGGCGCGCTGGTGTGCGGTTATCTCACCGATCGCCACGGCCGCAAGAAATTCTTCTTTGTGACGCTAGCGATCTATCTCGGCGGCACGCTGCTGACGGCCTTCGCCTGGGATTTCTGGAGCTTCGCGGCATTTCGCCTGATCACCGGATTCGGCATCGGAGGCGAATACGCGGCGATCAATTCCGCCATCGACGAGCTCATTCCCGCGCGCGTCCGCGGCCGTACAAACCTGTTCATCAACGGCAGCTACTGGATCGGTGCGGCCGTCGGGGCGTTGGCGACGCTTGTCCTGCTCGACACCACGCGCATCGCCGTGGATCTCGGTTGGCGACTGGGTTTCGGCATCGGCGCAATCCTCGGCCTCGTCGTCCTGGTCGCGCGGAGGCACCTGCCCGAAAGTCCGCGCTGGCTGGTGATCCATGGGCATGAATCCCGCGCGTTGGCCGTGATGGCCGAACTCGAGGCCCGCACGGGTGGCGCCGGATCGCCCTCTTCTCCAGGCGACTACCTGACCGTCCGGCCTCGCCGCCGAACCAGTCTGCGCGAACTCTTTCACACGCTGTTCCGCCGATATCCCCGTCGGGCGCTGTTGGGGCTAACCCTTATCACCTCGCAGGCGTTCCTGTACAACGCGATCTTCTTCACCTATGCGCTGGTGCTGGCCCGCTTCTATGGCATTCCCTCCTCGCGCACGGGGATCTTCCTGCTGCCATTCGCCCTCGGCAATTTCCTGGGTCCGTTGCTGCTCGGACGCTTTTTCGACACGATCGGTCGCCGGATTTCGATTGCCTCGACCTATGCGGTGAGCGGATTGCTGCTGCTTGCGACCGGCGCGCTGTTCAAGGAAAACATGCTCACCGCGACGGAGCAAACGCTCCTGTGGTCGGTGATCTTCTTCTTTGCATCGGCGGCGGCGAGCGCGGCCTATCTGACCATCAGCGAACTGTTCCCGCTCGAGTTGCGGGCGTTGGCGATCGCCGTCTTCTTCGCATTCGGAACAGCCATCGGCGGGGTTGCCGCACCGTGGCTGTTCGGCGTACTCATCGCAACCGGCTCGCGCGAGTCGGTGTTCCTCGGCTACGTGCTCGGCTCGGTGCTGATGCTGGCAGCGGCCGGTATCGAGGCATGGCTCGGGGTCGATGCGGAGCGAAAATCGCTGGAGCACGTTGCGCCGCCGCTGTCCGTCACCGATTCACCGAGCTAGACCCTGGCACAGGTCGCCCGACCCGCGGCGGAGAGGCTCCGGCGCCGCCGGCCGGCCCGTGAACCGCGTCGAACGACGATGCGCAGGCCCACCTGCCGGCGGGAAAGCAAGGGCCGGGAACGGAACCAAGGCGTCGCCGATGTGGTCAACGCCCCAGACTGGTGGCTCGACAAGGGTTCCGCGAGACCGAGGAGACTGCGATGGTCAACATGACGGCAGCCGTGGGTGCATACCTCGAAGCTGTCCTCGAACGGGCGCATGCTCCGATGGACGCCGCCGTCCGCCTTGAACTGCAAGGCGACGAGGCCCTTGCTCCAAAGATCGACCATGCGCTGCCTGACGATGTGCGCTTCCTGCATCATGGTCGTACCGTACTCGTCCTCGATGCACGAACGAGCGAGTACCTTGATCACAGTATGCTGGACGTCGAAGAGACCCCGGACGGCCCGAAGCTCCTCGTGTTGCAATAGCGCCTACGCCAAGCCGAAGCGGCTTGCGTGTTAGACGCCGCCGCGCCGCCGGCTCCGCGAAAATCATCACGGACAACCCGCGATAGTAGCGGTCGACCAGCCGGCAGCACACTATTTGAATATAATCAATTAACTATATAAATATTTTAAAGTGTAGCCTCAAGTTTGTCTCTGGCGTCAATCCCGCCCGCCTTCTACCGGGTGGCCGCCGCCGCGCCAGCGCAGCATGCCGCCCGCCAGGTTGGCCACATTCGCAAAGCCGGCCTTGCCGAGCAGAACGGCCGCTTGTGCCGACCGTGCGCCCGAACGGCACACGGTGACGACCGGCCGGTCCTTCGCCAGTTCGCCCATGCGTGCCGGCAGCTCCCCCAGCGGTATGTCCTTTGACCCACGGATTCTTCCCAGCGGACCATCGAATTCGTCGCGCTCGCGAACGTCGATGACCTGGACCGATCCCGCATGATCTTCCAGCGCCTGCGGCTGGATTTCGAAAATACCGGCAAACGTGAAAGTCAGCGGCGCCCACTGCGGATCCGCCGGCAGTTCGGCGGTCGCCGCGTCGGGCCGGCCGCAACGCAGGTTGGCCGGCACCGCGATCTCCATCAGCTTCGGATGCGGAAGTCCCAGATTGTTCATGTACCCGACGAAATCGGCCTCGCCGATTTCCCCGCCGAGCCGCGGATTGAACCGTCGCTCCTCGTCTACGCTGGTCACCGTGAGTCCCCGGTAGTCGTGCGCGGGATAGAGCAGGCATGCCGGAGGCAGCGTGAGTATCTGGCTGCGCACGGAGCGATACATCGCGCGCGCATCACCCTGCTGGAAATCGGTGCGCCCGCTGCCGCGAATCAGCAGACAATCCCCGGTGAACGCCATGCTCTCGTCGTCGAGCACGAACGTGAGGCAGCCCTGGGTGTGACCCGGGGTCGCGCGCACCTCGAGATAGCGTTTGCCGAAATGAACGCGGTCGCCGTGCGCGAGATATCGGTCCGCGCCCGCCGCTTCGCTCGCCTGGGCGAGCGCGATGCTGCTGCCGCAGCGGTCCTTGAGCAGCCATGCGCCGGTGACGTGATCGGCGTGCACGTGCGTCTCCAGCGTGGCAACGAGCGTGAGGTCAAGTTCCTGGATCAGCGCCGCATCGCGCCGCGCCTGCTCGAACACCGGGTCGATCAGCACCGCCTCGCGGGTCGGGCCGTCGGCAAGCAGGTATGAATAGGTCGACGACTGGGGGTCGAAGAGCTGGCGAAAGATGAGCATCTCTATTCCCTGACGGTCGAGGCTGCGGTTTCAGCGCGTGTGGCGGTTTGCGCCCGGCGTCGCTCGACCCACTCGAAAAACAGCATTCCCGCGACCATCGCCACAACAAACGGCAACGCCTTGACCTTGCCGGCACCCATCGCGACCAGCGCGGGGCCCGGACAAATTCCTGCGATTCCCCAGCCCGTTCCGAACAATAGGCTTCCGATGACGAGTCTGCGGTCGACATCGCGCACGGTCGGCAGCAGCATTGGTGTGCCGAACCATGTCTTCGTTCGCCGTCCGGCGATTGCAAAGCCAACCGAGCCCATGGCGATGGCACCCACCATTACCATCGCCAGCGACGGGTCCCAGCGCCCCGCCACATCGAGAAAACCAAGCACCTTCGCGGGATTGAACATGCCGGACACGATGAGTCCGATCCCGAAGACGAGGCCAGAGACGAACGCTGAGAATGCGGACACGGCTACTCAGCCTGCCAGCACGTGGCGCATGGCGAACACGGTGGCAAATCCTGCCGCCATGAACGTAACGGTCGCGACGAGCGAACGTGACGAAAAGCGCGACAGGCCGCAGACCCCGTGACCGCTGGTGCAGCCGGCGGCATATCGCGTTCCCAGGCCGACGAGGGCGCCGGCGATGATGAGCGTCAGGTAGTCCGCATCGATGACCACTTGCGGCAGCGCGGCAAATACGACGTAGACGGTTGGCGCAATCAGGAGCCCGGCGACAAACGCGGCGCGCCATCCCGCGTCCGACACCGACGGCTGCAGGAGCCCGCCGAGGATGCCGCTGATGCCAGCGAGGCGGCCATTCGCGAGCGCGAGCAGCGTGGCTGCCATGCCGATGATCGCGCCGCCGGCCAGCGCCGACCACGGCGTAAACGAGTTCCAATCCACGACCATGCTGTGCCCTCCGCCAATTCTTCAATTCTGACATATCCGATGGCATGACTATGTGCACCGCGAGCTGCAAGACCGGGCGCGGTCCGTTGCGCGGAGGCAAACGCCGGATAGAATCCCGTCCAGACCGCGACCCAGCAGGGATCGCGGGCCAAATGGGGAGAATCAAATGGCGTTATCGAAAAGAGCGATCCTGTTTGCCGCCAGCATGGTGCTGTTGACCGCATTGGCAACGACCACCGCCGGAGCAGCGGACGACGCAGCAACGATTCGCGCGGGCACGGTGACTTGGGTCAAGGGGTTCAACGCGGGCAATGTTGATGCCGTCGTCGCCAACTATGCCGACGATGCGGTGGTCATGCCACCCGGATCGCCAATGCTCCGCGGCCATGCCGCCATCAAGCCCGTGATCGCCAAAGAGATCGCCGGTGCCCAAGCGGGCGGAGTCCTCTTTGTTCTGGGCAGCGTCAACGACGTGGCGGTGTTCGGTGATACGGCGTGGCACTCGGGCACGTTTTCGGTGAATACCAAGGCGGGCGCCACCGTCGATACCGGCAAATACATGGAGATCTGGCACAAGAAGGGCGGCAAGTGGCAGATCGCCCGGGACATCTGGAACTCGGACACGCCGCCGCCCGCGCCGGCCCCTGCCCCTGCGGCGGCTTCCGCGCCTGCCAAGAAGTAGCGAAGGCGGGAATGCGGGGCGGAGTTGCATCCGCCCTGCCCCGCCATCAGCCCGGCTTTCCGTCCACGCGAGCGCGCGTCAACACGGGCCAATAGGTGACGACGAATACCGTGAAAGCGCCGGACCAGAGAACGCCGGAGACGATGACGGTGGCCATGTAAGACCCGGGCAGCACCATGCCGCCACCGACGCGAACCACGGCGGCACAGAACACCAGCGCGAAGCACAGGGCCTCGGGCCAACCGGCCCGCAGCATACGTCCCGTGTGCCCTCGCGATGTGCGCGTCATCATTCCCAGCGTCATGCCGCCGATGGTGCCGATCGTCAGCGCGTGCACGGCGAGTGGCTCCGCGACGAGTCCAAGCGTCGCCATTGCCCGCAGCACGAAGTAGATGACGATCCACGCGTAGGCGCCGTGGAGCACCCAGACCAGGGGATTGCGGAGCGTTCGCCAGAACTGCCACAAGGCGAGCCTCGTCCCGTGCACTGCCGCCGCAGCCAGCGCGATGGCCGCGATGACAAGACCCGGTGCCTGCACGAGGTCGGCAACACCGAGCGCCACGATGCTGCCGATGGCCAATCTGTCGATGATCGCCTTGCTGACCGCGCGCGTGCCCGGAATGCCGTTGTTGGTGAACATCGGGATCACCCGACCGCCGATCGCCGCGATGATCAGCAGCACGAGGTCGAGGCCGACCTGCAGGCTCACGAGTTCCGGCCAGTCGATTACGCCGAGGAAAGAAAGATGCAAAGCCAAGGCAAGCGCGCCGAACATCAGCAGCAGCGCGACAAAGAAATAGTTTCTCTTGTTGCCGCTCCTGGCCAGCGGAATACCGATACCGACCGCCACGGCAACCGGAAACACCGTATTCACCGCGGCCGCTGCCACGTTAAAAGGTGTCAGGACCAGAACCCGGCCGGCGAGCCAGAGAACGGCGAAACCCGCCAGCATCCACCCCGTTGGCGTGGGCTGGCCGGTCCAATTGCGCACGGCCGTGAACAGAAAGCCCGAGATCACCGCCAACGCATAGCCGAAAAGCATCTCGTGTCCGTGCCATACCAGACTGCGCAAATAGGCGGCGGGAAGGTACCCCGAATATTGGCAAACCCACAACGGAATGGACAGTGCCGCGAAGATGCCGGCCAGCAGATAGAAGGGCCGGAATCCCAGCCGCCACAATGCGAAGTTCGCGGCAGCACGTTCGCCTGTGGGCGTTGGCCGTCGCACGGCTATCGGCTTGGAATTGGCGTGCACTTGAATCAGGGGACGGTGCCGCGCCGCATTGCGCGTCGCGTTCGATCGCAGCTCAGGAAATGCTCAGCGGCTCGCCGTGCGCATCATAGGCGAGATAGCGGCCGATATTGCCCTGGCGCACGGACTCAGCCATTTCGTGCAATGCCCGCTCGGTCTGCGTTTCAGTGGGCGCTTTCGCACCGTCGCCAGACAGTCCGGCAACGAATACCACGCGCCAGTCCTTGCCCATAGCCGCCGATTCCACCGCCAGCGCCCTGAACGTCGTCAACGCGTGCGGATCCTTGTCCACGGACATGACCGGTTCGAGTTCTCCGCCTTCGCCCGCCTCGAAGCTCGACTTTTGCGCAGCACTTGCGTCAGCCGGTAAACTCGCGGCCGCAAAGACGAACAGCAATCGCTGCGGCTCCGGCTGCGAGCGCGCTGCGTGGAGCAGCATCGCGAAATGGTCATCGGTCATGATCGAGCTGGCAGGGCGATGATGGCTTACTGAACCAAAGGCGTATCGGCCGCATCGAGGTCGACGCCTTCGAGGGTGCCCTGCCCCGCCAGCAGCTGCAGGAACTGACGCAGCGCCACAACGTAGGTCTGCTGGCGCAACGCAAGTTCGACGGCGCCACGGACCGCTTCGAACGGACGCTGCGTGCCCTGCTCTCGCGCCAGCACTTCGACCACGTGCAGACCGAACCGGCTGTGCACCAAGCGGGGCAGTACGCCCACCTCGGTACGCCCGAATAGTTCGCGCGCGAATTCCGGCGCGCAATCGGCGCCGGTCAGCCAGCCCAGTTCGCCACCCGCGGCGCCGGTCGGGCAGTTCGACATCCTGGCGGCCACATCCGCGAACTTGCTCGATGACGCGCCATCGAAGCATCGCGCCTCGAGCAGCGACAACTCGGCCCGCTTGCGCAGCGCAACCACATCGACGCCGGGGGTGACCGCGAACAGGATATGCCGGACCTTGACGCGCTCGCCGCCGCGGTAGCGCTGCTCGTGAGCCAGAAAATAGCGCCGGCAGGCGTCCTCCGACGGGTCGGGTACGCAAATCGATTGCTGCAACAGCGCTTCAATGGCGACGGTCGCGGCGTAGCTCGTCGCGCCGTCGGCGGAACAGGCATCGGCAGCGTCGAGCAGGCCGGCACGCTGCGCGGCCTGTCGCAAGAGTTCTGTGCAGGCGCGCTGCCGCAAATCATCGGGCTGCAGAACATCTCCCGGCGCATGCAGTGCAATGCCGTTGACGCGCGCGACGACGGAGGTTGCCGTGGACGACGTGTTCACAGTGTTCGAATCAGCCGCTTGGGGGCGCATGGTCATGGCCGTCAATCGGCGATGCCGGAACGGCGCGGCAGGTTGTTGCCGGGCGGCACGTTGAGGCGCCGGCTGCGCACCACCTGGTAGGGTCGAAAGAGATAGGCAATGGACGCGAAGCCGCTCCACACATGCACCAGTCGGCTGAACGGGAACAACAGGAAAATTGTCATGCCGAGCAGCATGTGCACCTTGTAGGGCCAGGCCACGCCGGCCAATACACCGGCGTCGGGCTGCAGTGTCGCAATGCCTTGGAGATAGCTCGCCAGGACCAGCATGGTGCCGGCGTCATGGCGATGCTCCCACGACAGCGGCAACGTAATGAGGCCAAGGCACAGTTGCACCCATAGAATGACAAGGATCGCCAGGTCCGTGCGGTGGCTGGTCAGGCGAATGCGCGCGTCGAAGATGCGCCGATGGAGAAGCAGGCTCAGCCCGACGAAGCAGATCGAGCCCGCCACGCCGCCGGCGACGATCGCCAGCAGTTGCTTCTGCGGTGCGCTTATGAACGGCGCGTACATCCAGTGCGGCATGAGTTGCCCGACGAGGTGCCCGAAGAACAGGAACAGGATGCCGGCGTGAAACAGGTTGCTGCCCCAGCGTAGCGTGCCGGCGCGAAGGAGCTGCGACGAGTCGCTCTTCCACGTGTACTGGTCCCGGTCAAAACGGGCGAGGCTGCCCATTAGGAACACCGCGAGGCATACGTACGGATAGACGACGAAGGCGAGGTTGTTGAGATAAGTGCTCACGGCTGTACTCCCCCCACGTTTGCGGCCGGTGCGGCGGCAGGACTTGCAGCCGCTCCGGGCTGCGGCTTTGCGCGCATCAGCAGGATCGGCTGGGGCTCACCGGGTCGCGACTGACCCTTGGTGGAACAGCCCCCGAACACCGGTGGCTCGGTCCAGGCTTCGTCCAGCGCCTCGTCTGCCGGCGGTGCAACGGGTTGCGCTTTCTCACCGGCGAGTTCCAGCAGCGCGCCCAGCACGCTTGCGTACGCGCTCTCGCGCTTCTGCAGCGCGCTGAAGATAGCGTTGAGGATGTGCGCCATTTCGCCGAGAAATGCCCTCGCCTCGCGCGGCGGTTGCGTGGAAACGAATTCCAGCACGGCCGGCAGATAGTCGGGCAGTTCGCCAGGCGCCAGGAACAGTCCTGCCCGTTCGTAGGTCCGCGCGAGGTCGATCATGGCCGGGCCGCGGTCGCGTGAATCGCCGTGCACGTGCTCGAAAAGGTGCAGCGACGTGCTGCGGCCACGATCGAAGAGCTGCACGTAGTCCGCTTCGACGTCGAGCGGGTCGGCGGCGCGCAGCCCGTCGATCAACACGTCGAGTTCGGCCAAACGGGCAGGAGGCAGCGCCTTGTCCCGGCGCAAAATCTGCGTCATTTCCCCCAGCCACGCGCGTCGCTCGGCGCCGGGATAGGATAGAAGCGCCGCCAATACGCGAAGCGTGCCGGGCGCGGCAACCGGCTTGGAAAACTTGCTCATACCATCGCCTTGATCGGAATCGTGCGTTTCTTCTCGCTGCCGAACAGGCTCGTTTCGGAGGTGCCTTCCGAGCAACCGTTGCCGAACGAGAAGCCGCAGCCGCCGCGCACGTTGAAGGCGTTCTCCGCATATTCGCGGTGGGTGGTGGGAATGACGAAACGGTCCTCGTAATTCGCGATCGCCATCACGTGATACATATCTTCCACCTCGGCCTGCGTGATCCCGACCTGGGAAAGTATGGAGAGGTTGGACTCCCCGTCGACATGCTTCGCGCGCTGGTACGCGCGCATCGCGAGCATCCGCTCCAGCGCACGCACCACCGGCGCCGTGTCGCCCGCGGTAAGCAGATTGGCGAGGTAATTGATCGGGATGCGCAACTGGGTAACGTCCGGAATCTCGCCGTTGCTGCCGACGTGCCCGGCATTGGCAGCCGCAGTAATCGGGGATAGCGGCGGCACGTACCAGACCATCGGCAAGGTCCGGTATTCAGGGTGCAGGGGCAGCGCCACTTTCCAATCAACCGCCATCTTGTAGACCGGGCTCCTGCGCGCCGCGTCCATCCACGCATCCGGAATGTTGTCCAGGCGCGCCTGCGCAATCACCTTGGGATCGTTCGGGTCGAGAAAGATGTCGAGCTGGGCCTGGTACAAATCCCGGTCGTGTTCGACGCTTGCCGCCTCCTGTATCCGGTCCGCGTCATAGAGCAGCACGCCGAGGTAGCGAATGCGGCCCACGCAGGTTTCGCTGCATACGGTGGGCTGTCCGGCCTCGATTCGCGGGTAGCAGAAGATGCACTTCTCTGCTTTGCCGCTCTTCCAGTTGTAGTAGATCTTCTTGTATGGGCAGCCGGAGACGCACATGCGCCATCCGCGGCATTTGTCCTGATCGATCAGTACGATGCCGTCTTCTTCGCGCTTGTAGATCGAGCCCGACGGGCAACTCGCCACGCACGCCGGATTGAGACAGTGCTCGCACAGGCGCGGCAGGTACATCATGAACGTGTTCTCGAACTCGCCGTAGATGTCCTTCTGGATGTCGTCGAAATTCCTGTCCTTGCTGCGCTTGGCGAACTCGCCACCGAGAATCTCCTCCCAGTTCGGACCCCATTCGATTTTTTCCATGCGCTGGCCCGTGATCAGGCTGCGCGGACGGGCCGTGGGCGTTGCCTTCATCTCTGGGGCCGACTGCAGGTGATCGTAGTCGAAAGTGAACGGTTCGTAATAGTCGTCGATCTGCGGCAGGTTCGGGTTCGCGAAGATGCGCATCAGCAATTTCCACTTCGCGCCCTGGCGCGGCTCAATCCGGCCATCGGCCTTGCGCACCCAGCCGCCGTTCCACTTGTCCTGGTTCTCCCACTCCTTGGGATAGCCGATGCCGGGCTTGGTCTCGACATTGTTGAACCAGGCGTATTCCATGCCCGGCCGGCTGGTCCAGACGTTCTTGCAGGTGACCGAACACGTGTGGCAGCCGATACACTTGTCGAGGTTCAGCACCATGCCGATTTGCGCGCGGACTTTCATGGGGCCTCCCGCAACGCAGATTCAAGGGAGGCCGGCACCCCCTTTGGGGGCAGCGAGCGAATGCGAGCGTGGGGGTTCACGGCCTCCTGCAGAGCCGCCTCAAGAGAGGCCGGCGTCCCCTTTGGGGGCAGCGAGCGGATGCGAGCGTGGGGGTTCACGGCCTCTTGCAGAGCCGCCTCAAGGGAGGCCGGCGCCCCCTTTGGGGGCAGCGAGCGGATGCGAGCGTGGGGGTTCATACGCTTTCTCCGTAGGCCTGCGTGGGCCGGATGAGCTCCTGCGCCGCCGGGGTGTCCAGCCAGTCCACCCTGGCCATCTTGCGCACGACGACGAACTCGTCGCGGTTGGTGCCGACGGTCCCGTAGTAGTTGAAGCCATAGCTGAACTGCGCATAGCCGCCGATCATGTGCGTGGGCTTGAGCACGATGCGGGTGACCGAGTTGTGAATGCCGCCGCGCGTGCCCGTGATTTCCGAACCCGGCGTGTTCACGATCTTTTCCTGCGCGTGGTACATCATCACCATGCCCGGATTGACGCGCTGGCTGACGATTGCGCGCGCCGCGATCGCGCCATTGACGTTGAACAGTTCGACCCAGTCATTGTCGACGATTCCTGCGCGCTTCGCGTCATCCTCGGACAGCCAGATGCACGGCCCGCCGCGGCTCAGTGTCAGCATCATGAGGTTGTCGGTGTAGGTGGAATGAATGCCCCACTTCTGGTGCGGCGTGATGAAGTTGAGCACGATCTCGGTGTTGCCATTGCCCTTTATGTTGTGGATCGCACCCGTTGTCTTGAGGTCCACTGGCGGACGGTAGCTCGAGAAACCTTCGCCGAACGCGAGCATCCATGGGTGGTCCATGTAGAACTGCTGGCGACCGGTCAGCGTGCGCCAGGGAATGAGCTCGTGTACGTTGGTGTAGCCCGCGTTGTACGAGACGGTCTCGCTCTCGATGCCGCTCCAGGTGGGCGAACTGATGATCTTGCGCGGCTGCGCCTGGATGTCGCGGAAGCGAATTTTCTCGTCTTCCCGATAGAGCGCGAGGTGCTTGTGTTCACGCCCCGTCTGCTTGGACAGTGCTTCCCACGCCTTGACTGCGACGTGCCCGTTGGTCTCGGGCGCCAGTTGCAGGATCACCTCGCACGCGTCGATGTCGGACTCGATCCGGGGCATGCCTCGGGTTGCGCCTTCGGCGCTCACCAGGCCGCTCAACTCGCCCAGCTGCTTAACTTCCGTCTGCGTGTTCCAGGTGATGCCCTTGCCGCCGTTGCCGACCTTGTTCATCAGCGGACCGAGGGCGGTGAAGCGCTTGTACACGTTGGGATAGTCGCGCTCGACCACAGCGATCTGCGGCGCCGTCTTGCCCGGGATGAGTTCGACTTCGCCGCGTTTCCAATCCTTGACGTCGAACGGCTGCGCGAGCTCCGCCGGACTGTCGTGCATCAGCGGCGTGAGCACGATTTCGCGCTCGGCGCCCAGGTGGCCCACGCAGACTTCGCTGAACTTCTTCGCGAATCCCTTGTAGATTTCCCAGTCGCTGCGCGATTGCCACGCCGGATCCACCGCCGTCGAAAGCGGATGGATGAACGGATGCATGTCGCTGGTGTTGAGGTCGTTCTTCTCGTACCAGGTGGCCGTGGGAAGCACAATGTCCGAGTACAGGCAGGTCGTGCTCATGCGGAAGTCGAGCGTGACCAGCAGGTCGAGCTTGCCCTCGGGCGCCTTGTCGTGCCACACCACCTCTTCCGGCTTGGCTTCCTCCGGGCCAAGGTCCTTGCCCTGCACGCCATTGCTGGTGCCGAGCAGGTGCTTCAGGAAATATTCGTGACCCTTGCCGCTCGATCCGAGCAGATTCGACCTCCAGACGAACAGGTTGCGCGGCCAGTTGCTCGCGTGGTCCGGGTCCTCGCAGCTCATCCGGAGCGTGCCGTCCTTGAGTGCCTTGACCGCGTACTCCCTGGGGTCGATTCCGGCCGCGTGCGCGTCGCGGACGACCTGCAGCGGATTGGTCTGCAGTTGTGGTGCCGAGGGAAGCCATCCCATGCGCTCGGCACGCACGTTGTAGTCGATCATGCTGCCGCCGTAGATGTTCTTGTCCGCCAGCGGCGAAATCACCTCCTCCATCTTCACCTTCTCGTAGCGCCACTGGTCGGTGTGCGCGTAGAAGAAGCTCGTGCTGTTCTGCTGTCGCGGCGGGCGTATCCAGTCGAGCGCGAATGCAAGCGCCGTCCAGCCCGTCTGCGGCCGCAGCTTCTCCTGCCCCACGTAGTGCGCCCAGCCGCCGCCGCTCTTGCCGATGCAGCCGCACAGCATCAGCATGTTGATGATGCCGCGGTAGTTCATGTCGCTGTGGTACCAGTGGTTCATCGCGGCGCCGATGATTACCATCGACCGACCCTGGGTCCTGTGCGCGTTCTCCGCAAACTGGCGGGCTACCGTGATCAGTTGCGCTCGGGGCGTGCCGGTGATGCGCTCCTGCCATGCCGGGGTGTACGGCGTGTCGTCGTCGAAGCTCGAGGCCGCCAGCTCGCCCGGCAGTCCCCGCGCCACGCCGTAGTTCGCCACTTGCAGGTCGAACACCGTGGCGACCAGCGCCTCGCGCTTCTCGCCATCCTTGCCCAAGGCGATACGCTGCACTGGCACCGTGCGCACCAGCACGTCGCCGTTTTCGCCCTTTAGAGCACTGTTCGGGAAATGCTGGCTCGCGATGCCGCCGAAATAGGGAAAGGCTACCTTGGCAGTTTCCTTGCTCGAATCCTGGCCCTCGCGTACCGACAGCTTCAGTTTCACATCGCCGCCATGGCGGGCCTCCTTCGCTTCGAGGTTCCACTGACCCTGGTCGGCGCGACCGTCCGGGCCCCAGCGAAAGCCGATCGCGCCGTTGGGCAGCACGACCTTTCCGCTATCGTCGAACGCGACGGTCTTCCACTCCGGATTGTTGGCCTGGCCGAGCTTGCCGTTGAAATCGGAGGCACGCACGTAGCGGTCCGGAACCAGCACCTTATCGCCGCCCGGCAACTGGTGTTCCTTGAGCATCACCAGCATCGGCATGTCGGTGTAGCGCCGGACGTAGTCGTCGAAATAGGGGCTCCTCTCCTTGCCGCCTTCAGGGAAGTAGAACTCCTTGAGGATCACGTGGCCCATCGCCATTGCCACCGCGGCGTCGGTGCCCTGCTTGGGATGCATCCAGATATCGGCAAGCTTGGCGACTTCGGAATAGTCCGGCGTCACTGCGACAGTCTTGGTGCCCTTGTAGCGGACTTCCGTGAAGAAGTGGGCGTCAGGCGTGCGCGTCTGCGGGACGTTGGAGCCCCATGCGATGATGAAACTGGAGTTGTACCAGTCGGCGGATTCCGGAACGTCGGTCTGCTCACCCCAGACTTGCGGGGACGATGGCGGCAGGTCGCAATACCAATCGTAGAAACTCATGCACACGCCGCCGATCAGGCTCAGATAGCGGCTGCCGGCCGCATAGCTCACCATGGACATTGCCGGAATCGGCGAAAAGCCGATCACGCGGTCCGGACCGTGCCTTTTGATCGTGTACACGTTGGCTGCGGCGACGATCTCGTTCACCTCGTCCCAGTTCGAGCGAACGAAGCCGCCGAGGCCGCGCACGCTCTGGTAGTCGCGGCGCGTCGCGTCGTCCTCGACGATCGATGCCCACGCGTCGACCGGATCGCGCGTCATGCGCGCGGCGCGCCAGTGCTTCAGCAGGCGTGCGCGCACCATCGGATACTTGACCCGGTTGGCGCTGTACAAATACCAGCTGTAGCTCGCGCCACGGGCACACCCGCGGGGCTCGTGGTTGGGCATGTCCCAGCGTGTGCGCGGATAGTCCGTCTGCTGGGTCTCCCACGTGACGATGCCTCCCTTGACGTAGATTTTCCAAGAGCACGAGCCGGTGCAGTTCACGCCGTGGGTCGAGCGCACGATCTTGTCGTGGGCCCAGCGGTTGCGGTAGGCGTCCTCCCAGGTGCGGTCCTCGCCGGTCGTCACGCCATGGCCCTCCGCGAACTGTTCCTTCGGGCTGGAAAAATAAGTCAGTCGATCGAGAAAATGACTCATCGAATCTCTCCGAAATGGCCGGTTCCTGCGGAAATCATGGGTTCTTCACGTACGCGTTGGCGCGCAGGTAGAACCACCAGTTGAGAATGAGACACAGCGCGTAGAAGATCGCGAAGCCGTACATCGCGTATTGCGGGGTGCCGGCCTTGATCTGCTCGCCGATCACGACCGGCGCCGCGAACGCGCCATAGGCAGCGACCGCGGAGGTCCAGCCAAGCACCGGCCCCGCCTGCTGACGGTCGAAGATGACGCCGATGGTACGGAAGGTCGAGCCGTTGCCGATACCGGTGGCGGCAAAGAGCACGATGAAAAGCGCGAGGAAGATGAAGAAGTATTCCTCGGGCGTTGCCGAGTGGTAGGCCTTCATCATCACGTAGCCGACCGCGACCGAGGCCGCGACCATCGTCACCGACACCCATTGTGTGACGATCGAGCCGCCGACCTTGTCCGAAATCCAGCCGCCCACCGGCCGGGTCAACGCGCCGACGAAAGGGCCGATCCAGGCGTAGGCGAGCACCGGCAATCCATTCGGATTGGCCTGCGTGTGCGTCATCACGCCGTCTGCGCCGGGCACGTGAATGACATCGAAGATGACCTTCATCGACAGCGGCAGCGCCATCGAGAAGCCGATGAACGAACCGAAGGTGACGATGTAGAGGATCGTCAGCGACCAGGTGTGCTTGTTCCTGAAGATCTCGAACTGTTTGGCCACCCCCTCCTTCATCGGGCCGAAGGCGGCAATCTTCATCACGGTCAGCATGAGTATGATGTCGAGCGGGATTGCGACCCAAACGTTGAGCAGCCCCAGGCCCGTCGGCGCCGGCAGGTATAGCCAGAGCATGAAGATCGAGGGCACGAACGCGAGCGTGTAGAGGTAGGTGATCTTCGAGAACGCAACGAGCGGGTTGCCGGTGCTGGGCGAGATTGTCTTCAGGTTGTTCATGCCGAACCAGCACAGGAGCGACAGCGGCACAAGCGACAACACCCAGGCGAAGCCGGCGTTCTGGATCCACGTCGGTGTGCCCGCGGGGATCTTGCCGAAGATCCAGCCACTTTCCTTGAGTAGGGTTGCCGGTGCGCCACCCCAGGCGCCGAAGATGCCGACGGTCATGACCAGCGGAATGACGATCTGCATCGTCGTCACGCCGAAGTTGCCCAAGCCCGCGTTCAATCCCAGTCCGGTGCCCTGCAGCCGCTTCGGAAAGAAGCCGCTGATGTTTGACATCGACGATGCGAAGTTGCCGCCGCCGACGCCGCACCACAGCGCCATCAGCTGGAACGCCCACAGCGGCCAGTTCTTGTGCTGCAGAACAATGCCGGTGCCGATGGCCGGCGCCAGCAGCATCGCGGTAGTCAGGAAGATCGTGTTGCGCCCGCCGGCGAGGCGAATCAGGAACGACGCCGGGATGCGCATCGTGGCGCCGGCAATGCCGGCGATGGCGGTCAATGTGAACAGCTGGGACTGCGTGAAGGGAAAGCCCAGGTTCAACATTTGCACGGTGATGATGCCCCACATGCCCCAAACCGCGAAACCGCAGAGCAGCGCCGGGATCGAGATCCACAGGTTGCGGTAGGCGATCTTCTTGCCGGTGCTTTCCCAGAACTCGTTGTCCTCCGGTCGCCAGTCGGTGATGTCGGCGCCGCGGTTGCCCCCCGCTGCCAGGTTCCGTGTTTCGATGGTCGTATTCATGTCGGGTTCCGAGGTAATGGGATGCGCATCAGCCGTGCAGGCGAAATGCCTTGGCTTTGCTCCCCATGAGTTCCGCGCCGCGCACTTCCGTCCAGTACATCCAGATCAGCGACACCCACACCACGCCGTACATCAGCATGAATGCCGATGAACGTATTCCCGTGAGGTCCATCAGCGCGCCAAACATGATCGGGAGCACGAAGCCGCCCATCCCGCCGGCGAGGCCGACGATGCCGGAAATGACGCCGATGTTCGCGGGGTAGTCATCGGAGATGTACTTGAATACCGACGCCTTGCCGAACGCAAAGGCAATGCCGAGAATGAAGATCAACCCGGTGAACAGGTAGATATTGAGGCCGACATGAAATGACCGTGGGCCGTCGACCGTGGTGACCGTCATTTCCGTCTGCGGATACGAAAGGAGGAACAGACAGATCCAGCTCACCCACAGCACCCACCATGTCATCGCGTGCGCGCCAATCTTGTCCGACAGCCATCCCCCCATCGCCCGCAACACGCCACCGGGGAGCGAGAAGCACGCCGCCAGCAGCGCGGCAGCGCGTATGTCCAGTCCGAATTCGCCGACGTAGTACTGGACCATCCAGAGGCTCAGCGCGACGTAGCCCCCGAACACGATCGAGTAGTACTGGCAGTACTTCCAGACTTTGGGATCCTTGAGCGCCTGCAGCTGCTCGCGCCAGGTGATCTTCGACTCGACCAAATGACGCGGATCCGAGTAGCTGAAAAACCAGAACAACAGCGCGGTTCCGAGCATGACCGCCGCGTACACTTGTGGCACGAAAGTCCAGCCGAAGGCGACCAGCAGCGCCGGCGCCACGAATTTGTTGACCGCGGCGCCGGAATTGCCGGCGCCGAAGATACCCATCGCAAAGCCCTGCTGATTCCGGGGAAACCAACGCGCCACGTAAGGAGTGCCGACCGAAAATGAGCCACCGGCAAGGCCGACGAAGAGTCCGAGCACCAGAAACTGCCAGTACTGTGTCGCGTAACCGATGATCCAGATCGGCACCACGCAGGCGAGCATCAACAGGAACAACACGATCCGGCCGCCGAACTTGTCGGTCCACATGCCTAGCGGCACGCGGATCAGCGAGCCGGTCAGGACCGGCGTCGCGGTAAGCAGGCCGAACTGGGTCGCGTTCAGATCGAGCGTCTTGCGGATCGGGATGCCGATGACGGCGAACATCATCCACACCATGAAACACACCGTGAACGCCAGCGTGCTGACTATCAGCACTGAAAGTGCCTGCCTTCTGTTGCCCATTCAGCTCACTCCCCCGTCGTTGCGTTCGAAATCACGCGACGAGTTTAGGCAACGGGGACGGGTGTCGATATCCTCCGGTGGGAGAGGAACGGGCAAGCAAAAGGACTATGCGACGCAACGGACGCATAGTCCTGTGGACCTACCTTGGCGAATGAGTCGCGGGAGTTTGCGCTGGATCAAACCAGCCCGTGCTCGGATGCGATAACGGCAGCCTGGACCCGCGAGTTCACGTCCAGCTTGCGCAACAGATGCTGGACGTGGATCTTGACGGTCGCCTCGGCGATTCCGAGGTCACGACCGATCTCCTTGTTGCTCGATCCCCGTGCGAGGCACGTCAGGATCTCCCTTTCGCGGGGCGAAAGGTGCGCGACCTTCGACGCCGCAGGCATCGGCTCGTGGGTCAACGGCACCGCCGTCACATCGCGGAACGCGGAAAAAAGCTTGCCGGTCATCTCGGCGGCCACCACCGATTCACCGCGCATGACGCGCAATATCGCCGCGATGAGCGCCTCGCCTTCCGCAGTCTTGAGCAGGTACCCGCTTGCGCCACCATGCAGCGCGGCGGCCAGATCCTGCTCGTCCTCGCTGACCGTAAGCATCACGACGCGAACGTTTGGCAGGGCCTCCCGGATCGCAGGTAGCACGTCGACACCCTTGACGCCGGGCATATGATTGTCGAGAAGGACAAGGTCGGGCTGCAGTGCCTGCGCTTGGCGCAGTGCCTCATTGGCGTCTGCCGCATCGCCCACTACCCGCAAGTTCGGATCACTGCCGAGCAGCGCGGTGAGTCCGCGCCGGAACAGTGTATGGTCGTCGACGACCAGGATGCGAACAGGTTGCGCGGGAACTTCGGCCATCGTCAATGCCGGATCGCGTGGGGGGACCCGCTGACTTCCGCCATCGACACGGTGCCCGGCCGGGCGAACGCCAGGACTACCGAAGTGCCGCGACCGGGCCTGGAAACGACCTCGAGTATCGCGCCGACCCTCTCCGCACGCTCGGCCATGATGCGGAGACCGACGTGCGTTTCGTCGAAGGACGTGTCGCCCGACGCGAATCCGACACCGTCGTCACGAACCTCAAAGCGCCACTGCGGCTGCTGCTGCACGTCGACCCAGACATGGGCGGCCTGCGCGTGCTTGCGCACGTTCGAGAGCGCTTCCTGGACGACATGCAGCGCCTGTATTTGAAGGTCCGATGGGAGTGGAATGCCATGCCCCTCCATCCGCAGGCTCGCTTTGACCCCGCTTTGGTGTTCGAATTTGCGCAACGTCGTCTGCAGCGCCGGACCGATGTCCTCGTCCTGCGCCCGGGTGCGAAAATGCACCAGCAGTTCACGCACGTCGCCGTAGCTTTCGCGTACGCCCGTGTCGATTTCACCGAGCACGCGCGCAACCTGTTGCTCGTTGCCGCTGGCGATAGCGTCGCGCATCAGCTGCACCTGAATCTTGAGAAACGCCAGCGACTGGGCAATGGAATCGTGCAGCTCGCGGGCGATGAATGTGCGCTCCTGCGCAACCGCGGCCTCCTGCTCCAGCGCCTTGAGCCGGAGATTCTCCATCGCGCTCGCCAGGTGCGCCGTCAGCGCCTCCACCAGCGACCGTTCCGCGGACGAAAGCGTGACCTGTGCGTGGAAGAACAGGTCGACCTCGCCCAGCAGGCGATCGTGCAGGCGGATCGGAATCGAAATCAGCGTGGCAAATCCGGCATTGGCGCAATGGTGGATTCCGGCAGTGTGCATCCCCGCTATCGGAATCACCCGCACTGCCGTCATCTCCTTCAGCACGCCGCAATGGCATGCTCCCGCGTGCAGGCACTGTTCGCCTTCCGCCATGGCCGCCGGCACGCCGCTCGAGGCCAGGAGCAGGAAGCGTTCGTTGCTCTCGTCGGACCAGCGCACGATGATTCCGTCGGCGCGAGCGACCTGCCGCATGCGCTCGGCGAATCCGCCGGACAATTCCTTCAGCGTCGACGCCTTGGCGACCAGCATCGTCACGTCGTACAGGGCCTCCAGGCGGGCACTCTTCTCCTCGAGCTGCGATGTCTTGTCCGCAACCTTGGCCTCGAGATCGCGATGCATCGCCTGCAGATGCTCGGCCATGTCATTGAAGCACTTGGCCAGCGCGCCGAACTCGTCCGAGGTGACCCGCTCCACTCGTGCTCCGAAATCGCCGCCCTGGATGCGTTCCGTGGCGTCCTTCAATCGCGAGACGGGCTCGAGCACGAATCTGTAGCCCATGTACAGCAGGAGTGTGGCCCCCAGCGTGGCAAAGACCAGCATGCCGATTTGCAGAAGGTGAAGGAGCGTTGTCCAGCGCGCCATGTGGTGTTCGATGCCGCCCACCAGCGTGTCGATGTCCGCAACGACGCCTGCCGTCTCATCGGCCAGGCCAATGCCGGGATTCGGCTCGGCGGATGTCCAGCGGCCCTGAAACGCCGCCCAGTCGCGTTCCACCAGCGCGAACTGTTGCCGCGTGACTTCGTCCCAAGGCACGAACAGGGGACGCTCCGCATCGCCCTTGCGCAGCAGGCCGAGGCTGCGCTCGAACTCCTTCGCGCGCTCCACCGGCGCTCTTGTTTCCTTGCTGGTCAAAGCGAGGGCGATCCGGTACGCCTGCATGCGCATGCGTCCGACCTCGTTGATGGCCGCGGCGCCGCCGTCGAGTTGCCAGGTTATCCACAGCGTCACGCCGATCGCGAGGAGCCCGATGAGCATGAATGGCGCGCCGACAAGCGTCAGTTTCGCTCCCAGGCTCCAATGTCGCGGGTGGCTCATGCGGCAAGTATAGCGGGAAGGTCCTGTTCGAATCGTCGCTGCAAGGCTTCCCGCATAGAATGCGAAAAGCACGCCCGCGCCGCCGCACTCGATGAACTACGTCATTGCCAAGCACATTCACGTCGCCTGCGTTGCGCTGAGCGGAAGCCTGTTCTTGCTGCGCGGCGTCTGGACCTGGCGGCAGGCGGCGATCCTGCGCGCACGTTGGATGCGCCTGATGCCGCATGCAGTAGACACGCTGCTGCTCGCCAGTGCGCTGGCGATGGTCGCATGGAGCCACCAGTACCCACTCGTGCAGAACTGGCTGACCGCCAAAGTCATCGCTTTGGTGGCGTATATTGCGCTTGGTTACGTTGCGCTCAAGTCCGCCAGGCGCCCGCCCGTTCGCGTTGCAGCGTTCATCGGCGCGTTGGCGACGTTTGCGTATATCGTGGGGGTGGCGATCAGCAAGCGCCCATTGATGATCTTGTGACGCCAGACGACATCCCGCCCGAACTCGACAACCCCTTCTGGGCCAGTCTCGCGACCCGGCACGCGCACGTTGCGCTGGGTGGCCCGCTCGCGCGCCGCTTTCCCGTCGACGTGTCCCCCATTGCCGGATTGCCGGGCGCGGGGCCCGAGAACGTCGCCGCATTGGAGGCGCTGGTGGCGATCGGCGACGACATGGGCTATGCCGGCCCTTTCGTGCCGCGCCTGCCCGGCAACTGGGAAACGGTGCACGCGTCGCAGTTGTCGCAGATGATTCGCTTCGATCGGACGCCGCTTCCGGAGGGCGAATTCGACGTGACCGTCCTGGGCGCCGCCGACGTTCCGGACATGCTGGCGTTGGTCGAGCTTACGCACCCGGGACCGTTTCGACCGCGCACGATCGAACTCGGGACCTACATCGGCATTCGCGAAGGCGGGCGGCTGGTCGCCATGGCGGGTGAACGGCTGTGGGTGGAGGACTATCGGGAGGTCAGCGCCGTGTGCACGCATCCGGACATGCAGGGCCGCGGCTATGCGCGCGCGCTGTCAAGCCGGGTCGTCAACCGGATGTTGCGGGCCGGCGAAACGCCGTTCCTCCATGTCGAAAATATCAAGCCGCGCGCGGTCGAAATCTACCGCGGCCTGGGTTTTGTCACGCGTGTCGAATATCCGTTATTGCACGCCAGGCGGATTGCCTAGACGCGGGGCGCTGCCGCACGCAGCGCTGGCCGAAATTGACCGCGGGCGGCAAGACGCCTAGATTGGCGCCCAACGCAGGCATCGGGGACGGCGCATTCCCATGTTCAACCTCGACGAATGGCTGGCCGCAAACGGTCTGGGGCAGTGTTCCGCCCTGTTTGCCGCCAACGACATCGACTTCGAAGTGCTGGCCGAGCTCACCGAGACCGACCTGGAGAAGCTCGGCGTGTCCTTCGGGCACCGGCGCAAGCTCCTCCGTGCCCTCGAATCCTGGCGAGCCGCATCCAGCCCGAAACCTGCGACGGATGCGCCAGGAGCGCCTTCGCCCGCGGGAACTTCGCAGGAAGCCGAGCGCCGCCAGATCACGGTCATGTTCTGCGACCTGGTCGGGTCCACCGAACTCGCCAATCAGTTGGACCCCGAAGTCGTGAGCCAATTGATCGGCCGCTACCAGGACGTCTGCGCGGGTGCAATTACTCGCTACGAAGGCTATGTCGCCAAATTCATGGGCGACGGCGTACTTGCTTATTTCGGCTTTCCCCAGGCCAGCGAGGATGCCGCCGAACACGCCGTGCGATCGGCCCTGGCCATCGTCGATGGTGTCGCGCAACTCTCGCATCCGGATGGCCGCCCCTTTCAGGTACGCGTGGGAATCGCCACGGGAACGGTCGTCATCGGCGACGTAATCGGCGTGGGTTCGGCACGGGAACACGGCATCGTCGGGGAGACGCCCAACCTCGCGGCGCGCTTGCAGGCACTGGCGGACCCCAATGTCATTCTCATCGCCGGCAACACGCATCACCTGCTCGGACGGCGCTTTGAATACGACGCGCTGGGCGAGCGCCACGTGAAAGGTTTCGTCGCACCGGTCCGTGTCTGGCGCGTGCTGCGTGAAGCGGCCGTAGAGCGGCGCTTCGCCGCCACGCGCAACGCCAGCAGCGGCGCATTCGTCGGGCGCGGCGAGGAGACCGCGCTGCTGCTCGAGCGCTGGCGACGCGCGACCCAGGGAGAAGGATCCGCGTTGTTGGTCGTGGGCGAGGCAGGCATGGGCAAGTCGCGCCTGGTTGATACGCTCTTCATTCATATTGCCGACCAGCCGTGTTACCACGTGACCTGCCAGTGCTCGCCGTACCACACCAACAGCGCACTCCATCCCGTGATCCGCCACCTGGAACGCGCGGCGGAATTCGCGTTGGATGATTGCGACTCGGTCAAGCTCGAGAAGCTGGATGCGATGTTGCGCAAGGCAACGAATGATGGGGCAACGCCTGCGGCGAGTCTCATTGCCGATCTGCTGGCCCTGCCGACTGACCGGTATCCCAGGCTCGAACTGTCGCCCGTGCAACGCAAGGCGGAAACGATCGCGGCGCTGGTCGACCTGCTCACCCGGCTCGCCGACGACGCGCCGGTGCTGTTGCTGCTGGAGGATGCGCACTGGATCGATCCCACGTCCAAGGAGTTGTGGACGCGCCTGATCGACAGCATCTCGACCACGCGTCTGCTGGCGCTCGTCACGGCACGACCGGAGTTCGTGTCGCCCTGGGCGGATCGGGCGCAATTCTCGTCGCTGGGGATCACGCGCCTCACGAGCACGCAATCCGCGGAACTCGTGGCCGACATCGCGGCGCCGCGCGTGCTCGCTCCGGCCATCGTCGACGACATCGTCGCCAAGAGCGACGGGGTCCCACTCTATGTCGAGGAGCTGACCAAGACCGTCCTCGAGTCCGACACGCCGGACCGGCCGACGGTGCCGACGACGCTGCAGGATTCGCTGATGGCCCGCCTCGACAGGCTTGGGCCCGCGCGGGAAATCGCGCAGGTGGCGGCGGTGATCGGGCAGCAGTTCTCGCATGCACTTCTGGCCGCCGTCGTTTCCTATTCCGCGGCCGAATTGGCGGCCGGCCTCCTGCAATTGATCGAGGCCGGACTGGCTTATCGGCAAACCCGCGCAACCGAGTCGGGATACAGTTTCCGGCATGCGCTGTTGCGCGACGTCGCCTACGAGAACCTGCTGCGGGCGCGAAGGCAACAGTTGCATGAGCGGATCGGGCGTGTACTGATGGAGAATTTCGCCGCCATTGCCGAAACCGAGCCCGAGGTGCTGGCGCATCATTTTCATCACGCAGAACTGTTCGACCTTGCCTGCACCTATCGCGAACGGGCAGGCGATCGCGCGATTGCGAGGTCGTCGTTCAACGAAGGAATGGCTCATTTCAACGCGGCATTGGCCGAGGTGCAACGGCTTGAGGAGAAGCGCGAACGCGCGCAGCGCGAACTTGGACTGTTGCTCAAGCTAGGGCCTCCCCTCGCGATCGTCAAGGGCCCGCAGAATCCCGAAATGGAGGCCCTGTACCGCCGCGCCCTCGAATTGGCAACCGCCGTCGGCGATGAAAACGACCGGTTTCGGGCAACCTGGGGGCTCTGGTTCAACGCCAATGTCGGCCGGCGCCTCGATCGCGCGCGCGTGCACGCTGATGAACTCATGCAGCTGGGCAGGAAATCAGGCGATGGCGACCTCATGCTGGAAGGGTTCCATTGCCTGTGGTCGACCGCGTGGTTTCGCGGCGAGATCCGCACGTCGCAACTTGCCTGCGAAGAAGGGGAACATCGTTACAACCGCGAAAAACACAGCTGGATGGGACCGGTGTACGGCGGCCACGATCCCGGGGTCTGCGCGTTCTGCGTGCACGGCCTGGTCTCGAGCGCGCTGGGACTCCCGATCGACGCGGCCACCGGCTCGAAAGGGGCATCGCACTGGCCGACGAATTGGGCATGGTCGGATCCCATTCGCATGTACTGAGCAACGCCGTCGTGATCGCACAGCTGCAACATGACGGCGACGCATTCGCCAAATACGGACAGCGCCTGCACGACATTGCGCAGAAATACAACATTCCGCCGCAGCGCGCCCATGCGGCATTTCTGTCGGGGTGGCAGCAGGCATTCGCAGGCGATCTCGATGCCGGCCTGGCAATCATGGAGGCGGAATACCCGCGTGCGTCCGCCGTTGGCCCGTTCCTGCGCTATTACGCCGCGCTGCTGGCGGAGGGCCGCGCCAAGGCTCGGCGGTATGCCGACGCGCTGGAGGTCATCGACTCGGCGTTGCAAACCGTGACGGAGCCCGGTGTTGGATTCTATGTTTCGGAGCTGCACAGGCTTCGGGGAATTTGCCTGATGCGCACCGTGGCCGACCGCCCGTCCGAGGCAATGGACGCGCTTCGCACCGCTCACGATGTCGCGGCCAGGCAGGGGGCGACGCTGCTGCAGCTGCGGGCAGCGGTCAGCCTGGCGCGCGGGGCGGCTGCCATGCGCCGACCCGCCGAGGGACTCCTGCCATTGCGAGATCTCTGCGCCGCCCTGCCGCCGGAATTCAATTCCGACAGTCTCGCCGATGCCAGGCAATTGCTTGCCGGCTAGCGCAGCGCGGGCGTCGTGCTCGCGGTCTGTTCGCCCCCTTGTGGTCGCCAATTGGCGGATCAGTCCCGAAGCAGCGCAAGCGCCTTGTCCACTCGGTCGACGGTGAGGATCTCCACGCCTTCAACGCTCTGCTTGGGCTTGTTGGCGGTCGGGACCAGGACGGTCTTGAAGCCAAGCTTGGCGGCTTCCCGAATGCGCTCCTGACCGCGCTGAACGGGTCGGATTTCCCCTGCCAACCCGACTTCGCCAAACACAATAGATTTTGCTGGTAATGGCTTGTTTTTAAAGGACGAATTTATTGCGAGCAGGACCGCCAGATCGACGGCTGGCTCCTGGATACGCACACCACCGACGGCGTTGACAAAGACATCGTAGCCGCCGGCATCGACGCCGCCATGCCGGTGCAGCACCGCCAGCAACAACGCGAGGCGCGGTGCCTCGAGGCCGACCGCCAGCCGCCGCGGCACGCCGCCTTGGACCGGATCGACCAGCGCCTGGATTTCTACGAGCAACGGTCTGGAACCTTCCAGCGTGGCGACAATGGCCGAGCCCGGCACGGATTCCGAATGCCGGGACAGGAATAACGCGGACGGATTGGCGACGCCTTTCAATCCGCGCTCGGTCATGCCGAACACGCCCAGCTCATTGGCCGCGCCAAACCGATTCTTGATCGCGCGGACCAGGCGGAAGCTGGAATGCGGATCACCTTCGAAGTACAACACTGCATCGACGATGTGTTCCAGCACCCGCGGGCCGGCGATGGCACCTTCCTTGGTCACGTGACCCACGAAAATCACCACGACGCCCTGCTGCTTTGCCAGCCTCGTCAACTGCGCCGCACATTCGCGGACCTGCGCGACGCTGCCCGGTGCGGACTGCAGCACCTCGGTGTAGACGGTCTGGATGGAGTCGACCACCACGACCTCGGGCTTGGCCGAATTGATCGCACCGACGATGGCCTCGAGCTGAACCTCGGCCAGCAATTCGACCGGCGCGTTGACCAGCCCCAGCCGCTGCGCGCGCAGCGCGATCTGTTCGACCGATTCCTCGCCGGTGACGTACAAGGTGCGGTGCGTGGCGCCCAATGCTGCGCAGGCCTGCAGCAACAATGTGGACTTGCCGATGCCCGGATCGCCGCCGATCAGCACGACGCCGCCGGGCACGAGTCCGCCGCCCAGCACCCGGTCGAATTCCTCGAGGCCCGTCGGAATGCGCGGCGTGTTGCGGGTCTCGATGGCCGACAGCGAGACGATGCTCGAGCGCGAGCCAGCGACGGTTGCAAAGCGAACGGCGGCAGGCGCCGCAAGCGATTCGACCAACGTGTTCCAGGCCGCGCACTGCGGACACTGGCCCTGCCACTTGGGCGAGGACCCGCCGCATTCCGTGCAGGTGTAAACGGTCCTGGACTTGGCCACGGACGCTTAGGCAAGTTCGTTCGGATGCACTACGGCCGTGCCGAACTTGCCGACCACCACGCCTGCCGCTTCATTGGCCACCCGCACGGCATCCGGCAACGTCGCGCCGGCCGCCAGCATGACGCCCAGCGTCGCGATGACCGTGTCGCCGGCGCCCGTCACGTCGAAAACTTCGCGCGACTGGGCGGGAATCGTGAGCGCTCCGGAAGTGGAGAACAGGCTCATGCCCTCTTCCGCGCGCGTGACCAGCACCGCGTCGAGCGACAACTCGCGGCGCAACACTTCGGCCTTTGCCGCCATTTCAGCGTCGTCGCTCCAGCGTCCGACCACTTGCCGAAATTCGCTGCGGTTGGGCGTGATCAAGGTCGCACCGCGGTAACGTGCGTAGTCCTCGCCCTTGGGATCGACCAGGACCGCTTTGCCGGCGCTGCGCGCGCGCTCGATCATCTTGCCGATGTGGGTGAGGCCGCCCTTCCCGTAATCGGAAAGAATCACCACGTCGGCGTCGGGCAGCTGCCGCTCGTAGTCGGCGAGTTTCGTTGCCAGAATCTCGTGCGAGGGCGCGGTCTCGAAATCGATGCGAAGCAATTGCTGCTGGCGGCCGATCACGCGCAGCTTGACGGTCGTGGCCAGCGACGCCTCGCGGTGGAACGACGTGCGCACCCGTTCGGACGCGAGCAGGCGTTCGAGTGTCCCGCCCGGCTCGTCGTCACCGATTACCGAAAGCAACGTCGACGCCGCGCCCAGGGCCGCCGAGTTGCGCGCGACGTTGGCGGCGCCGCCGGGCCGCTCCTCGGTGCGCGCGATCTTCACCACCGGGACCGGCGCCTCCGGGGAAATACGCTCCACGTCGCCGAACCAGTAGCGGTCGAGCATGACGTCGCCCACGACGAGGATGCGCGCGCGGGCGGCGCGGTCACGAAAGGCGGAGAAGTGGTTCGAGGTCATGGCACCGGGGATGGCAAAGGCATTGGCGGCGGGAAAGCGCGGGTCAGCGGCGACCGATGGCCATGTATTCGAACCCGGCCTCCTTGGCCCGCGAGGGCTCGTAGAGATTTCTGCCGTCGAAGATCACCGGAGATTTGAGGCGCGCCTTGAGCGCGTCGAAATCCACACTGCGGAACTCTTTCCATTCGGTGACGATGACCAGCGCATCGGCGCGGTCGCAGGCATCCAACGGTGAAGCGGCAAAGGACAGGCCCGACACGGTCCCGAACACGCGGCGCGCTTCGTCCATCGCGACAGGATCATAGGCGACCACTGTCGCGCCATGGGCCAGCAACGACTCGACGATCACGCGCGACGGCGCCTCGCGCATGTCGTCGGTATTGGGCTTGAACGCGAGGCCCCATACCGCCAGGCGACGACCAGACAGATCTTCGCCGAATCGCCCAACGATCTTTTCGACGACTACCAGCTTTTGCGCGTCATTGACCGCTTCCACCGCGGCGATGACCTGCAGCGGCCGGCCAAGCTGCGTCGCCGTGAATTGCAGCGCCTTCACGTCCTTGGGAAAGCAGCTGCCGCCATAGCCGATGCCCGGATACAGAAAGTGATAGCCGATGCGCGGATCGGAACCGATGCCCTGCCGGACCATCTCGATGTCGGCGCCGAGAAGGTCGGCAAGGTTCGCGACTTCGTTCATGAAGGAGATACGTGTGGCAAGCATCGCGTTCGCGGCGTACTTGGTCAGCTCGGCCGAGCGCAAGTCCATGACCAGCAGGCGTTCGTGATTGCGCATGAACGGCGCGTAGACGGCGCGGAGCACGGCGATTGCCCGCTCGTCGCTGGCGCCGACGACGATGCGGTCGGGCTTCATGAAGTCTTCGACGGCAGCGCCTTCCTTGAGGAACTCCGGATTCGATGCGACCGCAAACGGGATCCTTGCGCCGCGCAGCGCAAGTTCCTCGGCCACCGCCGCGCTGACGCGATCGGCCGTGCCGACCGGGACGGTCGACTTGTCGACAATGACCTTGGCCTCGTTCATGCGCCGGCCGATGTTGCGCGCCGCCTCGATCACGTATTGCATGTCGGCGCTGCCGTCCTCGTCGGGAGGCGTGCCGACAGCGATGAACTGCAGCGCGCCGTGCGCGACCGCGCGATCGACGTCAGTGGTGAATTGCAGCCTGCCTGCAGCGGCGTTGCGGCGAACCATTGCCTCCAGGCCGGGCTCGTGAATCGGCACGCCGCCCTGCTTCAGGGTGTCGATCTTGGCCGCGTCGACGTCGAGGCAAAGCACGTCGTTGCCGACTTCGGCGAGGCAGGTCCCGGTGACCAGACCGACATAACCGCTGCCGATCATCGTGATCTTCATCGTGCCAAGCCGATGGATGCGTTGATGGACGCAAGTGCCGCGATGGGATCATCGGCCTGGGTAATGGGACGCCCGACGACGAGGTAGTCTGCGCCGTTGGCGATCGCGGACTCGGGCGTGATGATGCGCGCCTGGTCGTCCTTGGCGGCGCCGGCGAGCCGTATGCCCGGCGTGACCAGCTTGAAGCGGGGACCCAACGCGGTCCGCATGTGCTTTGCCTCGACCGCGGAGCAGACGACGCCATCGAGGCGGCACTCTGACGTCATGCGCGCCAGCTTGACCGCTTGCGCCGTCGCGCTTTCGCCGATGCCCTGCTCGCGCAGGTCGTTGTCGGCCAGGCTGGTCAGGACCGTGACGGCGATCAGCAGCGGTGGTGCGGCGGCGCGTTCCGCAGCGGTCTTGTCCACGGCTTCGCGAGCGGCGGCCAGCATGGCACGGCCCCCGGCAGCATGCACATTCAGCATCCACACTCCCAAACGCGTCGCGGCCGCACATGCCTGGGCGACCGTGTTCGGGATGTCGTGGAACTTGAGGTCGAGGAAGACGTTGAATCCGCGTTGGATCATCCAGCGCACCGGCTCCGGCCCCGCGACGACAAACATCTCCTTGCCGACCTTCAACGCGCACGCATGCGGATCGAGCCTGTCGGCCAGCGCCAGCGCGTGCATCGGGTTGGCGAAGTCGAGCGCGACGATGACTTTGGGATCGACGGCGTTCATGGGGGATTCTTGTCCGGGTCGGCTAGGCGTAGCCATCTGGCGTCTCGGTGCGCTTCGGCGAGTACGTTTCCCACTTGAGGCATCCCGGGCATCGCCAATAATATTGCTTGGCGCGAAAGCCGCAGTTATCGCACTTGTACATGCCCAGGCGCTTGATGTGCTGCCCGACCAGTCCCTTCACCAGCTCGAGGTCGTGGCGCCGCTCCGGCGGCGCGTCGAGAAGCTGGGCCTCGAGCAGCCGATCGAGGCCCAGCAGCGTCGGGTTGCGCGCGAGTTCGTCCTTGATCAGCGCCGCGCCCGCCTCCGGTCCTTCGAGTTCCAAAACGAGCGTGAACAGCGCATTGAGCAGATCGAGTGACGGGTATTGCGCCTGATAGTTGCGCAGCACGCGAATGCCCTGCGCCACCTCACCCTGCCTCCGGTACAGGTCCGCGAAGCGGTCCGCCGCCAGCGCCAGGAACGCCGGATTCTGGTTCTCGATCTTCTGCCATGTCGTCAGCGCTTTTGCGGCATGGCCTTGTTGCGACTCCAGGTCGCCTTGCAGCAGCGTGGCACGAGTGCAGCCGCGGTAGGCGGAATAGGCACGCTCCAGTTCCGCCTGCACAGTGGCGTCGTCGGACTTGAGCAGCGCGGCGTGCGCGAGCTCGCAGTGATACTGCGCAATCTCCTTGAAGTACGGCTGCTTGGCCAGCACTTCCATGCGCTGGATGGCAGTGATCGCCTTGGTCCAGTCCTTTTCGGTTTCGTAGATGGAGATCAGGTGAGACAGCGCGGAATGCTCGAACGGCGTTCCATCCAGCTTGGTGAACAACTCCTCGGCGCGGTCGAGCAGGCCCGCGCGATGAAAATCCTGCGCCAGCTCATAGGTCGCCATCGTGCGCTTGTCGGCCGGAAGGTCGACACGGTCGAGCAGGTTCTGGTGCATGCGGATGGCGCGCTCGATTTCACCCTGCCTGCGGAACAGCGAGCCGAGCGCGAAGTGCAGGTCGATGGTCTGCGGATCGACCTTCACCACTTCGATGAATGATTCGATGGCCTTGTCGGGCTGTTCGTTCAGCAGGAAATTGAGGCCGCGGAAATACGAGAGCGGCAGTGCGCGCGACTCGCGCAGCAGGTGCTTGATGTCGATGCGCGCGGCAATCCAGCCCATCGTGAAAAAGATGAAGGGAATCGGCAGCAGCCACCACAGCTCGAAGTCCATGCGCAGCGATCGGGTCCTAGTGACCGCGGTGCGACAAATCGCTGCGGACGTGGCCGTGGACCTGCCCCGGGAGTGGCGACTCATTGTGCGCAACGGCGGTCGGGTCCTGCAGTTTGCCGTGGTCGCGGCGGAGCTTGCCGATCTGGCGCTTGAGGCGCGCCGCGCGCAGCGTTCCGGCCAGAAGTCCCATCGCGGCGCCCAACGCAAACGCGATGAACACGATGACCACCAGCGGCGCGCGAATGCTGGTCAGGTTGAAGAACTTGAGCTCGGCTGGCTCGCTATTCTGCAGTGACAGAAACAGCAGGGCGATGAAGATGGTGGCGGCGACGATCCAGCGAATGACTTGCATGGCGCAATTATGCCACCGCGACGGGCCGCCCAAAATACAAAAGGGCGGCAGAGTTGCCTCTGCCGCCCCGCGATTGAACAGGCCGGTTTCTCACTTCGGACCTTCCTCCGCAAAATCGACCCGCTCCCGCAGTTCCTTGCCCGCCTTGAAATGCGGCACGAACTTCTGCGGCACCTGCACCTTCTCCCCGGACTTGGGATTACGTCCGGTTCGCGGCGGGCGATAATTGAGGCCGAAGCTGCCGAACCCGCGAATCTCGATGCGCTCACCCTTGGCAAGGGACTCGCCCATCGCGTCGAGGATCATCTTGACCGCCAGCTCGGCATCCTTCGCGACCAGCTGCGGGAACTGCGCGGCAAGACGGTCGATGAGCTCCGATTTGGTCATTGCGCCTGCCCTTGACCGTCAGCTGTTCGGCTTGGTGTCGGACAACTTCGCCTTCAGCAGCGCCCCGAGGTTCGTCGTGCCCGTGTTGGCGCCCGAATTCTCGGTCGAGATCCGCTGCATCGCCTCGCCTTCGTCGGCGCTGTCCTTCGCCTTGATCGACAGGTTGATGCCGCGGTTCTTACGGTCGATGTTGATGATCATGGCCGACACCGCGTCGCCTTCCTTCAGATGCGCGCGCATGTCTTCCACGCGGTCGCGCGACAGCTCCGACGCCCGCAGGTAGCCCTCGATGTCGCTGCCGAGATCGATCACCGCGCCCTTGCCGTCGAGCGACTTCACGGTGCCCGCGACGACGCTGCCCTTGTCGTGCATGGCGACGAAGTTGGTGAACGGGTCGCCTTCCAGCTGCTTGATGCCCAGTGAAATGCGCTCGCGCTCGACGTCGATCGCCAGCACCACCGCCTCGACCTCCTGGCCCTTCTTGTAGTCGCGCACGGCGGTCTCGCCGGTCGCGTTCCAGGACAGGTCGGACAAGTGGACGAGCCCGTCGATGCCGCCGGGCAGGCCGACGAACACGCCGAAGTCGGTGATCGACTTGATCATGCCCGCGACTTTGTCCCCCTTCTTGTGGTTCATCGCGAAGTCGTCCCAAGGGTTCGGCATGCACTGCTTCATGCCGAGCGAAATGCGGCGCCGCTCCTCGTCGATTTCCAGGATCATCACTTCGACCTCGTCGCCCAGCTGCACGACCTTGGTCGGGTGGATGTTCTTGTTGGTCCAGTCCATTTCCGACACGTGCACCAGCCCTTCGATGCCCGATTCGATTTCCACGAACGCGCCGTAGTCGGTGATGTTGGTGACCTTGCCGAACAGGCGCGTGCTCTGCGGATAGCGGCGCGACAGGCCGACCCACGGATCTTCGCCGAGTTGCTTCAATCCGAGCGAGACGCGGTTCTTTTCCTGGTCGAACTTGAGGACCTTGGCGGTGACTTCGTCGCCGACGGCCAGCACTTCCGACGGATGCTTGACGCGGCGCCAGGCGAGGTCGGTGATGTGCAGCAGGCCATCGATGCCACCCAGGTCGACGAACGCGCCGTAATCCGTGATGTTCTTGACGATGCCCTTGACCACCGCGCCTTCCGACAGCGTGGACAGGAGCTTCTCGCGCACCTCGCCCTGGCTCTCCTCGAGCACGGCACGACGCGACACGACGACGTTGTTGCGCTTGCGGTCGAGCTTGATGACCTTGAAGTCGAGCGCCTTGTTCTCGAACGGCGACGTGTCCTTGACCGGACGGATGTCGACCAGCGAACCCGGCAGGAACGCACGGATGCCGTTGATCATGACCGTGAGGCCGCCTTTGACCTTGCTGGTGACGAGGCCCGAAACGATGAGGCCCTGCTCCATCGCGGCTTCGAGGTCGTGCCACGCCTTGAGGCGCTTGGCCTTGTCGCGCGAGAGGCGCGTTTCGCCATAGCCGTCTTCGAGCGCTTCGATGGCAACGGTGACGAAATCGCCGGCCTTGACCTCGATCTCGCCGTTGTCATCCTTGAATTCTTCGATCGGAATGAACGACTCCGATTTCAATCCCGCGTTGACGACGACGACGTTGAACTCGACGCGTACGACCTCGGCAGTGATCAGCTCGCCCTGGCGCATTTCCTGGCGCGAGAGCGACTCCTCGAACATCGCGGCGAAGTCTTCCATCGGAGGATTCGCGGGCATCGTGGAGGTGGACATTTCAGTGGCAATAGCCATGGGGGTTGGTTCCTTCAGGGTGTAAGCCGCCGATCACGAGAACCCTTTTTCTCGGAGGGGCGGGCTGGTGGGTCAATTCACATTTCGCAGCACCGGCTAAAGTGCCACAAAACGCGGCCGATCACTGTCACGAACTTCGGTTGCTGCGGTACCGCTCCTCGCTGTCTTCCTGCTTATTGTTGTTCGACTACCTGTTCATAATCAGCGGCCTATGGTTACTGTGGCCTGCGCTCGATCACGCTTCGGTAAAGTCCGAGAACGCGCTCGATGGCCGCGGCGATTGTCATCTGCGTTGTATCCAGGGTCACTGCATCGGCGGCGGGCTTGAGCGGCGCCGCCGCCCTCCCCTCATCCCGTGCGTCGCGCTCCCGGATTTCGCGCAAAAGACTTTCCATTGTAACCGAGATTCCTTTTGCGATCAACTGCTTATAACGACGCTCCGCCCGTTCCTCGGCGGTGGCGGTCACGAACACTTTGAGCCCGGCGTCCGGAAACACCACGGTCCCCATGTCACGGCCGTCCGCGACCAGCCCTGGCGGCCGGCGAAAGGCCCTCTGGCGCCCGTAGAGGGCAGCGCGAACTGCCGGATGGACGGCGACGAGCGAGGCGGCCGCAGAAACTTCCTCGCTGCGGATGGCCTCGCTCGCGTCTCGGCCGTCCAGGACAATGGCGCCATCGCGGAAGTCCACGTCGAGGTCCTCAGCCAGCCGTGCGAGCGGTTCCGGGGCGCCGAATGGGGTCCCCGTCTGCCGCGCCCGCAGCGCAACAAGCCGATACAACGAGCCGCTGTCGAGGTAGTGAAAGCCCAGCGCGCGCGCGACGCCCGCCGCTACAGTGCCCTTGCCCGAGGCGGCGGGGCCGTCGATCGCGATGACCGGGGCCGGTTCGAAAGTCACCGGGCAATGCGCGCAAACGCGTCGAAATAGCCCGGAAAAGTCTTGCGCACGCAATCCGGGTCGTTGATCGTCACCGCGACGCCGGCAAGCGACGCCAGTGAAAAGCACATTGCCATCCGATGGTCATCGTAGGTATCGATGGCCGCCGGCCGGAGCGGGGATGCGGCGCCGGGCGGGACGACGCGCATCCAGTCCTCGCCACTGGTCACGGCCACACCCAACTTGGCCAGCTCGGTCGACATGGCCGCGATCCGGTCCGTTTCCTTCACCCGCCAGCTGGCGATGCCGGTCAGTGTGGTCGGCGTGTCGGCGAAGAGCGCGGTCATCGCGAGCGTCATCGCCGCATCGGGAATCGCCATGCAGTCGACGACGCCGCCGTCGAAGCGCTTGCCGGCGCGCGCTTCGATCCAATCCGGGCCGAAGGTGACATCGGCGCCAAGGCGGGCGAGCACGTCCGCGAACGCGACATCCCCTTGGATCGAATCGCGTCCGACCCCGGTCACCCGCACCGGACCGCCGCCGACCGCGCCCGCGGCGAGGAAATAGGACGCCGATGACGCATCGCCTTCGACACTCAGGCGACCGGGGCTCACATAGCGCGAGCCGGCGGGCATTGCGAAGGTGGATTCGTCCGGCGTTTCCACCGCGACGCCAAATCGCCGCATGAGATTGGTCGTAATGTCGACGTAGGGTCGCGAGATCAGCGGCCCGACGACATTGACCGTGGTCGATGCCGCGGAACTTCCACGCGCCAGCGGCAGCGCCATGAGCAGTGCTGACAGGAACTGGCTCGACACGTCGCCCCGGATGTCCACCCGCGACCCGGCCCGCGCAGCGCCCGCACCGATCGCCAACGGAGGAAAGCCGTCTTTCTCCAGATAGCGGATGTCGCAGCCGATCGCACGCAACGCGTTGACGAGGTCGCCGATGGGTCGCTCGTGCATGCGCGGCACCCCGGAGAGCTCGTAGGTGCCGCCGAGGATTGCCAACACCGCAGTCAATGGCCGGAACGCGGTGCCGGCGTTGCCGAGGAACAGCCGGCCCGCGCGAAGCGGAAAGGCGCCGTCGACGCCAGTCACCCGCGTCTCTGCCTTCGCGGGATCGGAATCGACGATGATGGCCACACCGAGCGCACGCAGCGCGTCGATCATCCGGTCCGTGTCGTCGGCCACCAGCACGTCCGCCAGCTTCGTCGTGCCGTGTGCCAGCGCAGCCAGCAGAAGCATGCGATTGGATATGCTCTTGGACCCGGGTAGCGCCACCTCGCCTTCGACGCGCCGCGCGGGCGGCAAGGTGAGCTGGGCGCAACGCGCTTGCGTCACCGCTGCCGTCCCTTCTCGTCGACGACCGGCTGCAGGCGCTTTGCCTCCCACGCGCGGCGCGCCTTGCTCGCCTCGGTAAACAAGACGGCGAGTGCTTCGCCGTCACCTTCGTCGATCATCGCGCGCGCTGCGCGCAATGCATCGCCGTAACCGTCGATCTCGGCCAGCAGGGCTTCCCGATTGGCCAGCGCAATATCGCGCCACATTTCCGGGGACCCTGCGGCGATACGCGTGAAATCGCGAAAGCCGCTCGCCGCATGCTCGAAATACGCGGCGGCATCCGGCCGCGCAGCCAGCTCCGCGACCAGCGCGAAGGCAAGCACATGCGGCAGGTGTGACACTGCCGCAAAGATCGCGTCGTGCCGCGGCGCGTCGAGCGTCGCCACACGCGCGCCGCAGGCTCGCCACAGGGATGCTACGCGCTCGGTGGCGTCCGCCGCCGTTTCGGGCATCGGCGTCAGGATCACGTTGCGGCCATCGAACAGCGACGCAAAGGCGGCAGCAGCGCCGGTATGTTCCGTGCCGGCGATTGGATGCCCCGGGACCAGGCGCGACAGCGCGGCCCCGAACGTTGCGCGGGCGGCCGCGATCACGTCCTGCTTGGTGCTGCCGGCGTCCGTGACCACCGTGGCGGATCCAATGGCGGGTGCGATGGCCGCGAAAAGCGCGGGATATTGCGCCACCGGTGTTGCGACCAGCGCCACGTCGGCATCGCGCAGCTCGTCCGTCCACGATTCGTCGACGCGCAGCGCGCGATCGATGACGCCGAGTCGCAGTGCGTCGGCGAGGTTGCCCGCCGACCGGCCGATGCCGACGACGGACTTCACCGCGTCCGCGCGCTTCAGCGCCAGCGCGCACGAGCCGCCGACGAGGCCCACGCCAACGACCACGAGCTTATCGATACGCACGAGTATTCACCGCGGGGCGGCGCGTCAGCGGCCGAGCGCGTTGCGCAGCGCGGAAAGGAAGCGCTCGTTCTCGCTCGTCAGGCCGACCGAAATGCGCAGCCACTCGGGCAGCCCGTAGTTCGCCACGGGCCGCACGATCACACCCTGCTCGAGCAGGCGTTGATACACGGTCGGCGCGTCGCCCACCTTGACCAGGATGAAATTGCCGTGCGACGGGACCGAGGCCAGGCCCAATGCCGTGAATCCGCGCGCGAGCTGCGCGAGGCCCTCCCGGTTGAGCAGGCGACTCGAATCGACATATTCCGCATCGGCCAACGCGGCGAGCGCGGCCGCCTGGGCCAGCGCGTTGACGTTGAACGGCTGGCGCACGCGGTTCAGCATGTCGGCAACACCAGCATCCATGATGCCGTAGCCGATCCGCAATGCCGCGAGCCCGTAGGCCTTCGAAAAGGTGCGCGACACGATGAGATTCGGAAAGCGCGCGAGCCACGCGATGCTGTCGGCACGGTCCGATGGCTCCATGTACTCGTTGTACGCCTCGTCGAGCACCACCAGCACGTCCCGCGGGACCGACGCGATGAACGCCTCGAGGTCTGCCGCCGCCAGCAACGTCCCTGTCGGATTGTTCGGATTGGCGACGAAGACGATCCGGGTACGCGACGTGATGGCCGCGCGCATCCGCGTCAGGTCGTGCCCGAATTCCTTGGCCGGCACCTCGATGCCGATAGCGCCACGCGCCTTGGTGGCAAGCGGATAGACCGCGAAGGCGTGTTGCGAAAAGACCGCCTCGTCGCCGGGACGCAAGTAGGCCTGCGTGGCCAGTTCAAGAATGTCGTTGGAACCGTTGCCCAAAACGATTTGCGCGGAATTTACGCCCAGCCGCGCCGACAGCGTGGCTTTCAGCGCGAAAGCGTTGCCGTCCGGATAGCGGGTAACTTCGGTCGCTGCAGCGGCAATCGCCGCGAGCACCTTGGGACTGGGGCCGCGCGGGTTCTCGTTGGACGCCAGCTTGACGATCGTTTTCGGGTCGAGATCGAGATCGCGCGCCACGTCCTCGATGGATTTCCCCGGAACGTATTGCGCGAGCTCGCGCACGTAGGTCGGGGCCAGCGGACCGGCAACGGAAGGCGTGGCCGATGTCATCGAGATAGTCCGGTCACGAAAGTTCAATCGACTGAGGTGGGGTACGAGCCCAGCAGTTTGAGAAAAGGCGCCTTCTGCGCGAGATCGCCCAATGCCGCGGAAAGCGTAGGATCGTCGCGATGGCCCGCCAGGTCGACGAAGAACAAGTACTCCCAAAGGCCGGTACGCGCCGGCCGCGATTCGAAGCGGGTCATCGACACGCCGTGGCGAGCCAGCGGTTCCAGCAGTTGGTACACCGCGCCGGGACGGTTGGGGCAGGACATCACGAGCGACGTTTCGTCGCGCCCGGAAGCCCCGACCTTTTGCCGCCCTATCACCCAGAAGCGTGTCGTGTTGTTCGGTTCATCCTCGATTTGCGGCGCAAGGATCGCCAGTCCGTAGATCTCGGCCGCGTTTGCGCCGGCGATGGCGGCCGCGCCGCCTTCCGCCGCCGCCAGCCGCGCCGCTTCGGCGTTGCTGGAAACGGCGACTCGAGGAACCGTCGGCAGGTGCGTGGCGAGCCAATGCACGCATTGCGCCAGCGACTGGGCGTGGCTGTAGATCCTGGTCACGCCCGAAAGCGAAGCCGCCTTCGACATCAGGTTTTGCTGAATGCGCAGTTTGACCTCCCCGCAGATCAGGAGGTCCGTCGTGCACATGAGGTCGAGCGTGCGACCGACGGCGCCTTCCGTGGAATTTTCGACCGGAACGACCGCGCAATCGGCCTGCCCGCTCTCGACGGCACGGAATATCTCGTCGATCGTGGCCAGCGGAAGCGCGTCGACGAAGGCGCCGAAATGCTTGCCGACAGCGGCATGACTGAACGTGCCCGCGGGTCCCAGATACGCGACCCGAAGCTTCTGTTCGAGTGCAAGACAGGCTGACATGATCTGCCGGAACACGACGGTGACCGCAGCATCGGACAGCGGGCCCGGGTTGCCGGCGGCGGCCCGCGTCAGCACTTGCGCTTCGCGCTCCGGCCGATAGGCGTTGTGGCCCGCTTTGAGCCTGCCGATCGCCTGGGCATGCGCGGCGCGAGCGTTCAGCCGCGCAAGAATCTCCCGGTCGAGCGCGTCGATCGCGGCGCGATGGCCGGCGATTTCGGGTTCCTGGCCGTTGTCGTCGGCGGTGGACATGGCTTGGGCAGTCGGCGGCGTCAAAGCGGTCGGGCCCTACGCTTCGTCGCCCTCGTCGTCCGTTTCCGCGACGCGCTCCAGGCCCGCCAGCTTTTCGCCGTCGTCCAGGTTGATCAGCGTCACGCCCTGCGTCGACCGGCTCATTTCCCGGATCGACTTCACGTTGGTCCGGATCAGCACGCCGCCGGTGGAGATGAGCATAACTTCGTCGTCCGGGCGCACCAGCGACGCGCCAATGACCTGGCCGTTGCGCTCGCTCTGCTGGATGGCGATCATGCCCTTGGTGCCGCGGCCGTGGCGCGTGTATTCGACGATGGGCGTGCGCTTGCCGTAGCCCTTCTCGGTCGCGGTCAGCACCGACTGCGTCTCGTCTTCGGCCACCAGCATCGCTATGACGCGCTGCTTCTTGTCCAGCATCATGCCGCGAACGCCATGCGCGTTGCGTCCCATCGGCCGGACGTCGTTTTCGTCGAAGCGCACTGCCTTGCCACCCGAACTGAACAGCATCACGTCGTGCGTGCCGTCGGTCAGCGCCACGCCGATCAGCGAATCGCCGTCGGTGAGATCCACCGCGATGATGCCGGAAGGACGCGGGCGTGAGAATTCCGAAAGCGTCGTCTTCTTGACGGTGCCCATCGCCGTGGCCATGAACACGAATTGGTCGTCGGTGAACTCCTTGACCGGGAGAATCGCGGTGATTTTCTCGCTGTCGACCAGCGGCACCAGGTTGACGATGGGCTTGCCGCGCGACGCGCGCGAGCCCTGTGGCACGTTGTACACCTTGAGCCAATAGACGCGGCCGCGGTTGGAGAAGCACAGAATGTAATCGTGGGTGTTGGCGATGAACATCCGGTCGATGAAGTCGTCTTCCTTGGTGGCAGTGGCCTGCTTGCCGCGCCCGCCGCGACGCTGCGCGCGGTACTCGGCCACCGGCTGCGACTTCATGTAGCCGCCGTGCGACAGCGTGACCACCATGTCCGCCGGCGCGATCAGGTCCTCCAGTTGCAGGTCCACGCCCTGGGCCACAATTTCCGAGCGGCGCTTGTCGCCGAATTGGTCGCGGATGGCGACGAGCTCGTCGCCGATGATCTTGGTCACCCTCGCCGGCTTCGCCAGGATGTCGAGAAGATCGACTATCAGCGCCATCACTTCGCGGTATTCGCCAGTGATTTTTTCGCGCTCGAGCCCGGTCAGGCGCTGCAGGCGCAGTTCCAGGATCGCCTGGGCCTGCGCGTCGGACAGGCGATAGCCGTCCTTGCTCCAGCCAAATTCGACCGCCAGGCCGTCGGGCCGGGCGGCGTCGGCCGCTGCGCGCTGCAGCATCTCCTCGACGATCGACGAACGCCAATGCCTGGCCATCAACGCGACCTTCGCTTCCGGTGGCGTGGGCGACGCCTTGATGAGCGCAATGATTTCGTCGACGTTGGACAGCGCGACCGCCAGGCCTTCGAGGAGGTGGCCGCGTTCGCGCGCCTTGCGCAACTCGAAGCGCGTGCGGCGCACGACCACTTCGCGCCGGTGAATGATGAAATATTCGAGGAACTGCTTGAGGTTGAGGATGCGCGGCTGGCCGTCGACCAGCGCGACCATGTTCATGCCGAAGCTGTCCTGCAGCTGAGTGAGCTTGTAGAGATTGTTGAGGACGATTTCAGTGACTTCGCCGCGCTTCAGCTCGATCACGACGCGCATGCCGGACTTGTCCGACTCGTCACGCAGGTCGGAGATGCCCTCGATCTTCTTCTCGCGGACAAGCTCGCCGATGCGGATCAGCAGGTTGGCCTTGTTTACCTGGTACGGAATCTCGTCGACGATGATCGCCTGGCGGCCGCCCTTGTCGAGTTCCTCGATGTGCGTGCGGGCGCGGATGACTACGCGGCCGCGGCCGGTACGGTAGCCCTCCCGCACGCCTTCCAGGCCGTAGATGATCCCGGCCGTCGGGAAGTCCGGCGCCGGGATGATCTCCATCAATTCGTCGATGGTGATCTCGGCATTGGCGAGCAGCGCCAGGCACCCCGTGATCGTTTCGGTCAGATTGTGTGGCGGAATGTTGGTCGCCATGCCGACCGCGATGCCCGACGAGCCGTTGATCAGCAGGTTGGGCAGCCGTGACGGCAGCACCGCCGGCTCCAACTCCTTGCCGTCGTAATTCGGGACGAAATCGACGGTTTCCCTGTCGATGTCTGCGAGCAGTTCCGATGCGATCTTCTGCAGCCGGCATTCCGTGTAGCGATAGGCGGCAGCGGAATCGCCGTCAACCGACCCGAAATTTCCCTGGCCGTCGATCAGCGGATACCGAAGCGAGAATTCCTGCACCATCCGGACCAGCGCCTCGTACGTGGCGCTGTCGCCGTGCGGATGATATTTGCCGAGCACGTCGCCGACCACGCGCGCGCATTTGACATAGGGGCGATTCCAGACGATGTTGGCCTCGTGCATGGCAAACAGCACGCGGCGATGCACAGGTTTCAGGCCGTCGCGGACGTCCGGAAGCGCACGCCCGACGATCACGCTCATCGCGTAATCGAGGTACGAATGCCGCATTTCGGCTTCGAGGCTGACGGGAAGGGTTTCTTTGGCGAACTGCTCCATGGGCGGCGGGGGTTTCGGTGATTAGCAGGGTTGAAAAGCGGGCGAAGGGGTAAATCGACCGCGGATAGGGTATTTAGGTGCCAGATAGGGGGTTTTGGGGCAGGATGCCTTGCGGCGGTGCCATTTTGCGGCGCACACGCTGGCCGGCTCCGTTTCGGAGGCCCTTGAAAAGACGCAATTTTATCACGGCGTTGTATTGCCGCGACAGTTGTTGCGGAAGTCCAATCGGCCCGACCCTTTTCTTTGCGGCGCCAAAACCGCTGTGCTATATTTCCTAAGGAGACAACGCATTTGTCGCGTCAGGCATTCAGCTTGATGCGCAAAATCGCAAGTTCGTACAAAACTCGTTCAAAACCAAAGCCAAAGGGGTAAAACAATGACTCGACGCTTCGTGTACGGTGCACTTGCTGGCGCGATGGCTCTGTCGCTCGCCGGCAGCGTCGGCGCGCAAATGGCCGATCCAAAGGGCTACGTTCCGGGTACTGCGCCTTGCACTACCGGATACGCCTGCAACGCCTATCCGACGCCGACAGATGGCGCCGTGAAGAGTGGCGTCTATAACGGCACGAAGGGCCTTTCGGGCAACCTGTGCTATCGCACTGGCTATTGGGCGCCTTCGATGGCGATCATCGAATGCGATCCGGATCTCGTGCCGAAGCCGCCGCCGCCCGCACCCCCGGCCATGGTGCCGCCGCCGCCCCCGCCGCCGCCTGCACCGGCCGCCGCACCCAAGGTGCAAAAGATCACGCTTGCTTCGAAGGCGCTGTTCGACTTCGACAAGTATGATCTGAAGCCCGAAGGCAAGGCCGCGATCGACAGCGAGATTCTGTCCAAGCTGGCGAACGTGCAGAAACTGGAGCTGGTCCTGGTCACCGGCCATACCGATCGCATCGGCACGCAGCAATACAACCAGAAGCTGTCGGAGCGTCGCGCCGATGCAGTCCGCGACTACCTGGTCAGCAAGGGTGTGCCGAAGGACAAGATCGAGACATTGGGCATGGGCAAGACGCAGCCGATTCCGAGCGTCGTCTGCAACATGAAGATGTCCAAGGAACTGATCGCCTGCCTCGCGCCTAACCGTCGCGTGGAAGTCGAAGTCAAGGGCGAGATCGTCGTAAAGATGTAATTCGCCTCCTGACCTCAAAGGGCCCCGCCTCGTGCGGGGCTTTTTTTTGCAAACATGCGACACTGCTTCCAATGAGCGCCCCGCGAGAAGTGGACCTGCGGATCGACGCAGGATGGATCATCCCCGTCGAGCCGCCCGGCGCGCTCACCGGGCACGCGCTGATCGTTGATCAAGGCGTCGTCGTCGCGCTGTTGCCAGCGGACGCGGCCGGCGCGACCTATTCGGCGCGCGCCACGCGCAAACTTCCGACGCACGCGCTCATCCCTGGCTTGGTGAACGCGCACGCGCATTCGGCGATGACGCTGATGCGCGGCATCGCCGACGACATTCCGCTCAAGGCATGGCTGGAGCAGCACATCTGGCCCCTCGAGGCGCGGTTTGTGTCGCCGGAATTCGTCTACGACGGGACCCTGCTCGGCGCCGCCGAGATGCTGCGCGGCGGCATGACCTGCTGCAACGACATGTATTTCCACCCCGACGCCGCTGCTCGCGCCTACGAAACGGCCGGCATGCGGGCCATGCTCGGGATGCCGGTGCTGGAATTCGCGACGCCGTATGCGGCCGATGTCGATGCCTACCTGCAGCGCGGGCTCGCCGCGCGCGACACGTTCAAACACTCACCGCTGCTCTCCTTCGCGCTCGCGCCGCACGCGCCCTACACGGTCGGCGACGAGGCATTGGCCACGATCGTGATGTACGCGCGCCAGCTCGACCTGGTGATCCAGACCCACGTCGCGGAAACACGCCACGAGGTCGACGAGGCCCTTGCCAGGACCGGCATGACGCCGCTCGCCCGGCTCGACCGGCTCGGCGTCACCGGTCCGTCGTTCATCGCCATCCATGCCGTGCATCTCGACAGGGCCGACATGACGTTGCTGGCCTCGCAGCGCTGTCACGTTGTCCATTGCCCGGGATCCAACATGAAACTGGGAAGCGGGATCGCGCCCGTCACCGAGCTCCTGCGCCTCGGCATCAACGTGGCGCTGGGCACCGACAGCGCGGCGTCCAACAATCGCCTCGACCTCCTGGGTGAAATGCGCCTGGCCAGCCTTCTGGCGAAGGTGGCAAGCGCCGACCCGTCCTCCGTGCCGGCGGCAGCCGCGCTGCGCATGGCGACGCTCAACGGCGCTGCCGCGCTCGGTCTCGACGCACGGATCGGTTCGCTCGAACCCGGGAAGCAAGCCGACCTTGCCGCCATCGACCTGTCAGGCGTTGCCACATCGCCGCTGTACGATCCCGTTTCCCATCTCACGCACGCTGCCGGACGCGAATGCGTCACGGACGTGTGGGTGGGAGGCGATCAAGTGGTGATGGATCGTCGTCTCACGAACGTCGACGAGGCCGCACTTCTCGCGCGCACCCGTGCGTGGCAACATCAGCTTTCCTGATTGCGGATTCCGACCCATGACACCCCAGGGACATTCCCCCGCCGGTAACGTCGATCCTGCCGAACTGGCCAAGTTCGGAACCCTGGCGCATCGCTGGTGGGATCCTGAAAGCGAGTTCAAGCCGCTGCATGAGATCAACCCGCTTCGTGTGGAATGGATCGAAACGGTCGCGGGCGGCGTCGCCGGCAAGCGCGTGCTGGACGTCGGTTGTGGCGGCGGAATTCTGACGGAGTCGTTGGCGCTGCGTGGCGCAGAAGTAACGGGCATAGACCTGGGAGAGAAAGCGCTGGGTGTGGCGAAGCTGCACCAGCTCGAATCCGGCGTGATGGTGAACTACCGGCTGGTGGCAGCAGAGGTGCTGGCGCTGGAATCCCCTGGGGCGTTCGACATCGTGACGTGCATGGAAATGCTGGAGCATGTGCCGGACCCGGGCGCCATCGTCGCCGCATGCGCGACGCTCGTGAACGACGGCGGGACGGTGGTGTTTTCGACCCTTAACCGCAATCCGAAGTCGTACTTGTTTGCGATCCTCGGCGCCGAGTACGTGCTTGATATCCTGCCCAAGGGCACTCACGACTGGGCGAAATTCCTGCGCCCCGCGGAACTGTCGCTCTTTGCCCGTCGCGCCGGACTCGACCTCGCTCAGCTGATCGGCATGAACTACAACCCGTTCACCAAGGTATTTCGGCTCGTCCCCGACACGTCGGTCAACTACCTCGCCGCATTTGCCAAGTCGGGCAAGCAAGGCGGACCCGGCGCGCGTCATGCCGGCTGATGGTGCGAAGGCCGTACCGCGGCCGCTGTCCGTCAATGCAGTGCTTTTCGACCTCGATGGAACCCTGGCCGACACCGCAGGCGATCTTGCCACCGCCCTGAATCGGGTCCGCGCGGATCGCGGCCTGCCGCCCGTGGCGAGCGCGGGCTTGCGCGCTTACGCGTCATCCGGCGCGCGGGGACTCCTGGGCGCCGGAATGGGCATCACGCCGGAGGCGCCCGACTACGCGGAGCTGCGCGAATCCTTCCTCTCCCACTACGAGGCCTGCCTCGCTGAAACCACCCTGCTCTTCGCCGGCGTGGCCGAGTTGCTCGACGCCATCGAACGGCGCGGGTTTCTGTGGGGAATCGTCACCAACAAGTTCTCGCGCTTCACGGCACCGGTCGTGCGTGCATTGGCGTTGACCGACCGGGCCGCCGCCGTCGTGTCAGGCGATACGACGCCGCATTCCAAGCCCCATCCCGCCCCGCTGTTGCATGCGGCATGCGGCATGCGTGTTCCCGCGTCTCGTTGCATTTACGTGGGCGATGACCTGCGCGACATCGTTGCCGGCAATGCCGCCGGCATGGCAACAATCGTCGCCGAATACGGCTACATCGGCACCGGCGACGCGTGCGACACGTGGCCCGCCACCGGCTGGATTGCCGATCCCTTGGCGTTGCTCAACTGGCTGCCGCGTGGCGCGCCCGCCGAATAGGGTCCGTTCGCATCAGGGACAGGTTCCGGCGTTCTGCAGCAGCCATTCGCGCGGTGCGCCGCCGCGCGAGCCCACGAGCCGAACCGACTGACCCGCCGTCAACGGCCGCAGGATGGCATTGGCGATGTCTTCCGGCGCGCGCAGCGCGACGCCATTGGCTTGCTCGATCCGGTCGCCTTTCTTCATCGCCAGCATCGCGGAAAACCCGCTGTCGTTGCGCACGGTGAGCGCACCGCGGTCGGCGACGGCTAATACGTCCCAGGTATCCGGTTGAGCTGCGATGCCTCCAGCCAGCTCCGCATTCAGGCGCAGCACGTCGCCCTTGAACCCCGCCGGCGGGACGCAGGCGGCGTTTCGCGTCGCGACCTTGCTGCCCGACTTGGCGGCAAGAGGTGCCGGCGCGCGCAGAAGCATCCTGCGTTCGCCGCCCCCGTCGCGTATCGTGACCCCGTCGCTTTGCACCGAAACCAGCGTCGCGCCCTCGCCAATTTCCCGTCCTGCGCCCACGAGCCTGGGGCCGCTCGCCAGCCGAAACAGCGCGTAGCCCTTGCCGTCCGCTTCGGCAAGCACGCCGAGAAGACGCACGTCGCCCGTGACGCCACGCGAGGGCGCACCGGCGGCCGGGGTGCCCGTGGACGGGGCGAACAACCCCGATGCGCGCAATGCCAGCGCGGGATCGGCGGGCGCCGCGGGCACGAAGTGGACCGGGGCCGGACCGAACCACTGCCAGCCCCACCAGGCAACGACCATGGCCAGCAGCGCGATGGCGAGTACCAGTGCCAATCCGCTGGCGAACGTGAGCGCACCCGACCGGCCGGTCCGATTCGCGACAACCGCCCTCATCGGCCCGGAGCCGCGTACATGGCGCCGCTATAATCGATCGATTTCGGCACGGACCCTCCGCGTGAATCCCCGACTTGCACTGCTGCAACCCTATCCATTCGAGCGGCTGCGGGTGCTCTTTGCCGCCGTGACGCCGAATCCCGGCAAGCGCGCGATCAGCCTGTCCATAGGCGAACCCAAGCATCCCACGCCGCGTCTGGTGCTCGATGCGCTGGCGGCCGGCGGGCCGGGGCTCGCGAATTATCCCATGACCATCGGTTCTGCCGCCCTGCGCGAGGCCATCGCCGGTTGGCTCACGCGGCGCCATGACCTGCAGCCGCTCGACCCCGCCACCCAGGTCCTTCCTGTCCTGGGCAGCCGCGAAGGCTTGTTTGCGTTCGCGCAGGCCGTCATCGACGGCACCCGTCCCGATGCCACGGTGGTCGTGCCCAATCCGTTTTACCAGATTTATGAAGGCGCCGCGTTGCTGGCCGGCGCCAAGGTGTGGTGCGTCAACGCCGATGCCGCTGCGGGCTTCGCGCATGACTGGCGCGCGGTCCCGGCCGACGTCTGGTCACGCACCCAGTTGCTCTACGTGTGTTCGCCGGACAATCCGACGGGCCGCGTGTTCGGCCTCGATGAGTGGCGCCAACTGTTTGCGTTGTCGGATCGTCATGGCTTCGTGATCGCCTCCGACGAGTGCTATTCCGAAATCTATTTCGACGAGGGGAATCCCCCGCTGGGTGCCCTCGCCGCGGCGAAGGCTCTGGGCCGGGACGGCTATCCGCGACTGGCAGTGTTCGGCAGCCTGTCCAAGCGCTCCAACGCGCCCGGCCTGCGATCCGGCTATGTTGCCGGCGACGCTGCGCTGATGAAAGCCTTTCTCCTTTATCGTACCTATCATGGTGCCGCGATGTCGCCCGCCGTGGCTGCGGCCAGCATCGCCGCGTGGAACGACGAGGCCCACGTGCGCGCGAACCGTGCCGAATATCTGGCCAAGTTCTCGGCACTGCAGCCCGTGGTGACGCGTGCGCTCCCCTGCGCCATGCCCGATGCGGCGTTCTACCTCTGGGCCGCCACGCCCATCGACGACTCCGCATTCGCGCAGCGACTGCTGGCCGAGGAAAACGTGTCCGTGGTTCCCGGCAGCTACCTTGCCCGGAATGCGCTGGGGATCAACCCGGGCCGGAATCGGGTTCGGATCGCGCTGGTCGCTAATCTTGCCGAGTGCGCCGAGGCGATCGACCGCGTCGTGGCGTTCACTCGGCGCCTGTAGCCCTCGGGCCAGCACGCTTCCACGCCCGTGCGGAACGCTTCGTCCCGTTCCGCGGCGTCCTGTCGGACAGCGGTATTTCGCGCTGGATTCACCCCTAGAATCGGGTCCATGGCCACCCTGACCGTTCCCCCACCGCCCGCGAAGACCTGGCTCGCCACACTGCGCCAGGGATTCGACATGTCCTGGCTGACTCTGTTGCTGTTGGTCGCGATCAATACAGGGGTGGCGGCCCTGTTGTCCATCGAAGACCAGCGACCCTTCTGGCATCCGTTCATTTCGACCCAGGTCTACGGCCTGTCGATCGCCTACGCCGTCAATACCGCCAAGCCGTGGGGAAAGCGTCATCCGGTCTGGCGCCTGATCGCCGCCGTGGCCATCGGGACCTGCGTGGCTACCGTGCTCGTCGTCGTCATCAAGGGCTACATCATCGGCGATGCCGAATATGCGGTCGCGAAGGTGGCCATGAAGGCGGGTTGGTTCCTGGGGACCGCGTTGTCGGCGTTCATGCTCGGCTTGTTCGCGAGCCTGTTCTTCCTGCTCAAGTTCCGCGAAGCGCATGCCACGGCGGCGCTGCACCAGGCCGAAGCGGAGCGGCACCTGTTGTCGAGGCACGCGATCGAGGCTGAGTTGAAACTCATGCAGGCCCAGGTCGAACCGCATTTCCTGTTCAATACGCTGGCATCCGTCCAATACCTGACCGAGACGGACCCGCGCGCCGCCGGCAAGCTCCTGTCGCATCTCATCGAATACCTGCGCGCTGCGCTTCCTCAATTGCGCGCCAGCTCGACCACGCTCGGCAAGGAAGTCGAACTCGCCGCAGCCTACCTCAACATCCTGCAGATGCGCATGGGCCAGCGCCTCACATTTGCCGTCGACGTGCCTGCCGCGCTGGCGCAGCACTCGTTTCCGCCGAACCTGCTGATCTCGCTGGTCGAGAATGCGATCAAGCACGGGATTGAGCCGGCGGCCGACGGTGGCAATGTGCAAATCGTCGCGCGTCACGTCGGCGAATCGCTCGAAGTTGAGGTGATCGACACCGGTCGGGGCGGCGCGACAGCCGCGATCGACCAGCCCGGCAACGGCGTCGGACTGTCCAACGTCCGGGAGCGGCTTGCGGCCTTGTATGGCACGCTGGGTCGATTTACGCTCCTGGAGGTGCCATCGCAAGGCACCCGTGCAACGTTGTCGATTCCGTTCGCCGAAGCCTAGTCCAATCCATGCCCACCGCGCTGATCGCCGAAGACGAGCCAATGCTGCTGGCACAGCTGAAGGCCCGGCTGGCGCAAGCGTGGCCGGAACTGGCGGTGATCGCCGAAGCCGCCAATGGCGCGGACGCCGTGGCGCTGTATGAGGCGCATCGACCCGACATCGTGTTCCTGGACATTCGCATGCCGGTTCGAACCGGAATCGAAGTTGCCCGAGTACTGGAAGGACGCTGTCACGCGGTATTCGTGACTGCCTACGACGAATATGCAATTGCCGCGTTCGAGGAAGGCGCGGTCGACTACATTCTCAAGCCGGTCACGCCCGAACGCATGGAAAAGGTAGTCGCAAGACTCAAGTCCCGCCTTGCCGCCGCGCCGCTCGATCTGTCTGCCGTGCTCGCGCAATTGGCGGCCCGCGAGAGCGGCGGTTACCTGAAATGGATCCGCGCGTCGCTGGGCACGGCGATGAAACTGATCAGCACGGACGACGTCATCTATTTCCAGGCGGAAGACAAGTACACCAAGGTCGTGACGGCCGCGGGCGATGCCCACATCAAGAAGCCGATCAAGGAACTGTACGAGGAGCTGGATCCGGAGGCCTTCTGGCAAGTCCATCGCGCGACCATTGTCAACCTGCGCGCCATCGCCAAGGTCGAACGCGACTGGCGCGACCAGCCCATCATCCTGCTGCGCGACCGCGCCGAGAAGCTGACGGTATCGCGCACCTTCGCCCACCGCTTCAAGGCGATGTAGTCGACGTTTCCCGAAGCGGCAGCTGGCTGGCTATCGGACGGCAACACAGGGAATCCCGCCAACTCGCGGTAAAATGTTGGTTTTCCGCAGGATTCCAATGGCAGTACTGTCCCAGACCATCGATGCCGCGTGGGAGCGGCGCGCCGAACTTTCGCCAGCTGGCGCCTCGCCCGAGGTGCGCGATGCCGTATTTCATGTCATCGGTGAACTCGACGCCGGACGCCTGCGCGTCGCGGAGAAAATCGCTGGTCAGTGGGTTACCCACCAGTGGATCAAGAAGGCCGTGCTGCTGTCGTTTCGTCTGAGCGACAACCAGGTCCTGCAATCGGATGCGGCGAACGGCGCGACCACGCCGCCTCAGTATTACGACAAGGTGCCATCCAAATTCACGGGCTACACTGCGGCCGACTTCGTCGCAGGCGGTTTCCGGGTGGTGCCGACCGCGACGGCCCGACGCGGCGCGTACCTCGGCAAGAACGTGATCCTGATGCCCTCCTTCGTGAATATCGGCGCCTATGTGGACGACGGAACGACGGTCGACACATGGGCCACCGTCGGTTCGTGCGCCCAGATCGGCAAGAATGTCCATCTGTCCGGCGGCGTGGGCATTGGCGGCGTACTTGAACCTCTGCAGGCCAACCCCACCATCATCGAGGACAACTGCTTCGTCGGCGCGCGTTCGGAGGTGGTCGAAGGCGTGGTCGTCGAGGAGAACTCGGTGCTCGGCATGGGCGTATTCATCGGCCAGAGTACCAAAATCTACAATCGCGCGACGCGCGAAGTGAGCTACGGCCGCGTGCCGGCGGGCTCCGTCGTGGTCGCGGGCAGCCTGCCTTCCGGCGAAGGGGGTTGCCAGCTCTACTGCGCGGTCATCGTCAAGCAGGTGGATGCGAGGACCCGTTCCAAGACCAGCCTCAACGACCTGCTTCGCGACTAGAAGAAACACTATGTCCGTCTCCCTCAAAACCTCCGCCGACATCGAAGGCATGCGCATTGCAGGCCGTCTGGCGTCCGAACTCCTGGACTATCTGACTCCGCATGTCGTGGTGGGCGTGACGACCGGTGCGATCAACGACCTTGCGCACGACTACATGGTCAATGTGCAAGGCACGGTACCGGCCACGCTCAATTACGCGCCGCCGGGCCACACGCCCTATCCCGCGTCGCTGTGCACTTCGGTGAACCACGTGGTGTGCCACGGCATTCCCGGGGAGAAGAAGCTCAAGGACGGCGACATCGTGAACATCGACGTCACGGTGATCAAGGACGGCTACCACGGCGACACCAGCCGCATGTTCTACGTGGGCAAGCCGTCGATCCAGGCGCGGCGCCTCGCCGAAATCACCTACGAGGCGATGTGGCGCGGGATTCGCGCCGTGCGTCCGGGCGGGCACTTGGGCGACATCGGCTCCACGATCCAGAAATTCGCCGAAGGCCACGGTTTTTCCGTGGTGCGTGAATTCTGCGGCCACGGCATCGGCACGCAGTTCCACGAAGACCCGCAGGTACTTCACTACGGACGCGCAGGCACGGGACTCAAGCTGCAGCCGGGGATGATTTTCACGGTCGAGCCGATGATCAACGCCGGCCGTCCCGGCATTCGCGGCCTGGCCGACGGCTGGACCATCGTCACTGCCGATCATTCGCTCTCGGCGCAATGGGAGCACACGGTCCTGGTGACCGACGAAGGTGTCGAAGTGCTGACCACGTCAACCGGCGCGCCCCCGCCGCCGCCTGTGGCCTGAGTCCGAATGGCGTCCGCGCCACCGCTGGCCGACGGGTCACCGACGCTGGCCCCGGTGAACGACGAGTCAAAGCCGCCCCAATCTGCGGCGCGCCTGGCGCAATGGCGCGACGAACTGATGCGCGGCCGCGATGCGTTGCGCGATTCGTTCTTCGCGCAACCGGATACGCCCAAGCTGTTGCGCGAGCATGCGCGCCTCGTCGACCGCGTGGTGCGCAGCGTCTGGCGCGAGTCGGACATGCCGGTGGAACTGGCGCTGCTGGCCGTCGGCGGCTATGGCCGCGGCCAGCTATTTCCGCATTCCGACGTCGACCTGCTGATCCTTCTGCCGGAAGGCATGATCGCGCCGGCAGCCACGATCCAGAGGTTCTTCGCCGCGCTCTGGGATATCGGCATCGAGCTGGGTCACGCGGTGCGCACGATCGCCGAATGCGAATCCGAAATGACCCGAGACGTGACGATTCGCACGAGCCTCCTGGAAAACCGCGTGTTGGAAGGATCGCGCCGGCTGGCCCGCGCGTTCCGTATCATGTTCGCCGAGAAGATGGACATCCGCGCGTTCTATGCGGCCAAGGCCCTCGAGCAGCAGCAGCGGCACCATAAGTTCAACGACGCGATTTACAACCTGGAGCCTAACGTCAAGGAAAGCCCCGGCGGATTGCGCGATCTGCAGACGGTGATCTGGATCAGCCGCGCAGCCGGGCTGGGCAAAACGTGGGCCGAACTTGCCAAGCACGGGCTGATGACCATCGCCGAGGCGCGCGCCGTGTCGCGCCAGGAGCGCTTCATCGGCGCGATGCGCGTGCGTCTGCACTACCTGTCCGACCGGCGCGAGGACCGGCTCGTATTCGACCAGCAGTCCGCACTGGCGCGGCAGCTGAAGTTCACTGACCGGGCCGGACGCCGCGCCAGCGAGCAGCTCATGCAGCGCTATTACCGCGCGGCCAAGCTCGTACGGCAGGTCAACATCATCCTGCTGCAGAACCTGCACGCGCGACTGCACCCCGCGCACTCGCCTCCGGTCCCGTTCGACGCCGAGTTCGAAACCGTGGATGAGCTCCTGGAAGTGCGCGACGAGGATCTGTTCGCTCGCCGGCCCGCGGCCATGCTCGATGCATTCCTGATGATGCAGAAGCATCGCGAGCTCAAGGGCATGACGGCGCGCACGCTGCGCGCCCTATGGCGACACCGGAAGCTGATCGATGGCAAATTCCGGCGGGACCCGGCGAACCGGGCCCGGTTCATGGAAATGTTCCGCATGGAGAAAGGACTGCTGCACGAACTGCGGCGGATGAACCTGTTCGACATTCTCGGTCAGTACCTGCCGGTGTTCGGACGCGTGGTCGGCCAGATGCAGCACGACCTGTTCCACGTGTATACCGTCGACGAGCACATCCTCATGGTAATCCGCAACCTGCGCCGATTTACCGAGGCGCAGCATGCGCACGAATACCCGACCTGCTCGCGGCTGATGGCCGATTTCGAGCGGCGCGAAATACTCTATATCGCCGGCCTGTTCCACGACATCGCGAAGGGCCGCGGCGGCAACCATTCGATATTGGGCGCACGCGACGCCCGGCGCTTTTGCCGCGAGCACGGACTCGCGCCCGAGGATGTGGAACTGGTCGCGTGGCTGGTAATCGAGCACCTGACGATGTCCACCACCGCGCAAAAGCAGGACCTGACCGACCCCGCAGTGGTCGCCGAATTCGCGCGCAAGGTCGGCACGCAGCGGCGCCTTTCGGCGCTATACCTGCTGACCGTCGCGGATATCCGCGGCACGAGTCCCAAGGTGTGGAACGCCTGGAAGGCCAAGCTGCTGGAGGACCTGTACCACGGCGCGCGGGCGGCGTTGTCCGGCGAAGCGCCGACGCGCACGATCATGGACAGCATCGAGGCGCGACGCGAGGATGCGCGCCGCCTGCTGCGGTTGTACGCGGTGCCGGACGGTGCCGAGAGTGGCCTCTGGAAGCACCTGGACACGCCCTACTTCCAGCGCCACACCGCGGAGGAAATCGCGTGGCACGCGCGGCACCTCTACTGGCGGGTTGCCCCGGCTGCGCCCGTCGTCAAGGCCCGCCTCGCCCGCGACGGCACCGGCCTACAGGTGCTGGTCTACCTGCCCGATCAAAAGGACCTGTTCGCGCGCATCTGCGGCTTCTTCGGCCGCTGCGGCCTGACGATTCTCGAGGCCCGAGTCCATACCACGCGCGCCGGCTACGCCCTCGACACCTTTGCGGTGCTCGATCCGGCCAACCCGAATGCGTCCTACCGCGACACCATCCAGTACATCGAATTCGAACTTTCCCGACTGCTGGTCGAGCAGCTGCCGCTCGAGGCGCCGACGGAAGGCCGCATTTCCCGGCAACTCAAGCACTTTCCGCTCACGCCCGAAGTGCAGATCTTTCCGGACGACAAGGGCACGCATTACATTCTCGAAGTGATGGCAGGCGACCGGCCCGGACTGCTGGCCAAGATTGCCTATACGCTTGCGCGCGCCAACATCAACGTGGTCAGCGCCAAGATCAACACGCTGGGCGAACGCGCCGAGGACGTGTTCCTCATCGATGGCGCGCGGCTGCATGACGAGCAGGCGCTGCTGCGCCTGGAAACGGCGCTGTTCGAGGACCTGCGCCTCTAGCGGCCTTGGCGCCGCGCTGCAGCAACTATTCGTCGGGGTCGACGCCAGCCATGTCCGGAAACAGCACGTCGGTGAATCCGAATTGCCGCATGTCGGTGATGCGCATCGGATAGAGAATCCCGTCGAGATGGTCGCATTCGTGCTGAACGACGCGGGCATGGAAGTCCGCGCACTCGCGCTCGATCGCGCGTCCCTGCGGATCGAAACCCGCGTAGCGGAGTCGCGTCCAGCGCGGTACGACCCCGCGAAAGCCCGGCACCGACAGGCAGCCTTCCCAACCATCCTCGACGTCGTCCGACAATGGCGTCAGCACCGGATTGACGAGCTCCGTGTACGGCACCGGGTCCGCGTCGGGATAGCGCGCATTGCGCTCCATGCCGAAAATGACCACACGCAACGGGACGCCGACTTGCGGTGCGGCCAAACCTGCGCCATTCAACGCGCGCATCGTGTCGCGCATGTCCTCCAGGAGCATCGCAAGCTCCGGCGTTCCGAAGCGCGTGACTTCCGCCGAACGCTCCCAGAGACGCGGATCACCCATTCGCAAGACCTCGCGAATCATGGTTCCACCCGCGCCGCCCGCGGCAACACGTGGTCAAGCAGCGTGCGCACCTTGTCCATGGCAGATTCAAGCACCACGTTGATGCCGTCCATGGAGATTTGCCGCGCGCTGTCGCCGCGACCTGCCGCGTGATTGACGATGACGCAGATTGAGACATACGGCAGGCCCAGTTCGCGCGCAAGCACCGCTTCGGGCATTCCGGTCATGCCGACCACTGTCGCGCCTTCGCGTTCCATGCGGTCGATCTCTGCCGCCGTTTCGAGCCGGGGACCGTTGACCGCGCCGTAGACGCCGCCATCCTGCAGCGCGATGCCCGCTGCCCCTGCCGCGGCCAGGCAGGCCGCGCGCAGTTCCGGCGCATAGGGGTGGGTGAAATCGACGTGCACGACGTTCCGGTCGCCCCCGTCGAAATACGTCGACGCCCTCCCCGACGTGTAATCGATGAGGGAATGGGGCAGCACCAGGTCACCGGGCTGGTGGGCCGCGATGGCGCCGACGGACGCCACCGCGATGACCGCCCTCGCGCCACGCTGCTGCAGCGCCGACAGGTTGGCGCGGTAATTTACCCGGTGCGGCGGGATGGTGTGGCCGTACCCATGTCGGGCCAGGAATACCGCATCGTGGCCGGCGATCTGTCCGAAAAGCAGCGGCGACGACGGGTCGCCATAAGGCGTGCGGACCACTTCGCGATGCGCGACCTGAAGCGTCGACAGGCGGGTGAGGCCCGTGCCACCGATGATTGCGAGCATGGAAATTGCTTAACCTGTTGAATCCAACGGCTAAATGCCCGGCCGCAGGAGAAATGGGTTGGACATGTTGCAAAGATCGTCGTGAACGGACGTTGGCTGCCGTGCTGGAAACCGGCGTCGAATCATGACATTATCATAGCGATCGCCGCGCGCTTAAGGCGTGTTGGCTTCCATTGTATCTTTCGAGGCTCGCAACCATGTATCTCGACCGACTATTCAAGCTGATGGCCGAAAAGCAGGCATCGGACCTGTTCATCTCCTGCGGTGCGCCGATCAACATGAAGGTCAACGGCGTCGTCGCGCCGGTCTCGACGCAGCCGATGGACATCGAGACGGTGCGTCGCATTGCCTACGAACTGATGACCAAGGAACAGGCGCGCGAGTTCGAAAACGAAATGGAGATGAACCTGTCCCACCTCGATCGCAGCGTGGGCAACTTCCGGGTCAACATCTTCAGGCAGCGCGGGACCATCTCGCTCGTCATCCGCTATGTGCGGAGCAATGTCCCGCCCTACGAAATGCTCAAGCTGCCGCCGGTGCTGCTCAACCTCATCATGGAGAAGCGCGGTATGGTGCTGGTGGCCGGCGCCACGGGTTCAGGCAAGTCGACGACGCTGGCGGCGATGATCGACTACCGCAACGCCAACCGGTCCGGGCACATCCTGACCGTCGAGGATCCGATCGAATACCTGTTCGAGCACAAGCAAAGCGTGATCAATCAGCGCGAGATCGGCGTCGACACGGTGAACTACATGCATGCGTTGCAGAACGCGCTGCGCGAGGCACCCGACCTCATCATGATCGGCGAAATCCGCGACAAGGAGACGATGCAGCAGGCGCTGCTGCATACGCTGACCGGTCACCTCTGCCTGTCCACGATCCACGCCAACAACAGCTACCATGCGCTGTCGCGGATCATCAACCTGTTCCCGCACGAGGCCCGCGCGGCGGTCCTATCCGACTTGTCGATCGGGCTGCGCGCCATCGTCTCGCAGCGCCTGGTGCGCAACCACGAGGGCGAACAGCAGCCCGCGGTCGAAATCCTGCTCAACACCTCACTGATCGCCGACCTCATCAAGAACGGCGAGTTCGCGCAGATCAAGGAGGCGATGGAGCAGTCGCTCTATCCGGGCTCGCAGACGTTCGAGCAGGCATTGTGCCGTCTGTATCTCGACGGGGTCATCACCTACGACGAGGCGATGAGCGGCTCCGATTCGCCCACCAACCTGGCCTGGCAGATCAACCAGAACAGCCCGTCGTCGCGCGTGGACGCGATGGAAGCCGATCCCAAGACGGAGCAGCGGCGAGTCGGCGCGGATTTCGCGACGATGACCATCAACACGGAACTGCTCGACCAGGCGCACTGAAAAGAGCGCCGGCCCCGCATTTCTCGCCAGCCGGCGGAATTGCGAGCCTGACGACTCTTTTTGCTAACATTCGCGGCATGGACACCGCCGCGCATCCGACACTTTCTCTCGCCTGCGAACTGATCGCGCTGCGTTCGGTCACGCCGGAGGACGCCGGATGCCAGGCGCTGCTCGCCGATCGCCTGAAGCCACTCGGCTTTCACTGCGAAACGCTGGTCGTCAATGGCGTCACCAACCTGTGGGCGCGCCGCGGTACCGCGCGACCGCTGGTCTGCTTTGCCGGGCATACCGACGTGGTCCCTACGGGCCCCCTTGGCGAATGGCTGTCCGACCCGTTTGCGCCGACAGTGCGCGACGGCTACCTGTATGGCCGTGGTGCGGCCGACATGAAGAGCTCCATCGCCGCCTTCGTCACCGCCATCGAAACCCATCTTGCTGCGCATCCCGACGCCCAAGGCTCCATTGCGCTGCTCATCACGTCCGACGAAGAGGGCCCGTCCGTCGACGGAACCGCGCGTGTCGTGGAGCGTCTGGCTGCATCGGGCGAGAGAATAGACTACTGCGTGGTTGGCGAGCCCTCCTCCGTCGACAACCTGGGCGACATGATCAAGAATGGTCGGCGCGGCACGCTTTCGGGAACTCTGACCGTGAAAGGGGTGCAGGGACATATCGCCTATCCGCATCTCGCCCGCAATCCCATCCATCTTGCCGCCCCCGTCCTCGCCGACCTGGCCGCCACGCAATGGGACGCGGGCAACGAATATTTCCCGCCGACCACATGGCAGTGCTCCAACATCCACGCCGGCACGGGTGCCAACAATGTCATTCCGGGAAAGCTCGACGTGCAGTTCAATTTCCGCTATTCCACGGCGTCGACGCGCGAGTCGCTGCAGGAGCGCTTCGAGAACGTGCTGCGCGGGCACGCACTGGACTACGCGCTGGCGTGGACGGGGTGGGGCAAGCCGTTCCTCACTCCCCGCGGCAGGCTGGCCGAGGTCACCGCGGCAGCGATTCGCGAAATTACGGGCCTTGTGCCGGAACTCTCCTGCACCGGCGGTACCTCGGACGGCCGGTTCATTGCCGACATCTGCGACGAAGTGATCGAGTTGGGGCCGGTGAACGCGACGATCCACAAGCTGAATGAACGGGTGCGCGTCGCGGACCTTGAGCCGCTCGCCGACATCTATCGCGGCATCCTGAGCCGCCTGCTGTCATGAGTTCCGTGCCCTCGGGCGAACTGGAGACGCTTCGCGACTGGCTGCGCTGGTCGGTGTCGCGCTTCGGCGAGGCGAAGCTGCATTTCGGCCACGGCAGCGACGACGCCTACGACGAAGCCGCGTATTTGCTGTTGCACGCGCTTCACCTTCCGCTCGATCGTCTGGAGCCGTTTCTCGACGCCAGGCTGACGCAAGCCGAGCGCGCCACGCTCGGCCAGCTGTTTGCACGGAGAATCGACGAACGCGTTCCCGCCGCATACCTCACGCACGAGGCATGGCTGGGAGACTTTCGTTTCTACGTGGACGAGCGCGTGCTGATCCCGCGTTCGTACATCGCCGAACTGATGCCGGGTGGCCTGGAATCGCTCGTGGGTCCCGCGCAACGCGTCGAAACCGCACTCGACATGTGCACCGGTTCCGGCTGCCTGGCGATCCTGCTGGCACACGCGTATCCCGAAGCGGATGTCGACGCGGTGGACATTTCTTCAGCGGCGCTGGCGGTGGCGCAACGCAACGTCAGCGACTACGCGCTGGCGGATCGCATCAACCTCATTCGATCGGACCTCTTCGCCAACCTGCCCGAAAAGTCCTATGACCTCATCATCAGCAATCCGCCCTACGTGACCGCCATGGCGATGGACGAGTTGCCGGTCGAGTACCGGCACGAGCCGAAACTGGCGCTGGCCGGAGGCGATGACGGGCTTGACGCGGTGCGCACGATCATCAAGGAAGCGCCGCGCTTCCTCAACCCCGGCGGAACGTTGGTGGTCGAACTGGGTCGTAACCGCGCCGCCGCGGAAGCGGCTTTCCCCCGTCTTCCTTTTGTCTGGCTGGCCACGCAGAACGCCGAGGATTGCGTCTTCACGGTCAAGCGCGAGGATATCGTCAACGGCCGCTGAACCCGGCGACGCGCCCGGAACGGCTAGGGCGTCAAGTCGAAGAAGAGCCGGATCTTGCGCAACAATTCGCCGGCCGTTCCCGATGCTTTCTTGCGCCGCGCCGCTTCGTCCATCGCCTGCAGCGTCGCGTCGTTGGCTGCCTCCCGTGCGGCGAGTACCTGCGACAGCGGTTCGGCAATTTCCGGTCGCGCCTTGAGAATGGCGTCGAATCCGCGCTTCTCGAGGCGGTAGCACAGGACGTCGCCGCGCGCGACGACGGTTGCCGAGCGCGCCTTCCCGGTCAGCAGGCCCAGTTCACCGAAGTGATTGGGCGCCGTCGACTCGGCGAGCCGCGCGCGCTGGCCCGACCCGTCGGAGGTTCCACGCAGGATCTCCACGGTTCCCGCCGCCAGGATGAACAGCGAATCCGACACGTCACCCTCGCGCGAGATCACGTCCCCGTCCACATAGGGCGCGTCGCTCAATTCCGCGGTGAGCGCGCGGCGCTCGCCGTCGGTCAGCGCGGCGAAGAGGCTCAGGCGGGACAGCACGTCCAATCGGCTCGCCAACCGCTTGGCATCGGCGGTTTGCCCATGCGCGACCACGGCATCCGGCGTGAGCAGCACGCGTTGCGGCAGCGGCATGACCATATGGTGCCGCGCCAGCGTTGCGTAGACGTGCGCGCGTATCTGTGAATCCGTGACCAGGTCCTTGAACGGGTCGTTCAGCCAATACAGCACGACGTAATCAATGGAGCTGTCGTCGAACGACTTGCATGTGCATACGGGATGCGGCTCGACGGCAACATTGGGTATCTCGGCGCGGGCGAGCGCCGCCTCGACCACGGCGATCACGCGAGACGGCGGCACGTCGTATTCCACGTGGAATTCGACCGGGCGCCGCCACGGCACTTTCATGTCGCCCCGGCGCGCCAGCACCGTCACTCGCCCTTTCACGAGCTGGGCATTCGGCATCATGACCGTTTCCCCGTCGTTCGTGGCCACGGCGAGGCAGCGCCAGCGAATGCCGATGATCTGACCCACCACGCCGTCAACTCGCACCCAATCGCCGATCCGGCAGGTGTTGTCCGCCTGCAGGGCTATCCCTCCCCAGAGATTGCCCAGCATTTCCTGCATCGAAAAGGCGATGACACCCGTCAGCACCGCCGACGTGGTGATGAGGCTGGCAAGATTGACGCCGACCACGTTCAGGCGGTAGATCGCGTACACGATCAGCGTGACCACCAGCAGCACGTCCGCCATCATCCGCGGCACCGAGAGCTGGAAAAGGATGACCTCGAACACGAAAATGACGCAGATGCGAATGAGCGCGAAGGCGAGCACCAGCAGGGCGAGCTCGCCCAGCACCGTCACCAGCATCCGGCCCTCGATGGCCCCGCCATACCAGGACAGTGCCAACAGCGCCAGCACGCTGAGCGCCATCAGGATCACCATCGTCACCATGCCCTTGCGGAAGGCACGGGCGCGCCGCATCGCTATGATGGCCAGCAGCAGTCCGACCGCGGCGAACAGCGATGCGTCGTGGATGGTATCGTAGGTAGGCATGCGAAGTTTGAGTGACGCGCTGCCGGCGATTATAGGAGAGCCACCGCTGCCCGTCGCGTAGAATCTCATGAACCCAACCAACGCATTGCGCCCGGAACCCGCCGGGCCGCGTCCAAACCTGCCATGACCCTCCGTACGGGCGGCGAGATCCTCGTCGCCGGATTGCTCGCACAGGGTGCCGACCTTGCCTTCGGCGTTCCCGGCGAGAGTTACCTCGCGGTACTGGATGCCATGTACGGCGTGCGCGATCGTTTTCGCTTCCTGGTCTGCCGACAGGAGGGCGGCGCTGCCTACATGGCGGAGGCCCATGGCAAGCTCTCCGGCCGCCCGGGACTTGCGTTCGTGACACGCGGCCCTGGCGCGACGAATGCCGCGATCGGCATCCATACGGCGGCCCAGGACTCGACGCCGATGATCGCGTTCGTCGGCCAGGTGGGCGGCGATATGGTCGACCGCGAGGCATTCCAGGAAATCGATTACCGCAGGATGTTTGGCGGCGTGGCCAAATGGTCGGCGCAGATCGATCGCGCTGAGCGCATTCCCGAATACCTGGCCCATGCCTACCGGATCGCCATGTCCGGTAGACCGGGGCCGGTCGTGCTGGCACTGCCCGAAGACATGCTCACGGCGAAAGCGGAATGTGCGGATGTGGCGCGGGTCGATGCCGTCGCCGCCGCGCCCGACGTCAGGCAGGTCGCCGCAGCCCATGCCATGCTGGTACAAGCGGTGCGACCGCTGGTGATCGTCGGCGGCAGCCGATGGGACCGCGACGCCTGCGCCCGCCTGCGTCATTTCGCCGAAAGCTCGGGCCTTCCCGTTGCCTGCGCGTTCCGACACCAGGATATCTTCGACAACCGCCATCCCAATTACGCCGGCGACGTCGGCATCGGCATCAACCCGAAACTCGCCGCGCGCGTGCGCGATGCGGATGTCCTGCTTGTGATCGGTGAGCGTCTGGGAGAAATGACCACGTCCGGCTACACGCTGATCGATGCGCCGACGCCTTTGCAGTCGCTGATCCACGTGCATCCGGGCGCAGATGAACTGGGCCGCGTTTATCAGCCCGCGCTCGCCATCGCGGCGACGCCGGGTGCATTTGTCGACGCGCTGGCTTCGCTGCCCATGCCCGCCACCTCCACGCGCGTCGCGGCAACGCAAGGCGCCCGAACCGACTACGAGGACTGGCAGAAGCCGCGGCCGGTGCCTGGCGCCGTGGACCTATGGCGAATTGCCCAGTGGCTCGACGCGAATCTGCCCGAAGACGCTGTCGTCACCAACGGCGCTGGCAATTACTCGACGTGGATGCATCGACTCTATCGCTATCGAAGTTATCGCACGCAGCTCGCGCCTTATTCGGGCGCCATGGGTTATGGCGTTCCGGCGGCCATCGCGGCCAAGGCCGCCTATCCCGGCCGCGTCGTCTTGTCCTGGAATGGCGACGGCTGCTTCCTCATGAACGGCCAGGAACTCGCCACTGCGGTCCAATACGGTCTTGCCGTGATCTTTGTCGTCATCGACAACGGCATGTACGGGACGATCCGCATGCATCAGGAGAAGACCTATCCTGGGCGCGTGTCGGGAACGGATTTGCGCAACCCCGATTTCGCCGCGCTCGCCAGAGCCTATGGCGCAGCGGGAGAAACCGTGGTGCAAACCGCGGAATTCATGCCGGCGTTTGCACGTGCCCTGGCGGCAACCGGCCCGTCACTGATCCACGTGAAGATCGATCCGCAGGCATTGACGATGAGTCTGTCGCTGGACGACTTGCGTGCGCAGGGAGAGAGGGACGCCGCGCAGCTCTTTTGACCGGCGTCGCGGAATTTGAATTCCGCGTGCAAATTCCTCTATGATGGGCATCCGAGGCACAAGCAAGACCAATAGCCTCACCAATCCGTGGAGGAAATCGCATGGCCAAGAAATCTAGCGCACCCGGCGTCTACCGCGTCACCGAAATCATCGGCACCAGCAAGGACTCGTGGGAGGCCGCTGCCAAGAACGCCGTCGAGACCGCCGCCAAGTCGCTGCGCGACCTGCGCGTGGCGGAGGTCACCAAGCTCGACATGAAAGTCGAAGGCGGCAAGGTCGTCGCCTACCGGGCGCGGGTCTCGCTGTCATTCAAATACGACGCCTGAATGCCCAAGCTCTGACTTCCGTGACAATCACCGCGCGACCGCCGTGGGCGGCCGCGGTGACACCGACCGCTTCCTATGCCGATCGCAGCGCGCGGCCGAGCATGATCCGCCATATTCCGCCCGAAATGAGGCAGAAGCCGACGAGAATGCCGACGAATTCGATCGAATTCTGCGGCCAGCCCGACATGATCATTATCGCAATCACCAGGGAAAGGATGCCGTCGAACAGCACCCAACCCCAGCCCCCCTTGGGCCGCAGCCTGAAGGCGAGCAGCACGCTGCTGATACCACTGGCCGCAAGAAACACACCGATCAGCAATGTCAGCGTGGCGAGCGAGGCGATCGGAAACGCGAGCATGTAGACGCCGAGCGCCAGCAGCGCCAGGCCCGATATGATTTTCCACGCCAGACCTTCATGCGCGCGCTGCTGGTACGCGTAGACCAGTTCCACGACGCCGGCGAACACGAACAGCCATGCCAGCAGCAAGGCGGTCGCGATCGCCGCCACCGTGGGCTCGACGATGGCGACGACGCCCGCGACGATGAGGCACACACCCCAGACAATGACCCATCCGCCTGCCTTGTGAAGCTCCGGCTTTGTCGCATCTGCCATGGTTCCCTCCGCTCGCTTGGTTGTCGTTTGCCCCGGACGCCGCCCGCGCGCCGAAAGCTTATGCTGCATTATCGCCCACAGTGGCGCCTGCCAGGGGGCCGCTGCGTAACGACACTACGCCGTGGGTAGCCGGTAGTCCTTGAACATTTCGCGCAGCGTCATCTTCAGAAGCTTGCCCGTGGCCGTGTGCGGCAACTCGGCGACAAAGGCGACATCGTCCGGAAGCCACCACCTGGCCACGCGTTCCTCGAGGTACTGCAGCACCTCCTCACGCGTCAGGTCGCTGCCCGCCTTCTTCACCACCACTAGCAGCGGTCGCTCCTGCCACTTGGGATGGGCGACGCCGACTACCGCAGCTTCGGCGATGCCCGGATGCCCCATCGCGGCGTTCTCGAGTTCGATCGAGGAAATCCACTCGCCGCCCGATTTGATGATGTCCTTCGAGCGATCGGTGATCTGCATGTAGCCGTCGGCGTCGATGGTCGCAATGTCGCCTGTATCAAAAAAGCCCGCCGCATCGAGAATCTCGCCGCCCTCTCCCTTGAAGTAGCCTTTGGTGATCCACGGGCCGCGCACCAGCAAATGACCTTCGGCCTTGCCATCGTGCGGCAGCACGCGGCCCTCATCGTCCGTGATCCGCATTTCGACGCCGAAGATGGGGCGGCCCTGCTTTCCCTGCACGTCGAGGCGTTGCTCCAGCGTGCAGCCATGATGCTTGCCAAGGAGGTTACACACCGTGCCCAGCGGCGACATTTCCGTCATGCCCCAGGCATGCAAGACGAATGCACCGAACAGGGTCGCGAATTTCTTGCTCATGGCGCGCGGCGCCGCCGATCCGCCGATCACCACGCGGCGAAGGGCGAGTTCAAGCTTCGGGTCCAGTCCGGCACTCTCGACGTGCTGCAGCAACATGAGCCAGACGGTGGGAACGCCGAGCGCCATCGTCACTTGCTCGTCGCGCAACAACGAGTAGACGCTCTTGCCATCCAACCCGGGCCCCGGCAACACGAGCTTCGCGCCGGACATTGCACCGGCGTAGGGCATGCCCCAGGCATTGACATGGAACATCGGCACCACCAGCAGAAGCGTTTCGGATGCCGAGATACCCAGGCTGTCGGCCGCGCAGGCGCCGTAGGTGTGCAGCACGGTCGAGCGGTGCGAAAACAGCACGCCTTTGGGATTGCCGGTGGTGCCGGACGTGTAGCACAGCGACGATGCGGTGTTCTCGTCGAATTCCGGCCAGTCGAAATCGCTGTCCTGCGCACCGACCAGCTCCTCGTAGCAGAGCAGATTGGGCACGGCAAGCGCCGGCATGTGCGCGCGATCCGTCATCGCCACGAAACCCCTGACCGACGTCATCAACGGGCCCAGCTTCTCGATCAGCGGTGCAAAGGTCAGGTCGAAGAACAGGTACCGGTCTTCGGCATGATTGACGATGTAGGCGATCTGTTCCGGGAACAGGCGAGGATTGATGGTGTGCAGCACTGCGCCCATGCCGGACACGCCGTAGTACAACTCGAGGTGGCGGTAGCCGTTCCAGGCGAGCGTGGCCACCCGGTCGCCTGACGCGGCGCCAAGTGCAGCGAGCGCGTTGGCCATCTGCTTGGCGCGTCGATGGATGTCGCCGTAGGTGCAACGATGGATCGGACCCTCCACCGTACGCGACACGATCTGCGCATCCCGGTGAAACGTATTGGCGTGCTCGATCAGCGACGAGATGAGCAACGGCCGATCCTGCATCAGGCCCAGCATGGAAATTTCCTCCGTCGACGCCCGCAATGCGCCGCTCGTCGTCCCGAACCGCGTTCCGGATGTGGCCGACCGCGCCGACTATACGCGCGGACGCGCGATCGGTGTAATACCCGGGACGCCGGGTTCGAACTTTCACGCCCGCCCACCTGAGCCTGCGTGCAACTCCGGCTGCAAAAATGCGCCGGCGGCGTTAAAATCCGGCGCACAGCCTGTCGGGCACGCCGGTAGTCGCTTTGCGACAGCAGCATTGCGGCCGGGAAATATTCCGCCTTCGCCCCAACCAACTTCGGGAGAACCATGTCCATGTCGCTTCGCACAACGCTACTCGCCCTGATCGCGGCCGCCACGGCGCTCGGTTGCCAGTCCACCGCGCAGATCATGGACGGCCTGCAGCCGCAGGCGGTCTCCGTTGCCACCCGCCGGGGACAGTTCGAGATGAACTGTCCAGCCGCAACCGGACAGCTGATCTCGCGCGAAGAAGTGCAACCGGTAATCATGAATCCCCGCTTCGGTGGCACGGTGCGAGCGGAATACACGATCGGCGTGGCCGGCTGTGGACAGCGCGCGACGTACCTCGTCATCTGTCCCGAAGATGGCTCGGGCTGCTTTGCGGCCGGCGGCCGAACCGAGATTCGCTGAGGAAAAACCATGAACATCGCGGCCGCGTTCCGCCCGCTATTCCTGTCACTCACGCTAGCCTGCGCGTCGTTTGCGGTGTGGGGCCAGGCGCCCGCCGCCACGCCGGCATCGACGCAACTCCCGGCCTTCTCCTGGCCCCGCGAGGTGAGCCTGCCCGATGCGGCGGTACTGGTTTACCAGCCGCAGATCAACAAGTGGGTCGACAACCAGATCGAGTTCCGGAGTGCGCTCGCCATCAAGCCGACCGGCGCCAAGGAGGAGACATTCGGCGTGGTCGTCGTCACTGCGCGCACACAGGTGGACAAGGTCATGCGGACGGTGGTGTTCGAGAACTTGACGATCATCAAGACCGACTTCCCGACGCTGCCCAATCGCGGCGCGGCCTACGCCGGTGAGTTGCAGAAGCAGTTGACCGCCGGCGTTCGCAGCATGTCGCTGGACCGCCTCGAAGCTTCGCTCGCGGTCGCCGGCATCAAGCCCGCGGCCGTCGCGGTCAACAATTCTCCGCCGCGCGTGCTGGTCAGTAATTCGCCGGCGATCCTGGTACCGATCGATGGCGCTCCCGTGATGACGCCGGTGCCGGGACACGACCGTGTCCAGCGCGTGCTCAATACGCGCGCGCTCATTCTGAAAGGCGGCTTGGGCGACAGCTTCTACATCCACGTCTATGACGGATGGCTGACGGCAGATTCCTTGGCGGGGCCATGGACCCCCGCCACGCTGGGGCCCTTTGCCAAGAAAGTCGCCGGTGACATCGCCCAGTCGTTGTCCAAGGCCGGCACGGTCGACCTGCTCGACGGCGGTCCCAAGGCCAACCCCAAGCCGTCGCTCGCCAACGGCGTGCCGACGATCTACACGAGCCAGGTGCCCACCGAGCTCATCGTGTTCAAGGGCCAGCCGGACTTCGTGCCCATCGTGGGAACGTCGCTCCTATGGGCGTCGAACACCACATCGGACGTGCTGATCGACACCACCAACAACGGCTACTACGCACTGCTGGCGGGCCGCTGGTTCACCGCCACGGCGATGACCGGCCCGTGGACATTCGTTCCAAACAATTCGCTGCCCCGCGGGTTTGCGATGATTCCCAAGACCTCCCTGGCCGCTGCAGTGCTACCGACCGTCGCCGGCACGCCGGAGGCGCAAGCCGCACTCATTGCCAATTCGATTCCGCAGACCGCGACCGTGCCGCTCAAGAACGGGCCGACGTTCACGCCCAACCTGGATGGCGCACCGAAATATTCTCCGATCCAGGGAACGGCGCTGTCCTACATCAGCAATTCATCGGTACCGATCATCCAGGTGTCCCCGAACGCCTATTACGCCGTGACAGCAGGCGTCTGGTTCACGGCGACGCAACTCACGGGGCCATGGTCGGTCGCCACGTCGGTCCCGGCGGCAATCTATACGATTCCGCCGTCGTCGCCGATCTACTACGTAACCTACGTGCGCATCTATGAGGCGACGCCCACGGTCGTCTACGTCGGCTATACGCCCGGCTATCTCGGCACCGTCGTGTCGCCGTACGGAACCGTCGTCTACGGCACCGGCTATGCGTACTCGCCCTGGGTGGGATCGGTTTGGTACGCACCGCCCTACACCTATGGTGTCGCGGCCATGCCGGTCTACAACCCCTACGTCGGCTTCACGTATGGCTTTGCGCTGGGCCTTGCGACCGCCGCCTGGACCGAACCGTATTGGGGCGGGGCCTACTACCACCCCGGTTATTGGGGCGGCTATCCGTGCTGCGCGTCGGCGAGCGCCAATGTCTACGGCCATTGGGGCAATACCACCTACTCCGGCACGCGCTCCTGGTATGCCGGCGGCGGCGTCGCGGGCACTACCGCCAGCGGCAGTTACTACAACAACCGCACGGGTACGTCGGGCAGCTACAACGCCGGCAAGCAATACAACGCCAACACTGGCAACTACACGCGGGGCTACGACCGCACCGCCAATGGAGCCGCAGGCGGCTCCGCGACGACCGGCCACGTCGCCAACACCAACGAATACTCCGGCCAACGTTCCACGGCCAATGCCACCTCGGCCACCGGCGCGGGCGGAAGTACCTACAATCGCGCGGGCGCATCGACCGCTGGCCCCAACGGCGACGCGCACGTCGGCGGCGGCACGACCACCAATGCCGCTACCGGCAAGACCAACACCTGGGGCACCGCCAGCATGAACGGCAATCACTACGCCGACGTCAACGGCAACGTGTACAAGAACACGGGCGATGGCTGGCAGCAACATTCCTCCAGTGGCTGGAGCAATGCGGGCGGCGACAATTCGTGGGCCGATCGCGAGTCGCAGGCCCGCAGCACCGGCGACGACCGCCTCGGCGGATTTTCGGGCGGCGGAGGCGGCGGCTGGGGTGGTGGCGACCGCTCATTCGGCGGCAGCGGTGGCTTTGGCGGCGGCGACCGCTTCGGTGGGGGCGGTGGTTGGGGCGGCGACCGCTTCGGCGGCGGGGGCTTCGGTGGCGGGGGCTTCGGTGGCGGCGGATTCCGCGGTGGTGGGCGCCGCTGACGATCTACCAGGCGTGGGGCCACGCGGGGCCGCCTCTAGCGGCGACCCGGCGTGCCCTGAATCTGCCCGGCGAGCTGCTCGTAATCCGTGTTCTCAGGATCCAGTTCGCGCAATTGCCTGACGTATCCCATGGCCACGTCACGTTTGCCTGCCTGGGCATTGAAATAGGCAAGGCCGGAGAGGATGTCGCGATCGTAAGGCTGGCGCAGCAGCGCGGCGTTCAGCACCTTGATGGCCTCCGCTGACCTGCCGCTGGAGTTCAGCGCAACCCCGTACACGTATGCATAACGACCGCTCGCCGGCGCGAGCGTTGCGGCAGTCCGGAATTCCTGCAGGGCCTCGGCGCCGCGCTTCTGGCGGGTCAGCACCAGTCCCAGCGTGTGATGAAGCGTCGCGTCCCGCGGACTGTGGGCCATGCCTTCGCGCAGTGTCTTCTCCGCTTCGCCTTCTGCGGCTCCGGCGCGATACAGGTCAGCCAGGTTCACATACGCGGCGACGAAGGTGGGATCGATTTCGATCGCCTTGCGGTATTCGGCGATCGCGGCGCCGACATCGCGGCGCAGCACGTACAAGTTGCCGAGATTCATCCGCCCCTCGGGTCGGTCCGCGTTGTACGTTTGCGTTGCGATGTATTCGGCGAGCGCCTTGTCGAACGCGGGTCGCTGGTCTGCCGTCAGGCTTTGTTCCGGCGCCCCGGCCAGCGCGCGCGCTGCCTCGATCCTTACCGCACGGACCGGGTCGTCGAGCATCCGCGCCAGATAGCGTTGCCTGGTGGCAACTTCGGATCCGCCAAGGGCCTCGACGGCTGCCAGGCGAACCACGTCGTCCGGATCGTTCAACGCTCGCGTCACCGCATCGGTCGTTACCGGCGTAAGCAAGTGCCCAAGTCGGGCGATGGCGCTGGCACGGGCGATGGCCGGCTGTGACTTGTCGTCGATGACGGTGAGCAGCGCGCCTCGCGCGCCTGGCCCACCGATGGAACCGGCATGCAGCGCGTCTGCGAAGCGCTGGAAACTCGTGGGCGGCTTGCCACCCGTCCACTTCTCGATGGCCGCTGCCGCCCACTGCGGCGACTGCTTGCGGTGGCAGTTGTTGCATGCGTTGGGGACGTGAAGCCTGGCCGAGATGTCCGGCCGGGGAATGCGCAGCGAATGGTCGTGGCGCGGATCGATCAGCATGTAGGTCGTCGTCGGCATGTGGCACGCCGCGCACGCGCTGCCTGGCGTATCGGGCGCGTGATGCGTATGCGTCGCATCGTCGAATTTCGCCGACTGATGGCATTGCGTGCACACCGCATTGCCGGGCTCGCGCAGCTTGAGCGAATGCGGTTCGTGGCAATCCGAGCAAGTGACGCCGCTTGCATACATCTTGCTCTGCACGAACGAGCCCCAGTTGTAGACCTCGTCGCGCATCTGGCCGTCGTTCCAGTAGAGGCCGTCATCGAGGAGCGCCAGCCGATGGCTATCGAGCGGCGACTTGCCGTGCACGTAGTCGTCGGTCATACGCGCAGCGCGCCCGTGGCAGCGCGCGCACATCTCGATCTCGCGCACAGTATGGCGCGGCACGCTGCGCCGCGCATTGCCGGTTCCCGGCACGGGCGTCCAGGTCACGCCGTGTCGCTCGTCGAGCGCGAGCGCCAATCCCTTGTCGGCATCGAAAGCGCGCCAATCGGGTCCCTTCCTGGCCCAGTTCACGTGATTCGAACCGGGGCCGTGACACGCCTCGCAGGAAACGTCCAGTTCCGACCATGTGGTGTTGAAGGTTCCGGATTGCGCGTCGAAATTCTTGCGCAAATTGGTCGAATGGCATTCCGCGCAGGTGAAATTCCAGTTCTGGCCACCCGACGTCCAGTGCAGCCAATCGCCCGCCTTGATGTTCTGCCCCGGATACAGGTGGAACCAGCGCTGGCCGCCTTGCGCCTTCGCGCGCGAATCCCAGGCGATGGACAGCGCCTGCATGCGCCCTCCGGGGAGTTCGACCAGGTATTGCTGCAGCGGATGGACGCCAAACGTGTACTTGATTTCGTAGTCGTGCAGCTTGCCGTCGGGCCCGTCCGTGTTGACGAAATACTTGCCGTCATGTCGGGTAAAGGTGGACGTCGTCCCGGCATAGCGAAACTTGGCGTTGGAGAAATCGCCGAGGACCGAAGCTTCTCCTGCCACCTGCATCGCCAGGTCGTGATCGGAACCATGCCACGCCGCCTGTTGCTTGGCGTGGCATTCGGCGCAGACCGGGCCGCCTACGTAGCCAGCCACGGCACCCGGCGGCGCGCCAGAAACCGCGCGCGATTTCGTGCCTGGCACGTCGAAATGGATCAGGGCCGCGGCGACGGCGGCCACGACCAGCAGTGCCGCGGCCGCCGCCCAATACCGGCGATCCGCGCGAACGGGCCCCGGGTCCGGCGCCGGCGCAGCGCTGGTCGGCGGTTCCGTCGCGGTTTTTTGCGGCAGATCGTCCGGCGGTTGCGGGATTTTCTTCTTGCGGGCCATCGAGCGCCTGAACTCCGGATTGACTGACGCGTCGCCTCATGTCAGGCGGGAATGCAAAAGCGGCCTCAGAGAGCAGATCCTGAGGCCGCAATAATGCGTATGCATTGGCCGCATGCTGCCGCGGCCCGGAGCAAGCTCACTCCGGTATCGATTGCGGGCGGTCTTTCGCCACCCGCCGCGAAGGTTTACTTCTTGAGCGTCAGCTTGACGCCCTGGGCAGCCAGCGTCAGACGGGCACCCGACTGGGTTCCATGCAGGCGCAGAACGACGCCGTTCTGGTTTTTCAGGATCTGGTCGGTCGGACCGCCGGCGATGGCAATGCCCGCTTCGCCCGCGACGAAATTGCCACTGAAATCAGCGACGTTCTTCAGATTGAAGACTTCGCCGCTTGACGTGACGCTCGATACGCCGAGGTCGGCGACGCTCAGACCCTCGACCGAAAATGGGTACGTCTTGCCGCCAAACTTCAGCGTGCCGTCACCCCAGCTCACGCCAATACCCAGGGCAACCGCCTTGCTGGAAATCGTTACCGTCCCGGACGGCGGAGGTTCGGCCGCCATGGCGGTTGACAATACGACGGCGCAACCCAGCGCCAACAACCACGTCGAAGTCAGTTTCTTGAACATCGTGCTTCTCCTGAAATGAGGTGACTCGGAAAATTCCGTGTAAATCCAACGGTCCGGCATTATAGGCTTCAATGCTGTACCGCACAACGCCGGGGACAAACGTCCGCTTCGCGCAACTACGGCGTATCCGGCGTGATGAATCCGACCAATCCGCCCGCCGGTCCGATCACGTACAGGCTGGACGTCTGCGACTCGCTGAACGCGACCTGCGTCATCGTCAATACGGTCGCCTGGGTGGTCGAATCCTTGAACACGAGCGTATACACCGTGCCGCCTGACAGAGAAACATAGGGTGAGGCGGCATAGGTTCCCACCGCCGTCGCCACAATTGCGTCGTTGGCGTAAACATCCAGCGACGGGGAATCCGGCGACGTATTGACGAAGCGCACGGATGCATAGTTGTTCGGCGGGGGCGAATTGTTGTCGACGAGCCCCGTGGCACTGGTCGTTCCGGAAAAGCCCGAGACGAATACCGAATGGTCCATGGCAGGGGTGAACGTGTCGGCCAGGGAGGCGATGCTCGCGCCCGGTGCCGTGACGGCTTCGAAGGAGACCGTGGACGAGCCCGACGGGACGATGGAGTACGTTGACGCACTCGCTAGCGCGAGGCCGGACACGCCGGGCGCGCCGTTCAGCAACTGGTTGACCGCGCCCGTCTGAAAGGCGGCATTCACCACCTTGAGACGCGAAAGCGTGCTGTTGGCGACAACCTGTTGGCCCGCGCCGTCGCTGTCGTTGAGCAGGACGTTGGCGAGCACCTGACTGCCCCTCGAATAGATGATGACATCCGTGGAGGTCTGGTCCGGAAACGTGAGCGATCCGGAGTCGTAGATGACGGTCTTGGTGCCGGTGATGGTCATGCGCAGCTGGTATTGGCCGGCTTCGTATTGCCCGAAGATGTTGGCGTTGGTGTACCCGATCGAGGTGAATACGGGGCTGACGTCGTCCAGTGGCTGGCCGGGCGGCGTGAGATAGATATCGAGTGGAGACAGGCCAAGTACGACGCCATTGCCGAGTGGCGCGGCGTTGAATACATTCAGCGCAAACTTGCCGCTCGGCGGCGGCGTCGTCGGGTCTGCCATGACGCCGATGTTGGGTGAATAGAGCGTCCCGAACACGACCAGAGTGTAGTGCTCGTTGCCAGCGGGATTATAGGTTTGCGACACCAGCGGAGTCGTCGTCCCGGCAAGGGTGACCGTGAAGGTCGTGGCGACGTTGTCGAATTCCAGGTAACCCGTCATGGCCTCGAAGGCCAGGTTGGTCCACGCGGATGCGCCGTTGGCAGTGACGTCGAGCGGCGTCGTCGTCCCCAGCACATTGACGATGCGCAGGTTCGTAGGCGTCGGCGGAAAATAGTTGATGCTGTTGATCTTGCAGCCGGTAAGCAGCAGCGGCAGCGCAATGATGGCGACGAGGGACTTGAACAGTTTGGGCATCGATTGTGTCCTGGAACAGCCGCACATTATGCCATGCGCACCGAGGGCGTCGCTTTCCGGGACACGCGGACAACGACGGTTGTAACCACCGCAACAACTCGTTACGCCTTGAAACTGTACCGGCGGCGGACGAATCGAGCGGGCTGCTGTCGACAATGGGAATGGGCCGCAACGCAACGTCGTGGCCGCCCTTGTCTGTTCGGGAACAACCGCCGCCGAGGAATTCATCCGATAATCCCTGTCGAATTCTTCTGCGCGATTGCCCTCGGATGAGGGCCCACAGGTGCCCCGCCGATCCCTGCCTAACCCGCCTTGAGCGAAAGTCGAGATGACCGCAAGCGTGCCTCCCCCCCCGCTCCCACCGACCGGATCGGCGTCCGAACCCGCGGCGACCACCCCGCGCCCGCGTGTCCTACGCGGGTGGGCCATTGCGGCGCTCGTCATCGTGGCGATCGCCAGTGGCGGTTACTACTGGCGGAGTTCGACGTCGGCGGCGCCGACGCCCCTGCCGGGGACGACGTCGGGCGGCCGCCCCAATGCATCGGCACGCGCGCTTCCCGTCGTCGCTGCGGCGGCGAAAAAGGGCAGCATCGACGTCTATCTCAGTGCCCTGGGTACGGTAACTCCACGCAACGTGGTCACCGTCAGGCCGCGTGTGGATGGACAGTTGATGCGGGTCGCGTTCAAAGAGGGACAACTCGTCCGGGCAGGCGATCTTCTCGCGGAAATCGACCCGCGACCTTTCGCCGTGCAATTGACTCAGGCCACCGGGCAACTGGCCAAGGACCAGGCCCTGCTCAAGAATGCCCAACTCGACCTGGAACGGTACCAGACGCTGCTCGCGCAGGATTCCATCGGCAGGCAGCAGGTCGACACCCAGGCAGCGCTCGTGCGCCAGTACGAAGGGGCGCTTCAATCCGACCAGGGCGCGGTCGACAGCGCCAAGCTGCAGCTTACCTATGCCAGGGTGACCGCGCCGATCAGCGGCCGGGTGGGATTGCGTCAGGTCGATCCGGGCAACGTCGTCCACGCGTCCGATGCCACGGGGCTCGTCGTCATCGCCGAGCTGCAACCGGTGAGCGTCGTTTTCCCGATTCCCGAGGACAACGTGCCGCGCGTGCTGAAGCGGCTAGGCGATGGCGAGGCCATTCCAGTGGAAGCCTGGGATCGTGACGGCAAGGTCAAGCTTGCCACGGGCAAATTGCTGACGGTCGACAACCAGATCGATACGACGACCGGCACCGTGAAGCTCAAGGCGGAATTCGGCAACGAGAACCTTGCGCTGTTCCCGAACCAGTTCGTGAATGTGCGCATGTTGCTCAATACCCTGCCGGACGCGACGCTGATTCCATCCGCCGCCATCCAGCGCGGCGCGCCAGGCACCTTCGTCTATGTGGTCAAGGACGACAAAAGCGTGACGGTCGCGCCCGTCAAGCTCGGCCCAGTCCAGGGTGAAGTCACCGCGATCAACGCCGGATTGACGGCCGGCGACCTCGTCGTCGTCGACGGCGCGGACAAGCTGCGCGAGGGTGCAAAGGTCGAGTTGATCACACGCGAGGTCCAGGCTACGCCGGCGAACGCCGGCGCCCGTCGCGGCGCGCGGGGCGACCGGACACCGGGCGGGAATCGCCCCTCCGCCGCTGGGCCAGCGGTGCCCCCCGCAGCGCAATCGCCCCCTCAGGACGCACCACCAGCGGCGGCGCCTGCCGGAGCGCCGCGCGGCTGACAACGATCACGATTTGACGCCTTCATGTGATGAACCTCGGATGAGCCTCTCGTGAATCCGTCCCGAATCTTCATCCTGCGACCCGTGGCGACTACGCTGCTGATGGTCGCGATCCTGCTCGCCGGGATAGTCGCCTATCGCGTGTTGCCGTTGTCGGCGCTGCCCGAAGTCGACTATCCGACGATCCAGGTCGTGACGCTCTACCCCGGCGCAAGTCCGGACGTGATGACGTCGTCGGTAACCGCACCTCTCGAACGCCAGTTCGGCCAGATGCCGGGCCTGAACCAGATGTCATCGACGAGTTCCGGCGGCGCATCCGTGATCACGCTGCAATTCAGCCTGGAACTCTCGCTCGACGTGGCCGAGCAGGAGGTGCAGGCGGCCATCAACGCTTCGGGAAATTTCTTGCCGGCGGACCTGCCCAATCCGCCGATCTACAACAAGGTCAATCCGGCGGACACGCCGATCATCACGCTGGCGCTTACGTCGCAAACGCTGCCATTGCACAAGCTCGAGGACCTGGCGGATACACGGATCGCGCAAAAGATCTCGCAATTGCCCGGTGTCGGGCTGGTGAGCATCAGCGGCGGCCAGCGCCCTGCCGTGCGCATCCAGGTCAATCCCACGGCGCTCGCCGCCTACGGGCTGTCGCTCGATGACGTGCGCATAGCGATCGGCAACGCCAATACCAACCAGGCCAAGGGCAGTTTTGACGGGCCGACGCGCGCGTCCACCATCGACGCTAACGATCAGCTCAAGTCGGCCGACGAATACCGGCAACTCATCATTGCGTACCGGAACGGCGCCCCGATCCGCGTGCAGGATGTCGCCGAGGCGGTCGATGCCGCGGAAAATTCGCGGCTCGCCGCATGGGCGAACAGCACGCCCGCAATCATCCTCAACGTCCAGCGGCAGCCGGGCACCAACGTGATCGAGGTCGTTGACCGGGTCAAGGCATTGCTGCCGCAGCTCAAGGCGTCGCTTCCAGCCGCCGTCGACGTGGTGCTGCTGACCGACCGGACCGTGACGATCCGGGCGTCGGTGCGCGACGTGCAATTCGAGCTGCTGCTGGCCGTGGCGCTGGTCGTGATGGTGATCTTCCTGTTCCTGCGCAACGTGCCGGCGACGATCATTCCCAGCGTCGCGGTGCCGCTGTCGCTGGTCGGCACGTTCGGCGTGATGTACCTGGCCGGCTTCTCGATCAACAACCTGACGCTGATGGCATTGACCATCGCCACCGGGTTCGTCGTCGACGACGCCATCGTGGTCATCGAGAACATTGCTCGCTACATCGAGGACGGCGACACGCCGCTGGATGCCGCGCTCAAAGGCACCAGGCAGATCGCTTTCACCATCATCTCGCTCACCATTTCGCTGATCGCGGTGCTGATCCCGCTGCTGTTCATGGGGGATGTCGTCGGTCGCCTGTTCCGGGAATTCGCGATCACGCTGGCGGTGTCCATCCTGATTTCGGCGGTCGTGTCGCTCACGCTGACGCCGATGATGTGCGCCAAACTGCTGCGCCACACGCCGCCGGAGAAACAAGGGCGCTTTTACCGCTGGAGCGGCGACCTGTTCAACCGCGTTATCCATCGTTATGGGCAGATTTTGAACTGGGTGCTCGATCGCCAGGGCGCCACGTTGCTCGTCGCAGTTGCCACGCTGGCGCTCACCATCGTGCTCTACATCGTGATTCCCAAGGGTTTTTTCCCGGTGCAGGACACCGGCGCCATCCAGGGCATTTCCGAGGCGCCACAGACTATTTCTTTCGCAGCAATGGCCGAACGGCAGCAGGCGCTCGCCGCGGTGGTGCTCGAGGACCCGGCCGTGGCCAGCCTGTCGTCGTTCATCGGCGTCGATGGCACCAATGCCACGCTCAACAGCGGTCGCATGCTGATCAACTTGAAGCCGCGCGCCGCGCGTGACGCCAGCGCGGCGGAAATCATCCGGCGCCTGCAGCCAAGGTTGGCCAAGGTCGATGGCATCGCGCTGTACATGCAACCGGTGCAGGACCTGACCATCGAGGACCGCATCAGTAGGACACAGTATCAATTCACCGTCGAGTCGGTGGACGCCGCCGAGCTTGGCACCTGGGTGCATCAACTTACGGACCGCCTCAAGCAATTGCCACAACTGGCCGACGTGGCCAGCGATCTGCAGGACCGCGGGCTGCAAGCGTACATCGAGTTCGATCGCACCTCCGCGAGCCGCCTTGGGATCACGCCCGCCGCGATCGACAACGCGCTCTACAACGCCTTTGGCCAACGCCTGGTATCGACCATTTTCACGCAGTCGAACCAGTATCGCGTGGTGCTCGAGGTGCAACCGCAATTCCAGCGCGGCCTGGCGGCTCTCGAAAACATCTATGTGCCGTCGACGGTTCCGGGACAACCGACGCAACAGGTCCGCCTGTCCACCATCGCGCAGGTGGTCGAAAGGAGCGCGCCGCTGTCGATCAATCACATCGGGCAGTTTCCGGCCGCGACCGTTTCCTTCAACCTGGCACCGGGCGCGTCGCTCGGCGACGCCGTCAAGGCCATCGAAGCGACGCAACGCGAACTCGGGATGCCGGACAGCGTGCAGATCAACTTCCAGGGGGCGGCCCTGGCGTTCCGAGCGTCGCTCGACAACGAACTGTGGCTGATCCTGGCCGCCATCGTGACGATGTACATCGTGTTGGGCGTGCTCTACGAGAGCTTCATCCACCCGATCACGATCCTCTCCACGCTTCCGTCCGCCGGCGTGGGCGCGCTGCTGGCGCTGATGCTGTCCGGCAACGATCTTTCGGTGATCGCCATCATCGGGATCATCCTGCTCATCGGCATCGTCAAGAAGAATGCCATCATGATGATCGACTTCGCGCTGGATGCCGAGCGGCATGACGGTCTGGCGCCACGGGATGCCATCTTCCAGGCATGTCTGCTGCGGTTTCGCCCGATCATGATGACGACCATGGCGGCGATCCTCGGCGCGCTGCCGCTGATGATCGGCTGGGGCGAAGGATCCGAGCTGCGCCACCCCCTCGGCATCACGATGGTCGGCGGTCTCATTTTTTCGCAGGCGCTCACGCTGTTCACGACGCCCGTGATCTACCTTGCATTCGACCGGCTCGCCCGACGCGTGGAGTCCATGCGCGCCCGCGCGCCGGATGCGCGCGGCTCGGACGCGAGCGGCGCCTGAGCGAATGTGCCACTAATGAACCTCTCCGCGCCCTTCATCGACAGGCCGGTCGCCACCACCCTGCTGACCTTGGGCGTGGCGTTGGCGGGCGCCATCGCCTTCCGCCTGCTCCCGGTGGCGCCCTTGCCTCAGGTGGACTTCCCCACGATTTCCGTGCAGGCGTCGCTGCCCGGCGCCAGTCCCGAAACCATGGCGGCAACTGTCGCCACGCCGCTGGAGCGCTCGCTTGGACGCATCGCCGGCGTCACCGAGATGACGTCGTCGAGTTCGCTCGGCTCCACCCGGATCACTTTGCAATTCGAGCTGAACCGTGGCATCGACGGCGCCGCGCGCGACGTGCAAGCCGCGATCAACGCCGCACGCAACCTGTTGCCCACGGGATTGCCGAGCAACCCGACGTATCGCAAGGTCAACCCTGCCGACGCGCCGATCATGATCCTGGCGCTCACGTCCGACACGATGACGCAGGGGCAGATGTACGACGCCGCTTCAACAATCATCGCGCAGAAGCTCTCGCAGGTGTCGGGTGTGGGCCAGGTCAGTGTGGGCGGAAGTTCGCTGCCTGCGGTGCGCGTGGAGCTCAATCCGGAATCGCTCAACAAGTACGGTGTCGCGCTGGAAGGCGTTCGCGCCGCATTGGCCGCCGCCAACGCCAATCGTCCCAAAGGCGCCGTCGAGGAAGGCGACCGACATTGGCAGATCTACGCCAACGACCAGGCCAAAACCGCCGGGGAATACCTGCCGCTGATCGTGTCCTATCGCAACGGCGCTGCCGTGCAGCTATCGGACATCGCGACGGTCGTCGACTCGGTGCAGGACTTGCGCAACGCCGGGATGGCCGACGGCAAACCGTCCGTGCTGGTGATCATCCACCGCCAACCCAACGCCAACATCATCGAAACGGTCGGCCGCGTGAACGCGCTGCTGCCATCGCTGCGCGCGTCGATCCCCGGCGCCATCACGCTGACGCCCGCCATGGAACGGACGGCGACCATTCGCGCATCGTTGCGGGACACCACGCGGGCGCTGGTGATTGCGGTCTTACTGGTGGTCCTCGTCGTGTTCGCGTTCCTGCGCAATCTGCGCGCGACGCTGATTCCGACCGTCGCGGTGCCGGTCTCGCTCGTCGGCACCTTCGGCGCGATGTATCTCCTGGGCTTCTCGGTCAACAATTTCACGCTGATGGCGCTCACCATCGCCACCGGATTCGTGGTCGACGACGCCATCGTGGTGCTGGAGAACACGTCGCGGCACATCGAGAAAGGAATGGCGCCCTTTACCGCTGCGCTGCAGGGCGCCCGCGAGGTCGGATTCACCGTGCTGGCGATGAGCGTTTCGCTGATCGCCGTATTCATTCCCATCCTGATGATGGGCGGGATCATCGGCCGGCTGTTCCGCGAATTCGCCGTCACGCTATCCGTGGCTATCCTGGTGTCCCTGGTGGTATCGCTGACCACGACGCCGATGATGTGCGCGCGCTTGCTGAGGCCAACGCAAGCGACGGGACATGGCCGCCTGTACCTGCTGAGCGAGCGCGCATTCGCTGCATTGCACGGCGGATATCGCCGCAGCCTGTCCTTCGTTCTGGGACATGCCCCCTGGGTGATGCTGGTGCTCTTCGCCACCGTCTGCCTCAACATCTATCTGTATGTGATCATTCCCAAGGGCTTCTTTCCGCAACAGGACACCGGGCGACTGGTGGGCGGCATCCAGGCGGACCAGAGCATCTCGTTCCAGGCGATGCGCCAGAAGCTGGCCGATTTCATGATGATCGTGCGCAGCGACCCGGCCGTGGACAATGTGGTCGGCTTCACCGGCGGCGCGCAACGCAATTCGGGCTTCATGTTCGTCGCGCTGAAGCCCCTGACCGAGCGACGCGAGACCGCGGACCAGGTGATTGCGAGGCTGCGCGGCAAGCTGTCCAAGGAACCCGGCGCGAGCCTCTTCCTGCAGCCGGTGCAGGACATCCGCATCGGCGGGCGGCAGAGCAACGCCCAATACCAGTTCACGTTGCAGGCGGACGACCTGAGCGAATTGCGCCAGTGGGAGCCCAGGATCCGCGCCGCGTTGAGCGCCCTGCCCGAACTGGCGGACGTCAATACCGACACCCAGGACAAGGGCCTGCAAACCACGGTGGTAATCGACCGCGACACGGCGTCCCGGCTGGGCGTCACCCCAAAGCTCGTCGATGCGACGCTGAACGACCTGTTCGGGCAGCGGCAGGTCTCGACGATCTACGCGCAACTCAACCAGTATCACGTGGTGATGGAAGCTGCGCCTGAATACTGGCAGTCCCCGGATGTGCTGAAGTCAATCTACGTCAGCACACCGGACGGCGCGCAGGTTCCGCTCTCGGCCTTTGCGACTTTCGGTCCGACCAGCACCCCACTGGGCGTCAACCACCAGGGCCAGTTCGTCGCGTCGACGATTTCCTTCAATCTGGTTCCCGGCATTTCACTGTCGCAGGCGACGCGTGCGGTCGAAGACGCCATGGCGCGGATCGGTGTGCCCAACACCGTGCGTGGCGCGTTCCAGGGCAGCGCACGCGCATTCCAGGCCTCCCTTGCCAGCCAACCCTGGCTGATCCTCGCGGCGCTGCTCACCGTTTATATCGTGCTCGGCGTGCTCTATGAAAGCTATGTGCATCCCCTGACCATCCTGTCCACGCTTCCGTCCGCCGGTGTCGGCGCACTGCTTGCCCTCATGCTGTTCCGGACCGACTTCTCCATCATCGCGTTCATCGGCGTCATCCTGCTGATCGGCATCGTCAAGAAAAATGCGATCATGATGATCGACGTGGCGCTCGAGGCCGAGCGCGAGCGAGGGATGAATTCGCGCGATGCCATCTTCGCGGCGTGCATGCTGCGCTTTCGCCCGATCATGATGACCACGCTGGCGGCGATGCTGGGTGCGCTGCCGTTGGCGCTGGGTTTGGGGGACGGCGCCGAAATGCGCCGCCCGCTGGGCATCGCCATCATGGGCGGCCTGGCCGTGAGCCAGGTGCTCACGCTCTTCACCACGCCGGTCGTCTACCTCTATCTCGACCGATACCGTCTGTGGGCCACTCGCGCATGGTCACGCCGCGGCTCTGCCGCGCTGGCCTTGCCGGCTGTCAAGTGAGGAAATGACGTGTCATTCGTCCCTCGATTGAAGGCATTTGCCGTGCTGCGTCCGTCCCGGCAGGTCATGGCTGTCATGTCCACTTATGTGCTGGCAAGCCTTTCTGGCTGCATGGTCGGCCCCGACTATGTTCGCCCGGCCGCGCCCGTCCCCGCAGCGTTCAAGGAGGCTCCGGGCTGGAAAGTCGCCCGGCCCGCGGACGACGCGCCACGCGGCAACTGGTGGGAGGCGTTCGGCGATGCCGATCTCAACGCCCTCGAGGCACTGGTCGACATCGACAACCAGACGGTACAAGCGGCCGACGCGCGCATGCAGGAGGCGCTGGCCGCGACGCAAGGCGCGCGTGCCGCGTTGTTTCCGTTCGTGAATGGCAACGGCGCCGCGTTGCGCAGCAGCCACGGTAGCGGATCGGGCGCCGCTGCCAACGCGACCTCAGGTGTCGGCAACAGCTATAACGTCGCCCTCGCCGCGAGCTGGGAGATCGATCTCTGGGGCGGCATTCGCCGCAGTGTAGAAGCCAGCACCGACACCGCGCAGGCGACCGCCGCCGACCTGGCCGGTGCCAAGTTGTCCGCCCAGGCGCTGCTTGCGCAGGATTACCTGCTGCTCCGGGTCGAGGACGCGCAGATCGAGCTGCTGCGCAACACCGTCGCGACCTACGAGCGCTCGCTGCAGCTCACGCAGAATCAATACGCGGCCGGCATCGTCGGTCGCGGGGACGTCGCGCAGGCACAGGCGCAGTTGAAGTCCACGCAGGCACAGGTGGCCGACGCATCGCTCGCGCGGGCGCAACTGGAGCACGCCATCGCCGTGCTGGTCGGCAAGCCGCCCGCCGCGCTGAGCATTGCGCCGAAGACGCTGGTCGCCGTGTTTCCCGTCATTCCCGCGGCGTTGCCATCCGAATTGCTCGAACGGCGGCCCGACATCGCGGCGGCGGAGCGGCGCGCCGCCAGCGCCAATGCGCAAATCGGCGTCGCGCAGGCCGCCTTCTTTCCCGCGCTGACGCTGTCGGCCGGCGGTGGCTATCAGAACTCAGTCATCGGCAGCCTTTTGTCCCTGCCCAGCCGCTACTGGACGCTGGGTGCCTCACTGGCCCAGCCGATCTTCGACGCCGGCCTGCGCAGCGCGCAGAAGGCACAGGCCGTTGCCACCTACGATGAGACCGTGGCGAACTATCGCTCTACCGTGCTCAACGGCTTCCAGGACGTGGAGGACAACCTGGCCGCGCTCGACCTCCTGGCGCAGGAGGCCGCATTCCAGGACGAAGCGGTCAAGGCTGCGCAGCAGGCGGCGACGATTGCCGTCAATCAATACAAGGCAGGTATTACGAGCTACCTCGCCGTCGTCGTGCTGCAGGCGAGCGCACTCAACGCGGAGCGCACCGGGCTGGGCATCCTGGCCCGCCGGCTCAATGCCAGCGTCGGACTGATCAAGGCGCTGGGCGGCGGGTGGCATGCCGACACCCTGGCTCAGGCAGGCCCGTAGCTTTTGCCGGTCACGCGGCCAGCGCGACCGCGAATCCGCATCCGGTCTTGGCCCGGACGTCCTCGACAGTCACGCCCGGCTGCAGCTCTTTCAGCACGAGGCCCGATGGTTCGACATCGAAGACACAAAGGTCCGTGATGATCATGCTGACCACGCCCTTGCCGGTGATCGGCAAGGTGCAGGCGTGCAGGATCTTCGGCGTGCCGTCCTTGGCCGTGTGCTCCATCAGCACGATGACCCGGCGCACGCCGGACACCAGGTCCATCGCGCCACCCGGTCCCTTCACCATCTTGCCGGGCACCATCCAGTTGGCGATGTCGCCGTTCTCGGCCACTTCCAGCGCGCCCAGGATCGACAGGTCAACGTGACCGCCACGGATCATCGCAAATGAATCCGCGCTGGAAAAAAAACTGGAGCCCGGAAGCGTGGTGATCGTCTGCTTGCCGGCATTGATCAGGTCGGCATCGATCCTATCCTCCGTCGGAAACGGGCCGATGCCGAGCAGGCCGTTTTCCGATTGCAGCGTGACGCTCATGCCTTCGGGAATGAAATTCGCAACCAGCGTCGGGATGCCGATGCCGAGGTTGACGTAGTAGCCGTCGCGCAGCTCCTTCGCCGCGCGCTTGGCCATGGCGTCGCGCACCGGGGAATCCTTCTTGGATGCCGCGGCGCCCGACACCGTGCGGAATTCGATGCGCTTTTCGTAGTTCGATCCCTGGATGACGCGATCGACGTAAATGCCGGGCGTGTGGATCGAATCCGGGTCGAGGTCTCCGACTTCCACCAGCTCTTCGACTTCGGCGATCGTCACCTTGCCGCACGTGGCGATCATGGGATTGAAATTGCGCGACGTCATGCGGTACACCAGATTGCCCGCCTTGTCGCCCTTCCACGCCTTCACGATCGACAGGTCCGCGCGAATAGCCTCTTCCAGCACGTATTGCTTGCCGTCGAACGAACGAGTGTCCTTCTCCGCCGCCAGCATCGTGCCGAAGGCCGTCCGGGTGTAAAAGCCGGGGATGCCGGCCCCGCCCGCGCGCAGCTTTTCCGCCAGCGTCCCTTGCGGCGTCAGTTGCAGCGCGAGTTCCCCGGCCAGCACCTGGCGCTCGAATTCCTTGTTTTCGCCGACGTAACTGGCGATTACCTTCTTCACCTGCCGCGTCTTCAACAAAAGGCCCATGCCGAAATCGTCGACGCCGGCATTGTTGCCGACGATCGTGAGCTCCTTGGCGCCACTTTCGACCAGCGCCTTGATCAGGTTCTCGGGAATCCCGCAAAGACCGAATCCGCCCGCGGCAATGGTCATGCCGTCGTGCAACAGGCCTTGCAATGCGGTGGTAGCGTCGGGAAAGACTTTTTTCATTGGGAAACCACTCCGAAAATGGGCAGGCAGATGGTGCGTTACGTCGGCCTCATAGTTTACGTTATGCCGGAAGGTCCGGCAGGCGACCCGCTGAGCTGGCAGGACATTCCAACCGGGGCCGGACCAACGGCCGGCGACGCGGCCGCCGCCGGACCACGGCAAGCGCCCGCCGGTCCGGTCAGGGCTTACTATTCCCTCTCGCCTTAAGGCGGCTTAAGCCGGCCAAAGCGGATTTGAATATACAATGCCGCCCTTCGCGACCATCTGCGCGCGCGGACGACCCCCCGACACGATTGGGGGGTTCGCCGAACGCCGCAACTCGAGCATGGCTCCGGCAAAGGGAGGAACCTCAATGCACCAAACCGGCATCGCCGCCCGCCTGGGCCGCGCACTTCTCGCTGCGCTTTGCTGCCCGGCAGCATTCGTTTCTCCCCTCGTCGTCGCGCTCATTTTCCCCGTCGTGTTCACGTTCGCCTTGTCGGGGTGCAACGAAGTGACCAACAACCCGCACCCGCCGGGCTCCGAGCGGACCAACACCATTTTCGCGCCGTTCCGCGAGCGTTCGCCGAAGTACCTGGATCCGACCAGCTCCTACTCCAACGACGAGACGCCGGTCACGTACCAGGTGTACGAACCGCTGTATAGCTACCACTACCTCAAGCGCCCTTATGAGCTCATCGGTAAGACCGCGGAAGAGATTGCCCACCCGCGTTACCTGGACAAGGACGGCAAGGAACTGCCCGACGACGCGCCCGGCGAACTGATCGCGGAAACGGTGCTCGACATCAAGATCAAGCCCGGCATCATGTATGCGCCGCATCCCGCTTTTGCCAAGGACGCGAAAGGCGAGTACGTCTATCACAACATGAAGCGCGAGGACACCGCCGACAAGTACAAGATCACGGACTTCAAGCAAACCGGCACGCGCGAGTTGACCGCCGACGACTACGTCTACGGCATTCGCCGGCTGGCCACACCGCGGATCAAGTCGCCATCCTATTCGACCATGTCGGACTACATCGTCGGCCTGAAGGCGTATGGAGACAAGATCGTCGCGGTCGACAAGGCGTTGCGCAAGAATCTCGATCCGACGGATCGCGACTTGCCGATGCTCGACTTTCGCAACTATCCTTTTGCCGGCGCGGAAGCGCTCGACAAGCACACGCTGCGAATTCGAATCATTGGCAAGTACCCGCAGTTCAAGTATTGGCTGGCCATGACCTTCTTTTCGCCGATTCCGTGGGAGGCGGAGAAGTTCTATGCGCAACCCGGGATGGCCGGCAAGAACCTGACCATGAACTACTGGCCCGTCGGCACCGGACCCTACATGCTGACCGACTACGTCGAGAACCGGCGCCATGTGCTGGAACGCAACCCCAACTTCCACGGCGAGACGTATCCGTGCGAAGGGGAGCCCGGCGACAAGGAAAAGGGCTACCTCGTCGATTGCGGCAAGCCTCTCCCCTTCGCCGACAAGGTCGTGTTCGACATGGAAAAGGAAGGCGTCCCGCTGCAGGCCAAGTTCATGCAGGGTTACTACGACACGCCCGCCATCGAGCGGCTCGACTACGGCACCACGTACATCGTCGCGATGGGTGACGATGCGAAGAAGGAAAAGGAATACAAGGAAAAAGGCATCCAGCTGCCGACGACCGTCGAGGCCAACAACTGGTACCTCGGCTTCAACTGGCTCGATCCCGTTGTCGGCAAGGGCGCGACGCCCGAACAGGCACAACGCAATCGCAAATTGCGTCAGGCGCTGTCCATCGCGATCGACTGGGAGGAACACATCGCGATATTCGAGCGTGGCCAAGGCGTCGCGGCGCAGGGACCGCTGCCGCCATCGCTCTTCGGCTATCGTGAAGATGGTCCCTCGGCCTTCAATCCCGTGGTCTACACCAAAGGACCCGACGGCAAGCCGGTTCGCCGATCGCTGGACGAAGCCAAGCGGCTGCTGGCAGAGGCGGGCTATCCCGACGGACGCGACGCCGTGACCGGCAAGCCGCTGGTGGTCAACTTCGATTACCAGCAATCGGCCACACCCGCGGTCAAGTCGCTGCTCGACTGGTATGTGAAGCAGTTCGCCAAGATCGGCGTCCAGCTCGAAGTGCGGGCGACCGACTACAACCGCTTCCAGGACAAGATCAACAAGGGTTCGGTCCAGATCTTCTTCTGGGGCTGGCTCGCCGACTATCCCGATGCCGAGAATTTCCTGTTCATGCTCTACGGCCCCAATGCCAAGGCGCTGACCAATGGCAACGGCGAAAACAACGCGAACTACCAGAACCCCGAGTTCGACAAGCTCTACGAGAAGATGAAATTTCTCGACGATGGCCCGGAGAAGCAGAAGCTGATCGACGAAATGATCACGATCGTGCAGAACGACGCCGTGTGGAGCTTCGGCTACTTCCCGAAGTCCGCCGCCGCGTACCACCAGTGGATCACCAACGGCAAACCGACGCAGATCGTGCGCAACCACATTTCCTATCTCCACCTTCATCCCGAGCTGCGCGCCACGCTGCTGGCTCAGTGGAACCGGCCGGTGTGGTGGCCCGTGCCGCTCATCCTGATCGCGTTGATCCTTGCGATCGTGCCCGCGTGGTTCGCCTGGCGCCGGCGTGAACGGGAGACCGCCGCGCGCACGCTGGCAACGGCCAGCGCGACGACATGATTAATTACATCATCCGCCGCGTCGGCTACGGCATCCTCATACTGATCGGCGTCAACCTGTTCACGTTCGTGCTGTTCTTCACCGTGAACACGCCCGACGACATGGCGCGCATGAACATCGGCGGCAAGCGGGTCACGCAGGACGCCATCGAGAAATGGAAGGTCGCGCGCGGCTACAACAAGCCGTTGCTCTGGAACGCGCAGAAGCCCGGCGTGGAAAAGGTCACCGATACCATCTTTTTCGAACGCTCCGCCCAGCTTTTCGCGTTCCGCTTCGGCTCCTCCGACAGTGGCCGTGACATCGGCTACGAGCTGCGCCAGAGGGTGGGGCCGTCCATTGCCCTGGCCATTCCGACCTTTGTCCTCGGCATCTTCGTGGTGATCGTATTTTCGTTGCTGATGGTGTTCTTCCGAAGTACGTATCTCGAGTTCTGGGGCGTCACGTTGGCGGTGTTCCTGCTGTCGATCTCCGGGCTGTTCTACATCATCGTGGGCCAGTTCATGTTCAGCAAGGTGCTGAAGCTCGTGCCGATCTCGGGCTTCGCGGGTGGGTGGGATCTGTTCTTGTTCCTGGCATTGCCCATCGTGATCGGCATCGTCTCCCGGCTCGGCGGCGAGGCGCTGTTCTACCGCACGATGTTCCTTGAGGAGGTCGGCAAGGACTACGTGCGCACCGCACGCTCGAAGGGTCTGTCCGAAACCACCGTCCTGTTCCGCCATGTTCTGCGCAATGCGCTGCTGCCGATCCTGACCAGCACCGTCGCCGTGCTGCCGCTCCTGTTCCTCGGTGCGCTGATCATGGAATCGTTCTTCGGCATACCCGGCCTGGGCAGCTACACGATCGACGCCATCAATGCGCAGGACTTCGCGGTGGTTCGCTCGATGGTCTTCGTCGGCTCGGCGCTCTACATCGTCGGCCTCATCCTCACCGACATCTCGTACACCGTGGCCGATCCGCGCATCCGGTTGAGCTGATCAAGTCCGACAGGCTCCTAACATGCCCAAGCTCGTCTTCCTCGCCACCGACATTGCGCTCTACGTGCTGCTGATCGTGATCGTGTTCTACGTCTGGCACGCGCGCCGCACACCGACATTGCGCCAGACCTGGCGCGGTGTGCTGCACGACCCGGCCGCCATGTCCGCGGGCGTGGTGCTGGCGATATTCCTGGTGTTCGCCATGCTGGATTCCTTTCACTTCCGACCGCTGTTGCCGCCCGCGCCCGGTGCCGCCGCGAATGCCGCGCCGGCCTACTCGACGCGCACGTTGTCGGTATTGGACGCGTTGCTCGCCGGGCCGCGCGAGTCGCGGGAGAAGACCTACTCCGTTCCGCTGGGCACGCACCAGTTCTCCAAGGAATCGATGCTGGTCAACGGCAAGTCCGTGCGTGATTTCCCGCGGTTGCAGTTCGGCGGCGCCCACCTCACGGATCCGCAAGGCGATTGGGCCGGCGACGTGCTTCGGCGGTCGGCAGCGGGACTCGTCGGCGGCGCACTGGCCGCAGGGGCATTGTTCATGCTGGTCGCATTCCTGCGCGCGCGCACCACGCAGGCAGGCATCGGTGAATCCGTGCGCGCAATCTGGCGCAGGACAACGGATGTGCCGTGGCGCGCGATGCTGATCACGGCATCGATCATCCTGCTCTTCGCCGGATGGGTCGCCGCACTTTGGCCGTATTACCACGTGTTCGGCACCGACCAGACCGGCAATGACGTCCTGTTTCAGGCGATCAAGTCGATCCGCACCGCCGTCGTCATCGGTTCGCTGGCCACCATCGCCACCCTGCCCTTCGCCGTCGTCTTCGGCATCCTGGCCGGCTATTACAAGGGCCGTGTGGACGACGCAATCCAGTACCTCTACACGGTGCTGTCGTCAATTCCCTCGGTTCTGCTGATCGCTGCCTTCGTGCTGATGATCCAGGTTTTCATCGACAAGAATCCCCAGCTGTTCGACACCGGCCTCGAGCGCGCCGATATCCGGCTGTTCCTGCTTGCCGCGATACTGGGCATCACCGGCTGGGCCGGACTGGCCCGGTTGCTGCGCGCGGAGACGCTCAAGCTGGGCGAGCTCGACTACGTCCAGGCGGCGCGCGCGTTCGGCGTTGCCGACGCGGGGATCATGCGCCGGCACATCCTGCCCAACGTGACCCATATCGTGGTGATCGTCGCGGTGCTGGACTTCTCGGGGCTCGTGCTCTATGAGGCCGTCCTGTCCTACGTCGGCGTGGGCGTGGACCCCACCACGAATAGCTTCGGCACGATGATCAACAGCGCGCGCAACGAAATGTCCCGCGATCCGGTGGTCTGGTGGACACTGCTGGCCGCCTTCAGCTTCATGGTGACGCTGGTGCTGTCGATGACGCTGTTTGCCAGCGCGGTGCGCGAGGCCTTCGATCCCCGCGCCCGCGCGTTCCGCGTGCGGCGCGTGAAGCCCGGCCCCGCCAAAGCCGCCGTACCCGCCGTCGTAGTTCCCGCCGCTGGCCTCTAGGAAGCCGCATGCTCGCCATCGAAAAACTCACCACCGAACTCGATTCGGACAACGGCCTCGTGCGCGCGGTCGACGCGTTGACGCTCACCATCGATCACGGCGAAACGTTCGCGCTGGTGGGCGAATCCGGTTGCGGCAAGTCCATGACCGCGCTTTCCATCCTGCGCCTGCTGCCCGATAGCGGACGCGTGAGTTCCGGCCGCGTCGAGATCGAGGGCACGGATATCACGCAGTTGCCCGAGGCGTCGATGCGCGACATCCGCGGCCGCCGCATCAGCATCATCTTCCAGGAACCGTCGACCAGCCTGAATCCTGTGATGACCGTCGGCCGCCAGATCACCGAGGTCATCGAGCGCCACACGTCGATTCGCGGCGACGCGGCCGTTGCCAAGGCGGTGGATTGGCTGAAGCGCGTCGGCATTCCCGACCCGGAGCGGCGCGTCAACGATTATCCATTCCAGATGTCGGGGGGACAGAAGCAGCGGGTGATGATTGCCATCGCGCTGGCGGCGGAGCCGGATGTCGTGATTGCCGACGAGCCGACCACCGCGCTGGACGTCACGATCCAGGCCCAGATCCTCGACCTGCTGAAGGAGCTGCAGCGCTCGCAGAAAATGGCGATGCTGCTGATAACCCATGACCTCGCCATCGTCGCGCAAATGGCGCACCGCGTTGCGCTGATGTATGCGGGGCAGGTGGTCGAGGTCGCCGAGGCGAAGGAGTTCTTCGACCATCCCCTCCATCCGTACGCCGTCAACCTGTTCGAGGCGCTGCCCGACACCGCCAAGCGTGGCCGGCGCCTGGCCTCGATCGCCGGATCGGTGCCGCCGCTCAACCAGGAGTTTGCGGGCTGCCGCTTCGCCGATCGCTGCGCCGACGTCATGGATCGCTGCCGCAACACCCCACCCCAGCTGATCGCGTTCCGGCCGGCGCACGATGTCCGCTGTTTCCTGTACGACGGCACCGATGCCGCCGACGCGGCGACGCGCGTCTGGGGCTCCGACCCGACGCTGCCTGCGGACCCGCCCGCGGGCGACGTGGTGCTGGAAGTGCGCGATTACAAGGTCTGGTTTCCCATTCGCAAGGGACTGCTGAAACGCACCGTGGGCCACGTAAAGGCCGTCGACGGCGTCTCGTTTCAAATTCCTGCCGGGCGCACGCTCGCGCTGGTCGGCGAATCGGGCAGCGGCAAGACCACCGTCGGCAAGGCCGTACTGCAGTTGCTGCGCAACACCGCGCAGATCAGCGGCTCCGCCCTGTTGCTGGGTCAGCCTCTGGAGCATCTCCATGGCGAAGCGCTGCGCACCGCGCGCCGCTCGGCGCAGATCGTGTTCCAGGACCCGTTCGCGTCGCTCAATCCGCGCATGCGTGTGAACGAAATCCTGGAAGAAGGCGTGGCCTCGCTGCGACCGGACGTGACGGCGGCCGAGCGCACGGAACGCGTCGCCGCGCTGCTGGAAAAGGTGGGCATGCGCCGCGACGCTCTCGCCCGCTATCCCCACGAATTTTCGGGAGGCCAGCGCCAGCGGCTGGCCATCGCGCGGGCGCTGGCCGTCGAGCCAAAACTGATCGTCGCGGACGAGCCGACATCCGCCCTGGACGTTTCGGTGCAGGCGCAGATCCTCAACCTGCTCAAGCAATTGCAGCAGGAATTGGGCGTTTCCTACCTGTTCATTACGCACAATTTCGGCGTGGTCGAGTACCTCGCGCACGAAATCGCGGTGATGAAGAACGGCAGACTGGTAGAGGCCGGCCCGGCGGAATCCTTGCTCGTCGCTCCGCAACACGAGTACACGCGCACATTGCTGGCCGCGGTGCCGCGACTCGAGCGGGCGGCCTGATCGATTCAGTCGGGTCCGGCCCGGCGATCAGGCCCGGCAATTCGCGGTTACGAAGTCGACCAGTTGCGCGATGCACGTCGCCTGGTCTGCGTGCTGCGTGTCGAGCGTGAGGTCCGGCGAGGCCGGCGCCTCGTAGGGACTGTCGATACCCGTAAAGCCCTTGATCTCGCCCCGGCGCGCCTTGCCGTAGAGCCCCTTCGGATCACGCGCCTCGCAGGTTGCCAGCTCGGATTTCACGTAGACCTCGAAAAAGCGGCGTGGGCCGGCCGCCGCGCGCGCTCGCTCCCGGTCGTCGTCGAACGGCGAGATGAAGGCCGTGATGCAGACCAGCCCGGCGTCGGCGAACAATGCCGCGACTTCGCCGACCCGGCGGATGTTCTCCTGCCGATCTCCGGGGGAAAATCCGAGATCGGCATTCAGACCACGACGAACGTTGTCGCCGTCGATCGTATAGGCCGCCCAACCGCGATCGAACAATGCCCGTTCCAGCGCCATCGCAAGCGTCGACTTGCCCGCACCGGACAAGCCGGTCAGCCACACGATCGCGCCGACGTGTCCGGCGCGCGCGCTGCGCTCTGCCACGGCAACCTGGTGATTGACCGCGACGACGTTGCGGTTGGTCGCAGGCAGCGCGCGGCGCTGGTCAGGATAGTGGCTGGCAGCGATCAATCCGCCACCAACGATCACGCCCGACTCAGCCAATACGAAACGCCCGGTCTCCAGGCATTCGGTGACGTCGTCCACGGCGAGCGGCTGATCGCAGCGGAGCGTGACGCGTCCCAGTCCGTTGGTCGCGATGTCGGACGTGCTTCGCGGTGCCAGGCGGTCGATATCGAGCGCATGGAGGACGGCCGCCACCCGCACCGCGACTGCCCGCGCACCGACCCGCAATTCGCACCGATGGCCCGCAGCAAGCGGCTCGCGTCCCAGCCAGAAAATGTCGGCATCGAACACAGGCGTCAAGCGTGCGGGCGCGGTCGCCGCGCACAGCAGGTCGCCACGTTCGACGATCACCGGTTCGGCAAAGGTCAGCGCCACGTTGTCACCCGCCGTCGCCGATTCGGGCGCCCGGGGCCAGCCGTCGAGCGCGGCGACGTGCGCCCGCGCGCCTGACGGCAGCACCATCAGTTCGGCACCGGGTCGCAAGGTGCCCTGGACAATTCGCCCTGCCACGACCCGGCGCATGCCGGAGCGATAGACGTCCTGCACCGGGAGGCGCAACGGCGCGTCTGCCGGAGCGAAGCGCTCGGCAGGCAACGTTTCCAGCGCGCCCGCCAGCGTGGGACCGCGCCACCATGCGACCGCAGGACGGGAAACGATGTTGCCGCCGTCGCGCGCGGACGTCGGGACGATGGCGTGCACGTCGACGCCGAGCAGCCCCAGCGCCGCCGCGATCTCGTCGCGCCGCGCGTTGAAGCGCTCCTCGTTCCAGTCGAGCACATCCATCTTGTTCACGGCCACCACGAAATCGCGGATGCCGAGCAGTCGCAGCAAGGCTGCATGGGCGCGCGTTTGCGCTTCCGCCCCCAGCTGGCCGTCCACCACCAGCAGTGCGGCAGTCGTGCCGGCCGCGCCGGTGACCAGATTGCGAACCAGTTCGCGATGACCCGGGCAATCGATGACGATCAATGCGCGCCCGGGCGTGCGCACGTGCACGCGGGTGGTGTCCAGCGTCACTGCCTGGTCGCGTTCCAGCTGCAGCGAATCGAGCGCGAACGACCATTCGAGCGGTATGCCGCGGCTGGCGCTGGCCGCCTCCAGCTTGGCGACCTTGCCCTCGGGCAACAGGTCGAGTTCGTGCAGCAGGCGACCCAGCAGCGACGACTTGCCGTGGTCGACGTGCCCGGCCAGGCACACCGCCAGCGGTTGCGCCATCACATGTATCCTGCGGCGCGCAGCCTTTCGAACGCGTCCTCGCGCTCGTGGTCCATCGCGCGACCGGCGCGTTCTTCGGACCGGGTCGACTCGAGCTCGCTGATGATCTCGGCCAGCGTGGCGGCGTTCGATGGCACGGGAAACGTGATGTCGGCCTCGCCCAGCGAACGGTAGCGCATGCCCGCCCGGGAAAAATACAGCTCGCACACGGGAATGTCTTCGCGCTGCACATAGCGCCACACGTCGAGTTCGGTCCATTCCAGCAAGGGATGCACCCGCACATGGCCCCCCGGCGGCGCGGCGCTCGCGTAGTGGCCCCACAGCTCCGTCGGCTGGTCGCGCACGTGCCACGCGCCTGCGGCGTCGCGCGGACTCATGCCGCGCTCCTTGGCGCGAATGGCCTGCTCGTCGCGGCGAATGCCGAGCAGGACGCCGGCAAAGCCGCGCTCGGCGAGCAATTGCTTCAGGCCAAGCGTCTTGCGCGCAGCAGCGCGCGCTTTGGGCGGCAATGCGGGGTCGGTCGCCTCCGCCGGTGGACAGGATGCATTGATGTAGTCGAGTTCCCACTCGCGCACATAGCGGTCGCGAAACGCATAGACCTCGGCGAATTCATTGCCGGTATCGAGCAGGATCACCGGAAACGGCACACGCCCAAGGAACGCCTTGCGCACGAGCCAGAGCAGCGTGTTCGAATCCTTGCCAAGCGACCAAAGCATGGCGAGCGGCTTCAGCCGCGCGAACGACTCGCGGATCAGGTGGATCGAATGCTGCTCGAGGTTATGGAGGTGGTCTGACATGGCGCGGGATTGGCGACGGTGGTGGAAAGGGAGGGTGGGGAAATGGCCCCGCAAAATGAGGGAGCCGGAGACACGCTGGGCTGCGAATGGGCAAAGTGCCGACATCTTAGCCGTATCGGCGCTCCCATGACGTGCAACGGGCGGCCGGATGCCCGTGCCGCCCGTCGCAACGCATCAAACGCAGATTAGCTTCGTCGGCGACCCCCGAAGCCCGTCAGCATGGCCCAGCCTGCCATCAGGACGCTCAACAGCGCCACACCCCATTGCGACAAGGTCGGGACGGGCGTTGCCCCAAGCGGCGGTGGCGGCGGCCCTGCACCCACGCCCTCGAAGGCGCCGATGTCCGTCTGCGCGCCAATCACCCGCGGGAAGCCGGCGCCGCGCTGGTCGAAGGCAAGCGCCAGCGGGTTCGCGCCTGCGTCGATCGCCGGGCTGCCGGCCAGCAGCGCCATGGTCTGCGTGGGGCCGCCGTTATTGGCCAACGGGCCGAGCAACGGGTTCACGTTCTTGATGTTGTTGACGTCGACGTTGAAGACAAATCCGGCGGTGTTGCCGATCAGACTATTGGTGCTGTCGACCGTGCCGCCTGATGCGTCCCAGATGTCGCCTTTCGGGGCGCCACCGAGGTCGGTGCTGTTGGCCACGATGGTGCTGTTGAGCGTCAGCAACGAAGCATAGAGATAGACGGCCGGTCCGTCGCCACCGGAGGCATTGCCCGATAGCGTGCTGTTCGAAAGCGTGACGTTGGTGCTGTACATGGAGATCGCGCCGCCAATCACCGTGGCGCGGTTGCCCGACAGCGTGCTGTTGGTGATGGTGGCGTTGCTCGAGTTATAGAAGTAGATCGCCCCGCCGATCTGAGCGGTATTGCCCGTCAGGGTCGAGTCCGACATCGTCAGCGCGCCGCTGTACATGAAAATCGCCCCGCCTCTGCTATTCGCATGGTTGCCGCTGAGTGTGCTGCTTTGGATGTCGACACTTCCGCCGTAGTTGAAGATTGCACCGCCCCGGCCGGTCGTCGCGTTGCCGGTAAAGACACAGTTCTGGATCGTCAGCGCGCCACCGTAGTGAAAGATCGCTGCGCCATTGGCCGTCGAAGTGCCGTTACCGGCAAACGTAAGGCCTGAAAGCGTCACGCTGGCCGGCGGCGTGTCGTCCAGATACATGATGCGATTCGTGCCCGTCGGGGCCAGCGTGATTGTCCCGCCGCCGGAAATAGTCACCGATTCGTCAATGGAAACCGTGCTCGCCAGCGTGATCGTGCCCGCAACGCTGAAGAGGATCGTGTCGGCGCCGGCGCCCGCCGCGCAGCCCTGGACGGCGGCGTCGGTGTTCGCCGCCTGGACCGCGTCGCTGAACGTGCATTGGCCGGCGACACTGCCGCCGCCAAGATTGTTGACCGTGATCGTCGCGGCATTGGCCTCGTGTGCCACGCCCGCCCCGAGTCCGAGGGCCAAGCTGATAGCGACGGCAATGGGCTTCAATTCCCCCATGCCGGCTGGCATTGGCGAACGGGATAGCGTTGTCATTGACGGCTTTGCAAGCTGCATAGGCTCCCCCCTGCAGTTGACCGGACCACGCCGCGGCGGCTTGTCCGCACACATTTTGCCTCGAACGAGGCGGCTGCCCTGTCGGACAATACCCTTCACCCGGTCCCACTGCAACAGGGGTGATCGGAGCCCAGTCGCCAGGAATTCCGAGCCATCGCAAATCGGACCCCATCGGAACCGGCGCGTATGGCGGGGCACATTCGGCAATTGGATCGCGGCTAGAATGACGCGACCGCGAGCCGCGACGGCCGCAACGTTCTGCTCCGCCATGCCCATGTCCTAGAAATCATGCAGCTCGCCACCCCCTTCGTCCAAATCCCGATTCTCTTCGACGCCGCGCGGCTCGCGGTGGAGGTCGCATTCTTCGGGCCAGACGAATGGCGACCCCATCCGCAGGGACACCCGGGCAACTCGGCGTTGCCGTTGCTTGCGGTCAATGGCGACCCGAACGACGATGGGGTGGCCGGGGCCATGCGGCCGACGCCCTTCCTCGAACGCTGTCCGTACCTGCGGCAAGTTCTGGCCGCGCTCGATACGCCGCTCGGTCGAACCCGCCTCATGCGACTCGACGCGCGAGCCGAGGCCACCGCACACGTCGACATCAACTACTACTGGCAGCAGCGGGTCCGGGTCCACATCCCCGTGATTACATTTCCCGAAGTGGAATTCATCTGCGGCGAAGCATCCATTCACATGGCCGCGGGCGAATGCTGGATCTTCGACACGTGGCGAATGCACAACGTGCTGAACCCGACCGCCCGGGAACGCATTCATCTGGTCGTCGACACCGTCGGCAGCGACGCCTTCTGGCGATTGACGGAAAGCCCCGCGACGCAGCGCAGCGTCAAGTTCCGGCAAGGGTTCGAGCCCGCGCTTCGCTTCGAATCCGTCAACCTGCCGGTGGTCATGACGCCCTGGGAGATCGACAGCCTTTGGAGCAACTGGCTGGCGGACGCGTGTACCGGACCGGCAGATCCCGCCGAAATAGCAGCGATCAACTCGGCCGTGCAGCCGATCTTCCGCGAATGGCGCAGCCTGTGGGCCGAGCACGGCGAACGACTCGCGGGCTGGCCGCATTATGTGCAACTCATGTCGCGCCTCGGCGACGTCGCCCGGCAGTTTGCCGGCCGCGTGCCGCTACCCAACGGCATGGATGTCGCGAGAATGCTGGACCAGTCGTTGTTGCGCGCCGTCCATACGCCGGAACTGGCCGTTGGCGGAGACACGGTCCGCCATATTCCAGACCTCGGCCAGACGCGCATCGAACCTTCCAGCCGAGCGGCGGCGAGCGTCGCCGACAGTCCGGCCGTCGCGCCAACCGCCATGGTCCGGAGTGCATCGCGATTCGATCGCCCCTTGATCATCCTCGGCGCGCCGCGATCCGGAAGTTCACTCTTGTTCGAAACGCTGTCCCAAAGCCCGGACTTCGTGACGGTAGGCGGTGAAAGCCACGTCCAGTTTGAAACCATTGCGGCGTTTCACCCGGCCCATCGTGGTTTCGATTCCAACCGGCTCGACCGAAACGACGCGACGGCCGAAAACGTGTCGGCATTGCACGGCGGATTCGTCGCCGCCTTGCGCGAGCGCGACGGCCGAACGGTGCCCGAAGGCGTCGGGCGACTGCTCGAGAAAACGCCAAAGAATGCGCTTCGTCTGCCGCTCCTCGACGCGGTTTTTCCGGGCGCGTTGTACGTGTACCTGTATCGGGAACCCGCCGAAAATCTCGGAAGCCTCATCGAGGGTTGGGAGTCGGGCCGCTTCGTCACCTATCCCAATCTGCCCGGATGGAGCGGACTGCCGTGGTCCTACCTGCTGGTGCCCGAGTGGCGGAATCTGGTGGGCCAGCCCCTCGGTGCCATCGTGACGGAACAGTGGCGGCGCACGCAGGAGATCCTTCTGGGCGACTTTGCGGCGATTCCTGCCGATCGGGTACACGCGCTGGACTACCGGGAATTCATCGCTGATCCGGCGCGGCACGTCGCCGAGATTTGCGCCTTTGCGGGAGTGCGCTGGGATCGTGCGCTGCCCGCCGTGCTGCCTCTTTCCCGCCACACCGTTTCGCCGCCAAGCGTTGAGAAGTGGCGACGACGCGAGGCGGAAATCTCGCCGCACTTGCCGCGGGTTCGCGCAGTCGACGATCGCGCGCGTGCCTTTGTTGCGGCGGCGCGGGCGCGCTTGCGTGCGGCAACCCCTCTGGCGGTGTGAGAACTGCGTGAGCAATGATGCGCAACAATGCGTAAACCAGCCGTGACGCGTGTTGGAACCCGACGTGGCCGATAGCGTACCCGCGATCCCCGTGGATGCTGCGCCGCTGCGCAGCGTGCATACGAACAATCTGCCGGAAATCCTGCGCCAACTCGGCACGTCGTTGCTGGTCACCACGTTTCAGGCCGGTAAGCTGATCGCCGTGCGCGCGGACGGCGCTGCCGTGAACACGCACTTCACCCAATTCGCCAAGCCGATGGGCTTGGCGGTTGACCGCGACCGGCTGATCGTCGGCACCGAAACCGGAATCCGTGAATTCCGCAATGTGCCCGACGTCGCGCAGCGGCTCGAACCCAAGGGTCGTCACGACGCGGTCTACGTATTCCGCAATCATCACGTCACGGGCAACATCGACATCCACGAAATGGCGCTCGGCACGGGCAACGAATGCTGGTACGTCAACACCCGATTTTCGTGCCTTTGCACGCTCGACCACGACCACAGTTTCGTGCCGCGCTGGCGCCCGCGTTTCATCTCGGGACTTTCCCCGGAGGATCGCTGCCATTTGAACGGGTTGGCGATGATCGACGGCCAACCCCGCTGGCTGACTGCGTTGGGCGACACGGACACTGCCGGAGGGTGGCGCGCGAACAAGAAGGACGGCGGGGTGCTGCTCGACTACGCGTCGCGTGACGTCGTTGTGCGCGGACTGTCGATGCCGCACAGCCCGCGCTGGTATCGCGACAAGTTGTGGGTGCTCGAATCCGGCCGGGGGAGCCTGGCAACCGTCGATCTTGCCAATGGCAAGGTCGAATCCGTCGCCCGTGTACCCGGATTCACGCGTGGTCTCGACTTCCTGGGACCGCTTGCATTCATCGGCTTGTCGCAACTGCGCAAAACGAATGCATTCACGGACATCCCGATCACCGACGAGAATGCCGACCGGATGAGCGGGGTCTGGGTAGTCAACATCGAAACGGGGCAGACGATCGCCTTCCTGAAATTCAGCGACGCCGTCGAGGAAATTTTCGCGGTGCAGACCCTGCCCGGAATCCGGTTTCCCGAAATACTCGACGAGACCAGCGAGCAGCTGCCGACGACCTATGTGTTGCCCGACGCGGCTCTAAGAGACATCCGCTTCGCCAGCCCGGCGTAAATCAGGTGTCGGCGCGCTGCAGCCTGATCTGATTGGGAAGCGGCACAGCGCGTCGCAACACATCCTCGCCGAGCCATAGCGCGGAACGACGCGCCCGCGCCGCCACGGTCGGCAGCGGCATCTGCTGGTAGTCGTCGTTGAAAACCTCGAAGCTGTAATCGCCCCGATAGCCGATTTGATCGAGCCGCGTCACCAGGTCCGCGAGCGCCTCGCTGTGCACGCCCTCCCCCGGAAATACGCGGAAATGCCGCGCCGTGGCCATGCGTTCCTCCGGTGTGCGCACCTCCTGCCACATGAAGTCGGCGAGCTGCACCAGGAATATCTTGCCCGGGTCCAGCATGTCCAGTTCGTCGAGCGACGTCTGCGTCGCGAAGATGTGGTACGAGTCGATGCCGATGCCGAGGTTGGGCGCGTCTGCGCGACACACCACGTCCCAGGCTTCGGTGAACTGGTTCACGGAGCGTCCCCAGGAGAGGCCCTCGTACGCCACTTTGATATCCAGCGGCACCGCCAGCATCGCCAGTTTGCGAAGGTCGCGAGCGAGCGCGTCGTGGTCGCCAGTGGCGTGCGTCGAAGTCGACGAGCACACCAGCAGGACCTTGGCCCCAAGCGCGTGACCCATTTCCAGCATCGACTTGGCCACGTCGATCTTGTACTCGTGCAGGTGACCGGTCAGGCCTTCGAAATCGCGCAACACCTGGAATCCCGTCACGCGCAGGCCGCTATGGCGAACTGCATCAATGGCGGCGTCAACGCCTTGCGCATGCCCCGCAATGTCGCGCGCGGAAAGCATGATCTGCGAAAAACCGGCCTCCTGCACCGCGGCAAGCTTGGCCGTCAGCGTGCCCGCGAGTGAAATCGTGTCCATGCCGAAGTCACGGATATTGGGAAGCGCCGAGGCGCTGCCGCGTCCGTCAGGCTTCATGATGGACCAGTTCGAACATCACACCGCCCAACAGGCTTTGTGTGAGCGCACCGCGCGTTTCCGAGTGCACGCCCTGCGACTCGACGAACGCCACGCCCCGCTCCCGCAATGCCGCCACCGTCGCGAGCACGTCCGGAGTGCCCAACCCGACGCGCTGGAACATTTCGTTGGGCTCCGCCTCGAAGATTCCAGGCATCGGCTCGATCAATTGCAGGTAGAAGCTTCGACAGGGACTTTCCAGGATGCGTCCCTTGGGCAGGATGCCGTAGCGCGTCTCGTCCGGGAGCACGCGAAAGCCGAAGAGTTTGGTATAGAACTCAGTCCAGTCCGCGGTGCGATCGTTGCCTATGTACTGAACGATCCCGAACCAGTGCAGTCCGGTCAGCGCAGGCGGCTTGGGGTCGACGCCCGGATTCATGACGAAGTCGACGTCGTAGATCGAGAAATCGCGGTACCTGTCGACGAAATAGATCCGGCTCGAGCCCACGCCGTGAATGGCGGGAATGTTGAGTTCCATCACCTCCACGTTCGACGGGACGACCCAGGCGCCGTGATCTATCGCATGCCGATACGCGGCCGCGGCATCCCGTACCCGCAGCGCAACCGCCGCGATGATCGGCGTCTCCGAAGGCCGCGTTGCGCGCGCCTGATCGCTAACGTGGGCATTGACGATGACGTTCATGCCGCCTTGACGGTACAACAGCACTTCACGCGAGCGGTGGCGCGCGATGGGGCGAAAACCCATGGTTTCTAGCACCTGTCCCAGCGCCTGCGGCTTGGCGGTGGAATACTCGATGAACTCGATGCCATCCATCGCCAGCGGATTGCTGGTTTCGGGAGACAGTTCGCGGCCGGGGGTCTGGTTCATTGGTCTTCCTGAGTCAACGGTTTCGGCGATACCAGATTCTGCCAGACGGGTCGGGGCGGCACGCCAGAGGCAGATCGCGCGCCCCGCGAAGCGCCATCGGCACTTCCTTCGGGGATGCCGGGACGGGACACCCGGGCATTTTGGCGAATATTCGCATTGTCCCGACACTTGCCAATGCCCGATGCTTCTTGTTTACTGCGAATTCTATTCTTTTGCCGCAATCTGACGCCGGCTCAGCAACGATGGGAAGCTTCGGCGGTGCGGGCCTCTTGCAATACCTGACAATCTGGAACTTCTGACAACCAACGCAGGGAGGCCAGGGACATGCTGACGCTGCAACGGGGATCGATGTCGACGCCGGACGCCGTTCGGCAGATTGCGTTGCTGCAATCGCTTCTGAACGAATTGGGACTGCTTAAAGGTGTCGACGGCAACTACGGACCCGCCACCGAAGCCGCCGTGCGTCGTTTCCAGGCGCAAAGCGATCTTGTTGTCGATGGCGCCGCGGGCGAAAAGACGTGGGCCAAACTGGTCGTCGCAGCGCCGGCTTTGTTTGCCAAGATTTCGTCGCTTTGGCTGTCGCAGTCGGATCTGGACAGTACCGCAGCGAGCCTTGGCGTCGAGCGCGCGGCCGTCAAGGCGGTGTACGAGGTTGAAGCCCAAGGCGCCGGCTTTCTTGGTCTCAGACCCAAGATCCTGTTCGAGGGCCATGTCTTCTGGAGACTGCTGGACGGCGCCGGCAGGAATCCGGCGGCGCTCGCCCCAGGCAACGAAGATATCCTCTATCCCAAATGGACCACCGCGTTCTACAAGGGCGGCCTTGCCGAATACGATCGACTGGAGCGCGCGACCGCCATTGATGCGGTGGCTGCACCCCAGGCCGCATCGTGGGGACTGTTCCAGATCCTGGGCAACAATCATGTCGCGGCCGGATTTGCCGACATTCAGTCCTTCGTGAAAGCGATGTACCAGTCCGAGCGACAGCAACTTGGCGCCTTCGCCGCGTTCATTGGCGCCACCTACTTCCACGGAAAGCCGCTGCGGGACTTCCTGGCGTCGCGCGACTGGGCGAGTTTCGCCCGCGGCTATAACGGCCCGCAGTACGCGAAAAACAGGTACGACACGAAACTCGCGGCTGCCTTCCAGCAGTCGGCGTCGCTGCTGCAATAGACCTCGGCACCTCCATCGGATCGAGGTCCGCGTTTCGTTCGATTCGGAGCCGCAACTGCGCTGAACACGAGACCTTAAGTCACGTCGGGAACGGGCCAATTGGACGTGACGTCTCCTGGCTCACGCAAACAGGACCGCGATCTGGGCTATCGCCCCCAGCGCGACCGCCACCGTCTTGATGACCACCGCCGCCTCCTGGACCCCATGCAGCGCCTTCTCGCAGTCATCGACCGCGAGAGCGACTTTGTCTGCGTTGTTGCCTAATTGTTCGATGATCGCCCCCAACTCCTGAGTCTCCAGGACAATGATCGCCTTGCGCGTCGTGGTGTACTGGGCAAACCATTTCTGTTGCTCATCTGGAGTCATTTCCCTGGTGTCCACCGCGTCCAGGTTTTTGTAGATCTCGCGCAGGTCGTCGAGCAGGTCGGAGGGCGCGGCGTCTGCAGGTGGAGTTGGGTCAGGCGCAACTGCCTTTGCTGTTGGCTTGGCCTTGGACTTGCCCGTTGCCGCTGACTTTCCCTTTGCCATGATTTTCTCCCCGGTGAAGCCTGGCGAACTGGATCAATGACGACCTGCTTGCAGCGCCTGAGCCTGGGTTGCGGTGTCCCGCAACAACGTCATGTCCGCGAGGACGTCCGACGCGTTGCCCTTGCCGGATAGATACGCACGCCACGCATCGCGCAGCTTGTTGGCAGCGGATTGCGCATCGGCGATCTGCTTTTCCACTTGCACATCCTTGATCGCAATTGATAGGTCGTCCCTCCATCCGGACGGGAGCGCCGGACGCTGCTTGTCCACTGCGTCGACGGCAAAGGGCAGGCGCACCTTCTCCTGATACAGGCGATTCACCTCCAGCCTATCGATCGAGGCGATCTTGTCATTGAAATGTTTCAGGGCGGCCCCCTGGATCGCGATCTCGCCGTCGATCAGATCGGCGTCGCGTTTCAATACCCCCGCGACGATCTCGCCGTGGACCGCGGTGGCCACGGTTCCGGCGAGCGCGCCCGCTGCGCTCTGCTGCGCATCGGTCACGTGGATATCCTTGGCGATGCCGGCCTTCTGCAGCGCCTTGCCGAGCGTGTCAATGCTGCCGGCAAGCTCCTTGGTCGAATCCACATAAGGCTGCTTCACATCGGCCGATGTCAGCTTGCCCAACGCATCGAAATAGCTACCGAGCAATTGCGTCTGGGCCTTGAAAATCACGACTTCGCGCACCCACAGGCGCGAGCTGGTCACGGCATCGTCGAGATCGGCGCCGAGCTGCTTTCCGGTAATCGCGGGCGTGTCGCGCTCCTTGATCTCGCTATTGGCGATCCAGTCGACGTGCTTTTCAATGGCAAGGTCGGCGACGGACTGGATTGCGGTTGCATACGCCACACCGGCATCGGCAATGTCGCCGCCCTGGCGCAGCGTCGTGGTCGTTCCGCAGGCCGCAAGAATTAGCACGACGGCCAGCACGCACGGAAATCGAAAGGTGAAGGTCCCTGGCGAAGAGCGAAAGACGTCCATAGCACTGAATGTCAGATTCATGCGGGTCCCCTTGACACGTCGACCACGGATCGTTTGGAATTGTACTGCGATCAACAATTCGTAGTAGACAAACGTTTCCATCAGCTTGCAACTGGAATATTCCACAAATGTTTGCCGGAATCCCCCAAAAGGCGACGGTCAACCCCATCGGCCGAGCGCAATCGCACAAGTGGCCCGTCAGAGGCGAGAGACCTCGGCCATCATTCTGACCGCCACGTGTGTGCCGATTTCATGCTGTTGACGGGCGCTTCGCAGGGGACAATTTTGGCGTTAAATTACCCCCGTGACCTTTGGTTTGCGAATGAAACCGGACTGTCCTGAGAATCAAATTGGCGACCCGTTGCACACATCTTGATCAGGTGGCAACAGACCGTCCCAACACCGACGGATGCGAGGAATGCCTCGCCATCGGTGACACCTGGGTGCACCTTCGCCTTTGCCGCAGCTGTGGGCATGTCGGTTGCTGCGACGATTCGAAAAACCGGCATGCCACCAAGCATTTTCGTGCAACGGGGCATCCCATCATGTCGTCGTTGGAGCCGGGCGAAACCTGGAGCTGGTGCTACGTGGACCAGATCGTGATGGAACTTGAGTGACCGACGAGTCGGTGACGGCTGGCTCCGGTGCGGCCATTTCGCCCTGGCGGCCGCTACAGAACGGGCTGTTTCGCAGCCTGTGGATCGCCACCATCGTTTCCAATGTCGGTACCTGGATGCAGGACGTCGGTTCCGGCTGGCTCATGACGTCCCTCACCGCGTCGCCATCGCTGGTGGCGCTGGTGGAAGCCGCCGACAGCATCCCGGTCATGTTGCTCGCCCTGCCCGCCGGCGCGCTGGCCGATATCATCGACCGTCGGCGCCTGCTGATCGGCATCCAGTTCTACCTGATGATCGTCGCCGGTGCGCTGGCCATCTTGACGTTGACCGGCACGACCACGCCGTGGGTCCTGCTGGGATTTACCTTCGCGCTCGGGATTGGATCCGCCATGATGATGCCGGCGTGGGCGGCCATCGTCCCGGAACTCGTGCCTGCGGACGAATTGCAATCGGCGGTCGCCTTGAACAGCATTGCTATCAACGTTTCGCGCGCCGTCGGTCCCGCCATCGCCGGCGTCCTTGTGGCGGCGGTCGGGGCATGGCTGGTCTTTGCACTCAACGCATTGTCGTACATCGGCATTCTGGCGGTGCTTCTGCGCTGGCAGCGGGAACACCGCAAAAGTACGCTGCCCGCCGAGCGCTTCCTGAGCGCGTTGCGGGTCGGCATGCGCTTCGTGATGCACACCCGGACGCTGCAGATCGTGCTGATTCGGGGCGCGGCGTTCTTCGTCTTCGCCAGCGCCACTTGGGCGCTGTTTCCGTTGATCGTGCGGCGCGAATTGGGTCGGGGCCCCGAAATCTACGGTTTGCTGCTGACCTGCATCGGCGTCGGCGCCGTCGGCGGCGCGATCCTGCTTCCCCGGCTGCGCGCGAAGGTGACCCGGGATGCCCTGGTGGCGGGTGCCAGCCTGCTTTATGCGCTGGCGGCACTGGCACTCGCCCATGTGACCAACATCGGGCTGCTCGCCGTGGCCATGCTCGCAACGGGCATTGCGTGGATCTCGATCCTGTCCGCGCTGCAGGTTTCCGCGCAGATGACGCTGCCCCCCTGGGTGCGCGCGAGGGGCCTGGCCGCCTTCGTGGTCATCTTCATGGGCGGAATGGCAGTGGGCAGCATCCTGTGGGGGCAGGCGGCGACCCACACATCGATCCCGACGGCGTTGACCGTCGCCGCCGCGGGAATGGTGCTGGCGATTGCGCTGACCTGGCGCTTCAAGTTAGGGCCCCACGAAGTGCACGACTTCACGCCGTCGATGGATTGGCCGATGCCAGTGCTTGCGGAGACGCCGGAACTTGACGTCCCGGTGATGGTCTCTATCGAATATCGCGTTCAACCGGACAAACGCGAGGAATTCGTCGCCGCAATGCAGGAGGTGAGCGAGATGCGACGTCGCAACGGCGCGTTCTTCTGGCAGTTGTTCCATCACTCCGAGACCCCGACACGTTTCGTGGAATGCTTCATGGACGAATCGTGGGTCGAACACCTGCGTCAGCACGAGCGCGCGAGCGTCGCCGATCGGGAAATCCAGCGCCGCGCCAGGAAATTCCTGGTCGAGGGCGCGACGACCCGGTCGTCGCACTGGTTCGGCGAGCGGGAATCCTGAGCCCGTGCGCCGCCCGGGGCCGCACGATCGCTGGGTTGCATGCGGCAGCGTAAACTTCCGGGTCTGGCAGCACGTTCGGAAAGCCAATGCTCGCGTCGTTCGGGGCCATTTCGGCCAATGCCGTGGGGGAATTCCGCAAGGAGGTTATTCATGTCAACGTATCGAAAGACGCCCGAGGCCGTAGCGCGCCTCTCGCCGGAACAGTATCGCGTGACACAGCAGAGCGGTACCGAGGCGCCCGGAAGCGGTGAGCTTCTCCACAACCACGAGCCCGGCATCTATGTGGACATCGTCTCTGGCGAACCGCTGTTCGCATCGACTGCAAAGTTCGAATCCGGCTGTGGCTGGCCCAGCTTCACGCGGCCCATTGCAACGGCGGCGGTCAACGAGTTGAAGGACGCGTCACGCGGCATGATCCGTACCGAAGTTCGCTCTGCAGCCGGCGACAGCCACCTCGGCCATGTCTTCGAGGACGGGCCGGAGGACCAGGGCGGACTGCGGTATTGCATCAATTCCGCTTCCTTGCGCTTCGTGCATCGCGACGACATGGAAGCGGAAGGTTACGGCGCTTACCTCGACCAGGCGGAGGACATCCAATGAGACAGGAACGATCAGTACTCGCCGGCGGTTGTTTCTGGGGCATGCAGGACCTCATCCGCAAGCGCGATGGTGTGATTTCCACCCGCGTCGGCTATTCAGGCGGCGACGTCCCGAATGCGACGTATCGAAATCACGGAAAACACGCCGAAGCCATCGAAATCGTGTTCGATCCCGACCGGCTCAGTTTTCGTGAACTGCTGGAGTTCTTCTTCCAGATTCATGACCCGACGACCCGCAATCGGCAGGGCAACGACATGGGATCCAGCTATCGCTCCGCCATCTTCACCACCAGCGACCAGCAAAGGCAGATTGCCGAAGACACCATCGCCGATGTCAACGCGTCGGGCTTGTGGCCGGGACGCGTGGTGACGGAGGTGACGCCGGCAGGTCCCTTCTGGGAAGCGGAGCCGGAACATCAGGATTACCTGGAGCGCATCCCGAGCGGGTATACCTGCCATTTCGTCAGGCCGGGATGGAAGCTGCCGATTCGGGACAAAGCCAAGGCGGGCCGTGAAGCCGCAATGTAAGGAGCCCTGAGAATCGCGGGAAGCATGTCGGCCTCTCGTTAATACAACCTGATCGCGACGTCGAAGTACCAGGTGCGGCGGATTTCCAACACGTCGAAATCGCGCGCCAGGCCCGGCGGAAACACCTGATAGGGCGTCTGGCTTTGCACGACGCGTCGTATCGCGTCGTCGAGGGCCGCCACGCCGCTGGAGCGATCGAACGTGACCGACTCCACCGAACCGTCGCTACGAACGGCCACCGTCACGACGGGGTCGGCGTGAGGCTGCTTGGCGGCTTCACGGACCATCTCAAATGTCATGTTCAGCTGGATCTTTCGGCTCCAGGCTTCCGCGTACCGGATGATTTCCGCGTTGGGATCGGCGCGACCGAAGAGCCGGTATCGGCGTACGCCGCTCGACGAGGGTAACTGGCGCGACGCGGCCGTTGCCGCTTCACGCCGGGCAGCTTCTTCATCCAGCTGTCGTCCTATTGCCCGAAGCGTCGCTTCCCGTCTTGCGGCCGCCTCCTGCGCAACTTCGACCCGTGCCGCCTCAGTCCGTGCCGCCTCAGTCCGTGCGGCATCCAACCTCGCCGTTTCGGCGCGGGCCGCCTCCTGACGCGCAGCTTCCCGCCGCGCCAGGTCTTCGACGGCTGCCGCCTGCCGCGCGGTCTCCTGCCGTTCGGCTTCCATCCTTGCGGTCTCGGCGCGTGCCGCTTCCTGTCGGGCAGCTTCCCGCTGCGCCAGGTCTTCGAGGGCTGCCGCCTGCCGCGCGGTCTCCTGCCGTTCGGCTTCCAGCCTCGCGGTCTCGGCGCGTGCCGCTTCCTGTCGGGAAGCTTCCTGCCGCGCCATGTCTTCGAGGGCCGCCGCCTGCCGCGCAGTTTCCTGCCGTTCGGCTTCCAGCCTTGTGGTCTCGGCGCGTGCCGCTTCCAGTCGGGCAGCTTCCCGCCGCGCCATGGCTTCGAGGGCCGCCAACTGCCGCGCGGCCTCCTGGCGGTCAGTCTCCAGCCAGGCGATTTCAGCCTGCACCGCATGCTGGCTTGCGACGTCCTGCCGCGCCGTGCCCAGCGACTCGTCGCGCTCTTGTCGATTCTGAATGGAAGGTTCGGAACTGGCCGGCTCAATGGCTTGCTCCTTCGCCTCCTGGTCGTTTCGCGTCCGCGCTGAATCACCAGTCGCGCCTGGCGACGGCATTGCGCTCTCCGAACTCGAGGTGCTTGTCGCAGGCGCGACGAGGGGGATTGGCGTCGCTGGCGCGGCGGGCACGACCCACGTTTCCTCATCGGACCGCGCCAAGGCGATCAGGTCCGGCGCGGCAATTGGCGCAAGCGCCATGTCGCCGAACCGGTCGCCGCCTGGAGGCGCATTCGCGTGGACCACATCCGCCACGGCACTCGTCGGTGGATTGACCACTGCCGTCGGTGTGGCCGCCGGCACAGGCGCTACTGCGTTCCGCGCCGCGGTCGGCGCGGGGGACAGGGATGGCAGCTCCGCCGACTCAAGGGTAATGGGCGGTTCTTCCAATGCCCGCTGTGGAGGCGGCGCAGGCGGCGTTGCCGGAGGCGGCGCGAGGCGGCGTTGCCGGAGGCGGCGCGGGCGGCGTTACCGGAGGCACCGCAGCCGGGATCTGCGCCGGAACGAGTGCGACATGGAGCGCGGGCACCTCGACCCGTCGATCCTGCCAGGGGAAGGCGAAGCTCAGAAGCCAATGTCCCTGACCACTGAAGGTCACTGTCAACAGCATCGCGTGGATCAGCAGCGAGAGCAGCAGGGAGAGCAGCAGAGCATGCGGCAGTCGTCGGCGCTCCAGGGTCATGGATCGCCCCAGCTGCTGGCGATTTCCGCGGATTGGGGAGGTCCCGCCGGCGTCGGGTCAAAGGGCGGCATCGGTGCGTCCATCACGAAGCTTTGCGGCAACCGCCGGGTACCCTGGAATGATCGAGTTTGGCTTGCGCGTCAGGGTTGCGATCCTCGAATCGGTCACCCGGGTCCACGCGCGAAAGAGATTGCCACAGGAACGCGCGGATTGTGCAGACTTGAAGCCTCGGCCTACCAGCCCGCGTCGATGGATGCCGCAGGCTCGATGCCTCGACGACGGCAACGACGCCTTGCATCGGTCTGGCGTAACGGACATCCTTCAGGCATCGACTCGACCAAACGCACAGGACACCATGGCTCTCATCGGGGCGATCGCGGTTTTCTCATTTATTGGCCTGCTGCTGCTGATCAGGTCAATACGCTGGCTGCGCTGCAAACGATTCGCCGCGGGAACAATCAGTGCTCTGATGTCGCTCGTCATGTTTGTCGCCGCGGCGGTCATAGGACTCATCGGGAACAGCCTCGCGACCTACCAGCGACTGACTCACGAAGTGCCGGCCGTGGAAGTCGCGTTCGCCCGGACCGGCGAGCGACAATACGACGCGATATTGACGTATCCCGCAGGCGCCCGTCAGCGCTTCGCTCTGCGCGGCGACGAGTGGCAAATTGATGCACGTGTGCTCAAATGGCATCCCTTCGTCAATATCCTCGGATTCGACGCGGCGTATCGAATGGAGCGCATCAGTGGTCGCTACAGCGACGTCCAAAGCGAGCGCAGCGCATCGCGCACTGTCTATCCTTTGGCTCTGACCAGCGGGTTTGATGTTTGGGAGCTTGTCCGCCGCTACAGGGAGTGGATGCCGTGGATCGACGCCTATTATGGAAGTGCGACCTATTTGCCGATGGCCGACGGAGCGCAGTTCGAGGTCAAGGTCTCGCAAAGTGGTCTGACGGCGAGGCCACTGAATCTTGCCGCAAGACAGGCGATCGGCAGCTGGCGCTAGATGGTTTATTGCAACAGCGGCACCGTTCTCCCTTTGCCATTGGATCAATCGGATGCCTTCGATGCCGATCGCGCGTAAGCTGATTGCATCGTCTCAAGTACAATTGGAGGCCAAGTATGTCACTGCGCACACTGTTTCTGCTCGTGGTACTGGGGGTTCTCGCCATTTTCACGGTCCTCAACTGGTCCGCGTTCATGACGCCGACCACACTGTCGCTGTTGTTTGCGACCGTGCAGGCGCCCTTGGGATTGGTGATGCTGGTCGTTACCGGGCTCCTAGCCGCATTGTTTCTCCTGTACGTTGCCTACATGCAGTCGACTGTGATACTCGAGACGCGCAGATCCGCGCGAGAACTGCACGCCCAGCGGCAACTTGCGGATGAGGCGGAAGCATCGCGCTTCACCGAATTGCGCGCCTTTCTTGAAAGCCGGATCTCGAAGCTTGAAGGGGACGTTGCGCTGGCGAAGTCGGCGGCACAGAGCGGATTGGATCGGCTGTCGACTGAAATGCGTGCGACGATCGAGCAATCCGGTACCGTCCTGACCGCCTATATCGGTGAAGTCGAGGACCGCTTGGAACGCAAGATGGGGGCCGCCGATGGCGCGCCAGCGCGGTGACGTCCGTTGGCCCGCATTCTTCCGTTCCGGGGCAGCTATTGACTGTTAACGCGGGCGTAATGTGAATCCGCGACGCGTCACCGTTCGGCCGACGCGGGAGGAAGACATTCGCGTGCTCGTGGAGTTGCAGCGGCGCGCCTACGAGACCATTGCGCCCTGGCCGGAAGAGAAATTTGTGAATCAGATCCGGACTTTCCCGCAGGGCCAGGTAGTGGCCGAGTTCAAAGGTCGAATCGTAGGTGCCGCCAGCTCGCTGGTCGTGCTATGGGACGAATGGGCGGTTGAGCATTCATGGAAGGAAATCACCGGCGCGGGAACGTTCGCCACGCACAACGCGCTCGGCAGGACACTGTATGGCGCGGAGGTCTTTGTCGATCACGCACTGCGCGGCATGGGCGTGGGACGCGAACTTTACCGTGCACGCCGACGTATCTGCCGGGCGCTCAATCTCAAGCGGATCATGGCGTGTGGCCGCCTTCCCGGCTACGCCAACTTTGCGAAAGTGATGAGCGCGGATCTGTATTGCAAGAAAGTTCTCTGGGGCGATCTTGCGGATCCAGTCCTGAGTTTCCAGTTGCGCGAAGGATTCCGCTTCTGCGGTGTCGTCGAGGGCTATCTGCCCGATGACGAGGAGAGCTGCGGCAACGCTTCGCTGATCGTGTGGCTCAATCCGAAATACGATTCACGCCGGCCAACCCGGATTCAGGAAGGCACCATCCCGTGAAAGTACGCATCGCGGCAATCCAGTACCAAATGGAGTCGATCTCCGGGTGGAAGGAGTTCGAGGATCAGGTCCGCTATATCCTGGCGGCGGCCGCCGAGTACCAGCCGGAGTTCGTGCTCCTTCCTGAGATCTTCACGGCGCAGCTGCTGTCATTTGTCGGCCGCCGCGATGTCCGTACTTCGGTACGGCAGCTCGACAGGTACACGCCTCGCTATCTTGAACTGATGCAATCGATCGTGCGGGAGCACGGATTCCATCTGATCGCCGGCAGCCACCCGACACTGCGCGGCGACGCGCTATACAACACATCGTACCTGTTTGCGCCGAACGGCGAATATTTCACCCAGGACAAGATCCACCGTACTCGCTGGGAAAAGGAGAAATGGGACACAACAGCGGGCGATTCGCTCTCGGTGTTCGAAACGGTTCACGGCAAAGTGGCGATACTGATTTGCTATGACATCGAATTCCCGGAACTGGCGCGCGCCGTGTGCGAAGCCGGCGCAGAAATCCTCTTCGTACCCTCGTGCACCGACGATCGCCAGGGCTTCTGGCGGGTGCGGTATTGCTGTCACGCACGCGCCATCGAAAATCAGGTCTACGTGGCGCTGACCGGAACCGTCGGGCATTTGCCGGTCACCGGTCTTGGGCTCAATTACGGCCAGGCGGGCGTCTTCACGCCCTCCGATTTCGCGTTCTCGAGGGACGGCATTGCCGCCGAGGGAGTCCCGAATACCGAGCAGATAGTCATTGCCGATGTCGATCTCATGGACCTGGAGGAAAGCCGCTTGAACGGCACGACCATTCCGGTGCTCGACAGGCGGCGCGACATTCGTGAGCGCGCCGTCGTCGCGGTGGACGTGCGCCCCGGTCATGCTTGACATCGCCGCCGCCTGCCTCGTCATCACCGCACTGCTGGCCTACCTGAACCACCGGTTCGTGCGATTGCCGACGACGATCGGCGTCATGGTCATTGCACTGGGCCTGTCGCTGGCAATCGTCGCCTTTGATTCGGCCGGTTGGATTCACGCACTGCGCCGCCAGGAAGAGTCGTTGCTGCGCTCCATTCACTTTTCCGACGTGCTGATGCAAGGCATGTTGTCGCTGCTGCTTTTCGCCGGCGCGTTGCACGTGGATCTGAGCGAATTGAGGGCCCACCGCTGGTCGGTGGCGGCGTTGGCGCTGGTTGGCACGGTGCTCTCTACGCTGGTGGTGGGTTTCGGCCTCTGGCTAGCCCTGCCCTGGGTAGGCATAGCGTTACCCCTGTTGTATTGCCTGCTGTTCGGTGCGTTGATCTCGCCGACCGATCCGATCGCGGTGATGGGTATCCTGAAATCGGCAGGAGCGCCGAAGGATCTGGAATTGCTGATTGCCGGGGAGTCACTGTTCAACGATGGCGTGGGGGTGGTGACCTTCGCGCTGCTCGTCGACATGCTTTCCACCGGCGATGCCCCCACGGTCGGGTCGGCACTGACACTCCTGCTGCGTGAAGGGGGCGGGGGCATCGCCTTCGGGCTGGCGCTGGGCTACGCCACCTACCGGTTGCTCAAGAGCGTGGATCAATATCAAGTCGAGGTGCTGTTGACGCTGGCGGCGGTAACCGGCGGCTACACGCTGGCCAACCATCTGCACGTGTCCGGCCCGCTGGCAATGGTGGTCACCGGACTGATCGTCGGCAATCAAGGGCGCGCGGACGCGATGTCCGATACGACCCGCCGCTACGTCGACATGTTCTGGGAACTGATGGACGAAATCCTGAACGCGGTTCTCTTCGTGCTCATCGGCATGGAAGTCCTGATCGTCGCGCTCTCGGTGCCGTTGCTGACGGCCGGCGCCGCAGCAATCGGCGTGACATTGCTGGCGCGGCTGGTGTCGGTCGGGCTGCCTGTCCGTCTTCTGGGGCGGCAATTCGGACTGCCGGATGGCGCATGGCGCGTCCTTACCTGGGGCGGGCTTCGCGGCGGCATCTCCGTCGCGCTGGCACTATCGTTGCCGCCCGGGCCGCAACGGGACACGGTGCTCACGCTGACCTATTGCGTCGTGGTGTTCTCGATACTCGTCCAGGGTCTCACCATCGGGCGAGTCGTGCGCAACGCCGTGCGAACTGCGGCGTGACGCGCGCCGTCATTGCAAGGTCGCACGAATTGCGCGACGCGCGCAAGGAGTAGTTTTTACCGGAAGTAAGTTTGCGCATGGCGCGACCGGATGGTAAAAGAACGGCTTTGACTCGCAATAATGGCATGACCGGAAATGAGCGAATATTCGGACTTCGCATACACCTTCGGCATTGAGGAAGAATTTTTCCTCACGCACCCGAGATCGCGCTCCCTCGCGGTGGTGGTGCCGCGCTCCTTTCTGAGCGCATGCCGCCGGCGATTCGGCAGCGCGATCGCACCGGAGTTGCTTTGGTCTCAGGTCGAAATCGTCTCGCCGGTATTCGACAGCCACGCGCAGGCGCGTGACGAAATGAAACGACTGCGCCGCGGCGTGGCGGAAATCGCCATCGACAAGGACCTGCGCCTGCTTGCGGCCGGCACCCATCCGATATGTGCGTGGGGCGAGCAGCTCGAAACGCCCAAGAAGCGCTATCGCGACATGATGGTCGATTTCCAGATCATCGCGCGGCGCAATGTCCTTTGCGGCCTGCATATCCATGTCGCGGTGCCGCCACAGGTAGACCGCGTGGAGCTCATGAATCGCGCCATGGTCTGGCTGCCCGTTTTTCTTGCGCTGTCGACCTCATCACCTTTCTGGAATCGCAGCGATACAGGGCTATTGAGCTACCGTCAGGCGGCGTACGACGAATGGCCACGCACCGGAATACCCGATCATTTCCGCAATGAGGCCGAATATGCGCGATTCGTCGAGTTGCTCGCCGCCGGCGGTGCGGTCAAGGACGCGAGCTACCTATGGTGGGCGATTCGCCCTGCCCTGCGCTATCCGACCCTCGAGTTGCGCATCTGTGATGCGTGCACGCGCGTCGACGACACATTGGCGATCGCCGCGTTGTACCGATGCCTCATTCGCATGTTGATCCGCAGGCCGGACGAGGGTGCGACATGGACGCCATTCACGCGTCGGCTTATCGACGAAAATCGTTGGCGAGCCAAGCGACTGGGGCTCGACGCCCAATTTCTATCACTGGACGGAAGCGCAGCCCGTTCCTGCAGGGAAGTGGTCGACGAATTGCTGGTTCGGCTCGAGGAGGATGCGGCATCCTTGCAATGCGAGGACGCGCTCGTGCGAATGCGAAAGATATTTGATGAAGGCACGAGTGCGCACGCACAGGTCAAGCTGTACCGCGGATTCCGCAGCCGAGGCGACACGCCAACGCATGCCATGCAAGGGGTCGTCGACTGGCTGGTAGCCGCAACCATGCCATCTTCGTGAAGCGGGCCGGCCTTTTCGCTACGGATAAAGCGGTTGCAACCCGTCCTCTCCCCGTACCGGGTCGCGAACCAATGCTTCCCGTCCCGGCCGGAAGGTGTTCCAGAGCTCGGTTCCCTTCCAAGCGGGCGCACCGGCCGCATACAAGGTGCGCTCCAATTCCATGATTTCATCACGGCCCGCTTGAACTTTGCTGGCCAACGCACGCAATCCCCGCGGCGGATTGCTCGGCCATTGCACTCGACCGACCTGCAGCAATGCTTGCGCCGCCAAATGGGGATCGTTGGCCGCGCATGCCTGGCGAAGCGCCCGCATTGCCGCGGTGAGATTGAGTTGCGGCTGCACGCTCTCCCTGATGGCATCCATCCTGCGCACCTTCAAGTTTGCGCGGCGTAATCGCAACGTCATGACCAACATTGCCATTGTCACCAATAGTGCCATCGTCCCGACAATCAGCCACGCCGCATGCGCTTTCATGCCATCAAGGATAGATTGAGGGGGCCCCTGCAATGCGGAGGCCGGCGACGCGGCGATTGGCGCCGGTGCCGTGGAAGCGGCTGCGCCTGCCGTCGCTGGCAGCGGGGTCGTACCGGCGCCCGCCGCGCCGGGCGATACGTCGAAGCGGAGCGCCGGCAGCGTTGCTCGGCTGGCGCTGTCGGTATGCGTGTTCCACCAGTCCAGATCGATGGCGGGGATCGTCAGCGTCCCTTGCGCCGTCGGAATGTAGGTCACGCTTTGATTGCTGGTGCCGTACACCGCCTTGCCGTCGGTACGGCTTTGATTGGTGGACGACTCGACATATTGTCGTACGTGCTCGGGCTGCCCCACATTGACGACCGGGATCTGCGATGCCGCCAACCCTTTGACATCGATGGTTATGGTCCGGGTCACGGGCTCGCCGACCCTGAACTGTGGCGGATGGTCGGACCAACTATCGCGCAAAGTGACCTGCTCCGCAGGTAGCCAACTCCCCGTTACTCCCGCCGGGCGCGGACGCACGTTGAGCGACATTTCCTTGCTGCGCGCGGCGACCGGCACGACGTCATGAATGGCGAATGGTCCACGCCCTAGCAGCCCGTCCCGGAACATCGGATCGTTGGCCAAGGGCGAATCCCGTAACATCCGCGCGAAGAAGCTGTCCGCCTGATCATTGCCAGTTCCGGCAACGGGTGCCACCGCCGCGCGACCATGGAAGGTCGCCGCGGGGATATGCAGTGTGCCGCTTTTTTCCGGCGCGATGGCGAAGCGGCGTTCGAGGACGTTGTACGGGTGGCCGTCACGCATGGTTGTGAATCGCTTGTCGTCGCCAAGCTGCTCGACGATGGCGTCTTGCACCGTAGGCGCAGCCAGCGCGCCGTCTTCGATCGTGTCATCGTAATACAGGCGAATCGTGTAAGGAATTTGCTGCTGCACGTAGATCGATCCGCTATCGTTGCCGACCTCTGACTCGAGCACGGCGTGCCTTCCGCCATTCGTTGGGTTCTCCGGCGCGGCATCGGACACGGTGAGCGTGAGCGCCGCGGTCTGTTCATTGCCAACCGCGATCGCGGGGACACCAATCGCGCCCAGGTGGCGTGGTTGCAATTGCACTACCCAACGCTTCCTATCCGAGCGTCGACCGTTGACGAAGCTGACCTGCGAATTCTCGCTGGTGCCCAACACATCGAAGTCCTTGCGCAAGGGCGTGAGGTCGGGCTCACCGGACGATGCGCCGTCGCTTTCAATCGTCAAAGTGGCCACATCGCCATCCCGGACCGTACTGCGATCGAACCTCGCGCTGACCGCCGCCCAGCTGGCGATGGCCGGCAACATCGCACAGACGCCGAGCAGGACCACCGTCACACCCCGCCGATAGAGGCGTCGGCGAGTTCGCTCAGCACATTGCAGTTTGGTGGAAAGATCCCTCATTTCGTGTCGTCGATGCTATTCGTTGTTCTGAGCGTTCTGCGCGCGTTGCCGATACTGATACAGAAATTTCCGGCGCAGCAGGCCGCCTGGGTCGTCGGGTATGCGTCGCAGCCACTGTTCCGCTGCCATCTGCTCCTCGCTGTTCGGCGCCTGAACGGCAGACGCTGCTCGCGCAGGCCGGTCGCTTTGCCGATCATCGGCAGGCTTGCCTTGATCCTCCCGGAATGGGACAGCGCCGGTTCCGCCCGCTTTCGCGGAATTGTCTGCCCGTGTCGGAGGCTTTGCATCCTTGGCGGATTGCACATCGTCCCGCGGCGGGCTTCCGGATTGCCCGTCGCTCGGCGGGGCGGTACTCCTGTCGTCGCCTTGCTGGGCCCCTTGACCCGCAGCGGATGAGGACGCGTCCTTGTCGGATGTGTTCTTCTTCGATGCGCCGTCTGATTGCGACGCGTTGCCTTGGGTGGATTTCTGCTGGCTGCCGGTACCCTGGTCCTGTTTCGCACTTGCGTCCTGCTTCGGTTGTGCGTCTTGATTCGCTGGTGAGGACTTCGCTTGATTCTGCGCCGCTGACGAATCCTTCTGTTCTTGCTGTCGCTTCTTCAGCAACTGCTCGATCGCTGCCTTGTTGGCAATCGCGTCCGCGTTGTCGGGCTGTTCCTTCAGCGATTTGTCGTACGCCGCGATGGCTTCCTGATACCTCCCCAAATTGGCGAGCGAATTGCCCAGATTGTAGGCAGCATCGGCGCCATCCGCGTTAGCGAAGCTGGTGGCCGCCTTTTGATAGTTTCCAAGCCTGTACTCGGCGGCGCCGAGGCGGCCGGGATCCTTCGCGATCCTGGATGCACTCGCGTAGTCGCCAGCCGCAAGCGCACTCGCCGCCTGTTGGTCCGGTCGGCGCCAGAGATCGTCCCAGGTGGAGGCCATGACCTGCTGCGACGGCGACGATAGTCCGATCAGCAGCAGGCCGCCCAGCAGCCAATTTCTCCGGAACGCCAGCGCCGCCAGCGGGAGCAGCAACAGCACGAGGAAGGGACCGCGCTCCTTCCAGAACGGCATGTTCACGTCACTCGTCGTCGCGTCGCTGGCATGGATCAGGCCCGGATCGTTCAACAGCCGCTTCAGGGCGTCGTCGCTGGTGCTGATCCGTTCGTAATCGCCCGCCCCGGCCTTGGCCAGGGATCGAAGCGTCGTCTCGTCCAGCCTGGCGCGCGCCGGGTTCCCGGCTCCCTCCATTGCCACTTCATCTTGAACTCCCGTCGCTCTCGCGCCCCCGTCAGTGCCCACGCCAAGGACGGAGACTCGGTAGCCCTGGTTGCGCAGCTTTGCGGCCGCCTGCTCCGCCGCCGCAGCATTATCCGGGTCAACGCCATCCGCGACGAGCAACACCTGGCCAGCGGACGAGCCGGCGTGATTCAGCAGTTCCCCGGCCTTCAACAGACCCAGGTCCGCGCGGTTTCCCTGCGCGGGCATGATGCTGGGGTCGAGCGCCTTGAGCAGCGCACGGATGGTGTTCGCATCCCGTGTGAGGGGCGCCACCGTGAAAGCATCACCGGCGTACACCACCAGCCCGGTCTGTCCCTCGGTGCTTTGTGCGAGAACGTCCTCGATCCGGTAACGCGCGCGCGCCAGCCTCGAAGGCGCCAGATCGGTCGCATTCATCGAGCGCGACAGGTCGAGCACGATCACGCGCCCCGCCGTCGTCTGGAATACCCGCTGCGGCTCACGCTCCCACGCGGGGTTGGCAAGCGCCAGCACCGCGAGTACCCAGCCGATCGCGAGCAACCAGCCTGCGCCTCGCATCGCGGCCGGCGCGCGTGCTTCCATCAGCAGCGACAGCAAGGGAGCGTCGACCACGCGCCGCCATGGATTGTCACCGTTCCCCGGAAGGAACGCCTGCCACGCCAGCAGTCCCAACGGGAGCAATGCCAGCAGCCATAATGGATGAATGAAATGAAAGGATTCAAGCATGCTGTACCCTGGCCTCACCGAATCTTGGTAACAGCCCACCGGAAAACAGCGCGATCAATACGGAAAGAACAAGCGCTCCCGCGAGCGGCCAGCCGTAGAGCTCCTTGACGGGCCGCCAACTTTGCTCATCGCGGGATACCGGTTCGATCTTGTCCAGCAGCCCATAAATCTCCGCCAGGGACTTGACGTTTGACGCTCTGAAATAGCGCCCCCCGGTCTTCTGAGCGATGGACTTGAGACTGTCTTCGTCGAGGTCGCTTCTTACGACCTGTGATAGTCCGAATGGGCCGCGCAGCGTCATCTCGTCGGCGCCGACCCCAATCGTATAGATACGCACGCCTTCACGCGCCGCGAGTTCGGCCGCCTTCAGCGGCTCGACATTGCCAGCGTTGCTGGCACCATCGGTGAGCAGGATCAGCACACGGTTCTTCATTGGCTCATCGCGCAGGCGCTTGATGGCGAGACCGATCGCGTCGCCGATGGCCGTCTGCTGCCCCGCCAGCCCAATCTGCGCCTCGTCGAGCAGGGTGTGCACCGTGCTTCGATCCAACGTCAACGGTACCTGCAGATAGGCCTGATCTCCGAAAAGAATAAGCCCGAGGCGATCGCCGGCACGGCGGTCGATGAAATCGCCTGCCACTTCCTTGACGGCACGCAGTCGGCTGACCGCGCGGCCACGGCTGGCCATGTCCTGGGTCTGCATCGATCCGGAGAGATCGACAGCCAGCATGATGCTCCGGCCCGTCACAGGAAGGCGCACCGTTTCGCCCACGGCTTGCGGTCGCGCGGCGGCGACCACCAGGAGCAGCCAGGCCAGCAGGGCAAGCGCAATTCGCCACCCTGGACGGCGGCCCGCGGTGGCCCCCGGCATGCTGCGCAAGGCGCTGAAGAACGGAAATCGAAGTGTGGCCGTGGGGGCCGCCTTGGCGGGCGGCAGCAGCATTACCAGCACGGGCAGCGGCAGCGCCGCCAAGATCCATGGCCATGCCAATTCGATATTCATGCTAGGGCCTGTTCACGCCATTCTTGCCGACCCAATCGCGCACCAGCGAGACGAGGCCGGCCGCATCGAGATCCGGCGACAGCGTGCGTTGATACGGACCGCTTGCGAGTACGCGCCCCGGCCCCTGTAGAAATCGGCCGCCGCCGCCTGTCTCGTCCAAAAACGCCAGCCAACTGGCGCCGGTAAGCGATGCCACGCGTTCGCGGGGAAATCGCATGAGCGCCACCCTGCGCAACAGGGTGGTGACCTGACCGAGCATTTCAGGTGTCCGGTCGCGACCCAGTCCCTCCTCGATCACCGCAAGCGTGGCGAGCAAGCGACGGCGCTGCCGCAGAATTCTGTATCTCCGCCAAGCGACGACGGCGCCCCACGTCAACAGCGCCAGCACCATGATGGCCAGCACCCACCAACCTGGCGCCGGCGGCCAAAATGCCGCGGGGCCCGGCAAATGGATGTCGCGCAAATTCAGTGCTGTTTGCGGATCGGTCGTCATGCGGCCAGTGCCTTGGATGCCGGCCGGGACGTCGCCGCAGCGAAATGGCGTCGGATGCCAAGGGCCAGGTCGTCATCGGTGGCCAGCCGCAACATGGGAATCGCGTTCCTTTGCATCAGACCGGCGGCCGCCTGGTGGTGATGGTCGAAATATTCCTGGTAGATGCGTCGAGCGCCCTCAGAACGCAGATCGAGGATCGCGTTCTGCCCGCCGCTAGTGATGCCATAGCGCGCCGGCAAAGGCGGCGACAGTTCCAGCGGGTCGACGATCTGTATCGCCGCAAGGTCGCTGTGCTGATGCAGTCGCGCGAGGAGCTTGCCGGTATTGCCATCGATGCCATAGAAGTCGCTGATCAGGAATATCAGGCTGCCTGGACGGCTGACACGGCGCATCCTGGCAAGTGCCGCGTTGAAAGCGCCCTGACGCGATGGCGCGTCGACGGCGGCACGAGGATCAGTGCTTTCGACAAGCGCGCGGATGAGGCGCAATGCGCCGTGCCTGCCCCCACGTGGCTGCAGCTCGCAGTGGCCACCATTGACGAGCACAGCGCCGATGCGATCGGCGTGCGCCGCGGCCGCCCAGCCAATCAACGCGGCGACCCGCGCGGCTGCAACGGACTTGAGCGTGCCACGGGTTCCGAAAAACATGCTCGGGCCAAGGTCGACAAACAGGATGACGGGACGCTCCCGCTCCTCCTGGTAGAGCTTGATGTAAGGCTTGCCCGTGCGCGCGGTGACACGCCAGTCCATGCTGCGGATGTCGTCGCCGGCCTGGTAGACGCGCGATTCCTGGTAGTCCATGCCGCGGCCGCGAAACCGCGACTCGTGCGTTCCGGAAAGCGTCGCGCGCGCGGAGCCCAGCAGTGTCAAGTCGATTGCGCTCGCTTGCCGCTGGAGAGCGATCAAGTCCTGCACGGAAACGCGGGTGGCGGCGCTGACTGCCGCCTCCGTCGCCTCCGGCCGCGCCCGCATGGACGTTTCCACGCGGCGACGAATGCGGTTAGTTAGCCAACCCATGGGCGCGGTCCGGTTTGGCGACTCGTCTCAGGTCGCCGGCACCAATTTCAGCAATTCGCCGATGATATCGTCCGAGCTGATGCCTTCGGCCTCCGCTTCGAAGGAAACCAGGATGCGGTGACGGAGAACGTCATACGCGATCGCCTGTACGTCGTCCGGTGCAACGTAATCCCTTCCCTGCAGCCACGCGTGGGCACGGGCGCAGCGATCAAGAGCAATGGTCGCGCGCGGACTGGCGCCATAGTTGATCTGACGCGCCAGCGCATCCTTGTACGGCGCAGGATTGCGGCTCGCGAGCACCAGCTGCACGAGATATTCTTCTACCGGCTCCGCCATGTGAATCGCCAGCACCTCCTGGCGCGCCGCGAATATCTGCTCCTTGCTCACCTTGATCGGACTTGTCGCCGGCGCACCCAGGGTCTCGCTCGCCTGCCGGCGCGCCAACCTGAGAATGTCGCGTTCCGCTGTGGCGCTGGGATACCTGATGCGCACGTACATCAGGAAGCGGTCGAGCTGCGCCTCGGGAAGCGGATACGTTCCTTCGTGTTCGATGGGATTCTGCGTCGCCATCACCATGAAAGGACGTGGCAACGGATAGGTATGGCGTCCGACGGTGATCTGTCGCTCGCCCATGCTCTCCAGCAACGCCGATTGGACCTTAGCCGGAGCGCGATTGATTTCGTCGGCGAGGATCACGTTGTGGAAGAGCGGACCGGGCTGGAAATGAAACTCCCCGGATTCGGGCCGGTAAACGTCGGTGCCGGTCAGATCTCCCGGCAGCAGATCGGGCGTGAACTGGATCCGGCGGAAGTCGCCTTCCAGCCCTGCCACCAGTTCCTTGATCGCGGTGGTCTTGGCGAGCCCGGGGGCGCCCTCCACCAGCAGATGGCCATCCGCCAGCAGGGAGATCAAGAGCGTCTCTACCAAATGCTCTTGACCGATGATCTTCTTCTGCAGATGCTGGCGCAGGTTGCGAAAGGCCAGATTGTTCGCGCTGGCAGGTGGCGTTTGCCATGCGATTTCAGGTCGCGTGTTCATGAGTTGGCTCCATGTTCATTTGCCTTGCGGGCCAAAGGTTGCATGTCGACTATCGATGGCGCAAGTATGCTGCCGCGCGGTGAAACGGGAAACAGTGTGACGCCCCCTGCGGTCTTTCAATGCCATGCTGCAATCGCCCATGCACGCGCATTGCCAATTGCCCTTGAGAGTGCACCCCGCCAATTAATCGTTCGACCAAGCAGCGCGACGCAGGTTCATGCATCGTCCTTAGACGCGATACGTCGATTCGCCTTAAAGTCCCGGCGGTTTCAATTGAACACCCCAAAGCTTATGAATCGCTTAAGAAACGGGGATTCGCGCCGTGACAATGGCTCGCCTCTCCCCCGCACAGGACACGCCGCGGCTCGACGGGATCCGTAGCGACATCGGACTCCAGACGTCCGCGGACGCTATACTGGGGGTCGATAGCTGCGCGGCCGGGGCAACGGGCCGCGGATTCGCCCGCCGATGGCACCCTCTGACCATGCGCATACTCGTCGTGGAGGACGATGAAATCCTGAGCGCCGCGCTCGCCCGCGCGCTCAGTCAGGCGAACTATGCCGTGGACGCCGTCGGCGACGGCAACGCAGCCAACCATGCGCTTGCGGCCAACAGCTACGACCTCGTGGTGCTCGATCTCGCGTTGCCCCAACTCGACGGGCTTTCGGTGTTGCGACGCATTCGCGACCGGCGATCCCATATCCCCGTGCTGATCCTCACCGCGAGGGACACGCTCGAAGATCGCGTGGAAGGACTCGACCTTGGCGCGGACGACTACATGACGAAGCCGTTCGACCTGCCGGAGTTCGAGGCGCGCGTGCGGGCCCTGATTCGCCGCGGTCAATATAATTCCGGCGGCAGCATGATTCACGGGCGCCTGCGCTTCGATGCGACCGCGAGGCGGCTGTTTCATGATGCCCAGCCAATCGAAATGCCAGCGCGCGAACTGGCGCTGGTCGAGCTTCTTTTCGCGCGCCAAGGCAGGGTGGTAAGCAAGGAGCAGATGATCGATCAGCTGTTCGGATTCGGTGACGACGTCGGCAGCAACGCCATCGAGGTCTATGTGCACCGGGTTCGCAAGAAGCTCGAGCCGCTTGGCGTGAACATACGCACGGTACGGGGTATGGGCTACCTCCTCGACAGGGTCGATGAACACCCCTAGAGCCTCGCTGCGGAGCCAGCTGCTGCGCTGGCTGCTGATCCCGCTCCTCATTCTGTTCGTCATCGACGCCACCGGAAGCTACTTCCTCGCCGCTCGCATCGCACGTCGCGTCTACGACGGAGAGCTGATGGAGATTGCGCGCGAGCTTGCGTTGCACGTCAAGCGTGACGCCGCGAGCATCTCGTTCGACCTCGAGTCCGACGCCGAGCGCACGCTGCTGCTCGACGAGCAGGACAAGGTGTATTACGCAGTTCATTCGGGAAAGGACGAGCGTATCGCCGGCAATCCCGCGCTTGCGCCGCGCGGCGACGCGCGCATCGCAAAGAGCTTCTTCGGTGCGGATATCGATGGCAGCGAAGTACGAGTAGCGCAGCTCGTCGTGAGTGGCGCGACGGCGCGCGATGCGCCTGTCGTCGTTCAGGTCGCCGAGACGCTCAACAAGCGGCATGCGCTCGCGCAGGAGGTAATGGTCGACGTCATCATGCCCCAACTCGCTCTGATCCTGATCGCGGGTGGTCTCGTGTGGGTTGGCGTGGCGCGTGGCCTTGGGCCGCTGCAGCACGTGAGGCAGGCGATAGCCGAGCGTTCGCATCTCGATCTGAGCCCCGTCGCCACGGAACACGCACCAGCGGAGATCTATCCGCTTCTGCATGCGATCAATGACCTCATGGGGCGCCTCGAAGAGGTCCTGAGCTTCCAGAATCGTTTCATCGCCGACGCGGCGCATCAGCTTCGCACGCCCATCGCCGGCCTCAAAGCGCACATCGAAGTGGCGCTGCGCGAGGACAATCTCGCCGCAGCCAAGCAGTCGCTCGCGCACATCTACACTAGCGTCGAGCGGCTCTCGCGCCTCGTTTCGCAACTCCTCTCGCTGGCCCGCAACGAGCCGAATACGGTAAGAAAGGTCGCCCTGGCTCAAGTCGACTTGGGCAAGCTTGCTTTCGACCTCACGACGGAATGGGTGCCGGAGGCATACCGCAGGCGCATCGATCTCGGCTTCGAAGGCAATGCTCACGAGCCCATCATCCTCGGCGATTCGGCGCGCCTGACGGACCTCATCAACAACCTCCTCGACAACGCGGTTCGCTACACCCGCGAAGGCGGCCGCGTTACCGTGCGTGTCTCGTCCGGGCCAACGCCGCGTGTCTCCGTCAGCGACGACGGCCCGACCATTCCCCAAAGCGAGCGCGAGCGCGTGTTCGAGCGCTTCCATCGCCTCCTCGGTACCCACTACGAGGGAAGCGGGCTCGGCCTCGCGATCGTCCGCGAGATCGCGGAACTCCACGGGGCGAGCATCGTGGTCGCCGAGGACAGCGACGGCACCGGGAACACTTTTACGGTGTGCTTCCCGGAAGTTGCTTCGGATTCGACTGTGCAGCGCAGCGTAAGGTCAGCGTAAGGTTCGCGACAGTTTCGCGTAACCCGTGGGACAGCACCGGGTAATTCGGTCTGGTTAGCCTATGTACTCCTCGATCGAATCGACAAGGGGTACGCCCGATGCTCGCCCTGCTGAGCGATCCACAGATGTGGACCGCATTGTGCAAAATAGCAATCATCAACATCGTGCTGAGTGGCGACAATGCGGTGGTCATCGCCTTGGCGTGCCGCTCGCTCGACCCGCGTCAGCAACGTAAGGCGTTCCTGGTCGGTGCCGCAGGCATCGTGGTGCTGATGACCATCCTCACCATTTTCGCGGCCCTCCTGATGACGCTGCCCTACATCCAGCTCGTCGGCAGCGTCCTGCTGTTCTGGATTGGCATCAAGCTCCTGCTCCCGGAGGATGGTGAGGGGGACATAAAGAGTGACAGTCACTTCTGGGGCGCGGTGAAGACGATCATCATCGCCGATATCGTCATGAGCCTCGACAACGTGCTCGGAATGGCCGGCGCTGCGCGGGGGCACTACGGCCTGCTGTTCGTCGGCCTCGCAATCACCATGCCTCTCATCCTCTTCGGCAGCGCGCTCCTGATGAAGCTGATGGAGCGCTTTCCCGTCCTGGTGACGATCGGCGCGGCGCTGCTTGGATTCGTGGCCGGCGAGATGGCTATCGGCGATCTCGCCGTCAAGGACTACATCGAGGCGCATCTCCCATTCCTCGAGACAGCGGCGCCCATTGCCGGAGCACTCTTTGTCGTGCTCGCAGGAAAGGTCCTGTCGAAGCGTACGCAGGGTGCAGTTGTCGAGCGCGGAGTCGAAAGAGGCGCGGTGGTTTCGGCGGCAACCGCCGCCGGTCTTCGCACGGGGGCATGAGCATGAGCGACGTTCTCGTACCGATCATCGATCCCGACGACGCCGAGTGGGCGGCGAATCAGGCGATTGCACTGAATCGGCAACAGCCGCTGCTCGCCCATCTGCTCGCCGTGCGCCGTCCGCTCCCGATGCACATCACCCGCTTTTTCGGGACCGGCGACTTGCAAAGCTTCTATCAGGAAGAGGGATTGCGGGCGCTCGCGCCCGCTATCCGGCTATTCGAGCAAGCGGGAGTGCGTTACGACACGCATGTCGTCGCCGGAAGACTGGCGCAATCGATCGTGAAGCTCGCGAAGCAACTCGGCGATGCGCAGATCATCCTGCCGCAACGCCCGGAGGGCCTGCGTTCGTCGCTCGGGCTGGGTTCAATCGGCAGCCAGGTCAGGCAGCTCATGCAAGCGCCATCGGTCTGACGCGCCCCTAGCGTACGTGCGGTGTCGTGTCGAAGGCATCGCGACGTGCTGGCGGAGCTTCCGCTCGCATCCCTTCATTTCTTGCGTGGCAACTTGGCGCCGGCTTTTCGCGCTTCGGAGAGTCCTATCGCAATCGCCTGTTTCCTGCGGGTAACCTTTTTGCCGCTTCCAGATTTGAGTGTTCCTGCCTTACGTTCCTCCATCACCTTTCTGATCTTGGATTGCGCAGCGGTCGTGTGCATGGTCGTTCCTCCTCAGGCCGTAGTGGAAATTGGGCCGCCGCCTCCCACATGCTGCCCGCGTGTATGACGGAGCCGATAGTACGAGCTGCGTGGCGTCCGCCTCGCCATCTTTGCGCCCAAATACTTGTAGGCAGTTGTGGGCACGCGCGCTTCTGCGAACTCCCGGCTGCTTCATCAATCGTCGGCGCGCGCCGGATTGACGGACCTCGCCACAAACTCCACGATGGCGGAAGACGACATTGGCGAACCGATATAGTCTTTCGCCAATATCCGCAAAGACTCTATGCTCTGACGAATGGCCTGAAACAGGATGCGTCCCGCCAGTGCTTCGTTGGCAGGGTCTCCTTGAAGCAATCCTGACAGGCGCAGGTGCGCCTTCTCCACATCATTGACGCATTCGATCGCCCGGTGTGGTTCGCCGATCGCCATATGTAAGTATGCGTTCCGCATCCCATCCAGCAAGTCCCTGACGACGGCATCGACCGAATTCATTTTTAGAGATTCCATAGTCATCTCCATGGTTAGAATCCAGCGTGGTGCGTGACCAATATGCGTTCGCTGAGATGTCCCCTATGCCTACGCGGCTGCGCCGTGACCGCATTGCCGGAGCGCACCACGCCCGCAACGAAACGGCCACCAAAGAGTGGCCGCGATGTTACAGATGCAATGCATATCCAATGCGCCATGGATTTCACGTTCATCTGCACAGCCACCGGTCATCGCGTATTAAATTGCACTGTGTGGATGTGTCTCTTTCTGTGTGGATGTGTCTCTTTCCTCCCTTGACCGCTGAATTCGCTGAATTCTGCCGCTCGGTTCGACGCTGGACAGCAGGCTCCCGCCCGTTTTCACAGTAGGAGTTCTCCTACACGCTCGGGACGCGCGCATGCGTCTCACACCTACACAGGATTGGGACTTCCTCTGGCAGCTAACGCGGCTGCTGTAGACGATAAATTGGAACAGCGGCGCTATAGCAAGGCAAACAGCTTCCAGCTGCCGCGACTCCATTAATCCACTGCCTAAGAAGGAGACAAACTATGGCCGACCTCACTTCAATCACTTCTGGCTCGCTGATTGCCGCCGAAAAGGTCAACGGCACCAACGTCTATAACAACCGCGGCGACAAGCTTGGCAGCGTTGAGGACATCATGATCGACAAGGTTTCCGGTCGCGCCATGTACGCCGTCATGTCCTTCGGCGGATTCCTTGGGATGGACAAGAAGCAGCACCCTCTGCCCTGGTCGACACTCAAATATGATGAAAACAGGGGCGGCTATGTCGTAAATCTCGACAAGAAAATGCTGGAGGCCGCGCCCACCTATGATCGCGATTCGGAGTTCAAGTGGACTCCTGACTATGGCCGGCGCGTAGACACCTATTATGACGTGCCCAGCTACTGGGAATAGATCGCGCCAGCGCTGGTGGGGGACACCCGACACATCGCAGGATTGGTCCACGGCCGGTAAGGAGCATCATCGCAGGCTCCTTTCCGGTTGTGGAATGCGTTTTAAGTTCTATGGCACAGTTTCATATCACATATTGTCCGCGCATTGTCAGTGTTTGTCTGACACGCGCATGCGACTTCGCGCCGTTGACAGAGTTATCGACGCGGCACATTCTCCACCTAGTCAAAGCATCCGCCCGGCTTCCGGCGCGGAGCGGAATGGGACGGCCTCGATCACAGAACATCTGTTCATCCACGCATCGTTTGCAGCGGACGTGCAAGAAACACCTGAAGGTTCAATCCTGAGTTGAAAGGCGGGTTGCACCGTGGCGCAACTGTTCTCGAAGCGATTCACGCTGCTGCTACGTGCCTTCGCGTTCGGCGTGATCGGCATTTGCGCCCTTGCGATCGTAACTTACCGCGTTAATGCTCGCTCGGACGCGCCCGAGGGCGCACCGGTCCCCCAGCCGATACCCTTCAGTCACCAGCATCACGTCGCCGACGATGGCATTGATTGCCGCTATTGCCATGTTTCGGTTGAGTCGTCGCGCTTTGCAGGCATCCCTCCCCTTTCGACCTGCATGACCTGCCACTCGCAACTGTTCACGCAGGCTCCAGTCCTGCGTGCACTGGTCAGCGCATATCGAACTGGGCAGCCGCTCGCATGGAATCGCGTCCATGCGTTGCCTGACTTCGTCTATTTCGACCATGGCATACACGTCAACAAGGGTGTCGGCTGCTCTACCTGCCACGGGCGCGTAGACAGAATGCCTCTGACGTGGCGGGTAGCGTCGCTTGACATGCAGTGGTGCCTCGATTGCCACCGTGCCCCGCAAAACGCATTGCGCCCCGCCGACCGTATTTTTGACATGGCATGGCAACCGCCCGCCGACCAGGACGTTGTCGGCGCAAGACTCAAGCGCGCGTATCACATCCACGATGCGCGCCAGCTTGAAATGTGTTCAACCTGCCATCGTTAGTGCTGTGGAAGCGCCCAAGCCTCCTCACGATACCCGACCGGACCCAGGTCGCGCCCAAGCCTCGGCGCTCCGGCACTTCTGGCGCGGCTTGGACGAACTGGATGGCACCGCGCCCTCGCCGCCTCCTGCGGCGTCGATTCCGCACACGATTGCTCGGCGCGATTTCCTGAAATGGATGGGAGCGTCGCTGGCGCTAAGCGGCACCGGAGCGTGCTCGCGCGCCCCCCTGGAAACGATCGTCCCATATCGGGAAGGTCCTGCCCAAGACAGCTATGGAACGCCTATTTTCTATGCAACGGCAATCTCGCGGGATGGTTATGGCTGCGGAGTCCTGGTCGAAACAAATATGGGACGCCCGACCAAGCTCGAGGGCAACCCCATGCATCCGGCAAGCCTCGGTGCAACGGACGCGATCACCCAAGGTGAAGTGCTCGAACTTTGGGACCCGGACAGGTCGCAAAGTTGTCGGCGCGAGCACGCCGCCGCCACGTGGGAGCAATTTCTGTACGAACTGCAGGGACGACTCGCCGCGTCGCACGATGGAAGCGGCATTCACCTGCTGACCGAAACGGTGACTTCGCCCTCGCTCGACGCACAGCGGACCGCGCTCCTGGCAAAATATCCACGCGCGCGTTGGCACCAGTATCAGCCGCTCAACCGTGACAATGTTTATGACGGCAGCCGCATCGCGTTCGGCGAAGCGCTCGAGCCGCACTACAAGTTTGCCGGCGCCCGCATCATCGTCGCACTGGATGCCGACGTCGTGGGATCGCTGCCCGGGAGCGTTCGTTACGCACGCGACATCGCGCGGATGCGAAACTGGACGGACGTCGAGCGCATGGCCCGCGTGTACGTGGCTGAAGGCACGCCGAGCCTCACTGGCGCGATGGCCGACCACCGCCGCGTCACGCGCACGGGTGACATTGGCGCGTTGACGCGCATGCTCGCCGTGCGCTTGGGCATTGCGCGCGCCGGGGCCGACAGCCGACACGTCCGCGGCGATGCGTGGCTCGACGCCGTCGTCGCCGATCTCGAGCAAAACGGCGGAGCCTGCGTAATCGTCGCCGGGGACCGCCAGCCACCCTACGTTCACGCACTTGTACACGCGATGAACGACATGCTGGGGAACATCAATAGAACGATAGTGCTTGGCGAGCCAATCGCGTTCGATGCGTCAAGCTCTCTCGCGTCGATTCGCGCACTGTCCTCATCCATGGTCGCAGGCGACGTGGATTCGCTCCTCATCCTGGGTGGCAATCCCGTCTATCACGCCCCAGCCGACCTGGATTTTCTTGGCGCGCTGGCCAGAGTGCCCTGGAGCGCGCATCTGGGCCTGTATCACGACGAAACCGCAGCCAATTGCACATGGCACATACCCGCCGCGCACGTGCTGGAAACGTGGGGCGACATACGCGCTTTCGATGGAACGACTTCGATTCAGCAGCCATGCATCGCGCCGCTCTTCAACGGGCGCTCTTCGCTCGAAGTGGTCTCGGCGATCGTCGCGGGCCATCCACTTTCGCCTTACGACATCGTGCGCGGGTACTGGCGGCACCAGGCAGCCGGCGCCTTTGAAGGGTTCTGGCGAGACGCCCTTTTCGCGGGGGTGTTGCCAGCGACAGCGAATGCCGCCGCGCCCTTGCTCAAGGGGGAAGCGATTGCCTCCCGCGCCAACGCGAACAGCGACCGGAGCGACGGTAGTTCGATCGAACTCGTGTTCGCTCCCGACCCTACGCTTGGCGACGGGCGCCATGCGAACAACGGCTGGCTCCAGGAACTGCCAAAGCCGCTGACCACGTTGACGTGGGACAACGCGTTGCTTGTCTCGCCGGCATTGGCCGAGCGCTTCAGCATCGTCAATGAGGAGGTAGTCGAGGTCAGTGCGGGTGGGCGCAATTTGCGCGCGCCGATCTGGATTGTGCCCGGGCACGCAGACCGCTCCATGACCCTGTATCTCGGCAACGGTCGGTCCCGCGCTGGCACCGTAGGGACGGCGGTCGGCGTCGACGCGTTTGCGCTACGTACATCCGAGGCGCCGTGGGTCGTCGCGGACGCTACGCTTGCGAAGACCGGAAAGCGCTATCCGCTGGCGGCGGCACAGTCGCACAACCGCATGCAAGGTCGGGATATCGTGCGAACCGTCACGCGCGATGACGCACTTTTCTGCCAGCGAGCAGCCTGCGAACAGGCGCAGGACAGGGTCCCACTCCCGTCGTTGTACCCCGAATTCGCCTATGACGGCTACAAGTGGGCCATGAGCATCGATCTCTCCAGCTGCATCGGATGCGCCGCATGCACGATCGCCTGTCAGGCCGAGAACAATATTCCCGTTGTCGGCAGGGAAGAGGTCCGCAATGGCCGGGAGATGCACTGGATTCGCATCGACCGCTACTACTCCGGGTCGCGCGACGCGCCGCAAACGGCCTTTCAGCCGATCCCCTGCATGCAATGCGAGCATGCGCCGTGCGAGGAGGTCTGTCCGGTTGAAGCGTCGGTTCACGACGCGGAGGGCTTGAACGTTCAGGTCTACAACCGCTGCGTCGGTACCCGGTTTTGCTCAAACAACTGCCCCTACAAAGTACGCCGCTTCAATTTCTTTGACTATACGCGTAACGCCAGGAGCCTGGCCGCGCAGCGCAACCCCGAGGTCACGGTGCGCATGCGCGGCGTCATGGAAAAGTGCACGTACTGTGTCCAACGCATCGCCAACGCGCGCTCCAATGCCGATCGAGAAAACCGGCGGATCGGCGACGGTGAGGTAGTCACTGCGTGCCAAGCTGTGTGCCCTACACAGGCGATTGTGTTTGGCGATTTGAACGACCCTTCGAGCGCGGTCAACAAGAGGAAGGCGTCGCAGTTCGACTACGCTCTCCTGGCCGAATTGAACACGCGGCCGCGCACCACCTATCTGCCGAAGCTCAGCAACGCCGTCGCGGGAATCGATCCGCCATGAGCGCCAGCATCCCGCGACGCGCCCGAACCAAGCGCCTGCCCGCTTCCGCATGACCAGTGAATCCGCCCTCGCCGCGGTTCCGGTCTTGCGGGGCCATTACACCGACGTCGCGATCACCGACAAGATAGCCGACATTGTTCTCGCGCGTCCGACGCATTGGGGATGGTGGACGGCGGCTGCGATCACCGGCGCTTTGACGCTGCTGTTCCTTGTCGCAATCATCGTGCTGCTGGTGAAGGGCGTTGGGATCTGGGGGATCAACCAGCCCGTAGCGTGGGCGTTCGCGATCACCAATTTCGTGTGGTGGGTGGGAATTGGTCACGCCGGAACGTTCATTTCCGCATTCCTGCTATTGCTGCGACAGAGCTGGAGAACCTCAATCAACCGCTTTGCGGAGGCAATGACCATTTTTGCGGTGGCAATGGCCGGACTGATGCCAATCCTGCATCTCGGTCGCCCCTGGTTCTTCTACTGGCTGATCCCGTATCCGAACATCATGAATCTTTGGCCGCAATGGCGAAGCCCACTTATCTGGGACATCTTCGCGATCAGCACTTATGTCATTGTGTCCATTCTGTTCTGGTACATGGGTCTCATTCCGGACCTTGCAACATTGCGCGATAGCGCGAGCAAGCGTTGGCAGCGAATCGCGTACGGAGTATTCGCGCTCGGTTGGCGCGGGGAGGCGCGGCACTGGGCGCGCTTCGATACCGCATATCTCCTAATGGCGGGGCTCGCGACGCCGCTGGTCATTTCTGTGCATAGCGTGGTCTCACTCGACTTCGCCATCGGCAATACGCCCGGCTGGCACTCGACCTTGTTTCCGCCTTACTTCGTTGCGGGCGCCTTGCTCTCGGGCTTCGCCATGGCGCTGACGCTCGCTGTTCCGCTGCGCGCGGTCTTTGGACTGCGCAGCTTCATCACCAAGCGTCACCTCGACAACATGGCGAAACTGATGCTCGTCTGTAGCCTGATCGTCACCTACAGCTACTTGACTGAGATCTTCATGGCGTATTACAGCGCGGACCAGTTTGCAATCGTCGTCACCCAGAATCGCTTCGTCGGTCCCTATGCGCCCGTGTATTGGAGCGTCGTGCTGTGCAATGTCATCGTGCCGCAGGCGCTGTGGTCTGCCAACGTGCGCGCGAGTCCGCTATCGCTGTTCCTGATCTCGATCGTCATCAATGTCGGGATGTGGCTGGAGAGGTTCATGATCATCGTATCGAGCCTAAACCGAGATTTTTTGCCGTCGGCCTGGGGGCTGTTTTACCCAACCTTCTGGGATATCGCGACGCTTGCCGGGTCTATTGGAGCCTTTGCTCTTCTGTTTCTCATTTTTTTGCGCATTCTCCCCGCCATCTCGATTTCGGAGATGCGCAAGCTTGCGCGCGAAAGGGAGGCCAAGCTTGAATGATCGCGCAAAGCTCTATGGCGTGATGGCTGAATTCGCGTCGCCCGAGGCACTCGTTGACGCAGTCGGACACGCACGCGCGCAAGGCTATGGGATGCTCGAAACGTACTCACCTTTCTCGATAGAGGGTCTTCCCGAAAAGCTGGGCTTCGCCAGCAATCGCGTGCCGATGGCAACGCTTATCGGTGGTGTCGCGGGCGGCGTCGGCGCTTTTTTCATGCAATGGTACAGCGCGGTCGTCGACTATCCGATCAATTCCGGCGGCCGCCCCTTGAATAGCTGGCCTTCATTCATTCCGGCCACGTTCGAACTGACGGTGTTGGGCGCAGCGCTGGCGGCGTTCCTGGCATTCATCTTGATGAACGGGCTACCGCGCCTGAACCACCCGGTATTCAATGCCAGCGATTTCAATCTTGCCTCGAAAAGTCGCTTCTTCCTGTGCATCCGGGCTTGCGACCCGCATTTTGAATCCGAGGCCAGCCAATGGTTCCTGCAAGGGCTTGGGGCCGTGTGCGTAATGCCCGTTCCCCTCGACGACGACCCATGACAACCCGGGTTCGTGGTCCAGGCCTCGCGCGATCGACCGCGGTCATTCTGGTGATGCTCGCAGTTGCGAGTCTCGCAGCATGCGAGAAATCAGTGCGAAACATGTACGACCAACCCAAATACAAGCCGTTCGCGGCAAGCTCGCTCTGGAGCGACGGCCGGTCGGCCCGGCCCCTTGCAAACGGAGCCGTTGCGCACAGCGCCGGAACGCTTGCGGGAACCTCGAGCGGTCGCGTCGGAGTAACGCCCCCGGCACTGTTGGCAGGCCAATCGACGCCGGGCGTGGCTGCGGCCGATGTCACAGACTCCACCGTCGCGATCGTCGAACGGGACACCTGGACGCTTCGCGTCCTCGAGCGCGGCCATGAGAGGTATGACATTTTCTGCGCGCCGTGTCACAGCGAGGTTGGTGACGGCGACGGCATGATCGCGCGCCGCGGCTTTCCACATCCGCCGTCGTTTCATAGCGACCGCCTGCGCGAAGCTTCCGACGCGCACTTTGCGGCGGTCATCGGCCACGGCTATGGCGCAATGTACTCCTATGCAGACCGTGTCAACCCTGGCGATCGCAACGCGATTGTCGCTTACATTCGTGCGCTGCAGCTGACTCAGCATGCGACCATATCTGACGTCCCGGTGGACGCGCGCGCGGCGCTCAGGAAATCGCCGTGACCTCCGGGCCATCAGTTCGCTACCCACGCAATGCCCTTTGGGTGGGCGCCATTGCCACTGCGGCATGGGGGATCGCCGGCCGTTTCGACCCGTCCAATGCGTTCGCGTCGTGGCTTGTCGCCTGGCTCTTCTTCGTTGCGATTGCCGTCGGCGCTCTGGCGAATGCCATGATTCACGAGCTCACCGGCGGCGCCTGGGGCTTTGCCATTCGCCGCCCGCTGGACGCCGCGGCGGGTACCCTGCCGGTGCTTGCTCTGCTTGCGGTGCCGATCGCCTTCGGAATCCGTGAACTATATCCTTGGGCGGAACCCGATCGTCTTGCAGGCAATGACGTTCTCGCGCACAAGGTGTGGTATCTCAACGCGTCCTTTTTCGGCACTCGCGCGCTGATATATTTTTTAGTTTGGATCGCGCTTTCCGCGGCGCTCCGCCGCTATTGGAGGCAGCGCGCCGCCAACGCGATGCCGCCGTCGGACGCGCGCATGCGCGCGCTTTCGATCGCCGGCCTGATTGGCTACGCGCTCACCGCGTCACTGGCGGCAGTCGACTGGATCATGTCACTTTCGGCGGATTGGTATTCGACGGCGTTCGGCATGCTCATCATGGTGAGCCAGTCGATGGCGGCATTTGCGTTCGCCGTTGCCTGCGCCGTCATCGCCGCCGACCTGCCGGAACTCGTCGAAAACGTCGCCCAAACGGCGCAGGACCTTGGCAACATCCTTCTCACCTACATCATGCTCTGGGCGTATCTAGCATTCACCCAGTTTCTGATCATCTGGGCGGAAGACCTGCCGCATGAGATCGGCTGGTATCTCGCGCGGTCGCAGCAGAATTGGCGCTGGCTTGCCATCGTCGTGTTCGCGATGCAGTTCGCGATCCCCTTCGCGGCTATGCTGTTTCGCAAAATGAAGCGCGATCCGCGCCGGCTGGCATGGCTGTGCGTCCTGGCGCTTACGGCGCAGGCGCTCGCAATTACCTGGATGGTCGTGCCGTCGATTACCGGGCGCACCTTCTGGTGGCCATTGACCGGCACTTCTGCCACCCTCGCCGTCGGCGGCATTTGGTTTTCGACGTTCCTGCGACTTTACATCAGAGCCCCCCTGTTGAGCGCGCCGCTGCCAGCGCGTCCGCCGGTCACCAAGCATGGATAGCGTGCCCGCCAACAACGTGCGCGGGCACGCACCGGACACCATTGCACTGCGCCGCGTGATCGTGGCGGCGGCGCTGGTGCTGGCCGTCCTCTTGATAGGCGCTGTCGTTGCCGCTCTGCTCGAGCAGGGATTTGGACGCTGGTTCGGCCGCTCAATCGTGGTTGCCACGCCGCCACCCGTCGCCGGCCCCAAGCCACAACCGCAGCCAAAAGATGATCTGGCCGCATTCGATGCCGAAAAACGTGCACTGTTGAATGAGTACGCATGGATAGATCCGGCGCGAGGAGTCGTGCGCATCCCGATCGAACGGGCGATGCGCATCATCGCCCAGCGCAACGAGCGATCCCAGGGAGAACAATGACCGTTATGCGCAGCGTTTTGGTCGCCGCCTGTGTGTTTCACTTTGCGATGCGCGTCGCATGCGCGGCAATCGCACCCGTCCCTGCGGCAGCCGGCATCGACTTCGAGCAACAGTTGGGTGCGGCGGTACCGCTCTCAGACACGTTCAGAGACGAGCAGGGTCGAAGCTTGCCGCTTGGCAGGTTCATGAATGGTCTTCCCGCGGTGCTCCTCTTCGATTACAGTGCCTGCCCGAATCTGTGCAGCACCGTGCGCGCGGCGCTCGCCCACGCATTGTTTGCAGTCGACCGGCTGCCAGGGACGCCTTATGTCGTGCTGGTAGTGAGCATCGACCCCACGGAGCGCTCCGCGCAGCGAGAGGAACCACTCCGCGCGCTGCTCTCCGCCGGCGCCTTGACCTCTACGGGCAATTGGCACTTCCTTACAGGCAGCGAACACGCGATAGCCGCGCTCGCGCGAAGCGTAGGGTTTCGCTTCACCTACGATGCAGCGTCCGGCCAATACCTTCATCCCGCCGGCATCGTGATCGTGACGCCGGGCGGCACCGTCTCGCGCTACCTTTTCGGCGTTGGCTATGAGCCGACGGCGCTGCGCGCGGGCCTCAATGAGGCGGCGAACGGCCAAGTCGGATCGCCAATTCGCGCATTGCTGTTGCGTTGCCTGCACTATGATCCCGCGCTGGGCAAGCATTCGAAATTGGTAGTGGGCGTCGCGCGCGCGCTGGGAATTCTTACTGTGGCAGCTCTTGCTTTGCTTGTTATCGCACTTCGTCGCAAAGAGCGTCGCGCCCATCGCGCAGCAGGAGTCCTGTAACGATGAGCGCGCTTTTTCTTCCCGAGGCGGCGTCCACCTATGCTGCGGATGTCGATTGGCTCTTCCTGGCCATGACGCTTCTGACCGGCGCGGTAGCCGTTGCCATCATCATCCTGCTGCTCGCCTTCTCGCTCAAGTTTAGGCGTGGCAGCGGCGCGAATCGGAGGCGCACGCCGCTGGCTCGACGCCAGCGCGTCCGCAGGCGCATCGAGATCGCGTGGATCGCGATCCCCATGCTGTTCTTTGTTGCCGCGTTCATCTGGGGGGCCGCGCTGTATTTTGATCGCTCGGTTCCGCCTTCCGGGGCCTTGGAAGTCGCCGTCGTCGCCAAGCAATGGATGTGGCGTGTCGAACACGCTAACGGCGCGCGGGAAATCAACGAACTGCATGTCCCGGTCAATCTTCCAATCAAGCTCGTCATGACCTCGCAGGACGTAATCCACAGTTTCTACGCGCCCGCGTTCCGGGTGAAGCAGGACGTCCTGCCTGGCCGGTATACGGTGCTCTGGTTCAATGCGATCAAGACTGGGGACTACGCGCTCGATTGCGCCGAGTATTGCGGTACAGAGCACGCGCGCATGCTCGGTCACATCATTGTGCTCGAACAGCCAGCCTATCAGCGCTGGCTCGAAAGCCAGAGCGCCGGGCCGAACATGGCTACGCGAGGCGAAGCGCTATTTCGCGAGCTTGGGTGCAGCGGCTGCCACGGCGAGCGAGCCACCGTCCATGCACCGCCGCTCGAAGGGCTCTTCGGCCGGCGAGTGCCTCTCACCGGAGGCGCCTTGGTCGTCGCGAACGAACGATATATCCGCGATTCGATCCTGCTGCCCGCATCCGAAATTGCCGCGGGCTACGAGCCGATCATGCCAACGTTTGCCGGTCAGGTGTCGGAAGTCGACTTGCTTGAACTCATTGCCTACATCAAGAGCCTGGCCGGCAGGGAGCCTTCAAAATGACACCTGGCGCCGCCGTCATCGGCATGGATCAAGTGCCGCATCAAAGTTATCTCGACGACGGATACACTTTGCGGTCGTGGCTCACAACGCGCGACCACAAGCGGATAGCGGTGTTGTACGCACTTGCGATCACCGCGTTCTTCTTCGTAGGCGGCGCAGCAGCGACATTGATTCGCATCGAACTCGCCACGCCGGCAGGCGATCTCGTAAGCGCCGAAACCTACAACAAACTGTTCACCATGCACGGCATCGTCATGGTCTGGTTCTTCTTGATCCCGTCGATTCCTGCGACGCTGGGCAACTTCCTGGTGCCGCTGATGATCGGCGCCCGCGATCTCGCGTTCCCGCGGCTCAATCTCGCCAGCTGGTATCTGTACATCGCTGGCGGGATCGTCACGCTATCCGCGTTGCTTCTCGGGGGTGTTGACACTGGCTGGACCTTTTACACGCCCTTTTCCACACTGTTCTCCAATACGCACGTGGTTCTGGCGCTCTTTGGAGTTTTGATCGTAGGCTTTTCCTCGATATTGACCGGGCTCAACTTCATCGTCACCATCCACAAGTTGCGTGCGCCGGGAATGACCTGGTTCCGATTGCCTCTGTTCGTTTGGGCGCAGTATTCCACCAGCGTGATTCTCGTGCTGGCAACACCCGTGCTTGCGATGACCGTGACGCTACTTGCCATCGAGCGGGTATTTCGCGTCGGCATCTTCGATCCGGCGCTTGGGGGCGATCCGCTTCTGTTCCAGCACATGTTCTGGTTCTATTCGCATCCGGCCGTATACATCATGGTACTGCCGGCGATGGGAATCGTCAGCGAGATCATCACCTGCTTTTCGCGCAATCCAATCTTCGGCTACAGGACTATGGCGTACGCCATGATCGCGATCGCGGTAATCGGGTTCCTGGTCTGGGGTCATCACATGTTCGTGTCGGGACAGTCTGTCTACGCGGGAATGATCTTCTCCATCCTGAGCTATATCGTCGCCATTCCTTCGGCGATCAAAGTTTTCAACTGGACTGCGACGCTATACAAGGGCAGCATCAGCTTCGATGCGCCGATGCTCTACGTGCTGGGGTTCATCGGCCTCTTCATGCTGGGTGGGATGTCGGGCCTGTTCGTCGCTGCGCTCGCGCTCGACGTGCACCTGACCGACACTTATTTTGTCGTGGCGCATTTCCACTACATCATGGTGGGCGGATCGGTATCGGCGTACTTGGGCGGCATCCATTACTGGTGGCCAAAGATCACCGGGCGAATGTATCCGCCGAGATGGGCGCAGTTTGCCGCGGTGCTTCTCTTTATCGGCTTCAACTTCACGTTTTTCCCGCAATTTCTTCTCGGGATCGCGGGCATGCCTCGGCGCTACCACGAGTACGCGCAGCAGTTCCAGACCCTGAACGTGCTGTCATCCGCTGGAGCGGTGATCCTTGCACTCGGCTACCTGTTGCCGCTTCTGTACCTCGGCTGGTCATTGCGGCATGGTGCGCGGGCGGCGGCAAATCCCTGGAACGCTCTGGGACTCGAATGGAACGTGCCTTCTCCGCCGCCAACATCCAACTTCACGATCGCGCCTGTGGTGAGCCATGGCCCCTACGCCTATCCGGTAGTTGAGAGCGACGACGAGGCGTCCGTCGCGGCGGCGCAGTCATGATGACCGCAGAACGTGTCCCCTCCGGGTCCGCAAAGATGCGGGGCCAACGGAAGGGACTGGTCGACCTTGGCATGTGGGTGTTTCTCACCACCGAGACACTGTTCTTCGGTGTGCTCTTTTTCGGCTATTTCGTCTCGCGCCTTCGCTTCCCCGACGCGTTCGCTGCGGCGAGCCGCCATACGGATTTTATGCTGGGGACGATCAATACCGGTGTGCTCCTAACCAGCAGCTTGACGATGGCACTTGCCGTGCAAGCAGCAAAACTCGGCGCGCGGCGCGTGGCCGTCGGCCTGATGATCGCTACGGCCGCGATTGGCGTGCTGTTTCTTGTGATCAAGGGTGTTGAGTATCGCAATGATTTCCTGGAAGGACTTGTGCCCGGCGACCATTTCGTGTTTGACCCTGCATACCTTCATGGCGCGGAACTGTTTTTCTGGCTGTACTTTGTAATGACCAGCGTCCACGCCATTCACCTGCTTATCGGCGTTGGACTGGTCACCGCCACCGCCCTGCGCATGAGACTCGCAGGAGGGGCTGGCCCCACGCCAATTTTCGTCGAGGCCACCGGACTCTATTGGCATTTTGTCGACATAGTCTGGATCTTTCTCTACCCTTGTTTGTATCTTGTGTCCCGCTCATGAAGACACTCGGGCTGCGCCGCCATCTTCTGATCTGGATCGCGTTGCTCGCGTTGCTCGCCGTTACCGCGGGCACGTCCCTGCTCCCGCTCGGCGCGTTCAATGCGGTGATCAACTTCGCGATTGCCATGGTCAAGGCCGGCCTGGTACTTGCCTTTTTCATGCATATTGGGCAAAAGGCAACAATAGTCCGGGTCGTGGCGGCGGCGGGCGTGTTTTGGCTTATGCTCCTGGTCGGCTTAAGCCTTGCGGATTTTCTTTGGCGTTAGAAATCCGGTGGGCGCCAGCGTCGATTGTGGCGGCGGTTTACCGGTGTCATTTCGCTGCAGCCTGAAGCGACTCCCTGCGGACCTTGGCGGAATCGCTTGCCGAAACCGCGCTCGCGCGATTACCCCACGCGTTGCGAATGTACGTAGCAATGTCGGCGACCTCCGCGTCGCTAAACTTCCAGCCGAACGCCGGCATTGCCAGCGCCGTAGGCTTTTCCTTGGTCGCGGCGACCGTTGCGCCGTCTATCAACGCCTTCAACACGGTCGCGGGCTCCTTCGACTGAACCGGGGCGCTGGCCTTCAACGGCGGGAAGACATCGGCGACTCCCTCGCCGCCCTCCATGTGGCAGCCGGTACAGTTATCAAGGTAGAGCGCCTTGCCGCGAGTCATTGCTGCCGAATCATTGTCTTTCGCTGACGCAGCATCGGAGTCTTCAGCCGCGGGGATTTCCTTGAGGTAGACGGCAATGGCCTGCAGATCCGATTCACTCAAGTGCTGAGTGGAATTTTCAACGACTTCGGCCATCGGGCCCGCGGCGGCAGCCTTGGCGTTCGATCCCGTCTTCAGATATTCGATGATTTCCTGCGTCGACCAAGCGCCAAGCCCGTCTCGCATATCGCTGGTAAGGCTCATCGCGTACCAGTGTTCTCCGAAACCCCCGGCAAATCGCTGGTTCTTCTTGGACGCACCAAGCGCATTCTTGGGCGTATGGCAGCCGCCGCAATGGCCAAGCCCCTCGACAAGGTATGCGCCACGGTTCCATTGAGCCGATTTGGCAATGTTGCCGCGAAATGTGCCTTCTTGAAAAAAGAGGCCATTCCATCCGCTCATCACTTCGCGCTCGGAAAGCGGCCATGGCAACTCCGGCGGCACGTTCCTTACCCTCTCGGGTGGAAGCGCGTCGAGAAAGGACTTGATGGCGCGGATATCCTCCTCAGAAACTCGTGTATACCAGGGATAGGGAAAAGCCGGATAGTAGTGCTTTCCGCCAGGTCCGATGCCTTCATGCATCGCCTGGTAGAACTGCTCCTGCGTCCAGCCGCCGATTCCCGTTTCCTTGTCCGGCGTGATATTGGTCGAATATATTGTGCCGAAGGGCGTAGGCACCGGTCGACCGCCCGCGAATGGTTTGCCGCCTTCGGCGGTGTGACAAGCGGCGCAGTCACCCGCCCGAACCAGGTAGAGGCCCCGCTTGATGGTGGTGAAAGTCGCCCCTTGCGCAAACACGGCGCAGGAAAAAAGCGATGTAATGGCCAACGCCGCCAACATGCCTGTGCTCGGATGCTTCCTTTGGGCGGCCACGGTCATATCTGTACCAGCGCGCCGGGGCGCTTCAGATATTGGTCTTTGATAGCATCCGCGGCCCAGAACGCCAGTGCGCCCACGGTTGCGGTCGGGTTATAGCCGGCGTTCTGCGGAAATGCGCAGGCGCCCATGACGAAGACATTCGGGACGTCCCACGATTGCAAATATCGATTGACTACGCTGGTCTTCGGGTTATCGCCCATCACCGCGCCCCCGGTATTGTGGGTTGTCTGGTACGGGACGATCGAGTAATGGCCCTTGCGATAATTGACCTTGATCGACTTCGCCTTCATCGCCTTGGCAATCAATGCCGCCTTGTCGGTAACGAACTTCGACATTTTGTGTTCGTTGTCGTGGAAGTCGAAAGTAAGGCGCAGGAGCGGATTGCCGTAGACGTCGTGATAAGTGGGGTCGAGGTCGAGGTATGCATCGCGGTAGCTCATGACGCTTCCGTGGGTGGCGATCGACACGCTACGCAGGTAGTTTTCATGGCGTGCCTTTTTCCATCCGGCGCCCCACGTCGGCGTGCCTTCGGGCACGGCCCCCTGCTGGAGAATGGGACGTCCGCCGGTGTTCCACAGCGCGATGTACCCTCCGCCGATGAACCCGTGCGGTTCGTGGTCGAAATTGTCGCCGTTGAACTCGTCGATCGCCTGTCCGAGGGCGCCCGCGCCCATGAACGGGTTCAACACATTGTCGGTGAACACGTCGACCGACGATGTGATTTGGTACGCGTAGTTGCGTCCCACTACACCGGTGTTCGTCCGGGGGTCATAAGGCTGCCCAATTTTGGAGAGCAAAAGCAAGTGAACATTGTGTTGCGCATACGCGCACAGGACGACCAGGCTCGCTGGTTGCTCGTTCTCGCGGCCCTGCACGTCGACATAAGTCACGCCGGTGGCCCGCTTCCCCGAGGAATCGACGTTGACGCGAGTCACGTCGCATAACGTACGATAGGAAAAGTTTTGCTTCCTGACCAGCACGGGAAGTATCGTCGACTGGGGCGAAGCCTTCGAGTAGTTCCCGCATGCAAACCACTCACAGAACCCGCAGTACGTACAAGCGCCCATCTGCACGCCGTAGGGGTTCTTGTAGGGCTCCGACGTATTCGCCGCTGCGCACGGAAACGGCTTGAAGCCGACAGCCTTTGCGGCTTCGTCGAACATCATGGTCGCAGCGCTCCGTTTAAGCGGCGGCAAGGGGTAGCCCCGCGCGCGGGCGCCCTGGAATGGGTTGCCTCCTTCCTGGATCCTGCCTTGGATGTTGCCGGCGTGACCGGAGACTCCACAGAGGTACTCCCATTTGTCGTAGTAAGGCTCGAGATCGTCGTAAGTCACGCCCCAATCCTGGATTGTCATCCCTTCCGGAATGAACTTCTTGCCGTAACGCTGCTCAATGTGGCTCCGCTGCTTGAAGTCGGTGGGCAAAAAGCGCCAATCCTGTCCGTTCCAGTGGACGCCTCCGCCGCCGACGCCGGAGGCAGGATTGAACGAACCGAGATGGCGCATCGGCAGTGCCGTCTGGGCAATCGAATTGCGAAACGTCAACGTTTCGCGCGCCACCTCCTCGAAAATCTCCTTGCGCACCGCGTACCGAAGCTCGTCCTGAATATGCGTCGTCGCGAAGTCCGGAACAGTGTCGCGAAACTTGCCGCGCTCGATCGCCAACACTTCGAGCCCCGCGTCGGTCAGCTCTTGCGCCAGGATTGCCGCCGTCCATCCGAAACCGACCAGAACGACGTCGACGGGCTTTTGCTTGATTGCCACGATCAGCCTTTGCGAGTGGACGCCACGCCGCCGCGCCCGGCGAGCCCGACCGTTGGAAGCGTGTACGCCTTGCCGTATTGCTCGATCTCGTTGACATAGTTATAGCGCGGACCCGGAAAGCCGATCAGCTTCCAACCGGCAAAATCGCGATTGCCACCGTAGATCGGGTCAGCAAAATAGCCTTCCTGCGTGTTCTGCCACAGCATCTTGAAAAATTCCTTGGCCGGCATGCCGCTGACCTCGACTTTGCCATTTTCTAGTCCGTGCAAGACTTGGTCCTGACTGGCCTTGCCCAGATCGGCGAAGCGCTTCCCCAACTTGCGCTGGCAATACTCGTCCACTGCAAGAATGGCATGTCGATAGAGCTGCGCCGGAGTGAGTTTCGACTGATAGCCTTGCTCGTCAGTGCCGTTGCGAAACGGACCCTGCATGTACCAGCGCTCCGCGCGACCGAACGGACCTGCGAGTTGCTGGTCAATGAAAAACGTCACGCCTGCATCCTTGGCGCCAGGCCCAAGTTCGTCCGTTGGAATCAAGCGGTCCACCGCGGCATCAACAAAGGCGATTTCCGGTGGCGTGAAATACGAGAATGTCATTGCTGCAGGCGCCGGTAACAGCGAACCTTGCGCTGCGATAGCTACTCGTGGAGTGAACCAAGAAACCACCGCTGCAGAGCCAGCGAGGGCAGTAGTGCGAAGAAGATCCCGGCGTGTGATCGTGCCCATGACAGTTTCTCAGTGATCGACGAAGCGATTCACCATAATTCCGAAATTCAACTCGACAGCACGCTCTTGTATGAATGAGCGATGGGCCATTGCAATTTTCACTTTCGATTGAAGGTTACCGATGCCCAAAGCCGAACAACATAGGCCATTGTCTGGCATCGGCGTAGGACATTGGACGACGAAGTCCGTGCGGAGTGGGCACCGCGCTCAGTCAAAGCGCTTCACGAGCACGATGCGCGCGGAACCGGACCCGAAGGCGGTTAGTCGAACCAAATGCGTGTCGCGCAGTTGATCGTCGACATGATGTCGAGCGACGGCCCACCGGCTCCTGGAACTCCCAAGAATCCCTGACGAGAATTGATGTGACTCTGCCCGATTGGCTCGTCGTATTGGCCTGGATAAGTGTCGCAGCCGGGCTCGCATGCGCTGCATGGATTGCCATGGACATCACAATGGGCCATCACCAGCATATGTGGATCATGAATCTCGTGTGGCCACTGACAGCGTTGTATGCGGGCGTCTTCGCCTTGTGGACGTATTACCGCGTCGGCCGCCCCATGACGCACCAGGCAATGGCGACGATGAAAAGGAAGGGCGCCGGTCACGAACGCTCGCTCTGGGGAGCCGCGGCGCTCGGAGCCACCCATTGCGGCAGCGGCTGCACTCTCGGCGATCTCGTCGCCGAATTGCTGGCCATCTTTGTGCCAATTACGCTCTTCGGCCTGGAGATGTTCGGGACCTGGGTCGTCGCCTTTGTGCTGGCGTTCATCTTTGGCATCGCCTTCCAGTATTTCACCATCAAGCCGATGCGCAATCTTTCGGTGCGGAATGGCCTCATCGCCCCGCTAAAGGCCGATACGGCGTCCCTGGTCGCCTGGCAAGTGGGCATGTACGGTTGGATGGCGATCGTTACCTTCGTTATCTTTGGGCACGAGATCGCGACCACGAGCCCGGTGTTTTGGCTATGATGCAGATCGCGATGGCCGCCGGCTTCGTTATTGCTTGGCCGGTCAACGCCTGGCTTCTCGCCAAGGGAATCAAGGAGAAGATGTAACTTGCCTTGCGACAAAGTTGCCGCCGGATGGCGTTTATGAGCCAGTCCATCTACTTCGCGAAAGCGTCGAGATGAAGTACGCCTTTGCCGAGAGCCAGCGCCGACAGCATTCGGTACGAACGCTTTGCCGGGCCCCGCGCGTTTCGCCCAGTGGATACTACGCATCCCGGAGCCGGCCGCCACGCTGGGACGAACGGCAATCGTCTTTGACCACCAAGATTCGGGAAGTCCACCTAGCCAGCCGCGAGACGTATGGCGCACCTCGCGTGCACGCGGAGCTCTCGGATCAAGGGATTGCATGCTTGTAACACGGTCGCCAAGCTGATGCGCAGAGCGCAGATTGTGCCCAAGACGATCCGGCGCTTCCGGTAACGACCGACTCGCGCAATACCAAGGAGGTCTTCCCCAACCTGGTCAGTCGGTGTTTCAAAACCGAGCTGCTCAACGCATGCTGGCTGAGCGATGTGACCTACATTCCAACGCGCGAGGGCTGGCTATATTGGGCGGCCGTTCTGGATGTGTACTCCCGGGCCATTGTGGGCTGGGCCATGAGCCACACGCTGGGAGGGCTGCTGGCCACCGACGCGCTCGCTATGGCTATTTCTCAACGCGGCGTTCCCGAGCTCGTAGATTCGGATCGAGGCTCAACCTACGCTACGTCGCTGTACCTGGATCTCATCAGGAAACACGGGATTCGCCAGGGCATGAGTCGCAAAGGGAATTGC
>CAWFYA010000003.1:0-82266 GCA_963819965.1 uncultured beta proteobacterium
ACACGTTGGTCGGCACGATCAGCGTGTTGTTGGTCTTGGCGAGCAGCCCGAACGCGTTGATGTAGTGCTCGGCGACCTTCAAGTTTACCGCCTGCAGCCCGCCTTGCGTCTCGATCGCCGCCGCGATCTGGCGAATGGCCGACGCGTTGGCTTCGGCATTGATCAGCGTGGCCTGCGCCTCACCCTGCGCGATATTGATTTCGGCCTGCTTTTCGCCTTCCGATTTGGCAATGGCCGCCTCGCGTGCGCCGATGGCGACATTGATCTGTTGCTGGCGGCTGCCCTCGGATGTCGCAATCACGGCGCGCTTCTCGCGTTCTGCAGTGATCTGCGCCTGCATCGAGCGCAGGATTTCGGCCGGAGGCGTCAAATCCTTGATTTCATAGCGCAGCAGCTTCACGCCCCAGCTGGCCGCGGCCTGGTCGAGCGAATTGACGACCTGCACATTGATCTGCTCGCGCTCCTCGAAAGTCTTGTCGAGCTCCATGCGTCCGATGATGCTGCGCAGCGTGGTCTGCGCCAGCTGGGTGATCGCCAGCACGTAGTTCGACGAACCGTACGAGGCGAGCTTTGGATCGGTGACCTGGAAGTACAGGATGCCGTCCACCTGCAGCTGGGTGTTGTCGCGCGTGATGCAGATCTGCGACGGCACATCGAGCGGAATCTCGCGCAGGTCGTGGCGATAGGCGACGCGGTCGACGAACGGAATCACGAAATTGAGTCCGGGCTGCAGCACCGCGTAGAAGCGGCCGAGGCGCTCGACGACCCACGCATGTTGTTGCGGTACGACGCGTATCGCCTTGACGACGACGATCAACGCGACAATGAAGATCGCCAGCGTTGCAACATAGGAACTCATCCACATGGTCAGGTCTCCCGCAGTGTTTGTTGTGGTTCGATCGTGGCGGACACGCCGAACGCGACGCGCTCAGGGCTTGTCCGGCGCGAGGATCAGCGTCGAGCCCTTGGTGCCGATGATGTACATGGTTGGCGCGCGCGCGGCCGCTGGCGTGGCCAGTTCCGCATCCCACTGCGTGCCGCGATAGTTCACTCGAGCGGTGCCGTTGTCGTGCCAGGCCAGCACCTGCACTTCCTGTCCGACGTCGAGCCCCGCCTGCGGTGGCGGCAGCGCGCGCCGCCTGCGCCACTGATGCGCGGCAATGGTCCCGGCGACGGCAAACGCCGCAGCGATCAGCATCTGCGACGCAACGTCCGCCCCGAGCCGGGCCGCGACCCCGCCCAGTGCGAACGCGACACCCAGCGCCAGCAGGTAGAACGTGCCGGTAAAGAGTTCCGTGCCCACCAGGACCGCCGCCAGCACCCACCACGTCCAGTAAGTATCCATTCGTTCCTCGCCCATTCGGGCCGGATAAGTTTCTAGCATATGCCACTTTGTTTCCGTTGGACCGGCACCCAAGTACGCGGGAACGCAGCCTGTCTCACGGTTCCCTCGCTGCGGGGTACGTTTCGCGCTATAATCAAGGGTCATTTATTCTTTTTGAATCAAGCGCTTTGCGCGCAGTCCGTCCATAGGGCGCGCGGGCGCACAGAGCAACGGAGCAGCAAGCAATGCCGATCTACGAATACAAGTGTTCCGCCTGCCAGCACGAAATGGAATCGCTGCAGAAATTCAGCGACGCGCCTCTCGTCACGTGTCCCGCGTGCGGCAGGGACGCATTGACGAAACTCGTTTCCGCAGCCGGTTTTCAGCTCAAGGGCAGCGGCTGGTACCAGACCGACTTCCGCAGCAGCGGTGCCAAGCCCGCGGCGAAGGCGGACGCAACCAAGGGTGCTACGGGAAGCGATGGCGCCAAGCCCGCCGAGTCGAAGTCCGGCGAAGGCTCGTCCAGCGATTCCAAAACCGCAGATTCCAAGTCCACCGATTCCAAGTCCACGTCGGCGGCCACGCCCGCAGCGGCGGCCAGCAGCCCGCCCGCCTCGGGCGCCTGAACCGCTCGCTTCCATCGATCGGTCACCAAACTCCTCGCCGCCATGAAGCGCTACCTCATCGCCGGCCTGCTCGTGTGGGTCCCGCTCGGCATCACGATCTACGTACTCCACTTTCTGGTGTCGACGCTCGACCAGACGCTGCTCCTGTTCCCCGAGGGTGCGCGGCCCGACGCGCTGCTGGGGTTCCATATTCCCGGATTTGGCGTAGTGCTGAGTTTTGGATTGCTGCTGCTGACCGGCGTGATCGCCGCGAACTTCTTCGGCGCGCGATTGATTCGGTTCTGGGAAAACATGTTCGGCCGTATTCCCGTCGTCAAGTCGATCTACTCTTCCGTCAAGCAGGTCAGCGACACGCTGCTCTCCGATTCGGGAAACGCGTTTCGCAAGGCACTGCTGGTCGAATTCCCGCATGAAGGCAGCTGGACCATTGCGTTCCTGACCGGGACGCCGTCGCCGGCGGTCGCCGACCATCTCGAGGGCGAGCACCTGAGTGTGTACGTGCCGACCACGCCCAACCCCACGTCGGGCTATTTCATCATCGTGCCGCGGGCACGGGTGCGCGACCTCGACATGACCGTCGATGAAGCGCTGAAATACGTGATCTCGATGGGCGTCGTATCGCCACGCGCTCACGCGCCGCGGGCGACTGCGTCCGCCGTCGCCGCGCCTTCGCCGCCCGACGCGCGCCAAGCCGCCGCTACCAGCTCCCGAAATTGACCGGGCAGCGTCGAACCGTCGCGCGTATTTCACCGCGCGATGTCCTCCGGCTGCCCGTGCCTTCACGAACACGCCAACCGCACACATTGAACCCGATTACGGAGATTTGCCGTGAAACGAACTGACTATTGCGGCCGCATCGACCGCCGCTTCCTCGGCCAGACCGTATCGCTGACCGGCTGGGTGCATCGCCGGCGCGACCATGGCGGCGTCATCTTCATCGACCTGCGCGACCGCGAAGGCCTGGTGCAGATCGTCTGCGACCCCGACCGCGCCGCCACCTTCGCGACGGCGGAAACGCTGCGCAACGAATTCTGCATCGCAGTCGTCGGCCTGGTGCGGCCGCGGCCTGAAGGCACCGTCAACGCCGGCCTGGTTTCCGGCGAGATCGAGGTGCTCGCGCATGCGATCGAAGTCCTCAATGCCGCGCAGACGCCGCCGTTCCAGATGGACGACGAGGGTCTTTCCGAGACGGTTCGCCTGGAGCATCGCATGCTCGACCTGCGGCGTCCGCCAATGCAGCGCAACCTCATGCTGCGGCATCGTGCCGCCATGTCCGCGCGGAAGTTCCTGGACGGTCACGGCTTCATCGACATCGAAACGCCGATACTCTACAAGTCGACGCCGGAGGGCGCGCGCGAGTTCCTGGTCCCGTCACGCATCCATCATGGCCATTTCTACGCGCTGCCGCAGTCGCCGCAGCTGTTCAAGCAGATGCTGATGATGTCCGGGTTCGACCGCTACTACCAGATCGTGAAGTGCTTTCGCGACGAGGACCTGCGTGCCGACCGCCAGCCGGAATTCACGCAGATCGACATCGAGACCTCGTTCATGGACGAGTCGGAGATCTGCGCGCTGATGGAGGTCCTCGTGCGCACGATGTTCAAGGAGGCCCTGGACGTCGACCTGCCCGACCCGTTTCCGGTGATGAAGTACGCCGAGGCGATGGCCCGCTATGGTTCGGACAAGCCCGACCTGCGCGTTTCACTGGAATTGACCGAACTCACCGACCTCATGCGCACGGTCGACTTCAAGGTGTTCCGGTCGGCCGCGGACCTGCCCAACGGGCGCGTCGCGGCGCTGCGCGTTCCCGGTGGCGGCGCCATTTCGCGCAAGGAAATCGACGACTACACGACGTTCGTGAAGATCTACGGCGCGGGCGGGCTGGCCTACATCAAGGTGAACGACGTCGCCAAGGTCAACGAGCAGGGTCTGCAATCGCCGGTCGTCAAGTTCCTGAGCGAAGCCGCGTTGCGCGAAATCCTGAAACGAACGGGCGCCCAGAACGGCGATCTGATCTTCTTCGGCGCCGACCGGGAAACGGTGGTCAACGACGCGCTCGGCGCGCTGCGCGCGAAGATCGGCCACGAGCGCGGCTTCGCCACGCAGGGCTGGAAGCCGCTGTGGGTCGTCGATTTCCCGATGTTCGAGTTCGACGAGGAGAAGAAGACGTGGGCCGCAAAGCACCATCCCTTCACCGCGCCCAAGGACGGCCACGAGGACCTGTTCCAGAACGACCCGGCCAAGGCCATTGCCAAGGCTTACGACGTCGTGCTGAATGGTTCGGAGATCGGCGGCGGCTCGATACGCATCCACCGCCCCGAAATTCAGGCCAAGGTCTTTGCGGCGCTGGGAATATCGCCGGAGGATCAGGAGAAGAAGTTCGGCTTCCTGCTCAATGCGTTGAAATTCGGCACGCCGCCACACGGCGGAATTGCATTCGGTTTTGACCGGCTGATCATGCTCATGTGCGGCGCCGAATCGATCCGCGACGTCATTGCGTTCCCCAAGACGCAACGGGGACAGGACCTGCTCATCGACACGCCGACGCCGGTCACCGAGCAGCAGTTGCGTGACCTGCACATCAAGGTTCGCCCGACCGATTCGGTGAAGCTGGCCTAGGGCTCGCAAAGAACGAATTGCGCTAAACTGGGGCCCATGAAATGGGGCGCCAAATTTGCAAGCGCCGCTGCCGGCCTGTTGCTGGCCGCGGCGTTTTGCATACTTCCGGCCCATGCCCGCGCCACGCCGGACGCGCTGCCGGACATCGCCGTCGCCGACCTGCCCAAGGAGGGCCGCGAAGTCCTGGGCCAAATCCACGAAGGCGGCCCGTTCCGCTACGACCGTGACGGCGTGATCTTCGGCAACTATGAGAAGCTGCTTCCGGCGGAACGCCGCGGCTACTATCACGAATACACGGTGCGCACGCCGGGGTCGAAGAATCGCGGCGCGCGGCGGATCATCTGCGGCGGCCCGGTCAAGTCGCCCGATGCGTGCTACTACACCGGCGACCACTATCGCTCGTTCCAGAGGATCCGCGAATGAAGGCACCCGATATGGCCAACGTCGACGACGCCGGCGTCCACGAATGGACCGGCGCCACCGAGCCGCTCAAGACAGCCGCCGCGCATGCGCACCTCAAGTTCGCTTCAGCCGATCTGGGCCACGCCAAGGACCGTGCGACGCTCTTCGCAGAACTCGACCGCGCGCTCAAGCTGCCCGACCATTTCGGCCATAATTTCGACGCGCTCGCCGATGTGCTTGAGGATCGCGACTGGCTGGGCAAGAGCGGCCGCGTGGTCGCCCTCACCCACACCGCCGCCTATCGCAAGGACCACCCCAACGACTGGGCGACGCTCGAGGACCTGCTGTCCGAGGCCGCGGAATTCTGGAAGGAGCGGCACGTGGGATTCTGGACCTTCGTCGCCTGATCCTTTCCCGTCGCGGTTGCGATTCTTGAAGTACAAGCAACCCGTTTCGGTGCTGGTCCTCGTTTACACGACGGATCTCGAGGTGCTGCTGATCGAGCGCGCCGACTTTCCCGACCATTGGCAGTCCGTCACGGGCAGCACGGAGCCAGGCGAATCGCTCGTCGCCACGGCGGTGCGCGAGTTGCGGGAGGAAACGGGAATCGACGCCAGGAACCACGGCGCATTGGATGACTGGAAAGTGTCCAACGACTATGAAATATTTCCCCAATGGCGGCATCGCTATCCGCCCGGGACCACGCACAATACGGAGCACGTATTTGCGCTGGAACTCCCGACGAGGATGCCGGTGACTCTCAACCCGCGGGAACACTCGAATTTCGCGTGGCTGCCGTGGCAGCAAGCGGCTGCCCGGTGCTTCTCGTGGTCGAATCGCGCCGCGATCGAGCAGCTGCCACAACGCATCACCTTTTCGAGGACCGTCCCATGAGCAACCCACCGAATGCCGTCGCGCGCGCGCTTGCCGCGACATGCTTTGCGTCGTGCATTGCCGCCACGCCGATCGCCTCCGCCCAGCCCATGGGCCCGTCCAACTTCCCCTCACGCCCATCCACGGTGACTCTGTCCGCGGCGGCCACGGCAAGCGTTCCCAACGATCGCATGCACGCGTCGCTGCGCGCGGAATCCGACAATAGCGACGCGGCGGCGGCGGCCAATGCCGTCAACATGCGCATGGGCAAGGCGCTGGCGCGCGCCCGGGCTACGGCGGGCGTCGAGGCCTCGACGACGGGCTATTCGTCATTCCAGGTCGCCGACAAGAACCAGGTGACGCGCTGGCGTGTCGCGCAAACGCTGAAACTCGAGGGCAGTGATTTTGCGACCTTGGCGACGCTTATCTCGCATCTCCAGGCGGAAGACGGGTTGGTCATCGACGGAACGCAATTCTCTGTCGGCGACGCCTCGCGCAAGAAGACAGAGGACAGTCTGACGCAGCAAGCCATCAAGGCCTGGCAGGCGCGTGCCTCCGACGCCGCGCGCGCCTTCGGCTTCGAAGGCTGGCGCGTGGGCAACGTGACCATCCAGACCGGGGACTTCATGCGGCCGCAACCGGTGATGCGGGCGATGTCCTTCGAGGCCAAGGCGGCGCCGGTGGCCATGGAGGCGGGCAATTCGGACGTCACTGTGACCGTCACGGGCGACGCCGTGCTGGATACCCTGCGACCGCGGTAGACTACCCGCTAGTCACCACAGGGGACATGGGTGGAGCTCGATCCGATCCTGCTTTCGCGCCTGCAGTTCGCGTTTGTCATCGCGTTCCACATCCTGCTGCCGGCTTTCACGGTCGGCCTCGCGTCGTACATCGTCGTGCTCGAAGGCCTCCACTTCTGGAAGCGCGACCCGGTCTACCTGCGCCTGTCCATGTTCTGGACCAAGATGTTCGCCGTGTCCTTCGGCATGGGCGTGGTCTCGGGCATTGTCATGCCATTCCAGTTCGGCACCAACTGGAGCGGCCTCGCCGATACCGCCGGCGACGTGCTGGCGCCACTCCTCACCTATGAGGGCCTGATAGCATTTTTCCTGGAGGCCGGCTTCCTGGGCATCCTGCTCTTCGGACGCAAGCTCGTCGCGCCCTGGGTCCATCTGTTCGCGGCCGCGATGGTGGGAGCCGGCACGCTGTTCTCGTCGTTCTGGATCCTGTCCGCCAATAGCTGGATGCAAACGCCTGCCGGCTATCAAATCGTCGACGGACGATTCTTCGCGACGGACTGGGTCGCGGTGATCTTCAATCCGTCCTTTCCCTATCGGATCGCCCATACCGTCGTGGGCTTTTACATCACCACGGCGTTCGTCGTGGTCGCGGTTTCCGCCTGGCATCTGCGCCAGCGCCAGCACATGCCCGAGTCGCAACGCGCGATGTCCATGGGCCTGGGGCTGCTGATCCTGCTCGTGCCGCTGCAAGTTGTACTGGGCGACGCCCACGGCCTCAACACCCTCGAACACCAGCCGGTCAAGGTGGCCGCCATGGAGGGCCTGTGGACCACCCAGGGACGCGCGCCGGCCGTCCTGTTCGCGATTCCCGATTCAGCCACTGAATCCAATCGCTACGAAGTCGCCATTCCGGGATTGGCCAGTGTCTATCTCACCCACGACATCAACGGTGTGGTCAAAGGGTTGAAGGATTACGCGCCGCAGGATCGGCCGCCGGTCCCTGTGGTGTTCTGGGCGTTCCGGGTCATGGTCGGGATGGGTCTGCTGATGCTTGCCGTAGCCGCCTGGGGCGCGTGGCTGCGCTTGCGCGGAAAGATGTTCGCTTCCCCCTCGTTCCTGTTCGTGTGCAATTTCATGGCGCCGGCCGGTTTCATTGCGGTCGTCGCCGGGTGGACGGTGACCGAAGTCGGACGACAGCCGTGGGTGGTCTACGGTCTGCTGCGCACCAAGGATGCGGTGTCGCCGTCGATCACGGGACTGGACGTGTTGATGTCGCTGCTCCTGTACATGGCGGTGTACGCGGTGATCTTCAGTGCCGGCCTCTATTACCTGTTCCGCATCGCGCGTGCTGGCCCGCCTACCGAGCTTGAGGCGCACGACGCAAAACTATCCGAACGTCCGGCGCGGCCGCTCTCCGCGGCCGACGCCTGAGGGCCACGCGATGCACATCGATCTCGTGCCGGTCTGGACCGTCATTCTCGGTGTCGGCGTGTTCATGTACGTGCTGCTCGACGGCTTCGACCTGGGCGTGGGCATCCTGTTCCCCTTCGCCCGCGACGACGCGGCGCGGACACTCATGATGAATTCGGTCGCGCCCGTCTGGGACGGCAACGAGACCTGGCTGATCCTCGGCGGCATGGGCCTGCTCGCGGCATTTCCGCTGGCTTTTGCGGTGATCATTCCCGCGCTCTATTTTCCGATCCTGCTGATGCTGCTGGGGCTCATCTTCCGCGGCGTCGCCTTCGAATTCAGGTTGAAGGCGCACACAGGACGCCACTGGTGGGATCGCTCATTTTTTGGTGGATCCGTCGTGGCGACGTTTTTCCAGGGGGTCGTGCTTGGCGAGTACGTGCAGGGATTCGCGGTCAGCGGCCGCCATTTCGCCGGCGGCAGTTTCGACTGGGTCAAACCGTTTCCGCTCGCTACCGGAGTCGGCCTGCTGTTCGGGTATGGCTTGCTTGGCGCCACGTGGCTGGTGCTCAAGACCGAAGGAGAGGTCCAGGAAAAGTCGCGGGCACAGGCGCGCGCGTGCCTTTTCGGCGTTTTGGCGTTCATCGCGATGGTGAGTCTCTGGACGCCGTTTCTTCACCCGAATATTTCCGAACGCTGGTTTTCCTGGCCCAACCTGGCCTTCCTGGCGCCGGTGCCTCTCGTGACGGCGGGCATCGCCTGGGCGCTCTGGCGTTCGCTCAATCGCGGCGGCGAAATGCTCCCGTTCATCGGCGCGATGGGCCTGTTCGCGATGTGTTATCTGGGTCTCGGAATCAGCGTGTTTCCCTATGTCGTGCCGTGGACGATCACCTTGTGGGATGCCGCGTCGTCCCCCGGCTCGCAGGCGTTCCTGCTGATCGGCACGTTGTTCATCCTGCCCATCGTGTTCATGTACACAGGCTGGTCGTACTATGTTTTCCGCGGCAAGGTGCGTGCGGAGCTTGGCTATCACTAGCCCTGCCGCAATGCGCGGCCAACGGCGCCGCCATGCCGGTGTGCCCAATTCCAAACCCGGCCCAAGCCACGCCCCCCTGTGGCACAGTAGTTGCACCCCAAAAGCCGCAAATGGCGGGCTTGCATGCATTTGGCGTCGAAAGTTGAAGTTTCCTTTGCTCGGGGAACGGGCGGCTCCACCTGCGCCTGGCATTGTTTTCGATACACCCGACGCCCCATAACGACAGATAAGTTTTTGGCGGATCATCAATGAATTCTCTTAATTGGCGGCGGTGGGCCGCCGCCTTGGCGCAATTCGCATTTCGGTGGTCCCTAACCCGGTTGCTGCCGCTGTCGGGCACCCTGCGCCGCGCTTGCGTCACCGCACTGACCCTGTTCCTGGCGAATTCCGCGTTGGCGGCGGTGGGCGTCAACAAGAGCTTCGCGCCCAATTCCGTGGTCGCGGGGCAGGTCTCGACGCTGACCATCGTGCTGCTCAATCCCAACGCGTCGATCGCAACCGGCGTCGACGTCACGGACACGCTGCCCAACGGCGTCACCGTCGCCAGCCCATTGACGATCGGCAGCAACACTTGCGGCTTTGCAACCGGCGCGATCGTGCCGGGCACCCGGCCGATTCCACTCACCGGCGGCACGATTCCGGCAATCAGCGGCAGCGTCCCGGGCCAATGCCTGATCACCATCAGCGTCGTTTCCACGCTGCCGAATACCTACCTCAACACGATTCCCCAGAACGCGGTCACCTCCTCCAACGGGACCAACCCGCAGGACGCCCAGGCCACGCTGGTTGTCTCGGCACTGGTCAACATCACCGGCGCCAAGGCGTTTCTCCCGACGACCGTCCACGGCAACGGCACGCCGTCAACGCTGACAATCACGCTCACCAATCCCAACGTCGTTCCGCTTACGCTCTCGGCGGCATTCGCGGACGCGTTGCCGGCCACGCTCGATATCGCGCCGGTCCCGAACGCGAGCACGACGTGCATCGGCGGCACGCTGACGACGGCCAACTACGTGAGCGCCGCGTCCCTGGCCAACGTCACGCTGGCGTCCGGCGCCCAGATTCCCGCCTCCGGCGCCTGCACGATCAAGGTCGACGTCATCGCGCGCACGCCGAACACGGCGACCAACGCCGCGTCCACCAACACCATTGCGGCGGGCACGCTGAAGACGATCGAGGGACCGACCAGTCCCGCCATCAGCGCCGACATCACTGTCCAGACCGGCGGCGCATTGACCAAGGCGTTCTCGCCGACGACGATTCCCGTCGGCGGCACGACGCCGTCGACGCTGACGATCACCGTCACCAACTTCAACGACAGCGCGCTCGCGCCGATCACCTTTACCGATAACCTGCCGGTCGGTATGACCGTGACGGGCGTGCCGACGACCACATGCTCCGGAGTACTCACGAATACGGCAACGTCGATCACGCTGAACGGGGCAAGCCTCGCCGCGTACAGCGCGGTGCCGGTCGGCAACAAGACTTGCACGATCACGCTTCAGGTCTTCGCTGCGTCGACCCAGAACAACGCGATCGCCGCGGGCAACTGGGGCGGTGTCGCGTATTCCGGCACCGGAAACGTCGCGCTCACCGTGAGGACCGTCGGCGGCAGCAAGGCGTTTTCCGCAGCGGTGCAAAACGGCACGACAACGATGACGATCACGCTGCAGAACAGCGAGTCCAGTGCCGCCGCGATTACCTCCTTGACCGATCTGATCTCGACAATGGGGGCGGGATTCTCGTTTGCGGCGGCCCCCGCAATCGGTGGCACCTGTGGCGCCGCGCTTTCTTCGTGGACGCCAACCCAATTCGTCGTGACCGGCGGATCGATCCCGGCCGCCGTCGGCCCGGTGCTGGGCAGTTGCACAATCACGGTGGGACCGATCAGCATTTCGACGGCAGCCACCATAGGTAACCACACCAACACTATAGCCATCGGCGGCGTGGTGACCAGCCTGGCCAACAATACGTCCACCATCACCGGAACGGTAGCGGTCGCGCGCGCACTTACGGTGGCGAAGGCGTTCAATCCGACGACAGTCCAGGCGGGAACGAAGTCGCGTCTCACCGTGACGCTCACACGCGCGGCCACCGCTTCTGATCTCACCGGCATCAGCATTACCGACAACCTGACATCCACGATGGGCGCGGGGTTTGTCGTGGCGACGCCACCGAACGCCGCGACCACGTGCGTGGGCGCGACGTTTTCACCGGTCCTGGCGGGAGGAGAAGCGTCATTCACCGTTTCCGGCGGCAGCCTTGCCAATGCCAATCCGCCGCCGACCAACTTCAGCTGCACGATCTCGGTTGACGTCGCCACCACGGGAGCCGCAACCGGCGCCCACACCGACACGATTGTCGGCACCAATGTGACGACGACCCAAGGCGTGGCGGTCGCCAATGCGACCGGCGTTCTCACGATCAGCAATGCGTCGGTCACGGTGAACAAGTCCTTCAATCCGACCACCGTCACCGTCGGCGGAACGTCGGTGATGTCGATCCAGATTCGCAACAACAACGCCGGAGCGATCAACCTCACAGGGGTCGGGCTCACGGACAATCTCCCGGTAGGCATGGTCGTCGCGAACCCACCGGCGCCAACGACCTCAGGTTGCACCACCGCCCCGGCGATCACTGCGGTCAACGGCGCGGCGTCGGTGACCTTGGCCAACGGCAGAGTCAACGCCAATACCATCTGCACGGTGAACGTGACGGTAAGGGGGAACGTATCGGGGAACCTGATCAACACCATTCCACCGACCGCGGTGTCGAGCACGGAAGGCGTCACCAATCCGCTGCAAGGCACCGCCACGCTCGCCACCACCGGCACGATCAAGCTGACGGTCACCAAGACCAACGGCGTGACCAGTGTCATCCCGGGCGGCACCACGACCTACACGATCGGCGTCGCCAACGCCGGCCCGAACGACGTCGCCGGACTGGTGATCAGCGATCCGCCGCCCGCCGGCGTAACGTTCGGGGCCTGGACATGCATCGGCGCGGGTGGCGCGCTTTGCGGTGCCGGAACGGGTCCGATCGTCGACATCGTCACGATTCCCAACGGCGGATCGATCACGTACACCGTTCCGGCAGCCATTGCGCCGAATGTCGTTGGCACGGTGACGAACACCGTGACCGCCATCGTGCCGGGGTCGGTGATCAACACCGGCGGCACGACCGCCACGGATTCCGATCCCGTGGCGCCGGTTACCAGCCTCGCGATCACGAAGGATGACGGCAGCCCGACCTACGTGCCCGGCGGAGGCGCGACTTACGTCATGGCGCTAACCAACGGCGGCCCGTCGGACGCCTCCGACGTCAGCATCACCGACACGCTGCCCGTCGGCGTCACCCAGAACGGTCCGGCCACGTGCATACCCACCGGCGCCGGCGCCGTCTGTGGCGCGATAACCAATCTCGGCACGGGCTTTTCGGTGGCGGGCGCGTACGTGCCGGCAGGCGGCGGCGCCAACTTGACCTATTCATTGCCCGTGACATTCGGCGCCGGCATGTTGGCGCCGTCGATCACCAACACGGTCACGGCCACCAACTCGGCGAGCTCGGGTCCGGGCGCCACGGCGTCCGCATCGGATACCAACTTGCTATTGCTGTTTGCGCCCACGCTCGGGAAGGCGATTGCGCCGGCATCCATCGGCGCGGGCGGCACTGCCACTTTGACGCTCACGCTGGGCAACCCCAACGCGGGCGCCACGACGTTGACCGCGCCGTTCGTGGACAACATGCCGCCGGGCGTGACCACGACCAGCGGCAACACCGGGACTTGCGCCGGGATCGTCGTCGCGGCGACGTCCATCACCAAGCTTTCGGCCTCGATCCTTCCCGCAGGCGGCTGCACGATCGTCGTCGCGATAACATCGAGCACGCCCGGCCCGGTGCTCAACACGACCGGCCCGCTGACAACCAGCGCAGGCGTCGCACCGCCCGCTAGCGCGCCGCTCACGGTGACCGCGGCACTCCTCACGCTCACCAAGGCAATCGCCCCGGCGAGCATCGTCGCTGGCGGCTCGGCGACGCTTACGCTGACCCTTTCCAACAGCAACGCGGTTGCGCAGATGCTGACGGCGCCGTTCACCGATCCAATGCCCGCCGGCGTTACTACGACGAGTGGCAATGCCGGAACCTGTCCTGGCGTGGCGGTGGCGCCCGCGCTCATCACGATGGCCGGCGGCAGCAGCGTGCCGCCGGGTGGCTGCACGATCATCGTAACGATCACTTCCGCCACGCCGGGCCCGGTCACCAATACCACCAGCACGGTGGTCACCGCCGCCGGCACGACCGCGGCGGCGAGCGCGCCGCTGACGGTGACGCCCAGCGCATCGACGCTGACCAAGACGATCGCGCCGGCAACCATCACCGCCGGCGCCGCCGCGACACTCACACTGTCGCTCGGCAACGCCAATGCAACTCCACAACCCCTTACCGCGGTCTTCACCGATCCGATGCCGGCCGGCGTGACCACGACCGGGGGCAATACCGGCACCTGCGCCGGTGTCATCGTGGCGCCGACACTGATCACGCTGGCTTCGGGGTCGCCGATTGCGCCGGGCGGCTGCACGATCGTCGTCACCATCACATCGACCACGCCGGGCACCGTGACCAACACCACCAGCACGCTGGTAACGGCCGGGGGGACCACGCCGCCGGCCAGCGCACCGCTTACCGTCGACGCCGCCGCGTCGACGCTGACCAAGACGATCGTGCCGGCAACCATTGCAGCGGGCGACGCGTCGACGCTGACCTTGACGCTGGGCAATTCAAATGCGGTCGCGGCAGCGTTGACCGCACCCTTCACGGATCCGATGCCCGCCGGCGTGACTACGTCCAGCGGCAATACCGGCACCTGCGTCGGCGTTGTCATAGCGCCGGCATTGGTTACGATGGCAACGGGCTCGTTGATTCCGCCGGGCGGCTGCACAATCGTCGTCACGATCACCTCCATCACGCCCGGCACGGTCACCAACACGACCAGCACGCTCGTGACGGCCGGGGGGACGACGCCGCCGGCAGCGGCGCCGCTGACGGTCGACGCTGCCCCGCTTGCACTCACCAAGACGATCGCACCGGCAACCGTCGTATCGGGTGGATCAGCGACGCTGACGCTTGCGCTGGCCAACGTCAATGCCGTTGCGCAGATCCTGACGGCGCCGTTCACCGACCCGATGCCTGCTGGCGTAACTACGACAGGCGGCAACACCGGGACCTGTTCCGGCGTGGCGGTGGCGCCGGCGCTGATCACGATGGCCAGCGGCAGCAGCGTGCCGCCGGGCGGATGCACGATCGTCGTGACGATCACGTCGAACACACCCGGCACGGTGACCAACACGACGAGCACGGTCGTGACGGGAGCCGGCATCACGCCCGCAGCAAACGCGCCACTCACGGTCACGGCCACCGGATCTACGCTCGACAAGGTCATGCTGCCGGCCAAGATCGCGGCCGGCGGATCGTCGACGCTGACGCTGACACTGGGGAATGCGAATGCGACGCCGCTGTCGCTCACCGCGAACTTCACCGATCCAATGCCGGCAGGAGTGACCACGACCAGCGGCAATACCGGCACTTGTCCCGGCGTCACCGTCATACCGGCATCGATCTCGATGGCGTCAGGCGCGGCGATTCCGGCGGGAGGCTGCACGATCGTCGTGACGATCACGTCGTTCAAGGTGGGTCAGGTCGTCAACACCACGGGCGCATTGACCACCGACGCCGGCGTCACCGCACCGGCGACGGCGCCGCTTGTCGTGACACCGGGTGGGCCGCCGGCGGTGATTCCCGCCAGCACGCCGGCGGGATTGGCCGTGCTGTTGCTCGCGCTGTCCGCCGTCGCCGGCTGGCACCTGCGCATGCGCGGGACACGGCGCGCGCGTCAGCGGAAATAGGGTAGCCGGTCAGCGCACGCCGCTCGGAGCGACCGGCTGCACCATGACAGGCGTGCGAAGCTCCAGAATGCCCAGTTCCAGGGCACGCCGAACGTGTTTTCGAATGGTTGAATGGTTGAGTCGGGCGGCGCCGACAATTTCGCTCACGGATTTGCTGCCGTCGACGTGCAGCAGGAACTGCGCCCACATCGGGGATTTGATGTCGTCCGCGCCTTTGTCCGTGACCACGTAGGTTCCGGGCATGAGCGTGCCTTCGCCCCCGGGTTTAATGACGATGACGCGCGTGCCTGGGGCCAGCGCCACCACCGCGTCGTTGGTCGTTTCGACGGGGTCGGCGACAGCCTGAAGCGCTGTACTTCGCGCCCACTCGGGAAAGGCCGCATCCGTTACCGGCAAGCGCCCGACCAACGGAGTGCTCACGAATTGCCGGTCCGCCATATCGGCGAGCAGCCCCATGTTTACCAGGTTCAGCAGGCGGCCGACGTCACGGCATGCCGGATCTCTGCCAACTTCTGCCACGTAGGCGCGAAACTCATCTGCGTCGAGCGGCCCCCCGGTACGCGAGGAAGCGTCGATCGCCTGTTCGATCAGCTCGCCGCCATTTCGCGACAGGATCGCGTACATCATTCGGAACGCGTGCCGTTCCAGCTTGCCGTAGAAGAAGTATCCCTTGGGCCGGGCCGCAAATTTCGGCGGCAGCAGGCCCGCCGCGGCGCGGCGGAGAATCTGCTTGTCTGTGAACAGCTCAGCGTGATGTTCCACGGGCACTCGGGCAAGGAACTCCACGACACGGTAGTCGAGGAAAGGGACGCGGTTCTCGATCGCATGGGCGGCTGCCGTGCGATCTTCATGCCACAGGTGATAGTCGAGATTCTTCCGGAAGGCGCCGACATACAGGTCCCAGGTGACCTGCGTTCCGGCACGCCCGGCAGCGTCGCGTGCAAAACCCGGATTGAGAGCGCCCCCTTGAAACAGGTCCAGCCAACGGCCGCTCAGATCGGACAGCCCCACGACACGCTCTGCCTCAATCGCTCGCAAGCGCCGCCCGACGGAGAGCCAATCGTCGGATTTCCAAGGACCTTCGCGTCCGAGCACCATCGCCATGTAGCCGCCCGCGAATTCGTCCGCGCCCTGACCGAGCAGCATGACTTTGAGCCGAGGGTAACGTTCTCGTGCAAAGGCGTGGAGATAGAACTTGAACACCTGTTCCGCGGTTACCATCGGATTCTCGCAATGCCAAAGAATCCGCCGCCAGTCGTCGGGCGAGATCGTGAGGTGATCTTCGTCGAAGACGACCGAATGGTTCGGGAGTCCAAGGCTCGCCGCCACTTCGCGGCCCCCCTCGGCGTCATCGCTCCCGGCGGTGCTGCGGCTGACGACGCTGAACGTCGGGAATGGTCCGGCGCGCGCTGCCATTGCCGCGATCGTTGAAGAATCGAGGCCACCACTCAGGAAGAGGCCATACCCGACGTCGGACATCAGGCGCAGTTCCACGCTGTCCGCAAGGAGTGCGCGATAGCCTTCGACATACGATGAAGCGGGCCGCCGCAGTGACGGTTCGTCGCGCTCGGGCAATGTCCAATACTCGTGGGTCGCCAACGTCCCGCGATCCAGGTCCACGTCGACCAGGCTGGCCGCCGGAACGCGTTCGATCCCGCGGAAGCCGCTCGGGCATTCCTGAGGCTGCGTTTCCGATCCCGCAAACCTTTCGGTGAGCGCCTGCCGCCAATCGAAGTTGCGCGGGACCGCCGGATGGGCAAACAGCCCTTTAAGTTCCGAGGCAAATACCAGCACACGGCCGCCGTCCGCGATGCAGTAAAACAGGGGCTTCACCCCGAGGCGATCACGTCCCAGCAATACGCGCCGCTTGCGGCGATCAAGCAGTGCGACGGCGAACATGCCGTTGACCGGAGTGAAAAGCTCAAGGTCGCGCTCGAGATAGAGATAGGGAATGACTTCGCAGTCGGAATGCGTCCGTAGCGTGTGGCGATACGCGAGGGCGGCCCGTATCTCGCGATGATTGTAGATTTCACCATTGACCATCGCGCAAATGCTGCCGTCCGCACTTTCCAGCGGCTGACCGCCACGGGCGAGGTCGACGATGGAAAGGCGCTTGAAGATAAAGCCGACGTTTTCCCACATTGTTATGCGAGTGTCGTCGGGCCCGCGATGGTGGATGGCGTCGCCCATCGCCGTGAGGCGTGGCACGTCGAATTCACGGACCAGCGGGCGCCCGTCCAGGTTGATGTAGCCTGCAATGCCGCACATTTGAGGACATCTCCACGCCACCTGCCGGATCGGCGTGGCAAGGCATTTCTGAAGTGTACCTTTACGCGAGATTGCCTTGTTTCAGATTGCAACATTTCGGCGAGAACGAGGTCGGCGGAGCCAAGTCCGCTACTTCCAGGAACCGAAGCTTGCAGCGGGTTCACGATGCATGGGTCAAATGTGAAGCAATTCCGGCGGAAAAAAGAAGGGCGCCCGCGGGCGCCCCTCTTGGCTTGCTGATCGGCGACGTCAGTCAGCGGGACCGGCAGGTACTTCCTCACCAGGCGCCGGCGCGGGCGCACGGGCAGCCCCGCTTGCATCCTCTTCCGCTGCCGCTTTCATTGACAGGCGCACACGGCCTTTCTCATCGGCCTCGATCACCTTGACGCGCACGACCTGGCCTTCCTTCAGGTAATCGGCCACGGCATTCACCCGCTCCTTGGCGATCTGCGAGATATGCAACAGCCCGTCCTTGCCGGGGATCAATTGCACGATCGCTCCGAAGTCGAGCAGGCGCAGCACCGGGCCTTCGTAGATCCGTCCCACCTCGACTTCCGCCGTGATGTCCTCGATGCGCTTGCGCGCGGCGTTGCAGGCATCGGAATTGACCGACGCGATGGTTACGGTACCGTCGTCCTTGATATCGATGGTGCAGCCCGTTTCCTCGGTCAGCGCGCGGATGACTGCGCCGCCTTTGCCGATGACGTCGCGGATCTTCTCCGGATTGATCTTGAACGTCATCATCCGCGGCGCGTGCTGCGAGATCGACGCGCGCGCGTGCGGCAACGCTTCCTGCATCAGGCCGAGAATGTGCATGCGGCCTTCGCGCGCCTGCGACAGCGCAACAGCCATAATTTCCTTGGTGATCCCCTGGATCTTGATGTCCATCTGAAGCGCCGTGATACCGCGATCCGTTCCAGCCACCTTGAAGTCCATGTCGCCCAGGTGATCCTCATCGCCCAGGATGTCGGTCAGCACCGCGAAGCGATTGCCTTCCTTGATGAGGCCCATGGCGATGCCAGCGACGTGCGCCTTGGTCGGCACGCCCGCGTCCATCAGCGCAAGGCTGCCGCCGCATACCGAGGCCATCGACGACGAGCCATTGGATTCCGTGATTTCCGAGACAACGCGCATCGAGTAGGAGAACTCTTCCGCCGTTGGCAGGACAGCGAGCAGCGCTCGCTTGGCCAGGCGTCCGTGGCCGATTTCGCGGCGCTTGGGCGTTCCCACGCGGCCCGTCTCGCCGGTGGCGTACGGAGGCATGTTGTAGTGAAGCATGAAGCGGTCGGTGTATTCGCCCATCAGCGCGTCGATGCGCTGCTCGTCACGCGCGGTGCCCAGCGTGGCCACGACCAGCGCCTGGGTTTCGCCGCGGGTAAAGAGCGCGGAGCCGTGGGTGCGCGGTAGCACGCCGGTGCGAATCGAGATCGGCCGCACGGTGCGCGTGTCGCGCCCGTCGATGCGTGGCTCGCCCGAAAGGATCTGGTTGCGAACGATCCTGGCTTCCAGTTCGAAGAGGTGATCCTTGACCTTGTTGGCGTAGCCGGGCGCGGCGTCGGCCGGAATGCAATCGGTCTCGACCTTGGCCATGACTTCCTTCAGGCGCTGTTGCCGCGCCTGCTTCTGGCGCAGCTGATAGGCCTCGCGCAACAGCGGCTCGGCAACGGCACCCACGCTGGCGACCATCGCTTCGTCCTTGGGCGGGGGCTGCCAGTCCCACAACGGTTTGCCGGCTTCCTCGACGAGCGCGTGAATTTGTTCTATGACCGCTTGCTGCTGCTGGTGACCGAACACGACGGCGCCGAGCATCACTTCTTCGGGCAACTCATTGGCTTCCGATTCGACCATCAGCACGGCAGCCTCGGTGCCGGCGACGACCAGGTTGAGCTGCGATTCCACCAGCTGGGTCTTGGTCGGGTTGAGCACGTACTGGCCATCAATGTAGCCCACGCGCGCAGCGCCGATCGGACTACTGAACGGCAGCCCGGAAAGGGAAATGGCAGCCGACGCACCGATCATCGAGGCGATGTCCGGATCCACTTCCGGGTCCACCGACATCACTGTGGCAATGATCTGCACTTCGTTGTAGAAGCCTTCCGGAAACAGCGGCCGGATCGGGCGGTCGATCAGCCGGCACGTCAGGATCTCCTTTTCCGAAGGGCGTCCTTCGCGCTTGAAGAAGCCGCCCGGAATCTTGCCTGCGGCGTAGGTCTTTTCCTGGTAGTCGACGGTCAGTGGGAAGAAGTCCTGGCCGACCTTGGCGGTCTTGGCGCCCTGCGCGGTGACCAGCACCACGGTGTCGCCCAGGCTGACCATCACGGCGCCGCCGGCCTGACGGGCGATTTCGCCGGTTTCCAGCGTCAGCGAGTTGGCGCCGTACTGGATCGTTTTCTTGACATGCTTGAACATGGGAGGGGTTCCGTAAACGACTCATTTGCGAAAAAACGGCCGCGGCTCGAAGCGAGCGCGGCCATCGCGGGATTATTCGGCGGCGGTTTGCGGTGGCATGGAATCCACTCGGTAGGCCGGTTTACTTGCGCAAGCCCAGTTTTTCGATGAGCGCGCGGTAGCTGTCGGTATTGCGCGACTTCAGGTAATCGAGCAGCTTGCGGCGACGCGACACCATGCGCAGCAGCCCGCGACGCGAGTGATGATCCTTGACGTTGGTCTTGAAGTGGTCGGTGAGACCATTGATGCGCGCGGTCAGGAGCGCAATCTGCACTTCCGGCGAACCGGTGTCGCCCTTACCGCGTTGATTTTCGGCGATGACTTTCGCCTTGTCGTGAACCGTGACGGACATTTCCTTGATCCTTCTTCGCTAAACGCTTCGATGTGTGCCGGTAAAGAGGGCGATTATAGCCCGAAAAAGGCTTAGATTTCAACCATGTCCATCATGTGACGAACGCGCGGCGGCGACCACCCGGCGCGGGCTCGCGAGCCCGATCCCGACGTCCGCCACGCCCAGCAGCGCCCCCTCGGCAAAGGCGGCACACGCGCCGTCCGCAAGTCCGGGCGCAGGCACGGCGCCGCCTTGGCGGAAGCGTGCCGCGTCCGCTGCGGCCAGGTGCAGGGCGGGCAGGTCACGCAGCAACGCGGCCATCGGCAGCAGCGACGCGTCGCGAGCATCCGCGTCCATTGCTTCCAGCCGATCCAGCGCTATCGCGTCGGCGATCCCGAAGCCACCAGTTGCGGTCCGGCGCAATCCGGCCAAGTGCGCACCGCAGCCGAGCGTGCGACCAATGTCCTCGGCCAAGACCCGGATGTAGGTTCCCTTGCTGCACAACACGTCGACGATTGCGTCGGGTGGGCGCCAGTCGCGTAGTTCGAGCATGCGTATTTCGACCACGCGCGGCGCGCGCTCGACCGCGATTCCCGCGCGCGCATATTCGTAATGCTTGCGTCCCTCGAACTTGAGTGCGGAATAGGCGTGGGGAACCTGGGACAGCTGGCCGGTAAATGACGATAGCACCGCCTCCACATCCGCCCTTTCCAATGCAAGCGGATTCGACGCAATGATTTCGCCTTCGGCATCGCCAGTCGCCGTCGTGACACCGAAACGGATCGTCGCCGTGTAGCGCTTGGTGGCATCCAGAAGGAATTGCGCGAACTTGGTTGCCTCCCCGAAGCACAGCGGGAGCAATCCCGAGGCGAGCGGATCGAGCGTGCCGGTGTGCCCGGCCTTTTCGGCATCGAATGCGCGTTTGGCCCGCTGCAACGCGGCGTTGGACGACAGGCCCGAAGGCTTGTCGAGAAGAAGCACCCCGTCCACACGCCGGCGCGGGCGCCTGCGCGGAGGCGGAACGCCTTTCATCGCTGGGCCGGCAGCAGATCGCCGCGATAGACCGGCGTCAGAACGCCGTTCACATTTATTGTCCGGATTCGAGCTTCTTGTCAGCCGCGATCGCGTCGTCGATCAACTGCGAGATCCGCATGCCGGACTCGATCGAATCGTCGTAGGCGAAGTGCAGTTGCGGCACCGAGTAGAGGTCGAGCCGGTGGGACAGCGCACTGCGCAGGAATCCGGACGTGCGCCCCAGCGCCGCCAGCGTCTCCTCGGCCTTTTCGCGGCCGGCGAGGTGCGTGAAATGCACCGTCGCGTGCGAAAGATCGGACGTGACGTCGACGTGCGTGACCGTTACCGGCCCGACGCGCGGGTCCTTCACCTCGTTGCGCAGCAGGTCGGCCAGCTCCTTCTGGATCTGGTCGCCCACCCGCGTCGCGCGCTGAGAATTTTTTTTCATGGATCGGATTCCGGCATCGTCGCTGCCGCGCACGCTTGCCCTCGACCTGATCGGTGGCGGGGACCCAGAGTCGTTGCAATCAAGTCCCTGGATTCCCGCTCAGTTACCACCTCAGTTACCAATATGAGCGGGAATGACGGATCAACGTGTGCGCGGGAAGGTTGAGTTATAGCGTGCGCGACACTTCGACGATTTCGTACACCTCGAGATGGTCGCCCTTCTCCACCTCGTTGAAGTTCTTCAGCGACAGGCCGCATTCGAAGCCGGCCTTCACTTCGCGCACGTCGTCCTTGAAGCGCTTCAGCGAGTCGAGTTCGCCTTCGTGCACGACGACGTTGTCGCGCAGGAGGCGGATCTTGGCGCCCCGCTTGACCACGCCTTCCAGCACATAGCAGCCGGCGACGGTGCCGACCTTGGAGATCTTGTAGACCTCCCGCACCTCGACCAGTCCCAGCCGCTCTTCCTTCTGCTCGGGTGCGAGCATGCCGGACAGTGCCGCCTTCACATCGTCGACCGCTTCGTAAATGATGTTGTAGTAGCGGATCTGGACGCCGCTGCCTTCGGCCAGCTTGCGCGCCTGCACGTCGGCGCGGGCATTGAAGCCGATCACGATTGCCTTCGACGCCAGCGCCAGGTTGATGTCGGACTCGGTGATGCCGCCTACCGCCGCGTGCACGATGTTGACCTTCACTTCGTCCGTCGACAACTTGGACAACGCCTGCGACAGGCCTTCGTAAGATCCCTGCACGTCGGCCTTGATGATCAATTGCAGCGTCTTGACTTCGTTCTCGCCGACTTCGCCGAACATGTTTTCCAGCTTGGTCGCCTGCTGGCGCGCCAGCTTGACATCGCGGAACTTGCCTTGGCGGAACAGCGCGATTTCGCGCGCCTTGCGCTCGTCGCCCAGCACCATCACGTCTTCGCCGGCCAGCGGCACGTCCGACAAGCCCTGGATTTCGACCGGAATGGCCGGGCCGGCCTCGCTGACCGATTTGCCCGCCTCGTCGTTCATCGCGCGCACACGGCCGAATACGGCACCGGCCAGGACGATGTCGCCGCGCTTCAATGTGCCGGATTGCACGAGAATCGTCGCGACCGGTCCGCGCCCCTTGTCCAGCCGCGCCTCGATCACGATGCCGCGCGCCGGCGCGTCCTTGGCCGCCTTCAGCTCCAGCACCTCGGCCTGCAGCAACAGCGCCTCGAGCAGGCGGTCGATGCCATCACCGGTCTTGGCCGACACCTGGATGAACTGCACGTCGCCGCCGTACTCTTCGGGCAGCACCGATTCCGCCACGAGCTCCTGCTTCACGCGGTCGGGATTGGCTTCGGGCTTGTCGATCTTGTTGATCGCCACCACCAGCGGCACGTTGGCCGCCTTGGCGTGCGCGATCGCCTCCTTGGTTTGCGGCATGACGCCGTCGTCGGCGGCCACCACCAGCACGACCATGTCGGTCACCTTCGCGCCGCGTGCGCGCATTGCCGTGAACGCCTCGTGGCCCGGCGTGTCGAGGAACGTGATCACACCCTTCGGCGTGGTGACGTGATAGGCGCCGATGTGCTGGGTAATGCCGCCCGCCTCGCCGCTCGCGACGCGTGTGCGGCGAATCGTGTCCAGCAGCGAGGTCTTGCCATGGTCGACGTGGCCCATCACCGTGACGACCGGCGGCCGCGGCAGCAATTCCGCGGCATGGTCACCGTGCGCTTCCTGCAGCAGCGAATCCGGATCGTCCAGCTTGGCTGGAATGGCCTTGTGGCCCATTTCCTCGACCACGATCATCGCCGTCTCCTGGTCCAGGACCTGGTTGATCGTGACCATCGTGCCCATCTTCATCATGGCCTTGATGACTTCGGCCGCCTTCACCGAAAGCTTGTGCGCGAGTTCGGCCACCGAAATCGTTTCCGAAATCGACACTTCGCGGACGACCGGTCCGGCCGCGCCACCCAGCGTATCGCCGCCTTCGTCGTCGCGATGACGCCCGCCGACCTTAGGCCCGCGCCAACCGGCGCCGGAGGCACCCGCGGTGTCGCCACGCAACTTGAGCGCGCGACGGCGTGCTGCCTCTTCCTGGAATACCTGTCCCGGTGCCTTCTTGGTTACTCGGTCACGCTTTTCACCCGGCTTGGCAGCGGGGCGATGCAGCGTGCCTTCGGTGGGCTTGGCCTTCGCCACGGCCGGCTTGGCGACCGCAGCAGCGTCGGCTGCGACCTTGGCCGCAGCCGCAGCCGCTTCCGCGGCCACTTTGGCCGCCGCTTCCTCCGCGTCACGTTCCTTCTTGGTCTTGCGCGCGGATTCCTTGGCCTGTTTTTCCTTGATCTCGTCCTGTTGCCGCTTCTGCAGCGCGGCGCCCTTGCGCGCCTCTTCCTCGCGCAACGCGATTTCCTCGGGAGATAGCTTGAGGCCAGGGGTCGCCCGGGCTGGCGCCGCGGGCGGTGCCTCGACGGACGCCACCGGAACCTCGGGCGCCTCGGCAACAACTTCCGGCGCGGCTTCCGCGATGGCCGGGATTACCTCATCGACGGCAGCAGCCACCGGCGCGGCAGTCTCCTCGTCGCGGCGCACCAGCACGCGCTTTTTGCGCACCTCGACCTGGATCGTGCGCGCCTTGCCCGTCGAATCGGCGGCCTTGATCTCCGTAGTCTGCTTGCGGGTCAGCGTGATCCGCTTCTTCGGCTCGGCGGCAGCTCCGTGCTGCTTGCGCAGGTAGTCGAGTAGACGGGTCTTGTCGACCTCGGTCAGCTTGTCGCCTTCCTTCTTCGCGGACACTCCGGCGGCGGCGAGCTGCTCCAGCAGCGCGCCCGCGGGCATCTTGAGTTCAGATGCGAATTGTTCGATGGTTGTCTGCGCCATGCCGATCTCCTGCGCGAATAATAATATCGCGCCTCATTTCACTACATCATTTCAATGCAACGGTCGCGGCAGGCGCCGGTTCTGCCGCCGGCTCGAACCAGTGGGCGCGCGCCTTCATGATCAGGTCGACCGCGCGGTCGTCGGGGATGCCGGTCATCTCGGTCAGCTCGTCGGTCGCGAGATCCGCCAGCGCGTCGCGCGTGGTGATGCCGTTGGCGGCCAGCTTGGCGGCGACTTCCGTGTCCATGCCTTCGAGGGAGAGCAGCGCCTCCTCGACGTGCTCGACCGACTCCTCGCGCTGGATGGCCTCGGTGAGCAGCGCATTGCGCGAACGGCTGCGCAACTCGTTGACGGTGTCCTCGTCGAAGGACTCGATCTCCATCATTTCGGTAATCGGCACGTAGGCGACTTCCTCGAGCGACGTGAAGCCTTCGGCGATCAGGATGTCCGCCACTTCCTCGTCGACGTCCAACTTGTCGATGAAGAGCTGGCGCAGCCGACCCGTCTCGACCTCCTGCTTCTGCGCCGATTCCTCGACGCTCATGAGGTTGAGCTGCCAGCCGGACAATTCCGATGCGAGACGCACGTTCTGCCCGCTGCGGCCGATCGCAATGGCGAGGTTTTCCTCGTCCACGACGACGTCCATCGCGTGCTTTTCCTCGTCGACCAGGATGCTCTGCACTTCCGCCGGCGCCAACGCGTTGATCACGAACTTGGCCGGGTCTTCGGAGTACAGGATGATATCGACGCGCTCGCCCGCGAGCTCGTTGGTTACCGCCGTCACACGCGAACCGCGCATGCCGATGCAGGTGCCCTGCGGGTCGAGCCGCGGATCGTTGGACTTGACCGCGATCTTGGCGCGGATGCCGGGATCTCGCGCGGCCGCCTTGATCTCGATCAGGCCTTCTTCGATTTCGGGCACTTCGAGTTCGAACAGCCGAACCAGGAATTCCGGCGCGATGCGCGACAGGATGAGTTGCGGACCCTTGGCGGTGCGGTCGATCTTCATCACGTAGGCACGAACGCGGTCGCCCACGCGCAGCATTTCCTTCTGGATCAGCTGGTCGCGCGGAATGATGCCTTCGATGCGGCCCGACTCGACGATGATGCTGCCGCGTTCGATGCGCTTGACCGTGCCGGTGAGCAGGTTGTCCTCGCGCTCGAGGAAGTCATTGAGTATCTGCTCGCGTTCGGCGTCGCGGATTTTCTGCAGGATCACCTGCTTGGCGGCCTGTGCGCCGATGCGGCCGAATTCGACCGGCTCGAGCGGCTCCTCGACGACGTCGCCGAGTTTCAATTCCGGGTCCTTGGCGAAGGCATCGGTGATCGCGAGCTGGTGCGCAGGTTCTTCGTGTTCCTCGTCGGGCACGACAGTCCAGCGCCGGAAGGCGTCGTAGTCACCGGTTTCACGGTCGATCGACACCCGGGCGTCGATTTCTTCCTTGGGAAAACGCTTCTTCGTGGCCGACGCCAGCGCCGACTCCAGCGCTACGAAGACGATTTCCTTGGGCACGTTCTTTTCGCGCGCCAGCGCATCCACCAGAAGCAGCAGTTCGCGGTTCATTTCGCTTTTCTCCACTCGATCTTCGGCACCAGCCGCCCCCGGTCGATGATTGCGAACGGAATTGTCCGCACGCCGGTTTCGGTTTCCACGAGGACGCTGTCGCCCTCGGTTGCATGCACGATACCCCTCAATATTCCCTTTACCCGGCGCACGCCGTCGGTCAATTCATGCAGGTGCAGCTGCACTTCTTCGCCGCTGAAGCGCGCGTAATCCGCAGCCTTGGTGAGCGGCCGGTCCAGTCCCGGCGACGACACTTCAAGCCGTTCATAATCGATGTTCTCTACACTGAGCAAGCGCGTCAGGTGATTGCTGACCTTGGCGCAGTCGTCGACGCTGATGCCTGCGGGATTGTCGATGAAGACGCGCAGCATCCGGCCCCGGGACATTTCCCAGTCGACCAGTTCGTACCCCATCGGGGGCAGCGTCTTCGCGAGCAATTCGCCCAATTTCCCGGTCATTTTTTGCGTCGAACCAAAAAAAAATGAGCTGAAACCAGCCCATCCGTAACGTTTCCTGTCGAATCGGATGGTCGGCCCCGATTGTCCGGAGTCGCCGCCACCAGCCCTGCCGTCGGTTTCCGGCGCGCCCCAGGGTTGCGCGCGCTAGGTCCGGGCAGCCTTTTTGCGAAAGCCTTTATTGCGAAAACTTACAGCCTTGAATCTTAGCATATTTTGGCGAGGATTTGAAGTAGTGTCGGCCCTCGCCTCGTGGTCGCGAACCGCCCGGTGGGGTCTGCGGGACCCGTCGCGCAACCGCCAGCATCGCGAGGCCGGGCTACACTTGCGTTGCCCCGCGCCGAAAATCAAGGATTCCGCCCATGCCCGAACCAATGCTGATCGCCAAGCACGGCGACATCGAATGCTTCGTGCTCCCCGCGTTCTGCAATCGCCACGGCCTGATCACCGGCGCTACCGGAACCGGGAAGACCGTGACGCTCCAGGTGCTGGCCGAGCATTTGTCCCATATCGGCGTGCCCGTCTTCATGGCCGACGTGAAGGGTGACCTGGCCGGCCTCAGCCAACCCGGCGCCACGTCCACGAAATTCGCGGAAAGGCTGGCGATGATTGGTGTGCCCGCGCCCGCTTTCGCTGGCTGCCCCACCGTGTTCTGGGACATGTTCGGCGAGCAGGGCCACCCCGTGCGCGCGACTGTCTCGGACCTGGGGCCCCTGCTGCTGGCGCGGATCCTCGACCTGAACGACACGCAGGAAGGCGTGCTGACCCTCGCCTTCAAGATCGCCGACGATCGCGGGCTGCTCCTGCTCGACCTGAAGGACCTGCGCGCACTGCTGCAGCACGTGGGCGAGAACGCGGCGACTTTCCAGACCGACTACGGCAACGTTTCCGCAGCATCGATCGGAGCGATCCAGCGCGGCCTGCTTGGACTCGAGCAGCAAGGCGTCGACCGGTTCCTGGGCGAGCCCATGCTCAACGTCGACGACCTGTTGCAGACCGGCGCCGGCGGCAAGGGCGTCATCAACATCCTGGTCGCCGACAAACTGATGCAGGCGCCAAAGGTCTATTCGACACTGCTACTGTGGCTGTTGTCGGAACTGTACGAGCGGCTCCCGGAAGTGGGCGATCCGGACAAGCCGAAACTTGTGTTCTTCTTCGACGAGGCGCATCTGCTGTTCACCGACGCGCCCAAGGCGTTGCTGGAAAAGATCGAGCAGGTGGTGCGCCTGATCCGGTCCAAGGGTGTAGGCGTGTTTTTCGTCACCCAGAATCCCCTCGACGTGCCTGACACCGTGTTGGGCCAGCTGGGAAATCGCGTGCAGCACGCGCTGCGGGCCTTTACGCCGCGCGACCAGAAGGCGGTCAAGGCCGCCGCCCAGACAATGCGGCCGAACCCGAAATTCGACACCGAGAAGGCGATCCAGGAAGTGGGCGTCGGCGAGGCGGTGGTGTCCTTTCTCGACGAAAAGGGCCGCCCCGGCATGGTCGAACGCGCCTACATCCTGCCCCCGGCCAGCCGCATCGGACCCATTACGACGGATGAGCGCAAGGCGATCATCGCCGCATCGCCCGTCGCCGACGTGTACGAAAAAGCGGTCGATCGCGAATCCGCCTATGAGAAACTGCGGGGCCGGGCAGCCGACTCAACGGCTGAGTCAACGGCAACGCCAACGTCCGGTGGCGGTATCATGGGCTCGATCAAGGACTCGCTGGGCGGGCTCATGACGGGCAGTGGCCGCAAGGACAGTGTCGTCGAGGCCATGGCGAAGAGCGCCGCGCGCACGATGGGCTCGACGGTGGGTCGCGAAATCATCCGCGGCGTGCTGGGATCGCTGATGGGCGGCAAACGCCGCTGATCCAGCCTTACCGGTGCAGCGTCATCCCGAACGCGTCGCACCGCGTCACCCTCACCGACGCTCCGTGTAACTCTGCGGCGGGAACCTCGTTAGCCCGACGCCCCCTGGGGGCCATTGGCCATCCGTTGGTCGGCTCGATTGCCGGCCATCTTGGCGTTTTCTCGCGCAATCCATTGATTTAAATGCGAATAGCATCATGAGACCGCAATGCGGGGCCTGGTTCTTGCTATGTCGAATGCATAAGGTGGGTACCCAGGACTCATGACGATGGCATATAATGCCGCTGCCTTGTGGTACGCCTTTGTCTTTTTTTGATTGGAGCGACTTTTCATGCTGACCCGTTTTCTGCGGTTCCTTGCCATTGCGGCACTGGCCGTCGCCTTTCCCGTCGGCGCGCATCACGTCCCGGATAGTTCCGACGCGGCAAACAGCGCCATCGCGGCCGAGGCCACGCTGTCGGGTGCAGTCGAAGAGTTGTCCGTCATCGACCAGGTCAATGGCACCTCGCAACGCTACCCGATTCTGCGTCAGGACAATGGCGGCCGCGTCGCGCTGCGCGGCGACGCAATTCAGACGTTGCAAGCCGGTGCCCGGGTTTCTGTCACCGGCAGCCAGACCGGAACGACTTTCACCGTCACTCGAATCGATTCACTCGATGCCAGCGGGCGAGCAGCCGTGAAAGCGGCGGCTGGAGAAACTCTTGAAGGCACGTTCCTGGTCGCCCATGCCGACAACTTCGAGAACGGAACCAGCAATTTCATATATCAGGTGGAGGACGCAAGCGGCGGAGTCAGGGAAATTACGATGCCGTTCCTTCCGGGCGCACTTTGGACCGGGATGCAGGTCGTGGTGCAGGGCAATACGGACGCCAATTCACAAGTCGTTCCTTCCACGATCACCATTACGTCCATGCCTGTCGGGGGCTTCGGGGGACCGTCCGGCCCACTCGCCGCCACGACCACGAACTACCTGGTCATTCCCATCAAGTTCAAGAGTGCCGACGGCTCGTATCCCGCCGATCCTTTTACGCCAGCGTCCTTGAACAACGCGGTGTTCGGCAGCCTGCCGACCTACAAGAGCGCCAAGGAGTTCTACAACGAAGTTTCCTACGGGCAGCAGCAGCTTTCGGGCACCGTGGCCAGCAACGCCGGCGCTTTCCTCACCTCCACTGTCGTGATGCCGGCCAGCGGAACAGGAGTATGCGACATCAACAAGATTGCGACCGAGGCAGAGAATGCCGCGACCGCAAAGGGGTTCAATGTCGCCAGCTACACCGGCAGACTTTATGTCTTCAACAACGTCCCCGGATGCGGCTGGGCCGGCCTGGCCTATGTCGGCTGGGCGCGCGCGTACGCCAACAACACGAGCGCGCTCTGGGTGGTTGCGCACGAGCTTGGCCATAACTTCGGCCTGCTGCATGCCGGCAGCCTGCGCTGCACCGGCGCGACGATCGGCTGCGGCGCGGCGGGCTCGGTTGCGGAATACGGCGATCCGTTCAGCGCGATGGGCAATAGCGGCTCGGCGGGACATTTCAATGCCGCGCAGAAGGACATCCTGGGCTGGTTCTCCCCGTCCCAGGTCAAGACGCACGCAGGCGGTGTTGCGACCTACACCCTGTCGCCGATCGAGACGGCGTCGCAGCCGGTTTACGGCGTCAAGATTCCGACAAGCAATCCGAACCGGACGTACTGGATCGAATACCGCCAGCCGACGGGCGCGATCGACGCCTTTCTCTCAAGCCCCAACTACCCCAATAACGGGGCGCAGATCCGCATCGAATACCCGTTCGAGAAGAGCTCGGGCAGCGACGATACCGAGATCCTCGACATGACGCCGGCCACGACCGGCACCGCCAATTCAGGTTTCGGAGACGCGGCTCTGCTGGCTGGCGCCGCCCCGTTCACCGATCCCAGCACGAATGTCACGATCAACGTGCTTTCGGCCACGCCCGGCGCCAACGGAATCCTTACCGTGCAGGTCTCGACTGCCGCCGGCGGACCATCGACCACGACACTTGCAAGCAGTGCCAATCCGTCCAATGCGGGGGCCGTTGTTACCTTTACTGCGACAGTCACCGGCACGTCGCCAGCCGGGTCCGTGAATTTCAAGGACGCGGGCGCATCGATCGCGGGATGCACCGCGTCGGCAGTTTCCGGCAGCGGCAATTCGCGCACCGCGACCTGCAGCACGTCGACGCTCGCAACAGGAACGCACAGCATCGTCGCCAACTATAGCGGCGACGCCGGTAATGCGGCCTCCACCAGCGCGGCCCTGTCGCAGGTGGTCAAGGCGGCGGCGTCCGGGACCGTGCTGGCGAGCTCGCTGAATCCGTCGACCTCGGGCGCCAGCGTGACGTTCACCGCCTCGGTGACGGGTGTGGCGCCGACCGGCAGCGTCAACTTCAAGGATGGTGCTTCGTCGATCGCCGGCTGCAGCGCGGTTGCGCTGTCCGGCAGCGGCAACACGCGCACCGCGACCTGCGCCACCAGCGCGTTGAGCGTCGCCACGCACAGCATCACGGCGGCCTATGCGGGTGATGCCGGCAATGCGGCCTCCACCAGCGCGGCCCTGTCGCAGGTGGTCAAGGCGGCGGCGTCCGGGACCGTGCTGGCGAGCTCGCTGAATCCGTCGACCTCGGGCGCCAGCGTGACGTTCACCGCCTCGGTGACGGGTGTGGCGCCGACCGGCAGCGTCAACTTCAAGGATGGTGCTTCGTCGATCGCCGGCTGCAGCGCGGTTGCGCTGTCCGGCAGCGGCAACACGCGCACCGCGACCTGCGCCACCAGCGCGTTGAGCGTCGCCACGCACAGCATCACGGCGGCCTATGCGGGTGATGCCGGCAATGCGGCCTCCACCAGCGCGGCCCTGTCGCAGGTGGTCAAGGCGGCGGCGTCCGGGACCGTGCTGGCGAGCTCGCTGAATCCGTCGACCTCGGGCGCCAGCGTGACGTTCACCGCCTCGGTGACGGGTGTGGCGCCGACCGGCAGCGTCAATTTCAAGGATGGCGCTTCGTCGATCGCCGGCTGCAGCGCGGTTGCGCTGTCCGGCAGCGGCAACACGCGCACCGCGACCTGCGCCACCAGCGCGTTGAGCGTCGCCACGCACAGCATCACGGCGGCCTATGCGGGCGATGCCGGCAATGCGGCCTCCACCAGCGCGGCCCTGTCGCAGGTGGTCAAGGCGGCGGCGTCCGGGACCGTGCTGGCGAGCTCGCTGAATCCGTCGACCTCGGGCGCCAGCGTGACGTTCACCGCCTCGGTGACGGGTGTGGCGCCGACCGGCAGCGTCAACTTCAAGGATGGCGCTTCGTCGATCGCCGGCTGCAGCGCGGTTGCGCTGTCCGGCAGCGGCAACACGCGCACCGCGACCTGCGCCACCAGCGCGTTGAGCGTCGCCACGCACAGCATCACGGCGGCCTACGCGGGTGATGCCGGCAATGCGGCCTCCACCAGCGCGGCCCTGTCGCAGGTGGTCAAGGCGGCGGCGTCCGGGACCGTGCTGGCGAGCTCGCTGAATCCGTCGACCTCGGGCGCCAGCGTGACGTTCACCGCCTCGGTGACGGGTGTGGCGCCGACCGGCAGCGTCAACTTCAAGGATGGTGCTTCGTCGATCGCCGGCTGCAGCGCGGTTGCGCTGTCCGGCAGCGGCAACACGCGCACCGCGACCTGCGCCACCAGCGCGTTGAGCGTCGCCACGCACAGCATCACGGCGGCCTATGCGGGTGATGCCGGCAATGCGGCCTCCACCAGCGCGGCCCTGTCGCAGGTGGTCAATTCCATCGGTGGTGGCGGCGGGTCGATCAACGTGGCGCTGGCGAGCAACGGCGGCGTCGCCAGCGCTTCGTCGACCAACTTCGGCGGATTTGGCGGTCTGCTGACTTACCCGGTCAGCGCCGTCAACAATGGCGACCGCGCCGGACTCAACTGGGGGCACGGCGGCGGCTGGATGGACGGCACCGGCGGCGTTTTCCCGGACTGGGTCGAGATCGATTTCAACGGATCGAAAACGATCGACCACGTAGCCGTCTACTCGGTGCAGGACAACTCCGCGAGCCCGGTCGATCCGCCGAACACACTGACCTTCAGCCTGTACGGCATCACCGACTTCCAGGTGCAGGCCTGGAACGGCTCGGCCTGGGTCACACTGGGCAGCGTAGCCGGCAATAACCTGGTCAAGCGCACCGTGAGCTTTGCCGCCACCGCCACCAGCCGCATTCGCGTCAACGTCACCGGCGCGAAGGCAAATTATTCGCGGATCACCGAAATCGAGGCGTGGACCGGATCCGGCGGTCCCGTCGCCACCAGCGCCGCGCTGGCGAGTTCGCTGAATCCGTCGACCTCCGGCGCCAACGTGACGTTCACCGCCTCGGTGACGGGTGTGGCGCCGACCGGCAGCGTCAATTTCAAGGATGGCGCTTCGTCGATCGCCGGCTGCAGCGCGGTCGCGCTGTCCGGCAGCGGCAACACGCGCACCGCGACCTGCGCCACCAGCGCGTTGAGCGTCGCCACGCACAGCATCACCGCGGCCTACGCGGGCGACGCCAGTAATGCGGCGTCCACCAGCGCGGCCCTGTCGCAGGTGGTCAACTCCGGCGGAGGCGGACAGATCAACGTGGCGCTGACGAGCAACGGCGGCGTCGCCAGCGCTTCGTCGACCAATCCGGGCGGGTTCGGCGGCACGACCTATCCGGTCAGCGCCGTCAACAATGGCGACCGCGCCGGACTCAACTGGGGGCACGGCGGCGGCTGGATGGACGGCACCGGCGGCGTTTTCCCGGACTGGGTCGAGATCGATTTCAACGGATCGAAAACGATCGACCACGTAGCCGTCTACTCGGTGCAGGACAACTCCGCGAGCCCGGTCGATCCGCCGGACACACTGACCTTCAGCCTGTACGGCATCACCGACTTCCAGGTGCAGGCCTGGAACGGCTCGGCCTGGGTCACACTGGGCAGCGTAGCCGGCAATAACCTGGTCAAGCGCACCGTGAGCTTTGCCGCCACCGCCACCAGCCGCATTCGCGTCAACGTCACCGGCGCGAAGGCAAATTACTCGCGGATGGTCGAGGTCGAGGCCTGGGGTAACTGATCGCGGCCGTTGCGCTCGCCCCCAGGCGCGCAAGGAGCAACTGCAGTACCGCGGCTTTTCTGGCAGGATGTCGTGCTTGAGAGGTTCCGGCCAGGATAACGTGTTCAACCGAGGCGTCGGCGCAGGTGCTTGGGCATCCGGCAGTGCCGACGCGCGGTCGCCAAACCACGGATGAGCGCGCCTGTCATCACCGGTGGGCTTCCGCCCGCCGCTACCGAGTCCGTCGACATCAGCTTCGAGTCGGATGCGCTGCCGGTGCTGGAGCGCAACTTCGCGCTGCATGGCGACGCCTTCAGGCTATTTTCGCCGGCTTTGCAGCGACACCTCTGGGTCCTCTCGCATCCGGATCACGTGCGCCATGTGCTGGTCGACCGCAACGCCAATTTCACCAAGGGCGTGGGCATCGACCGCGTGGCCATCCTGCTCGGCAACGGGCTCATGACGAGCGAGGGCGACGCCTGGCGCATGCAGCGCAAGCGGGTGCAGCCATCTTTCCACCGCAGCATCATCGCAACCTGGATGCCGCACCTGCACGCCGCCAACGACGTGATCGCCGCCAAATGGGCCATCGCGGCCGCACAACGGGCGCCCGTCAACCTGACGCAGGACATGAGCGAGGTCACGCTCGACGTCGTGCTGCGCGCACTGTTCAGCGACGACCTCGGGCGCTTGACCTCCGGTGCCGACGGCAATCCATTCGCGCTGCTGACTGACGACACGCAGCGCAACCTGGCGTTCGCCTACAAATTCCGGCAACTGGGGACTCTCATCCTCGACGAAGTGCAGCGGCGGCGGCGCGCCGGCATTCGCCACAACGACATCGTTTCGCAACTCATCGACGCGCGGGATCGCCAATCGGCGGAACCGATGACCGATCGCCAGCTGATCGACGAGATCATGACACTGATTGTTGCGGGCCACGAAACCACCGCGAGTTCGCTCAACTGGTTCTGGTACCTGATGACCCAGGCGCCCGATGCCGCGCAGCAACTGCACGCTGAGGTCGACGCCGCAGGTCGGGACCGGCCGGGTTATGACGACCTGGGCAATTTGACGTACACACGCAGGGCCATCGACGAAACGCTGCGGTTGTACCCGCCGGGCTGGTTGCTCACCCGGCGGTCCGTCGCACCTGACACGATCGGTGAATTCTGGCTGCCGGGGGGGACGGAGGTGCTCATCTCGCCCTACCTGGTGCACCGCCATCCCGCGCTGTGGACCGATCCTGACCGGTTCGACCCCGACCGTTTCCTGCCGGACGTCGCGTCCGGGCGCAACCGCTTTGCCTACCTGCCGTTCGGACTTGGCCCGCGCGCCTGCATCGGCGAACATCTCGCCTTGGTGGAAATGCATGCGCATGTCGCGATGCTCGCCCGTCGCTTCACCCTGGAACTTGTGCCGGGACAGGGCATCGAACGCGAGGCGCAGGTCAACCTCCGCACGCGCTTGCCATTGCGTATGATTCCGCGTGAGCGCCCATGAGCAAATGAACGCAATGAACACAGTGGAACGCAACCGAATGCATGCGCATCACCGGCCGCAGCCGCACCTGCCTGGCCGCTTAAATCCATGATCGACATGTTGCTGCCCACACTGACCCACGCCCTTGATGCAGCCGCGGATACCGAGCGCGGCGTCAACTTCGTTGCCGGCGAGACGAGCGAGCGCCGCGTGCCCTATTCCCTGCTGCGCGCGCGCGCCCTCGGAATACTGGGGCACCTGCAACGGATCGGCGCGCTGCCCGGAACGCAGACGATCATCCTGGTCGACGGGCCGGAGCCTTTCATCGACGCATTCTGGGGTTGCGTACTCGGTCGTATCGTGGCGGTTCCGCTGGCGCCGGGCAACGCCGACGAACACAAGGCAAAATTCTTTCGCGTGCTGGATCGCCTGCAGGCACCGTACCTGGCCACCGAGCGCAAGGCCTACGAGCGCCTGAAGGCGTATGCCCAGGCCCACGAACTCGGGGCGTCGCTGGCACGGCTCGACCGGCGCGTGCTGTACCTGGACGAAGTCACCGAGTTCGCCAATCCGGGCGCGCGCCATGGCGCCACGCCGGACGACATCGCCTTCGTCCAGTTTTCGTCGGGCTCGACCAGCGAGCCGAAAGGGGTGGTGCTCACCCATCGCAACGTGATGACCAACATCGACGCCATCAGCGCCGGCATCGGTGCGACACCCGAAGATTCGAGCCTGTCGTGGATGCCGCTGACGCACGACATGGGACTGATCGGATTCCACCTCGTACCGATCGCCGCTCGCGCGGAGCACTGGCTGATGCCGACCGCGCTCTTCGTGCGGCGGCCCGGTCTGTGGATGGCCAAGGCGAGCGAACATCGCGTCACGATCACCTGCTCGCCCAACTTCGGCTACATGCACTACCTGAAGTCGCACGACCCCGCCAAAGCGGCCGGCTACGACCTGTCGCGCATCCGCGTGATTTTCAACGGTGCGGAACCCATTGCCGCGGATCTCTGCCGGCAATTTGCCGACGCGCTGGCGCCCGCGCGTCTCGTACCCGACGTGATGTTCCCGGTCTACGGCCTGGCTGAGGCCAGTCTCGCCGTAACGTTCCCTGCGGTCGGCGCTCCGCTGCTTGCGATTTGCCTGGAGCGGGGCGCACTGGGTCCGGGCGACGTTGTCCGCACGACGGCGCCCGGTGCGGGCGATGCCGTCGAACTGGTGTGCGTGGGCCGCCCGGTCCGGCACTGTGAGGTGCGGATCGCCGACGATGCGGGAGACGCCTGCGCGCCCGGAACAGTGGGGCACATTCTCATTCGCGGCGACAACGTCAGCACTGGCTACTATGGCGACGCCGCGCTTACCGTCGCGTCGCGCACGCCGGACGGGTATTTCGACACGGGCGACCTCGGCACGATGTACAACGGCGAACTGGTCGTCACCGGCCGCGTCAAGGACATCCTCTTCGTCGCCGGCCAGAACCATTTCCCCCAGGATATCGAACTGGTGCTGGCGCAACACGCCGGCATCGAACTCGGACGCGCGGCCGCTGCGGGCGTACGCGCGGCGCATGCCGCCACCGATGACGTGCTCGTGTTCCTGCTCACCAAGGAGGACGATCCCGTCGCCTTCGCAGCGCAATCGCGCGTGGTCCGGCGAGTGGTGAACGAGCGCACGGGCGTCCCCGTGGCCGCGGTCATTCCAATCCGGCAGTTTCCCAAGACGACCAGCGGCAAGGTTCAGCGCTTTGTGCTTGCCCGCGATTACGCCGATGGCCGCTTCGCCGACGTACTGGCCAGAATCGACCTGGCGGCGAAGGAACATCCGGCGGAAGATCAGGCGACGCACGGTAGCGTTGAAGCCACTTTGCTTGCGATCTGCCAGGCCGCCATGCCCAAGTTGCGTTTGGCGCCCGACGACAACCTGTTCGAATTAGGGACCGGCTCCCTGACGCTCGCCCAGATCTACGAAAAGGTCGAGGCGACGTACCCCGGTCGCCTCGAGGTGACGGACTTCTTCGAATACCCGACGGTGCGCGCGATGGCCGGCTACTTGTCAGCCAAGCTGGGCAAGGCGTCCTGAGACGCCGGTGACTGTCCCGCGCTATTCATCCGGCGCCTTCGGATATTTCCACTTCTTCTGCAACCATAGCCAGTCCGACGGGCTGGCCAGGATCTCCGCTTCCAGCGACCGCGCGTAACGCTCGGAGATGAGCACGTCGGCGCCCTCCTCGTATGGAGGCTCGGCCAAAACCGACAAACGCACCGAGTAGTAGCCGCGACGTATCCGCCGCATGGCAACGTACAGCACGGGCGCCTGCATGAAATTGGCGATCTTGCCGGCACCGATGAAGAATGCCGTGTCCTGGTTAAGAAATCGCGTCCAGTGCCGGGTCTCGTGGTGCTTGGGAGTCTGGTCGGCGACAAGCGCATAGGCGCGCGGCTCTCCCGACCATTTCATGATTTCGAATATGAAGTCTTCACGCGGAATGACGCGGCCGCCAAAGCGCGCCCGCGCATCGCGCACGTATTCGTCGACGGATCGCAAGCCCTGGCGGCGGTACACGACGTCGATCGGGATGCCGAAGTGCGCGCCGGCGCCGAGAAACAGCCATTCCCAGTTGCACACGTGCGCGGTGAGCAGGAGCACGGTCTTGCCAGCGTCCGCGTAGTGGCGGACGAGCTCGGGATTCTCCATCACGACGCGGCGGCGGAATTCCTCAGCGCCGGCGCCGTATCCCCACAGCGCCTCGATGAGGCCGTCACCCAAGTTGCGGTACATCTGCCGGGCGATCCGGTAGCGCTCCTCGGCGCTCTTGTCAGGAAATGCGCGCGCAATGTCCTCCAGGACGCGCTTGCGCCGCCAGCGCAGCACATGGAAGGTGACGAAATACAGGATCCATCCCCATGGATACACCATCCACAGCGGGAACCAGGTCAGCGTCTTGAGCAGGAATTTCATTTGGGGGGCAGCGCGTCAATCCGTCCGGGGATCACGAATAGAGGGGCTTGGCATACTTCCACTTGCGATGGATCCACAGCCAATCCGCGGGACTCGCGCGGATTTCGTCCTCGAGTGCACGCGCGTAGCATTCGATGATTTCGGCGCCCCCTCCCCTCCCCTCGTCCGTCGTGCGATCGTAAGGCGGCTGCGCCAGTAGCCTGAGCCGGGCTGAATAGGCGCCCCGCCGCTCGCGCTTCATGGCGACGAACAACACGGGCGCATTGAGAATCTTCGCGATCTTGTCGGCGCCGACAAAGAACGCGGTGTCCTGGTTGAGGAAGTGCGACCAGTGCTTCTCCTCGCTCCGGAGCGGCGTTTGGTCGGCGACCAGCGCATAAGCACGTGCCTGCGACTTGCGCTTCATCACGTCGAACAGGAAATTGTTGGCGGGAATGGGATTGCCGCCGAAGCGCGACCGCCCTTCGCGCAGGAAGCGGTCGAACCCGGCGATCCGCTGCGGCTTGTACACGGCGTCGATGGGGACACCGAGTTGCGCCCCGGCCGCCAGCAGCAACCATTCCCAGTTGCAGAAATGCGCGGCCAGCAGCACCACCGACTGCCCTGTAAATTGCCGGAACAGCTCGGGATTCTCGATGTGCACGCGCGACTGCATGTCGGCAGCCGTCGCGCCGAAGCCGTACAGCGTCTCGACGATGAGGTCCGCCAGATTGCGGTACGATTGCTTGAGAATGGCAGTTCGTTCCGCGGCGGATTTTTCCGGAAACGCATTGCGCAGATTGGCGGCCGCCAGCGGCCGGCGCCAATGAAACACGTAGTACGCGACGCGGAACAGCGCCCGACTCAGTTCATAGAGTACGGGCAAAGGCAACCGGGAGAGGGACTTGAGCAGAAAATGCACGGAGTGGCCGCAGTTCGGCGCACGCAAATCGCGCACCGGCAGAACATGGAAACCGGCGTGAGCGTAGACGACTTCCCGTTACCGGGCAATCTTGACACTTCGAACAACGGCCCGCTTGAAATCCCGCTCGCCCCGGAAGGCACCGTGCCGTTGCCGGCGGTCCGGGCCGGCATCGGGCTTTGGTGGACGGCACTTGAACGGACGCCGGTCGAGGTCGCGACGCTCGCTTGCGTGCTCTCTGACGAGGAGCGGAAGCGCGCACTGCGCTTCGGTACCGATGCCCTGCGGTCGCGCTGGATTGTCGGCAGGTCGACGCTACGCGCGTTGCTGGGGCAGGCGCTGAATATCGCGCCGTCGGCAGTGGTGCTGGCACGCGGTCGCCGGGGCCGTCCGCAGCTGGACGCTCGTCCAGGTGGCTCGTCGGCTTCAGTCAACCTCGATTTCAACGTGTCCCATACGCGCGGCATGGTGCTGATCGGCATCGCGCAGGGATTGCCCGCCGAATTGCGCATTGGCGTGGACGTCGAGCACAGCGAGCGCGTGGTGAATGCCGACGGTCTTTGCCGCAAATTTCTCTCGCCACGCGAACGCGATGCACTTGCGCCAATGACGGCCGACGAGCGCCGGCGCGGATTCCTTCGCCTGTGGACCTGCAAGGAAGCGATGAGCAAGGCCACCGGCGATGCCCTCTCCGCGCCATTCCGGCAACTCGATGTCGCCGCGACCGATGCCGAACTGGCGTTGGTCAACGGACCCGCACCCTACAATCCCGCACACTGGGTACTGCACAAGGCCGTGGTGCCGACGGGATTCATCGCGACCGTCGCCGTCTGGCACTCCGACCCGACGCAAGGGGCAACGAGTCCTTGACCCGGTGTGCATTTGGGCCAACGATAAGCACATTCCGAAGTTGACCAGGGGAATTCCATTGAGAAAGCTGATCTGTCTGGCGTTGATCTTGGTGCTGCCTGGATGCCTGCCCGTGGGCATCAAGGCATCCAACCTCCCGTACGCCGAGCGTCCGGCGCCCGCCAGGTAACGCCCCCGGGGAACGGCACCGCCGCATCGCAATCGCCCTGCGACATCGAATTGCGGCTACGAGCCTCGTTCACGTCAGCAACGAGTACTCGCCCCCGCGTTGCAGCGCCCGCTTGTAGGCAGCCCGTGCGTGGATCCGCTCCAGCCAATCCGACATGTGCGGCTGGTGCTTGCCCAATCCGCCTCGCGCCGCTGCCGCCTCGAGAGCGAAGCTCATCTGGATATCCGCCGCAGTGAATTTGTCACCGGCAAACCAGGGCGCTTTGCCGAGTTCGGCTTCCATGTACGCAAGCTGGGCCTTGAGGTTGGGCTCGATGAAGCTCTGCTTCACCTTCGCGGAAATCGCCCGGGCGATTGGCCTGGCAAAAAAAGGCATCGGCGACGTTTCGATGCGATCGAAGACCAGCTTCAGCAGCAAGGGCGGCATGGCGCTGCCCTCGGCGAAATGCAGCCAGTAGGTGTAGCGCAGCCGATCCGCCGACCCGGCCTTCGGAATCAAGCGCCCGCCACCGTAATTCTCGACCAGGTACTCGACGATGGCGCCGGATTCGGCGACCGTAATCTCGCCGTCCGTGATCACGGGCGACTTGCCCAAAGGATGAACCTTGCGCAGTTCGGGCGGCGCCAGCATCGTGGTCTTGTCGCGTTCGTAGCGCTTGACATCGTACTCGATGCCAAGCTCCTCCAGCAGCCACAGAATGCGCTGTGAGCGGGAATTGTTGAGATGGTGAACGATGATCATGCTGTGTCCTTTCGAGCCTCACTCGAGTTTGCATTGTCCACGCGAATGACAACCCGCGCGACAGTCCGGACGGCGGCTGTATCCAGCACGCCAAATTCGCTTATGATGTGTCGAAAATCGCCCTGCCGAGGCGACTTTGTCGTCACGCTCTGTCGGGGCCACCTCGGACCATGGACAAACACACAGCAACGCCGCCTCGTCGGAACGTACTCGGCGTTCACTCGCTAAATCATTTTGCGTTCAGCGTGCCGGACCTGGCACCGGCCGAGCAATTCTATCGGGCCTTCGGGCTCGATGTCCGCCGCGTGGGCAAGCACATCGACCTGTTCACGTACGGTCATCCGCATTGCTGGGGCAGTGTCCATGCCGACGGCAAGCCGAAAAAGCTGCAGTACCTGAGCTTCGGCGTCTACGAGGACAATTTCGCCGCGTTCGAACAGCGCATCAAATCGCGGGGAGCCATCGCGCCTCATCCGCTCGCCGCCAGCGGCGGAGCCTGGACTCGTGATCCCGATGGCACGCCGGTGCAGATCATCGTTGCGCCCAAGGTGTCGCCCGCGGACCACGCGCGCCCACTCAATCCGCCTCCCGTGCCGCCCGGCAAAGGCGCAGCACCCAGCCGCAGCGCGGCGCCGCCGGTGCAACCCCGGCATCTCTCGCACGTGCTCTTGTTCACGCCGGATGTGTTGCGGCAGGTCGCCTTTTACGCCGACGAGCTGGGCTTGCGCCTGTCGGACCGCTCGGGCGACGTCATTGCCTTCATGCATGGCGCGCACGCCAGCGACCACCATCTGCTTGCGTTCGCGAAGTCGCACGCGCCGGGGCTTCATCACTCGAGCTGGGATGTGCGCAGCTTCGACGAAGTCGGACTGGGCGCCGAGCAGCTCCGCGCGAAGGGTTATGCCAAGGGCTGGGGCGTGGGGCGGCACGTGCTGGGCTCGAATTATTTCTATTACGCGCAGGATCCGTGGGGCGGCTGGGCAGAGTATTCGCACGGCATCGATTTCGTGCCGGCCGATGTCGAGTGGCCGGCGGCCGATCATCCGCCCGAGGATTCGTTCTACGTGTGGGGGCCGGCGGTTCCCGACGACTTCATCTTAAATCACGAACACCCGGCGCAAGTCCGGCCATCGTCGACCAGTTGAACGCCCGTCTCATTGCTCCGGATCAAGCTTGGAAAGACCATGGGAGGAGATAATTGGCGTGTCGCGCCCTTTCCATCCCTTGCATGCGGATTCCCTCGTTCCTGCATTTTCGTCCCCCCTCAACCGATGAGCTGTCGGTTACTCGCAGGCCCTGGATCCTGCGCGGGCTGCTGACGGCGGCCGCGCTTGCGGTAGCGGCATATTTCTTTCGCGACGCCCTCCTTGGCGCACCGGTCAAGTTGCAGAAAGTCGCACGCGGTGATCTCGTCGCCACCGTCGTGGCCAGCGGACGCGTGGTTTCCCCGCAGCGCGTTTCCATCGGCACGGTGATCACCGAGCGCGTCGCGAAGATACCGGTGGTGGAAGGACAGGCTGTGCGCCGTGGCGACGTGCTGATTGCGCTCGACGACCGCAACGAGCGTGCGGCCGTTGCCCAGGCGCAAGCCGCGGTCGACCAGGCCGAGGCCAAACTGCGCCAGTTGCGGGAAGTCGGCCAGCCGGCCGCCGCGGAATCCCTGGTCCAGGCCGAGGCCAACGTCCGCCTTGCGCGCCAGCAACACCAGCGTAACGTGGACTTGAGGGAGAAGAACTTCATCAGCCAATCGGCGCTCGACGACAGCAAGCGCAACGTCGATGTCGCGGAAAGCCAGCTCAATTCCGCGCGTTTGCAGGTGCAGACGAACGGCGTCAAGGGCAGCGACTACGTGATGGCGCAAACCGCGCTCGCGAAAGAGCAGGCGGCGCTGGAAATGGCGAAGGCGCGGCTGGAGCAAACCATAATTCCTGCGCCGGCCAATGGCCTGCTCATCGGGCGCGAAGTCGAGCCTGGCGATGTCGTGCAGCCGGGCAAGGAATTGATGGTCCTCGCGCCCGACGGTGAAACCCAGATTGTCGTGCAGATAGATGAGAAGAATCTCGCGCAGCTTGCATTGGGACAGAAGGCGTTCGCGTCAGCCGACGCGTATCCGCAAGAACGCTTCGACGCGGAATTGTTCTATATCAATCCCGGCATCGACCCGTTGCGAGGTTCGGTGGAAGTCAAGTTGCGCGTCCCGCGGCCACCACCCTTTCTGCGCCAGGACATGACGGTGTCGGTCGACATCGAGGTGGGTCGCCGTTCCGGCGTCCTGATTGCACCGTCCGATTCCATTCACGACCTGGCAGGCGCGCATCCCTATGTGCTCGTCGCGACCGACGGTCGCGCCACGAGGCGGCCGGTCAAACTGGGACTCAAAGGTGACGGCCACGTCGAAATAAGGGATGGCGTTGCGCCGGGCGAAGGTCTCATCCCATCCGCTGCCGCGGTGGCGGACGGGCAGCGCGTGCGCACCCAGGCGGCGGCGCGGCACGATCCGCCATGAACCCGTTCGGGCGGTTCGAAACGATAGTGGCATTCCGCTTCATGCGCGAGGGAATGACCCAGACGTTGCTGATCGTCTTCGGCGTCGCATTGGGCGCGGGCGTGATCATCTTCATGTCGGCACTGCTCGCGGGCCTGCAGGCCAACATCATCCGCCGCACGCTGAGCTTCCAGGCGCCCATCCAGATCCTGGCGCCGGATCAGGTGGCGCGGCCGTTGCGCGAGAGCGACCCCGGGGCAGTCGCTGCCGAGGTCCAGCCGCGTTCGCAGCAACTGCGTTCGGTGGACCAATGGCAGAAAGTACGGGCCGAAGTCGAGCGGATGGCCGATGTGACGGCCGTGACGCCGGTGGTCACAGGACCCGGGTTCGCCCGGCGTGGTGAAGCGACCAAATCAGTGTCGGTCATCGGCATCGACCCCGATTCCTACTTCCGCGTGATCGCGCTGCCGGAGAAGGTCGTCGCCGGCAAGGCCGATCCGGGACCGATCGACGTCGTTATCGGCACGGAACTCGCCAAGGACCTCGGCACGACCGTCGGCGACAAGCTTAGTCTCGCCGCCGCGAACGGGGCGGCCTCCACGCTGACGGTGCTCGGCATCTTCGACTTCGGAAACAAAGGCGTCAACGAACGCAATGTCTATGTCGCATTGCGCTCGGCGCAGAACCTGCTTGACCTCGCCGGCGGCGCGACCAGCCTCGACGTCAAGGTGCGCGATCCCTTTGGGGCGGAGGCCGTCGCGCGGGAAATCCGTGACGTCGCCGACCTCCAGGTCGACAGCTGGATCAGCACCAACGCGCAGTTCTTTTCCGCGATGTCGGCGCAGGTGCTGGCCAACACGCTGATCCGCGTCTTCGTCGGCATCACCGTTGCCCTTGGAATTGCCAGCGTGCTCGTCGTGTCGGTGGTGCAGAAATCGAAGGAGATCGGCATCCTCCGCGCCATGGGCACGGCGCGCATCCAGGTGCTGCGTGTATTCCTGATCCAAGGCGCCTTCATGGGTTTGACCGGCGCAGTGTTCGGCTCGATCCTTGCGGCGGGATTCCTGCTGCTGTGGCGCAGTGTCGCGAGAAATGCGGACGGCACGCCGCTGTTCATCGTGGTGATCGAGCCCGCCTTGTTCATGATTGCGTGTGCAGGAGCAATGTTGGTCGGCCTCCTTGCCGCGGCGGTTCCCGCTCGCCGGGCAGCGCAGCTCGATCCAGCGGTCGCTATTCGTGGCTGAAACCTTGACAGGCGTGCCGGAAACGCTCCGGCTGACGGAGGTCCGCAAGTCCTACGGCACGGGCACGCCAGTTGAGGTCGAGGTACTGCACGGGATCGACCTCAGACTGCGCCAAGGCGAGTTCGCCGCCATGATAGGACCGTCGGGCTCGGGGAAGAGCACGCTGCTCAACATCATCGGGTTGCTCGACCGGCCGACTTTCGGGCAGGTCGACGTTGTCGGCAACGACACGGGCCACCTGGACGAGATGGATCTGACTCGCCTGCGTGGCCGCGCAATCGGCTTCATCTTTCAGTACCACAACCTGCTGCCGGCCTTTACTGCACTGGAGAACGTCATGATGCCGATCATCGCCGCGCGCGGGCGTGTCGATCCGCAGATGCGCGACGTGGCCGCCGGTCTGCTCGAGCGCGTCGGGCTGACCCGCTGGAAGGACCAGAAGACCTCGAATATTTCCGGAGGACAACAGCAGCGGGTCGCCATCGCCCGCGCACTGGCGATGAGTCCCTCGCTGGTGCTGGCGGACGAGCCAAGCGGCAACCTGGACACAGAGAATGCCGACGCCGTATTCAAGCTCATGCGCGAGGTCAACGTCGCCAGCGGAACCACGTTCCTGATCGTCACCCATGACCCGCGACTCGCACAGCGCTGCGACCGGATTGTCGAATTGGTCGACGGGCGGATAGTTTCCGACCGTTCCAATCCAGACGTCGCCTGACGCGACAACACGAACCGGCGACCGGGCATTGCCGCCGGTCCTATCGTCAGTACCCGCCGTTCTTTGGCGTTTGGATCCATCATTGCTACGATTCTCCTCCGGGATGACATTTCGGGGCTTTCCCGTTAACGCTGCGGAGCAGTATTGGACCTTGGATATACGATCTCGGGTTTTGTCGTCGGCGCCATCGTCGGCCTGACCGGTGTGGGCGGCGGCTCGCTGATGACGCCGCTGCTGGTGCTGCTGTTCGGTGTTGCGCCAGCGACGGCCGTGGGCACCGACCTTCTCTACGCCGCCATCACCAAGGCCGGGGGGGTGGTCGTGCATTCCCGCCGCGACAACATCGACTGGTCGATCGTGCTGCGCCTGGCGGCCGGGAGCATTCCCGGCGCGCTGGTGACGATCGGCGTGTTGAGCACCTTTCCGTTCGACCATGCCGCATTTTCGCGCATGATCACGACCAGCTTGGGCTTTGCGCTGATCCTCACCGCCCTGGCGATCGTCGGACGCGAGCGCATCGCGCGATGGGGGCGCAACTCGACGGGGGAATGGCGTCAGCGCTGGATCGCGCCGCTCACCGTCGCGACCGGCGTCGTTCTCGGGGTGCTGGTGACGCTTTCCTCGGTGGGTGCCGGCGCGCTGGGCGTGGCCGTGCTGTTCTTCCTCTACCCTAAACTACCGACGGTTCGCATCGTCGGCAGCGACATCGCGCATGCAGTGCCGCTGGCGCTGGTCGCCGGGCTCGGCCACGCGCATCTGGGTACTGTCAACTGGGGGCTCCTGGGCGCGTTGCTGGTCGGGTCGCTGCCCGGCATCTGGCTCGGCAGTTCGCTGTCGTCGCGGGTGCCGGACGGTGTGCTGCGTTCGGGCCTCGCCATGATCCTCGTCGTGATCGGCGGCAAGCTCGTGCTCTGAGCCGTGTCGTCCCGCCGGCATGGCTCGGACCGATAGCGCCGGGCGGGAACTCGGCCCAATGTGACGTTTGTGCGTTTCATCCACTCCGGCGCGCATTGTGTCCTGCCGCGCTGGAAGCTGCCCGCTCCTCCTTGCTACTCTTGCGCCCAGACCAACAGGCAATCCGATGGTATCCCGATGACCACTGAACAACCCGGCGCAGGCGCCGACAAATCCACGCCGTCCGGCGCCAGTTCGCCCGCTGCACAGCCATCCGGCACCCGGGAGGCGCTGCGCGATATCCGCCACGCGGCCGTCGAGCTTTGGTGGCGCTTTTTCGATTGGCTGGCCGTGGTTTCCTGGAAGACGCTGGCCATCGTCCTGGTCCTGGGCGTGATCCTCTTCGCCGGCGTCTTGAGGTACGGGAAGCCCTACGCATTCTTCGTCGTCGTCTGCGTCATCATCAAGGTCGTCGCCGGCGGCAAGCGCCGGGCGGAACTTGTGGCCAGCCAGGCGACGAAGCGCGCCGACACCGAGCAGGTCGAGCGCACCGTGCTCGAAGCGCGCATGGAGGCACTGCAGGCCCAGATCGAACCGCATTTCCTGTTCAACACGCTCGCCAGCATCGACCAGCTCATTCTGACCGACCCGCCGCGCGCCTCGAAGATGCAGCAAAGTCTCATCCGCTACCTGCGCTCGGCCCTGCCGCAGATGCGCGACGGGGCCAGGCCCACGCTGGGGCAACAGGTCGGCCTCTCGCGCGCCTTCCTGGAAATCATGGCGGTGCGCATGGAAGAGCGACTCGTGTCCGCGATCGATGTTCCGGAAGGCTTGAAGTCCGCAGTCTTTCCGTCAATGATGCTCCAGACATTGGTAGAGAATGCGATCAAGCACGGCCTCGAGCCCAAGGCAGCCGGTGGCACGCTCAACATCGCCGCCGAAGTCGACAACGGGCAACTGGCGGTGCACGTGCGGGACAATGGAATGGGCTTCATGCCAAAATCTGGCGATGGCGTCGGACTCGCCAACATCCGGGAAAGATTGCAAGCCCTGTACAACGGGCGAGCGGAGCTGATCATCAGCGTGCTGCCGGAGGGGGGCACCAGCGCCACGATCAAGGTGCCGTACGAAATCGCTCCCGCCGCGGCGCCATCGGGAGAATGACTGCATGCAACGCACGCCCGCCCCCACTGCCGTCGTCGCAGATGACGAACGCCTCATGCGCGAGCAGATCGTCGGCCGGTTGAAGGACGCCTGGCCCGAACTCGTGATCGTTGGCGAGGCCGCCAATGGTCGCGAGGCGGTCGCCATGGTGCAGGGCCTCGAGCCCGACATCGTATTTCTCGACATCAGCATGCCCGAGATGGATGGCATCCAGGCCGCCCGGGCCCTGGCCGGCCAGGTTCACGTGGTCTTCGTCACAGCCTATGACCAATATGCGATCAGGGCCTTCGACCAGGGCGCGATCGACTACCTGCTCAAGCCGGTGGAGCCGGAGCGCGTCGCGCTGGCCTGCGCGCGCTTGCGCGAAAGGCTGCAACGGAAGCCTGACCCCATGAACGACCTGCTGGAGCAGCTGTCGCAACGTCTCGGGAGCGGCAGCCTCAACCCGCGCGAGCATCTGCGCTGGGTGCAGGCAAGTGTCGGGTCGACGATTCGCATGATCCCGACCAGCGATATCCTGTTCTTTCGCGCCGAGGACAAATACACGCGCGTGCAGACGGCCGGTTTCGAGGCGCTGATTCGCAAGCCGATCAAGGAACTGATCGATGAGCTCGACCCCAAGGAATTCTGGCAGATCCATCGCGCCACAGTCGTGCGGGTCGACGCGGTGGCCCAGGTCAGCCGCAACTTGCGGGGCAACCAGGTCGTCCACGTGAAGGGCCGCGACGACAAGCTCGAGGTCAGCCGCAGTTTCAGTCATCTGTTCAAGCAGATGTAAGACCCGCCGCCTCGGCCCCTCTCGCTCATAGCCCGCGGAATCGATAGGCACGAGTCGCCAACGTGCATAGTAAGGTTATGCTTGGAAGCGCTGTGCCGGCGCGCGGAGCGTGGAAAGGGATGTGTCGGTGAGAAGGGTGCGAATTGCGGTCGCTGGCGCCGGCACGATCGGCCTGCGCCATATCGAGGAAACGCAAAGGAGCCAGAGTGCGACGCTGTCGGCGATTGTCGACACTTCGCCCGACGCGGCCGATGTGGCGAAGCGGGAAGGCGTACCGCTGTACCTTTCCTTGGGGGATTGCTTCGCCAAGGATCGTCCCGACGGCGTCGTGCTGGCGACACCTAACCGGATGCACGTCGCCCAGGGCCTGGAGTGCATCGCCGCGGGCATTCCGGTGCTCGTCGAGAAACCGATCGCCCATACACTCGATGAGGGCAGGCGACTAGTCGACGCCGCCGAACGCGCCAACGCAAAGTTGTTGGTGGGGCATCACCGCCGGCACAGCCCGATTCTGCACAAGGCTATCGAGATCGTAAGGTCCGGTGTCTTGGGAGCAATCGTTGGCGTGATCGGCAGCGCCCTTTTCTACAAGCCCGACTCGGAGGGTTATTTCGACGGTCCGAATGCCTGGCGCAAGGAACCGGGCGGCGGCCCGATCCTGCTCAACATGATTCACGAGGTGGGCAACCTGCGCGCCATGATCGGCGAGATCGTGGCCGTTCAGGCATTTTCATCCAGTGCCACCCGCCGATTTGCCGTCGAGGATACGGTAGCAATCAATCTGCGCTTCGAAAATGGCGCGCTGGGCACTTTCCTCCTTTCGGATACGGCGGGGTCACCCAAGAGCTGGGAGCAGACATCACAGGAAAACAAGGCCTATGCGACCTATCCGGAGGAGGATGCGTACGTCGTCATGGGATCAGACGGCTCACTGGCCATTCCGACCATGCGCCTCAAGTACTACGCCCGCAAGGAGGATCGCTCCTGGTTCAAGCCGTTCCAATCCGAGACGATTCCGCTGGAGCGCGCTGATCCGTTGGCGTTGCAGATCGAGCACTTTGCGGCGGTGATCCGCGGCGAAGCCGAGCCCCTGGTCAGCGGACGCGACGGACTGCAGAACCTGCGCGTCACGGATGCCATCATCGAAGCAGCCACGACCGGCAAGGCCGTCAACGTAACTACCCACTGACGAGGAGTCGACAATGAAAACTTTTCTGATGCTGCACGGGATCAACCACAACATGTTCGGCAAGCGCGATCCCGCGCAATATGGAACGATCACGCTATCTGAAATCGACGGCCGGCTGCAGACGCTCGCCAAGGAGTTGGGTGTGGCCGTCGAGAGCTTTCAGACCAACTGCGAAGGCGCGATGTGCGAGCGCATTCACCAGGGTTTCGTGGACAACGTTGCTGGCGTAATGATCAATGCCGGCGCCTGGACCCACTACAGCTACGGCATTCGCGACGCGCTTGCGATCCTGACGGTGCCGGTGGTGGAGGTCCACATGTCGAACATCCATGCTCGCGAAGAGTTCCGCCATAAATCGGTGTTCGCCGAAATCATCAATGGGCAGATTTCCGGCTTCGGGGTCGACAGTTACCTGCTGGGTCTGCGCGCGGCCGTCTCAGCGGCCGCCAAATGAAACGGGGCAAACGGCCGCTGGGGCCGCGTGATGTCGGTTAAGCGCACCACCGGTTGACGCGGTCGCGATCGCCGAGGCAAGGATGCGCCTTTTCGCGCGATAAATAGGAACGCCGGGCGTGGATCGGCCTCGGTCAGGTCCTAAATGCCGATTTGAAATCCCACTATCATCATCTGCGCGATGGGTATCTGGTAGAAGGCGGTCACGTCTTCGGTGTTGCTCGCCAGGCGGGCAAACAGCCGGTCGCGCCATGACGCCATGCCATGCGCCTTGCGGCCCGCAAGCAGATCGACGTGGCCGACGAAATAGTGGACTTGATCCGGCTCCAAGTTCAATCCCAGCTCGGCGCACGCGACGAGCTCTGACGGGAGATTCGGGCCCTGCATGAAGCCGTAGCGCAGCACGAGGCGGTAGAAGCCTTCGTCGAGCGACGTGAGCTCGATTCGCTCTTCGCTGTCGACCTTGGCCACCGGCTCGATTACGACGGTTGCCACGATGACCGTTTCATGCAGTACACCCGTATGTCGCTTGAGCTTCTGTAGCGTGGGCGGCGTCTGGTCGAGGCGGCCGGTCAGGAATACGGCTACTCCCGGTACGCGAGGGACGTTTTCGGACGCGACCTGACCGATGAAAGTCTCGAGATCGGGCGCCATTTTCGCGACCTGCTCGGCGAGCAGAATGCCGCCGCGACGCCAGGTCGTCATGACCGTGAACAGCAGGATGCCGATGAGCAGCGGCAGCCAGCCGCCTTCCGGGATCTTGAGCAGGTTGGAGCCCAGGAATCCCAGGTCGATGGCAAGGAATCCGAGCAGGAAGAGCAGCGCAGCGGGGAGGCTCCATCCGCCCCGCTCGCGCGCCACGTTGAACGCCAGCACGGTCGTGATAGCCATGGTGGAATTCACTGCCACGCCGTAGGCCGCAGCCAGATCCCCCGACGAACGAAAGGCGACCACCAGTCCAATCGCGGCAGCCATCAACAGCCAGTTCACCGAGGGCATGTAGATCTGCCCGCGGGCGTCGTGGGAGGTTTGCTTCACCTTGAGCCGCGGCAGCAGACCGAGTTGCGCCGCTTGACGCGTGAGCGAGTAGGCCCCGGTAATGACCGCCTGCGACGCAATGCACGTTGCGGCCGTCGCCAGAATGATCAGAGGATAGAGCGCCCAGCTCGGCGCGAGGTGAAAGAATGGTTGGGCAGCGCTTGCAGGATCCGCGATCAGCAGCGCGCCTTGTCCAAAGTAGTTCAGCAGCAGCGCCGGCAGCACAAAGGTAAACCAGACCCTGCGGATCGGCTGGCGCCCGAAGTGCCCGAGGTCGGCATACAGCGCTTCGCCGCCGGTAGTGACAAGGAACACCGCGTACATGGCAAGATATCCAGCCACTCCGTTTGCGGCGAAGAACTTGACGGCGTACCAAGGATTGACGGCGAGCAATACTTCTGGCGCGCGCAGGATGCCTCGAATTCCAAGCACCGCGAGCACGGCAAACCACAACAGCGTCAGCGGGCCGAACACCGCGCCCACCTTTGCCGTTCCATGTTTCTGAACGGCAAACAGCGCTGCCAGAATGGCGATAGTCAGTGGCAACACGAAATCATGAAGCTGAGGGGCGGCGACCTGCAACCCCTCGACCGCGCTCAGCACCGAGATCGCCGGCGTGATCATCGCGCCTCCGTAAAGCATCGACGCGCCCAGTACGCCGAGCAGGATCAGAATGCGACGGCTGCGCCGGTCCTGATTCTGGTCCGGCCGAAGCAACGCCAGCAACGCAAAGGTGCCGCCTTCGCCCCGGTTGTCCGCCTGCAACACGTAAACCATGTACTTGAGCGAAATGACGAGCAACAGCGTCCAGAAGACGAGCGACAGGATGCCGAGCACGTTGTCCGGCGTGATCGCGATGGGGTTCTTGCCCGCAAAGCACTCGCGCAGAGCGTAGATCGGGCTGGTGCCGATATCGCCGTAGACAACACCAAGCACGGCGATGGCGAGAACCGCAAACGACCGGCTGTGGGGCGTCGCGGGCGGTGCGCGCTTCAGCGCATCCTGCTGCGCGTTGCGTCCCAGTTCGGCACTCTGATTGGCCATGCAGAAACCATCCTCCCGGTCGGTCAACAGATTGACGACGTAAAGGGGCGCAATGTCAAGAAAAAAGCGAGGCGCATGGGCGACGAATGAGAATCGCATGGAGCCGTGGCCGCATGCCGGATCCGGCGGATCTGCTCCTATCACGGCTCGAACGACCTCGGTCCGCGCACCGTGGTCAAGACCTCCCCTCTCGACGGGCAATGAAAAAGTATGACGGGTGACGATACCCGCGACGGATCAGGTGTATGGGTTGTCTACAATGGTCCGCGCCGCGCTAATATAGCGTCGACGAGCGGAGCGAGCTGGCATGGCGGCGGTGCTTTTGTCGCTGGCCGAATGCTTTCTCTCGCGTGGGGGTGCCGTGCCCGGCCATCCGGGCAACGGTCAGGGGAGGCAAATTGCGTCAAAGCACGAGGTCTATGGCCCAAAAGCGGGCCACTTCCGGTTCGTCGGTGGGCGCCAGCCAACCATGAATTGCGCGCGCGGATGAATCGGAACGACCCGTGCTCCTGCGGCAGCGGCAAGCGATACAAGCACTGCTGCGGCAGCGATGGAGCAACGCCTAAGCCGGCGCGCTTCGAGGCGCTGGCGGCACACCGCGCCGGACAGTTGGGTCGCGCCGAGACCCTGTACGGCCGTGCCCTCGCCCAGAATCCCGACGACGTGGACTCGCGCCACATGCTCGGCGTCGTGCAGTTGCAGCGAATGCGCTTCCGTGAAGCGCTGGACTTGCTATGGGACGCGGCGGAGCGGACCAGCTGGTCGGCGGAGCCCATTCGCCACAATCTCGGCTTGGTGCTTGGCAAACTGTTGACGCGCGAAGCCAATGACCGGCAGGCCGGCCTGTTGGCCGCCTTTGTCGCCTGGGACGAGGCCCGCGCCGCATCTCGGGTAGCGATGTCGCCGCTGGTCAGCGTGGTGATGTTCTCCTACCACAACGCGCGCCACGTGACCCAGGCGATCGCGTCAGTCGCTGCCCAGTCTTATTCGCACATCGAACTGGTCATTGTCGAGGACGACCCGGTCGACGATACGCCGGAAGTGATTGCCCGGGCGGTGCGGGGTTTGCCCTTCCCGGCGCGCGTCGTCGCTCGCGCAAACCGGGGAACGCCGGCAGCGCTGAACGAAGCTGTTGCGCTTGCAAAGGGCAAGTATGTGGCGTTCCTCAATGCGGACGACTATTTTTCGCCCGATCGAATTACCGGCCTGGTCCATGAAATTGCAGCCACGGATGCGCGTTGGGGCTTCTCCCTGGTTGCCCCGGGGCATGCACCGGATGACGCCGATACGGCCGGAAATCCGGACCGGCTTGATGTGCAGAGGCAAAGAAATCATTTTGGCCGGTATCCCAACAGCTTCGCGTTCGTGGAATCCAACGTTGCGCTGTCCAGCGGCAACCTGTTCGTCGAACGTGAGTTCTTTCTCGCGCTTGAAGGCTTTCGCGACTTTCGCCACCACAGCGCCTGGGACTTCTGCCTGCGCGCCACGGCCATGGCGGAGCCGGTGCTGGTAAGCCAACCGCTTTATTTCCATCGCGCCCATCCCGGCGACACGACCAGCGAATTCAGTCGGACCCTTAAGGAAGACGAACGGCGAGTACTGACGGAATTCTTCGCTGCCGTCCTGTCGGGTACTTCGGCAGGTACCAATATTTTTGGCCCATTCTCGCCAAAGAATCGCACGGTGCTGCTGCGGCTTGTCCTTGGCGGCAACCACGGTGCGCTCGTTCCTGTCGAGGAAATGCGATCGCTCGCGGCGGATTGGCGCGCAAGGCCGCCGTCCACATCCGCTGCGGTACGTGCGGTTGACCCTCCGGTACGGGTGCCAAAGACCGCCTTCGTCGTTCTCGGAATGCATCGCAGTGGAACATCCGCCATGGCGCGCGTGCTCAATTTGTGCGGCGCCGCGCTACCCGTCAACCTGGTGACACCAAAGCTTGGGGTCAACCCAAAAGGATTCTGGGAACCGGAGGCCGTGGTAGATCTAGACTCCCGCCTGATGAGCCAGCTGGGGGGCGATTGGTGCCATGTCGATTTTTCGGTCCCTGTATCGGGCGACATTGTCGACGAGTTCGAAAGCGACGCGCACGCGATGCTGGCATCCGAATACGGCGATCAGCCGAGGATCCTGATCAAGGACCCACGCATCTGCATCCTGGCGCCGCTGTGGCATCGCACGCTGGTCGGGGCTGGATACCGTCCGGTGTACGTGGTCACCGTGCGCAATCCGCTCGAAGTTGCCCAATCACTTCAGGCTCGCGGCGATATGACCGTCGAGGAGGGGTTGCAGCTTTGGCTGGCGCACATGCGGCATGTGATGGCATTTTCCGAGAAGTGTCCGGACGTTGTCTATGTGCGGTTCACTACTCTCCTGGATGACTGGCGACAGGCGGTAGGCGAAATAGCGAATCGAACGGGCGTAACGCTCGATGCGGGTGATTCCGCCCAGGAAGTCGACGCCTTTCTGGACCAGGACCTGCGCAGACAGGCGGTGAGTGACGAGTCGCTCGACTCCGCACTGCCCTACGCTTCGATGCCGGAAGTCCACGCGCTCTACCAACTCTGCTTGTCACGCTGCGCCGGGAGCACGAGCCGGTCGCAAACTGCGCAGAATGCGTACGTCGAGCTATCCGAAGATCGGCTTCATAGTCTCGATCCCGCGGTCCCCACGGCAACCTTTCTGCTTTGCATCGAAGGCAACGCCATACGCGAGCAGGCATTGTTGTTGTGCGAGAGCATTCGTCGCTTTGCCGGCCGCTACCGTCGCGCCCCCATCCTCGCCTTTGCGCCGCGACCCGGCTTGGGCGTCGATGCGTCCACACGCCGGCTGCTGAACGACCTGGACGTTGAGTACATCGACGAACCGCTCAATATCCTGTGTCCGGAATATGGCTCGGCAAACCGTGTATTTTCCGGCGCTTTTGCCGAGCGGCATGCGAACACGGATTTTATCGTGGTGCTGGACAGCGACACGGTATGGCTCGACGAGCCGCACATTCCGGGCGATGCCGATGTTGCAATCCGCCCGGTCGACACCAAGGGAAGTGCCACCCGGGGCCCGGGAGATCTGTTCGATGACTATTGGGTGAGACTTGCGGAAATGGGCGGAGTCTCACTCGATCGCCTTCCCGCGATGCGAACTACCGTCGGCAACGAACTGATTCGCGCGTCCTACAACGGCGGCCTGACCGTCGTTCGCCGCAACAAAGGAATTCTCACCCGCTGCGCGGATTTGTTTGCCGCATCCGTGCGTGCCGGGATGCGGCCGTATCGTGGCTGTGGTGTGAACATCATTGCCTCCACGGGAGAGGTGGGGCTGGCCGGCAGTGAATATTGGGGCTCCAACCAGGCAGCCATGACGCTGGCGATCTGGGCCACCACCGATCGCGTCCTGACCTATCCCGATTCCTACAACGTCCCCTTGCACCTGATTGCAGATGCGGGCGAAATCGATCCGCGCTGGCTGCAACATCCTCCCGTGCATCTGCACTATCACTTCATGTTCGGGGAACAGCATTACGAAGTCGCGTTGGAACTCCTGTGCAACCTTGGGGTGTCTGCGGAGCGGCGAGACTGGCTGTCGCGCGGCCTTCCGTTGCGCACTTTCGGCTCTGGTCCCGCGCCTGCGGAAATGGCGCCCGCTGGCAGCCACGGAACACACGCGCATCTGCGCGCCAGGTGACCGGGCAGCGACCGGGACAATTTCCCAACTTTCGCCACGATTTTCCGATGGTCATCTCCAGCCGAGCCAAGTGCATCTTCGTCCACATTCAAAAGACCGGAGGCTCGTCGATTGAGGACTGGCTGCGCAGCAACGACCGCAGCATCACATCGAACATGCATCTCAATAGAAGACATTTGCCCGCACGCGAAATTGAAGTCCTGGTTGGCCCCACGACCTGGAACTCCCATTTCAAGTTTGCCATTGTGCGGAATCCGTGGGACCGGTTGGTTTCCTGGTATTTCATGTGTGTCCAGGCTTCCACCACCAACAATTTTTCCAAATACGTCCGGGAACATGCGCCGACCTTTGAAGACTTTCTCACCAAGACGACCACGGGCATCGCCGAACGGACGACCTATAACCAGTTGGACTATGTGACGAACCAGAACGGCGAAATCATCGTGGATCACATTGGAAGGTTCGAGGCTCTTGACGCCGAGTTCGCATTCCTCAAGGAGAAGCTGGCGCTTTCATATGAATTGTCACACGCCAACAAGTCCAGGCACGATGGGTACCGGAAATACTATTCGGAAAAAACCAGAGAAATCGTGGCGCAACGCTTTGCCCGGGACATTCGCCATTTCGGGTACGAGTTCTGAGCGGTTCCCCGCGACAGCCAACCTTAATAGTGGCGGGCGACTGAACTCAAGCGCGGCCACCTCTGCCCCGACTGCGCACCCGATTCACTGCGACGTCCGACTGCGCTACGGGTTAGGATTGCCGCGAGCGATAACAGTGTCGATGTCGAGCCCTGGCGGCAGCGTACCGTAGTTGCGGTCGCCTTGCGTCGTCAGGCGGGACGCGATGAACGCCGCGGCAACCGCGCTGTTTCCGGCCTGCACCAGAAGACTTGCCTGCATCGTGAGCGCGAGCGCATCGACCAGGTGGCGGGCGCAGTATTCGGCCTCGTTCATGTCTGCGCATCGTGCCTTCAGCCGCGCTACCGAAGCATCGAGCGCTTCGTGCTCGCCACGTGTCTCGTCGAGCTCAAGAAACCAGGCCTCCAGCACTTCGGGCGTCCTTGCCAACGCGCGCAGTACGTCGAGGACCTGCACGTTCCCTGAGCCCTCCCAGATCGCGTTGATGGGCGCATCGCGATAAAGGCGCGCGGTGATGAAGTCCTCGACCACGCCATTGCCTCCGAGGCATTCCATCACCTCGTAGGCGTGAAATGGACTGCGTTTGCAGATCCAGTACTTGCCGACCGGCAGTCCGATGCGTAGCAGGAGCTGCTCGTGGGCATCCTGCGGGCGATCCAGCGCGCGCGCCATGCGCAAGGCGATGGCGAGCGAGCCCTCGACTTCCAGTTGCAGGTCGGCCAAAACGTTGCGCATCAGCGGCTGCCGGAGGAGCGTCTTTCCGAAGGCGCTGCGATGTGCCGCGTGATGGATGGCCTGCGCCACGCCCTGACGCTGGCTAGCGCTCGAGCCGAGCATGCAATCGAAGCGCGTCAACGCCACCATTTCGATGATGGTCTGCACGCCACGCCCCTCCTCGCCCACCATCCAGCCGAGGGCGCCGCGCAACTCGATTTCGGACGATGCGTTGGAAACGTTGCCCAGCTTGTTCTTGAGGCGCTGCACTTCGACAGGATTCTTGCTTCCATCCGGGCGCCAGCGCGGCACCAGGAAACAGGACAGTCCGCGTCGCGTTTGCGCGAGCATCAGGAAGGCGTCGCACATCGGCGCCGAAAGGAACCACTTATGGCCGAGAAGTTCATAAGCCTCGCCCGGTCCGCCCGGACCCAGCGCATGGCCCGTGGTCGAGTTGGCGCGCACGTCGGAGCCGCCCTGCTTTTCCGTCATCCCCATGCCAATCGTGACCGCCTTCTTTTCGGTGAACGGCACGTTGCGGGGGTCATAGTCGTTGGCAAGTACCTTGGGTAACCAGCTACGGGAAAGCGCCGGCATTGCCTCGAGCACGGGTACTGCCGCGAAGGTCATCGTCAGCGGGCAGCCATGCCCGGCATCAGCCTGTGCCTGCAGGTAGACCTTGGCAGCTCGCGCCACATGGGCCCCTGGACCCGGAGTCACCCAGGGCGCGGAATGGAGGCCCGCTCGCAACGCCATCGCCATGAGGCGGTGGTAACTGTCGTGATAGGTCACCAGGTCGACGCGGCGCCCATAGCGGTCATGGCTGGAGAACTGCGGCTTGAACTCGTTGGCCTCGAAACCCCATCGAGTGACTTCTGCGCTGCCGACGCGCGCACCGTATTCGCTCAGCTCGGAAATTGCCCACGCGGCACCGGCGCGAACGACGCCTTCCTTCAGCGCCGCATCGCAATCGAAGGCATTGAAATCCGCCAGGGGCGGGGTCTGATTGGTCACCTCGTGTGTCGCGGCAGACCACTCTCGTTTGGAATGGGAATCAGGTGTCGTCATTGCTGGCTCCGACGGCGATCCGAACGGCAGTCAAGGTAGCACGACTGAATCGATACGCCCGCTGCCGGTCCCGGCCTGGCCTGCCAAACTGGCGCTTTCGACCCATTGCTGCCGGCCGCAACGTCCGCTCTTCGGCGAGGCGGAATCAGCCCGTCGTCCAAGCGCAACGCATGCAAAGCCCGATCAAGGCACGAGCAAGGCGGGCACAATGAGCGACGTGAACAGTTGGTCGGTGAGGGCGCCTGCACCGGCAACCCTGAAGTTGGTGGTTGTGACGACCACAACCACACCCTGTACCGGCAAGACATACACTTTGTTTCCACCCGCCCCATACATTCCGTACGTCGTGATGCTCTGTCCATTGACTTGGAAGGTCTGCAGCCACCACAGGTAACCATAGTCCGTGTCTTCCCGAGCGTGTGCGTGTGGAGACAGCGAGCGGCGCACCCATGCCTCTGATATCACTTGGTGACCTTGCCAACGGCCATTGTTGAGATACAGCTGACCCAGTCTCAGCAGATCCCGGCTTCGGAGCTGAAGACCGCCGCCGGTCATGGCGCTTCCGAGAGGTTGAAACTGCCATTTGACGGATTCGATCCCAAGCGGGTTGAAAAGCACGGCCTGCGCAAAGGCAGGCACGCTCTGTTTGGTTGCGCGTTCAAGCAGCGGGCCAAGCGTGGAAGCCCCGGCCGTGCAGTAACTCCACGTGCGGCCGTAAGGTGATTGCTCCGGTTTGAGCTGCCAGTCGGGGAAACCTTTGATGGGCAAGTCGAGCGTGAATTTGACCCAGTCCTCCACTAGGTACATCCGCTCTTCATTGCCTCGCGAGAACTGGTTCTCGTCATCGCACTCGAGGAGAGAACTCATGGTCAGAAAGTCCTCGACCGTAATCCGATTCTTGCGGGGATCGGGGTTGGCCACGGGCAGGTGGTCCTTGAAGAAAGGAAGGACCGGTGACTCGGCACGGAGCAATCCGCGATCGACGGCGGCACCGACGAGCATTCCGGTGACCGTCTTGGTTGCGGAGCGCGTATTGCGTAATGCCTCTGCGCCCGCAGTGTCAAAGTACCGCTCGTAAACCACGCGATCGCCTCGCGCCACGATTACGCTGGTGATCTGCTTGTAGGTTCCAGCGCCTACACCGGCAGTAATGTCGTCTAGCATTGGAGTGGTCGCAGCATTAAGCGGAGCGACGAAACTGGCCGAAAACGCCGCCAAAGCAATCGATAACGTTTGAAACATCTCAAGTCTCCACGGGAAACTAAGCCTACTCAGACGTCAGTGTCTAAGGCTTGTATCCGTGAAACATATCTTCGACGATAACGGCCTGGCGCGATACCGTAGGTTGCGCGAAACGCCCGCGTCATGTGGCTCTGATCGGCGAAGCCGACTTGGGCGGCGATCTGCGCGCCAGAAATATCGGAACCACGGAGCATGTCGGCAGCCCGATCGACGCGGCGCCAACGAAGCAATTCACCAGGCGAGCAGCCCCATGCCGCGCGGAAAACGCGGGCCAGGTGCACCGGATGAACACCGATCTCGGCTGCGACATTACCGACTTCCAAGCGTGCTTCAGTTGCTCGGTCCATGATCGCCTCGTAGGCGCATAGCACCCATCTTGGAGGGTCGCCAGTGCGGCAGCGTGGGGCTGCCAAGGTGGCCAGCAGCTCCCATGTCATCGATTCCATCACCACGGTGTCGCGGCTGTCACGGAGCTCCCGCGCAATACGGAACGCGGTGGTTAGGCCGTTCCTGGAGCAAAGCTGCACTGCGTGTGTTGCCAGCGGCAGGACACCTCGCAAGTCTCGGAACGTCGCAGAACGGAGAGAGACCCCTACGAAGGTGCCGACACCTTCCACGAACCGGTCGCGATGCGTGGTGCCCGGTGGATTGAAAATCAGCGCGGGTGCCCGGACGAAGTCTGCGGCGCCGCGCGCAGTGGAGATGTACAGCCCGGATAGCACGAGAATGAAATGCGCGTCGTCGTGCGTGTGCAGGTGAACGTCGTGCTCAGTGCCGCTAGCAGTCAACGCGCGAATGTCGAAGTTATCTCCGCTCGCGCCGAATTGTGGTGCGCCGTAGAGCTGCCCTGGCTTTAAATCGACCAAATGACCCCCGATAACCCTGGCCGACCGCCTGAGAGCTTCGCACGAGGGGCCGCGGGTGCAAAGGCACCTGCCGGGAGCCGGTGGTCCGAATTCATCGGCGATCGGCTGCGGCGGGTGGCTCTGTAGCAGCTGCAGTTAATAGGAGGGTACACGCCAACGACCGCTATCGGGAAGCCCACTCACCGCCTCGAGTGGCCGCAGTTGGCCGACAGCGCCATGTGGCCGGCGCCGGTTCAATGACCGCAATTCGATGAGCGGCCGTTCGAAAATGTGGAGCCAACCTGCGCTATCGACCCACTGCAGCCCATCGGTCTTCTACAAAGCAGACGGTCGACGAGTCAGGTTACCGGGCGCCTGCCGCAAGGGGCGGGGACGCCGCGGACGAGCCGGAACAATCCATCACTGGATCACCTCGTTCGGTTGAACGCGGCGTTAGGCAACGCTAACGTCCGGTTTTCTCCATATCCGCAATCGCCGATGTTGCGCTCCTATCACCTGGGTAGAGTGTCAGCGCCTTGCGATAGCTTGCTTTGGAACCTTCGATGTCGCCCGCCGCGCGTTGCGCCTCGCCGAGGCTATCCCAGGTGTTCCACGAATTGGGGTAGCGCTCCGTGTTCATCTGGAAAAGAACGACAGCGTCCACCGATTTGCCGTCGCGCAGTACGGCATAGGCCGCTTCGTTCATTTCGCGTTCTTCAAACGGGATCCACCACGCTATCCCTGACCATTTGCCGCGGCGTTCTGAATAGGTTTTTTTGGCTGCAGCGGCGCCCAATTGGACGCCGATTACCGGAAGTGGCAGAAGGTCCGCACCGGCAAGAATCGTGTCAAGCGCCGGATCGCGGCCCGCAAAATAGTCCACTGCCGTCATGATCGCAGGAATGTCCGGATCGAATTCGCCGGACTGAATCTGCGACGATGCATGCTGGTGAAACGCCGTCGAGATCTGAAACGGAATTTTTAGATTGGGCGTGACCAAGTCCTGCGGATCGCCGTAGGCGTTCAGCCCCGCCCCCGTCGGCTCACCCACGAAGATCGCGGATGTCCATTTCTTCGCCTCGCCAACGAAATCCACTGCCGCGCTGAATGTCTTTCGCCCGATGATAACGAAGAGACTTCCTGGGTTATCGAACCGGTCGCGCTTCACGATCTGCTTTATAACCTGGGGAATCTTCGAGCCGTCGCCGCCACTATTGTAACGAACGTCAACGATGAGCTTCCAATCGGGATGCGAGTCCAGCGTTTTGAACAGGCGCCGCACAAATTGAGCAAAGGTCTCATCTTCCCAATCTTCGACGAAATTCCACTGGAAATAGATCGCCTTCGCGCTCGGCATTTCCACCAGGTAATAAGGTAGCCGGTATCGTAGGTGCGGCGGTAGCGCCGGATCCGATTTTCGGAAGTCGAGCGGACCGCGCCCGCCGAATGCCGTCAGATAGGGTTGCGCGTCCTTATGCATGCGCGGGCCAAACATCTCCCCTTGCTGGTACCACCCACTAACGATGTCTGCCTCGAACGGTTTGATCGTCCGGGTCGTGGTCGTGCTATCCGCATTCGCGACGGTCACATTCATTCCATTCGCATCGGCGGCACCAAGCGCCCGCGCGATGGCCGCCTGCGAAAGCCAGACAACTCCCTCCCGCGCGCCGAGCGGATTGTTCGCGGCCTGGATGGCGACCACCTTTGAGATTGCGGTGGTGGCGTCAAGCGCTCCAATCTTCAAAACGCGTTTTCCAGCCAGCTCCAAGTGGTCAGGCGTGACGGAGGTCACATAGAGGCCGTCCGGAAAGTCGTAGAACCGTATCGGATACCACTTCTCCTGATTGGGCGCGTTGATCGGCGCGATATAGCTGTGGCCGTCGTGTAATTCGGCGACGAGCGCCATCAACTCCGCCGTGGCACAGCCGAGCCCTCGTTGCGGCGCGGACGACTTGATATATACCGCATCCTTGAGAAATCCAGCCTTGTCGGCCCGCACAAAGGGGGCAGGATGCAAGGTCTCTACGCTGTGAACGACAAAATCCACATCGCTCCGGAACGATATGGTATCCACCGACGAAAGCGGCATCACCGAAAGCGCTATCGCGCAAAGACCAGGCAAGACCATGCGTGTCCCCCGTTCGTTTTGCGGACGGGTGGGCGAGAAATACATCGACACCGCACCCAAGAACTGAAGCAACTCGCCAAAATTATCCTGTCAGAAACAGGTATTGTAGTCGTCAGGGTGCTCGTTGCCGCGTTGACGCCCATGCCGACATTAACGCGAGACCGGGGCCCGCAGATTGGTGATGCCGGCGCTCGGTAAGTCTCGCTTCTTTCGCGCCTGCGTGTGCTTCGGGGCCAATTTGGACGCCAATATTGGAGCCAACCTGCGCTATCGACCCGTTTGAGTCGTCCGACTTTCTCCGAACCGGCCGCTCGCCAGCGAGAAAGCCGACGTTGCACACGCAAGCCCGTGAAGGTCGTTGGCACGTTCGTGCGCGTCTCGCAGCAGGGGAATGACGCCTTCGGGTAGGCGTAGCCTGCGACACCGCGTCGGGTCGCCCGCCGCGCACCATCGGCACCGGTCCGGGCACCACCGCGACCATGTTTCCGTGTGCCGGCGCGCTCGTCGCACCAGGCCCGGCGGTCACATCCGCGCGAGTACCCGGTCGACCATCACCCCCGACTGCCCGAGGTAGTTGGCCGGATCGAGCATGCGCATAAGCGCGGCACGATCGACATGGCGGCTGATCTCGGGATGCTCGGCCAGGAGATCGATCAACGGCGTCCCTTTCGCCAGCGCCTCGCGGCACAGGTCGTAGACCACGTCGTGCGCGTATTCGCGGCCGATGTAGGGGCCGAGGCCCATCATGACCGCCTCGCTCATCACCAGACCCTGCGTCATGTCGATATTGCGGCGCATGGCGGTTGCGTCCACCTGCAGGCCATCGACCACGAAGCGCGACTGCTTCAACGCGCCCGCCAGCAGGCAGAACGCTTCGGGCAGCACTATCCACTCGATCTCCCATGGCCCCGTCGAGCGCTCGTGGTCGGCCACCATCGCGTCCAGCAGCGCCGCGGCATGCTGGCGCAGCACTGAGATCGCGGCGTGGATGTAGCAACTCGAGATCGGGTTGCGCTTCTGCGGCATGGTGCTGCTGGAACCACGGCCATGGTGGTACGGCTCGTAGACCTCGCCCACTTCCGTCTGCATCATCAGCTTGACGTCCATGCTGAGCTTGCCCAGCGTGCCGCCGATCAGGCCCAGCACCGTGCCCACCTCGGCGATGTTGTCGCGGATCGTGTGCCAGGCGATCACCGGTTGTTGCAGCCCGAGTTCGGCGCACAGTCCGGCCTGCGTTTCCATCGCGCCCGTTTCCAGCGAGGCCAGCGTGCCTGCCGCACCGGCAAATTCACCCACCAGCACGCGCTCCGATAGCTGCGCCAGGCGCTCACGATGCCGCAGCACGGCCGAAAGGATTCCGGCCATCTTGTAGCCGAAAGTCACCGGAATCGCCTGTTGCAGATTGCTGCGACCGATCACCGGTGTCAACCGGTGCTCGCGGGCAAGCTTGGCCAGCGCCTGGGCGATGCCGTCCAGTTCGGCATCCACCAGCGCCAGCGCCTCACGAATCTGCAGCACGGTCGCCGTGTCCGTGATGTCCTGCGTAGTGGCGCCCCAGTGACAGTATTCGCCGAGCTTGTCTCGGCAGAGCTGGTTAACCTGCGTGACCACGCCGAGGATCGGGTAGCCGATGCGCTCGGTCTGCTGGCGCAGCCGCACCATGTCGATCTGATCGAGCTTGCAGTGGCTGACGATTTCGTCGGCCGCTTCCTGCGGGATCAGGCCCAGGCGCGCCTGCACTCTGGCCAGTGCGGCCTCGATGTCCAGATATTTCTGCGTGCGGTTCTCGTCGGACCAGACGTGTCGCATCGCGTCGGTGCTGAAGATCCCTTGAAAGATGATCGAGTCAATGATGGAAGCGGGCATGTGATCTCTCAATTGGATAGTGATGGGTTCATTCTGCGGCGCGCGCGACAAGTGAACGTGCGCGCAGCAATACGGGTTTGTCGACCATTCGGCCGTCGACCTGAAAGGCCGTGCCTTGGTTCGTCTCGACCGCGGCAAGCACGCGCTGCGCCCACGCAACTTCCGCAGCGCTCGGCCGTAACGCGTCGTGGATCGGGGTCACCTGCCGAGGGTGTATGCAGAGCTTTGCGCCAAAGCCCAGCCGCCGCGCCCACGCCAGATCGACGACGAGCTTCGACTCGTCACCGATCTCGGGTGTCACGCCGGCGACCGGCGCTGGCAGGCCGGCCGCGCGCGACGCGACGGCGATGCACGCAGCCGCGTGAGCAAGCCCTTCGGGTTCCGGAGCAATGTCGAGGTCGAGCGCGAAATCCAGCGTTCCGAAGACCAAGCGCTCCACGCCCGGCGCCGCCGCGATAGCGTCAACGCCGGACACGCCGCGCGCGCTTTCGATGAGCGCGAGCACGCCGGTGCGAGGCACGGCCTTGCGCAGCGCCGCGATCTGCGTCGCCGTCTCGGCCTTCGGCAGCATCGCCAGCGCGCCGCCGGCGGTTGCGAGCATCGCCACGTCGTCGGCAAACCAGGGAGTCGCCGTGTCGTTCACACGTACCGCGATTTGCGGTCCCCGACCGGCGGCAGGGCCGGCGAGCCACGCGGCAATCGCTTCGCGTGCAAGATGCTTGCGCTCCGGCCCGACAGCGTCTTCGAGATCTAGCACCACGGCGTCGGCACCACTCGCCAGCGCCTTGTCGAAGCGCTCAGGCCGGTCGCCGGGCACGAACAGGTAGGTGCGCGGGATCACACCGCATTCTCCGCGCGCAGCGCTGCGATCGCCGCCGCGTCGAGACCGAGCTCGGCCAGGATGGCGTCCGTGTGCTCGCCGAGTGCCGGCACCGGGTCCATCCGCGGCCCTGTCTCCCAGCTCCCCGGGGGCAGCAGCGCCGGCAACATGCCGACCGGCGAGCCGACCTCGCGCCAGCGTCCGCGCGCCGCAAGCTGCGGGTGCTGCCACACCTCGGCCATGGTGTTCACGCGCGCATTGGCGATCTGCGCCCTCTCGAGCCGCTCGACGACCTGCGCCGCGCTGAGCGACGAAAACGCCTCGACGATCAGCGCGCGCAGCGCGTCACGCGCGGCCACCCGCTTCGAATTGCCGGTGAAGCGCGGGTCGGTGGCGAGTGCGGGCTGCAGCAGCACCTTGTCGCAGAAGGCGCCCCACTCGCGCTCGTTCTGCAAGCCCAGCATCACGGTGCTGCCGTCGCCGGCGAGGAACGGGCCGTACGGGTAGATGGTGGCGTGGCTCGCGCCGGTGCGCGGCGGTTGCGGCGCGCCCTCGAACGCGTAATAGAGCGGGTAGCTCGTCCACTCGACGAGCGACTCCAGCATCGAGATGTCGATGTGCTGGCCGCGGCCGGTCTGCCCGCGCTGCAGCACCGCCGCAAGGATGCTGCTATACGCGTACATGCCGGCAGCGATGTCGGCGATCGACGGGCCCGCCTTGCAGGGCTCGTCCGGTGTGCCGGTCACCGAGACGAAGCCAGCCTCGCTCTGGATCAGCAGGTCGTAGGCCTTCTTGTCGCGGTAGGGGCCGTCGTCGCCGTAGCCTGAGATGTCGCAAACGATGATGCGCGGCTTGGCGGCGCTGAGCCGATCATAGCCGAGGCCGAGTCGCGCCGCGGCGCCCGGGGCGAGGTTCTGCACGACGATGTCGGCCTTCTCCAGCACCAGGCGCTGCAGCAGCCGGTTCGCCTCCGGATGCTTGACGTCGAGCGTCAGGCTCTCCTTCGAGCGGTTGGTCCAGACGAAGTGCGAGGCCATCCCGCGCACGCGCTCGTCATAGCCGCGGGCGAAGTCGCCCACGCCGGGGCGCTCGACCTTGATCACCCGCGCGCCGAGGTCGGCGAGCTGGCGGGTCGCGAACGGGCCGGCGATCGCGTGCTCCAACGTGACTATGGTCATTCCCTTCAGTGGCTGCATGGCGCGGTCTCCCTCAGCGCAGCGTGACGCTGGCGTCCATCGTCAGCCAGCCTTCATGATCCTGCGCCCAGAGCCTGACGCTCTTCCCGTCCGGCTGCGGCGCGCCGTTGACGCGGAACGGGTGCAGATCGAACGTGGGCCGCACGGCCTTGAACACGTACGTTGCCACGCCTGCGGCGGGCTGCTCGCGGCGCAGCAGGTCGAGGAGCAGCGTGGCGATCAGCGGGCCATGCACGACCAGGCCCGGATAGCCCTCGACCTCGGTGACGTAGCGCCGGTCGTAGTGGATCCGGTGGCCGTTGAAGGTCAGCGCCGAATAGCGGAACAGCAGCACGTCGTCGGGGACGATCCCGCGCTGCCACGGCGCGCTGGCGGGCGCCGGCTGCGGCGGCGGCGCGACGTCGTTCGGGCGCTGCGCCTCGCGGTAGACGATGTCGTGGAACTCCACCAGCGCCGGATCGGCGGCGCCGTTGCAGTGGAGCTCGTGACGGACCTTCACGAACACCAGCTTCCCGCTGCGGCCCTCCTTCGCCGTCACGTCGGCGATGGTCGACGTGCGCAGGACCTCGTCGCCGACCCGAATCGGCGCGCGGAACTCGAACTGGCTTCCCGCCCACATCCGCCGCGGCAGCGGCACCGGCGGCAGGAAGCCCCCGCGCTTTGCGTGCCCGTCGGGACCGATGTCGCTCTGCCGGTGCATCGGCAGGAAATAGAGCCAATGCCACAGCGGCGGCAGCGGCGTGCCCGTCGCCAGGTCGGCGGCCGGGTGGTCGAGGGTGGCCGTAAGCGCCCGCACGGGCGCCGCGGTGATGGTGTCGCGCAGCGACTCGCTGCGGCCGATCCATGCGGTGAGATCTTCGGTGGTCATCGTCGTCGTCTTCGTCGTTGGTTAAGGGTGCTCGGCGTCGTCACCGCCGGGCGCATGCCGGACCTCTGCACGCCGCTTGCGCCCGGCGGAGCGCTACATCGCGCCGATCGCGTGCGGGAACCACAGAGTCAGCGCCGGCCAGTAGGTGACCGCAACCAGGAACAGGAGCATCGTCACCAGCCACGGCCACACCGCGACGGTGAGCTCGGTGATGCCCATCTTGGTGATCCCGGAGGCCACGTACAGGTTCAGCCCCACCGGCGGATGGCACATGCCGATCTCCATGTTGACCGTCATGATGATGCCGAAGTGGATCGGATCGATGCCGAGCTTCATCGCAATCGGGAACAGGATCGGCGCCAGGATCAGAATGATCGACGAGGGCTCCATGAAGTTGCCCGCCGCCAGCAGCAGGATGTTCGCCATCAGCAGGAAGGTGACGGTGCCCAGGCCCTGCGAGAGCATCCACCCGGCGAGCTGCTCCGGCACGTGCTGGTAGGACATCAGGAACGAGAACAGCGCGGCGTTGGTGATGATGTAGAGCAGCATCGCGCTCATGTTCGCCGACGACAGCAGCACCTTGCCCACGTCGCGCAGGCGCATGTCCTTGTAGACGAACACCGCGACCACGAAGGCGTAGACCGCCGCCACCGCGGCCGCCTCGGTGGGCGTGAACACGCCCGAGTAGATGCCTCCCATCACGATGATGATCAGCAGCACGCCCCAGATCGACTCGCGCAGCGCCTTGCCCCGCTCGGCCCAGGTGGCTTTCGGCTGGCGCGGGTAGTTGTTCTTGCGCGCAATGCGCCAAGTGGTGAACCCCAGCAGCAGCGCCAGCACGATGCCGGGCACCACGCCCGCCATGAACAGCGCGCCGATCGACGAGTTGGTCGACACCGCATAGATGATCATCGCGATCGACGGCGGTATCAGGATCCCCAGGCCGCCCGACGTGGTGACGACGCCGGCGCCGAAGCGCATCGGGTAGCCCGCCTTCACCATCGCCGGCAGCAGGATCGAGCCGATCGCGACCACCGTCGCCGGCGACGAGCCCGAGATCGCCGCGAACAGCGCGCAGGCGAGCACGCCGGAGAGCCCCAGGCCGCCGTACAGGTGGCCGACCATCGACGTCGCGAAGCGGATCATCCGCCGCGCCACGCCGCCGTGGGTGAGGAAAGTGCCGGCCAGGATGAAGAATGGGATCGCCATGATCTCGAACTTCTCGATGCCGGTGAACAGCTTCAGCGCCACCGATTCGATCGGCACCTGCGTGAACGTGTACAGGAACGTGAGCACGGTGAGGCCGAGCGCGATCGAGATCGGCATGCCGCTGATCATCAGGGCGATCAGCAGCGAGATGATGATGATTGTGCTCATGGCTTGCGACCCTCGTCCGTGTCGGCGGTGCCAGGCGCCTGCAGGTCGTGCGGATGGAATTCGTCCTCGCCCTCGATGCCTTCGACGTGGCCGTGGTCGTGCTGCGGCAGCTCCCCGGTGCGCGCAAACGCGACGGCGACCTGGAGGAAGCGGAAGCACATCAACGCCGAGCCCAGCGGGATCGCCGAATAGACGATCCACGTCTGCCACTCCAGGTCGGGCGTCGTGGGGCCAGGATACATGCCGTCCGGGACCTTCCCGAGCGCGTGGAAGAAGGCGTAGTGAGCGCCGTTCTCCCAGACGAAGGTCGCCCCGAGCACGGCGACGATGCCGGTGAACGTGGCGCCGGCGAGCAGCCCGAACAGGATGAAGACCCGGCGCTTGCGCGCATTGAGCGCGTTGATCAGCACGTCGACGCCGACGTGGATGCCGGTGCGCACGCCGTAGGCCGCGCCGAACTTAGCCATCCAGACGAACATGATGATGCACAGCTCCTGCGCCCAGGACATGTTGATGTTCAGCGCCATCTGCTGCACCCCGGGAATCGCCCAGGACGCAAGAAAGCGGTGCACCACAGCGGCGAAGATCACCACCGTCGCTGCCGAGATGAGGAAGGCGATCAGCACTTCCTCGAGTCGATCGAGTACTTTCATGTCGCGCTCCGGGCCAGTGGGCGAGAGGGAACGGCGCGCCGCCCGCGGCGGCCGGTGCCGGTCGCCGCGTGTCGGTGTCGCCGATCAGTTCTTCGAGGCGGCACGCACGCTGTCGACGAACGCCTTGCCGCCGACGCGATCGGCCATCTCGGTGATCACCGGCTCGGTCGCCTTGGCCCACTCGTCATGTTCGGCCGCGGTGGGCACGTAGACGGTGGACTTGCCGGACGCCTTGATGGCGGCCAGTGCACTGGCCTCGTCCTTCTCGGCCACCTCGTCGTTGTACTTGGTCGCGTCCTTGATCGCCGTCTCCAGCGTCGCGCGAATGTCGGCGGGCAGTCCGTCCCAGAACTTCTTGTTGCTGACCACGACATAGTTGCTGATGGTGTGGTAGGTCAGCGTGACGTCCTTCTGCACCTCGTACTGCTTCTGCGTGTACAGGTTGGACAGCGGGCCCTCGGTGCCGTCGACCACGCCGGTCTGCAGCGCCTGGTAGACCTCGGAGAAGGCGAGGCTCTGCGGCTGCGCCCCCAGCGACTTCATGATTGCGGCGTTGACCTTGGAGGAATTGATCCGCATCTTCAGACCGCGCATGTCCTTGGGCGTGTGGATGGGCCGGTTGGCGCTCATCACGCGAAAGCCGTTGTCCCAGTACGCGAGACCGACCACGCCGCGCGTCTCCAGCTTCTTCAGCAGCGCCGTGCCGCCGGGACCGCGCGCGAAGCGGTGCACGGCATCGATATCCCTGAAGATGTAGGGCAGATCGAAGACCTCGAATTCCTTGACCCCGAGCGGGCCGAACTTGCCGGGCACCGGCGCCAGCATCTGCACCGAGCCCAGCTGCAGCGCCTCGAGCTCCTCCTTGTCCTTGAACAGCGTGCTGTTCGGGTAGACCTCGACCTTGACCCGGCCCTTGGTGCGCTCCTCGACCAGCTTCTTGAAGTAATCGGCCGCCTGCCCCTTGGGGGTGTCGGCGGCAGCGACGTGCGAGAACTTGATGATGATGGGCGTCTGGGCAAGTGCTGCACCCGACAGCGTCAGGCTCAACGCTGCGATAAGGGCTAAAACGGCTTTCATGGGGCTCTCTCCTTGGGGTGGTGAATTATCCGGCGCGTTTCCGGACCATGCCGCGCTCACCGGGCGGCGCGACGGTACGTTGTTGCCGATGTCCGGTCAATGGCATCACCTCGTGGCTACTGCGGTGTCCGCGTCGAAGTCGTGGCAGTCGCCGCCAGCGCGGTCCGGATCGGTGGCGAGGCCGGCGTCGCGGACGACCTGCTGCCACTTGGCCAGTTCCGCCCGGACCAGCGTGCGCAGGCCCTCGGGCGTGCCAGCGGTGACCTCGGCGCCGTGGTCTTCGATGCGTCGAATCGTCTCCGCCCCGGCGAGCACCCGATTCAGCGCCCGGTTCAGGCGTTCGACAACCGCCGGCGGCGTTCCGGCCGGCGCGAACACCGCGTACCACTGCATGATCTCGACGCCGTCGACCCCGGCCTCGCGCAGCGTCGGCACCTCGGGCAGCGCGGGCACGCGCATCGGTCCCGCAACTGCGAGCGCGCGCAGCCGGCCGGCACTGATTTGCGGCGACGCGGTGAACAGGCTGGGGAACATGAACTGCGTATGCCCGCCGATGGTGGCGCGGACCGCCGGCGCGGCGCCCAGGAACGGGATTCCGACCATCGCCGTGCCCGAGTGGATCTTGAACAGCTCCGCGGCGAAGTGCGGCGCCGTGCCGCTGCCGGCCGACGCGTAGGCGTAGCGGTCGGGCCGTGCCCGGAGCTGCTGCACCAGATCCTGCACGTCGCGCACCGGTACCGAGACATTGGCCACCAACAGCGTCGGCGAGGTGGCGACCAGTCCGATCGGGGAGAAGTCGCCGACGGGGTCGTACTGCACGCCCTGCAGTGCCGGGTTCATCGCGTGGGTGCCGATGTAACCCAGCATCAGCGTCCGGCCGTCGGGCGCCGCGCGCGCGACGTACTCGCTGGCGATCGAGCCGTTGCCGCCAGAGCGATTGTCGACGTGCACGGGCTGCCCAAGCAGCGACGCCAGTTCGGGCGCGATGGTACGCGCGAGCAGATCATTGGCCCCGCCACCTGCGGTGGGCACGACGATGGTGATGGCGTCCCCGGGCGCTGATGTCGGCATCGCCTCCAGGCCGGCGGCCGGTGCGCGTCCATCGCCGCTTCGGGGCTGCGAGAACACGTATTCGGGCAGGTGCAGCTCCCCCTCCAGGATCTTGCGCGCCGTGCGCACCAGCGCGGCGCGCCGGATGCGCGCGTCCTGGCCGAGGCCCTCCACGTCGATCTCCACATGGACGCGACCCTGCGGGTGCAGCACCGCGATGCTGGTCGTCCCGGTGAAGCCACCGGCGCCGCTCGCGACCGTGCCCGGCAGCGCGAACGCGGTGGCCACACCGATAGCGCCAGTGACCGCGTGCGACGCGTGGCAGCGGCGCGGCGTGAAGTACCGTGAGGTGACGCTGTGGTCGTCGTCGCCGCTGCTGACCAGCACCGGCTTCGGGATGACGCTGTTGCTGACGTCGCCCAGACCCATCATCGCGCCTGCGGTGCGCCGCAGCGCCTCCAGCCGCTCGAGCAGCGGTGCGTTGGCGTCGAGCTCCACCGGCGACTCGCGCCCCGTCAAGCCGAGGTCGCGCGCGCGCACCATCATCATCGGCATCGCGGCATCGACGCAGGTGACCTCGACGCCGTCCACGACATCGATGCGCTTGGCGGTCGGAAACAGCGTCCCGGTGACCGCACCCCAGGCGTCGAGAAACTCGAGGCGAATCGGCGCCGCTGCGCCGGCGACGCCGTCGATGCGCGCCGATCCCTCGTAGGCGACGCGGTGCGCCGGCGTGAGCACGGTGACATCGATGCGCGTGCGCGTATTGACGTTGAACACCCGCACCGTGGTCTCGCCGTCCGCCGCCGCGACCAGCCCCTGCTCGATCGCAAACGGGCCCACCCCCGAGAGCATGTTGCCGCAGTTGGGGCGGGTGTCGACGGAGCGCTGGCCGACGCCGACCTGGGCAAAGAGATAGTCGACGTCGCAGCCGGGCTGCGCCGAGCGCGACACGATGGCGACCTTGCTGGTGAGCGTGCTGCCGCCGCCCACACCGTCGAGCTGCAGCAGGTCGGACGCCCCAATCGCGCCGATCAGCGCCTCGTCGCGGGCGACGTCGCCGGGCGGCAGCCACTCGCGCAGGAAGAAGGGCCCGCGGGATGTCCCGGCTCGCATCAGAACACAGGGAACGGTTCGGCTCATGGAGCGGATGATCGTCGCCAGCCGGACGGTTGTGAATTGCATAATTTGGATCGATTGATGCACAATACACATCGGTCCCGGGCATGAGTGGCTTCGATGGCCATCAACTTCGATCTGAACGATCTGCTTGCCTTCCGCGCCGTGGCGGAACTCGCCAACTTCCACCGGGCCGCGGAGGCGGTGCATCTGTCGCAGCCGGCGTTCTCACGACGCATCGAGAAGCTCGAGCAGGCGCTCGGCGTGCGCCTGCTCGACCGCACCACGCGCCGCGTAATCCTCACCGCCGTCGGCCGCGATTTCGAGCGCAAGGTGCGCGTGCTGCTGGACGACCTCGACTCGACGCTGCTGGGGATCCGCGGAGTTGCCGCGTCGCGGATGGGCGAGGTGACCCTCGCTTGCGTACCGTCGACCGTCTACTATTACGTCTCGCAGGTGATCCTCCGCTATCGCGAGCGCAGCCCGAAGGTGCGGGTCAAGGTCCTCGACGCCGGCGCCAACGATGTGCTGGCGGCGGTCGCGCGCGGCGAGGTCGATTTCGGGCTCAACTTCATCGGCGCACAGGAGAGCGACATCGAATTCAGGGCTCTGCGCGAGGAGCGCTTCGTCGCAGCCTGCAGGCGCGACCATCCTATGGCACGCCTGCGCCGGGTGCGCTGGGCCGACCTTGCGCAGTACGAATACATCACCGTCGGCCGCACGTCGGGCAACCGCCTCCTGATCGACCAGGCGCTGGCCGGCGTCCAGGGTCGGCCGCAGAGCAGCTACGAGACCCAGCATGTGACGACGATGCTGGGCCTCGTCGAAGCCGGGCTGGGCGTGGCCGCGGTGCCGACGATGGCGATGCCGGCCGCCGACCACCCGCTGCTGGTCAGCGTGCCGCTGGTCGAGCCGGTGGTGACGCGCAAGGTCGGGCTGATCCGCCGCCGCGGCCGGTCACTGTCGCCGGCCGCGCAGCAGCTCTACGATCTGTTCACCGCGATGAAAGGCGGCCGCGGCGGCGCCGCGGGACGCAGGCCGGTGGCGAGCGATTTGGACGCGCGGACCGCCGGCGCCGGCGCGGGCGGGGAGACGACCGGCCCGGCGGGCAAGCCGGCGTAGCGGCGGTGCAGCGAAGGGAAATGGCTATGGTGGACGTGCTGGTCGTCGGCGGCGGCAACGCGGCATTGTGCGCGGCGCTGATGGCGCGGGAGGCGGGGGCATCGGTTCTGGTGCTGGAGGCCGCGCCGCGCGAGTGGCGCGGCGGCAATTCGCAGCACACCCGCAACCTGCGCTGCATGCACGACGCGCCGCAGGACGTGCTGGTCGATGCCTATCCGGAGGAGGAGTATTGGCAGGATCTGCTCAAGGTCACCGGCGGGCTCACCGACGAAAAGCTCGCGCGGCTGGTGATCCGCGCGTCGGGCTCCTGCCGCCCGTGGATGCGCCGGCACGGCGTCCATTTCCAGCCGTCGCTGTCCGGCGCGCTGCACACCGCCCGCACCAACGCGTTCTTCATGGGCGGCGGTAAGGCGCTGGTCAACGCCTACTGCCGCAGTGCGGAGACAATGGGCGCGCGGATTCGCTACGACACGCCGGTCGACCGGCTAGAGCTCGCCGACGGCCGCTTCGTGGCCGCCCGCGCCGGCGACGAGCGTATTGAGGCGCGCGCGTGCGTGCTGGCTGCCGGCGGCTTCGAGTCCAACCGCGACTGGCTGCGCGAGGCCTGGGGTCGCAACGAGCGCGGCGAGTTCCCGGCCGACAATTTCCTGATTCGCGGCACCCGCTTCAATACTGGGACGCTGCTGCGGTTCATGCTCGACGCCGGCGCCGATGCCGTCGGCGACCCGACGCAGGCGCACATGGTCGCCATCGACGCCCGCGCACCACTCTACGACGGCGGCATCTGCACCCGCATTGACTGCGTGTCGCTTGGCGTCGTCGTCAATGGCGACGCCGAGCGCTTCTACGACGAGGGCGAGGACTTCTGGCCCAAGCGCTACGCGATCTGGGGGCGGCTGGTGGCGCAGCAGCCAGGGCAGATCGCGTACTCGATCATCGACGCCAAAGCGGTGGGCCGGTTCATGCCGCCGGTGTTCCCGGGCATGAAGGCAGACTCGCTGCCCGCGCTCGCCCGTGGACTGGGGCTCGACAACGCCCGGTTCATGGCCACCCTCGACGCCTACAACGCCGCCTGCCTGCCCGGGACCTTCGACCATACGGCGCTCGACGACTGCCGCACCGACGGCCTGGCACCCGCCAAGACGCACTGGGCGCGCCCGATCGACACGCCGCCGTTCTTCGGCTACGCACTGCGCCCGGGCGTGACGTTCACCTACCTTGGCCTCAAGACCGACGAGACCGCGGCGGTGCGCTTCGCCGGCCGCCCCAGCGGGAACCTGTTCGTCGCCGGTGAGATGATGGCTGGCAACGTGCTCGGCAAGGGCTACACCGCCGGCGTCGGCATGAGCATCGGCACGGCGTTCGGCCGCATCGCCGGGGCGAACGCGGCCGCCGCCGCGCTGGGGAGGGAGCTGCATGCCGCCGATTGAAGCGCTCGCGCGCGAAGCCGCGGCGCTGGCCGGGGGGCGGGCGCCACCTTCGTCTTCGGGCCTCCGCGCGGAGGAGCAGGAAGTCGTCCGGGTGCTGGAGATCTGCAACGCCTGCCGCTACTGCGAAGGCTTCTGCGCGGTGTTCCCGGCGATGACCCGGCGGCTCGAGTTCATCAAGGCCGACGTTCATTACCTTGCCAACCTCTGCCACAACTGCGGTGCCTGCCTGCACGCCTGCCAGTACGCGCCGCCGCACGAGTTTGCCGTCAACGTGCCGCAGGCGACGGCCCGGGTGCGCGCGGACACCTATGCCGACTACGCCTGGCCGCCGGCGCTGGCCGCGCTGTATCGGCGCAATGGGCTGACGGTGGCGCTGGCGCTGTCCGGCGGACTGGCACTGTTCCTGGTGCTGGCGGCGATGACGAACGGCACGCTGTGGCCCGCACCGGCCACCGGCGGCGACTTCTACGCGATCTTTCCCCACAACCTGATGGTGGCGCTGTTCGCGCCGGTATTCGTCTTCGCGCTGCTGGCGCTGGGCCTGGGCGTGCGGCGCTTCTGGCGCGACGTTTCGCCCGGCGATCCCGGCGTCCCGGCGCTGGCCGAAGCCGGGCGGGACATCCTCGGCCTCAAGTACCTGGACGGCGGCCACGGCGAGGGCTGCAACAACGCCGACGACGCCTTCACGCTCGCGCGGCGACGCTTTCATCACCTCACCTTCTACGGCTTCCTGCTGTGCTTCGCGGCGACCGCCACCGGCACCGTCTATCACTACGTGTTCGGCTGGACCGCGCCCTACCCGCTCGCGAGCCTGCCCAAGCTGTTCGGCGTGACCGGCGGCATCGCGCTGGCGGTCGGCACCGCGGGTCTGTGGCGACTGAATCTCGCGCGCCACCCGCTGCACGGCGACGCCGCGCAGCGGCCGATGGACCGCAGCTTCATCGCGCTGCTGTTCCTGGCCGCGGTCAGCGGCCTCGCGCTATGGCTGCTGCGCGAGACCGGCGCGCTGGTGCTGCTGCTGGCGCTGCATCTCGGCGTGGTGATGGCGCTGTTCGCGACGCTGGCATACGGGAAGTTCGCCCACGGCGTGTACCGCGGCGCCGCGCTGCTCAAGTGGGCGATCGAGAAACGGCGGCCCAACCCGCTGCAACTTTCCGACGAGTGAGGCGGCCCGCACCCGGCGGGCGGCACCTCAGGGACCGCCCCAGGGGCTCGGGGCCGGTTTCCTGACCCGCCCGGGCCGCCTGTCGAGGGAGGGGGGTGGCGCCAGGAGGCGATACGCCTGCGGATGTCAGCCGGCGTCCGCCCAGAACTCGCCGCTCACCGCCAAGTTGGCCAGCATGAAGCAGATCGCGTCGGCGATCTCGTCGGGCGGATCAGTCGGTCGAGTTGCGCGAACGGCAAAATGTGCTTGGCGATGTACTCGAGCCGTCGCCCGCACCATAAGGATAACGGGCGCCCCGGGGCACGGCAAACTCGCCGACAGCAGTCGCTAGAGGGCGCTCTCGACCTGTTCCGGAGATCCACTCGGGAGCTAAGATGCTGCGAACGCGGGATTTGGTGTTGGCCGCGTCCTGAGCGTCCGCATAAGCGACTCACCGATAGGCCATGTAATGAGGATCACAATTCTAGACGACTACTTCGATACGTTGCGCACGCTCGCGTGCTTTCGTGAGCTCGCCGGAAACGATGTCACGATCTGGAATGACCATGTCCAGGACCTCGATGCGCTTGCGCAGCGCCTCGCAGACACCGAAGCTCTGGTGCTGATCCGCGAGCGCACGCAAATCCGCGCGCCGCTCCTCGAGCGCCTACCCAAGCTGAGACTAATCAGCCAGCGCAGCGTCTACCCGCATATCGACATCGACGCCTGCACTCGACACGGCATTATCGTTTCCTCGAACCAGCACTCCGACACGCCGTCGTACGCGGCGGCTGAATTGACCTGGGGGCTCGTGCTCGCCGCAATGCGACAGATTCCCCAGCAGGTGGCGGCGCTGAAGACCGGAGTGTGGCAGACGGGCGTCTGGCACACGCTTCGCGGCAAGACGCTGGGCATTTTCGGCTACGGCAGAATCGGTGCCGTGGTTGCCGGTTACGGCAAGGCATTCGGGATGAACGTGCTGGTCTGGGCACGCGAAGAGTCGCTCGTACGTGCGCGTGCCGATGGCTATGGCACCGCATCGAACAAGGCACAGTTCTTTGCGGAAAGCGACGTCCTGTCGCTACACATGCGCCTCGTTGACGCGACGCGCGGGATCGTGAGCGCCGCGGACCTTGCCCGCATGAAGCCCTCGGCCCTGCTCGTCAACACGAGCCGCGCTCCCTTGATCGAATCCGGTGCGCTCGTCGGGGCGCTGCGCGCGGGACGCCCGGGAATGGCGGCTGTGGACGTATTCGAGAAGGAGCCGCTACGTGATCCCACCCATCCGCTGCTGACGATGTCCAACGTTGTCTGCACGCCGCACGTCGGCTACGTTACGCGTGACGAGTATGAAATTCAGTTTGCCGACATCTTTGCCCAGATCACGGCTTACGCCGCCGGTACGCCGATCAATGTGGTCAACCCCGTCGTGCTGCAGCATGCTCGCGCCCGCCCTGCGGCGGAACGGTGAATCCGGCGGATTGCTCTGGCGGCGTGTCACCGCTTATCGGCTATGCATGAAATGAAGGGGTTTGTCGATGCGGGCGGGCAACGGATGGAATCCGACGCCGATTCGCATCATCCAACGGCAACCTTTGAACTGATCGGAGGCGCCGGTGCGATCGTCTTTTCCCGCTGGCACATCGCTGCGACGCTTGCTCCCAGCAGGATCACGACGGACGCCGCCAGGCTCGCGTTAAGCGAGTGTGCGGCTTCGGCGATCCATCCGGCGAGTACCGGGCCGATCGACTGGCCGATCGCGAACACGACGGTGAACAATGCGATTGCGGGTCTCCATGCGGTCTTCGGGAGCGATGTCTTGATTAAATCGGTAATGCTGGTGGGTCCCGAGAACATCGCCGTCCCGAAGAAGAACGCGGAAAGGATCATCGCGGACAGCGCCGTGCTGTAGAGCGGTATCGCTGCGCCGATGCTGATCACTACGCCCACCGCGGCGAGCATCTTCGCGGTCGACCACCGTGACCGCGGCACGCGCCAGACGATCGGAGCAAGCATCGTAGCAACACCGAGCGTGCCCCAAGTGAGCGCGACGCTCACGGCTGAGGCCCCGCGCGAGACCATCCATGCGATCACGAACGTCATGTAGGCGATGTAGCCCAGCCCGAAAAGGAAATAGCTCGCGAGCGCGCCGTGGAAATGCGCTCATCGACCATGGTCTGGCCGTGGGGCCCGCCGCCGGCTCCGTGATCCGGCGTGACGCCCAGGTGCTTGCGGTGGCGAAAACCACCGAAATGCCGCCAATGGCAAGCCACGCGCTGCGCCACGCGAAGTCACCGAGTGTCGCGAGCAGCCATGGAATACCCACACCCGACATGATGATCCCGGCACCGGCTCCGGCGAAGTAGACGGCAATCGCACTCTTCGAGACCTCCGGCCGATCCGGGTATAGATTGCTTACAAGAACGGCGCCGGAGATATAGACCATCGCGGAGCTCATGCCTGCGACCGCGCGCAGGGCGATCTGTTCGCCAAAGCTTTCAGCGAGGCCTGCGCCGAGGAGGCCAGAACGGTCACGACCAGTCCAAACGAAAACAGCCGCCGATTGCCCAGGCGCGGAACGAAGCGCTTGCAAAGCAACGCTCCGACGAGGTAGCCAAGTGCGTTGGCAGTGTTGAGCGAACCCGCCTGCGAGTAGCTGAGATCAAGCTCGGCGCGCATCGCCGGCAGGATCAGCGCATAGGCGAATCGCGCGAACGACGTCGCAACAGCGGGGCCGAGGGAAAGCGCCGCAAGCACCCAGAAGCGGCGGCCGCAATTTGTGGGGGCGGAAGGTTGACTTGGCATGAAGGCTGCAACTGACGCGAAGGGGGAGTTGAGTTGTGAGGCTAGAGCGCGCGTGCAGCAGGTCGATTTCATCGACGGGCCCGTGTTGTTTCGTTTGTTTCGCCGTCGTGCGGGCACGAACAACGCAGAGACGCGTTCATCCCGCGTCTCGGCTCCACAGCCGTTGACGATCGCGACCTCCAGATATTCGCTCGGCGCGACCAGCGCCGACTTCCCTGTGGCATTGAGCCGTTCGAGCAAGGCGGCGATGTCCTCCGCCAGCGCTTCCTGCCCGGGTCGCCAGCGCTGAACGCCTTGTGCGCAGGCCGTAGAAGTCGCAAAGATATGAAATCGGTGCGCGCTCGAGCGAGAGCGGAAGTCGAAATGCTCGCGCGCGCCGGATGTCGATCGCCTGTGAGCGCGCCGCGCGCCGCGTCAACGGCTGGTTCCCGGCAAATTGGGATCTAAGGGCGACCGACTGGAACTGGCCGAAAGAAGACGGGACGCTCGCCGCAGGGAGCACGCCGACTCCGCGTCCATGACCGCTCAGCTTCGCACTGCGTGCAGCTCTAGAAAAGCACGACGAACGGAACGATGGGCGAGGCGTTCCGCAATCGAGTCCGTCGGTGCGAACAGAGCTATCTTCGCGATTGCCTTGGAAAAAGGGCGAAACGCGAGGCGGGGCGTTCCGCAATCGAAGTCCGTCGGTCCGAGCAGACCTAACGTATTGAATTCTTGGCTCGCCAAACCGGGCAAATCTGAGAACGTATGGGTTGAGACCGTGGCGCTGGCTCAACTCAAGTAAATGAAATTTGATCTGAGGCCAACTGCACGAATTTTCGTAGATCGTCGCCGCTCCGTCCGCTGGCGTCCGCTTGCGGGGCGCCCAATCGGCGGGAGTTCATCGGCGGCAGTCGACCCGTTGCGGAAGTTGGGTTGAGCCGAGCGGACATTAGTCGAGGGCTTGCCAATGCCGCATAGTCGGGCACCTTATTAGGTAAGAGGATCGCTAATTGGGCACTGTATTTTTGTAGACTCTGCCATCCTTCATGATGATCAGAAAATTCTTGCCGGGATCTTCGACAAGCTTGATGTTCTCCAACGGATTGCCGTCGACGAGCACCAGATCTGCAAGCGCACCCTCTTCCACGACACCGAGCTTGCCGGGATAGGGATTGATAAATCCGGAAAGGGCCATCAATTCGCCGTTGTCCGCGGTGGCTATCCTGAGCGCTTCTGCAGGCGTATACCAGCGGACCATCTTGGCGAGATATTCTCCCTGCCGGCTGGCCGCCCCTGCATCGAACAGAATATCTGATCCCCAAGCCGTCTTGATCTTGTATTTCTTCGCGAGTTTGTAGGCGCTCTCTGTTCCGGCGAACACCTCCAGAGCCTTCCTTTGCGACACCGGACTCATTCGCGCAAACACCTCGGCGTTATAAGTTAGCGGCTGCAAGCTCCACCAGATGCCCTTGTCCGCCAGCAACTTGGCGGTGGGTTCGTCGATTAGGTGTCCGTGTTCGATGCACATGACGCCGGCGGCGACCGCTCGTCGGATTGCGCGCGGCGTATATGCGTGCACGGTCACATAGGTGCCCCAGTCCTCGGCGGCTTCGACCGCGGCACGGATCTCCGCTTCCGTAAACTGCGTTGATTCGATCGGATTGTATTGCGAACTGACGCCACCGCCTGCCATGAGCTTGATCTGACTCGCCCCCTGTCTCAACTGCTCTCGCGTGCGCAGCCGTACCTCATCGGGGCTGTCGGCGATCGCTGCGACGCCTTGAACCTCGGAGTGGCTCAGTGGACCGCCGGGCATACGCGGAAGCTCGAAGAGGAAGCGGAAGTCCCCATGGCCTGACGTTTGCGAGATGAAAGCGCCCGAGGGATAGATGCGCGGACCAATCATGACGCCTTCGTCAATCGCGCGCTTGAGCCCGAACACCGGGCCGCCCATGTCGCGCACAGTGGTGAAGCCCCTCAACAGCGTCGCCTCAGCCTGTCGCGCAGCCAACAGATCTAGATAGGATGGATCGGCGGTCATCAGGACCAGCTGGGGCGTGGCCGCCATGAACGCATGCCAATGCGCGTCAATAAGGCCTGGCATCAGCACGCGCCCTCCCCCCGGAATGACGCGGACGTTAGCATTCGTGTCGACGGTGATCGGGCTCGCAGTTATGCGCTCAATGATGTTGCCCCTCACCAGCACATTGGATGGGGTCGAAAGTGCGGGACTCTTGCCATCGAAGACCCGGACGTTCTGAAAAAGCGTCACCCCTTCGCTGACCAGCGCAGCGGGGGCTGCCAAGCCTGGCATTTCGATGTCGTAGTCTTGGGCCAGACTCGCTTGGCAAAATGCAAGTGATATTGAGCCCAGGGCGACGAGTCGGACCACGACGCTTTGCATCGGCCTTCTCCTTACGATTGACGCGTGAGGCAATGCCAGAATGTCGCCGAACATCAGGATAGCTTCTCGTGGAGGCGAGCCACCGGCCAAATAACGAGATTCTAGGCGCGAGTGACCGCTTTCGGAGAAATACGCGAAGGTCCGCGGTTGGCCGGTCAGCGACCTTCAAGCAGGGGCACCGACGGCGCCCATGACCGGGTACTCGAAAAGTCGCAGATACAACTATTCGTTTTCCGATGGACAGCGACTGTCGCCCGGGGCGACAGTGCGAACCATGCCGCCCATGACGGGCGGCGCCCCTTTTGGTTTGTTGCAGTACGTTGGCCACGTCAGGCCGGAATGACGCTCCTTAAGCGTCGCCCTTTGCCGAGCAATCGGCGCCGAATGCCGTCCTGCCTCTGAAAGACGGCGGGCCCTTGCGGGCCTGAGGTTAAGTCGAAGTCGCGCTGCGGCCGTTCTGCATCAACGCGGAAGTGTGCTGCCCTGGCGCGACCACTAACGGCCTTGCGCCGCGCGGTGTGAAGTCGCGACATTGGGGCTGCCTGCGGGCGTTCGTCCACGCGCGTCCCGGTGTCGATGGTGATAGGCGCAAGCGACCGCCATTCGTTTGCCGCAGCTGCGTGCTGCGCCCACCCTATGGCCGGCGCGCTGCGCCAACTCCCCTGGCCCAGCACGCGTCGTTACTAGCGGGCCACCGCTAGTGACGTACGCGCGCCATGGCGGCCTGTCTGCATCTGCGCGGCATTTCGTCGCGTGACGCAGCGCTCAAAACCACGTGACGGCCTCTCTGGCCAGGTTCACGCTCCCTCCGACCGGCGCAACGCCGGTTGCCGCCAGATCCGCCCCACGGATCGTCCCACGCGCCTGCTGCTGCGCCCCCCGAGTCTTGGGCCAAGGACTTTCGCGCCGGCCGTTCCCTTGAGGTACGCCGCGCGACGCCAAGACAAGCGCCGTGCGGCGCTGGCGAGCAACAAAGCAACCGCACACAACGGGATGTGGTGTCCCGTGCTCGCAGCTATCCACTGGAGTCGCTACGGCACTCCAGGCGAGCAGCCGGTGCGGCGCATTCGTTTTCTGCGCCCGGAGGCAGCGCAGCGTTTGATTGCCGCGCTCCCGAAGCACCTTGCCGGCATGGCGAGCTTCACCTTGGCGACCGGCCTGCGCGCGGCCAATGTCACCGGGTTGCAGTGGACGCAAGTGGACTTAGTACGACGGGTAGCGTGGATTCATCCCGATCAGGCGAAGTCGCGGCGCGCCATTCCGGTGCCGCTCAATACCGACGCAGTGCTGTTGCTGCGGCATCGCCTGGGGTCGCATCCGCTGTATGTGTTCAGCTTTCGAGGTACGCGCATCACGCAAGTCAGTACCAAGGCGTGGTACGCGGCGCTGAATAGGGCCGGCATTGAGGACTTCCGCTGGCACGATCTGCGTCACACCTGGGCGAGTTGGCACGTACAGGCAGGCACGCCACTCTTTGCGTTGCAGGAAATGGGAGGCTGGTCGAGCGCGGAGATGGTGCGGCGATACGCGCATCTGGCCGCGGATCATCTGGCGCCCTATGCCGAGAAATTGTGCCGCCCGTTGACCGTTGTGCCCGAGACTTTGGGCACAAATTGGTCACAGTCCACAAAATGAAAGGGCTCGCCTCGCGGCAAGCCCTTGATTGTTTGG